>NZ_NFLF01000018.1 GCF_002160765.1 Lachnoclostridium sp. An138
CAAAAGTATTGTAAGCGTGGGTTGTTTCTTTAGAAGGAGGATTTTTAACGGTGAAACAACCTTACAATACTACGATTTACAACACGGCGCTTTATATGAGATTGAGCCGGGACGATGAACTGCAAGGAGAAAGCGGGAGTATTCAGACACAACGCATGATGCTCCGGCAATATGCCGCCGAGCATAGCCTGAATGTCATAGATGAATATATCGACGATGGATGGTCTGGAACGAACTTTGACAGGCCGGATTTTCAGAGAATGATTGATGACATTGAGGACGGGAAAATCAACTGCGTTGTTACGAAGGATTTATCCCGCTTAGGCAGAAACTACATTCTGACCGGCCAATACACGGAAATCTACTTTCCCAGCAAAGGAGTCCGCTATATCGCTGTCAATGACAATGTGGACACCATCAACGGAGAGAATGAGCTTGCCCCATTCCTCAACATTCTGAATGAAATGCACGCCCGCCAGACCAGCAAAAAGGTAAAAGCGGCCATGCGGACACGGTTTGCAAATGGCGCACACTATGGAGCCTATGCCCCGCTGGGCTATGTCAAAGACCCGGATAAGAAAGGCCATCTTCTGATTGACCCGGAAACAAGGTGGATTATCGAAAAGATTTTTGACCTTGCCGTTCATGGCCGGGGAGCCGCCAGCATTACACGGATTTTGGTCGAAGAAAAAGTGCCTACTCCCGGCTGGCTGAATTTCCAGAGATACGGCACTTTCGCAAATATCTATGCCGGAGCGCCGGAGGAAAAAGCCTATGCGTGGACGATAGCGCAGGTGAAAAGTATTCTGAAAGAGGAAACCTATATCGGACACAGCGTCCACAATAAGCAGACCAACATTTCATTCAAAAACAAGAAGAAAGTACGCAAGCCAAAAGAGGAATGGTATCGTGTGGAGAACACCCACGAAGCGATTATTTCCGAAGATGTGTTCCGTCAAGTACAGGAGCAGATTTGCAACAGGCGCAGACGGCAGAAGAACGGCACAACACAGATATTTTCCGGGCTGGTAAAATGTGCGGACTGCGGCTGGTCGCTGGCCTATGGTGTGAACAGCCAGAACAAAAATCCCTATGCCCACTACCATTGTAGCAAGTACGGGCAAGGATTGCACCAGTGTTCCATGCACTATATCCGCTATGATGTGCTTTACGCCTATGTCCTTTCCCGTCTGCAATACTGGTCTGTGCTGGCACAGCAGGATGGGGACAAACTTCTGAAACGGCTACTTAACGCCAGCGACAAGGAACGCAATACTGCAAGGAAGCGGCAGACAGCCGAACTGAAAAAGGCGGAAAAGCGCAAAGCAGAAGTAGACACCCTGTTTGCAAAAATGTATGAGGACTGGTCTGCCGGACGCATTACAGAATACAATTTCAATATGCTGTCCGAAAAGTATCAGGGCGAACAGCGAGAATTGGACGCAAAAATTGAACGGCTTCACGAAGCGATGGAGGTCGCCGCCCAGACAGCGGTTGACGCTGAAAAGTGGATAGGTCTGATGAAACAGTATGTCAATCCCACAGAATTGACGGCTGAACTTCTGAATACGCTGATTGAAAAAATCCTTGTCCATGAAGCGGTCAAAAGTGAGGACGGAAGCCGGGAACAGGAAGTGGAAATCTTCTACCGCTTTATCGGCAAAATCGAATGACACATCTTGAGATACCCAACAATATCTTTAACTAAGGGAAACGGGATTGTCCGTCCCTGATTCGGATATGCTGATTTCCATCTCAGAAGCATTGGATACATCTGTAGGCGCTCTGCTGGGGGAAAATATGATGGAACCGGAAACGGATACCCTGAAAGCGATTTCTGAAAAACTGGAGGTTATAAACCTGCAGCTGGCGCAGAGAAAAAATGCGCGGCGAAGAGTGTTTCATGGTCTGCTTATTTTATTATGCGCGGTTATAGCAGTAATTTTTGCAGCCTTGGCAGCATTGAACAGTTCTTACCTGAGCTGGGATTACAGTGATCCCGAAATGGCTGTCGCCGGAACAATTCTTCATGGTTTGGAATGGCTGTTTGTCAGAATAGCGCCGATTATTTTTGCTGGGGCAGCTATTGGAATTTTCCTGACCCGGAGAAAGGAGTAGGGCTGTACAACGCCTGAGAAAAAACAGAATAGACAGGGTGTTGGTTCATACCGATTTTTAGCCTCTGACATGCAGAAAAAAGACAATCCCAAAGAATTCGAACTTTTTTAAGGACCTGAATTCTCCGGCGGACTGTCTTTTTCCTTTGTATTTCATCTCTGATTTTCTGAATGAACAGATTAAATTCTTTCAAGCTCATACACGGTTCTCTTTTCTCGAGCTGTTCAAGAGAGAACAGACGGGGATTGCCAGCTATATATAACCTCAAAGTATTATATTTCTGTATTTTTTCGACAATTTAAGGAAATAGAATGATATATCCTGTTTAAATCCAACTTTTCGGTATATAATGAATCCTCAGATCAATCCATTTGCGGAATAGACAAATAATAATGCTGTTTTTGTAAACATTTTCGAATTTTTATATTGTATAATCAATACGCATTTTACTCTGTCGGATACAGAAATGAAAGAAGGGAACGGAGGACGAAAACAAAAGATGAAAACAGCGGAATGGATCAGGACAGAACGGGAAAAGAGAGGAATGTCAAGAAAAGAGCTGGGGGATATCCTGGGCTGTACAGCGGAAGCGGTGAGGTTATGGGAGTTTGGAAAAAGGAAACCAGGCAAAAAATATGTGTCTGCGCTGGCACGGATATTTTACTTGGGAAGGGAGGCGTCGGGAGAAACAGCACACAACAGCGGCAGTAAGAAATTATACGCAGCATGTGGAATGGAAGGGCTTCTGAAAAAGAGTCTTCAGCTGACAGTATGCCGGAAAAAGAGCCGGATATACCTGAGAAAAAATCTGAGTGCTCAGCTACGCTGCCCGGTTGAGATTTCCATTCATCCACGAAATGCCAGAGAGCTTTTGATTCGTGAAAAGAAAGATGGCGCGCCGAAAAAAGCTTATTATTCAGTGAAGCTGGTACGGGAGATTTCAGAGGCGCTGGAGACGGAAGGAAATATGAGATTTCTTTGTATCTGGGATGAATGTGAAGGCGGTTGGCGGGCAGTGCTGCTGCCGGAAATGACGGTATCATATTTATGGAACAATATGAGAAGACAGGCAGATGAAACGTGGACGAAAGCTGCCCGGCATAAGGGTGCAGCGGAGGGCGCCGTATGGAAGGATACTGCATGGCTGGACACCATATGGACGGAACGGATTTTCTGGGCGTTATGCTGGAAATACGGCAGACTTGTGGAGCATGAAGAAATCCGGATGATGTATCGGCTGGCACAGGAACTTGCCGTAAATGCAGACATATTTGAAGCAGATGAAATCTGGTATTTGGTTTTAATGTATGCCTCTGCCCTGCTGGACGAAATTCAGAGGGTGCAGAGGCGCTGTATGAGGGCAGAAGCGTCTCTATCTTTTGACCAGCCGCTGGGGAAAGAAGACGGATACAGTCTGCATGAAGCCTGGATGGGAGGGGAAATTCCTCATATGCAGATGGAAATTGATGAGTTTATCGGAAGGCTGACCGGGTTTGAGAAAAGAATTTTAAGTCTGCTGGCGGATGACAGAGATCCGGAGGATAACATAAATTTCGGCATCGGCTTGAAAGTGCTTGTGCGGGAAGGAGTACAGAGTCTTCGAAGAAAAGCGGAAGACTATTACGGAAAAGAGTATATTGGAAGCTTGCTGGCAGCAGGCTGACGCTGATGGAAATTGAAAAAACGCCCGGACAGAAAACTGCTGCGCGGAGGCAGAGCGCGGCAGCATAAACCAGGTTAGAAAATCCAAAAGATAAATCAAAAAACAAATATATGGAATAAATCCAAAGGACTGTAAAGGAGAAAAAATGAGATTAGATAAAGATTTTGTATGGGAAGGTGAATATGGAAGGAGAGAACATCTTGCTCCGGTATTCAGGGAGCTGCTGAAAATGCAGAAGGCGCATTCGCTGCAGATGCTGAGTCTGTTTGTCAATAATGTGCCGTACAATCTGGAGTTTTTTGTTGGGGCCAGTTACGACAGGCCGGGAAAAGACGATATGGATGAGATGAAAAGACTGTTTGAGGATGCGGGCCTCCGTTACCGCCAGGATCTGACGCTTCAAAAGCTGTTTCAGAAAATGGGGAGCAGAAGATTCGACAGTTATGCGATTTCGGAAGAAGCTGATGTGGACATAGTGATGAAAAATGCGTTTGTATTTGCCGAGATCAGTGATTTGGAGAAGAAAGGATATGGAATGAGTCCGTTTGGAAAGGAAAAGCAGGTTTTTATAAGCCACAGTTCCAAGGACAAGGAAGAGGTGGAAAAACTGATCCCGTATCTGAATGGAGCCGGGCTGCCCGTTTGGTTTGATAAATACAGCATTCATGTGGGAGATTCCATCGTCGATAAGGTCCAGGAGGGGCTGGATGAAGCAGAGAGTGTTATATTCTGGATTACGGAGCATTTTCTGGATTCCAGCTGGTGCAGGTATGAGATGAGCGCGTTTATAAAAAAGCTCATAGAGGAAAATGCGCTTATTATCAGTATCCTGGATAAGAACATAGGGATCAGGCAGCTGCCGCTGTTTTTACGGGATATTAAGGCCATCTATAACAACGGGCAGGGATATGAGAGCCTGTCAGGGGAAATCATTTCGGCTGTAAAAGAAAGAACCAATTTGTAAAGAACCCCCTTCCCTTCTCCCCTCTCTCCCCCTTTCTCCAGAAATTGTTCGCTGTAAAAGGATCTGCGGAACGATCTGCAAAGGAACAGTTGACAGACCCTGTACTTTTCGTAGAAAATAGAAAAGGACGTAAAAAGTCCTGCCCCCGGAAAACGGACCGGGAAAATGAGAAAGATCAGAAGAGGAGAACGGCATGATTTTATATTATTCAGGAACCGGAAACAGTGAATATGCGGCAAAGAGAATCGGCGGGGAAATCGGAGACGAGGTCCTGAACCTGTTTGAGAAGCTGCGTGATGGGGATGTTTCCGAAATGTATTCGGAAAAGCCATGGGTGATTGTGACGCCTGTCTATGCCTGGAGAATTCCGCGCATCCTGGGAGAGTGGCTGAGAAAAACGAAACTCACCGGTAATCCTGCGGTTTATTTTGTGCTGACCTGCGGTGCGGGAATTGGAAATGCGGGGAAATATCTGAAGACATTGTGCGCAGAGATGGGAATGGAGTACAGGGGCTGCCTGGAAGTGGTGATGCCTGAGAATTACATTGCCCTGTTCAGTCCGCCTTCGGACGCGGAAGCGCGGAGGATCATCGAACAGGCGGAGCCTGCGCTTCAGCAGGCGGCGGAAGCGGTTGGAAGCGGAAAACCGTTTTTGGAAAAACCGGTTACGTTTACGGACAGGGTGCTGAGCGGCGCGGTGAATGCTCTGTTTTATCCCCTGTTTATTCACGCAAAAAAATTTTATGTGACAGACGCCTGCGTCTCCTGTGGAAAATGTGCGGAGGTCTGTCCGCTTCAGAATATCCGGATGGAGGGCGGGAAGCCTGTCTGGGGAGAAAACTGTACCCACTGCATGGCGTGTATCTGCCGCTGCCCGAAAGCTGCCATCGAATACGGGAAACACAGCAGAGGCCTGCCCCGTTATACCTTCCCGGCAATGGCGGAAAATGCGGCGGATGGGGAAAAAGCCCAGAATCAGGGATTTCAAAGCCAGGGATTCGACCAGCAGGAACTTCAGAATCAGGAGAAAGGAAGTATCGAAGGAAATGAAGAATGAGAATCTGAAGGATAAAAATATAAAGAATGGGAAGCTGGCGGTAGTCTTTCCGGGGGTCGGCTACCATGCAGACAAACCGCTTTTATATTACAGCAGAAAGCTGGCTGCCCAGTATGGGTATGAGATCATCTGCGCGGATTACGGGATTCTTCCGTCCGGCATTAAGGGAGACGCAGGGAAGATGTACGCGGCATTTGAGCAGGCTCTTTCTCATGTGGAGGAACAGCTTGCCAGTGTAGATTTTGTGTCCTGCAGCAGAGTGCTGTTTCTGTCAAAGAGTATCGGCACGGCGGTGGCTGCTGCCTATGATGGGAAGCATAAGACCGGCGCCGGTCATGTCTACTATACGCCGGTGGAGGCGTCTTTCCAGGCGATTGGAACGGAGGGAATCGTTTTTCACGGAACGGGAGACGACTGGGCTGACACCGGTGCGATTCGGGAGGCGTGCGAAAAAAGAAATCTGCCTCTGTTTCTGACGGAGGGAGCAAATCATTCGATGGAAACAGGAGACGCGCTGAAGGATCTGGAAATTCTCCGAAAAATTATGGAAGAGACCGATCAATATATCAGAAAATTTTCGGAGGCAGCCCGTTAAAGGAACGAAGGCAGCCTGTTAAAAGAACAGAGACAGATACCAGCAGGAAAATTCCTGTTTGATAGCTGCGAATAAATGTTTGAATGAAATTTCTGCCTGGGCCTCATTCCTGGAACAGGCTGCCGTTATTTCCCTTCGTTTCCCTTTTGAGTTTCTTCTGCCATCCGGTAGCCGATTCCCACTTCCGTGAAAATATACTGCGGGTCCGCAGGATTTTTCTCCAGTTTCCGTCTGACATTTGCCATGTTTACGCGCAGAATCTGATTGTTGCGCTCGATATAGGGGCCCCAGATCTGTGTCAGAATGCTGTCGTAGGTCAGTACACGTCCGGCGTTGCGCGCCAGAAGAGAGACAAGGCGGTATTCGATCTGAGTCAGGTGGATGCTTTCTCCGTTCAGAAACACGAGGCGCTTGTCGAAATCTACAGTCAGCTCGCCGCATACATAGGGACGCTTGTAGAGTTCTGTGTCGGAATCCAGACGGTTGCTGTGCCGGAGTGCTGTCCGGATGCGCGCCAGAAGCTCGGCTGTGCCGAAGGGCTTGGTGATATAGTCGTCGGCTCCCGCGTCGAGCGCAAGAACTTTTTCATGCTCTTTGGTTCTGGCAGAAATGACAATGATGGGCAGGCTGGACCAGGAGCGCACTTCACGGATGATTTCCAGTCCGTCCGCATCAGGCAGTCCCAGATCCAGAAGCACCAGATCGCAGCTTCCGCTGTTTACAATGGACAAGCCTTCCGCAGCTGTGGAGGCTGTTGCGATCTTGTAACCCTGGGTCCGCAGGGAAGTCTTAATAAAATTACAGATATTTTCTTCATCTTCAATAATCAGTACAGAAAGCTTGCTCATAACTAAATTCTCCTAATTCTTGCCTGCGGGAAGGGCCGCACTTCGGGCGGCTGTTCTTGTCCCGTGGTATATTTGTATGATACAGCAGACGTTACATGGGCAGTGTAAAAGAAAATTTTGCGCCTTTTCCATGGTTCTCTGCAGTAATAGTGCCTTTATGGGCGGAAATGATGGTCTTACAGATAGAAAGGCCGATTCCCATACCTTTAAAAGCTTCGCTGCTGCCTTCTCTGCTGTAGGCGGCATCTCCGTCAAAGATAGAACTCAGCCGTTCCGGAGCGATTCCTTTCCCATAGTCAATCACATCAAACTGCATCATATTTCCGTTTGGCCAAACGTTCAGCTCAATGGGATCTGAGGAACCGGAGTGGCGGGCGGCATTTTCCAGAAGATTGATAATTACCTGCTCGATCAGAGTAGCGTCCATGGGAATCAGATAAAATTCATCTGGCACCCTTGCTTTAACAGATATGTCAGGAAGGCGCTGCTTCAGCCTCGTGACAGCTTCGGCCACTACTTCCTCCACAGGTTCTTCTGTCTTTACGACGCTGGCTGTATCTGCGTCGATACGGGTTACGGTAAGCAGGTTTTCCACCATGTTCAGAAGCCAGTGGGCGTCCTCGTGGATGCCGCTTACCAGAGCGTTTCTTTCCTTTTCGGACAGTTCCTCTCCGTTTTCCAGGTAAGTGGAGCTGGAACCGATGATTGCGGTCAGAGGCGTGCGCAGATCGTGGGAAATAGCACGCAGCAGGTTGGCTCTCATTTTTTCTTTGTCAGCTTCCAGCAGCAGGCGTTCCTGTTCCTGAATCTGCCTGGCCTGGCTCTTCAGGTGCGTGGTTGTGGTGCTGGTGATGATAGACACGCTCAGAAAGCCGAGAAAGGTCAGGGGATATCCGGCCATGGTAAAATTCAGCTTGCCATAGGGATAGGTAAATACGGCGTTTACGATAAATACGCTGATAACAGAAGCCAGGATTCCCGGCAGATAGCCGCTGCTGTATCGGGCAATCAGAGCTACAGCCAGGACATAAATCATGGATATATTATTTGCGCTGCCTGTAGCCAGATAAAAAAGATAGGCGATCAGGGTAGCCAGAAGCAGCGCCAGTATAGTGATCAGACAGTTTCGTTTCAGTTCTGTGTTCGTCATACAGATTCCTCGTTTTGCTGCAAACAGTTCTCTTGTTTTTGATACTGCCTATTATACAATACTTCCGCTGTGTTTTACAAGATTTCTGAGGATATCTGGAAGTTCAGAAAAAAGGAGCTGTGAACGCAGCTCCCTTTCTGTCCCTGTGCGCCTGGCGGCGCACAGTTTTTCTTCTCTTCATTTTATTCTTCATGCACACGGGGCAGTGTAAAGATAAATTCCGTTCCTACTCCTTCGGTGGAAATCGCGTTGATGTGTTCTCCGTGGGAGGTAATGATTTCTTTTACAATGGACAGGCCCAGGCCGGTTCCTTTTTTGTCTCTGCCCCGGGAGGCGTCGGTCTTGTAGAAACGCTCCCATATTTTTTTCATGCTGTCCTTGGGAATTCCTATGCCCTGATCCTTTACGGAGATGAAGACCTTTTCGTGGCGGAGCGTGGTCTCAATGGTAATCTGGGAATCGTTGGGGCTGAACTTGATGGCATTGTCCAGCAGGTTGTACATTACCTGCTGAATCTTACCCATATCTGCGGATACAAACTGTTCCCTGGCGTCAAACAGAAGCTCGATAGAGATGTGGCGCTCCGTACACCGTCCCTCGAAGGAAGAGACGGTGTTTTTGATTACCTTATTGATATCGAAATCGGTGATGTCCAGGCGGTTTTTCTTCGTGTCGAAGGAATTCAGCGTCAGGAGGCCGCTGGTGAGCTTGTTCAGGCGCTCGGTCTCCATCAGGACAATGTTCAGATATTTTTCCTGCATCTCCGGTGGGATGGTGCCGTCCAGCATTGCTTCCACATAGCCCTTGATGGAAGTCAGGGGGGAGCGGAAGTCATGGGAGATGTTCGCAACAAATTTTTTCTGGTAATCATCGGTTTCTTTCAGCTCATGGGCCATATAATTCAACGTGGCGGCCAGCTGTCCGATTTCATCTTCGCCATAGATTTCCAGCTGGTACTGAAAATTTCCCTGGGCGTACTGACGGGCCGCTTCTGTGATTTTTTTCAGGGGCCTGTAGACGGTGACGGTAAAAGCGGCCAGTATCATAAGCGACAGGCCGAAGATAAACAGAAGAGTCAGGTAAGTCACATTCAGCAGCCCGTCCCGCTCTGCGGTGAGCTGGCGCATGGGCATATGGATTAGAACATATCCTCTGGTCCGGAAATTGTAGGTGATGGGCGTGACTACCGAAAGGGTCTCTTCATCGAAGCGGCCGTAAAAATCGCCGATCACATAATAGCTGCTGCCCATATCGGTGGGATCAAAGTCTTCTATGACGGTTTCTGTCCCTTCGGAAAGACTGGTGTCGGAGTTTACGAGAAGGGTGCCGTCGGCGTTCAGCAGCCAGATAGAAGCGTTCAGATAAGTGTCCAGCGCCTGAAAATGGGAGTGGATATCTTCCAGCGAGGCGGCGTTGGGGCTTTCCGAATAGTAGCTTCTCGCAAAATTCGTGGAAATATAATTGGCCTCCCGGTACAGGCTTTCCGCTCTCTGCCCTGTCAGGTAATTCAGGGTCATGTGGGAGCTGAAGGTGGCGATCACCAGAAAGCCCAGAAGACCAAAGACCAGATAGGTCAGTATAAATTTCAGATAAAGAGAATGCTTCATGACCGCCTATCCTTTTACCTCAAATTTGTAGCCGATTCCCCATACGGTAGCCAGGCTCCAGGAGGGATGATCCTTGATTTTTTCCCGCAGACGCTTAATATGTACGTCTACGGTACGGGTGTCGCCGATGTATTCATATCCCCAGATATGATCCAGAAGCTGCTCTCTGGTAAATACCTGATTGGGTGAGGAAGCCAGAAAATACAGAAGCTCCAGCTCCTTGGGCGGCATATCTACGGGATGCCCCTGGTACAGCACGGAGTAGTTGGTCTGATTGATGACCAGATCCGGATATTCCACGATCTTGGCCGTGGCCTTCGGGGCTTCCGGTTTCGCGGGCTGGTAGCGGCGGAGCACAGCCTTGACCCGGGCCACCAGTTCTTTGGAATCAAAGGGTTTGATGATATAGTCGTCAGCTCCCAGCTCCAGGCCCAGCACCTTGTCAAAGACTTCGCCCTTGGCGGAGAGCATGATGATCGGCGTAGAAGACTTGGAACGGATCTCCCGGCATACCTGATAGCCGTCGATGCCCGGGAGCATCAGGTCCAGCAGAATCAGGTTGGGCTGAAAGGTTTTGAAGACGGAGAGCGCTTCCTCCCCGTCGTTTACAATCATGGTCTCATAGCATTCTTTTGTCAGGTACAGAGAGATAAGCTCTGCAATGTTGGCATCATCGTCTACGATTAAAATTTTCTGTTTTGCTGCCATGTTCGAATCACTCCTGTTTAAACGTCGCAATGGTGACGCCGGCGTCTCCTTCGCCGAACTCGCCAAGACGGTAAGATTTCACATACTTGTTGCGCTTCAGCAGACCCTGAACAGCTTTTCTGAGAGCCCCGGTTCCCTTGCCGTGCACGATGCGGACGGATGGAAGATGGGCCAGATAGGCATCGTCCAGGTATTTGTCCAGGTGTGCCAGCGCTTCATCCACAGTCATGCCGATCAGGTTGATCTCAGTGCTGACGCTGGCGGATTTGCTCATCTTGATTTTTCCCGTGCTGCTCTTCTGGAACTGCTTCGAGGTAATCACAGCCTCCTCCACAAGCTCCAGATCGGAGAGCTTCACCTGAGAGCGCAGAATTCCCATCTGAACAAAAAGACTGCCTCTGGCGTCGGGAAGGGAGCTGACGGTTCCCTGCAGATTCAGGCTCAGGACACGGACAGTATCCCCCAGATGAATATCTGAGGGCTTTAGGGCGCGTCTGGGCTTCTGTTCCTTCGGCTGGGAGAGAGCTTTTTCAGTCTTTTTCATCCGCTCCCGGAGGCGGGCGCGCTCCGCTTCCATCTCACTGGCGGAGATGCCTGCTTTTCCGAATTTATGGAAATCCTTCATGGTCTGGTCTGCATAATCTTTGGCCTCCTGAAGGATCTTTCTGGCCTGTTCATTGGCTTCGCGCAAGATCCGGTCTCTCTGGGCGTCCAGCTTTTCCTGCTTCTTTTCCAGAGCCTCGCGCAGGGAGCGGATTTCCTCCTTATGCTCACGGATCTCTTCCTGCTCCTGTTCAATGGTCCGGCGGCTGCTTTCCAGATCGGCCAGCAGGTCCTCAAAGCTTTCGCTCTGCTCGCTTAAATGGCCTCTTGCGTCCTCGATGAGAAAATCAGGAAGTCCCAGCTTTGAGGAAATGGCAAAGGCATTGCTCTTTCCGGGAATTCCGATGAGCAGACGGTAGGTGGGGCTTAAGGTCTCCACGTCGAATTCGCAGCAGGCGTTTTCCACACCGGAAGCAGAGAGGGCGAAGACCTTCAGTTCACTGTAATGGGTGGTGGCCATGGTGCGGATTCCCATTTTATGCAGGTGGGAAAGGATCGCAATGGCCAGGGCCGCGCCCTCTGTCGGATCGGTTCCCGCGCAGAGCTCGTCGAAGAGAACCAGGGAATTTAAAGAGGCCTCCTTCAGAATCCGGATAATGTTCGTCATGTGGGACGAAAAAGTACTTAAGGACTGTTCAATGCTCTGCTCGTCGCCAATATCTGCGTATACCTCGTCAAAGACCGCCAGCTGGGAATTCTGGGCGGCAGGAATATGCAGTCCCGCCTGTCCCATCAGAGTCAGAAGCCCCGTGGTTTTCAGAGAGACCGTCTTTCCTCCGGTATTCGGCCCTGTCACGATAAGCAGATCGTACTCCTGCCCGAGCCGGATAGTGACCGGAACCACCTTTGACGGGTCCAGCAGGGGGTGGCGGCCTTCTTTAATGAGAATCTGCCTTTTTTCATTGAAGACAGGGCAGGTGGCCTTCATCTCCCTGGCCAGGTTTGCTTTGGCAAAGATAAAATCCAGCTCTGTCAGGATCTCATAATCCTGGGCAATGGATTCTGTGCAGGAGGCAGCCTCCTGGCTCAGCTGTTCCAGCACATGTTCGATTTCTTCCTGCTCCTTCAGATACAATTCTTTTAAGTCGTTATTCAGGCGCACGACCGCCATGGGCTCCACGAAAAGCGTCGAGCCGGTGGAGGACTGGTCGTGGATCATGCCGGGCACCTGGCTTCTGTATTCCGCTTTGACCGGGATGCAGTAGCGCCCGTTCCTCTGGGTAATCACTGCGTCCTGCAGATAGGTTCTGGCAGAGCCGTTTACCATGCCGGAAAGAGTGGAATGAATCCGGTCGTTCGCGGTCCGGATGGAACGGCGCACGCTGCGCAGCGCTGGGCTTGCGTCGTCGCTGATCTCCTCTTCTGAAAGGATGCAGCGGCGGATCTCCTGGGAAAGCCGGGCGCAGGGCTCCAGGGCGGAGAACAGCGGATCGAGTGTGTCCGGCTCTTCCTCTCTGCCGTCATTCTGGCGGGCATACTGCTTTGCCTTTGCCGCTGTCTCCAGAAGGGTGCACAGATCCAGAAGCTCCATGATATTCAGAGAGCTTCCCACCTCCAGGCGTTTCAGGGAGGGACGCACATCCTTTGCGCCCCCAAGGTAAAGACTGCCGCGGCGGTAGACGCGGCTTAAGGCGTCTGCCGTCTCTGTCTGGGAGGCAGTAATATCGCTTAATTTCTGCATGGGCACAAGGTCCAGGCAGCGCTTGCGGCCGCCGGCGCTTGCGGCGTGTCCGGCCAGCCGTTCTGTAATTTTATAAAATTCAAGAGTCTGATATGCTTTTCTGTTCATAGTATCTAAAGTATACTCTATTTACCGCGGAAACTCAAGGTCACTTTTCGCATCCATCTGGGGCCGCGGTACCGCGCCGCCCCTGTCAGAAGACGGCTGCGGCCGGCAGTCTTCTTGTCAACCCAGGGTAGACACCCGTAAAAAAATGTATTAGAATAAAACTGTTTACAGTGTGCGGTTTTAAATGTTCGGAGGAGCGTATGGCAGAAGAAAAACGTCGTGAGGAACAGGAATTTTCTTTTGTGAAGGAAAAGATCAAAAAGCAGCCCTTTTACCAGAATAAAACCCTGCGCCGCGCAGCTCTGCAGCTGATTTTTTCGGTCGTCTGCGGTGCAGTGGCCTGCTTTGTATTTGTAATCGTACACCCCTGGATGGAGCGGACATTCGGGGAGCAGGAGATGACTGAGATCACGATCCCGCAGGAGGAAGAGGAAGAGACAGTGACGGAGCCTCAGGAGGAGACGGAAGACGAGGAACCCGTGGTAATTACCGAGCCCCGGGAGCTTGAGGTGGAGGATTATGCCGATCTTTACACAAAGCTCAAGGAGGTGGCGGACACAGCCGGAAAGAGCCTGGTGACTGTGACGGCTTCCAGCAGCGGAACCGATTGGTTTAATGAGACCTATGAGAGCCGCAGAGAGCTTTCCGGGCTTCTGGTGGGAAATAACGGCGTGGAGCTTCTGATTCTGGCGCCCTATTCCCAGGTGGAAGGGGCGGATACGCTTCAGGCCGCCTTTGCCGACGGGTCTACGCTTGCGGCTGTGCTGAAAAATTATGATTCTGTGACGGATCTTGCGGTTCTCAGCGTAAATCTGGCAGATGTGGAGGAAGACACACTGGAAAGCATCCGCATGGCAGAGCTGGGAAGCTCTAAGAGCCTGAAAGCGGGAGAGCCTGTGATCGCAGTGGGAAGTCCTGCGGGAATAGCCGGTTCTGTAAAGTATGGCAATCTGGTGGCGTCAGGCTATAAGGTCAGTGTGATTGATGGAGAGTACAATCTGCTGATTACAGACATGGAGCGTTCGGAGAAGGGGAGCGGCGTTCTTTTGAATCTGAGCGGACAGGTGATAGGCCTGCTGGAAGACTCCTATCTGAATTCCAGCAATGAAGGGGCGCTGACCGCCTATGCCATCTCGGATATGAAGGATATCATTGAGCATCTTTCCAACAGCCAGGATCTGGTGTATATGGGTATTCACGGAACAGATGTGACAGAAGAGATTTCGGAAGCCCAGGGGATTCCCGCGGGTGTGTACGTGACGGGCATGGAAGCGGATTCGCCGGCCATGAACAGTGGGATTCAGGCAGGAGACATTATCACGGAAATCAACGGAAAGACGATCACTTCTCTTTCCCAGATCCGGGAGATGCTGCTGAAATTCTCGAGGGAACAGGTGATACAGGTAGTGGTTATGCGGCAGGGAAAAGACGGCTACAAAGAAATTGAGTGCAGCGTGACTCTGAATGTGCTACAATAAAAAAACGAGTAACTATTGGCCGGGAGCTTTTCCGGCATTCCGGCAGGATGAGGAGAAAATATGAAATATATCGAGAGCATCCGGGAGGGCGAGCGCGTTTCCGGAATTTATCTGTGCAAGCAGAGGCAGTCAGCCGTGACGAAGAACGGCAAAGCCTATGAAAATATGATTTTACAGGATAAGACGGGTCTGGCGGATGCCAAGATCTGGGACCCGAATTCCCAGGGAATTGAAGAATTCGGCGCGCTGGATTATGTGGAGATCGTGGCGGAGGCCACAAGCTTTCAGGGAGCGCTGCAGCTGAATGTAAAGCGTGCCAGAAAAGCCCGGGAAGGAGAGTATGATCCGGCGGATTATCTTCCGGTCAGTGAATTTGACATTGAAGAGATGTACCGGGAGCTGATGAACTATGCGAATCAGGTGCGTGAGCCCCATCTCAGGGCTCTGCTGAAGGATTTGTTTGTGGATGACGCGGACTTTATCCGCGCGTTTAAGTTTCACTCCGCGGCCAAGACGGTCCACCACAGCTTTGTGGGAGGATTGCTGGAGCACACCTTGAGCGTCTGCCGTCTCTGCGAATATTATACGAAGGCGTATCCGTTCCTGAACCGGGATCTGCTCTACACGGCGGCCATGTGCCATGATATTGGAAAGGTGTACGAGCTGTCGGATTTTCCGGAAAATGATTATACGGATGAGGGACAGCTTCTGGGGCACATTTCCATGGGAAGCGAGATGGTGGGCGAGCGCGCCAGAAAGATTTCCGGATTTCCGAAAAAACTGGAGAATGAGCTCAAGCACTGCATCCTGGCCCATCATGGAGAACTGGAATACGGCTCTCCCAAGAAACCGGCCCTGGCAGAGGCTCTGGCGCTGAATCTGGCGGATAATACGGACGCCAAGATGGAGACCATCAAAGAGATCTTCCGCGCGGCAGGACAGAATCAGGGGTGGCTTGGCTACAACCGCCTGTTTGAGTCGAATCTTCGCAGGACAACGGAGGTCTAAATTTGAAGAAGAATGATTTACTCCAAGTAAAAATAGAAACTATGGGAAACGCAGGAGAGGGCATCGGTAAAATCGACGGATACCCTCTCTTTGTCAAAGACGCTCTTCCGGGAGACGTGGCGGAGGTACGGCTTACCAAGGTAAAAAAGACTTATGCCTACGCCAGGCTGGAGCGGCTTCTTGAGCCCTCTTTGGACCGGACTGAGCCCCGGTGTCCGCTGCACAGAAGCTGCGGAGGCTGCCAGATTCAGGCCCTTTCCTATGAAAAACAGCTGGAGTACAAGGAAAATAAGGTGCGGCAGGATCTGATCCGCATCGGAGGCTTTGCCAATCCGGAGGTGCTTCCGGTTCTGGGAATGGAGGAACCCTATCATTACCGGAATAAGGCCCAGTTTCCCTTTGGCCGCAGCCGGGACGGCAGAATCGTCACCGGCTTTTACGCGGGGCGCACTCACACCATTGTGCCGGGTACGGACTGCGCCATCGGCGCGCCGGAAAACAAAGAGATTCTGGAGCTGATTCTTGATTTTATGAATGAGCGGGGAATCGAGCCCTATGATGAGGCGGCCGGAAAAGGTCTGCTGCGCCACGCTCTGATACGGAAAGGCTTTGCCACCGGAGAGCTGATGGTCTGTCTCGTGATTAACGGAAGAAGCTTTCCCGGTGCAGAAGAGCTGGCGGACCGGCTCTTTGCGATCCCCGGCATGACCAGCTTCAGCCTGAACGTGAATCAGAAAAACACCAACGTGATCCTGGGAAAGGAAGTGATTCCTGTCCGGGGGCAGACGTACATTACTGATCGGATTGGGGAGATCAGCTATCAGATTTCGCCTTTATCCTTCTATCAGGTTAATCCGGCCCAGACAGAGAAGCTGTACCGGACTGCCCTGGACTACGCCGGACTTACCGGAGGAGAGACAGTCTGGGAGTTGTACTGCGGCATCGGAACCATTTCCCTTTTTCTGGCTCAGAGCGCGGGAAAGGTATACGGCGTGGAGATTGTGCCCCAGGCCGTGGAGGACGCCCGCCGCAACGCGGCGCTGAACGGCTTTGCCAACGTGGAATTCTATCTGGGAAAGGCCGAAGAGGTGCTGCCTGAAAAGTATGAAAAAGACGGCATCCGCGCCGATGTGATGGTTGTCGATCCGCCCCGGAAAGGCTGTGACTCGGCCTGCCTGGAAACTATGCTGCGCATGGAGCCCCGGCGCATTGTCTATGTGAGCTGTGATCCGGCGACGCTCGCCAGGGATCTGAAAATCCTCTGCGCAGACGGATGTTATGAACTCCGGAAGGTGCAGCCTGTGGACATGTTCCCCCACACAGCCGGGGTGGAAAATGTGGCGCTGCTTACCCGGAAGACGCATACTGTGCCTTCTGCATGAAGAACAGCCGGTGCGGTAACTGTGGAAGCTTAGATATACTGCCTTATTTTATGGAAGATAAAATGATTAAAAAAGAACTCACCGATTTTGACATCCGCCAAATCGCCCTCTCCGGACAGTGCTTCCGCCTGCGGCCCCTGTCAGAGTATACTTTTTCTCTGACGGCGCTTGGCAGGTATCTGGAAATCAGCCGGCAGGGGGCGGAAACTGTATTTTCCTGCACAGAGCAGGAATGGAAGGATGTCTGGGAAAATTATTTTGATTTACATACGGATTATGCCGGAATCAAAAAGGCTATTGATCCGGAAGATTTCTATCTTCAGGAGGCGGCCCGGATCGGAGGCGGAATCCGGATTCTGCGCCAGGAGCTGTGGGAAACCATAGTGACCTTTATTATCTCCCAGCAGAACAATATTCCGCGCATCCAGAAATGCGTGGATGCCTTGTGCGGGGAATTCGGCAGTGAAGCGGAGAATTTCCACGGAAATGCATACAGGCTTTTTCCGGGGCCGGAGGCAGTGGCGTCTGCCACGGAAGAACGTCTGAGAGAGATGGGACTTGGCTACCGGGCGCCCTATATCGTAAAGACAGCCCGCATGGTCTGTGAAAAAGAAGTGGATCTGGACAGGCTTCCCGCTCTCGGCTATGAAGAGGCAAAGGCAGAGCTTTTGAAGCTCTGCGGCGTGGGGACCAAGGTGGCAGACTGCATCTGTCTCTTTGCTCTCCATCATATTGAGGCTTTTCCCATAGACACCCATATCAAAGCCATGCTGAAACGCTATCCGGAAGGGTTCCCCTTTGAGCGGTATCAGGGCTTCGCAGGTGTTCTGCAGCAGTATGCGTTTTACTATGAGCTGCACGGGCAGAAGGGCGCAGAGTGAGGAAGAAACCGCCGGGTGCGGTATGGCTGGAAACGGGTCCATAACGGACTCATACAGGTTAGTTCAGATGAGGAGAGAAGCGTATGGCAGTGAGAAAAGAACTGGTGTTATATTACACGCCGGAAAAATCCGCGGATGATCAGAAGCTGAAGGGAGTGCTGGTCCGCCTGGGTATCCGCATCCGGAATATAACTCCGGATCAGATATATCAGAAGGTGGGATATCTGGCGGGAATTCCGGGATTTGAAGAAGAGCCGGACACAGAGTCAAAAGAAGCGGAGCTGAAAGAAACTGGCCGGAAAGAAGCCGGTCAGAAAGAAGCTGGTCAGAAAGCAGCGGCGCAGCAGGAAGAAGGATTCTCCGGCGGAAACGTTCCCGCGCAGATCCCGGAGAAGGTTCTGGTGCTTTACGGATTCGGGGAGCGGAAGCTGAATGAGATGCTGAATCAGTTTCGGAAGGCGAAGGTGCCGCCCATTGCCCTGAAAGCGGTCCTGACGGAGCACAACTGCGGCTGGAGCTTTTATGAGCTGTATCAGGAACTGCGCCAGGAGCATGAAAAAATGAATGCGCGCCAGGAGAAAGAGTATGAAAAAATGAGTGCCGGTGCCGAAGAAGCTTCCGTCAAAGAAGAGTCTTAAGAAAAGGACGGACCGGGCTGCCGGCAGAGGGCTTCGGAATACGGAAAGAAGGAATGAAGATGAAGATCGAAAAGGTGACATTGATTGGACTGGGCGCCATGGGCGTGTTTTTTGCTCCGAGGCTGCAGGCGGGCCTGCAGACGGGAAATTTCCGGGTGATGGCGGAAGGCGAAAGAAAAAAGAGACTGGAGAGCCAGGGAGTGACACTGAACGGAGTCAATTACCGGTTTCCCATCGTAGAGCCGTCGGAGACGGGAAACCCGGCAGATCTGATTATTATGGCAGTGAAAGACATGGGGCTGGACCAGGCGATCCGGGATATAGCGGGCCAGGTGGGAGAGCGTACCCAGATTCTCTGCGTGATGAATGGAATCGAGAGCGAAGAGCGGGTGGCGGCCGTCTATGGCTGGGAGCATGTCCTTTATTCGTTTATGCGGGTGTCCATTGTCATGGATAAGGGCGTGGCCGACTTTGATCCGAATTCCGGCTTCGTCCATTTCGGAGAGAAGACGAATGGGACGTACAGCCCACGGGTGGAAGCGGTGAAAGAGCTCTTTGACCGCTGCGGCATCCCCTATAAAATCAATACGGATATGCTCAAAGGGCTCTGGTTCAAATATATGGCAAATGTGGGTGAAAACATGACCTGCGCCCTGCTTGGGATTCCCTTTGGAGCGTACCGGACAGAAGAGAGTGCCAATATCATCCGCCGGGCTGCCATGCGCGAGGTGGCTGCCATCGCCCAGAAAAAGGGAATCGATATCGGAGAGGCAGAGATAGAGAAGCAGGAAAGAGTAGTCAAGAGTCTCCCGCCGGAAAACAAACCTTCCACCCTTCAGGATCTGGAACGGGGACGGAAGACGGAAGTGGAAATGTTCTCAGGAACCGTGATACGCCTGGGTGAAGAGCTGGGAATCGACACGCCGGTCAACCGGGTGCTTTATCACGGAATCAAGGTGCTGGAATACAAAAACGGACTGAAAAAGCAGAGATAGGAGAAAAGATGGAACAGCAGGAATTTCAGAAGAAGCTGGAAGAGCTGGGCAGGCTGGCCCAGACAAAGGAAAATCGTCTCCGGACGGAAGAGATCCGGGAATTTTTAAAAGATATGGAGCTGACAGAGGAGCAGTTTCAGCTGGTATACGCTTACCTTGCTTCCCGTATGATCACGGTGGAAGGATATGTGCCGGCCAGGGAAGAAGCGGAAGAAGAGGCAGAACTGACACCAGAAGAGCAGAGCTTTCTGGAACAGTATCAGAAAGAGATGGAATATCTGACTTTTCTGGAGGAGGAAGAACTGCTGGAACTGTGCCGGGAAGCGGAAGAAACGGGAGACGGCGGGGCGAAGGCACGCCTGACGGAACAGCTGCTTCCGGAAGTGCTGAAGACCGCCAGGAGTTTTGCGGGACGCGGACTGCCCTTTGGCGATCTGGTTCAGGAGGGAAATATTGGCCTGATGCTTGCCATGGAAACGCTGGGACTGCGTCCGGAAGGCATGACGGCGCTGGATTATCTGAAGGAAGAGATACGGACGGCAGTTTCCCAGGCGCTGGAGGATCAGCAGGCGGAGCAGCAGGCAGGAGATCTGCTGGCGGAGCGCCTGAATCATCTCAGCGACGGCATCAGAAAACTTTCAGATGAGCTGGAGCGCAAGGTTTCCCTGGAGGAACTGTCTATGTTCATGGATATGCCTGTGGAGGAGATCGAGGATCTCCTGAAGCTGGCCGGTGAGGGAACCGGAGACAGCGGGGACAACACAGAGGAAGGGTAAAAGAGTATGTTTTTTATTTTCGGAGTCAATTCAGACCGGAAGGAAATAGGAAGCTTTGGACCGGTGATCTGCGGCTGCTGCGGAAGATACGGAAGATATCAGGTCTATATGACCTGCATGTGCCTGAGCCTGTTCTTTATTCCCGTGTTCAGATGGGGAAGAAAATATTATGCGGAGACTTCCTGCTGTCAGAGCCTTTATGAGCTTGATCCGCAGGCTGGCCGGAGGCTGCAAAGAGGAGAACAGACGGAAATCCGGCCGGAGGAGATGACTCTGATCCGAAGGGGCGGCAGCTCCAGCGGCAGTTCCGGATGGGGCTGGGCCAGTCAGAAAAGGAGCCGGTACTGTCCGGCCTGCTGCTATGAGACGGAAGAGGATTTTAAATACTGTCCCAGGTGCGGCCGAGAGCTGGAGGAACGATAAAAAAACGACAGTCGATGAGAACACCGGAAAGAAGGGGGAAATGCCGGGACTTTGTCCGGCCTTCCCTCTCAAAAAACAGACAGGGCCGTCCCGGTCCATGGAATCCGGCATATCCGGATCTCCATAAGCCGGGACGGCCCTGCTTTCCCCCCGTAATAACAGCTTACGCTACTACTACAACATTGGTAGCCTGCGGTCCGCGGTTTCCTTCAGTAATGTCGAATGTAACGGACTGGCCTTCCTCCAGAGTCTTGTAGCCATCGGCCACGATACCGGAGAAATGTACGAATACGTCCTCTCCGTTCTCAGAGTTGGTGATGAAGCCGTAGCCCTTTGTTGCGTTGAACCACTTTACTGTGCCCTTGTTCATAAGATGCCTCCTGTAAAAAAATAAAAATAAGATAACAGCACCGGTCTGTACCGGTACCGGGCCAGCATATTTCTCCGAAAATAAAAAACACATGTTTTTGTAAAGCATCAGAATGAATGATGACTTACAAAAACATGTGAATCAACCTTCTTCAAAAATACACTTAACCGTAAGCTCACTATATCCTAAAAACGGAAAAAAGTCAAGGAATATTCATGTGAAAATCAGGGAATTCCGTGTTAAATTCATGTGAAGAAAACGGGGGACAGGCGGTAATGTCTCTGCTCTTTCGGGTAAATGGATGAAAATAGTTCCTCTATATTGACAGCGAGCGATTAATATGATACGATTGAACTGCCGGGGAGGAGGGGACAGAATGAAAGCTGACAGGGTATCATTCCGCATGGCCAAAGATTATCTGCCCTGCGGGGAACTGATGAAGAGGACTCATGAGAGTATGGAAGCCCATGCGAACAGCCAGATGCAGAAAAATGGGATTACGTTTACGCAGTTTAAGTGGCTTGCGGCTGTTTATGAGATGGAAGGGGGGACAGCATCCCTGAAGGAGCTGGAGCATTCCTTTGGAGTCGCGCAGTCCACAGCGGCAGGGATTGTGTCCAGACTGGAAAAGAAGCATTTTTTAGAGAGCTTCGCGGACGCGCAGGATAAGAGGATCAAGCATGTGCGGATAACTGAAGAAGGATGCGCAGTCTGCGAGAATACTTACGAGACTATGGTGGAGAGCGAAAGACGTATGCTGTCGGGCCTGACGGAGGAGGAACAGGAGCAGTTCCGCGGCTATCTGCAGCGGATTTATGAAAATATTACCCGTAATTAACAGAGAGGGCATGGCCTGACCAGTGAAGGGTAAATGAACCGGGATTCCGGCATACAGGAGAGGAAAGAGGCTGCCTGGGCCGGAATTTCTTTCAGACAAATAAATCGCTTGCGATTAATCATATACGATTAATCATGTGGGATTAATCATATGCGATTTATTATGCTCCGATTCATTACAGATGGCTGAACTTACACAGATTGATCATGCGGCGGCATACCATTATGAACCAAAAAGAATGGAGGATGTGAACATGCTTAAGACACTGGCAAAAGAGATACGGCAGTACAAAAAAGCGACGGTACTGGCTCCTGTCTTTACAGGGTTTGAGGTGCTGATGGAGATACTGATTCCCTTTGTGACCGCGTCGATTATCGACCAGGGCATAGAAGCGGGGAACATGCAGAAGGTATATCTGTATGGAGGAATCATGCTGATATTTGCGTTTATCAGCCTGATCTGCGGCGTAGCGGCCGGACGGTATGCAGCTTCGGCATCGACGGGCTATGCCTGCAATCTGCGTGACGCGATGTATGCCCGGGTTCAGCAGTATTCCTTTTCAAACATTGACAAATACAGCACGGCAGGGCTGGTGACACGTATGACTACAGACGTAACCAATCTGCAGAACGCTTATCAGATGATTCTGCGCATTGCGTCCAGGGCTCCCCTGATGCTGCTCTGCAGTATGGTTATGTGCTTTGTCATCAATGTGAGACTGAGCCTGATTTTTCTCGCGGCTCTTGCAGTTCTTGGCTGCGCTCTGTTTTTTATTATGACGAGGACCCTTCCGGTCTTTCAGGAGGTGTTCAGCAAATACGACGATCTGAACGCCAGCGTGCAGGAGAACGTATCAGGAATTCGCGTAGTAAAAGCCTTTGTAAGAGAAGATTATGAAAACAAGAAATTTTCCAAGGCCGCGGAACAGCTTTGCAGGCTGTTCATCAAAGCGGAATCCCTTCTTGCTCTGAACAATCCCATTATGATGCTGGTCATCTACGGCTGTATCATCTGCCTGTCCTGGTTTGGAGCTCATTTCATTGTGGCGGGAACGCTGACCACCGGAAATCTGACCTCTCTGTTCAGCTATGTGATGAGCATGATGATGTCTCTGATGATGCTGTCCATGGTCTTTGTCATGATATCCATGAGCGCGGCCAGTGCCAGGCGGATTGCGCAGGTCCTGGAGGAAAAACCGGATCTGGCGGACCCGGATCAGCCGGTTACAGAGGTGGAGGACGGCCGGATCGACTTTAATCATGTGAGCTTTTCCTATAAACACGGAAGCGGAGAGGCTGTGCTCCACAACATTGATCTGCATATTCTTCCGGGAGAAACGGTGGGAATCATCGGCGGCACCGGCTGCGGAAAGTCCAGCCTGGTGAATCTGGTCAGCCGCCTTTATGATGTGGACGAAGGTTCTGTCTGCGTAGGCGGCCGTGATGTGCGGGAATACGATATGGAGGCTCTGAGAAACCAGGTAGCCGTGGTTCTTCAGAAAAACGTGCTGTTTTCCGGCACCATCCTCGAAAATCTGCGCTGGGGAAAGGAGGACGCTTCTAAAGAGGAGTGCGCGGAAGCCTGCCGCCAGGCCTGCGCGGATGAATTTATCGAGCGGTTTCCGGAGGGGTACGACACCTGGATAGAACAGGGCGGCGCCAATGTGTCCGGCGGACAGAAGCAGCGGCTCTGTATCGCGAGAGCCCTTCTGAAGAAGCCGAAGGTGCTGATTCTGGACGATTCCACAAGCGCGGTGGATACGGCCACAGACGGGAAGATTCGGGAGGCCTTCGCGAAAAAAATTCCGGGGACCACAAAGCTTATCATTTCCCAGAGAATATCCAGCGTCCAGGACGCGGACCGGATTCTGGTCCTGGAGGAAGGGAAGGTGAGCGGATTCGATACCCATGAAAAGCTTCTGAAGACGAACTCCATTTACCGGGAGATCTATGAGGCTCAGATTAAGAGCGGCGGCGATTTTGATGAAAAGGCAGGCTGAGAGGAGTGAATCATTATGAAAGAAAAGAGAGAGAAAAATAACGGAAACACCGTGTCCTTAAGCGCAGCAAGAAGAATTCTGGCTTATATATTTCGATATTATAAAGGGTCCTGCCTGATTGTGGCAGCCAGCATTCTGATATCCGCCCTGGCCACCCTATGCGGAACGCTCTTTATGAGAGAACTGATTGACAGCTATATTGTGCCTCTTTTAAACGAGGCGGCGCCGGATTTCGGGCCGCTGGCCGCAAGGCTTCTGTCGCTGGGGGCGGTGCTGGCAGCAGGTATCCTGTGCTCCTATGCTTACAACCGGATTATGGTAAACGTAAGCCAGGGAACCATGAAACGCATCCGGACGGAGCTGTTCAGCCATATGGAGGCTCTGCCCATCCGGTATTTTGACACCCATGCCCATGGAGACATTATGTCCGTCTATACGAATGACGTGGATACGCTCCGCCAGCTGATCAGCCAGAGCCTGCCGCAGCTTCTGAACTCCGGCGTCAGCTTTCTTTCCACTCTGATCAGCATGTTCGTGCTTGACGTTCCGCTGACTGTCATATCGCTGGTCCTGATTGGCGCAATGCTGCTTGCTGCCTCAAAGCTTGGCAGTCTGTCCGGAAAATATTTTGTGCGCCAGCAGACAGACCTGGGCAATGTCAACGGTTACATCGAGGAAATGATGGAAGGCCAGAAGGTGGTGAAGGTGTTCTGCCATGAAGAGAAGTCTCTGGAGCAGTTCCGTGTTTTGAATGAAAGGCTCCGGGAAAGCGCGGATAAGGCCAACAAAATTTCCAATATCATGATGCCCGTAAACGCCAATCTGGGAAACATCAGCTATGTGCTCTGCGCTGTCGTGGGCGCGGTTCTGGCGCTGAACGGTTTCTCCGGACTGACCGTGGGAACGCTGGTGTCCTTCCTGAGCCTGAACAAGAGCTGCACCCAGCCCATTACTCAGATCAGCCAGCAGATGAACAATGTTCTGATGGCCCTGGCCGGAGCCGGCCGCATCTTCGAGATGATGGACGAAGAGCCCGAACAGGACAATGGCTATGTGGAGCTGGTGAACGCAAAAGAAAACGCGGACGGTACCTTGAGCGAGACAAAGGAAAAGACCGGGCTCTGGGCCTGGAAGTATTTCCATAAGGCAGACGGCACCACGACCTATATGAAGCTTCAGGGCGATGTCACTTTTGACGGCGTGGACTTTGGATACACGGATGACAAGATGATCCTTCACGATATCCGGATGTACGCCACGCCCGGACAGAAAATAGCCTTTGTGGGCAGCACCGGCGCGGGCAAAACCACGATTACGAATTTGATTAACCGTTTTTACGATATCCAGGATGGCAAAATCCGCTACGACGGCATCAATATCAACAAAATCAGGAAGCCGGATCTGCGCCGCTCTCTGGGAATCGTTCTCCAGGACACCCACCTCTTTACCGGAACCGTCATGGACAACATCCGTTACGGAAGACTGGACGCCACTGACGAAGAATGTATTGCCACCGCGAAGCTGGCCAACGCCCACGGTTTCATCCGGCGTCTGCCTGACGGCTACCAGACCATGCTTACCGGAGACGGGGCCAATCTGAGCCAGGGCCAGCGGCAGCTGATTGCCATCGCCCGGGCGGCCGTGGCCGATCCGCCGGTGCTGATTCTGGATGAGGCGACCTCCAGCATAGACACCCGCACAGAGGAGCTGGTCCAGAAGGGTATGGACGCCCTGATGAAAGGCCGCACCTCCTTTGTCATCGCCCACAGGCTTTCCGCCGTGCGCAACGCCGACTGCATCATGGTCATGGAGCAGGGAAGAATCATTGAGCGCGGCACCCATGAGCAGCTGATGGAGCAGAAAGGCCGTTACTGGCAGCTTTACACCGGAGGAAAAGAAGAACCGGCTGCGTCATAACTAAATATCTATTAAAAAGCGCTGCGCGCTCCCGGTGCAACAAGACAGACCCTGTCGAAAACTGCCTGTTTCCAGGTTCCCGAAAATGTAGTAAAATAAAACAGAAACAGGCCCATGGAAAATCAGGAGAGCAGAATGGACGGGACAGGAATCAGCGAAAAGGTCATCCGGGAAATCCGCATGGCTGCAGAAAAATATCAGATAGAAAAAGTTATTGAATACAGGCCGATATTATGACAGCCGGAGAAAGGAAATGACATGACAGAGGAAACAAGACAAAAATACGCCAATTTACAGGAAAACTTAAAGAAACTCGGAAGCGTGGCCGTCGCCTTTTCCGGCGGCGTAGACTCTACCTTTCTTCTGAAAGCCGCCCACGCCGCTCTGGGAGACAGGGCCGTGGCCGTAACGGCCACGGCCAGCGCTTTCCCGAAACGGGAAAGCGGCGAAGCCTTTTCCTTCTGTGAAGAAGAGGGAATCCGGCAGATCCGGTATGACTTTGACGTGATGTCCGTGGAAGGTTTCGCCCAGAATCCCCCGGATCGGTGCTACCTCTGCAAACGAACGCTCTTTCGCCATATTCAGAGACTCGCCGCCGAAAATGATCTGGCTTACGTAGTGGAAGGCTCGAACATGGACGACAACCGGGATTACCGCCCGGGCCACCGGGCTATCGCCGAGCTGGGCATCAAAAGCCCTCTTCGGGACGCGGGCCTTACGAAAGCAGAAATCCGGGAGCTCTCCCGGGAAATGGGGCTTCCCACCTGGGACAAGCCCTCTTACGCCTGTCTGGCATCCCGCTTCGTCTACGGCGAGACAATCACCCCGGAAAAGCTCTCCATGGTAGAGCAGGCCGAGCAGTTCCTGATGGAGCAGGGCTTCCGCCAGATGCGTGTGCGGGTCCATGGAAACCTGGCCCGTATCGAAGTCCCATCCGAAGAGATCCCCCGTTTTATGGATGACACTCTCCGCCGGACCATTGCAGCGCGCTTTCAGAACTTAGGCTTCTCCTATGTCACCCTGGACCTTCTCGGCTTCCGCAGCGGCAGCATGAACGAAACCCTGGAGAGAACCTGACTGTCGGCGCTCCATACGCGCCCCTGCCAGCCGGAAACTTCCGGCTTCTGCCGCCGCAAGTAAAACTTATACAATACAGAAGGCTTTGGAGGATGGGCAGTCCGGTTTTCTGATATCCCAGTGTCCGGCCTCTTGACGGATGGCTGTGGGATATCAGAAAACCGGACGTTCGCCTTCCATGCCCCTGGAGGGATTTTTTTATGAAACTGCTTCACCTTTCCGACCTGCACCTGGGCAAACGGGTAAACGAATTTTCCATGCTGGAAGACCAGGCGTACATCTTACAGCAAATCCTGAAAATTACAGAAGAGGAGCGTCCGGACGCAGTCCTGATCGCAGGCGATATTTACGACAAGTCTGTGCCGCCGGCAGAGGCTGTGCAGCTCTTTGATGATTTCCTGTATCAGCTGTCAAAAGGCGGCTGGCAGGTCTTCCTGATCAGCGGCAACCATGATTCGCCGGAACGCCTTTCCTTTGGCGGCCGCCTGATGGACCGAAGCGGTATTCACATCGCCCCGGTCTATCATGGACATGTGGAGCCTGTGACGTTGAGAGACGGGCATGGGAAACTGGATCTGTACCTTCTGCCTTTTCTGAAGCCTGCCCATGTGCGCAGATTTTTTCCGGACCGGGAGATCGCATCTTATACAGACGCGGTACGGGCGGCTGTAGAAGAGATGAAAATGGATACGTCCCGCAGAAACGTACTCGTGACCCATCAGTTTGTGACGGGCGCCAGCCGCTGCGATTCCGAGGAGCTGTCCGTGGGCGGTACGGACAACGTGGACGCTTCGGTGTTTGACGGTTTTGACTATGTGGCGCTGGGGCACATCCATGGTCCCCAGAATCTGAGAGACGGAAGGCTGCGTTATTGTGGAACGCCGTTGAAATATTCTTTTTCCGAGGCCTCCCATAAGAAATCTGTGACTGTGGCGGAGATCGGGGAAAAGGCAGAAGGAGAGGGGGCGCAGCTGTCTGTGCGGACTGTCCCTTTGGAGCCGCTTCGGGATCTCCGTGAGATCCGGGGAACTTATATGGAACTGACAGACAGAAGCTTTTATCAGAAGGGAAAGGGAAGCCAGGAAGACTACCTGCATGTGACGCTGACGGATGAGGAGGATGTGCCGGACGCGGCGGCCAGACTGCGGATTATTTACCCGAACCTGATGCGCCTGGATTATGATAACCGGAGAACGAGAGCGGGGGCTGCTCCTGTGGAGGAAGCGGACACCGGGAAGAAACCGCCGCTTGAGCTGTTTGCTGAATTTTATGAACGGCAGAATAACGGGCCTATGAGCGAAGAGCAGCTGGCCTTTGCGGAAGGTCTGATCGAAAAGATATGGGAGGATGAAGGATGAGGCCGCGGAAGCTTGTGATATCCGCCTTTGGTCCCTATGCGGGACGGGCGGAGCTTGACATGGACCGCCTGGGACAGGGCGGTCTTTATCTGATTACGGGAGATACGGGAGCGGGAAAGACGACCATCTTTGACGCGGTTGCATTCGCGCTGTACGGGGAGGCCAGCGGCGCGAACCGGGAGCCGGGAATGCTGCGCTCCAAGTATGCGGACCCGGACACGCCGACCTTTGTGGAGCTGACCTTTTCCTATGGAAACAAGGTTTACACAGTCCGCAGAAATCCCGAGTATGAGAGGCCTGCGAAGCGGGGAGGCGGGACTACGATCCAGAAGGCGGACGCGGAGCTTACGATGCCGGACGGCCGCGTGATTGCGAAGGTGAAGGACGTAAACGCGGCGGTGCGGGAGATTCTCGGAGTGGACAGAAATCAGTTTTCCCAGATTGCCATGATTGCCCAGGGAGATTTTCTGAAGCTGCTTCTGGCAGACACAAAGGAACGTCAGGGGATTTTCCGGGAGCTCTTTCAGACGGGCAGGTATCAGGTACTTCAGGAACGTCTTAAAGATGAGTCCGGGAAGCTGCGGGATGCCTGCGCGGCGGAGAAAGCCAGCGTAGAACAGTATATCCGCGGCATAGCCTGCGCTGCGGAAAGCAGTTTTTCCTCTGAGCTTGAGAAAGCAAAAGCGGGCGGGCTTCCTGTGGAGGAGATCCGGGAGCTGCTGGAGAATATTCTGGATCAGGACAGGAAAGCACGAGATCATATGGAAACAGAGTTCCGGAAGGCAGAGGAAGAGCTTGCAAAAGTGGCGACGGAGCTGGGACGGGCCGCTGAGCTGGACAGGGCGGAGAAAGAGCTGGAGCAGGCGGAAGAAAAGCGGGCAGCCTGCAGGCTGAGGCTTGCGGAGGCAGAGAACCGCAGAAAGGAACAGCAGGACAGGAAGCCGGAGCAGGAAAGGCTTCAGGAGAAGGCCGCCAGGATACGGGCGGAGCTCCCCTCTTACCAGGCGGCGGAAGAGCGGCAGATGGAGCTTCAGAAGCTGGAACGGGAGCTTATGGAGGAGAGCGAAAGGCAGGCAGAGCTCTCCGCGAGACAGGAACAGCAGGCGCGCCGCCTGGAGAAGCTGAAGGAAGAGCAGAAGAAGTATGCGGGCGCCGGGGAACAGCGGGAGCGCCTGGCGCGGGAACAGGAGCAGGCAGAGCGGGAGAAAAGGGAACTGAATGCTTTTGGAGCGGAGCTTGCGTCTTATCGGAAGCTTGGAGCGGAGCTTCAAAGGGTTCAGGAAAAGTACCGGAAGGCGGCAGCAGATATGGAAAAGAAGGACGCGGCTTACCGGGAACTGAACAGGGCTTTTCTGGACGAGCAGGCGGGAATCCTGGCGGAGACGCTGGAGGATCGGAAGCCCTGTCCGGTCTGCGGCTCTCTGATCCATCCTTCTCCGGCCAGAAAATCTGAGAAGGCGCCTGCGGAGGCGGAACTCAAAAAGGCAGAGCAGGAATTCCGGAGCGCGAAAGAAAAGGCAGAAAAGGCCAGCGCAGAGGCAGGAAGCAGGAGCGGAGAGGTAAAGGCAAAAGCCGGACATCTGCGGGAAAGGCTGGCAGAAATCTTAAGAATCCGGGCCGGCGGACAGGAAGAAGAACAGGAAACTGATGGGACAGGGACATCTGCGGGCCAGGTTTCCGAACGGGAGATGAAAAAGCTGCCCGGGGCAAAGGAGCTGTTCCAGCCCGGAGAACCCTGGGAACAGGAGCTTGGAGCCCGTTTCTCTGCCCTGGACCAGAAGATTTCCAGGCTCCGGAAGCAGATAGAGAGCGAGGAAGCGGCGCTGAAGCGAAGAAAAGAGCTGGAAGAGCTGGTTCCCCGGGAAGAAGAGGCGGAGAAGACTCTCCGGGAAGAGCTGTTCGGAATAAGGGAAAGCATGGCGGCCGCGGCCAGCCGCCGGGAAGAGCTGGAAGCCCGGAGAAAGGAGATCTGCTCCAGCCTGCAGTTTGAGAGCAGGCAGCAGGCGGAGCAGGAGATAGAGCGGCTGGAGACCGGGAAAAAAGCCATGGAAAAGGCGCTTAAGGACGCTGAAGACGCCTTCCGGGCACAGGAGCAGGAGATGGACGGACTGGAAGGCCAGATCCGCCAGCTGCAGACGCTTCTTCAGAATGCTGTTCCCACAGACGCGGAGGGGCTGTCAGAAAGGCAGAAGGAGCTCCAGGCTCAGAAAGATTCCTGCAGGGAAATGCAGAAGAAGCTTCACGCCCGCGTCACGTCAAATGAAGAAACTCTTCGGAATCTGGCGGCTCATACGGAAACGCTTTCAGAGCTGGAACGGCGCTGGTCCTGGGTGCGTGCCCTTTCCAATACGGCGAACGGCAATCTGGCCGGGAAAGAGAAGCTGATGCTGGAAACTTATATCCAGACCACATATTTTGACCGGATTATCCGTCGGGCAAACCTGAGGTTTCTGGATATGTCGGGCGGCCAGTATGAACTGAAGCGCAGCCGTGAGGCCGGAAACAACAAAAGCCAGAGCGGACTGGAGCTCAATGTAATTGATCACTATAATGGCACGGAGCGCAGCGTCCGCACTCTGTCAGGGGGAGAATCTTTCAAAGCTTCTCTTTCTTTGGCGCTGGGCCTGGCTGATGAGATTCAATCCTCGGCCGGGGGAATCCGTCTGGATACCATGTTCGTGGACGAGGGCTTTGGCTCCCTTGATGAGGAATCCCTGCGCCAGGCCATCCAGACGCTGGCAGACCTGGCAGGCGGAAACCGGCTGGTAGGGATCATTTCTCATGTAGGAGAGCTGAAGGAAAGGATAGACCGGCAGATCGTCGTGACCAAGGACAGAACAGGCGGCAGCCATGTGAGAATAGAGTGCTGACGGCTGCCGCTGGCTGCTATTCATAACTGCTGGCAGAAAAATTTCAAAACGATGTTGACACAGTGTCAGAATAGTACTATATTGCAGTTGCTGACACAGTGTCAGAATAAAAATTCTTTGCGTTCATGTGAAGGAGGAAGTATTCATGTTAGGAAATTTTTCATTTTGCAACCCTACGAAACTGTATTTTGGAGATGAATCCCTGAATTACCTGAGCGGCGAGCTGTCCAGGTACGGGAAGAATGTAGTGCTGATTTACGGCGGCGGTTTCCCTGCCGTATTACCGCCATATTCTGCCCTGCGGTGTGCAGAAGTTTAAACGCTTTGCCGTGAATGTGTGGGATGTGGATTCGGAAGGAAAGACGGACGAGCAGACTGCTCAGGAGGGGCTTACAGCCATGGAAGGCTGGATGAAGGAGCTGGGGCTGGTGATGAAGCTTTCCGATCTGGGCGCTTCGGAGGATATGCTGGAGGGAATCGCTGACGGCACGATTATCCTTTCCGGAGGATACAAGGTTCTGGAGCATGATGAAATCATTGAAATTTTAAAGGAGAGTCTGAGATGAAAAAAACGTTAGTTGTTTATTTTTCCGCAAGCGGTGTGACAGCCCGGGCAGCAAAGGAAGTGGCGGCTGCTGTGGGAGCGGACCTGTACGAGATCCGTCCGGAGCAGCCCTATACAGCCTCTGATCTGGACTGGATGGATAAACGGAGCCGGAGTACTCTGGAGATGAATGATCCTGCCTGCCGTCCGGCCATTGCCGAGCCGGTGGAGCAGATGGAACAGTACGATACCGTGTTCGTGGGCTTCCCGGTGTGGTGGTATGTGGAGCCCCGCATTGTGGACACTTTTCTGGAGAGCTATGACTTTTCAGGCAAGACGCTGATTCCCTTTGCCACCTCCGGCGGAAGCGGAATTGGCAAGGCGGAGAAAAGCCTGCAGGAGCATTGTCCCGATGCCGTATGGAAGAAGGGCCAGCTGCTGAATGGCTCCGGAGCGGCAGAGTGGGCTGCGCGCGCAGTGAAGGGCTGAGCTCCGCCTGGAGATTCTGGGATTTAAGCTGTCTGATAAAAAGGAGAAACCGCTATGCCGAAGGGTTCAGAAGAATTGACGAACGCAAGAAAGGAAGAAATCATCAATGCCTGTGCTTCTCTGTATGAGACCATAAGCTTTAAGGATATTACGATCCGGGATATCGGAGCCAGGACCTCTTTTACCAGGACTTCGATTTATAACTACTTTCAGACAAAGGAGGAAATCTTTCTGGCCCTGCTTGAGCGGGAGCACGAAGCCTGGATCGCAGATCTGAAGGAGCTTATGGGGCAGAACTCCATGCTTTCTGCGGAAGAATTTTCGGACAGACTGGCGCGCACGCTGGAAAAGCGGGGCTGCATGCTGAAGCTGATGTCCATGAATCTTTATGATATGGAGGGAAACAGCCGTCTGGAAAGTCTGGTTTCCTTCAAAAAGACCTATGCAGATGCCCTGCAGGTAATCAGCCGCTGCCTGAAAAAGTTTTTCCCGGCCATGCCGGAGAGGGAGATCCAGGACTTTCTTTATGCCTTTTTCCCATTTCTCTTCGGGGTCTATCCTTATACCTCGCACACCGAAAAGCAGCTGGAGGCGATGGAACTGGCCCATGTAAATTACACGGAATATTCTATTTATGAGCTTACCCGGTCTTTTATCGCCAGAATGCTGAGTAGGTCCTGCGGCGGGGAATGATGAGTTTGGGCGGGTGATTCAGCCATTTTTGACCGTGTGTGTCCTTGTACACCGACGCTATGGAAAACAGAAAAAGAGACAGTTCTGCGGAGCTTTCGGTCCCTGACGGGACGGCTCTCACAGGAGTGTCTCTTTTTCAATATCCGTTTTGTTTCAGTATCTGTTTCATTTCAGCCTTTGTTTTGTGCGCGGGAGCCTGAAACGGTATTACCGTCCGGCTCCTGGTTTTCACAGCTTGCTGTTCAGGTCTGTCCGGCGGCTTCCTTCTGCCGCATAAATTCGGAAATACACTTTTTAATGGCGGCGAAGCTCTCGGCGCTGATGTCATGCTCCACTCTGCAGGCATCCTCAGCCGCCACCTCCGGATCGACACCCAGGCTGATGAGCCAGCCGGAGATCAGGGAATGGCGCTCGTAGACTGTCTCAGCCAGAGCCCGGCCTTCTTCCGTCAGATGAATGTAGCCTTCCTCCGATACGGTGACATAATTTTTCTGACGCAGATTTTTCATGGCCACGCTCACGCTGGGCTTGGAGTAGTTCAGCTCGTTTGCCACATCGACGGAGCGTACCTGAGGCATCTGTTTTCCGAGAAGCAGAATGGTCTCCAGATAATCTTCCACCGATTCTTCGGATTTGTGTTTCTGATAATTCATGAAAAGCTCTCCTTGTTCTGTGTGTCCGGGGATTTTCCGCCCCGGTTCCGGCGACAGCGCAGATGAAGGAAATGTCTGGCTGTTTTCCGGTTTTCCGCTCTGATTAGAATAACTCAATCATATCATTTTGCACCGGGAAAGGCAAGCTTATTCTTGCCTGGCTGCCGGGAGAGACTCTGCGCTTTCCTTCACAGTAAATGGGATGGAAAAGCTGTGGTTCCAGCGGGTATAAATGGTGTCCGTGGAAGCGGAGGAGAGACCATAGGGCTGCGATGCCAGGTACAGGACGAGCTCCGTAAGCTCCGGCTGCGTATCAGAGCCTGTCTGGTTCCGGACCCGGATCAGGATGGGAAGCAGATTGCCGCTGGCGTACCGCAGCGTATCCATGTCTGCCGTGGACAGCATCAGGCTGTCTGAATATGACACAACATCCAGGCAGGAAAGAGAAAAAGGCGCAAAGACAAATTCTTCGTCCGGATGAAGAGGCGTGAGATTTACCGGCAGCAGCCAGTAGAAATCGGTCTCTGAGAAATCCAGAAGGGGAGAACCATCGGAAGCAATGATCTCGTCCGGCTGCAGATCATAGCGCTCCAGGGGGCCGATGCTCAGAGTGCCCGCTGAGGTCTGGTACTCCGTATCGGGGGCGTAACCTTCTTCCAGACACAGAGGAATCCGAATATCCTCCTGTATAAGGTATTTTTTCAGCAGATACGGTACCTCCAGCGTATAGCTTCCCGGTTCGGCGGGGCCGAAGTTCCAGGTAAAATACGTGTCAGAAGAGAAGGGATTGTAACCGGGGCAGGTTCCCTCCAGCACCGTGCCGTCCTCTGCCGTGGCTGTGATGACGCCCGTTTCCTCAGGATTCTGCATCAGGCAGTAAAGCAGCGCCGGAACGATCTGACCGTCTTCCGGATCAAGAGGATAGATGTCCACCAGCAGTTCCCCGTTTTCCAGGCGGGGCATCAGGAGCAGACCGCCATCCTCTGTCATGGAATAGCTGTATTGCTCCAGACTGTCCTCTGACAGCGGCTTTAAGGACAGGGTGTAGGAAAGCTCATAGCTGCGCCAGGGCAGATGGCGCTCATAGGAGAAACCGTCTTCCGTGACCTGGGTTTCCCCGGATACATATTCTGTGACGGAGAAAACGGCGTCCAGGGTTGTCTCCTCTTCTTTCAGCAGCTCCTCCAGTTCCGGGAAGTATACCTCAAACTGGTGAAGAAAGCTTCCGTCCTCCAGCATAGAGGAACTTCCCATTGTACCCTGGGAAGTGCCGCTGGCGAATTCCATTCCTGAAGGGCGCTGGTATTCCGGCTCCAGCCCGCCGCAGGACACGGAAAGCTGCACAGATTCTGCGATAATCTCAGGATTGTCTGCGGACAGATGGACGTCTATATACAGCACGCCGTTCATGTAGCGGGCTTCCAGAATCTCCAGGCTGGAGCCGTCCACAGGCATGGACGTAAGCTCTGCTGTGTCAAGCTGATAGAAGGGTACTTCCTCGTCTGTATTGACGCCATAGCCCGGCACAATGCCGAAGTAGCGCAGTACCACGTAAGCACATGCGGCCAGAGCGGCGATGAGAGCCAGGATAAGGCCGATAGTGAGGGCCTTCTGCAGCTTTGTAAGAGAACGCTGGTGGCGCTTCTTCACTGTCTCATAGGACAGGTTTAGAGAATCCGCGATTTCCTTTATGGTCATTCCGTCATAGTATTTCATGCGGATGATGTCAAATTCCTCAGGCTTTAAGGATTGAAGAGCCGCTTTCAGATCCAGGCGGCCGGCAACGGCTTCTTCCATGTCTGCCGGGTCCGCCATGTCCTCAGGCTCTGCCATATCTGCCGGAGCAGCCGTAGCTGCCCGTCCTTCCCTTTCCCCTGACAGGACCGAAAAGCCGGAGCCCTTCCGGTTCTTCCGGTATATGCTTACAGCCTTTCTGCGCGCGATGGTACAGAGGAAGGCGGCATAAGAGCCTTTCTTGGGCTCATAGCGGTCGCTGTGAAGATAAAATTCCAGAAAGGTGTCATTGACGCACTCCTTGATATCCTCCGGGTTTTTAAGATAGGCGGCAGCCGTCTTCCAGACGAGGGCGGCGTACTGCTCCATGAGCTCTTCCACAGAGGGAAGGGAGCCGGTATTTGACCTGTTCATCGGGATCTCCTTTACATCGATCTATATTTCAATGCAGTAATTTTGGAAGCATTGTTATTCCTGCGGGGTATCTGACTCCCTCGGCGCGGTCACCGGGATCGAAAAAGCGTGATTCCACCGGTACATGACATTTGTGCCGGCGCCGTCGCTGCGGATGCAGAGCTCTTCTGCATTGATGTTTTCCGGCCAGGCAATCGAGAGGCCCCAGGAAGCATTTTGCCCGGCGGAGTCTTCTGCGGAAACATTGCCGATACTGGAAGGAGCCGGACAGATCTGGGGCGCATCTTTCATCCCAAGGGTCATAGCGAAAATGACTACCGTCAGATCCTCCCGATCCGGCGTGTACAGGATATGGAGTTCCTGTCTCTGCATCCCCTCCACAGGGGTGGAAAGCTGTTCTTCGGGAACAGGCGGAGTATCCCAGCCAAGTATCGAAAAGCTCCCTCCGGGAAGGGGCCAGGAGTTGTCCGGCATTTCTTCCTCCAGGGCCGGGAGCGGAATCGTGATGGCTTCCGGTATGGCAGCCGTCAGGCTGGCGTAAGGAAACCGGATGAGATAGTGTCCTTCCTCCGCCGGCCCGAAATCCAGGGTAGAAATCTCACTCTGGGGAAACTCTCCACGGACCGGGGAGCCGGTGAGGACTGTTCCATCCTCTGCCGCAGCGGTGACATCCGAGGCAGAAAACGCAATCCGGTATCCGTCCACATTCAGCGGGTACAGATCTGCCATCAGATGTCCGTCCCGGATATAAGCGTCTGCCATAAAGCCGCCCAGATCAGAGAGTTCATAGCCGTAGTTTTCAAGAGGCAGTTCCCGGGCAGGTGTAAGACGGAAGGACAGGGAAAGCTCCCGGATACGGAAGAGAAGGGTTTCGTCCAGGCCTTTCTCCGGTACAGTGTAATGGAACTGATAACGATGTATATTTTCCGGGTTTTCGTTGGAGTCAGAGATCAGATCCCGCTCGTAAGAGAGGCTCTCCCCGCTGCTTTCCTGCTCCAGAGAGGACGCGCTGAGCATCAAATCCTGATACCAGTTAGGAATCATCTGGTTCTCAAACTCAAAAGCCTCCTTTTTGCGGAACTGCAGGGTCAGACTCAGCTCTCCATTGTTCCAGAATGCCTTCTCAAGCTCCACGCCAAACTCGTCATTTTCGGCGGAAACGGGTTCTTCCAGTACGTAGAAAGGCATTTCCCCGTTCGTATTGACACCGTAGCCCGGCACGATGCCGAAATAGCGCAGCACCACGTAAGCACATGCGGCCAGAGCGGCGATAAGAGCCAGGATAAGGCCGATAGTGAGGGCCTTCTGCAGCTTCGTGAGAGAACGCTGGTGGCGTTTCTTCACCGTCTCATAGGACAGATGCAGGGAATCCGCGATTTCTCTAATAGTCATTCCGCCATAATATTTCATGCGGATGATGTCAAACTCCTCGGGCTTTAAGGACTGAAGAGCCGCTTCCAGATCCAGGCGGCCGGCAACGGTTTCCGCCATGTCGGAAGGGTCCGCCATGTCTGCCGGATTTGTTATACCTGCCGGAGTGTCAGGGTCATGAAATATTCCGTTTTTCAGCGGCAGCTTTTTCTTCCCACCCGGCGCCATAGAAATCCCGGAGGCTTTCCGGTTTTTCCGGTATCTGTTTATGGCCTTCCTGCGGGCGATGGTACAGAGAAAGGCGGCGTAAGAGCCTTTACCGGGATCATAACGGTCGCTGTGAAGATAAAATTCCAGAAAGGTGTCGTTGACACATTCTTTGATATCTTCGAGATTTTCCAGACAGGCCGCGGCTGTCTTCCACACAAGGGCAGCATACTGTTCCATGAGCTCTTCCGGAGCGGGAAGAGTTAAGGCGTCCTTTGAAGCGGATTTTGAAGGGGTCCGCGCAGAGGAAGCGGCGGCTGATTTTCCGGCGTTTTTCATGACAGTTTTTCTCAAATTGTTAAAGTTTACATGTTACTACCAGAATAACACGAAAACAGAGCAAAAGACAATCATGTAAAGTTTAACAATTCTGTATCATATTTGACTGATTGTTCATAAATGATTCTGAAATTGTTAAAGTTCAGAAAGTTGCCGCGGACTCTGAAAGCGGGTACAGTGAAAAGGCGGCGAATCAGACGGGCTGCCGTTACCCGTTATCATTTGGCAGGGCGTTCTGGCAGGGCGTTCAGGGAGGCGCCGCGGAACTTATATTTATTTATCAGGAGGAAAAGTGTTATGACAGTGTTTTTACTGATTCTTGCGCTTGCGTACTTTGGCGGCAGCTATTTTGCTTATAATGCGCTTCGCAGAAAGTATGCGGGAATCATCGGTGTTCCGGGCTCTTATTTTATTCTGATGACAGTGTTCATCCTGATTGGCCTGATCAGGAGAATTTTTTTGGGCGGTTCCGGAGGAGAATCAGCCATAGAGATGGTGCTGACGATTCTGGTCATGCTGGCGGGACTTGCCTATACGGTGTTGATGATTCTCCGCTGTGAGACGCTGGCCGATAAGATTCTGCTTCCCATTGCGGCAGTTCTGATTGGCTCCGGTTTCTGCATCCGGTTTATTGCGTCCATTGTCTTCCATGTGCCCATGGAGAGCGGAAAGGTGGAAAGCGTGTCCTTCCCATCGTCTATGCGTGACAGCAGCGGTGATATCTGGGAGCTTAAAACTCATAATGATGTCGTGGCTGAGTATTACTGTGGGAAAACGGGCGCGCGCAGAGAGTTTGGCATTGGAGAGTTTTCAGGCGGAACGCCCTTTGGCTTCAGCTGATGCAGCACGGAATAAGGTTTGTCTGATGTCCCTCAGTTTCCGGGAGTACGCTTCCGGAAGCCGGGGGAATTTTTCTGTCAATTTTTCTGTCACAGGGAGCAGACTGTTAAACTTTACATAGTTGAAGCATCTGCGAAAAGAAAGTACAGTGTTGGAAACGGAATGAGGAGGTGCAGCATGGGATTATTGAAAAGTCTGTTTAAAAGCAGGACGGCTCCGGAGGAGAAGCTTTCTGATGAAGACAGGCGCCGCATGGGTGAGAGGGCTCACAGGCAGGGGGAAACAAAAGAAAAACCGGCCGGAGAGATGTCAGAGGAGGAAAAACTGAGTTATTGGGGACGGCTCTGCGAAATGAATGATCTGGAGGAGCGGCTGCGGAGGCTGGAGGAGCTGGCAGAGTCTGGCTTTGACGCTGCCTGGCTGTCCATGATCGAAGCTTATTTTGCCCAGTCGGCTGCCCGCGGGATGGAACCGCCTTTTGAAAGGCTGGAATACTGTGCCAGAAAGGCGGCGGACGCCGGCCTGGCGGAAGGGCATACCCACCTGGGAATGCTCTGCGGCAGTCCGCTGTATGGAGAGCTTGACCCGGAAGGGGCCGCCCGGGAATACCTTCTGGCTATGGAGGGGGGAAGCGAGTCCGCGGCCAGGCTTCTTCTGGACTACTGGAACAGGGAGTTTCATGTGGAAAGTTACACGCCGGAGGAAAACAGGGAACTCACGGCTGCCTTCCACGAAAGCATCCGGGAGGCCATCCGGCCGGAGATTGAGCGCCTAAGCGGCGGGAGCGGCAGGGAAGCCCTGACGGCTTTCGGGCTTCTGTATTTCTACGGCATCTATTTTGAGCAGTCACTGGACAGGGCAAAGGAGTATTTTGTGAAGCTTAACGGGATGGGAAGCCCCCTGGCGCGCAGAATGCTGGAGAACCCGGTCTTTGAGGAGGATGACAGCGATGAGGATGACGATGAGTAGATGCAGCCGTATTTTTGAGTAAAGTTCACAGGAGGGGATCAGATATGGGATTATTTAAGAAGGAACCGCCGGAGAAAAAGGCATACTGGAAGGCATTTGGAGCCATGATGAAGAAACCGAACGCAGAGACCTTCGCGGCTATGGAGGAGGCCTGCAGGGCCTGGCCGGAAGGCTGGCAGGGATATCTGTTTATGGCCCTTGCCTATGACGTGGCCTGCGCGAAGATTCCCTTTGACCCGGAAAAGGGCGCGGCGTACCATAAGCTTGCGAAGGAAGCCGGGAAAAAGGCCGGAAGCGACTGGCTGGGAGTTTTTTATGAGTGTTATGAGGAGTCTGCGGGAAATTTCCGTCTGAAAGAGGATTATTATCCGCTGACAAAGAATGTCCGCAGGCTGGGAGCCGCCATGCTGTTCAATTACAGCGAGGATGAAAAGCATGTGGTCACGGATGTGGCTTTGAAAAAGGATGACGCTTTCTGGAAGGAACTGCTTATTCATGCAGGAGAAGGTATTCCGACGAAGGGCGGACTGTTCAGCAGCCTGCCTGCCGACGTGGTGGAGGCAAATCATCATGCGGAGCCTTTTATCCGATATCTCAACGATTATGTGAATAAAAATCTGGAAGAGAAAGATCAGCTGAAGGCGGCAGACAAGGTATATAAGCAGTATAACGCGTTTGTAAAGACCGGCAGAGATGAGGTTACGACCCAGACGGAGGACATGTACGGATACATGCTGGGGTATTCGCTTATGATCGGGGGAGGTCCCTATCAGATTCTGAACGGAAGACAGGGCTTTTACCAGGATATCCGGATCAATGGCTGGATTACCCTCTGGAAGTCGGCGTACCGGGGCAATATGCCTGCGCTGCACCTGCTGGCGCAGCTCTTTCACACAGAATGCGCGGAATTAATCGATTTTGCCTTTTCCAAATCCTATTCCAATGTGGGAAACGCGCATGAGGAAGCCTATTATGAGCTGGTACTCATGCTGGAAGCGGCCGCAAAGAACAGAGATGAAGACGCGGACCGCATTCTGGCGGATCTGGTCAGGAAATAAGCTATGGCAGAGAAAGAAGAATTAAAACAGGCAGCCTTTTCCCTGGGCATGACGGAGCTGAGAGGACGGCTTCTCTATGACCGTTACCGCCGGGGAATGGAAGGCGCTTCAGAAGAAAATCTGGAAAGAATCGCCGCGGAACGGGAGGAAGAATGCCGGAGGGTTAATCAGATCCGCCAGTCTGTCCCGGGAATCGAGGGGAAAAGCTACTGGTGGGATCTGCCTTATGAGATCAAAAATCCGCCGGGGCGGTTTGCGGGTACCTTCGCCATGCCGGATGGAATCTATTCGGAGCAGGATGACTTCAGTGAAGCCTGCGGGGTGACGCTGACCAGAAATGACAGCAGATTTCTGGTTTCCGATGTGCTGTCCTCCTATTTTTCCTACTCGGATTATGTGGTGCTGTACGCGGATCGGAAGAAAATGAAGGCCCGGATTACCTCGCCTGTGACGATGAAGGCGATCCTCTGCGCCCGGGAAGAACAGCCTCCCAGACAGGTGACCGGGCTGAAAGAGCCGCCTCCGCCTTTTATCGCGGAGCAGAGCTATGATTACTGGTACCTGCAGCGGGAGATCCGCTCCATCGCAGGCGGGCTGTCCGGCGAGCTCCGTGCCTTTGAGGAAAGGCGGGATAATTTTGAGCGTTTCGTAAACAGCAGTCTATATACCAATGAAGAGCGGTGGCTGCGGGGAGAGATGAGCAGCGATTCTTATTACAGCTCAGAACTGTACCGGGATCTGCGCAGGGATGAGATCAAAGAGAAGGCCGAGTCCCAGATATCTGCCCTGAAGTGGAAGCTGCACCAGCTGGAGGTAAAGGAAAGGCAGATTGACTCTGAAAGAAAACGGTATGATTTTTACCGGGTGAAGGCGGGCCTTGGCAGCGATATTGTCATGCATCTGATGCGGTGCGGATACGCCTTTTATCTGGACGGAGAACTGGTGGGAATCGTGATCGCGAAAGGGCCGGTGATGGTATTCCGGGTCCGCCACCGTGGAGAAATTTCTCCCTATGATATTTTCGGGGATGTCAGCGAGATGCGGGAGACAGAGTATCAGATTCCCGATCCGGGAAGTCTGCTTCCGTTCATTGCCGCGGAATATTCCGGGAAAATGAAGCCCTATTCCGTGCTTTCCACACGTCCGAAAAACGCTTCGGATAAGCTTTGGAGATACTGGGCGGAACTGAGATTCGCAGGACTGCTCAGTTCCTGACGGCGCGGTTGAGGTGAAGCTTAAGTTTAACTGCGCAGCCCTGGGAAAAGAGAACTCCGGCGTCAGCAGTCCTGCTGGCGCCGGAGTTTATGTAAGGATCTCTGGTGGCGTTTTTTTACGGTCTCATAGGGGAGATCTAAAGAAGCGGCGATTTCTCTGATCGTCATGCCGTCGAAATATTTCATGCGGATAAGCTCGGCTTCTTCCGGTTTCAGAGAGGCGATGGCTTCCTCCAGATCCAGACGCTGGGCGATTTTTTCAGCCATATCATCGGGAGCCGGGAATTCTTCCAGAGTCAGTTTTTTTTCCGCGGTTCCGGAGACCGCGTCGGGTATTCTGCGGAACCAGGGTTTGGCGGAGCCGGACAGGAAACCGGAAGATAAATTCTGGTTTTTCCGGTATCTGTCTATGGCCTTGTTGCGGGCGGCTGTCGAAAGAAAGGCGGCGTAGGAGCCTTTGTCCGGGTCATAGCGCTCGCCGTGCAGGTACAGTTCACAGAAGGTATCATTGACGCATTCCTGGATGTCGTCAGGATTATCAAGATAAGCGGAAACGATTTTCCAGATCAGGGGACCATACTGCCGGATCAGTTCTGCGGGGTCCGGCAGTCTATTCTTTTTCGAATCATTCATAACACACTTCCTCAGATTGCATTCGCGGCAGAATGACCTAAGCATGACATGAAAGGGAAGGTGTCTCAACATTCTAAACTTTAACAGTTTCTGGCTTCTTGTTTATTCCAGTGATTTGAAATACATAAAGCGAAAACAGTTTTTCCTGTTTTTAACAAAATAGGCATCCAGCCTTCGATAACAGTTCAGAAACCACAGACGCGCGCTTTCCGGGCCGCCTGAGCGCTTCAGATCCTCATAAGCCGACAGAATTCCCAGAAGAAGACGATCCAGATATTCGCCTCCGGTCAGTGTGTGATCCGGAGTCAGCGGCAGATAACCGAAAAAGGAAAGCTGTTCATTCATCCATGCCGCGCTGAGCCCGGGGAAACCCAGAATAATCAGGTGCCGGATCATGGTCTTCCGGGGAATTTCTCCCAAAAGCTTCAGGCTCCGTTTCAGTTCCATGTCATAGCGGATGCTGTAAATATGCTTTTCCCAGAAAGAAGACGCGGGTTCCTGGCAGATGTACTGCAGGGCGTCCACATAATACAGATGACGCAGGTTGCTTAAAGGGCCTCCCTCAGAGAGCCGGATTCCGTTCAGATGGGCCGGAGGCTGGCTGGACATGCGGTCCAGATAGCCGGCTGCCAGTTCTTCCAGCCGGAGGCGGCGCTCCCAGTAAAGCCGATCCTGCCTGGAAGGCGCTGTCAGATAGAGATCTCTGGACTTGTCAAGCCAGGCGGTTAGAAGCCAGGCGGCTTCCTGCGGCGGCAGCTCCAGCGCTTCCGCGAAGGCCAGGGCAGTGCCGCGGTTCGCCGGAATGTGATGCCCGGTCCTCCAGTAACGGATTTTCAGGGTGCTGCTGGCGCTTTCGGGCGCCCTGCCGTGTATCCGCTCATAGATCAGGGCGTCCATTGCAGCCCTGGAAACGCCTTTCTTTTTCCGTTCTTCCTCGTATAAAATTTTAAGCCGGCGGACCTCGGGCCGTTCTCCCTGGCTTGCTTTCATACACTCTTTCGCCAGATCCCGTATTTTTTCCCAGCTTCGTACTTCTTCCGGAGAAATAAACTGATGCGACATAACTGTTCTCCCTCTTTTGTTTTCAGCGCCGGGCAGAAATCATCCTTTTCTGCATGCTGCACTGATATCCCTCTATAAAAGGATTCGCAGAAAACGGGTGGAAGGGGACAAAGAAAAGTGAAAAATTTTCGGCGGATAAAGTGTTAAAGTTTACATGAATGACTGGATATGGAAAAGGGGGTAGAATGAGATAACTGTGGTTATGCCCGAAGAGGGGCGGAGGAGGTAAGCTATGCGGACAATGATAGTGGATGAGGGACGTACGGATGTTATAGCGTGGAAATGCGCCACCCAGGATTTTGAGTTCGGAACGCGGCTCAACGTACACGAATCCCAGGCGGCAGTGTTTTTCCGGGACGGACAGATCGTGGACGTTCTGGGCCCCGGAATGCATGTGCTGGAGACACGGAACTTTCCTTTTTTGCGTTTCTTTACAAAGCTGAGATTCGGAAGATATTTTCATGCGGAGGTATATTTCGTAAATCTCTCCGTGCAGATGTCGCTGCCATGGGGGACACGGGAGCGTGTGAACGTGATGCTTGAGGTGGAACCCGGAAAAGCGATGCCTCTGAATGTGGGAGCCAGCGGTACCATGAATGTGCAGCCGGCCCCGGAGCAGGTAAGGGAGATGCTGACCTGGCTTGTGGGAACCGGGGAGGAGCTGACGGCAGAGAGCCTGCGCGATAAGTTCAACAGTATGCTGAACACGAAGATTAAGACATTTCTGGGGCGGGTTCTACAGATGGAAAACATGAATGCCTTTACGCTGGATCAGCATCTGAATGATATCAGCCAGGCTTTGTATGCGGTACTGGAGCCGGAATTCCGGAAATACGGGGTATGGCTTCGGGAGTTCTATGTGGATGCCTTTGCGCTTCCGGAGGATAATCCTGCCTTTCAGGATGCCCGGCGTCTGGCGGAGGGCCGCTACATCCAGCATGGGAAGCTGGATCTGGAATATGAGCTGAGGCTTAAGCAGGCCCAGAAAGAAGCGGAGCTGGCCCGGCTGGAGGGAGAGAAGACGCTTGTGGAAGCGGATGTGGCCGCGAGAGCAAATGTGGCTGCGGCTCAGAGCGAGGCGGTCCGCCGTTCTCTGGAGGGTATCACCTCAGTGCAGGAGCATCAGTTCGCGACCCTCGATCATATGGTAGACGCAGGAGCCGCAGGAGGAGCCGGAGGCGGAGCTGCCGGCGGCTCCGGAGACAGCGGCAGCGGCATGGGTGATATGGCAGGCTTTTTCGGAGACGTGATGAAGATGGGAATCGGCCTGGAGATGATGCGCAGTATGGGAGACGTGATGAAGGACGCCATGAACAGCGGAAGCCAGGCCGGAGTCAACATGTCTCAGGCTATGAACATGGCCGGAGCCGGAACGGCGGAGGCTGGCGGAATGGGAGGAACGCCAGCGGCTGGTCCGGGGATGGTGAATTCATACGCCGGACAGAATCCATATGCCGGGCAGAATCCATACGCGCAGCCTCAGGCATCTGCCGCGCCCCGGTCCTCCGGCTGGGTCTGCGCCTGCGGCCGTGAGAATCCGGCAGACGCCGCGTTCTGCGGTGGCTGCGGCACGAAAAGGCCGGAGCCGGAACCGGAAAAGCCGGCCGGGTGGACCTGTGCCTGCGGCCGTGAGAATCCGGCTGACGCCGCGTTCTGCGGTGGCTGTGGTATGAGAAGACCGGAGCAGGGATGACAGACAGATAAGAAAGGATGAATCAGACTATGAATAAAAAAACTTCCTATGGAATTCGGGCAGTGGCGATAGCGGCTCTGTTCCTTCTGGTGTATATGGCGGCCTATTTCCTTCTGGCGGATCTGGAAAAGAACGTAAGCTGGATAGGCTTTGGCTTTGCTGTTCTTGCTTTCCTTCTGACAGGCGGAGGCCTGTGGATCGGCATCGCCGCCTCGGACAGCCTGCAGACAGCGGAAAATATCTATGAAGCTCTTCATCTGCTCTGGCTGTATCCGGCGCTGGTTGTGGTTTTAAACCTGATATCCGCCTTTCTTCCGGCAGGAGCCTGGAAGCTTCTGGTGCTTCTGGAGGTGGTGCTTCTGGCGGGAGCAGCCATCTACGCGATTGTGGGGGCTACGGCGGCGGCCCGCATGACAGAGCTTGACAGGGAGGGGAAAAGGCCGGGAGCCGGACGGAAAGGCGGGCCCGATACCCCGCAGTAATTGAGAAAAAAGGGAGAAGATAAGTATGAAATGTATGTACTGCGGCGGAGAGGTTCTCGTACAGCCGGGCAGCAGCATCGGAATCTGCACCTGCTGTATGGCGGAAAATCCGCTGCCGAAAGATGAAAAGATAAACAGGCTTTATGAAAAAGCGGGAACCTCCTTAAGGGAAAGCCGTTTTGACGAGGCCAAGGAACTGTTCCAGAAGCTTCTGATTGAGAATCCCCAGGACGCGGCAGTCTGCTGGGGACTTGCCTTAAGCGAATACGGAATCGAGTATGTGACTGATCCGGCCACGGGAGAACAGCTTCCCACCCTTCACCGCCTGTCCGTGCAGAAATTCAGCGAGTATCTGTATGCAAAGAAGGCAGTTGATCTGTCCTGGAACTCTCTGGACCGGTACTTTTACATAAATCAGAGCAGTCTGATTGACAGCATCCAGGTGAAGAGCCTGTCCATTTCCAGCCAGGAGACTCCGGTGGATGTGTTCATCTGCTACAAGCGTTCTGAGGAAGGGGAGAAGCGTACGGCGGACAGCCGCATGGCGGCGGATTATTACCGGGAGCTTACAAGGCGGGGCTATCAGGTGTTCTTCGCTGAGGAGACGCTGAAAGCCGGAGAGGAATACGAGCCCCGTATCTTTGCGGCTCTGCAGAGCGCGAAGGTTCTGATCGCGGTGGCCTCAAGGCAGGAATATTACGAAGCAGTCTGGGTAAAAAACGAGTGGAGCCGTTACGCGGCTCTTATCGAGCAGGATCTGAGAGAAAAAGGAAGCACAGAGCGTCTGCTGATTCCTGTGTTCCAGCATATGAAGCGCGAGGAGCTTCCGGCAGCTTTAAGAAAGATGCCCTCCTATGTGGAAATGATGACTTCAGCGGACCCCAAGAGCGAGCTTTTGAATCTGGTGGCGGCTCATTTTGAGAGGGGAAAAGCGGAAAATGTATCCGACATCTTAAGGGAGGTGCGCACAGGCGGTATGTCCCCGGATGCTTCCCGGAAAGGCGTGGAGGACGGTCTTGCGGAGAGCGCGGAGAAGACCCGTACCCTCGCTGTGATCCGCCTGGTCAATAAGGAATATACGGAGGCGGAGGAGCTGTTCCTTCGGGCTCTTGGCCAGCCGGGCGGAGAGGAAGATCCGGAAAACTGGCTGGGCCTGATGATGAGCAGCCTGAAGGTTCCGGGCAGGGAGGCTCTGGGGGCCTACGCCTTCCCCATCGATGAAAACGAGTATTTTCAGAAAGCTCTTGCCTGCGCTTCGGAGGAGAAGAAGCAGGAGCTCCGGAAAATCGCGGATAACTGCCGGGAGAACCAGGCCTGGTTTAAAAAGACAGAAAATAAGAGAGGGGAGTGCGAGGGCAAGGTCCGGGCGCTGATAAAGCAGAAGGCGGGCGCTGGCTTTGGAGAGCTGGAAAAGCGGTGTGCCGGGCAGAAGAAGCTTCTGGAGGAAAGTGTGAAGCAGAAACCTGCCGTGATACGGGATAAGCTGCTCTTTTTGATTCCCGGAAATGTGCTCCCTCTCATAGCTCTGTGCTATATCACAACGGCTGTGGACGGAAACCTGGGCGCTCTTCTCACGATCATGCTGTTGATTCAGCCGGTGATCTACGGGATCTATATCTGGAGATTCTTAAGCGCCCGGGAGCTTCTGGACTCGGGCTGCGTCACATACCTGATACGCCTGGTGGTGATAGGCTTCGTCTACTGGCTGGTGATGCTGATCGTCTCTGTTCCGATGAATCATCATCTGGGGATTCCCTTTACGATTCTTGTGACTTTAGCGGCAGCCGTTTACTCGGTGAAGCTGGTATCCGGCTTTGCCGGCCAGAGGAAGAGAATCCGGGAGGGAATGGACTGGGCGGCCCGGCAGAAAAGAGATCTTTCGGAGCTTGAGGAAAAGAATGTCTCTGATCTGTGTCAGCAGATAGAGGCGGCTGCGGAAGCCTATCGGAAATACTATGTGGATTTCGATTCCCGTATGAAAGAATGGCGGGAACAGGCCAGGAAAGCTGCGGCGGAAAAAACGCGGCAGTTTCAGGAAAAGCTGGAACAGTGTGAGAGGGGGATGCTGTAATGCTGCGGATTTACTGTCCGGTCTGCAACGGACTTTTACGGCTGGAGGACGGCCAGAAGGAAGCTGTCTGCGTAAACTGCGGAACGCGGGTGGAGGTGCCAAAGGGCTATACGGAGGCGGAAAGCAGCTATCTTTTTGCGGCGGAAGCCGCAAAACGCCGGGATTTTGAGGGAGCCTTCCAGACATACAGCGAGATTCTGGCGGCGGATTCTTCCCAGGCGGAAGCGTATTTTAAGCGGGCGCTGGCTCTCTACGAGATCGAATATGAGGATCTGGGAGAGGGACATTACCGGCTGATCTGCCATCAGGCGGAAAAGACAGATTTTCTGGGAAATGAAGATGTGAAAAAGGTGCTGGAACTCTCGGAAGGGTCCCAGAGAGAAGCATACGAGAAGCAGGCGGCGGAAATCCATGCCCTTCAGGAGCGTGTGTCTGCCTGGGCCGCTTCCCATCCTCCGGTGGACGTATGGCTGGCCGTGTCCCAGGAGAGCTTAAGCTCCCTGAACCGTGCTGTCCAGATCCGCCAGCTTCTTAAGGCTGTAGGACTCTCTGTGTTCTGCGCGCCCCTTGATCTGGCAGAGGATGAGGACTTTTTTGAGCCTGCCGTCTACCGGGCGGCCTCCACGGCCAGCGTCCTGATCCTGGCAGCTTCGGAGAAGGAAGCCTTCACAGAGGATGTGAATTTCGCGGCGGAGCGCTTCCTGCACAGAAAGGAGAAGGCTCTGCGGGAGGCGAAGGGACAGATTCCCGTCCTGATCACAGTCTTTGAAAATCTGGACGAGTATGAAGACATTCCGGACAGCTATTTCGACGGCATCGACAGCCGTCTGGATATGAGCCGGGAGAGCTTTGCCTCCAGACTTCAGGAGGCGGTAAAGGAAGCTCTTTCTGATTACCGGGGAGCCTTAAAGGAGCAGGCCGGAACCCATGAGAGTTTTACTTATGCAAACCTTCTTCTGAAGGCGCGTCAGACTCTGGAGGGAGGAAACTTCGAGGAGGCGGCGGAGCAGTATCAGTCGATCCTTTTAAAGAGCCCCACGGAGAGTCAGGCCTACTGGGGCCTGCTTTTGGCAAAGCGTCGCTGCGTGTCTGAGGAAGCGCTGATTCAGTCGGGAGAAAGCATTGCCCAGGAGGCGGATTACCGGAGCGCCCTTGCTTTCGCCAGCGAGCGTGAGCAGCAGACCTACCGGGAGACGGCTGCCCGGACGGACGAGATGGCTTCCGTGTTCGCGGAGCAGGAGAGAGAGCGGAAGCGTCAGGAGAGAGAGCAGGAAAAGTGGCGGAAGGAAAAGGAGCAGGAGGTCCGGGAGGCTGGAAAGCGCAAGCAGCAGGAGGAAGCAAAAGCCAGAATAAGAAGAAAGAACCGTCTGCGTATCTTTGCGGCGGCAGCCGTGGTGATTCTGGCAGGCTGCGGTATCGGCTATCTGATTTATTCTAAATCACCGGCGGGCCTTATGGCAAAGCAGTACCGGGAGGCGCAGACGGCCTACAGCCACGGTCTGTACGAGGAAGCCTACAGCCTCTATGCGGAGCTGGAAGACTATAAAGACAGCAGTCAGATGGCCCTGGCCTGCAAGAGCCGCCTGGAGCAGACCTCTTACAATGCTGCGATCGAGAACCTGGATGATATGACACAGCGGGCTTCTGTGGTGTCAGAGATCCTCGGAGCAGAGCCCTATGTGCAGGAGGCGGCGGCCATGATCTCAGAGCTTCACGCGGAGGGCCTGCAGTATCTGGAAGAAGGAAAGATTTACGAGGCCTGGAACACACTGGTGTCTTTCGGGACTTCGGACCCGGATATGGTGAGAACCTGGCGGATTGTCTTTGGACGGGGTGTGCTGGCCGGAAGCCGGGATGGAAAGATCGCAAGCCTCGATATGGAAGGAAATATCACAAGCTGGGGCCAGGACGGCGGCTTCACCTTTGAAGAGGGAGGAGCGGTTTCTGTAGCCCTCTCTGACAGCGGAGCTTCGGCGGGAGCTGTGCGCCGGGACGGTACGGCCTACCTGCTTGGCCAGGCAGCGGGACTTTCCGTGAGCGGCTGGAGCGATCTGGTGAGCATTCGGGTAAGCGACAGCTTCGCGGCGGGACTGACCGGCAGCGGCGATCTCTACGCCACAGGAGCAGGCCTGGTGGCCTCGGATGTGATCCAGTTTGATCTGGACGGAAATTATCTGGTGGCGGTACGGCGGGACGGAAGTCTTGTCTGCACGAACCCGGCGGCCCAGATCCCGGCAGACTGGAGCGGTATCGCGTACGCGGCTCTTGTGGGGGACAGCATCCTCGCGGTGACGGAGGACGGAACCCTGCTCCAGAGCGGCAGCTCTTATGGATTGCCTGATTCAGGCGTAGGCGTGGTCTACCACGGCTGCGGAAGGGTCGGCGTGCTGACTCTGGACGGGGATATGGTCTGCGCAGGGATAGACGGAGATGACGACGGCGGAACCGGAGTGACGGGAAGCGCAGGATACTTCGCGGCCTTTGCCGCCTCTCCCAGCCATACGGTCAATCTGTTCACAGACGGCTACGGCAGCCTGAAGGGGCAGCTTTACGGCAATTCCGCCGGGGATGTGGCCATGAGAAAGGCCATGCAGGATTTCCCGGACGTGGATGTGCCTGCGCCTTACGCGGAGGAGGAGTGAGCAGCTCTTTGCGTGATATCTGACAGAAAGCAGAATATCCCGCAGGTTTCAGTGCTGCGGGAGTGAAGGAGGAAAACAGAAGAACCATGAGCACTTACAGATGCAGCCAGTGCGGCAGCCGCATTTCTGTGGCGGAAGGGACGAAGATCGGGACCTGTCCGGCCTGTCAGGCTATCTTCGTTCTGCCCAATCAGTTCGCCCAGAAGGAGAATCTCTACCTTCTGGCGGCCGACGCCCGCCACAGCGGCAATTACGACATGGCAGAGAATTATTACAGCCGGATTTTGAAAGTGGACGCGGCAGAGCCAGAGGCCAACTGGGGCTATCTCCTGAGCAAATACGGAGTGGAAATCTCGGAAAATGCCCTGGACTATGGCGGAGTGCTGTTCCACCGGGTAGAGCACGGCTCCTTTTTACAGGACCCGGCTTACGAAAAAATGATGACTTATGTGCCCCGGGAGGCGCGCCACTATTATGAAGGAACGGCCAGAGATATCGACGCCCAGCATAAGAAGCTGATGGCCATTTCCAGGGCGCTCGCGGCTCCGGATATCAGCATCGACTGCACGGCGGCGCCGGGAACGGAGGATTTTCTTCTGTCTGTACAGATCGGAAAGGCTCTGGAGGAAGCCGGCTACCGGATCTTCCATCCAGCCATGCTGGCAAATGTGGACCGGCGGGACCTGAACCTTTACGAGATGGCAGCAGCCGAAAAGGCGGAGGCCATGCTGGTAGTTATGACCCGGAAGACAGACCGGGAGGACGCCCGCTTTCAGGCAGTCTGGCGGCGTTTCCTGGCATACAGGAGGCAGGACGCGGGCAGGAAGCTTCTGTCAGTGTTCCGGGGGATTCGCCCGGAGGATCTGCCTCTGGAGCTTCAGCCCCTGCAGTCTGTCGCCTGTGAGGGAAGCGGTTTCCAGGACCGGATTACGGCAGAAATCAACCGGATGTTCGGACGCCAGAACCGTTCCTCCGATCTGGTAAGGAAAAACCTTGAGCTTCTGCGGGAGGGCCAGGCGGCTCTGGACGCCGGCGATTATGAAAAGGCGGCAGGCTGCTTCCGTCAGGCTGCGGCTGCGGACACGGAGGAGTACCGGGCCCACTGGGGACTGGTCTGCGCCCTGACAAAAGGGCTCACGGTCCCTGTGCTCTCCGGCGAGGTGGACCAGAGCTACCGGCAGGCAGTACAGTCTGCGGATAAGGCTTCCGCTGAAAAATATACGGAGAGCATGAAGGCGCTGATGAATCAGGCGGCCTGGCAGGAGCTTCTGCGCCTTACACGGCTGCTTCAGGACTATGAAGCAGAAGGAAGGGAGGAGGTGCAGAAGGCAGAGGAGCGGGTGAAGCTCTATCTTCCGGCCTTTGACAGCCGCTTTCAGGAGCTGGAGGACTGGCATGAGGGCGCGAAACGCCAGAGAGAGCTGGACGCGCTGCGACGGGCCTATCAGCGGCGGGACACAGCGGTGGAGCCCCTGTTCGCGGAGCAGGAAAAGATCGAGTACGCTTATGAGAATACGGCTATGAGCCATTCCCCTCTTCTGAATGGCGGGCCCTTGCGGGCGGTTCTGCTGGGGCTTTCTCTGGCGGCCATGGCAGCTTCCTATATGCTGGTGCTCTGGAACTTCCGATACAGCACCGGATACACCACAGACTTTTACAAGAAGTCCCAGTGGCTTTTTGTCATTTCGCTTGTCTTCATCATTGCCTGGGCGAGATGCCTGATACCAAAGGATAACTGGAGTGTTTATATTGGTATCGTCGTCAGCCTGGTCCTCTATGTTCTTTCCCGGAGGAAGATTGTGCTGTTTCAGCTTGTGCTGATTCTGCTTCCCGCAGTTCTCTTTCTGGTGGAGCGGATCATGATGATGGTGCTGGCGAAGAACGCCAGAGACGCCTATGAGACAAAGGAGAAGGCTGCCGGCGCCGTGTGGGAGATCGCGGAGCGTATCAAAGCATCCTACCAGACGGCTATGGAGGCAGTCTGCGCGAAATACAGGCTGCCCGGGGTAGAGATTCCTACTCTTGAGGTGTCGCATTCCCAGTATTACAGCGGGGTCGGGAAGCACTGGAAGGACAGATCCCCTCTCAGCTACCTGCTTCGGACACTGGCTTTCTTTGCTGTCTTTATCGGAGCGGTGACTGTCATAAATAACGGGCTCTACGCTTCCGGCTGGAGCCATATCACAAAGGTGGACACCCGCTATTATCATGTGGTGGGACTTACAGAGGACGGCACGGCGCGGGCCAGCGGCATGAACGACGCAGGCCAGTGCGAGGTCTCAGACTGGGAAAACCTGGTGGATGTAGGCGCGGGCCGCTATTACAGCGCGGGACTTACGGCGGATGGCCATGTTCTGATCGCCGGTCTGGAGGGCCAGGACGAGTCTGTCCGTGAAGCGGAGAGCTGGACGGATATTCAGGCCATCAGCGTGGGCGGCTACCACATCGTGGGCCTGAAAAGGGACGGGACAGTCGTATCGGCGGGAGCGGATACCTGGGGCGAGAACGCAGTGGGAGACTGGACAGACGTGATCCAGATACAGGCTGTCTCCGACAATAATCTGGAGCAGACCTACGGTCTGTGCTCGGACGGAAGAGTGCTGATCGCCGGAGGCGGTTCAGATTATGACAGCATAAAAAGGTATGTGAGCGACCATTATGGCCCGGGAGAAGGGCAGATTTATGGAACAGAAGTGTATGGCTTTACAGCCTCCATCCTGGTACGCGCCCAGGACGGCAGCCTCAATGGAATCGGAAACGACGGTTACAAGCAGCTTTCCCAGGCTCAGGAATGGGACGGCTCTGAGATTACAGAGGTGTGCACCTCCTCCGGGGCGGCCACTCTGGGGCTGAAGACAGACGGCACCGTACTCTGCGGCGGGAATAACCTGGTGATACGGGAAGCTGTGGAGGGCTGGACGGACGTGATAGATATCACAGTATCCATGGGCCATGTTCTGGGCGTAAAAAGTGACGGCACAGTCGTGGCTGCCGGAAGCAATGGCTCGAACCAGCTCGAGACGGAGGGATGGACCCATGTGGTCTCTGTCAGCGCAGGCGACCTGACTTCTTTTGGAATCCGGGAAAACGGAAAGGTAGAGTCTGCAGGCTACGGAATCGGCGGCCTGACCTATGTGAAGGCCAAAAGCCCCATCGGATTGCTGAAATTCTGGTACAGCGCCCTGAAGTGGTAGTAAGAGAAAGACACAGAGGTGAGACGCTCTCGACACCCCGTTTTCAGGGAATAAATTTCAGGGGAAGGCGCGGCTCATGCGAGCTGCACCTTCCCCTGATTAAAAGAATCTATTTTCCGGCAGTTTCTGTGCCAGGTATACCCTCAGTTGACAAGAGCACATACGGTCAGGACAGGGCTGTTTCAGTGTCCTGCCGCGTTGCTTTTCTCTCCGCGTACGTCCAGTACGCGTCGTTCAAGCGCCTTGCAGGGCACTGAAACAGCCGCTGCCTGACTCTTCGACCTCCAGTAGGCCTAATTACGGTAGTTTCAAGGAAGCGGGAATGAGGTGTACTAAACGTACGCCGATTGACGATGACGCAGAAAATGCCGTAATTAGGCCGCTGGAGGCGTGTGTGTCCTTGTCAACTGAGGGTATTTTCTGTGTTTATAATATAGAGTTATTTTTTGCTTAGTTCCTCAAGCTGCTTCTTTAACGCTGCGATTTCTGCATCCTTTTCCCGATTCTCCCGCAGAGTTTTCCGCAGCTCTTCGTCCTTTTCTTTCGTTACCTGCTGCAGTTTTTCTTCCAGCTCTTCCACATAATACTTCAAGGTATTCTCGTCCAGCATACGCAAAGCTTCCGACCACATTCCGAGCACCTCCTCCGGTTTCCGGCGCAGCATGGCGATTTCCTGATAAATCTCTTTGAGCCAGGGATAGTCTTCAATCAGCCTTTCGGCATCCTCCAGATTTTCCGTGGTCAGCAAAGAGAGCCATGCTCTTTGTTCACTCTTTTCACCTTCAGGATACGGAATTTTTTGAAAAACGTCAAGGGCGATCAGATAATATTCCTGCAGAAGTTCCATGTTAAGCCCGGAATCGAAAATAGTTTTTCCGTGGTGCAGATAGATTCCCGGAAATTGATGAAACAAAGAGGTGCTTTTTTCAAACAGAACAATGACATAGACTTTCTTTATGTCTTTGTAGGAGAAGCTTTTTCTTTCTGCGTTTCCTCTCACTCTCATGTACTGGCGCATGAGAAGATCGGCAGAGTAACAGGAAATACGTTCTGCCGGAAAGGCATATCCCTGTTTCTGCACCTCGATATTGACCAGAGAACCATCGGTAAGTCTGGCCAGCAGATCCATAATCAGATAGCTTTCTCCGTCTATCAGCCTGTCTTCACTGGGAAGAGCCTGGAGGATCTTTACCTCGAAGCCCAGAAGACTGGAGACAAAGCGGGAAAGCCGTTTCCCATGAATCTCCGGATCAAAGAGGTATTTAAAAAACGGGTCATAGGTGAGCGGCAGAGATTTCTTTCCCTGGCAGAAATCCAGAAAGAGCTCTTTCCAGCGTTCGTTTAATTTCCTGTATCCGTTGTAGAGAACCGGGGACTGACGCAGCCGTTCCAGCGTTTCCTCTTTTGTCTGCGGCGGGGTGTTCCACGTCACAGCCTTTACAGAACCATTAAAATCGAATTGTTCCATAGACAGAATCCTTTCCTTCTGTGATAAAAAATGGGGAAAATGCTCCGGCGGACTGCCGGGAAGTCTGTACTGATCAGTACAAAAACAGATTACTATAATATGGAAAATAACGCAAGGGATATTTTTCTCTGTTGAGAGGCATCTGGAAGTCTGGTATAATGATAAAAAGCAAAGCTGTAACAGCAGGGGTATCCGGAGGTGTTGATTTTACTGTATTGGCCCGGGAGGTGGGGAGTTTGAAGATGTATGACTGGAAAACATTTCTCGCTGCGCTTCTGCTGGGAGGCGCGGGAATGGCAATTCATTTGATGAAGCTGCTGCAGGGTGGCATGGTTTCTCTGGCATGGCTGATTCTTTTTGCATATCTGATTTGCAGGGGTACTTATGAATCGGTGACAGAACAGGGATTCCGCAGGGGAAAGGAACGGAACAGTCAGGTGAAGCAGGTTTACCAGGAACGCTTTGGAAAGCTGTGGCCTGTGGTGAGCTGGAGCGTGGTGATTGGCTGGGGAGTGATAATTATTCTGGCGCTGGTCTCTGCTCCTGCATGGATGATTGTAGCCGGTGGGACTGCGGTCCTGCTTTATCAGCTTATTCTGACGGTTATCATAAGGGGCGGTTTAAGAAAATACAGATAACAGCGCCTTCTGTCGGGAGAGTACAGGATGGAGTTGGATACCGCTTTTGTGTGGGCGATTTTACAAAATGTTAAGAAAAGCCCAATCAAATGTTAAAGAATATCAATTACAATAGCAAAGGTATTGACAGAACCATGCATTATGAAAATATGGAGCCTGCCGTTTTCATCAGCCGGCCGAACCGGTTTGTGGCTTATGTAGAGCAGGCAGGGAAGCAGGAAATCTGCCATGTAAAAAATACCGGACGGTGCAGAGAGCTTCTGATTCCGGGAGCGGAGCTGTATGTTCAGAGGTCGGACAATCCGGCCCGGAAGACGGCTCTCGATCTGATTTCCGTGAAAAAGGGGGCTCAGTGGGTGAATATGGATTCCCAGGCGCCCAACAAAGCCGCGGCAGAGTGGCTGAAGAACGGCGGTCTAGGGACAAAAGAAATTCTGGTCCGCCCGGAATATAAGTATGAAAATTCCCGTTTTGACTTTTACCTGGAGACAGAAGGGCGGAAGGCTTTTATGGAAGTCAAAGGAGTGACTTTGGAGGAGGACGGTACCGCCCGCTTCCCCGACGCGCCCACCGAACGGGGCGTAAAGCATATCCGGGAATTGATGCGCTGCCTGGATGACGGTTATGAAGCCTATATCCTTTTTGTGATTCAGATGAAGGGCGTCCATGCGTTTGAACCCAACGACCGGACTCATCCGGCTTTCGGGGAGACGCTTCGGGAAGCCGCCGGAAAGGGCGTGCGGATTCTGGCTTATGACTGCCTGGTAAAGCCGGATGAAATGACGATAGATCAGAGAATCGAGGTTCACTTATAAATGGTTTATTTACAGGAAACAGTCACGCCTCTTCTGGCCTGGTACGACGGCCATGCCAGGGTCCTTCCCTGGAGAGAGCATCCGTCTCCGTACCGGGTATGGGTCTCGGAGATTATGCTGCAGCAGACCCGGGTGGAAGCCGTAAAGCCCTATTTCGAGCGCTTTATTGGAGAACTGCCGTCGATTCGGGAGCTGGCGGAGGCGCCGGAGGACAGGCTTTTGAAGCTCTGGGAGGGGCTTGGATATTACAACCGGGTGCGGAATATGCAGAAAGCCGCCCGCATTCTTGTGGAGGAATACGGCGGGGAGATGCCTGCCGATTATGACGCCATTCTGTCGCTGCCCGGAATCGGAAGCTATACGGCGGGAGCCATTGCGTCCATTGCTTTCGGCATGAGCAGACCAGCGGTGGACGGCAACGTGCTCCGGGTTCTTTCAAGGCTTGAAAAAAACTATGAGGATATTCTGAAGCAGTCAGTCCGCCGGAAGTTTGAACAAGAAGTTCAGGAAATTATTCCGAAGGGAAGGGCCGGGGATTTCAACCAGTCGCTGATCGAGCTGGGAGCCCTTGTCTGTGTGCCGAACGGGGCGCCAAGATGCGGGGAATGTCCCCTGGAAAAACTCTGCGGAGCCCACGCGGAGGGGGTAGAACTGGAGCTCCCGAAAAAAACTCCGCCGGCAAAGCGGAAGATTGAAGACAGAACGGTACTGGTTCTCGTTTCAGATAACAAAGCCGCTCTGCGAAAAAGACCGGCGAAGGGACTGCTGGCGGGGCTTTATGAGCTGCCGAACCTGGAAGGCCGTCTGGATCGGGAAGAGGTGCTTGCTTTTGTAAAGGAGCAGGGGCTTTCTCCCATACGGATTCAGGAGCTTCCGGCGGCAAAGCATATTTTCAGCCATATTGAATGGCATATGGCCGGATACGCGGTGAAAGTAGAAGAACCGGAGCCGGAACAGTTTGCGGAGCATCCGGGACGGAGAGAAAAGGATGGAATCTTTTTTGTGGAAAAGAGACAGATGGAAGAGACTTTTTCGATTCCGGCGGCCTTTTCCGCTTATACACGCTATTTCCGGGAACGTTTTTGACAGAGGTGAAAGAAGAAGGAAGGCATAAAGTACGGTATTACCGCTGGCAGATAAAGGGGCGAATTGCTTTCTGCCTGCCGGCGTAAAATATAAATACAAAAGACAGTCACTTAGGTGGCGGGAAACGAACGATATGAGGAGGAGAACATGAAGCTGTTATCTGTTACAATTCCATGCTATAATTCCGAGGCTTATATGAGAAACTGTATTCATTCGCTGCTTGTGGGCGGTGAGGAAGTGGAGATAATTATTGTGGACGACGGGTCCAAAGATGGAACCGGGGCCATAGCCGACGAATACGCTCAGAAATATCCCACGATTGTAAAAGCGGTTCATCAGGAAAACGGAGGCCACGGCGAGGCTGTCAATACAGGGCTTAAGAATGCCACGGGCCTCTATTTCAAGGTCGTGGACAGCGACGACTGGGTATCTATTTCCGCATATAAGGAGATTCTGAAGACACTGAGCCAGCTGGCAGGGGCCAGACCTTCCGTGGATATGCTGATCAGCAATTTTGTCTATGAAAAAGAAGGAGCCAAGCGTAAAAAGGTTATGAGCTACCGCTCGGCTTTCCCGCAGGACCGGGTATTTACCTGGGATGACGTGAAGTTCCTGCACAAAGGACAGTATATTCTCATGCATTCCGTTATCTACCGGACAAAGCTGCTGCGGGAATGTGGACTGGATCTGCCGAAGCACACCTTTTATGTGGATAATATTTTTGTATATCATCCCCTTCCCTATGTGAAATACCTGTATTATCTGGATGTGAATTTTTACCGGTATTACATCGGACGCCAGGATCAGTCAGTCAATGAGAAGGTTATGATAGGCCGCATCGATCAGCAGATCAAAGTAAATAAAATGATGATTGATGACTACAAGCTCAGCGATCCCCGGCTGATTCCAAATAAGAAGCTGCGCCATTATATGAAGAATTATCTGGAGATCATCATGGTGGTATCGTCCATCATAGCGATTCGTTCCGGTACGGAAGAAAATCTGCAGAAGAAATATGAGCTTTGGAAATATCTGAAGAAAAAAGACAGAAAGACTTATTATGAGCTTAAGTGGGGAATCCTGGGAAGAACCATGAATCTTCCGGGCAAGAGCGGAAGAAAGATTTCAGAAGCTGCCTATAAGATTGCGAACCGGTTCGTAGGATTCAACTAAGAAAAAGCCTCCGGCGCCGTGAACCTGTCACGGAAAGCCGGGGGCTTTTCAACATTCAGATGCCGCAATCCACTGCGGGGGAAATCTCCATATAGATAACCTGGATACAGGAATAGATGTCAGGCTGCCTCTTCCGGCTTCCGCTTTCTTCCCCATCCGATTCTGACAGCTGAATAATCTGTGCGGTACACAAGCTGTTCCATCACAAGACCCAGCAGAATACCGGAGATCACATCCAGCACAGAGTGCTGCTTTAAAAACATGGTAGCCAGGATAATGGAAACCATCAGCACGAAAGAACCTCCGCGAATCAGGCGGTTCCCGGCCAATGTCTCGCTGTTGGCCACAGCACGGTGCGCCGCGATGGAATTGTACACATGCAGACTCGGGAAAATATTGGTAGCCGTATCCGCCTGATACAGAATCTGCACGGCAAAGGTAAAGATATTATTCCGTGCAAATGTGTTCGGGCGCAGCAGATGTCCGTTCGGATACAGGGTGGAGACAATCAGAAACAGCGTCATTCCGGTAAACAAAAAGATGCAGTACTGATAAAACTCCCGCCGGTTTTTGAAAAACAGATAAACAAACACCGCTGCCACATAGACGAACCAGAGCAGATAGGGGACTATAAAATACTCCACAAAGGGGATCATATCGTCCAGTTTCACATGGATTACATGATAGGGCAGGTTTGACCGGCTTTCCAGCCACATAAACCAGGGCATGTAGATCAGTCCGTAAAGCAGTACCAGGGCATGCCTGTATTTCTGAAAAAATGCCTTCATATGCTTATCCTCTTTTCTCGTATATAATGCGTTGAACGTTACGGATGTTCTCATTATATGAAACGGAGTATAGCACAATAATTCTTCATATTCAACGAAGTTTCTTTTATCTTAAGAAAATGTTCAGAAAGTGATCATCAATTCCGGCTATTTTTTCCCGGTCCGGAAATAATAGACAGAATTCCGGGCACACAGCGGATCTGCATTTTTCCCTTCAGAAAATAAGGCTCTCCGTCCGTATGGACAGGAAGACGGCGGGAGCACTGAAATTCAGCGGAACGGACCCGCAGCAGGTGGACACCGGGCAGAATCCCGTGAATTCCGGCCAGTGAAAGAAGAAACAGCGGCAGGATGAGTAGCCTGGAGGGGCCTTCCACAATGCAGAGATTGAGGAAACCGTCATCCGGGAGAGCCGAGGGACAAAAACGGACCCCGCCTCCTTCAAAACGGCAGTTCATGGCGGCGGCGAAGAAGGTCCTGCGGTACCGGAGCGTTCTTCCATTGTCCAGGGTAATGCTTAAGGGAGCGGGCCGGCAGAGGATCAGCTGTCTGACGCCGGTGGCAATATAGGTCAGTTTTCCCAGGCGGAACCGGTTCAGCAGATTTTTTACCGAGGAGGAAAAAGCGGCGTGGCAGATAGCCGCATCGTATCCGCAGCCGCAGCTGACTGCAAAAAGCTGCTCCCGTTCGCCTAAAGACACCTTCCCCAGATCGATCCGGCGGAAATAGGAAGGGTGCAGAATGTTCCGGACAGCGGCAGCGGTATCTGATGGCAGGCCTAAAGCCCGCGCAAAGTCGTTGCTGGAACCGGTGGGAATGTAGGCAAAGGTCACCAGAGAAAAGTCACGGATTCCGTTCAGGATTTCGTTGACGGTTCCATCGCCGCCGACGGCCACCAGAGTGAGCCGCTCTTTCCGGGAAGTGATTTCCTGAGCCAGTTTTGTGGCATGGTAACGGTATGAGGTGAAATACACCCGGTATTCCGTCTCCTCCTGATCGAGAAGCTCCTCTACGGTTTTCCATACTTTCTTTCCGTTTCCTGACCGGGAGCCGGGGTTTACGATAAAATAATACATGTCTTACTCCTCCTGTTTCTGATGCCGTAGCTCTGACCGAATACGTCCTTATTGAGCAAAGGGATATGAGACAAGTATATCATTCCGGGCGGAGAGGTTCAATTAATTATTTGCAGGGGTTTGACGAGTACAGACAGATAGTGTACAATATAAAGACAAAACGTACGCATAATATAGGAAGGCGGAAAGGACTCCGCGGACTGTATGAGATACGGGTCAGACTGACTTTGTCAGAGAATATTAAATCGTGAAGAAAAAAAGGAGCTTCAGATGAAGAAAGCAGTGATTATCGGTGCCGGTCCCGCAGGCGTGACGGCGGCATATGAATTGTTGAAGAAATCGGACGAGTACCAGGTGCTTGTGCTGGAGGAGAGCCAGGAGATTGGCGGCATTTCCCGCACAGTGCGCTATAATGGAAACCGTATGGATATAGGAGGACACCGTTTCTTTTCCAAAGATGACCGGGTTACGGAATGGTGGGATCAGATCATGCCTCTTCAGGGCCAGCCGTCTTATGACGATAAAAAGCTGGGACGCAGCGTGGCGCTTAAGGAGGGGGGACCCGATCCGGAGAAGGAAGACCGGGTGATGCTCACCAGGAACCGGGTGTCGCGTATTTATTATAAGAAGAAGTTTTTCGACTATCCGGTGAAGATGAATGCCCGGACTATCCGGAACATGGGATTTGCCACTACGATGGCGGCAGGATTCAGTTATCTGAAGGCAGTGTTTGTGAAAAAGCCGGTGGATTCTCTGGAGAATTTTTATATCAATTCCTTTGGACGCAAGCTGTATTCCATGTTTTTTGAGGGTTATACCGAGAAGCTCTGGGGGCGTCATCCCCGGGAGATTGCTCCGGATTGGGGCGCGCAGCGGACCAAGGGGCTGTCCATCATGGGCATTCTGAAGGATAATCTGCAGAAGCTGTCTCCGAAAAAACAGGACAAGCATCAGGTCCAGACTTCTCTGATTGAGGAGTTCAATTATCCCAAGTATGGTCCCGGCCAGCTCTGGGAGACTGCGGCGGCAGAGGTGGAAAAGATGGGCGGTGAGATCCGAAAAGGCTGTAAGGTCACAAAGCTCCAGACAGCAGACGGACGGGTGCAGAGCCTGACCTATGAAAAGGACGGACAGGAGTACACAGAGGAAGCGGATGTGTTTATTTCCTCCATGCCCATTAAGGACCTGGCGGCCGGCATGAATGATGTGCCGGAAGAGATAGCCGCTATCGCAGAAGGGCTGCCGTACCGGGATTTTGTAACGGTAGGACTTCTGGTTGATAAGCTGAATCTGAAAAATGAGACAGATCTCAAGACCCTGGGAAATATCGTTCCCGACTGCTGGATCTACGTGCAGGATGTGGGCGTGAAGCTGGGGCGCATCCAGATTTTCAATAACTGGTCTCCCTATCTGGTAAAAGATCCGGATCATACCGTCTGGATTGGACTGGAATATTTCTGTACCGAAGGCGACAAGTATTGGAACATGAGCGAGGAAGAATGGGTGAAATTCGGAATCGCCGAGCTGATTAAGATGGGTGTTATCACCAGCGAGCGGGATGTGCTGGATTCCCACAGAGAAAAGGTGAAAAAGGCTTACCCGGCCTACTTTGATACCTATGCCCAGATAGACGATCTGATCGCTTACCTGGACACTTTTGAGAATCTTTACTGCGTGGGCAGGAACGGCCAGCACCGTTACAACAATATGGATCATTCCATGGCCACTTCCTTTGAGGCGGTGGGAAATATCTTAAGCGGCCGCAGGGATAAGAAGAATATCTGGAGTGTAAATACAGAAAAAGAATATCACGAAGAGAAGAAAGAAGAGAAGTCATAGGTTCGGATAAACAGCGGGCAGACAAAAAACCGGGCGCTTCCGGAAATCGGAAGTGCCCGGTTTTTTGTCTGCCCGGCAAGCGGCGGATAGGGAAGACTCCTTCCCTATCCGATCATTTTTTCTAAAAAGGGATTTGGAGAAATGAAAATGTTGCACAAAATAGTTCCGAAAAGTACACAAAAAAACGAAAAATATACCGATAAATAGAAGAAAGTTGGAAGATATATGAGTATGATAGACGAAAAGAGGTCGCAGATGGATAAGATAGAAGAAAAAATAGCGCGGATGCTGATGGAGCATTCTCTGGAGCTGGAGATACGAAATGCGGGAGTTTTCCGGTATCTGAAGAGCTACCGTTTCGAGCGCCACAATCACAGGGAGACAGAAATCGTATACATAAAAGCAGGCCACTGCATTATGGGAGCGGGAGAGGAATTTGTGCCGCTGAAGGAACGGGACTGTATCATTTTGTACAAAGGTGTTCCCCACTGGTTCCTGGTAGACCGGGAGGAAGGCTGTCAGATTGCGCAGCTGGAATTCTATGTGAACGTGCCGGAGGAACTGAAGGAAAGCTTGGCTGTCTTTCGGCCTGCCAGATACCATAAGCTGCCGGACAGCGATGGCATTAAGGATGTGATTGAGGGAATCGGAAGACTTTATCGGTCCGCAGGAAACGGGGAACTGCAGTCCGTAGCCATGACGATGCTGTTCCTGCTTCTGTTTCTGGAACTGTCCATGAGGATTGAAAAGAACGGGAAGCGGCAGAGCGGCAAGATGGCCAAGGTACTCAGTTACATCAATGAGAATTATGAGTATGATATCGGCATGGAAGAACTGGCGGAAAAATTCGGCGTCAGTTCCCGGTATATCCGCAAATGTTTTAAAGAAGAGACGGGCATAAGCTGCAGTCAGTATATCGCGTCTCTGCGGATTGAAAAGGCAAAGGAAATGCTGTGGTCCGGCTCCGAAACGGTGACTGAGATCGCGGCCCGTACAGGCTTTAACAGCTCCCAGTATTTCTGCAGAGTGTTTCAGCAGTATACAGGCATGACGCCGCTGGAGTACCGGAATATGTGGAAGGGCACCAGGGCGGAAGAGCGCTGTACCATCATAGAAGAGGAAGAAGAGGAGAATTGAGATGACGAACAGAGAGAATTTTTTATCATTGCTGCGCAGGCAGGGCTATGAGAGGGTTCCGGTGGAATTTGTGCTCTGTCCCCATCTGCAGGAGGTCTGCAGAAAAGAGCTTGGGGCGGAGGATTATGAGGAATACTTTGGAATGCCCTGGCGGAGAGTGGATGATTTGCGCCTGAAGGACCAGGATGTGGAGAAGTTCAGAAAATATTATGAGAAGAAGCCGCTGGCAGAGGGCGCGGACATCGACCTCTGGGGCGTAGGCCATGAGAAATCGCCCAACAGCATGCACATGACCTATATGCGCCACCCCATGGAAAATATGGATACGCTGGAAGAGATCGAGAACTATCCGTTTCCGGATTTCGCTTCCGCCGACGGTTCCCACCAGCCGGAGCAGGTGAAAAAAATCAAGGAGAGAGATCTGATTGCCCTGGGCGATATGCAGATGACCATCTGGGAATGCGCCTGGTATATGAGAAGCATGGAAGAGCTTTTCTGCGACATGATGATGGAGGATGAAAAAGCGGAATTCCTTTTCGATAAGGTAACCGAGCTGTCCATGACCCGTGCGCTGTCTTACGCAAAAGCCGGTGTGGACGTACTGTTCCTGGGAGACGACATCGGAATGCAGCATACCATCATGATGAGCGAAGAACTGTACACCACCTGGATTCAGCCCAGGCTGAAGAAAATCATCGACGCGGTGAAGGCTGTAAATCCGGATATCCTGATTTTCTACCATTCCTGCGGTTTTATCGAGCCCATGATTCCGCACCTGATCGAGGCAGGGATTGATGTGCTCAATCCTATTCAGAGTGAGTGTATGGATTTTGAGGAAATCTACAGAAAGTACGGCAGCCAGATTTCCTTCCATGGAACCATCGGCACGCAGACTGTTATGCCCAAGGGCACTCCTCAGGAGGTAAGAGAGGCCGTCTGGAGAAACCTGGACATTGCCGGAGAAAAGGGAGGACTTTTCGTGGCTCCGACCCATATGCTGGAGCCGGAGGTGCCTCTTGAGAATATCCTGGCTTATGTGGATGCCTGCAGGACCTACAGAAAGTAAGCAGACTATATTATACGCCGGACGCGGCTTCTGCCGCGGAGAAGGCGAAGGAATGCATCCGGAAAAGACACTCCTGAGGGAAAGACCGGAGAATGAAAGAACTGCAAATTATTCTGAGGCGCTTGTTGAAAATGCCGATTTCAGATGGGGTAAAAACAATTTTTTTAAATAAATCAGCAAAAAAAGATAATGAACAGCTGAGGAATTTTAGATATATTATAGCAAGAAAGATAAATATACAGAAAGGAGAAGGACATGGAAAGCGTTTTGGAATTTAAACATATTTCCAAGTATTTTCCGGGTGTGAAGGCACTGGATGACATCTGCTTTAAGGCCTATGGTGGCGAAGTGCTGGCATTTCTCGGGGAAAACGGAGCGGGAAAATCCACTCTGCTTAAGGTGTTGAACGGAGACTACAAGCCGGACGCAGGCGAGTACCTTCTGAACGGCGAACAGAAACATTTCCGGTCACCACAGGAGGCCATCGAGGAAGGCATCAGCGTCATCTATCAGGAACGGCAGATTCTGCTGGAACTGAGTGTAGCCGAAAATATTTATCTGGGAAGAATGCCGTCAAATAAATTTGGGGTTATCAACACAGCGAAGGCAAACCAGATGGCGCAGAAAATCATTGATGATTTCGGCCTTCCAATTGCCCCGTCCACAAAAGTAAAGGATCTGAGCATTGCCTATCAGCAGATGGTAGAGATTATGAAGGCTTACAGCCGCGAGAATCTGAAGGTTATCTGTTTTGATGAGCCCACGGCCAGCTTAAGCGACGCAGAGATCGACAGCCTCTTTGCGGTGATTGAAAAGCTGAAAGCGCAGGGTAAGATTGTGATCTATGTATCCCACAGAATGGATGAGATTCGGAGGATCACAGACAAGGTGGCAATCTTCAAAGATGGACGCTACATAGACACGGTGGTGACAGCAGAGACGGCTGAGAAGGATATGATCAAGATGATGGTAGGCCGCGATCTTGGAGATATCTATGCCAAGCTTGATAAGAATAAAGAGATCGGAGACGTGCTCCTTGAGGTAAAGGATGTTTCTTCGGATTATGTAAAACCGGTTTCCTTTACGCTGCACAAGGGAGAAGTCCTGGGCTTTTCCGGTCTGGTCGGAGCGGGAAGAACGGAAGTAATGCGTGCAATCATCGGAGCGGACCCCATGAGGACCGGAGAGGTTTATCTGGAAGGAAAGAAGATTGTGAACCATTCCCCGAAAGAAGCCATGGAGAACGGTATTGTGCTGGTACCGGAGGACAGAAAGCTTCAGGGAATTATCTCAAACCTGAGCGTGGCCGGAAATATCAATATTTCTCTGATGAAGCAGAATTCCAATAAGCTTGGCATCATCAGCGCGAAGAAGGAAGCGAAGGAGGCAGATGACGGTATCAGGAATTTCCGTATCAAAACCCCTTCTCCGGACAAGAAGATTGTGGAGCTGTCCGGCGGAAACCAGCAGAAATGTATCGTAGCCCGCGGCGTGGCGACTCATCCCAAGGTGCTGATTCTGGACGAGCCCACAAAGGGAATCGATGTGGGCGCAAAGTCCGAGTTTTACGAAATGATCTGTGAATTCGCGAAGCAGGGACTGGGTGTGATTCTCATATCCTCAGAGCTTCCCGAGGTCATGGGACTCTCTGACCGGATTATCGTTATGAAATCACTGAAGGTATCCGGCGAGATCATGGCGGCGGATGCCACAGAGACGAAGCTCTTAAGTATGGGTATGATAGACGAGAAGGAGTGAAAGTGAGATGGAAAATACAAATAAAGAAAATGTGCTGAAACGGTTTGCCTCCGCTGTAGGCGGAAACAATCTGGTGCTGATCGGCGCAATTATCGTAGTGTTTATTTTGTTTACGGCGATCAATCCCAACTACCTGACCTGGACGAACTTCGTCAACCTTCTGGTGGCAGCTTCTCTGGTCGGTATCGTGGCGGTAGGTCATACCTACCTGATTATCGCGGGCCAGAACGACCTGTCCCCCGGATCTCTGTGTGCGTTCTGCGGTGTGGCGGTAGCTCTGTTCCTGCAGTGGGGACTGCCGATTCCGGTGGCAATTTTACTTACCCTGTGCTGCGGCGTTCTCTGCGGACTGTTCAATGCCTGGATGGTTAACTGCATCAAGCTGGAGGCCTTCATCGCGACTCTGGTAACCCAGACCATGGTCAGAGGTTTCGCGCAGCTGATCTGCGACGGACGTCCGGTAGCCATCAGCAATCAGAGCTTTATCAAAATCGGAACGGCCCGGTTCTTAAGCATTCCGGTTTCTGTATGGATTACCATTATCGCCTTTATTGTTTTTGGCTTTATTCTGGCGAGAACAAGATTCGGACGCAGCATCTACGCTATAGGCGGAAGCGCTGAGGCTGCAAGACTGGCAGGTCTGAATCCCAGAAGAATTGTGACGATTTCATTTATCATCATCGGCGTGCTTACCGCCCTTGGCGGAGTGGTGTTCGCGGCCCGTATGAATGCAGGACAGCCTTCGGCTAACGTAAACCTGGAGTTTGACGCCATTACGGCAGTTATCCTGGGAGGCGTATCCTTTGCAGGCGGCGTGGGAAGCATGTTCGGAACCGTACTCGGCGTATTGCTGATTCAGGCTTTTGGTACGGGACTTATCATGGTAAATGTGCCCAGCTTCTGGCAGAGCGTGGCAAAGGGTGCTTTGCTTCTGGCGGCTCTGACGTTTGACTATATCAGAAAGGAAAGACGTGAGAAGGAGCTTATCGCGGCAAGCAAGAGAAACGCGTAAGGTACAGAACAGGAACAGAACAGAACAGACCAACAATGAAACATTGCACGGGAGAGGTGCTTTGTATACAGCACGAAATGTGCGGAAAAAAGGAGGAAACTTAATATGATGAAAAAGGTAGTAGCAATGATGCTGGCGCTGACACTTTCAGCTGGTATGCTGGCAGGATGCAGCTCAGGAGAGACACCTGCAGCCACAGATGACGCAGCAGCTACAGAAACAGAAGACACAGCAGCTACAGACGATGCAGCGGCTGAAGACGATGCGGCAGCAGAGGATACCGCAGCAGCCAGCGGAGATTTGCTGGTTTACGGAATCTACAAAGCAGGCGACCAGACCTGGTTCCTGGATGAGGGCGATGCCGCAAAGGCGGCTGTTGAGGCAGCAGGCGGAGAGTTCGTATATGTAGATGCAAAGATGAATCCGGAAGAGTATCTGAAGGCGATTGACAATGCGATTGCAAACAACGCATCCGGTATCGTTACCTGTACACCGGACCAGACCATGTCTCAGGCTGTTGTTACCAAGTGTGAAGAGGCCGGAATCCCGGTTGTAGCTGCCGATGACGCTCTGCAGGATGAAGCAGGCGAGAAGCTGGCTCCCTGGGTAGGCATCAACGCATACGTAATCGGTGAGGCAAATGGTGAGTGGCTTGCCAACTATGTAAAAGAGAATAACCTGGCTGAGAACGAGGAAGTAGGTCTTCTGATCATGACCATGGACACCGTATCCAGCTGCGTACCGCGTGCTGAGGGCGAGTATGACAAGTTCACCGAGCTGGTACCGGAGTTCGATACCGCAAGAATCTTCAAGGCTGACTATGACGGAACCACTGACAAGGGAAATACCGCTGCAGCAGCAGTAATCACAGGACATCCGGAAATCAAGACCTGGCTGGTAACAGGCGCAAATGAAGAGGGATGTATCGGCGCGGTTCGTGCTCTTGAGAGCGCTGGCCTGGACAAAGATGCCTGCGTAGTAGGACTTGGCGCATACATGGCTAAGGACGAGTGGAACAACAAGGGCGCTGACGGAACCTGCATGAAGGCATCCGCTTACTTCCCGGCTTCCGCAGTAGGCGAGGGTTCTGTAGAAGTTCTTCTGGGTCTCATCAACGGCGAGGATGTTCCGATGGAGACAGCTGTAGACGCAGTTGTTGTTACTCCCGATGACTACAAAGAGGTTATGGGTAAGGACGCAGAATAAATTCTGTAAATAAAACCTGATCACAGCAAAAATGCGGAGCTGCCTGTTCCGGCGGATGTGTTACATCTGCCGGAGCGGCAGCTCCGTTTTTATACCCGGCGCAGAAAGCAGGCAGTCATTCGGAAGCTTTCGTGACCGGGAGAGGAACTCAATTCAGAATCGACTGACGATACTGTGAAGGAGTTACGTTTTCCCATTTTTTAAAGGTGGTGCAGAAACTGGTCTCACTGTTGAACCCTGTGCTGAAAGCAATGTTTTTGATGGAGGTCTCCGTGGATTTCAGCAGATATTTCGCGGCGGACAGCCGGGTCTTGATCAGGTATTGATGGGGAGTGATTCCGGTCTCCTTTGTAAATACCCGGGTGAAATGGAAGAGACTCATATTGGATTCAGCTGCCAGTTTTTCCAGGGAAAGATCGCTTTGGAAATGTTCGTTGATGTAGGAGATGGCGTCAGCCATGGTAGCTCCGCATACTCTGTTTTTCCTGCTTTCTTCGGAGGAATACAAAAAGTTATTCAGAAGCTTTGTGATATAGCCTGAGAGTTTGCCCTCCAAAATCGTAGAAGAGGTGCGGAATACGTCGTAAATCTTCTGGAGCTGCTGAATGGGAGCATCAGAGTCCTCTGTATCCAGAATCTGTCCATAGCTGGTGGTGATTTCCTCAAAATAGTCCCGTGCCAGCCGTCCGTCAAAATGCAGCCACAGAGCGTCCCAGGAGCCGGCGCTTCCATAGCTGTGGGGCTGGTAGCAGTCCAGAAGCACAAACTGTCCGGCTCTGGCAGTAAGTTTTTTCCCGGGGATCGTGATATGGCAGTTCCCTTTGGAAATATACATGATGAGAAAACTGTCAAAACGGTTCCGCCTGATCCAGTAGCCGGCTTCATAGTAAAAATACCCCACTGAAGTGGGATAGAGGTAAAGTCTTGCGGCCAGAGCGCTGGGCGCGTATACGTAGTAGTCTGAGGCCGGAGACACCTTTGCTTCCTGTGAACGCATAAACAGCCCTCCTTAAACGGATTTGATTTTTTTATTATAGAAAATCAGAGAAAGATTGTCAATTTATTTAAACGTCTCAGCAAAAAAAGCTAATGAATACAGGGATTCTCATAGATATAATAAAACAAAAAAGATAAATTTTTGAAAGGAAG
>NZ_NFLF01000019.1 GCF_002160765.1 Lachnoclostridium sp. An138
TTCCTGATAATTTCGACTTTTTCTTCTGCATTTAATTTACTTTTTTGCGACATAGAATTGCTCCCTTTATGATTACAGTTTATTTTTTTCACTGTCTCTCATAAAGGGAGCATATCATTGAATGGTTTCCTGCTTTTATTGATCGGAAACGGAAACTGGCGGGAGATGGCAGGCTTGGAAGTCTGTACTTGAAAAGAGCAGGAATAATATAGTAGAATATTGATATAAAGGGTTTCTTTGGGAAAGTGGCAGCTGATATCAAAAACTTTTTTTAATGGATTCCATGGGGAGGGTATGTATGGACAAAAGAGTAGAAAATTTTCTGAAATATGGTGATAAGGAGATGACTGGAAGTGAAATTGGTTCGAACGTTTTTGTTACAGCTTTATTTATGTGGCTGGGAACGGTAATAGTGAATAGACAGTTACTGCCTTCAGTATGGGAAATTATATATCTTATTTTACTTATATGTGTTGGTTTTTTTGTTAAGCGCAGAAATCTGAAAAAAGAGATATACTTATACAGAGGCGTGGTTATGATTGGTTGCAGTATATTATCATTCAGAATATCTTATGGCGGAGTCGCGATGGGACATCATGTGGAACAATTTGTCATAGGAGCATATATTATTGTATTTTTGCTATGCAGTGTAGCTGAGCTGTACTTTATCATTAGGTTGGTAAAAAAAGATGCGTATAATCAGAAAGAGCATTCAGTATCTGCAGGAACAATTTTTATTGGTTCAGGATTATCGGTATTGCTGTGTCCCCTTATTTTTTCGGGTTTTAGTGAGAATCAATTAGGGGGAGTAATTGCCATAGGCAGTTTGCTTATGGGGGCGATATTTATTTTTGGAGTGGGGAATTTTTATAAAGCATATTTATATAAGAAGTACGAAAATATTTTATAAATAAAGGAAATTTAAAACGACATTCTACTAACATATTTAAATAAGTGCATTAAAGCGTATGAAAGAAAGTACCACAGTATTGTTCGGAACGAATAATTGAGTGGTACTTTTTATTCTGAACATTTATCTATCGTTGTAATTTTTTTAAAAGATACAGACAGCTCCCAGTATGGAAATAAAAAGCAATAAAAAATTTGTTGGGGACTAGATAACTTAGTCGATTTGTGCTATGCTTAGAGAGATAATGATTGCGGCGCCGCACGTTGTCCTTTTTCTTCGAACAGGGGGGACCGGGCAATAAAAATGGCAGATAGAAATAAGGCGTACGGATCAATATATAAGGAAGGTGAGCAATTGGAGAACTATACCAAGTACAGGCTGAAGGATAAAGACGAACTGGTGTCAGTATTGGCCGGTAAGGACAACCTGTTCATTATCGCCTGTAACAAATGCTTCAAGGAATTTGAAACGATTGATGAACCAGAGTGCTCTGAGTTCGAAAAACTTGCTGCGGAGAACGGAAAGACCGTTACAGGCAGCGCAAGAGTGGACTTCCTGTGTAATAAGACCCAGACAGAGAACAAGCTGCAGGATATGATCCCGGAAGGCACGGAGAATATCTTTGTGATTTCCTGCGGACTGGGAATCCAGACTGTCGCGGATCTGGCAGGAAAGCCCGTATATGCGGCCACCAATTCACTGAATTATACGGGATACCATGGAATGGCGCTCACAGAGCGCAAATGTGACGCGTGCGCCCAGTGTTACCTGAATGTGACGGGCGGCATCTGTCCTATCGTTGACTGCTCCAAGAGTCTGGTGAACGGACAGTGCGGCGGCGCGAAAGACGGAAAATGTGAAGTAGACAGCAGCAAGGACTGCGCGTGGGAGAAGATCTACCGGAGACTGGAGAAGCAGGGACGTCTGGAAGAGTTCCTGAACCAGCCGGTTCAGCTGCGGGATTACTCCAAAGTAAATTTCAAATTTGTAAATGATTATGTAAAATCTATTCGCGAGAACCGTTTGGACGGTTATTACGGCGGCGTGCATCCCTCAGAGCGCAAGGAGTTCACAGAGCATCTGGCGCTGAAGAGATTCCCGGAACCGGAAGAAGTTGTGATTCCGCTGTCCATGCATGCGGGCGCTCCTGCTAATCCTGTGGTTCAGGTGGGAGATACCGTAAAAGTGGGCCAGAAGATCGGCGAGGCAGCCGGTTTTATCAGCGCTCCCGTACATTCCAGCGTGAGCGGAACAGTCGTTGCCATCGAAGATCATGGCCATGCTACGAGAGGCACCTGCCTGTCTGTGGTGATCAAGTCCGACGGAAAAGACACGCTGGACGAGTCTGTAAAGCCCAATAAGTCTCTGGAGGAACTGACTCCGGATGAGATTGTGGAGATTGTAAAGGAAGCAGGAATCGTTGGTATGGGCGGCGCGGGCTTCCCCACATCCGTGAAGTTAAAGCCTGCCAAGCCGGTGGATACGATTCTGCTGAACGGCTGCGAATGCGAGCCGCTTCTGACTGCGGACCACCGAGTGCTTCTGGAGTATGTGGATGATGTCATCTATGGCCTGAAGGCTATCATCAAGGCAGTGGGCGCCGAGAAGGGCGTGATTGTCATTGAGGACAACAAGCCGGATGCCATCGAGTTGATGAAAGAGAAGACTGCCGCTATTGACAATATTGAAGTAGTAGAAGCAAAGACCAAATATCCCCAGGGCGCTGAGAAGATGCTGATCAAGCGCGTGACAGGAAGAAAGGTGCCCAGCGGCGGCCTGCCGGCAGATGTGGGCTGCGTTGTGAGCAACATCAGCACCACAAAGGCCATTTCCGACGCGATCCAGAAGGGTATGCCTCTGGTAGAGCGTGTCGTGACCGTGACCGGTGAGAGACTGAAAAATCCGGGCAACTTTATTGTAAAGATTGGTACCAATACCCAGGATCTGATTGACTACTGCGGCGGCCTGGTTGGCGACGATATCACCATCAAGGCAGGCGGCCCCATGATGGGCTTTGTGCTTTCCGATACGAACGTACCGATTATGAAGGGTTCTAACGGCATTATCGCCGTAGAGACAGACCATACGAAGGAGCAGCCCTGTATCAAGTGCGGCCGCTGTATGGATGTATGTCCCATGGAGCTCTCGCCTCTGTATTTCGCAAAATTTGCGGATGAGGAGAACTGGCAGGGTATGAAGGACAAGAACGTAATGGATTGTATCGAGTGCAGGTGCTGTGAGTATATCTGTTCCTCCAAGATTCCGTTAGTCACCAAGATTAAGGCCGGAAAAAATGCAGTAAGGGGGATGAAGTAAGATGTTAATTACCGAATTAAAATCCAGAGAAGCCCTCGCGCCGCTGGTGGAGGGGAAAAAGGTCTTCATCATCAACTGCGAAGGCTGTAAGGAAGTTCATTTTCCTGGAAAGGAAGCGGCTGAGTTCCAGAAGGAGCTTATCAGTGCGGGATGCGTGACCGGCACGATTACGACCGATTACATATGCAATCCGGACAACATGAAGTTGCGTCTTCAGAAGCACATGAGCGAGATCGAGGCTGCCGATGTGGTGCTCGTATTCTCCTGCGGCGTGGGCGTGCAGACCATTGCCAATTATCTGGAAGAGAAAAAGGTATGCGCAGCCTGCGACACCTATCCCCTTCCGGGATTTCAGGGAGTGACCCCTCTGGAGTACAAGTGTGATCAGTGCGGCGAGTGCTGGCTGAACCTGACCGGCGGTATCTGTCCTATCACAGCCTGTTCCAAGAGCCTGGTGAACGGCCAGTGCGGCGGTTCCAAGAACGGCATGTGCGAGGTAGACAGCAGCATGGAATGCGGCTGGGAGCGTATCCAGAGACGTCTGGAGCAGATTGGACGTCTGGACCTGTTAAAATGCCCGACGAATGTGCGGAATTTTGCAACGGATGAAGAGGTTTCCAAATAAGAAAAGAAACCGTTAAAATTAAAATGATTAGGAGCAATGTATAATGAAGATTACAGAGTTATTTGAACGCGGTGAATTTGTTGTTTCTGCAGAAGTTGGACCGCCTAAAGGATTTCATGTGGAGCATCTGCTGGAGGAAGCAAAGACTTATCTGAAAGGCGTACACGCCGTGAATGTGACAGATAACCAGTCCTCCGTTATGCGTCTTGGTTCTCTGGCCATGTGCAAGGCTCTGAAGGATGAGGGGCTGAATCCTATCTTCCAGCTGGCCTGTCGTGACCGCAACCGGATCGCGCTGGAGTCTGATCTCTTAAGCGCAGCCATGTTCGGCATTGACAACATTCTCTGCCTGACAGGCGACCACACCAAGCTGGGTGATCATCCCCAGGCAAAGCCGGTATTCGATCTGGATTCCGTTTCTCTGCTTCATGCAGTGACGAAGCTGGAAGAAGGCGAGGATCTGGGCGGAAACAAGCTGGTAGGCGAGCCGCCCAAGTTCGCGAAGGGAGCCGTTGTATCTCCCTGCAGCGATTCTGTGGACGCGCAGCTTGCAAAGATGGAGAGAAAGGTAGCAGCAGGCGCCGAGTATTTCCAGACTCAGGCTGTCTTTGAGCCGGAGAAATTCATCAAATTCATGGAGAAGGCAAAACAGTTCGGCAAGCCCGTACAGCTGGGAATCATCATTCCCAAGTCTGCAGGCATGGTGAAGTTCATGAACAACAATGTAGCCGGTATCCATGTGCCGGATGAGATGATCGAGGAGCTGAAAGCAGATCCCGAGAAGGCCAAAGCAGGAATCACCGGAGTGGAGATTGCGGCACGCATCATCAAAGAGTGTAAGCCGTACTGCCAGGGCGTACATATCATGGCGCTTGGCTGGGAGTCCAAGGTACCGGCTCTGCTGGAGGCAGCCGGGCTGTAAGTTTCGAAGACCTGGTTTCAGACAGATAAAAGATATAAGGTAAAAGAATAAAAGAATAACAGACAGCTGTGAGCAGCTGCAGAAGAGGCACCGGATTCAGGCAGAGAGCCTGAGTCTGGTGTCTTATTTTTGTCAGGAAGAGGCCTGGCGTGATTAGCGTGAAAAGAAACACTGCTGCCTCTCTCTGGAAGAACTACGTGGAAATGAACATGGCGTAGATGCTGTCTTTCGGAGGTTTTGGCATTTATGAGTTTTTATTCTGTTCTTCCATCAGATGGGAAGTGCAGTGGGGGCATCTCACAGCCGCAATGGGAATTTCGCTCATGCAGTAAGGACATTTTTTTGTGGCCGGCGCAGCCGCCGCTTCTTTTTTGTGCCCCAGGGAAGCCAGCTTGTTCACGGCCTTGAGCAGGCAGAAAAGCACAAAAGCCATAATCAGGAAGTTGAACAGGGCAGAAATGAAATTGGAGGCAAAGCCTGCAATATCGCTCAGCCCGTAGGCCTGCGCCCCTGTCACGAAGTTCAGTATCGGATTGATAAAATTGTCTGTAAGGGAAGTGACGATGCTGGAGAAAGCGCCGCCGATAATGACGCCTACAGCCATATCCATCATGTTGCCGCGCAGAGCGAAAGTTTTGAATTCCTGGATAAATTTCTTCATTTTTTATTCTCCTTTGTCAGTTGAAATATAGATTTGGAGCATGCCGCGAAGCTGCTCTCTGTTGCCACTATAACACAAAAAAGCTTTCCAGGATACCCGCTGCGGCGTTTTGGCTGTTTATTTTCTGAGCTTTTCAGTGGCAGAAGCTTAGTGGCATAAGCGGCATAAGCGGCTGATACAGATGAAATGTAGTCTGCAGGAAGTATGGTTTCAGAGATTTCTGAAAGAATTGACAAAAATAGTTGTCAAAACTGTTGACAAATAAAGTTGTCAATGCTATAGTGATATTGACAAGAAAAGTTGTCAATCTACTTGTCGGAAGATGGGGCACAGAGAATTCCGGAACCTTTGATGCCGCCAGAGGGCCTTTTGGGCCCACGCATGCGGGAAGAACAGAAGAAAAAGGGCGGCGGCAGAATGCAGCAGCCCGGTCATTCAAAACATATCAGGATATTTCAGGGGGAATGAACATTGCCATTATTCAATCATTTAAAGGAGTACCGTTCCAGACTGGGCATCAACCAGACGGAACTGGGAAAGCTGGCGGGGGTGTCCAGGCAGACTATCAGCCTGATTGAGCGGGGGGATTATTCTCCGTCCGTTACCCTGGCCCTGAAGCTGGCAAAGCTATGCCAGGTTACTGTGGAAGATATTTTTGTATATGAGGAGGATGAGGAAGAATGAAGACCAGAAAGTCAAACAGTTATATGAAAACAGGAATGTATCTGCTCATAGGCGCTCTGGCAGGCGGTGTACTGGGAGCGGGAGCCTATATGATTCTGAGCAGCTGGGGGCAGGGATTCGAGGGTACGGCGGCGCAGCTTTACAGCGGGCTGCAGGCCTCCATTCTGCCGGTTCTGGCAGTACTGCTTGTCCTGTCCGTGCTGGCCGGCGAGATCACCTGCAGAAAGATGAAAGAAATCACAGTTCAGCTTCCGGAGGCGGAGGATGAGGAATCGGACAGACTGGAATACGAAGAAGAAAAGTGGGGCGCTCTTTCCCTGAACCTGAATATTATCTCACAGGTACTTTGTATCATTATATTGTCAGCAGGGTACTCATCCAATTATCTGGACAGCTCGGAAGCAGCCAGAAATGGCTTCCTGTATGCCTGTGCTGTCTTTGTTATCTGTATGGTGTACGACAGCTTCTGGCAGATTCGTTATGTGAAACTGATACAGCTGGGCCATCCGGAAAAGACGGCAGATCCCTCCTCCAGAAATTTTCAGAAGAAATGGCTGGAAAGCTGTGATGAGGCAGAGAGGGAAGTGATTTACCAAAGCGCCTATAAGGCCTACGCAATGATGGGAAAGCTGGTTCCGGTACTGCTGGTGGTGACTATGCTCGCCAACCTGTTTTTTAACACAGGAATGCTGGCAGTGGTCATGGTTGCAGTGATCTGGCTGGCAGTGACGATGACCTACACCTGCTCCTGCGTGACACTGAAAGAAGAGAAGGCACTGATGAAGTAGAGTTCTGTCTTCGTTCCAATCAAAGAGGCGGGAGAAAACCACACGCGGTCTGTGATTTTTTCCCGCCTCTTTATCAATCTTTCCTTTTAAAGTACAGGAAGGCATGATATGATGAAAAAAAGAAAGGCTGTAATACAAAGTTTTATACGGGCGCGGAGGGAGGAACTAAAATGTTTACCATTTTTAATTCAGAAAGTCTCTGGATAGGTACGGATTTGAAGCAATTCAACACCATACGCGATAAACTGGCTGCCGGGGGAGTTCCATATAAGTATAAGGTCAAAAACCAGCTGGGTCAGAGCAGGGGAGTGGGAACGACCCGGGGAAATATGGGAAGCTTCGGAACTCCTTCTGATCAGATGTACCAGTATGAGATTCTGGTATACAGAAAAGATCTGGATAAGGCAAGATATGTATTGGGACGGTCATAATACATTGTACAGGAGAAGAGAAGTGAGACGGGAAGCGAATATAGAAGAATGGAAAAGACTTTATGAGGCAGCAGAAAAAATAAAAGAGATAAAGCCCTGGGAATATCTCTGGGATATGGATCTGATTTGTCTGAAAGAGGAAGGAAAACCGGAAAAAGAGTCAGTATTTGTCAGCGTGCTTGGCAGGGGAGGAACCTGCTATGGGCTCAGTATTTACGAAGGATATGAAGGGTTGAATGATTTCTGGATGCTGGCCTTTCAGGACAGGATGAACCTTCCATCGGAGTATGTGATGTACAGCCAGCACTGCCTGACCTGCTACTGGGGGAACAGGGAGGAGCTTTCGAAGAAACAGAGGGATATTATCAAGGAACTGGGTTATAAGTTCCGGGGAAAGAATCAGTGGCTTTATTTTATGTCTTACCAGCCCGGATATATTCCTTTTCATATGAATCAGGCTGAGGTAAGGCGCATGACACGTTATCTGGAGCTTCTGAACAGGGCTCTTCCGGCGTATCTGCAGGACAGAGATTCCGTAGCGTTTGAGAAAGAAGAAATGTTCACGTATATAGCTGGTAAGGATGAGAAAACAGATACCTGGAAGGCAGAGCGCCTGCCTTTTACTTCTTTTCAGTTTGCCGGTCTTACCATCCAGGATGAAGAGGTAGAGGAAGAGCTGCGGCAGAGTCAGAAAAATGGAATGGTTCTGGAAGCAGATATTCCGTTTCTGGGAGCGGCAGTGACGGATAAGAAATATGAGCGTCCGGCAAATCCGCAGCTCTGTATTCTGGCTGAGGCCAGAAGCCAGATGATTATAAGGACGGAAATGACAGAACCGGATGAGGATGCGCGCGAAACCATGGCAGAGCTTATCATAGGCTTTATCGAAAATTTTGGCGCCCCGAAAGAGATACGGGTCAGCAATCTGATTTTGGAAGCCATACTGGAGGATATCTGTAAACTGGCCGGAGTAAAGCTGCGGAGAGTGAAAGCTCTGAGCTGTATTTCTGATTTCACAGAACAAATGAGGAGATTCCGCTGAAAGGCGGAATCTCCTGCGTTACGCCTGCGTTAAATCGCGTCCTGTTTTTCCTGTGAGGTTTTTCTGCTTTTCATTTCTCCACCCCGAACAGACCGCCCCTGTGGGACAGGCCTTTTTACAGAGTCCGCAGCGGATACACTCCGGATCGTTGGCGTTTTTCACCGGGTTGCAGTTCATCTTGCAGGCCCGGGTGCAGGCGCCGCAGCCTGTGCATTTTTCCTTGTCCACCCGGTAACGAAAAACCGAGATGGGATTGAAGACAGAATAGACCGCGCCCAGCGGACAGAGATATTTGCAGAAAGGCCGGTAAATCACAATGGACAGCAGGACAATGACAATCAGCAGCACATTTTTCCAGGCGTAAAGCCAGCCGATGGCGTTGCGCATGACAGGGTTTAAAAGCACCAGAGGAATGCCGCCCTCCAGAGTTCCTGCGGGACAGATCAGCTTGCAGAAGTATGGCGCGCCCTGTCCGAGAATGTCCGTCAGGAACATGGGCAGCAGGATGACAAACAGGATCAGGATCACATATTTCAGCTTCCGCAGCAGCTTGTCGCCCCGGAAGGTCTTCAGCTTTTTTGGAAACGGTATTTTGTGAAGCAGATCCTGAATCAGCCCGAAGGGGCACAGGAAGCCGCAGACAAAGCGCCCCACAAGGGCGCCCACGAAAATCAGGAAGCCGGACACATAGAAGGCCCACTGATAATTGCGGCTTCCGATGACAGCCTGCAGGGCTCCGATGGGGCAGGAGCCTAAAGCGCCCGGGCAGGAATAACAGTTCAGGCCGGGGACACATAAGTTTTTCAGTTTTCCTGTGTAGATTTTCCCCTGGAGAAAGCCGGCCAGATAACTGTTCGTGATCAGGGCCCAGAGGAACTGGATTCCATGTCTGGGCCATTCATGGATTGATTTTATTTTCTTTGAATTCTTTTCCGTATTCTTTTCAGCCAATTCCGATACACTCCATACAGATTCTTACGGCCTTGTCAAAGACCACGCTCATTTCGCCCCGGGAGATGCCAAAAACCATCAGGCACAGACCTGCCGCAGCCAGAAGAATTCCCGCATGCCGGGAGAAAAAATTCCGCCCGCTCATTCGGTTCCTCCCAGCATTTCCAGCTCACTGTTCACGATCTCGGTCCAGTCTTCCAGAGAGCGGCTGCCAACATAGGCATATCCGGTCAGGTTTCCTTCGCTGTCCACGAAAAAGGTAGTTGGAATAGACTGAATACCTGTCAGAAGACCGTTCATCAGTCCAGCGTCCGGAATCAGGAAGGGATAGGTAGTTTCCAGTTCTTCCGCCAGTGTCTTTGCCGCGTCCAGAGCGTCGGCGTCCACACCGCCTTTTCCGTCAGCTGTATCCAGCACGATGCCCACCACGCCTACGCCTCTGTCAGCCATATCCTGGCTGAGCTGTTCCAGATAAGGAATCTCCGCGATACAGGGAGAGCACCAGGTAGCGAAGACATTTACCATAGTCAGGTCGTAATCCTGGAAGATGGCTTCCGTATAAGTTTCCCCGTTGATATCTTCCATGGTGAAGCTTCCTACATTATAGACCGTTTCCGTTTCTGCTTCTTCGGAAGTATCCGGTGTTTCAGTGGATTCCGCATCAGCAGTGTCTTCGGAGCCCTGCACGTCGGCTTCGGAACTGCCGGCGTCATTGGACTCCAGAGAGGACGTGCCAGCTCCGGAAGCGTCCTGTCCGGAGGAGCAGGCAGACAAAAACAGGCTGAGAAGCAGGATAAAAGCAAAAAGGGCAGCAGTTTTTCTTCTTTTATGATTCATAGCGTCACCTCGCCGTTAAAGTTTTGTATGCCTATCATATCAGATCACAGGTTAAATTTCAGTAACAAAATCACAAAATTTGAAATGAAACAGAAAAAATGTTTAGGAATTGTTTAGATAATCTATCCTGCTAATTTAGAACTTTGGCTTACGATTGGTAAAGAACAGAGAATTTGAAGTTTGTTATGTCGCGTGTACGTCTCATTTGAGGGTTTACAGGCACAGTCTCACAGGAAGCAAAGCGGGCTGTGTGATAAAGCGTATTTTTCGGATTGGAGGTAAGACGATTACATGAAGAATAATTTAAAAAATATGGTAAACCGCAAGGTCGGTAATTCTGAAATTGTAGAAGTAGAGCAGCTTAATCCGGAGGAAGAAGAGACCATGTTTCTGCCTATAGCGAGTGAAGCTTTAAATATAACCGAGCAGTATAATCAGATCATTTTTTTCTATGAGGCAGGGATCTGCCAGCTGACGTCAAAATTGGAAATTTTGAAGCAGGAATTTCAGGCGTGCAAAAACCGCAATCCAATCGAAAATATAGAAACCAGAGTAAAATCGCCGGAAAGCATCAAAGGCAAAATGGAAAGGAGGGGCGTTCCTCTTACTGTCAGCAGTATGGTAAAAAATATCATGGATATTGCGGGAATTCGTGTGGTCTGTCCATTTATATCCGATGTGTATTATATTGCGGATTTCCTGCTGAGACAGGAAGACATTGAGAAAATCCAGCTTAGAACTATCGCGATGGAGTTCTGGGCGGCTCTTGAGCATCAGCTCCGGTATAAGAAGAACAGAAACCGGATGGAAGGTCTGCAGAAGCAGTTGAAGCAGTGTGCGGAGCTGATAACAGCGGCAGACTGTAAAATGCAGCAACTGGCAGATCAGTGGCTATAGTTTATTCAGAATGTTCCAGAGGTTCCCAATATTGCGACCGGTGTGGAAGAGCATTTGCAAAGGAATGCCCGGAATATGGGCAGACCGCAGATATAAAGGCAGATTACGGCAGCGGCTGCGGCAAAAATCCCCTCTTCGCTTATCGACGAATTCCCCTTTCTGTGTTATGATAATCAATGTATTCTCAGAAACAACAGAAAGGGGTATTTTCATGGAAAATACGTCTGAAAATAGAAAAACGGGCTCGAAACAGCACAGTCCGAACCGTCTCACCCTGGGCATTCTGGCCCATGTGGACGCCGGGAAGACGACCCTTGCGGAGAGTATGCTCTACCACTGCGGCAGCATCCGTAAAGCCGGACGGGTGGATCATGGGGATAGCCATATGGATACCTATGAGCTGGAGCGGTCCAGAGGAATCACGATTTTCGCCAGCCAGGCGCAGCTGGCCCTGGCCGCTCGAAGCGGCGCGGATGACAGCGGGGCAGAGCGGGAATCTCTGATTCAGGCAGCTCTTGTGGACACGCCGGGGCATGTGGATTTTTCGGCGGAAATGGAGCGCACCCTGTGGATCCTGGATTACTGTATTCTCGTTATCAGCGGAGCGGACGGTGTGCAGGGCCATGTGAGAACCCTGTGGCGTCTGCTGTCCCAGTACCGGATTCCGGTCTTTCTCTTTATCAACAAGATGGATCAGCAGGGTACAGACAGAGAACCCCTGCTGGCAGAGCTGAGAGCGGAGCTTGACGAGCGGTGCGTGGACTTCTCAGAGGACCGCGGCCCAAGGGAGCTCTGGGAGGATCTGGCCGTCTGTGATGAGGAGCTTCTGGAAGCATATCTGGAGAAGGGAGAGCTCCCGGATGAACGAATCGCGGAAAAGATAGCGGACAGAAAGGTGTTTCCCTGTTATTTTGGTTCCGCTTTGAAGGATGAGGGCGTGGAAGAGTTCCTGAAGGGGCTTGGGCGTTTTCTGATCTGCCCGTCTTATCCCGGGGAGTTTGGCGCGCGTGTCTATAAGATAGGAAGAGACGGCCAGGGAAACCGTCTGAGCTATCTGAAGGTGACCGGAGGCAGACTGAAGGTGAAGCAGAATCTGACCGGAGAGCGGGACGGAGAGGTCTGGGAAGAAAAGGCAGACCAGCTCCGGCTCTATTCCGGGGCCGGATTTCAGCCCATTCAGGAAGCGGAGGCAGGGACGGTCTGCGCAGTGACGGGTCTGTCCCGCACTTATGCGGGAGAGGGGCTTGGCCTTGAGGAGAACGGACCTGTGCCGGAGCTGGAACCCGTGCTGACTTATCAGCTTCTTCCGCCGGAGGGCGTCAATCTTCATGAGCTTCTGGGAAATTTAAGAACCCTGGAGGAGGAGCTTCCGGAGCTCCATGTGGTCTGGAGAGAGGAGCTTGGAGAGATTCATGTCCGTGTGATGGGCGAGGTTCAGCTGGAGATTTTAAAAAATCTGATGGAAGAGCGCTTTGGCGTGCCGGTGGAATTCGGCGCGGGCAGTATCGTATATAAGGAGACGATTCGGAACACTGTGGAGGGCGTGGGCCATTTTGAGCCCCTGCGCCACTATGCGGAGGTCCATCTTCTGCTGGAGCCCGGGGAGCCGGGCAGCGGACTGGTCTTTGAAAGCCGCTGCAGCGAGGATGTGCTGGACCGGAACTGGCAGAGGCTGATTCTGACTCATCTGCGGGAGAGGAACCATCCGGGAGTGCTGACGGGATCGGACATCACGGATATGAAGATCACGCTGATATCCGGCAGGGCTCATCCCAAGCACACGGAGGGCGGTGATTTCCGCCAGGCTACCTACCGGGCAGTGCGCCAGGGCCTGAAGCAGGCGGAGTCTGTTCTTCTGGAGCCCTTTTATGAGTTCCGTCTGGAGGTGCCGCCGGACCGGGTAGGCCGGGCCATGACGGACATCCAGAAGATGGGAGGAAGCTTTTCTGAGCCGGGCCAGGAAGGCAGACTGATGCTGCTGACCGGCATGGCTCCGGTATCGAAGCTGCAGGGGTACAGCGCTGAGGTGACTGCCTACACAAAAGGAGAAGGCAGATTTTCCTGCGTGCTGAAGGGCTACGGTCCCTGCGCGGACGCGGATGAGGTGATCGCGGCAGCAGGCTACGACTCGGAACTGGATGCGGAGAATCCCACAGGGTCTGTCTTCTGCGCCCACGGGGCAGGCTTTTATGTGCCCTGGAATCAGGTCTTTTCCTATATGCACCTGGAAAGCGCGCTCCGGCCTGAAAAGACGGCAGAGCGCACCGGCCTTGCCGCCGCCAGGCAGAGCCGTTCCTCTCTGGGCGCGGTAGATCCGAAGGAGCTGGAGGAAATTTTTGAGCGTACTTATGGCCCTATCCGCCGTGACCGGCAGGGCGTGGGACGCCGGGAGAGGGTCTTTCGTCCCGAGCCGGAGGATGAGCCGGTCCGTAAGATCAAGAGCCGGAGAGGAGAAAAGGAATATCTTCTGGTGGACGGCTACAATATTATTTTTGCCTGGGACGAGCTCAGAGAGCTGTCAGAGCTGAACCTGGAATCGGCCAGGGGACGGCTGATGGACATTCTCTGCGATCTGCAGGGAGCTCTTGGCTGCACGGTGATTCTGGTATTTGACGCCTACCGGGTGGAAGGAAACCGGGGCGAAGTCCTGAAATACCACAATATCCATGTAGTGTATACAAAGGAGGCCGAGACGGCCGATCAGTACATAGAAAAGACGGTTCACGAGATCGGAAGAAAGCATCGGGTGACGGTGGCTACGTCCGACGGTCTGGAACAGGTGATTATTCTGGGCCAGGGAGCGGCCAGGCTGTCGGCGGCCGGACTTCATGAGCTGGTGCAGCTTACAAAGGAACAGCTGCGGGAGACGGTCAGCCAGACGGAGCCGGGTGGAAAGAACTACCTGTTTGAGCAGCTTTCGGAGGGCACGCGGCGGCTCATCGATGAGATCCGCGCAGGAAGTACGGAAGAAGAAAACGGATAGCGATTCAGTGCGGGCCCAATTCTTACGGGAAAGAAACGGAACCGTTACAAAATGACAGAGAATGAGGAAAGCAGGAGATATAGATGAATAAGAAAGAGATATCCGAAATCAAAAAGCAGCTGACGCCGGAGAACTGCGCGCTGACGCGGCTCTGCGCCTGCTATGTGGACGGAGAAAAGAATAAAAAAAGTGAGATGAAGGAAGCGTTTCTCTCGCAATCGGAGGAAGAGTGCTTCAAGTATTTTGAGATTTTCCGGAAGAGTCTGTCGGGAACCGTAGGAAAGAACCTGATCAACCTGGAATTTCCGCTGGACGCGGAGATGGAGGGCGGGGCCCAGGAATTTCTCATGCGTCTTAAGGAAAGCCGGCTGAAAGACGACGAGCTTCTGGAGGAATTTTATGACCGGATCATCGAGAGCTTTGACTATGGAGAAAATTATCTGATTCTTCTGGTCCATGGCGCATATGATATACCGGGAAAGTCTTCTGACAACGAGGAAATGTTTGACGCTTCCGACGAGGTGTACGAGTATCTGCTCTGTGCAGTCTGTCCTGTAAACCTGTCCAAAGCAGGCTTAAGCTACGACGCGGAGAATAACCGGTTCGGCTCCCGGGTGCGGGACTGGCTGGTGGAGCTTCCCATGGCAGGCTTCCTGTTTCCGGCGTTCCAGGACAGAAGCACAGATCTGCACAGTATGCTATATTATTCCAAGAATCCGGAGGAGCTGCGGGATGACTTTGTGGAAAAGCTGTTTGGCTGCAGCACGCCTCTGTCCGCGGGAGATCAGAAGGAAACCTTCAACGCCATGATTGAGGAGACTCTGGGCGAGGAATGCGATTATGAGGCGGTCCGCAATATCCACGAAAAGCTCCAGGAGCTGGTGGAGGAGCGGAAAGACGAGCCGGAGCCGCTGGTGCTTGACAAGGCTGAGGTAAAACAGCTTCTGGCAGGCAGCGGTGTGGACGCGGAGAAGTTTGAAGAGCTGGAGGAGCGCTACGAGGAGACGGCGGGCGCCCAGACAGAATTTCTGGCCTCCAATATCATCAATACGAGAAAATTTGAGATTAAGACGCCGGATGTGGTGATTCAGGTGAATCCGGAAAGGGCCGATCTGGTGGAAACCAGAATGATAGATGGCCGCCAGTGTCTGGTGATCCCGGTGGACGATTCTGTGGAGGTCAACGGTATCTCTGTCCGGACACTGGACAAGAGAAATATGGAAAAGAGGGATTTTTGATGCGGGAGCAGCTGACAAAGCATGACGTGGAAAAGATACAGGAAGAGATTGACCACAGAAAGCTTGTGGTGCGCAAAGAGGCCATCGAGGCGGTGAAAGAGGCCCGGGCGCAGGGAGACTTAAGCGAAAATTTTGAGTATTACGCGGCAAAGCGCGAGAAAAACCAGAATGAAAGCCGAATCCGCTACCTGGAGCGGATGCTGCGCACGGCTGAGATTATCGAGGATGAATCCGGCGCCGATGAGATAGGGCTGAATACCCGCGTGGAGCTTTATTATGAGGATGAGGACGAGACAGAATGGATCAAGCTCGTGACTTCCATCCGCGGAAATTCCATGGAAGGGCGCATCAGCATTGAATCGCCCCTTGGAAAGGCCATCCAGGGTCATAAGGCGGGAGACCGGGTCCATGTACAGGTGGGAGACGGCGGCTACGATGTGGTGATCCGTTCCATTGAAAAAGACGCCGGGGATGAGGATGAGATAAGAAAGTTTTGACAGTAACCGGGAAAGAACCTTCGGAATCATGATTTGCCATGCAAGGATTGACCAGACGGTGCGTTTGGGGTAGACTAGAGATATGCGCAGCGGGCGTCATGCCCGCTGTGTTCCTGTGATAAGGGAAAGACTGCCGGAGGCAGAAGGAATATAAGAAGAACGGGGAGAAATGATGAATACAGGAATGATGGTGCCGTTTGTGAAGTGGGCAGGCGGAAAAAGACAGATGCTGGAGCAGCTTACGTTGCGCATGCCTGATGAATATGGAATATATTATGAACCCTTTGTGGGAGGCGGAGCCCTGGCTCTCTATCTGGAGCCGGAGCGGGCTTTCTTAAATGATATTAACAGAGAACTGGTCCATACCTATACAGAGATCCGGGATCATCTGGATACGATTCTGGTGCTCCTGGATACCATGGACAAGGTGACCTGTACTAAGGAATACTATTATGAGATGCGGAGCCGCTACAATGAGAAGCTGAGGCTGCAGGATTATGACACAGAGATGGCAGCCCTGTTCATTTATCTGAACAAGCACTGCTTTAACGGCCTGTACCGGGTGAATACCCAGGGCCAGTTTAATGTGCCCTGGAATCAGAAGCAGCAGGTACGCTCCATGGATATGGAGAACATTAAACGGATTTCCGCTTTTCTGAAATCTGTGACAATCACCTGTCAGGACTTTGAGGCATCCCTGAAAGGGATAAAGAAAGGGGATTTCGTTTATTTTGACAGCCCCTATGCCCCTTTGAATCCCACCTCTTTTGATTCTTATACGAAGGAAGGCTTTGCGGAGGAGGAGCACCGCCGGCTGGCAGGCCTGTTCCGCCGGCTGACGGACGAAGGCGTATACTGCATGCTGACCAACCATAATACGGAGCTGATCCGGGAACTGTATGACGGTTTTCTGATTGAGGAGATTGACGTGCGCCGGGCCATCAATTCCGATCCGAAGAAGCGGACCGGAAAAGAGGTCATCATCCGAAATTACGGAGAGGCGGTCAAGGACGCGGAGCACGGGGAATGAAGCACGTTCTGGATGAAGACCTGATTTATGAGATTCTTTCCGTGGTGGAAGAGATCCCGGAAGGATGTGTGGCCACCTATGGACAGATCGCCAGACTCATTGGCCGGGAGAAAAATTCCAGGCTGGTGGGAAAGGTGTTAAGCATGGCGGAATATTACGGGCAGTATCCCTGCCACCGGGTCGTGAACCATGCGGGAAGGCCGGCGCCGGGCTGGAGAGAGCAGGAGGAGCTGCTGCGCGGGGAAGGCGTGGAGCTGAAAAGAAACGGCTGTGTGGATTTGAAAAAGTATCAGTGGGACTGCTGAGAATGTATGGAAAATCCGGCCGAAATAGCTGAAAGAATGAAAGCAGGGAGCCGTTCCTTCGGTGGGCGGCTCCCTTCGTGTATGGTATTTACGTGGTAATATAAGTATTGTACCCCTTCTGGCGCACTTCCCGCTCCATGGCGATGGCGTTGCTTAAACGGGAATATGCTCCTACCTGCACCTTATACAGGCCATCCTGGTAAATGATGTAGGCCGGGAAGCCGTCGTTTTCCAGAAGGCTTAACAGATTGTCGGCGTTCTGCCGGTCGCGGAAGGCCCCTGCCTGCACCCGGTACAGTTCCTGCTCCGGGCCCGTGCCCTCAGGCATGGAGGGGCATACAGGGCAGTTCTGCCCGTTTCCCATCATATTATTTCCCATATTGTTTCCCATTGAATTTCCAGTCATATTTCCTCCTCCTGATACATTCTGATTTTCCAGTGTTTCCATGATGCCGTCAGCGATCCCCTGGGCTATGGCCTGGAAGCGGGAATCAAACAGCTGATTATCTGTAGTGCTGTCGATGAATCCTGCTTCCACAAGAAGGGCGGGCATCTGAGTGCTGTTCAGCACCACCAGATTGGGACGGATGCTTACGCCTGCGTTGCGGAACCCCAGACGCTCCAGATTGGCGTTGATGTTCTGGGCCATTTCCTTTTTGATGCCGGAATCGTCGTAGATCAGTGTCTGGACTCCCGAATATTTCCCGGGATACTCTGCAGCATTCCGGTGAATCGAGACGAAAAGATCCGCTCCTTCTTCGTTGGCGATGGCTGCCTTCTGCCCTACGGACTGGGTGGTGTCCGTAGTTCTTGTGTAGCTCACGTCATAGCCGTTTTCCTCCAGAATCCGTCCTACCGCCATGGCAAGGCGCAGGGCGTCATCGCTTTCCCGGCGGCCCTGATATACCGCGCCAGGGTTGCTCCCGCCGTGTCCGGCGTCCACTACTATTTTTGTCGCCATGCAATCTCCTTATCAACTGAAAGTACATTCTTCACCCATAAGATATGCGTGTAAACTGTGTCTTGTGAAAATAAATAAAGTGGTGTATCATGAATACGGCTTTTACGTTTCCTGCCCGTTCCGAATCCGAAAAACGCGGCGGATTCCGAAGGAAAAGGGAACATGACTGTAAGAAAACAGAAAGGATTTGCATAGAATGAAACAGAAATGCGCGGTGATCACGGGAGCGTCCCGGGGGATAGGAGCCGCGGCGGCAGAGCGCTTCGCGGCCGGCGGCTGGAACCTGGCTCTTTCCTGTGTCCGTTCCCGGGAAACATTGGAGGAGCTGGCCCGGAGACTTCACGCCAAATGGGGGATCACCTGCCTGACCTATATGGGAGACATGGGACGGGAGGAAGCGGTCCGGGAATTTTTCGGCAGGATAGAAGAGAGCTTCGGGGGCGCCGGCGTGCTGGTTAATAACGCGGGAATCTCCCGGGTGGGCCTTCTGGAGGAAATGTCCCTGGAAGAATGGGAGGAGGTTATGCGCACCAATGTAACCTCTGCTTTCCTCTGCGCAAGAGCGGCCATTCCCTATATGCTCCGCAGAAAGTCCGGTTCCATCATCAATGTGTCTTCCGTATGGGGCTGTGTGGGGGCTTCCTGCGAGGCGGCCTATTCCGCCTCCAAAGGAGCGGTCAATGCCCTGACCCGGGCGCTGGCCAAGGAACTGGCTCCCAGCGGCATCGCGGTGAACGCGGTGGCCTGCGGAGCGGTGGATACGGATATGAACGCCTGCTTTTCTCCAGAGGAGCGTCAGGAGATTGCAGAGGAGATCCCTGCCGGACGGTTTGCCCTTCCTTCGGAAGCGGCGGATCTGATTTATACCCTTGCGGAGCGTCCGTCCTATCTGACCGGACAGATCATCCGGCTGGACGGCGGGTGGATTTAAGTACTTTATGAGAAACATTGCCGCCCGGGGAGGCGGCAGGAGGGAGTAAGTTATGAAAATTATCAAACAGTTCGGGATTATCTTTTCCCTGTGCTGGATCGCCACGGTGATTGAGGGGCTTTTACCCATCGCTTTTCCGGCCAGTGTCATTGCCATGCTGCTTCTGCTGCTCTGTCTGATGACAGGCGTGCTGAAGATTGACCATATCCGGGAGAAGTCGGATTTTCTTCTGGCGAATATGGCTTTCTTTTTCATTCCGGCCGGAGTGAATGTGATCAACTATCTGGATATCCTGAAAGCGAACTGGCTGCCGCTTCTGCTGATCTGTGTGATTACCACGGTTATCACCTTTGCGGCCACTGCCTACAGCATCCGTCTTACCATCTGGCTGCTTGGCCGGAGGAAAGGAGCAGACAGATGAGTGATATATTTTCTTCTCCTTTCTTTGGAATCGCGCTCAGTATTCTGGCCTTCTGGATCGGCGTAAAGATTCAGAAGCAGCTGAAATCGGTTCTGTGCAATCCGCTCCTGATTGCGATCCTGCTTACATCGGTGGTGCTTCTGGCTTTTGATATTCCCTATGAGAGCTACAACGAGGGCGGAGCCGTCATCAATATGTTCCTGACCCCTGCCACGGCCTGCCTGGCAGTGTCGATCTATACAAAGATACAGATCCTGAAGAAAAACTGTATTCCCATTGTGGTGGGCTGTACGGTAGGTTCCCTGGCGTCCATGGGAAGCGTCTGGCTGCTCTGTCAGCTTTTCGGCCTGGATGAGGCCATGACAGCCTCCCTGATCCCGAAATCCATCACTACCCCCATTGCCATGGAGGTCTGCCAGTCCCACGGCGGTATTGTGCCGGTGACTGTGATCGCGGTGATTTTCACGGGAATTCTCGGAAGCATTCTGGCGCCTTTCCTGATCCGCCTGTTCCGGGTGGACAATCCCGTGACAGCCGGCCTGGCCATCGGAGCCTGCAGCCACGCGGTGGGAACCTCCCGGGCGCTGGAGCTGGGCGAGACGGAGGGAGCCATGAGCGGTCTTGCCATCGGCGTCTGCGGCATTATCACGGTGATTGTATCCATGGTGCTGCTGTGAGAGGCGCAGATCCTGTCAGATTTGCCGCTTGCATTTCTGGTTTGATGCCGCTATAATAAAGCAAAAAAGACGCGCGCTTCCAGGCGCGCAGGCCGAAGGGGGCTTCCCGCGAGAGCGGGGAGCCTCCTTTTTTCCCCGGAGACAGGGTTCCCTGCCACAGAGCAGGATAATGGTATACGGAGGTGGGACCATGAGAGCTTTTGAGACGAACGACTGGCTGCTGCTGAACAGCATGATCTACAGGATTTATACCACGGAGGATTTTGAGACCATGCGGCAGCAGTTCCTGGAGCAGCTGAAAATGGTGATTGACTTTGACAGCGCGGATTTTTATCTGGCCAGCCAGGAGGGCGAAGGTCTTTGCGATCCGGTGACCATCAACTGTGACCCGGGCTTAAGCGCCGCCTATGACGAGCTGGATTACAGCAGGGGAATCATGTACAGCGGCAAGACGCTGATTTACAGGGAGACGGATATTATCTCCGATGAAGCCCGGGTGCAGACGGAATATTACCAGAAGGTCTACAGGCCGAACAACTGGCATTTCGCTCTGCAGATGGTGCTTGCGAGAAACAAGAGATTTCTCGGCGTGGTGAGCCTGTACCGGACCATCGGGAAGCAGGATTTCCAGTATGAGGATATCTTTGTGCTGGACATTTTAAAGGAGCATCTGGCCTGGCGCCTGTCCCGCAGCAGGAATCGGGACGAACAGGCGGGTGGAAAGCTTTCGGTATCCCAGGCGGCGGAGCGCTATGAGCTGACCCGGAGGGAGACCGCGATTCTGAAGCTTCTTCTGGAAGGAAAAGACAGCGCTGGGATCTGCGAGGAGGCCTCCATCAGTCCGAACACCCTGAAGAAACATATCTCCAGCATTCACCATAAAATGGGAACCAGAAGCAGGGTACAGCTTTTCAAAATGGTGCGGGAGATGGAATAAAAGTAGGCGGAATATAACACAAAAGGGCCAGAAATGGTACGAAATACCCGGAAAGATGGTCTGAAAGAGCACTTGAAACGTGGTACGGAAAGGAGTATATTCTCAGATATCAATTAGCAGAAAAACGAAAATCTTATAGCAAGGCCTGAAAGCAAGGGAGCTGTCTCAAAAGACAGCTCCCTTTGCCGTATATGGACAGACGGTGAACGGAGGAGCGTTTATGAAAGAAATTATCATTATCGTAAGACCTGAAAAGCTGGAGGACATTAAGCACATTCTGGACGAGGTGAACTGCGGAGGCATGACTCTGTCCACGGTCATGGGCTGCGGAACTCAGAAAGGCATGGTGGAGGAACAGGGAACCAGAGAGCTGAAGGGCTTTCAGACGACCATCAATCTGCTGCCCAAGATCCGCATTGAGGTGGTGGTCAACGACCGGGATGTGGAGCCGATTATCTCGGCCGTCCGGGAAAAATGCGCCACAGACCATGCGGGAGACGGAAAAATCTTTGTGAGAAACATTGAGGAGGTCGTCCGTATCCGTACAGGAGAGCGGGGATTCAAAGCTCTGTAGCGGACGGCGGACGCGGGCCTGCCCGCTTCAGAAAAAGAGCAGTCGGAAGAGGTGGATATATGAGCGGCATTGTACAGCTGGAAGGTGTAAACAAATATTTCGGAAAAAATCATGTGGTAAAGAATTTGAACCTTTCCGTGGAAGAAGGAGAGTTTCTGACCCTGCTGGGTTCATCAGGCTGCGGCAAGACCACGACGCTGCGGATGATCGCGGGTTTCGAGGAGCCGACTTCGGGCAGCATCCTGGTGGAGGGCCAGGCGGTGGAGGAAAAGGAGCCTTTTGAAAGAAACGTCAATACGGTATTTCAGAGCTATGCCCTGTTTCCCCACAAAACCATTTACGATAACGTCGCCTACGGACTGAAAATGAAGAAGGTGCCGAAGACGGAGATCGCCCGGAGGGTGAAAGAAATCATGGCTCTGGTACAGCTCACAGGATTTGAGGAGCGGTATCCGTCCCAGCTTTCCGGCGGGCAGAAGCAGAGAGTGGCCATCGCCCGGGCCCTTATAAACCGGCCCCGCGTGCTGCTTCTGGATGAGCCTCTGGGAGCCCTGGATCTGAAGCTGCGCAAGCAGATGCAGCTGGAGCTGAAGCGGCTCCAGAGGAAGCTGAACATTACCTTCATCTATGTGACCCACGACCAGGAGGAGGCGCTGACTATGAGTGACCGGATCGCGGTCATGCACGACGGGATTCTGGATCAGCTTGGGACTCCGGAGGAAATTTACGAGCAGCCCCGGACGAAATTTGTGGCGACCTTTATCGGAGAGACGAACATTTTCGAGGGCAATATCAAGGAGCTTGCCATGGGCAGGGTGGCAGTCCGAATTGAAAACGGCGTGATCCGGGGCTGCGGATATGGTTTTTCCAGAAACGAGTACATCACAGTTTCCGTGCGGCCGGAGAAGATGAAATTTTCTGCAGCTCCGGTCAAGGGCTTCCAGCTGGAGGCACAGGTGAAGGATTACGTCTACGCGGGCTCTGTGGTGAAATGCATCGCGGTTCTGCAGAACGGCATGGAGATCAAGATGGACCGCCTGGCAGGAGAGGAACTGCCGGAACCCGGAAGCATCATTCATCCCTGGTGGGAGGAAAAGGACGCGGTGCTGCTCCACAATCCGGAGAATCAGGTGCTGAAAATGATAGACAGTATGCCTTTGATATAGGGAGGTGGCGTAAATTTGGAAAAGACGAAGAAACATTCCCGGCACAGTTTTCGGAGCAATACGCTGCCGGCAGTGGTGATGACAGGCCCGATGACGCTTCTGCTGCTTCTTCTTGTGGCTGCCCCGCTGATTTATGTGGGAGTCATGAGTTTCTGTTCCATTGACGAGTATTATAATGTGGTTTTCCGCTTTACCACTGAGAATTACGCCCGCCTGGTCAGCCTGGATTATCTGAAAATCTACGGGCAGTCCCTTCTGATAGCTTTTGTGACCACGGTCATCTGTATCCTGATAGGATATCCCTTTTCCTGGCTGATTGCCCGGACGAAAAGCAAATACAAAAAGATTCTGTATATGCTGGTGATCGTTCCCTTCTGGACCAACTCGCTGATCCGCGTCTATGGGTGGAGAACCTTTCTGGGAACGAACGGCTGGCTGAATACGGCGCTGCAGTTCCTGCATCTGACAGACGGGCCGCTGGATTTCCTGTATAACCGGGGAACGACGATTCTGGGCATGGTCTACTGCCTGCTTCCGTTTATGATTCTGCCGCTGTACACGTCCATCGAAAAGCTGGATCAGAGCCTTCTGGAGGCTTCGGCGGATCTGGGAGCAAAGCGGGCAAAGACTTTTCTGGAGGTAGTCCTGCCGCTGACCTCCGGAGGCATTTTTTCCGGAAGCATTATGATATTTATTCCCTGCCTCGGATACTTTTTCATCTCGGATATCCTGGGCGGCGGCAATTCGGATGTGATCGGAAACCTGATTGAACGGCAGTTCCAGAGCGGAAACAACTGGCCTCTGGGCGCGGCCCTGTCCATCGTGCTGATTGTGATTACGCTGATCCTTGTGAAGCTGTACCAGAGGATGGGCGGCAGCATGGAGAGCCTTGGCGTCTGACGGGGAAGGAGGAGTCTGAATGAAAAGAAAAAAGAGAGAACGGGCCAGAAAACGGCTGGAAGCCCTGTTCTGCGCTCTGGTTTATCTGTTTTTATTTCTTCCCATCAGCGTCATTGTGGTAAATTCCACGAACGCCACCACCTCAAAGCCTTATCTGAGCTGGAAGGGGTTTACGCTGGACTGGTATGTGGAATTGTTTGATAATTCCGCGCTGCTGGAATCCTTCGGGAATACCATGGTGATTGCCCTTGTCAGCACTCTGCTGGCGACGGTCATCGGGACCCTGGGAGCGGTAGGCATGTACCGGTATAAGTTTAAGGGAAAAAATCTTCTGGACGGCCTTCTGTACATACCGGTGGTGATTCCGGAGATCGTACTTGGAATCTCCCTTCTGACGATCTTTGCCCTTGTGGATATTCCCAGAGGCATGCTGACGCTAATTCTGGCTCATGTGACCTTCTGCGTTCCATATGTAATCTTTAATGTAAGAGCCAGGCTTGCGGGCTATGACAGCTCCATCGAGGAAGCAAGCCTTGACCTGGGCGCGAACCGGGTACGGACCTTTTTTGAGATTACCCTTCCGGTGCTGGCGCCGGGAATCGCGGGAGGAGCGCTTCTGGCCTTTACGCTCTCCATCGATGATGTGATTATCAGCTATTTTGTAAATGGCCAGACGAAGACCTTTCCACTCAAGGTCATGGAGAGCATCAAGAGCGGCGTGGCGCCGGATGTGAATGCGCTTTCCACTCTGATTCTGCTGGGTACGATTGTACTGGTGGTTCTGACTCAGAGTGATCTTTTAAAAGTAAAAAGGAAAGTGAAAAAGAGGAAAAAGGAGGAAGTATTATGAAAAAGAGATGGATTTGTTCTGCGCTGACACTGACGCTGGCGGCTGGTCTTCTGACAGGTTGCGGAAGCTCTTCCGGAAGCGCGGCCGGAACGGCAGGGGAACTGAATATTTTTGTCTGGACCGAATATGTGCCGGATTCCGTGATTGAGAAATTTGAGGAGGAGACCGGGATCACAGTCAATGTGTCCACCTATTCCTCCAATGAAGATATGCTGGCCAAGGTAAAATCCGAGTCCGAGGGGGCTTATGATGTGGTGCTTCCCAGCGATTATATGATTGAGCAGATGATCGACCAGGATATGCTGGAGGAGCTGGATCAGGACGCGCTTACGAACCTGTCCAATATCGGGGAGGCCTATCTGGACCCCTCCTATGATCCCGGCAACGTCTATTCCGTGCCTTACCAGGGCGGCGTGGCAGCTATCGCGGTCAACACTTCCATGGTGGATATCGATATCACCTCCTATGCGGATCTCTTTGATTCCGCGCTGGCAGATTCCCTGGTAGTCCTGGACGATTACCGGGCAGTGATCGGCATGACGGCCCGCAGCATGGGTTACAGCATGAATGAGACAGACCCGGAGATTCTCTCCCAGATCGAGGAGAAGCTGCTGACGCTGAAGGATAATATCCGTCTGTATGATTCTGACAGTCCCAAGTCCGCGCTGATTTCCGGGGACTGCGCCGTGGGCTATGTGTGGAGCGCGGAGGCGGCTCTGGCCATGGAGGAGAATCCGGATATTGAGATCGTATATCCTGAGGAGGGAGCCTACCTCTTTATGGATAACTGGGCGGTCATGAAAGGAACAGAGCATTATGACGAAGCCATGGAATTTATCAACTTCATGCTGGATTCCGAGGTGTCTCAGATGGTATCGGAGGAGTTCCCGTACCTGAATCCGAATACGGCGGCAGTGGAAGCCATGGGTGAAGAGTATTCCGGAAATGAAGCGAAGAATCCCCCCGCAGATGTTATCGCGGCAGGCGAGTATGTGCAGAATCTGGACACGGACACGCTGGCCATCTATGACGAGATGTGGACGAGGCTGAAAGAGTGACGGCAGAATATTTTACAGCAATCGAGGCGGTATAAATGAGTATTGATTTTCTGTATCTGAGTGAGAAGGATATGATAGAAGCGGGCGTGCTGGACGCCGCCCGCTGCATCGAAGCCATGCGGGAGACCATGTCTCTCTTTGGAAAAAAGGATTTCCTGCTGGGTGGGCCGAGGGCCGACGAGCACGGCCTGCAGGTGAATTTCCCGGCGAAATCCGATATTCCCGGCTTTCCGCTGGATGACGGACCGGACCGGCGTTTCATGGCCATGCCGGCCTACCTGGGCGGGAAATATCATGTGGCCGGGCAGAAATATTATGGTTCCAACAGCCACAATCTGCAGAAGGGGCTGCCCCGCTCCATCCTTATGGTAACACTTTCCGATGTGGATACCGGGGCGCCGCTGGCGGTTATGTCGGCCAATCTCTTAAGCGCCATGCGGACCGGCGCCATGCCCGCCCTGGCTGCGGAGTATCTGGCGAAAAAGGATTCCCGGGTACTCTCTCTGATTGGCCCGGGCGTCATCAACAAATGCGCGTTCCGCTGCTATATGGAGGCCCTTCCCGGCATTGACACGGTGAAGATCAAGGGCAGCACGCCGGAATCCAGATCGGCCAGAGCCATGAAGGAATACATTGAGGCGGAGTATCCGCAGATTAGGAAGATTATCCTCTGCTCCACCCTGGAGGAGGCCTGCAGGGAAGCGGATGTGGTCAGCGAGGCGGTATCCGTGACCAAGGCAGAGATGGAGGAATTCAAGCCGGACTGGTTCGACAAGGGGGCTGCGGTATTTTCCATGGGCAGCTTCTTCGTGAAGGAGTATGAAAAGCTTCTCGGCACGCGGATGGTGGTGGATAACTACGGCATGTATGAAAAGTATATGAGTAATTTTATCGCCAGAGGTCCGGTGGATGAGTTTGGAAAGAAGCGGGAATGGTGCATCATGGGCATGCATTTCGTCCATCTGGTGAATACCGGCCAGGCAGAGAGAAGCCAGGTCCTAAGCCTTTCGGATCTGGTAAACGGAAAGGCAAAAGGCCGGACCTCCGACGACGAAGTGGTTATGTGCAGCATCGGAGGCATGCCGCTGGAGGATCTCTCCTGGGGCTGGGAGTGCTGGCAGGAAGCCCGGAGAAAAGGGCTCGGAACGGTTCTGAACCTGTGGGAGGAGCCCTATATGAAATAAGAAAAACAGGACAGAACGGACAGGAGGAGAACCTTATGGAATATCCCGGAATTGAATTTTTGTACTTAAATGAAGAAGATATGATACGGGCCGGTGTAAAAGACATGAAGGGCTGTATCGAGGCCATGGAGGAGGTTGTCAAATGCCTGAATGCGGGAGACTACTGTATGGGAGGGGAAAACCACAACTCTCATGGCTGTCAGGTTTCCTTCCCGAAGACCTCGCCTTTTCCGAACATGCCGAAGGATGAGGGAGACGACCGGAGATTTATGGCGATGCCGGCCTACCTGGGCGGACCCTTTGATCTGATGGGAATGAAATGGTACGGCTCCAATATGGCCAACAAAGCTCTGGGTCTGCCACGCTCCATTTTGATGGTGATGCTCAATGACAAGGATACGGGAGCGCCTCTGTGCCTGATGAGCGCGAACCTGTTAAGCGCCATGCGGACCGGAGCCATTCCCGGGGTAGGGGCAAAATATCTGGCGAATCCGGATTCAGAGGTCTGCGCCATCTGCGGCCCCGGGGTCATGGGAAGGACGGCGCTTGCGGCCCTGACAGCTGCCTGCCCGAACCTTCGCAGACTGAAGGTGAAGGGACGGGGCAGGGCTTCTCTGGACCGGTTTACCGCTCATGTGAGAGAGACGTATCCCCAGTTCGCAGAAATCGAAGCTGTGGATACGGTGGAGGAACTGGTAAAGGACGCGGATGTGATTGCCTTTACCAACACAGGGGGCACAGATCCTTCCACCTATCCCTTTGTGAAGGGAGAATGGCTGAAGCCGGGCGCGCTGATTCTGGGCTTAAGCGCCTTTGATATGGAGGATGAATTCCTGGCCCGGAAGTGCAGGCTTGTGGTGGATAATATGCGGCTCTATGAGGCATGGGAGGAAGAATTCCCCTACCCTTCCTTTGGAGCAAACAATATCATCGGTTCCAAATTTACCGACATGGCCCACGACGGAAAGCTGGACAAAAAGGAGATATATGATCTGGGTGATATTATCTATGGCCGTCGTCCGGGAAGAGAAAGCCCGGAGCAGATCCTGGTCATGTCCGTGGGCGGCATGCCTGTAGAGGATGTGGCCTGGGGCAAGGTCTGCTATGACAATGCGGTGAGGCTTGGGCTCGGCACAAAGCTGAAGCTCTGGGACCGGCCTGATATGTGCTGAAAAGGCAGGGCCGGAATATGGAACCGGGAGGAGAGAGCGGAAATGAAAGCAAGAATAGATCAGCATCCGATTCTGGGAGAACCGGAGAAAGGAAGGCCGGTGGTCTTTACCTACAATGGGCAGGAGCTTACCGGATACGAGGGCGAGCCTGTGGCTGCCGCCCTGAAGGCGGCGGGAGTCATGGTCCATCGGTATACAAAAAAGGAGCATAAGCCCAGAGGAATCTTCTGCGCCATCGGGCGCTGTACGGACTGCGTCATGATTGTGGACGGAAAACCAAATATCCGCACCTGCATCACGCCTCTCCGGGAGGGGATGAAGGTGCAGACCCAGTACGGCGTGGGCGCAGAGCCTTTCGCGGAGCAGGAAGCGGCGGAAAGGAAGGGAGATTTATGAAACGGTATGATTTGATTGTAATCGGGGCAGGACCCTCCGGTCTCTCCGCGGCAATCGAGGCGGCAAAGAGGGGGCTTCATGTGGCGGTATTTGATGAAAATGGGAAGCCGGGCGGCCAGCTGTTCAAGCAGATTCATAAATTCTTCGGCTCCAGGGAGCATAAGGCAAAGCTCCGGGGCTTTACCATCGGCCGCCAGCTTCTTGCGGAAGCCGACGCGGCAGGCGTGGAAGTCGTGCTGAACGCGGTGGTGATCGGCCTTTACCTGGATAAAGAGGCAGTGGTCCGTCTGGGAGATGAGATCCGCCACTATAAGGCGGACACCATCATCGCGGCCACCGGCGCTTCAGAAAACATGGTGACCTTTGAGGGCTGGACCCTGCCGGGCGTCATCGGCGCAGGCGCAGCCCAGACCATGATGAATCTTCACGGCGTCCGCCCCGGAAAACGGATTCTGATGCTTGGCAGCGGAAACGTGGGCCTGGTGGTCAGCTTTCAGCTTCTCCAGTGCGGCTGTGAGGTGGCTGCTCTTGTGGACGCGGCGCCCCGCATCGGCGGCTACGGCGTCCACGCGGCCAAGGTGGCCCGGACGGGCGTGCCCTTCTATCTGTCTCATACGATTGTGAAGGCAGAGGGAGAGGATCATGTGACCGGAGTGACGATTGCGCAGGTAGATGAGAAATTCCAGTTCATTCCCGGAACCGAGAAGCATTTTGATGTGGATACCATCTGTCTGGCAGTGGGCCTTTCCCCTATGTCCCAGCTTCTGAAGATGGCGGGCTGCCGGATGGAGGACAATCCGAAAAAGGGCGGCCAGGTGCCTGTCTGCGATTCCTATGGGGAGACCAGTGTGCCGGGAATCTTCGCAGCCGGAGATGTGTCCGGCATTGAGGAGGCCAGCTCGGCCATGATCGAAGGCCGGATCGCCGGGGCGGCAGCGGCCTGCCGTCTTGGTTTTATAACAAAGGAAGAGCTGGAAGAGGCCAGCAGCGCGTACCGGGCTTCCCTGTCTCAGCTCCGCCAGGGAATGTTTGCCCCGGAGAACAGGGGAAAGCTTCTGGAAAAGACAGAGGAGGGCGTGGATATCTCCATGAATCTTCTGCGGAAGGGATATCTCCTGGATGAAGAGGTGGAAAAGTATCCCGGTGTGACGCGCCGCAAAGGGATTCATCCGGTGATTGAGTGTTCTCAGAACATTCCCTGCAATCCCTGCCAGGACGCCTGCGCGAAGGGCTGCATTCAGGTGGGGAAAAAGATTACTTCTCTTCCGGTGGTGGACGGGGAGCATCCCTGTATCGGCTGCGGGATGTGCGTGGCCTCCTGCTCCGGGCAGGCGATTTTTCTGCTGAACGAGGATTATGACGAGACTTCCGCCACAGTGACGCTGCCCTGGGAATTCCTTCCGGCGCCGGAAAAGGGCGCAAAGGGCACGGCTCTGGGAAGAAACGGAGAGCCGGTCTGCGAGGCGGAGGTGCTGGAGGTCAAGACTGCCAGAGCCTTTGACCAGACTCGGCTTCTGACCATGCGGATTCCGAAGGAATATGCCATGAAGGCCCGGTTCTTCCGGGCTGCGGAAAGCGGGGTGGGTGCATGAACCAGGTAAATGACAGATCAAAAGATTTGGGGCCCATGGTTCCCCAGCCGGATGATGACCGGATCATCTGCCGTTGCGAGGAGATTACCAAAGGAGAGATTCGCCAGGCGGTCCATGACGGAATGTTTACGCTGACAGAGATCCGCCGGTATCTGCGGACTGGTATGGGGCTCTGCCAGGGCCAGACCTGCGCGAAGCTGGTGAAGGGAATCGTGGCCCGGGAGCTGGGGATATCCCCGGCAGAGCTGGAGCCTGCCACGTCCCGGGCACCTGTGCGTCCCATCGAAATGCGGGTATTTGCAAAGGAAGGAAAGGGGGATGGAGCGGATGAGTAACTGCGCGGAAGTGATCATTATAGGCGGCGGAGTCATCGGCTGCGCCACAGCCTATTATCTGGCAAAGGAAGGGACCTCCGTGATTGTGCTGGAGGGCAGTGACCACATCGGAAACGGCGGGTCCAGCCGGAACGGCGGCGGCGTGCGCCAGTCGGGCCGGGACCCAAGGGAGCTTCCTCTGGCCATGTACGGTATCCGGACTCTCTGGCCCCATCTGTCGGAAGAGCTGGAGACGGACTGCGAATACCATCAGGACGGAAACCTGCGTCTCGGGAAGACGGAAAAGCACAGAGAGATACTGGAGGGCCTTGCGGACCGGGCCAGAGCCTGCGGCCTGGATGTGCGCATGATTGACGGCGACGAGGTGCGCCGCATCAATCCCCATCTTTCCCATGAAGTAACCGTGGCAAGCTGGTGTCCCACGGACGGCCACGCAAATCCTCTGACTACGACACTTGGCTTCTACAAGATGGCCCGCAGGCTGGGCGCGCGGTTTATCACCGGGGAGCCTGTGACGGAGCTTCGGACAGTAAAAGGAAAAATCAGAAAGGTGATCACGCCGAATAACGTATATGAGGGAGAACAGGTGCTGGTGGCTGCCGGCCTTCACAGCCGGGAGATTCTCGGAACGGTGGGCATCGACGTGCCTATGGACGGTTCTCTTCTGGAGGCCCTTGTGACTGAGGCAGAAGCCCCCATGTTCGATCAGATGCTTGGCACGGCGGACGCGGACTTTTACGGCCACCAGACGAAGCACGGTTCCTTTGTGTTCGGCGGTTCCTCCGGGCTGGAGCCCTTTTATAAGGACAACGGGACGCCGGTCACCAGCAGCAGGACGGCCCCCTGCATCTGCCGTGGCATTATGAAATATTTTCCTGAACTGGCGGACGCCAAGATCGTCCGGACCTGGGCGGGCTGGAGCGACCGGAGCGCGGACGGGGTGCCGGTGCTGGGCGCCGTGGATGAGATTCCCGGCCTTTACGCAGCCTGCGCTTTTACCGGCCATGGCTTTGGCATCTCGCCGGCGGTGGGAGATCAGCTGGCGAAGCTGATTCGGACCGGCAGCACAGATGTGGATTTAAGTCCTCTGCGGTACGACCGGTTTCACGCGAAGATATAGAAGAATACAGGGCTCCGGCCGCGAAAATGAGAGAAAAAGGAGCGGTTTTCATGAATAATTTCAGATTTTATGCTCCCACGGATATCCGCTTTGGAAAGGGGCAGGCAGACTGCCTGCCGGAGGAGCTTGGGAAATACGGAAAAAGAATTCTGATGGTGTACGGAGGAGGAAGCGTCAAAAGGTCCGGCCTCTATGACAGGCTGCAGGAGCTTCTGAAGGAGTTTGAGATCTTTGAGCTTCCGGGCATCGAGCCGAATCCGAAGATTACTTCTGTGCGGAAGGGCGTGGAGATCTGCAAAAAAGAGCAGATCGATGTCATACTGGCGGTGGGCGGAGGCAGCTGCATCGACGCCTCCAAAAACATTGCCTGCGGGGCATTCTATGAGGGCGATCCCTGGGATCTGGTGCTGGACCGGACCAAAATCACGAAGGCGCTGCCGCTGGCCGTGGTACTGACGATCTGTGCCACAGGCTCTGAGATGAATAATGGCGCCGTCATCAGCAATGAGGAGACGAATGAGAAGCTGGAGATGGGAGCCGATGTGCTCTATCCAAAGATTTCTATCTGCGATCCCACATATCTTTACACCCTTCCGCCTGCGCAGACGGCAGCCGGAACTGCCGATATCATGTCCCATGTGCTGGAACAGTATTTCCAGCCCTGCGATACAGCCTGGCTGACGGACCGGCTCAGCGAAGAGGTCTTAAAGACCTGCATCCGCTACTGTCCTGTGGCGCTGGAGGAGCCGGAGAATTACGAGGCCAGGGCGAACCTGATGTGGGCCAGCACTCTGGGGCTTAACCATATTCTGACAGCAGGGAAGGGCGGGGCCTGGTCCTGTCATCCCATGGAGCATCAGCTCAGCGCCTTTTATGATATCACTCACGGAGCAGGACTGGCGATTCTGACGCCCGCCTGGATGCGGTACGTGCTCTGTGACCGGACCGCAGGCCGTTTCGCGCTCTATGCGAGACAGGTCTGGGATGTGGAGGCTGAGGACGATTACCAGGCGGCGGAAGAGGGAATCCGCTGCACGGAGAGCTTTTTCCGTAAGATCGGCCTTCCGTCCACCCTGTCTGAAGTGGGAATCGGCCGGGAGCATTTTCGGGAGATGGCAGAGAAGGCTGTGGAGGTCAGCGGGATCGCCACACGTTCTTATTATCATCTTGGCGCGGAGGATATTGTAAAAATTTTTGAGAGCTGCCTGGGCTGAAAAGCCGTGCAGCTCCCGGAGTATCCGAGCGGTTCCCGGAATGCCCGGACAGGGACAAAGACCAGGAGGAAACAGTATGAGAAAGGTGACGGCGGCAGTGACCCAGATGGGCTGTTCCCGGGACCGGGAAGAGAATCTGCAGAAAGCGGAAGGCCTGGTCCGGCAGGCGGCGGAGCAGGGGGCTCAGATCATTCTTCTGCAGGAACTGTTTGAGACGCAGTATTTCTGTCAGACGCAGAACTTTGCATATATGGATCTGGCCCGGCCGCTCTCCGAGAACCCGGCCGTGAAGCGGCTTTCCGTCCTCGCGAAGGAGACGGAGACTGTGATTCCGGTCAGCTTTTTTGAACAGTACGGAAATACAGCGTTCAACAGTGTGGCTGTCCTGGACGCCGACGGAAGCGTCCTGGGCGTTTACCGAAAGACCCATATACCGGACGGCCTGCCCTATGCGGAGAAATTTTATTTTACGCCCGGAGATACGGGCTTTCGTGTCTGGAATACCAGATACGGAAAGATAGGCGTGGGAATCTGCTGGGACCAGTGGTTTCCGGAGGCGGCCCGGAGCATGGCTCTTCTGGGAGCGGAACTGCTCTGCTATCCCACGGCCATCGGCTCGGAGCCAACACTGGGAATTGACTCAAAGGCTCACTGGCAGCGCTGCATGCAGGGACAGGCGGCAGCCAATCTGGTTCCCGTGCTTGCGTCCAACCGGATCGGCACGGAGACAGAAGGGGAAAGCTCTATGAATTTTTACGGCTCTTCTTTTATTACAGATGAGACTGGCGGGATTGTGGAAGAGGCGGACAGAACCACGGAGACGGTGCTCGTTCATGCCTTTGACCTGGACCAGACTGCCCTGCGGCGCAGAGAATGGGGCGTATTCCGGGACAGAAGGCCGGAAATGTACGGAATTCTCATGACCCACGGAGAAGGCTGAGCAAAAAATCCAGATGACAGGGGCGTCCCGGGCACAGGAACTGTGTTCCGGGACGTCTGCGTCAGAGAAAGAGAGGGAGAAAAAATGGCAAAAAGAATCTGGAATTCCACACCGAAAAAGGATGGCTACCGGATGCCGGGAGAATACGAGGCTCAGGAACGAATCTGGATGATCTGGCCGGAGAGAGGGGACGTCTGGAGAAACGGAGCCCTGCCTGCCCAGAGAGCCTTTGCGGAGGTGGCAGAGGCCATTTCCCGCTTTGAACCGGTCACCATGCTGGCTTCGGACGGGCAGTATGAGAACTGCCGGGCCATGTGCCCGCCGGAGGTCACAGTGCTGGAGCTTTCCTCAGACGACGCATGGGCCAGAGATGTCGGCCCGTCTTTTTTAGTTGACGGAAAAGGCGGCCTCAGGGCCTGCGACTGGACCTTCAATGCCTGGGGAGGCCTGGTGGACGGTCTCTATTTCCCCTGGGATAAGGACGACCGGACGGCAGAGAAGATCTGTGAACTGGCAGGGGCAGACTCCTACCGGACGGAAGGCTTTGTGCTGGAGGGCGGCTCCTTTCATGTGGACGGGGAGGGAACGGCGCTGACGACGGAGATGTGCCTTTTAAGCCCCGGACGAAATCCGTCCCTGACGAAAACGGAGATCGAAGAGAAGCTGAAGGAATATCTGAATCTGGAAAAAGTGCTCTGGCTGCCGGACGGGATTGATCCGGAGGAGACGAACGGCCATGTGGATGACGTGGCCTGCTTCGCGCGGCCCGGCGAGGTGGTCTGCATCTGGACGGAGAATCCTTATCATCCCTTTTATGAAGCGGCGCATAAGGCGTACCGGGCTCTGGAAACCATGACAGACGCCAGGGGACGCAGGCTGAAGGTGCATAAGCTCTGCTGTCCGAAGCGGCCGGTACGCATCGGAGAGAATTTTCAGCTCCAGGTATCCGGAACCGCAAAACCCCGGAAGACCGGAGAACTCTGCATCGCCTCCTACGCCAATTTCCTTCTGGTAAACGGAGGGGTGATCGTACCCCAGTATGGAGATGAAAATGACGCGCTGGCACTCTCCCAGCTTCAGGCCATCTTCCCGGAGCGGAAAGTTGTGGGCGTGGATACCCGGGAAATCGTCTATGGAGGCGGCAATATCCACTGCATCACCCAGCAACAGCCCAGGCGCGCAGACGGAACAGCCGAGGAAGCTGCAGCCAGTCCGGAAAATAGTATATAAAACACAGAAACCTCATAATCCGGACACAGAAAAATCACAGCTTCAACAAAAAACGAACACAATATTTTTTTATAATTAATTTTAACAATAAATGGAAGGACAAAGCCTGGTCCAAGCCGCAGCCCGGCATGGAACAGGCTAAAATCTGTAAAAATAAGGAAATGATGAGGAGCTGTTTGTGAAGCTGTGGGAATCCAGAAAAAAGAACCAGGAAGGTGAGGAACTGAAAGAACTGTTTCAGAAAGAAACGCTGCAGGAAGAAGAGAGTTCGGAGGAACCGTTTTCAGACAACGGTACGTCCAAAAAAGAAAATCCCGTTCTCCGGTTTCTGAAAGCTGTAGGAAGAGGGATAAAGGGTGCGGGAAGACGCATCGGGCGTTTTGCGAAAAAACACAAAATTCTGACCGTGCTGATTGTCCTGATTCTGACAGCTGCCATCGTGGCGCTGGCTGTCTGGCAGAGCAAGAGCCGCAGGCCTCAGATGCAGCAGACCATGACAGTGGAGACAGCCACTGTCGAGAGGATGGATTTGACAAATTCCATCGGTGTGACGGGCACGCTTGCCACGGCAGAAGGAAAGTCAGGAACTACGACACTGGAAAATATTGAAGTGACGGCAGTTTATGTAGAGGTGGGAGACGAGGTACAGGAAGGCGATATCATCTGCACCTTTGATTCCTCGGATATCGAGAGCGCCCTTGCAGACGCGCAGAATAATTACGCGGTCAACCAGCAGATAGATGCGCTCGATAATTATGAGACACAGTATACGGAAACCGTGGAAGAAGCGGAGGAGTCTCTGCAGGATGCCAGAGATACGAGAGATGCCTACAGAAACGCTTATGAAGACGCGGTAGAAGCGGAGGAAGCCGCCCTGAGCGCGCTGAACGAGGTACAGAGCCAGTACGACACGGAAGCATTGAAAAGCGCGTATGATAACGCGGCGGCCGCGTTGACGGACGCTCTGGAAGAGGCTATGGCCGCAGAATCCTCAGATACAGGGGCAGACAGCTCTACTGGCTCTGAAGAACAGGGAGAGTCAGGAAATTCAGCTTCCTCAGAAGGAAGTCAGATCATTGATCTGGAAGGCTATCTGAATTCCCTTACCACGATTCCGGAAAGCTGCTCGGATGAGAAGGAGGCTTATGATTCCGCGAAATCTGCCTATGAGACAGCGGAGAAAGCCATAAGCGACGCCCAGACGGCCTATGAGCAGGCCCAGGCGAATTCTTTATCCGCTTACAGCGCTTATGAACAGGCGCAGTCTCAGAAAGAGAGCGTGCAGGAGCAGTATGATACGACGGTAGAGCAGGCCCAGGAGACTTATGAGCGGGCTCAGCTGGAAGAGCAGCTTATCACAGAAGATGACGGGCTGAATCAGATAGAGAGCTATGAGGAGCAGCTGGAAGACTGTACGGTATACGCGTCCATGACTGGCACCATTACAGCGCTGAATGTGGAGGAAGGCGGCGTCTTTACCGGCGGCACCATTTATGAGATTCAGGACGTCCACAACTTTATTGTGGAAGCTACGGTAGACGAATATGATGTGGTGGATATTGAGGAAGGGCAGACAGCTTACATTGTGACAGATTCCCTGGGAGATGAAGAGCTGGAAGGTGAAGTCACCTATGTGTCTCCGGTGGGAACAAGCGGGCAGACGATGGGTTCTGCCAGCGGCACAGCCTCTTACGAGATCCAGATCACCATAAACGAGCCTCAGGAAAAGCTGCGCTCCGGCATGACGGCTTCTGTCAGCATAGCGCTGGAGGAAAGCAGGGATACGCTGGCAGTGCCCTATGACTGCGTGCAGACCAATGAAGCGGGAGAGAGCGTCATCTATGTGGATAACAATGGAGAACGGAAGGAAGTCGTGGTGGAGACCGGCATCGAGACGGATTATTACATCGAAGTCAGCAGCGATGAAATTTCGGAAGGAATGATGGTTTATCTGAGCACGCCTCTTGTACAGAGCGGAACGGGCGCGGGTACAGAAGGCGGAACAGAGGAAGAAGGAACGGGACTCTTTGAAGCCGGCGGTTCAAAGCAGCTCAGGCAGAAATATCATCGAACTGAAAGGCATCATCAAACGCTTTTACATCGGGCAGCCCAATGAACTGGAAATCCTCCATGGCATAGACTTAAGCGTAAAAGAAGGAGAATTTGTATCGATTGTAGGCGCCTCCGGCTCCGGAAAAACGACGCTGATGAATATCATCGGCGTCCTGGACCGACCCACGGAAGGAGAATACATTCTGGATGGTGTGGATGTGGCGAAAGCAAAAGACAGGGAGCTCTCCGGCATCCGCAATCAGAAAATCGGCTTCGTGTTTCAGACCTACAACCTGATCAGCCGGACCAGCGCCCTGCGGAACGTGGAACTTCCGATGATGTACGCGGGAGTGGGAAAGAAGGAGCGGCAGGAGCGGGCAAAGCATTATCTGGAAATGGTAGGCATGCAGGACCGTATGACCCACAAGCCCGACGAGCTCTCCGGAGGACAGAAGCAGAGAGTCTCCATCGCCCGCGCCATGACCAACAATCCGTCTATTATCCTGGCAGATGAGCCCACAGGAGCGCTGGATTCCAAAACAGGACGGAGGATCATGGATATCTTTCACAGGCTCAATCAGGAGGAGGGCAAGACGATAGTCCTGATTACCCATTCCAACGAGCTGGCGGAGGAGACACAGCGTATCGTCACGCTGAAGGATGGAGAAATCATCGGAGAAAGGAAGGGCAGCGCCGTATGCTGATTGGTGAAAATATTCTTCTGGCTTTAAGCGGCCTTCTGGCGAATAAGATGCGGGCTCTTCTGACCATGCTGGGAATCATCATCGGCATCGCGTCCGTCATTGCGATTATGAGCGTCGGCAATTCCATCAGCACTTCTGTGACCAGTTCCATGGAGGACATGGGCGTCAACAACATTACGCTGGGAGTTTCCCAGAAGAGCACAGAAGATACGGTGACCTCCGACGGGCGCGTATTCGCAGGCGTATCCAGAGGCAGTGAGATGTCGGATGAGGATTACATTACAGACGAAATGCTGGATGCCATGAAGGAAGAGTTCTCGGATTCCACTGCCAGCATTCTGCTGAGCGAGTCTGCCGGAAGCGGAACGGCAGAGGACGGCGATCTCACGGCGAATGTAAGCATTACCGGCGTAAATTCTGATTATCTGGAGTACGAGGAGCTGACGCTGCTGGCAGGAAGAACGCTGACAGACCGGGATCAGGAAAACGCGAAAAAGGTAGTGCTGGTGTCCGACAGGGTGGCGGATAATCTGTTTGGCGGTGATTATAACGCGGCGATTGGCAGTGAAATCAATATCTATGTCAGCAACCGCTATTATACCTATGCGGTCGTCGGCGTTTATGAATATGACGATTCCGGTTTTTCCACAGAATCGGAAGAAGATGTGACTACGACCGTGTATCTTCCTCTGGAGGCGGCCAGGGAGCAGAATCATTCCAGTACAGGTTATTCCCAGCTTACGATTGTGACGGCTGCCGGCGTGGATTCCACGGCGCTGTGCGACGAGCTGGAGACCTGGTTCAATAACAATTATTACCGGTCCAACGACAGCTTTGAGGTGACAGCCAGCAGTATGGAAAGCATGGTATCTTCCATGACAGATATGCTGTCCACCATATCCATCGCAATCTCAGTGATCGCGGGAATCTCTCTTCTGGTGGGAGGAATCGGCGTCATGAATATCATGCTGGTATCCATTACCGAGCGGACCCGTGAGATTGGAACGCGGAAGGCTCTGGGAGCTACCAACGGTTCTATCCGCCTGCAGTTTATCATGGAGTCTATTGTAATCTGCCTGACCGGAGGGTTTATCGGAATCATCCTGGGACTGATTCTGGCGGCGGCAGCTACGAACCTGCTGGGTTATGTAGCCAGCCCCTCGGTGGGAGGCATTATCTTTTCTGTGACCTTCTCAATCCTGATCGGCGTATTTTTCGGGTATTATCCGGCCAACAAGGCGGCGAAAATGAATCCCATTGAAGCGCTGAGGTATGAGTAAAGATGGCGTATGCTATAAGAAAAATAGAGGAGTTCCGCTTGTATGTGGAACTCCTTTCCGCTATAATAAAAAAATAGAAAAAAACGAAAAGGAGCGGAATTTCTATGCAGGGATTTGAGTATTACACACCGACAAAGGTGGTATTTGGAAAGGAAACAGAAAATCAGGCAGGAGCCCTGGTAAAGGAGTTTAAGGGAACGAAGGTGCTTGTCCATTACGGGACAGGCAGTGTGAAGCGCAGCGGTCTGCTGGACCGGGTGCTTGCCTCACTGGATCAGGCGGGGATACCTCACGTGGAGCTTGGGGGCGCTGTGCCGAATCCGCGTCTTTCTCTGGTATATGAAGGAATTGAGCTCTGCCGGAAGGAGGGCGTGGATTTCATTCTGGCTGTAGGCGGCGGAAGCGCCATCGATTCCGCGAAGGCCATTGCCTATGGAGTGAAGGATGAAGGAGACGTATGGGATTTCTACGCGAAAATCCGTGTCCCGCAAGATGCTCTTCCGGTGGGAGTGGTGCTGACTCTGGCAGCTACGGGCAGCGAGATGAGCAATTCCTCTGTGATTACCAACGAGGACGGCTGGCTGAAGAGAGGCTGCAACTGTGATCTTTCCCGTCCCCGTTTTGCCATTATGAATCCGGAACTTACCTATACGCTGCCGGAATATCAGACCATGAGCGGCTGCGTGGATATCATGATGCACACGCTGGAGAGATGGTTTTCCCATGAAAAGGATACGGAACTGACGGACTATCTGGCGGAAGGCGTGCTGAAGACGGTGATGCATCAGGCGAAAGTGCTTCTGACTGATCCGGAGAACTATGAGGCGCGTTCCGAGGTGTTCTGGGCGGGAAGCCTGTCTCACAACGGACTGACCGGCTGCGGCCGCGCGGGCGACTGGGCCTGCCATCAGCTGGAGCATGAGCTGGGAGGCATGTTTGACGTGACTCACGGAGCAGGCCTTGCGGCTGTGTGGGGAAGCTGGGCCCGCTATGTATACAAATCCGACGTGGACCGTTTCGCCAAACTGGCGGTGGATGTGCTGGGTATTCCCTATGACTACGCAGATCCGGAGCGGACGGTTCTGGAAGGCATCGAAGCCATGGAGGATTTCTTCCGTTCCATTCATATGCCGGTGAGCATTTCCGAGCTGGGCGTGGAACTGACCGACGGGCAGATTGAAGAACTGGCCTACAAGTGCAGCCATATGGACAAGCGCACCATCGGCGGCGTACAGAAGCTGGACAGAAAGGATATGGCTGAAATCTACCGGATGGCGAGATAAAAACAAAAGAGAGTATTGCATTTTACCCTCCTCTGTGATACTTTATATAGTATAGCGATAAAAGAACGATACTATATCTGGTATACAGGGGAGGATATTTTTATGGGCGGCAAAGAAGGTACAGATTACCCGGAAACTATCAAAAAACGCAACGGCACGCAGGTGCCCTTTGACGCGCAGAAGATCCGGGACGCGGTCCGCAAGGCGAACGAGGCGGCGCAGGTGGAGGCAATCTCCCCCATGCAGTTTCATGATCTGATCGAGGAGATCATCGCAGCGATTCCCAGGGACAGCATACCGGAAGTGGAGCAGGTTCAGGATATTGTGGAGGAGAAGCTGATCGCAGGAGGCTTTGCGAAGACGGCGAAGGCATACATCCTGTACCGGGCAGAGCATACGAAGGTGCGCAAGTCGGAAGCAGATCTGGTAAAGATTTACCAGGAACTTACCTTCAGCAGCGCGGCGGACGCCGACATGAAGCGGGAGAACGCCAATATTGACGCGGACACTGCCATGGGAACCATGCTGAAATACGGTTCTGAAGGCGCCAATTATTTCGTGGACAACTACATTCTTCCGAAAGACATTGCGGCGGCGCATATCAACGGCGACATCCATATTCATGATAAAGATTTCTACATGCTGACGGAGACCTGCTGTCAGATTGATCTGATCAAGCTTTTCAAGGACGGGTTCTGCACCGGCCACGGCTATATCCGGGAGCCCAATTCCATCAAAAGCTATGCGGCTCTGGCCTGCATTGCCATCCAGGCCAACCAGAATGAAATGCACGGAGGCCAGTCGGTCCCCAATTTTGATTACGCTATGGCAGAAGGTGTGGTCCGGACGTTCCGCAAGGAATATTTTAAGGCCATGGAAAAATATGCACGGGTCAAGTTCGATGTGGACGCGGAGACCGCTTCCGAATTCATACATACGATGAAAAATGCCCTGGGAACCGGCGTACGCATGGGAACGGCCGACGAGTACGGAAAGAAACTGGAAGACTGGGTAAATGGAGGAGATATTCTCTGCGGCGAGAGAGTCCTTTTGGCGGAGGATATGCGGAAAGCTCATGGGACGGTGGTGGATATGGCCCTGAAAGAGACGGAAGGGGAGACCTATCAGTCCATGGAGGCCCTGATCCACAACCTGAACACCATGAATTCCAGGGCGGGAGCCCAGGTGCCCTTCAGTTCTGTAAACTACGGTACAGACTGCTCGCCGGAGGGCCGCATGGTCATCAAAAATCTGCTGCTGGCCACGGACGCCGGCCTTGGAAATGGCGAGACGCCCATTTTCCCGGTGCAGATATTCAAGGTGAAGGAAGGTGTCAACTACAATCCCGGAGATCCGAACTACGACCTGTTCCGGCTGGCAGTGCGGACCTCGGCAAAGAGGCTGTTCCCCAATTTCAGCTTCCTGGACGCGCCTTTTAATCTTCAGTATTATAAGGAAGGAGATTACAACACGGAGGTGGCTTACATGGGCTGCCGGACCCGCGTCATGGGCAATCACTACGATCCTTCCAGAGAAGTGACCTGCGGCCGGGGAAATTTAAGTTTCGTGTCCATCAATCTGCCCCGCCTTGGCATCAAAGCCCATGGAGATATCCAGGCGTTTTATGAGAGTCTGGATAAGATGATAGATCTGGCCTGCCGCCAGCTTCTGCACCGGTTCTCCATTCAGTGCAGAAAGAAGGTGCGCAATTATCCCTTCCTGATGGGACAGGGCATCTGGCTGGATTCGGATAAGCTGGACGTGGACGATTCGGTGGCGGAGGTGCTGAAGCACGGGACTTTGAGCGTAGGCTTTATCGGGCTTGCGGAGACGCTGGTGGCGTTGACTGGGAAGCATCACGGAGAAAGCCCGGAGAGCCAGAAGCTGGGTCTGGAGATCATCGGCCATATGCGGAAGCGGATGGATGAAAAATCTGAGGAGACAGGTCTTAATTTCACCCTGCTGGCCACCCCGGCGGAGGGACTTTCCGGCAGGTTCGTGCGCATCGATAAGAAGCGGTTCGGCGAGCTTCCCGGAATCACCGACAGGGAATATTATACGAATTCCTTCCATATTCCGGTGTATTATCCCATCCGGGCCTTTGACAAGATCCGGCTGGAAGCGCCCTATCACGCGCTGACCAACGCAGGACATATCAGCTATGTGGAGCTGGACGGCGACACTTCAAAGAATCCGGCGGCCTTTGAGGCGGTGATCCGCTGCATGAAGGAAGCGGGCGTGGGCTACGGTTCTGTCAACCACCCGGTTGACCGCGACCCGGTCTGCGGTTACACAGGGGTGATCGATGAGGTATGCCCACGGTGCGGACGAAGAGAAGGAGAGGCGGTCCCGGTGGAAAAACTGCGGGAGCTCCGCAGAAAATACCCGGATACGCCGGTATATGCGGACCCGACTCACTGAGGGCCGGGGATGAACTGCCGAAGGTCTGGAAGCTGCCGTTCAAAAGCGGCAGAGGAGCAGGATTTCCGGCATGAAATGACAGAATGCAGGCGCGGCTCCGGCCGGTTTCCGGCGGCGCGCATACAGATAAACAAAAAGCAGAAAAGCAGCAGGAATGAAGGAGGATATGACATGATTGGAAGAGTATTGCCGAACAACGGAATGGTAGGAGAAAATGTGAAATTTGACCGTATCCGCAGAATCACCGGATATCTGGTGGGAACCACCGACCGTTTCAACGACGCGAAGAGGGCAGAGGAGCGTGACCGGGTAAAGCATGGACTTTGATTTAAAAGAAGACACGGCGGAAGTATATGGGGCGGAAACGGACAGGGCGGAAGCCGGCGGGTCGGAAACCGGCAGGGCAGAAGCGGCAGCCTCGAAAGCCGTACTCTGGCTTGCCGGAACTGTGGAGGATTCTATCGTAGACGGTCCGGGTATCCGCTATACGGTATTTGTGCAGGGATGCCCCCATCACTGCCCCGGTTGCCACAATCCTCAGACTCATGATTTTGCCGGCGGCAGCAGGGCGGATACAGAAAAGATTCTGGAAGAGATCCGTTCCAATCCGCTGCTGTCCGGAGTGACCTTTTCAGGAGGAGAGCCCTTCTGCCAGCCGGAAGCTCTGTGTGAGCTTGGCCGGAGGATACGGGCCATGGGGAAAGAGCTGATGGTTTATTCCGGTTATACCTATGAACAGCTTCTGGAAATGGGGAAAAGGCGTCCGGCGGTGCTGGAACTGCTGGAGCTTTCAGACCTTCTGGTGGATGGGCCTTTTGTGGAAGAACAGCGGGATCTGACGCTTCTTTACCGGGGGAGCGCAAATCAGCGGGTGATAGACTTGAAAAAGACAAGAGAACATGGTACAGTGGTACTGTATCAGGACGACTACTGTCAGGGACTCTGGTGAGTCCCTGATTTTGCGTGATTTACCCGGAAGAGCATGGCAAGAGACAGAGCATGACAAGAGACAGAGCATGATGAGAGACAGGACATGACACGAAACAGGACATGAAAAAGCGGGACGTGAAAAAACGGGACATAGAAAAGACGGAGTGAAAAAGATGGAGACACAGATCAGAAGGCTGGATTATGACCAGATAGACGAGCAAATCATAGAAGAAGCAGGGACTATCATTCAAAAAGGAGGTCTTGTGGCTTTCCCCACGGAGACAGTTTACGGGCTGGGCGGCGACGCTCTGAATCCGGAGTCCTCAAAAAAGATATATGCGGCCAAGGGAAGACCTTCGGACAATCCGCTGATCGTTCATATCGCAGAAAAGCAGGACTTGTACCGGATAGCCAGAGAAGTACCGGAAAAAGCAGAAAAACTGATGGAAGCTTTCTGGCCGGGACCGCTCACCATGATTTTTTATAAGAAGGAACTGGTTCCGGAGGCCACCACAGGCGGCCTGGATACAGTGGCTGTAAGGATGCCAAGCGACAGTATTGCGGCAGCCTTTATCCGGGCGGCAGGCGGCTTTGTGGCGGCGCCCAGCGCCAACGTGTCCGGCAGGCCCAGCACGACCACGGCAGCCCATGTAGAGGAGGATCTGTCCGGACGCATCGAGATGATCCTGGACGGCGGACAGGCCGTCATAGGCCTGGAATCCACGATTGTAGATATGACTGTGGAGCCTCCGGTGATTCTGCGTCCGGGTTACGTTACAAAAGAGAAGATGGAAGAGCAGATCGGACCGCTGGAGGTAGACAAAGCCATCATTGCTCCCGATTCGGGAGTGAAGCCTAAGGCTCCCGGCATGAAATACCGTCATTACGCGCCCCGGGCGGATCTGATGATCGTGGAAGGACCTACAGAGGCAGTGATCGCCGAGATCAGCCGCCGGGTGGAAGCAGACCGGAAAGAGGGAAAGAAGGCAGGGATTCTCGCCACCGACGAGACTGCCGGACGTTATCCGGAAGGGCTGGTGCTGAGTCTGGGCCAGAGAAAACACGAGGAAGAGATCGCCATGCATCTGTTTGACGCGCTCCGCCAGTTTGATGAAACGGATGTTGACTGCATTTATTCGGAATCTTTTGAGGAAGCGTCCATCGGACCGGCGATTATGAACCGGCTTCTGAAGGCGGCAGGGCATAAAATGATTCACGTATAAAGTATAAAAAAACAGCTGTTGCTTATGCGGATTTTGACAATCTGCGGAAGCAGCAGCTTTTTTTTGTGCTTAAAATATGAAAAATTACAGTATTTGGATTTGTTCGAAGAATACCTAATACTATGAAAACCCTCTTAAATTCTACAATACACGGTAGGAAAAATCAATGAGAAATTAAGAAAAAATTTAGAAAATCATAACAGTTCAGCTATACTGTTCATATTCTGTCAGAACGTATACTGCCGATCCGTAGAAAGGCGGTATGGCGGAACTGTTGAAAACCAGACAGGAGGAAAAAATGATGAACATGGAAAAAGAGGTATATGGACTTGTAGACGAATGGCTTGGCACAGTAGAATACCGGGTTGCCCGATCCACTTATGTAAAGTATGAGCAGCTGGCCAGAAATTATATTCTGCCATTCTTTCAATCCATGGCATGTCGGGAACTGGATCACAGCAGTCTGGAACGCTTTTACACGACTATCAGCCAGAAAGAAAATACCGCCAGAAGACTTCTGTCAGATGGAAACCGGAGAACGATTTTTATGATTTTAAATAATACGCTGGATTACGCCTACACTTCCCGCGCCCTGGATCAGAAGTATTATATCAAGCCCGGTCTCACCAGGTCCCGGCGCGTGGTTAAGGTCTTTTCCCAGGAGCACCAGAAGAAGATAGAAGATTACATTCTGAAGCATCCGGACGCCTATTCCCTGGCTGTTATGCTGGCCCTGTTCCTCGGTCTGAGAATCGGAGAAATCTGCGCGCTGCAGTGGAGCGATATCAGCTTTGAGACAGCCTCTCTGTATGTGAATAAGACAGTCCAGCGGCTGAAAATCTCCGGAGAAAACGGAGAAAGGCACACGCAGCTTCTGGTGTCGCATCCCAAAAGCGCCGCGTCGCAGCGTCTGCTCCCGATCCCGGCCTTCCTTCTGGAATATCTGAAGCATTTTCCGCGAGGAGAAAAAGGAGCCTATCTGCTGACCAACGATACGGAGCGCCCGATGGAGCCCAGAACTCTTCAGTATCATTACAAAAAGATGCTGGAACAGATTGGCGTGCCCTACCTGAATTTTCACTGCCTGCGCCATACCTTCGCCACCAGATGCGTGACCCTCGGGTGGGATATGAAGACGCTGAGCGAAATTCTGGGACATTTTGATATCAAAATCACTATGGAATATTATTTCCATTCTTCGTTTGAATATAAGCAGCTGCAGATGAATAAGATCGTCCCGTTATCACAGAATTAGGTATTCTATGAAATTGTTTTAAAAGTATACCAAAATTCTATGAATTCCTCCAGAAAAAAGGTGTATATAAGGAGGAAAAAATGAACAGGATGAAAAAGTTCATGGCGCTGTTTTTGGCAGTCGTTCTCATTGCGCAGACAGGCTTTGCTGCCTCTGCGCAGGAGAGCGCGTTGTCAGCTCCTTCGGTTCAGTCTGAAACACCGACAGGAACTGAACTGCAGGATGAGACGAATGCAGAAAAGCAGGAAGAACAGCAGCCGGAAGATTCCAAGGACGAGACAACAGGGGAGACAACAGAGACGGGACAGGATGGAGAAGACGCCGCTGTGGGTGAAGTAGATGGCGAGCAGCCGGGAAACCCGTCAGAGGGAACAGGAACAGAGGAAGACGGACAGGCACCGCCGGTTGATCAGGACCAGAATCAGGATCAGAACCAAGATCAGGGCCAGAACCAGGATCAGCAGCAGCCGTCTAACGCAGCAGGAGATGGTGAAGGAACTGAGGTTGGAGAACCGACTGAGGAAGAGAAGGCCGAGGCAGATATCTTGCCGGTAACAGAAACAGAAGCAATCTGTAGAATTGGCGAAATCGAATATGACTCTTTTGATAAAGCATTTAGTGCAGTCAAAGATGGTGAAACTATTGAATTATTGGCGGATGTAGAAGTTGGATCTCACAAATACATAGCAAAAAGTTTTACAATCAAGGGCAATGGACATACTTTATCTTCAAATAATTATGATTTTAATTTAATAAGTGATAGTGAACTTACCTTTGATAATTGTATAGTAGATATTAGCGCAGACACAATGAATAGTGGAAACACTTGGGGATGGCTGATTTTTTGCTTGGGAAGTGGTTCTAGTTTAAACTTGATTAATAATACAGTTTTTAATATTTCCTTTGACAGTAGCCAGAAAGTACATTGTGCATTTTACGGCAATGAAAGTGGAGAATGCGAAATTAATATAAGCAACAACTCTCAGCTTAATATTGCGGGGAAAAATACTAAAGGAGTAACAGGTGATGGAATTCAGTGTGGCAAAAGCGGAAATGTTCATATTAGTGTGACAGAAGGTTCCATGTTAAGTATTGATGGCGCTAATAGAGGATATGCTAATAGCCCGGAAATCTTGGTTCAAGACTCGACATTATCAGTAAAAAACTGTACAGCTAATGCTTCAAATGGTGGAAAAGATACATTTATCAATTCGACTATTATATATGAAAACAATGCAGGGCACGGTTTGTCCAGTACTACTTTAGATGTACAAAATTCCAAATTATATATTCGTAATAATGGATATTGTGGAATTGCTGTTTCTGGTGACATGAAAATGGATGGTACATCAGAAGCAGAGATAACTGGAAATGGATGGAACAATCTTTCTGGTCAGGGAGCACTTCGCCTGAGCGGAAAAACAGAAATAGAAGCTTCAGCTTCAGTGAATATCACTGATAATTATTGTATTGGTATTTACTTAAATTCAACGAATGCTAGTTTAAATGTCAAAGAAGGAGCCGCTTTGACGATTACAGGAAACGGAAAACTTACAGATGGAGATCATGGATATCCAACAGATTCAGCATCCAGTGGGGCAAGATTGACAACAACTGGTGGAGGAATCTGGAATTTAGGACAAATCAATATCCCGAATAATACTGTATTATATAATAATCACGCATCGATTGCAGGCGATGATGTATATAATGACAGTACTGGAACTATTATGATGAGTAGCATTGGTACTGGGTGGATGTTGGATGGAGATCCTGACTGCACAGATGCTATCGATGGCTGGTATGATGACAGTGAGGGACAACGTTGGGAGGCTCATATAGAGCCGTATCATGCTGAAAAATTGCAGGAACAGAATTATACAATCACTGGGCAGGCGGCATTAAAGGCTGCACATGGAGTTGAGAATTCGGGAGACGAACCAGATACAGATCCCATAGAATGGGATACTTCCAAATCCAAAACAGCCACAAATCTGGACAGCAATTATGAATCACAGGTAACGTTGTCGCTTCCTGCCGCAGATGTAAAGCCTGCAGTAGATATTGTTATGGTTATCGATGTTTCCAGCAGTATGAAGGACGTTGATATTCAAGAAGTAAAGAATGCTGCGAATGTACTTTGTGATCAGCTTGCTGAAAAGACAAATGTAGAAACAAACATTGGAATTGTAACCTTTGATAAGACAGCTCATAAGTTGACTGATGGACTGGTCTCTGTTGATGCTGCAAGAGAAGCTATTAATAGTATTACAGCGTCAGAAGATACGAATATGGTGGCTGGATTGATGGCTGGTAAGGAAATGCTGGATGCAGGAACAGCTACGGAGAAACATCTGGTAGTAATGAGTGACGGTATTCCGATTTACTGGATGGAAAATGGAGAAGCTACCAGCAAAACATTAATTAGTTATGCCAAAGATGGTGTAACAGAACTGGGACGAATGCCAGCTGGAACAGAACCGGAAGGCTCTAATAATGCAATGACTGTAATGTCTATGGAGGAGATTTTATCAGCAACAGATTGGGCAACTGATTCTAATGAGTGGAAACAGATCAGCGATACAGGTGAAAATATTAACCAAGATGAATGCCGTTATACTAATATCCAAAAAGCGTCGTATATGACGGCAAAATATTTGCAGGATAATATTCTTGGACAGTATAATGTCAAAATGGTTGCTTTTGGTACAGACAAGTATGAAGGCAATATAGTATATCAATATGGCGAAAACTTCTGCGACTGGGTAGGAGAGCAGGAAGGAGTTTCTTACTATAAGATTTCCAAACCCGGTTTTGGCGGTGAAGAAGGAGAACTGTCCAATGTATTTGAATCCATAGCGAATGAGGTTATTCATCTTTTGGATGCTGGCAGTCGTGTAGAAGACTACATGGGTTATGTAGAGAACGACTACAACTTTGATTTTGTAAATGAGTTGGATAAGATAAAACTGACAGTCGGAGGAGCAGAACTGCCTGCAGTGCAGATTGATTCCAATACTTATGGATTTGGTGCGTCAAACGGAAGCTCAGATGGAAAAACATATCCGTTTGTTGTTACATATGTGAAAGGAAATGGCGCAGAAGAAGAGCATTTCGTATGGAATATTAATGTGCCGGTGACGATTGATAGCGCGGTACAATTAACTTATACTGTACGTCTGAATAATCCAAAGACAGAGACTGGTTCATATGGAAAATATGATAAAGATGGCTCGCAAGGATATGAAGGACTGTATACCAATAACAGCGCAACGCTGTTTCCGGTTGACAGTAAAGGAAATGAAGGTGCGTCAGAAGAATTTAACAAACCTACCGTCAGCTACACCGTAGTGGATCATCCCGCTACCATCAACATCACCAAGAAGGTGCAGAACAGTAGCGGAGCAGCCACAAATGTAAACGCAACCTTCTATGCGGCAGTCTTCACAGATCCGCAGTTCACGAACAGATTCGGCGACGTGGTAGAACTGAAGCTGAATGGTACCAGCCAGGTAACCGTATCTGTGACAGTAGAGGCTCCTGCAGACGGAAGCAGCCGCAGCTACTATGTGACCGAGACCGATAAGAATGGAAATGTCATCACCGGAGGCGAGAGCTTCGGCTATCAGATCGGTATCGAGGGAAGCATGGTAACGGTATCTGAAAGCGCGCCGACCGGCAGCGTTACGATTACAAATAAGCAGGTTGCTTCTGGAAATCAGGGAGACGGCAGTAATGGAGGCGGCAGCACCGGCGGAGGAAGCTCTTCTGGAAGCGGCTCATCCAGCAGCCAGACTGTGACAAGCGCGCAGACCGGAGATAACACCAATCTTCTGCTTCCGATAGCAGTGGTTGTCATTGCGGCAGCAGCACTGACAGTATGCCTTGTTGTTTACAGAAGAAAAAGAAGCTGAAGCTGATGAAGTGAAACAGAGCATATTAAAAGAGCATATTAAAAGAGCATATTAAATAGGAAGATGTTTGTCAGACAGTAGTCTGAAAACGGAGCTGCTGCGGGGGAAAAGATATCTTTCCCCGCGGCGGTTCCTTCTTTGCGTTCAATTTACGGATATATGGCACAGATAACAGGAAACAGGAGATAAAGGAACGAAAGCAATGTATCAGGCAAAACAGATTTATGACAAACTGGCGGTCGGCAGGAGAATCCGGGGCCGCAGAAAAGAACTGGGTATCTCCAGGCAGGAGCTGGCTTCTCAGATAGGAAAAACAGAAAAATATTATGCAGATATAGAGCGCGGTTACTGCGGAATGTCACTGGATACCATGATTGATATAGCCGGCTGCCTTGGGATCACGCTGGATTATCTTGTTTTTGGGAGAAATGACAGAGAGGAACTGACTGAGGATTCGAGCAGCATTCTGTTTTATCTGGGGAACTGCGGAGAAAAGAAACGAAAGAAAGCCATAGAGCTTCTGCGGATTTATCTGTCAGAATAATGAAAAACAAAAAGGAGCTGTAAGCACAACTCCTTTTGTTTTGTCATGCAGGAGATGGGACTTGAACCCACACAGCCTTGCGACTACAGGCACCTGAAGCCTGCGCGTCTGCCATTCCGCCACTCCTGCGTAAACAGTAGATATAAATATTAAAATGTTCTGTCAGAAATACCTGAAAAACGGTTTATCCGATTCTTCGAGATACTCGTGACATAGAAAAACTCTTCGGCATTTCCGGAAGAGTTTTTCCAGTGCAGGAGATGGGACTTGAACCCACACAGCCTTGCGACTACAGGCACCTGAAGCCTGCGCGTCTGCCATTCCGCCACTCCTGCGAACAAATAGTATTCTATCGAACTTCAGGTAAAATGTCAACACTTTTTTTAACATTTGCGAAAACTTTTTTTTTGAAAAAACAGCTTGACTTTTCAGAGTGAAGATGATACTATATATGAGCGCGCTGAGAACGGCGCAGATAAAACAGATGCGGAAGTGTCGGAACTGGCAGACGAGCAAGACTAAGGATCTTGTGGCATTCGTGCCGTGTGGGTTCAAGTCCCATCTTCCGCATTGAACATTCGAGAATCGTTGTATTTATCAGATTTCTGAATAAGTACAGCGATTTTTTTGTGCTTTGAATCCCGGGAGCTTTCCCACGGAACTCAGAGGGATTTTCCATCTAATCTTGCGCGCTTAAAAAACGCGCAGTATAATTAAAAACAGAAAAAGAAACGCTGCGGCGGCGCAGGAGAAGAGTGACAAGGAGGAGAGCAAATGGAGCAGTTTCTGATATCACATGATTTGGGTACATCGGGGGATAAGGCCACATTGTTTACGACGGACGGCAGACTGATAAGGAGTTATACAGCGTCATATGATGTGCATTTTTTTAACGGAAATTATGCGGAGCAGGACCCGGAGAACTGGTGGGATGCTGTCTGTGAGGCTACCAGAGCTGTTCTGGAAGGAGAGGACGAAAACAAGGTGGCGGCCATGTCCTTCAGCGCGCAGATGCAGGGCTGTCTGCCGGTGGATAAGCACGGAAGACCGCTGCGCAATTCCATGATCTGGGCCGACCAGAGGGCGGTTAAGGAAGCGAAGCATCTGGAAAAAGAGCTGGGGGCGGATCGCATTTACCGGATTACGGGACACAGAGTCAGCGCAAGCTACAGCATCGAGAAGCTGATGTGGCTGAAGAAGCATGAGCCGGAGGTGTATAAGAAGACCTATAAGATGCTTCAGGCCAAGGATTATATTATTCAGAGAGCAACCGGAAATTTTGTGACGGACTATTCGGACGCTTCCGGGACTCAGGCCCTGAACCTGAGAAAACTGGAATGGTCTGACGAGATCCTGAAGGCGGCGGATATTGATAAAGATAAGCTGCCAGAGCTTAAGAAATCCACAGACGTTGCGGGATATATTCAGGAACGTGTGGCGGGAGAGATCGGACTTCCGGCCGGAACGCCGGTAGTCTGCGGCGGCGGCGACGGTCCGGTTTCCGCGGTGGGAGCTGCATGTATCCGTGATGGAGAATTCTATCTGACCTTCGGGACGTCAGCCTGGATCGGCGGTACGACCACAGAACCGTTTATCGATGAAGATAAGACTGTTTTCTGCTTTGCTCATGTGATTCCGGGAAAATATATGCCCTGCGGAACTATGCAGGCGGCGGGCAGCTCTTACTCATATATTCGTCATGCCCTCTGCGATGATATGCCTTATGAAAAGCTGAACGCACTGATTGAAAAATCGCCGGCGGGGGCTGAGAATCTGATTTTCCTGCCGTACCTGCTGGGGGAGAGAAGCCCCAGGTGGAATCCGAATACGAGCGCGGCCTTTCTGGGGATCAAGCCTGAGCATGAAAAAAAGGATTATGTGCGGGCGGTGATAGAAGGCATCGCCATGAACATGGAGCTGATTCTGAAGGCATACAGGAAACAGGCCAAAATAGAGACGATGAATCTGACCGGAGGAGGAGCAAAGGGCCAGATTGTAGCGCAGATTCTTGCGGACGTACTGGGAGTCCGTTTCCAGATGCCGGACTGCGTGGAAGCAGCCACTGCCATCGGAGCCGCTGTGATCGCGGGAGTCGGAGTCGGCGTGTTCGACGGTTTTGAGGAGATCAGACGTTTCCTGAAGTTTGAAAAGCAGGTGGAACCCAATAAGGAAAATCAGCAGGTTTATGAGAAACTGAAACCCGTATTTGATGAGGCTTATACCTGTATGCTGCCGCTTTATGAGCAGCTGTCAAAGCTTTAAATCCGGCGGACACAGGACAGAGGATTCATAGCTTTAAAAAGACAATCCGGCAAGTACCATTTTCTGATATTGGACATATGATAGAATGAGGAGAGAATCCTCATTCTATTTATATGGAGGTATCGTTATGAGTATTACAAACTCAAACAAACAGATAGATGTGACACAGATAGACTGTGAGGGAACCTTAAAGGTGACGCTGGCTCTCGCGGCTGCGCCGGACATTTCGTCAAATCCGACGGATATCGTGCTTGTGCTGGACCGCTCGGGCAGTATGGCGGGAAGTCCGCTGGCCAATATGAAGACAGGAGCGAAAACCTTTATCGACATTATTGACGAGGCGACGGACAGCTCCCAGGATGGGACAATCGGCTCAGGCAGCCGTATCGGCATTGTGAGTTTTGCCGATACAGCTGTGGCAGATACTCAGCTCATTACATCCGTGGCGGTTCTGAAAACTGCTGTGGACGCTCTTGCAGCGGGCGGTTCCACGAACCATGCGGATGCTTTCGCAAAGGCTGTACAGCTTTTCGACCCGGCTTCTTCGAATGCAAAGGTAATCGTGATGTTTACGGACGGAAAAACCACAGCGGGGATTCCTCCGGCTCCGGTGGCGGCAGCAGCGAGAGCTTCGGGAATCATTATTTACTGTATCGGGCTGATTGGGGCGGACGGTATCGACGTAAATGTGCTCAATGACTGGGCGACAGATCCGGACGCTTTTCATGTGGCGGTCACGCCGGACGACGCGGAACTGGAGGATTTGTTTGCGGATCTTGCGGCAAATATCTCGAAACCGGGCGCAACCAATATTGTGATTGATGAAATCGTAAATCCGGATTTCAACATTATCAGTGTGATTCCGCCTAACAGAGGAACGGCCATGATGCTTGATTCCAATACGCTGCAGTGGAAAATCTCCGAGCTGGGTGTTTCCGGAAACGAGGGAGCGTCGCTGGAATTTTTCATTAGGCATATTGGCCAGAATGGGGGAACGAAACTGGTCAACCAGTCGATCGCCTATTCGGATACGGAAGGAAACGCGGTTACCTTCCCGGAGCCGTCTGTGAGAGTAGACTGTGGGATTACAGTCACACCTGAACCGTGCCCTGTGCCGGTGGAACTGACAGTGAGAGGATGTCAGGATTCTCTTGTGATTGATCTGGGAGACGCCTGTCTGGAATCTCAGGGACGGATCGTCCAGCTGGATGTGACAGTGAAAAATGTCTGTCCGAACAGGCGGGTGGCGCTGGCGGTCATCCTGACCGAGGTAGACTGCAATGGGACAGAGCACCAGAGAGGTCTCAAGACAATCACGATTCCGGCCCATCAGTATCCCGGCTGCCGGGATGTGCAGGTGAAATGTATCAAATTTGTACTGCCGGAAGATCTGAATGTATCATGCGGAATTCCCGGCATGATGTGTTCGGACAGAAACTTAAAGGCCCGGGTGATCGCGCATACGATTGACACAGATTTTCGGTGCTGTGATTCGGTGATTGTCGTATAAAAATATCAAAAAGCAGAAAAGAAGAGAGTTGAGGGCAGGCCATGTCTGCCCTCAGACTCTATCGAGTCCTGTCGTGTGCCTTATAAATAGTACCGGCAACAGAAAATGCTTGACGAAAAGCAAAATGATGTATAAGATCATACCATCAGCGGAGAAAATTCGCTTTCCGCTGGTGGTATTTTCACACAGGATAAAATTTCCTGATTTCGATCTGAAATCAAAATTCCCCAGAAACAAAACAAAATAATGCGGAGATATGAAAAGGGATTTTCGTTGTCATTCTCTGGCATGCTTGCTATAATAAAATCAGCAGCAGAGGTCCGCTTTTCATATTTCCTCAAAAAGGAGGAAAGGCTATGAAAACAGGACGGAACAACACGAAAATTCATGACAATGGTGCGAAGCTCATTTTTGATGATCCTATTCTGTGTGCACAGTTTCTGCGCGGCTACACAAATATTGAGCTTCTGAAAGACGTGCAGCCGGAGGACATCGAAGATATCTCAGAACGGTTTCTGCCTATGTGGCAGGAAGGGCGGGATTCCGATTCGGTCAAGAGAGTACGCCTCAAAGACTGTGATTTATTTCTGATTGCTATTGTGGAACATCAGTCAAAAGTGCATTATGACATGGCGTTTAAGCTGCTGCGCTACATGGTCATGGTGCTGACGGATTACGAAAGAGAAGAGGAAAAGAAGAGGCCGGGTATCACCCGGACGAAGGAGTTCCGGTATCCGCCGATTCTGCCGATTGTATATTATGAAGGAACGAACCGCTGGACTGCGGCGCGGAATTTTAAAGAACGGGTCTATCTGAATGAGATACTGGGGCAGTACATACCGGATTTCGAATATCTTGTGGTGCCGGTGGCTTCTTATACGAATGAGGAACTGATAGAAAAGAAAGACGAGCTGTCATTGATTATGCTGATTAACAAGCTGAGAAAATCAGAAGATTTTAAGAGTCTTCAGGGAATCCCGGCAGAATATTTTGATGAGCTGTCCGACAAGACGCCGGAGTATCTGCTGGAGCTGATCAGCAAAATCATAGCTGTCTTTCTGTACCGCCTGAATGTGCCCCGCAAAGAAGTGGAGCAGTTCACGGATCAGATCAAAGGAGGCGAATTTCAGATGCTGTTTGATAGTTTTGAGGCATATGACGTGCAGGAAACCCGGCGGATAAGCAGGGCAGAAGGAAAAGCGGAAGGAAAAGCAGAAGGAGCCAGGGAACTCATACTGGAGTTTCTCGGGGAGCTGGGAACGGTATCAGATAAGCTGAAGTCCAGAATTATAGCCGAGCAGGACTTGGAGGTACTGAAAACATGGGCGAAGCTGGCGGCGAAGGCAGAAAGTCTGGAGCAGTTCTGCGTTCAGGCGAATCTGCAGACATAAGTACATTTCGGATAACGGTAAACGCAGGGAACCATAAACTTTCTGATTTTCAAGCAGGCAGTAACTTCTGTTTTCTGCTTTTAAACAGAGGAAAAAAGTGATATACTATGTGGCAGATGCCACAGACTTCCAGGGGCAGGGCGCAGCGGCGTTTTTTTGCCCCTGGCTGTATCTCCGGGTTTTTAAAGCAGAATTATTTCCGGAGTCAGAAGTTCTGCGGTTTCGGAACAGAAGGCTTCCCGGAGCCGGAAGTTCTGCGTTTCCGGAACAGAACCTATGGAGGCAAATAAAAAAGACAGGAGAGAGCTATGACAGTAGAAGAATTACAGGCATATGAACTGATAGAAAAGCGTGAAATCGCGGAATTGAATTCCACAGGTTATTACCTGAAGCATAAGAAAACAGGCGCAAAGATCTGCCTGCTTTCCAATGAAGACAATAATAAGGTGTTCTATATCGGTTTCCGGACGCCTGCGCCTGATGATACAGGCGTGCCGCATATTATGGAGCATTCGGTGCTCTGCGGTTCCAGGGAGTTCCCGGTGAAGGACCCCTTTGTGGAACTGGCGAAGGGTTCCCTGAATACCTTCCTGAACGCCATGACCTACCCGGATAAGACGGTATATCCGGTAGCCAGCTGCAATGACAAAGATTTTCAGAATCTGATTCATGTGTATATGGACGCGGTATTCTATCCGAATATTTATGAAAAGGAAGAGATCTTCCGTCAGGAGGGCTGGCATTATGAGATGGAGTCCGAGGACGACGAGCTGACGCTGAACGGCGTGGTTTACAATGAGATGAAGGGAGCATTCTCCTCCCCGGAGGGAGTGCTGGAGCGGGAGATTTTAAGCTCTCTTTACCCGGATACCACTTACGCAAATGAGTCCGGAGGAGATCCGGAGGCTATCCCGGAGCTTTCTTACAGCGAGTTTCTGGATTTCCACAGCCGTTATTATCATCCGTCCAACAGCTACATCTACCTGTACGGAGACTGCGACATGGCGGAGAAGCTGACCTGGCTGGATGAGAACTATCTTTCCAAATACGATTATCTGCCCATTGATTCGGAAGTGCGCACCCAGGCGCCTTTTGAGAAGATGGCAGAGGTGGTGAAGGATTACTCCATTTCCGCGGAGGAGAGCGAGGAAGACAATACCTATCTGTCCTACAATAAATCGGTGGGAGATACTCTGGATGAGAAGCTGTATCTGGGAATGCAGGTACTGGAGTATGTGCTTCTTTCCATGCCGGGAGCGCCGCTGAAGCAGGCGCTTCTGGACGCCGGAATCGGCCACGATATCATGAGCTCTTATGACAATGGAGTAAAGCAGCCGATTTTTTCCATCATTGCAAAAAATGCAAATGAGGACCAGAAAGAAGCTTTTGTGGAAACCATCGAGACCACGCTGGCCCGCCTGGCGGCCGAAGGGCTGGATGAGAAAGCTCTGCGGGCAGGCATCAACTATTTTGAATTCCGTTACCGGGAGGCTGATTTCGGAAATTATCCTGCCGGCCTGATGTATGGGCTGCAGGCCTTTGACAGCTGGCTTTATAAGGATGATTCTGCGTTTCTCCATCTGGAGGCCCTGGATACCTTTGCGTTCCTGAAGGAGCAGGTGGCGGAGGGATATTTTGAGGGACTGATTGTGAAATATCTGCTGGAGAATCCCCATGGCTCTCTGGTGATTATCCGTCCGAAGAGAGGTCTGACCGCGCTTCAGGATGAAAAGCTGAAAAAGAAACTGGCGGCTTATAAAGAGGGGCTTACGGCGGAAGAGCGGAAGCGGATCGTGGATTTTACAAAGCATCTGAAAGAATACCAGAGCGAGCTCTCTCCCCAGGAGGATCTGGAAAAAATTCCGCTTCTTGAGCGGGAGGATATTGATAAGAAGGCCCTGCCGTTCCAGAATGAGGAACATGAGGCAGGCGGCGTGAAGGTCGTGTACCACGATCTGTTTACAAACGGAATCGGTTATGTGAATCTGATTTTCCGGGCAGACAGCATCCCACAGGAGATGATTCCCTATCTGGGCCTTCTGAAGGCTGTGCTTGGAAAAGTAGATACGGAAAACTACACTTACGGAGAGTTTGCCAAAGAGCTGAATCTGCATACAGGCGGAATCTCCTGCAGTGTGGGCAGTTATGACGATGTCAGGGAGACAGACCGCTATACGGCTGTATTTGAAGTGCACAGCAAGGCGCTGTATGAGGAACTGCCCGTGGCGTTTTCCATGATGCGCGAAATGCTCCGGACTTCCAAAATGGACGATCCCAAGAGACTCAGGGAGATTGTGTCTGAGACAAAGTCCAGACTGCAGATGGCCTTCCAGACATCAGGACATTCCATGGCAGCCCTGCGCGCCATGTCCTATTTCTCCGCAAGCGCGGCCTTTTCAGATAGGACAGGCGGCGTGGATTTCTATCATTTTATGGAGGAGCTGGACGCGGAATTTGAGGAGAGACAGGCAGAGGTCTCCGCGAAGCTTATCGAACTGGCCGCCGTACTGTTCCGGCCGGAAAACCTGATTGCAGGCTATACGGCAGAGAGAAAGAGCCTGGACGCGCTGACAGAGCAGGTGGAAATCCTGAAGACAGAACTGTATCAGAACGGCGGCAGCAAAGCGCCTGCCTGGACGATTGTGCCGGAGAAGAAGAATGAGGGCTTAAAGACTTCAGCGCAGATTCAGTATGTATGCCGGGCAGGAAACTTCCGGAAGGCAGGACTGCCGTATACGGGAGCGCTGAAAGTTCTGCGCGTTATCATGAGCTATGATTATCTGTGGAACAACATCCGTGTCAAGGGCGGAGCCTACGGCTGTATGAACAATTACACCCGCACCGGAAGCGCTTATCTGGTATCTTACCGGGACCCGAACCTGGAAAAGACCAATGAGATTTTTGAGAAGAGCGTGGATTATACGGAGAATTTTGAAGTCTCTGACCGTGATATGACGAAATATATCATCGGAACCATCAGTTCCATGGATACGCCGCTGACCCCGAACGCGAAAGGAGCACGCTCCATGAGTGCGTGGATGACCGGACTTGCTTTCGAGGATGTACAGAAGGAGCGGGATGAGGTGCTCTCCTGCGGCTGCGCGGAGATCCGCGCACTTGCGCCTTATCTGAAGGCTGTTCTTTCACAGAACTGTCTTTGCGTTATTGGAAACGAGGAGAAGCTGGAAGAGCAGAAGGACATGTTTGGAACGCTGGAAAGCCTGTTCCACTGAGAAGAAAGGATACTGAATGGAACAAATGCAGAAATCAGGCTTTGCCACTCTGATTGGCAGGCCGAACGTAGGAAAATCCACACTGATGAACAGGCTGATTGGACAGAAGATTGCGATTACTTCCAATAAGCCCCAGACTACGCGAAACCGGATTCAGACTGTGTATACCTGTGATCAGGGGCAGATCATTTTCCTGGATACGCCGGGCATTCACAAGGCGAAGAACAAGCTGGGAGAATACATGGTCAATGTGGCGGAGCGCACGCTTAGGGAGGTGGATGTGATTCTCTGGCTGGTGGAGCCGAGCACCTTTATCGGAGCGGGGGAGCGCCACATCGCGGAACAGCTTAAAAAGGCGAAGACTCCGGTGATTCTTGTTATTAACAAAACGGATACAGTAAAGCGGGAAGAGATTCTGGTTTTTATCGATACCTACCGGAAGCTGTACGATTTTGATGAGATTGTGCCGGTATCGGCCCTGAATGGAGACAATACAGACACGCTGATTGAGCAGATTTTCAAGTATCTGCCCTATGGCCCGCAGTATTATGATGAGGATACCGTGACAGATCAGCCCATGCGCCAGATTGTGGCGGAGCTGATACGGGAGAAAGCTCTGCGCTGTCTGGATGAGGAGATTCCCCACGGGATTGCTGTATCCATTGATCAGATGAAGGAGAGAAAAGACGGCGGTATCTGTGATATCGACGCTACGATCATCTGCGAGAAAGACTCTCACAAGGGAATTATCATCGGAAAGCAGGGAGCCATGCTGAAAAAGATCGGAAGCGCGGCCCGTTATGAGATCGAACGGATGATGGAGATGAAAGTAAATCTAAAGCTCTGGGTGAAGGTCAAAAAGGACTGGAGAGACAGCGATTATCTGATCAAAAATTTCGGATACGACAAGAAGGATTTCGACCTGTAAAGGCATACCCTTAATTGACAAAGGCGAGTATGCCCTTGTCGATTAAGGGTATCTATTTGGTATATTTTTCGCAGGATAAGAATGCTGCTTCTGGAGAATCTAATTCTTAAGGAACTGCCGTGAAGGAGACTTCCGGCAGTTCCTTAAGGATAAGAGGAACAGGGGCGAGAAACGGATGACATGGGAAAGATTTGAGCTGACAGGTTCGGTGGAGGATTATCTCCGCTACCGGGGAATCGACTGGAGAAAGGAAGCGGCGGCCTGCGCGTCCGGAAAAGAGGGCGGGGAAGACCGGAGGAAGACGGATTATGGGACAGATGATCACAGTGACGGGCCTGGTGCTGGCGGCCTATCCATATGGTGATTATGATAAGCGCATAACGGTTCTGACGAAAGAGCGGGGAAAGATCACGGCTTTTGCCAGAGGAGCCAGACGGCAGAACAGCCCGCTTCTGGCTGTCTGCAATTCTTTCGTGTTCGGAGAATTCACAGTGTATGAAGGCCGGAGTTCCTATAATCTGATGCAGGCAAAGGTGCAGAATTATTTTCATGAGCTGAGCTCTGATTTCGCGGGAGCCTGCTATGGGTTCTATTTCTGCGAGCTGGCGGATTATTATACGAGGGAGGCCAATGACGAGCTGATGATGCTGAAGCTTCTGTATCAGACTCTGCGCGCTCTTTGCCGGCCAAGTATTCCCGATGAGCTGATCCGGTACATATATGAACTGAAGGTGCTTGTGGTAAACGGGGAATGTCCGGTGGATTTTGAAAAACTGGATGTCTGCGAATCCACATTGTACACGCTTCAGTATATTGCCGCGTCTTCCATTGAGAAACTGTATACTTTTACGGTGTCGGAGCAGGTTCTGAAGGAACTGCAGTTTGTGCTGCGCCGGTACCGGGAGCTTTATATGGAAGGACATTTTAAATCCCTGGAGATTCTGGAGGCCTGCGTGAAAAGCAGTTGAAAAATCGTTCAAAAGACGATATACTATATGAGATGTTCGAATCCGGGAATTTTTGGATTTGAAGGGAGCGGGAGGAGACCAGAATGAAAAAAGCAGTCAGTTTATGTCTCCTGATGTGCGGCTTATTGCTCTTTTCAGGCTGTTCCGGCGGAGTGCCGGACCAGGATACGATTTCTGTAGATAAGAGAGGCAGAGTGACCAGTACCATCGTCGAGGATTTTGACAAGGATTTTTACGATGCCGATGAGCTGGAAGCGGAGATCGAGGAAGAGCTGGCAGATTACAATCGGAATTTTGCGGCGGACCACATCAGGATAGAGTCGTTTGAGGTGAAAGACGGAGTGGCGACTTTGCAGCTTGTCTTTGACGAGAGCCAGTATTATGCCGATTACACAGGCATGACGCTGTTTGTGGGGACGCGTTCCGAGGCGGAAGAGGAAGGCTACGATCTGCCGGATGACTTTGTGGAGCCAAATGAAAATGCGGCGGATCTGGACGTTTTGGACAGCGATGGCAGCGCCCATGTGCTGATTCTGGAAGAGGCCGTGCAGGTACGGGTGCCGGGAACGATTCTGGCCGTATGTCCGGAGGACAATGTTACTGTCACAGGAGACAGAGAGGCGTCGGCAGCGGAACCTGAGCTGTCATACATCATTTACAAATAAAACAGAAAAGAGATGGCGGCGCCCGGGAGGACTGCCGCTGGAAACAAACCCTGCGGGGGAGTTTGATAAGGAGAATTCGATATGGAAAAGACAATGGACAAAATCGTGGCTCTGGCGAAAGCGAGAGGCTTTGTATACCCGGGTTCCGAGATTTACGGAGGTCTGGCGAACACCTGGGATTACGGTAATCTGGGCGTGGAGCTGAAGAATAACGTAAAGCGCGCCTGGTGGCAGAAGTTTGTACAGGAGAATCCCTACAATGTGGGCGTGGACTGCGCGATTCTGATGAATCCCCAGACCTGGGTGGCCTCCGGTCATCTGGGAAGTTTCTCTGATCCGCTGCTGGACTGCAAGAGCTGTAAGGAGCGTTTCCGCGCCGACAAGCTGATCGAGGATTACAATGAGGAACACGGCATCCAGATCGAGGGTTCTGTGGACGCCTGGAGCCAGGAGGAGATGAAGGCTTATATCGACGAGCACAACATCCCCTGTCCTTCCTGCGGAAAGCATGACTTTACCGATATCCGTCAGTTCAACCTGATGTTCAAAACCTTCCAGGGTGTAACCGAGGACGCGAAGAATACCGTATATCTCCGTCCGGAGACGGCCCAGGGTATCTTTGTAAACTTCAAGAACGTACAGAGAACTTCCAGAAAGAAAGTTCCCTTCGGCATCGCTCAGATCGGAAAGTCTTTCCGAAACGAGATTACGCCGGGCAACTTCACCTTCCGTACCAGAGAGTTTGAGCAGATGGAGCTGGAGTTCTTCTGCAAACCGGATACGGATCTGGAGTGGTTCGCTTACTGGAAGGAATACTGCATCAACTGGCTGAAATCTCTCGGCATGAAGGATGATGAGCTGCGTGCCCGCGATCATGAAAAGGAAGAGCTGAGCTTCTACAGCAAGGCCACTACAGATCTGGAGTTCCTGTTCCCGTTTGGATGGGGAGAGCTCTGGGGTATCGCTGACCGTACCGATTATGACCTGACCTGTCACCAGAATGTATCTGGCGAGGATCTGTCCTACTTTGATGACGAGCTGAAGGAAAAATACATTCCCTATGTCATTGAGCCGTCTCTGGGAGCGGACCGTGTGGTACTGGCTTTCCTGTGCGCGGCTTATGATGAAGAAGAGCTGGAGGGCGGCGATGTGCGTACGGTGCTTCATTTCCATCCGGCGCTGGCGCCTGTGAAGATCGGCGTGCTGCCTCTGTCCAAGAAGCTGAATGAGGGAGCGGAGAAGATTTATACCCAGCTCTGCAAAAAATACAACTGTGAGTTTGATGACAGAGGAAATATCGGAAAGCGCTACCGCCGTCAGGATGAGATTGGAACGCCGTTCTGCGTGACCTACGATTTCGAGTCGGAGACGGACGGTGCCGTGACTGTCCGCGACCGTGACACCATGGAGCAGGTACGTGTAAAGATTGACGAGCTGGACGCTTATTTTGCGGATAAGTTTACATTCTAGTCAGGGAAAATTCGGGGACTAAAGGTTGACGAAACCGCGGAATAATGATAGTTTATTATTCGTAAGGAAGCAGAAAAAAGCACAGAACCGTGTCCGAAACTCTGCTGAAAAATAAAGAACAAAGGAGTATGATTATGAATCTTTCACCACTTCAGAAAGCAAGATATGAGTATGTTCCGAAGCTTCCGGGAATGCTCAGAAATGGTATCTCTGAGATCGCAGTTAAAGAAGGAGAAGCTACCACCAGCGTGGCAGATCAGGAGAAGATCAAAGCGCTTTTCCCGAATACCTATGGAGAGCCGGAGGTTACTTTTGAAAAAGGCCAGAACACCTCTGCTGCCAAGAAGCAGGTCGTTGGCGTGATCCTTTCCGGCGGACAGGCGCCTGGCGGACACAATGTAGTGTGCGGTCTGTATGACGCGCTGAAGGCAACCAACAAAGAGAACGTTCTGATTGGCTTCAAGGGCGGCCCCAGCGGACTGATTGAAGACAAGTTCATCGTTTTCGATGATGAGTATATTGACCAGTACAGAAATACCGGCGGATTTGACATCATCGGTTCCGGAAGAACCAAGCTGGAGACAGAGGAGCAGTTTGCCATTGCCACAGAAGTGTGCAAGAAGCACGGCATCACCGCTATCGTGATCATCGGCGGCGACGATTCCAATACCAATGCCTGCGTGCTTGCCGAGTACATGGCGGCTCATAAGACCGGCGTACAGGTAATCGGATGCCCGAAGACCATCGACGGCGATCTGAAGAATGAGGATATCGAGATCTCCTTTGGTTTTGATACAGCTACCAAGACTTACAGCGAGATGATTGGAAATATTGAGAGAGACTGTAATTCTGCAAAGAAATACTGGCATTTCATCAAGGTGATGGGACGTTCCGCTTCCCACGTTGCTCTGGAGTGCGCTCTGGAGTGCCAGCCGAACATCTGCCTGATTTCTGAGGAAGTAAAAGCGAAGAAGCAGTCCCTGTCTGAGATCGCGGATTATATCGCGGACGCGGTAGAGAAGAGAGCAGCCAATGGAAACAACTTTGGTGTAGTTGTGATTCCGGAGGGCGTAGTTGAGTTCGTTCCGGAGTTCTCCGCTCTGATCAGCGAGATCAACGAGCTTCTCGCGGGCAGCAAGGCGGATGCGTTCAATGCGCTTCCGAGCTGGGAAGAGAAGTATACCTTCATCGAGAAAGGTCTTTCCAAGGAGTCTATGGCTGTATTTGCAATCCTTCCCCAGGCGATTCAGCAGCAGCTGTTCCTGGAGAGAGACCCGCACGGAAACGTACAGGTTTCTCTGATCGAGTCTGAGAAACTGTTTGCCGCTCTGGTAGGCGACAAGCTGAAAGAAAGAAAGGCCGCAGGCACCTACACCGGCAAGTATTCCGTACAGACCCACTTCTTCGGTTATGAAGGAAGATGCGCATTCCCGTCCAACTTTGACGCTGACTACTGCTATTCTCTTGGATACAATGCATTCATGCTGATTCAGTACGGCTATAATGGATATCTTTCCAAGGTTTCCAATCTTTCCAAGCCGGCTGAGGAGTGGGTTGCAGGCGGTATGCCCATCACCAAGATGATGAACATTGAGAGAAGACACGGCGAGGACAAGCCGGTTATCCGGAAAGCTCTTGTTGACCTGGAAGGAAAGCCGTTCAAATATTTTGAGGCACACAGAGATGAGTGGTCAGTGGAAACCTGCTACACCTTCCCGGGCGCTATCCAGTATTACGGACCGGCAGAGGTATGCGATCTTACTACGAGAACGCTTGCTCTGGAGAAAGCTGAATAAATAATCTGACTGCAGAAGTCATGTATTACATGTATTAAATGAAGAGACAGTCCTGTAAAATTCGGGTTTTCAGAATCCTGAATGTTTGCAGGGCTGTTTCTTTTTTGGCTTCTTATTTAAGCTGGCCTGTAGAGCGGAAACTTCGGATTTCCGGACTTTCAAATGGCATGCAATTATGTTATTTTTCTTTAATTGTATAAAATGCGAAAAAATTTATCATTTAAATTACAAATTTTCATGATATTCCCTCTTTACATGCAGAAAAAGGAATGTTAATATATTAACGAAGATGTTAATTAATTAACAAATACAGGAAACAGAGAGTCAGCCTGTATCCGGACGCGGCAGACGGCAGACCAGAAATTCAGACAGTTAAGGAGGGTTCGTATGAGCAGACAGGAAGAGAAGATGCAGGCAGAGAAGATGCATGCAGTTCCGGTTTCGGAGAAATCGAAAGAGATGACGGATGTGGAACGGCTGCAGCAGAAGATTGCCCGGATGCGGGAGGCGCAGAAAGCTTTTGCTGCATTTACACAGGAGCAGGTAGATAAAATCTTTTTCGAGGCAGCTATGGCGGCCAATAAGCAGCGTATTCCGCTTGCAAAGATGGCGGTGGAAGAGACTGGCATGGGCGTTGTGGAAGACAAGGTTATCAAAAATCACTATGCAGCCGAGTACATTTACAACTCCTATAAGAATGTGAAAACCTGCGGCGTGATTGAAGAGGACGCTTCCTATGGCATTAAGAAGATTGCGGAGCCTATGGGCCTGGTGGGAGCAATTATTCCGACCACGAATCCGACCTCGACGGCGATTTTCAAATGCCTGATCTGCCTGAAGACGAGAAACGCGATCCTCATCAGCCCCCATCCACGGGCGAAAAAATGCACGACGGAAGCGGCCCGCATTGTGCGCGAGGCGGCGGAGGCGGCAGGAGCGCCCAAGGGTCTGATTGACTGTATTGAAAATCCGACTCTGGAGCTGTCCAATGAGCTGATGCGTTCTGCGGATGTGATTCTGGCTACCGGAGGCCCGGGCATGGTGAAGGCAGCTTATTCCTCCGGAAAACCGGCCATTGGCGTAGGCCCGGGAAATACGCCTGTCATCATGGACAGCAGCTGCGATATTCAGCTGGCCGTGTATTCCGTAATTCATTCCAAGACCTTTGACAATGGTATGATTTGCGCTTCTGAGCAGTCTGTGACAGCGATAGAAGATATTTATGATAAGGTGTGCGCAGAGTTCGTAAAGCGCGGATGCCATATCCTGAACGAAGAAGAGATGGCGAAGATGCGCGCGATCATTTTGACAGAGGCAGGGACGGTGAACCCGAAGATTGTCGGCCAGCCTGCATACAAAATCGCACAGATCGCAGGCTTTGAAGTGCCGAAGGATACCAAGATTCTGATTGGCGAGGTGACTTCCGTAGATAGTTCCGAACCCTTCGCCCATGAGAAACTTTCTCCGGTGCTGGCCCTTTATAAGGCGAAAGATTTTGAGACGGCTCTTGAAATGTCCGAACGGCTGATTGAGGACGGCGGCTACGGCCATACTTCCTCTCTCTACATCCATCCCTCTGAGACGGAGAAGATGGCGCAGCACGCGGCCAGGATGAAGACCTGCCGTATTCTGGTGAATACGCCTTCCTCCCAGGGCGGAATCGGTGACCTGTACAATTTCAAACTGGCGCCCTCCCTGACGCTGGGCTGCGGTTCCTACGGCGGCAACTCCGTATCCGAAAATGTAAACGTAAAACATTTGCTCAATATTAAGACCGTTGCGGAAAGGAGAGAGAACATGCTCTGGTTCAGAACGCCTCAGAAGGTATACTTTAAGAAAGGCTGCCTGCCGGTGGCTCTGGATGAGCTGAAGACCTACTATCATAAGAAGAAAGCCTTTATCGTAACGGACAGTTTCCTTTACAGCAGCGGACACACGAAACCGATTACCGACAAGCTGGATGAGATGGGCATTACCTACGCCTGCTTCTATGAGGTGGCTCCCGATCCGACGCTGCAGTGCGCGCAGAAAGGCGTAGAACAGATCAAGGCGTTCCAGCCGGATGTGATCATTGCTCTGGGCGGCGGTTCCGCGATGGACGCCGGAAAAATCATGTGGCTTATGTACGAGCATCCAGAGTGCAGATTTGAGGATCTGGCCATGGACTTTATGGATATCCGCAAAAGAGTTTACGTGTTCCCGAAGATGGGAGAAAAGGCCATGTTTGTAGCGGTTCCCACATCCTCCGGTACAGGCTCTGAAGTGACGCCCTTTGCGATTATTACGGACGCTGAGACTGGAACCAAGTGGCCCATCGCAGACTATGAGCTGATGCCGAATATGGCAATCATAGATACGGATTATATGATGACCCAGCCCAAGGGCCTGACCAGCGCTTCCGGTATCGACGCGCTGACCCATTCCCTGGAGGCTTATGTATCCATCATGGCTACGGATTTTTCCGACGGTATGGCGCTGAAGGCGGTTAAAAATATCTTTGAATATCTGCCCCGCTGCTATGACAACGGACCGAACGATCCGGAGGCCAGAGAGAAGATGGCAAACGCTTCCACAATGGCAGGCATGGCCTTTGCCAACGCCTTCCTGGGCGTGTGCCATTCCATGGCGCACAAGCTGGGCGCATACCATCATCTGCCCCACGGCGTCGCCAACGCTCTGCTGATTGAGCTTGTCATGCGCTACAACGCAGACCCGGCGCCCGTGAAAATGGGAACCTTCTCCCAGTATCCGTATCCCCACGCAAAAGAGCGCTACTGTGAGATGGCTCGCTTTGCCGGTATCACCGGAAAGGATGATGATGAAGTATTCGAGAACTTCATCAAGGCCATCGCAGAGCTGAAAGAGAAGGTAGGCATCAAGAGGACCATTAAGGATTACGGCGTCAAGGAAGAGGATTTCCTGGCAACTCTGGATGAAATGGTGGAGAACGCCTTCAACGACCAGTGTACCGGCGCGAACCCGAGATATCCGCTGATGTCCGAGATAAAAGAGCTTTATCTGAAAGCTTATTATGGAGAATAAGCAGAGAGAATAAGCAGAGAGAATAAGCAGAGAGAATAAGCAGAGAGAATAAGCAGTTCCGGCAATGATATGATATATGAAAAAGCAGGCCTTTCCCGCGCTTTGCAAAGCGCGGAGGAGGCCTGCTTTTTTGGAGCTGTGCCCTATTTACCCTTCGGGGGTGTGCAAACGGCGATTTATATTCGTTTAATATTAAAAAATTAATGATAAACATTAAAACCCAATTGACAAAGCAGTACACACAGGCGATAATGAAAATATAAAACAGGGCGTGCATCAACAATCAATCCCCTTAATTGACCGAATATGCCTTTGTCAATTAGGGGTAGGAAACAGTCAACAGGAAATATGGAAAGGAAGAATAACAGGTGCAGAAGGAGGGGGAGGCCATGGAAAAAATGAAGAAAATGAAAAAAGCTGCGGGAGAGCTTGCGCAGCTTGCCAAAATCGGGGAGGTAATGTGGTTTGGCGCCGGATGTCTGATGGTTCTTGCGGCGCTGAATGTCTGCTTTTTTGAACCGAATATATTAAGCGGGGAGCCTGTTACGCTTTCTCTGGGAAGCGTAAAGGTAGACGTCTGGGGAGCCGATTTTCTGCCGCCCGGCTTATCCAAGGTAAATTTTCTTGTCAGAGCGCTTATGTTTTGCGTGCTTTGTTTTCTGGTAATATACGCTGCGAAAATTGCAAGAAAAATCCTGCTTCCGATGAAGGAAGGGCTGCCTTTTGACGAGAGTGTATATAAGAATTTCAGAAAGCTGGGAGTTTTTACTCTTATCGGGGGAGGGCTGATTTCGGCTGGCCGGGTGTTGATAGATACCATGTCCTACCGGGCTTATGAGGTGCAGAATCTGTTTATCCGTGATAAGATTATCGAGTGCAGGCTGGAGCCCCGGATAGATTTGGGATTTATACTGATAGCTCTTGTATTTTTCCTGATGTCTTATATATTCCGGTACGGCGCAGAACTTCAGAAGCAGTCCGACGAAACCCTGTAAGGAGGAAAAAGATGCCTATTATCCTTCGACTGGATCGGGTGATGGCCGATCGGAAAATGTCTTTGAATGAATTATCAGAAAAGGTCGGCGTCGCCAACGTGAATCTGTCAAAGCTGAAAAACGGACACGTCAGCGCCATCCGTTTTTCCACGCTGGAGGCGATCTGTGACGTTCTGGACTGTCAGCCTGGAGATATTCTGGAATACAGGCGGGAATAAGCTCCCAGTCTGTCCAATTATGATGAGGGGATTATAAGATTGAAAATGAGAAGTAGAGGATATTCATTATCTTTGGCACACGACAAATAAGCCATCTTTCGGTGGCTGCTTTAAAAATTGAATATTGAGAATGTTAAGGTTATGCAGTTGCTGA
>NZ_NFLF01000002.1 GCF_002160765.1 Lachnoclostridium sp. An138
ACCGAACTGACATTCGGTTTTTTGAAATACATACCGAAGGTCTATTAAAGTTACCCTTTTTTCTGAAAAACACATCAAAATCATCTTCAAAAAGTTCTTGACATATCACCAGAATGCTTCGTATCAGTGGAATGTACATTCTACTTATTAGACCATATAATGAGGGACTTGGATACATGAAAAATAAAAAATAAATGGGAGCCTGCCGCATGGGAACAGCACGACGGCAAAATCATACCGTTTTCACACAATAAAACAGCGCCCTGCACACAGCAGAACCCTGTCCACTGTATACCGGCGCCGTTTTTTCTTCACGTTTTTCTGATGTATTCTTATAAAATATTCAGTTCTTTCATCAATTTCTTCTGATAGTCTCTGTCTCGCAGGGCTCTTTGCAAATCCTCCATGCGATCTGATTCCAGCAGCTTCTTCATCAGAAGAAGCGCTCTGTCTTCTCCCTGCTCTATTCCCTGTTCTATCCCCTGTTTAAAGCCTTCTGCCCTTCCTTCCTCCAGTCCAAGCTCAATCGCTTCTTTTCGGAGATATTCTCTTTCCGCTTTCTCATCATATTCTGTCAACAGCATGTTCCGCACCTCCATCTTACTTTTGCTCAGAATATCAGCCAGTATCCCCTGTTCTATGCAGGTGTTCATTGCCTGATCCACAGCGTCCTCCAGCATCATCCCTTTCCGTAAATTCCGGCGGATTTCCTCGATGAACGCAGAATAGTCCCTTAATCTGGGGCAGCGCTCCATAACTGCCTGATTATGTCCATGGTTAATGTTTAGAACGAGAACTCTGCATTCCAGGCTGGGAGTTTCGTCCTTTTTCTGTCCCAGAAAAGAATCTGAAAGTAAAAGCTGTGTCTGATCAGGTTCCTCTTTTGTACCGTTGTAGAATACCACATATCTGGGAAATGGAAGCGGAAGCCTTTTCCCGATTCCGGTCAGGCGGTATCCGTTCTTCTTCAGATATCTCTGATATAAATCGGAAAAATAGAACAGGCCCCGCAGAGGCATGTTTTCGTTCCAGGTGCTCTGATGCTCATACAGATTTATGGAAGAGCACAGCAGAAAGGAAAGATCGTTTTTCATGCCCAGATAAAGCACATTTTCCAGCGTATTGATTTCCAGTTCCTTTGTATCTTTGTAATCTGTTCCGTTTATCGCATTGTACAGCTCCAGCAAATCCTTTTTATCATGAAAGACAAAGCGAAACAGCCTGTCCTTGTATCTGCGGTTTATCTTCTGTATGGTTTTAAAATAATACCGCTTTTTTGCCACTCAGTCAGCTTCTCCTCTCATTATACGTTTTCAGCGTCTGTTTTGCAAGATTGGAAAACGACAGTCAAGGGCATCATCTCCTTTATTTCCGCAGGGTATTGAACTGCTGCGTGATATGGAACTGAATTCTCAGTTTCGGGAAATGGAAAACAGAATTGCTTTCCTCAGCAGACGCGCGGCCGGCTTCCAAATGGACTCAAAGCCTGCCCGCAGATCCAGAATTTTATGACATTTTCAGAATAGCACAGCCACGCCTGTCCTGCAAGCGGAAATGTGAGAAAAGTGAGAAAACGGCCGCGGAAAGACGAAAATCCACCGGGGCGCTACTGTTCCGTCATCCGCAAAGATGTGGGACAAAGCTCTCTGCCCGGTGGATTTTTCTTTATACAATTCCTTACATGGTTTCCCTGTACCAAACCATGGACTCATAGGGGCGGAGAGTCCACTCGCCGGTCTCCGAAGCCGGATTCTCGTCCGCATAGTTGGTTAAAACACAGCGGTATCCTTTCATGGAAAGACCGGATTTCCAGGTGCACTCCTTCTCATAGAAATTATTCACCACAATCAGGTCCTGATTCTCATACGCCCGTCTGTAGGCCAATACCGACGGATGCTTCTCGGCCAGCGGCTCAAAGGAGCCATAGGCTATCACATCCAGGTCTTTTCTCATCTGTACCAGTTTCCGGTAATGGCTGAAAATGGAATTCTCATCCTCTGTCTGAGAGGCAGCATTGATGCGGTCATGGTTGGAATTGACGCCGATCCAGGGCTCCCGGGCGGAATCCGCGTCAGTAAAGCCTGCGTACCTGCTTCCATCCCACTGCATGGGCGTGCGGCCATTGTCGCGGGAATGAATCTGAACGATACGCAGAGCGTCCCGGGCTGCCAACCCTCTGTCCTGGAGGATCTGATAATAATTCAGGCTTTCCACATCCCTAAACTGGCCAATCTCTGTGAAATCCGTATTGGTCATGCCGATTTCCTCACCCTGATAGATGTAGGGTGTGCCGCGCATACAGTGAATCACGGTTCCCAGCATCTTTGCCGACTCTTTCCAGAGCCCTCCCTCGTCGCCGAAACGGGAAACCACACGGGGCTGATCATGATTGCACCAGAATACAGCGTTCCATGCGTTATGCTCTTCCATCTTTGTCTGCCAGGTGAACAGGATATCCTTCAGCTTTCCGAAATCTGCCGGGACCAGAACCCATTTTTCATTTCCCATAAAATCCACTTTCAGGTGATGGAAACTGAACACCATAGACAGCTCCTGAGTATCCGCGCCCGCATAGGAATAGCAGTTCTCAATGGAAGTGCTGGACATTTCGCCCACCGTAATGATCTCCGCGTCTGTTCCAAAGGTAGCCTGATTCAGTTCATGAAGATATTGATGCACATTGGGGCCGTCCGTGTAATACTTCCGTCCGTCTCCAGTCTCATCATCCTCAAAGCACCTCTTGCTGATCAGATTCACGACGTCGAACCGGAAGCCTTTTACGCCCTTTGCCATCCAGAAACGGATGACCTTCTGAAGCTCTTTTCTTACATTCTCATTATCCCAGTTCAGGTCCGGCTGGGTCACATGGAAAAGATGCAGGTAATACTCATCAAACTTCTCCACATACTCCCAGGCGTTTCCCCCGAACTTGCTCTCCCAGTTGGTGGGAGGCTCACCGTTCTCCTTTCCCTTGCGGAAGAAGAAGAAATCTTTGTAATAGGGATCTCCTTCCATGGCTTTACGGAACCACTCGTGGCGGCTGGATACATGGTTGAATACCATGTCAAACATCAGGCGGATGCCCCTCTTACCTGCCTCCGCAATCAGTTCCTCCAGATCCTCCATAGTGCCGTACCTGGGATCAATATTGTAATAGTCCTCTACATCATAGCCGTTGTCATTCTGGGGAGATACGAAAAACGGAGTCATCCAGATATAATCCACGCCAAGCTTCTGAAGGTAATCCAGCTTTCCAATGACCCCACGCAGATCGCCCAGGCCATCGCCGTTGCTGTCGCAGAATGATTTCGGATAAATCTGATAAACCGTACTTTTCTTAAAATCCTGTGCCATATGATTTTCCCTCTCTATTCCCTCTCTGTTTCCTCTCAGTTTTCTCTCTGTTTCCTTCTGTCCGGTCCTGTATCTTTTATTCATAGGTGATAACCGTAGTCTCCGCTGCCTTCGCCTCTATGCCGGAATGCATCGCCACATTTTTCGCGTCTCCTTCACCGGTCACAATCAGCATCGTGGTCAGCGGATGGCCTGCCGCCCTGATCTTTTCCGGGTCAAACTGAATCAGAGGATCTCCCGCGCGGACCTTCTGTCCCTCATCCACAAAGAGCTCGAAGCCGTCTCCGTTCATATCCACCGTATCGATTCCCACATGAATCAGAAGCTCCAGTCCGTTTGCCAGGGTCAGGCCGCAGGCATGGGAACCCAGCTCTACTACCTGCAGCGGCTCCGGTATCTGGATGATGTCCCGCTGATCCTGGATCACAATTACTTTCTGAAAGAACTGATGCCGGGACTGACCCCCGAAATCGCAGAGCATTCCATCTATGAGTATCTGGAGCAGACGCTTGGCTTCACTATCTCCACCAGCAAACGGACCATGACCGTGGAGCGGGTCACACAGGTGGACGAAACCTATCTGGATATGAACGACTACAACTGCATGGCTGTCATCTCCAGCCAGACCTTCAACGCCGACGGCATTCAGTTTGAATACACCCAGTCCCGCCACCGCCCGGATCATTTTCAGTTTCAGGACGTGGCAGTCCGGAAAAAGAACAGCTGATCATTTCTACGGGTGCCGCGCCGGAACCGGCCTTCATTTCCACGCTCAGATACTGAAACCGAGATACCGCGCAAAAAGCCCGCGGTCCGAAGTTCGGACCGCAGGCTTTTTCCTTATAAAAACATATCCCGGAATATGGCACCGGTGCAGCGCCGCCGGGACATCCGTTCCCGGTCCCTGCTGCCTAATATAATATACGCATTTCTTCCGCATGGGTGAAGGCCAGATCCATACCCGCCATTCCCATGGCAAACAGGACAAGCAGAATCAGGAGAAATATAGCAGCCCCATCATACACCAGCTTTTCCTCAGCCCTCCGGCTGCTGGCCAGCACCTCAATTCCCAGCGAAATAAAAATCAGAGGCCACAGGCGGAAAATCAATTCGTAATCCAGAGCCGGAAAAATCATCCGAAGAAGGAACAGCGCGCCCATCACAACCAGGATCAGGCCAAAAGTAACAGTTCCCACTCTATGCGTTCGTATCGTCCGTTTCTCTTCCATCCTCTTCTTCCTCCTTTTCATCCAGAAGCTCCCGCTTCTTTCCGCGGATCATCCAGACACCTGCCACGATAATCGCGATACCAAGCACAGTCTGCGGAAGCCGGTAACTGAGTACAGAAACGAAATCCTGCATAAAATCCGGAATAATATACCAGATCAGATCCAGAAGATTATTCCACAAAATCGAAATGCCGATCAGAATCAGTACCACTGCAGCCAGCTTCCGATAACGGGACACGGTCATTTTATTCCAAAACTCCTTTCCGGAACCATCCAGATGAAACAGGTAATCATCTTCCAGCGCGTAAAACTCTTCGTCATCCATAGCTCTCAAATTGTGCGCATGGAAGAACGCGTAAAACCACACTACGATATCCGCCAATACAAAAATGCTCTGTCCAAAGAAGCCTCCTATAATAAACAGACCGAAAAACAGGCCCATCAGGCTTACTCCCATTTTCATAAAGCCCATGTACATCTCCGCCGCTCCTGGCAGCAGAGAAAAAATAAATGTCCAGAATCCACTTTTTTTCTTTGTCATATCTCTAATCCTCCGTTTGACTGCTTATGTTCATATACCAGTTCATATTATTCAGCATCCGGTTCATGGTCCGCATGCCCTGATTCAGCTTATTGCCAAGAGACTCCTCCTGCTGCACCGTAATTCCTGCGGTATTGCTCATATCCGGTATCTCTTTCGGCACCATCATCACCAGGAACAGCGCCATCACCACGGCCGCCCCTACCTTCAGGCTGTAATAGAGGAACTGAAGCTTTTTCGGAATCTGCCGTGTCTGCACCCGGAGCTGATAATCCAGACTCCTGGAGCGCTCCAGGATTTCCTGTTTCATGTGTGCCGGAGCAGGAATCAGTCCTTCGGCTTCTGCCTGTCGGATCAGCTGTTCTGTATAAGCGTCCAGCTCCTGCTTTGATAAGTTCTCTATCCTTCCGTCTGTCCTCATACGCTTCTCTCCTCCTTCTTTCCGTATTTTTTGCGAAGCATACCCCGCGCTCTGTAAATCTGTGTCTGCACCGTCTTCACATTGCGTTCTCTCTTTTCTGCAATCTCTCCCACATCCATCTCGTAGTAGTAATAGTCCAGTGCGATTTCATCATAGGGCGGTTTCAATTCCTTACATGCTCTGTAAAGCTCATCTCTGACCTCCCGAGCCAGACAGCTCTCCTCCGGCGACTCTGCCGTATCCTCCTGCCAGGAAAACCATTCATCCTCTGTAGGTACACTCCGTCTTCCGGCTGCTTTCAGGTAATCCAGGCACTTGTTCGTGGCTATTCTGCAGATCCATGCCTTTTCATGGCGTCCGTCAAAGGAGGAATATTTTTCATAAGCGGATAGAAATGTTTCCTGAGCCAAATCTTCCGCCGCAAAATAATCGCCCGTCATCTTGAAGCAGATTGAGAACACAAGACTCTGATATCTGTCTATCAGCTCTTCCAGTTTCTCATCCCTGTTAATCTCATCCGCCTCCCCTCCTCACATATTACTTTTCCAGCTCTTGTTTTCTATTTCTTATTTTCTCCTGTTCATCTACTATAACGACAGCCGTTTTCCGATCTCTTCACTTTTTTCAAAAAAATTTGGAGTTTTATATAAGCGGACGGCTTTCGCCTTTCCTTATCCTGTGTTCGGACATTTCACGGACAGCTGTGTGCTCCCTGCCGGACCAAACGTCCGCAGGTATCCCACAGCTGTTCGCGAAAAGCCGGACACTTGGATTAAGGAAAGGCGAAAGCCTGGCCTATGTAAAACTCCAAAGTGTTTTGCGTGTCTTGTACATACTGCTGATACACAATATAGAAACAGCCAACCGCAGAACTCTTTCTTCTTTATCCTAATTCCCGGAGCAGTACAATACTTTCTGTCACTTTCTCCTATCTATCCTACGACAGATGCTTCTCAAATTTTCCTTCAACCGCTACATTCTCCTTGCTTACCAGAAACGCCGACGGATCTACCTGGCGCAGCTTGTGTTTCAAAGCCGAAAGCTCATGTTTGGAGACTACCGTAAAGATAATGTTCGTCTCCTGGTTCGTGTAACCGCCTCTGGCTTCCCAGTAGGTCACGCCTCTGACCAGATCTGTCAGAATATAGGCCATAACCCTCTGCGGCTCCTCCTTGGTAAAGATAAATACCCCTGTGCTGATGTTCTGGGTATGGGTTTTGTCCAGCGCCAGCGCGCTGGCGGCGCTGTAAATGATACAGTAAATGACAACCTTGATATCAAACAGCAGCGCGCAGGCCAGATAAATGCAGCAGTTTATGATCAGGTTCAGCCGCCCTACGCTGAATTCCTGACGGCGCTTTGTGATGAACATTCCCAGAATATCTGCGCCTCCGCTGCTGCCTCCGCCCCGGAGGGCAATTCCCATACCGGCGCCTGCCAGGATTCCACCCATCAGACTGGCAGTGATGGTATCCTCCACAAGCGGCGCTGCCGGAATCGGAATCAGTGTCAAAAACAGCGTCTGGCTGAAGATGCAGACAACGGTCCGGATAAAAAAGCCCCTGCCTATGGAAAAATAGGCCAGAAAGAACAGAGGAATATTCAGTACAAAGTTAATAATACCCGCTATATCCGTGCCGCCCATGCTGAAGTCTGTGTATCTTATCAAAAGAGTACGCAGAATCTGGCTGATTCCCATGACGCCGCCGCTGTAAAGATCCGCAGGCACGATAAAGGTATTGACGCCCACGGAATAAATAAACATACCAACCACTGCTATCAGAAGCCGGACTACATCCTTTCTTTCAAGCTTCCAGAGCATATCGTCAGCCGATCGGTGCAGCTTTTTCCGCTCTCTGCTCAAAATACCACCTTCCCGCCTTCAAAAGCTCTGATCCTGGCCTGGGCATATACCGGAATTCCCTGGCTTTCCAGCTTTTCTCTCCCCGGCTGGAATGTCTTTTCAATCAGAACGCCGATCCCTGCCACTGTAGCGTGAGCCTTACGGATCAGGCGCACCGCGCCGGTAGCCGCTTCGCCGTTTGCCAGGAAATCATCTACGATCAGCACATGATCGGAATCCGAGATATAATTTTTCGCAAGCGTCAGCCGGTAAGAGGTGTCTTTGGTATAAGATACCACTTCCGTCTGCCAAACCTCTGTGCCGAGATTCTCCGCATTCTGTTTTTTCAGAATTACCAGAGGAACTTCCAGGGCTCTGGCCGTAAAAAGCGCCGGCGCGATTCCAGAGGCCTCTATCGTAAAAACCTTTGTCACTCCCTGCCCCCGGAAGTGCTCTGCCATATCCTTGCCCAGCTCTTCCATAAGGTTCACATCAACCTGATGGCTGACAAAACTGTCCACCTTCAGGATATCGTCTCCCAGCACTTTCCCTTCCTGCAGTATTTTATCTTCCAGCAGCTTCATTTTCTGTCCTGTCCTTTCCCGTCGCAAATCTGTCCCGACTGTCTTCTTATTCTGTCTTATTCTGTCTTATTCTGTCCTATTCCGTTCTATTCCGTTCTAGTCTGCGTTTTCCGCGTCTTCCGCATTTTCCGATTCTGCACTCCCGTCATCTCTGCCCTCCGGCCAGACGATCCTGGGAAGCGCCGACTTTACTTCCTCATGAAGGACTACATCCGCCTTCTCATCTGTAAAATGCTTCTGCGCGTGAATGATAATCATGGTCTTTCCATGAAAATACTGTACATATCCATCGCAGAGACCGGAATTGATGGAAGTTCCCAGAAGCAGCAGTACTTCCGCCCTGGAAATCTCTCCTACCGCCTCCGTCATGACCTGATTGTCCACCTGTTCTCCGAACAGCAGCACCTTAGGCCTCACCGGAACCATACACTCCTGACAAAGCGGCACCTTTCGGGAATCGCGCATATATTCCATCGAATACTTTTTTCCGCAGCGCGGGCATTCATTGTCATAGATGGTTCCATGAAGATTCAGAATCTTTTTGCATCCCGCCCTGCCCGGAAGATTATGCACATTGTTGGCGATGCTGCACTGGAGTTTTCCCCGCCTTTCCAGCTCCGCCAGCGCATAAAATCCCTGGCTTGGCTCCAGAGGCGGCATCAGCATGTATTTCCTGTAATAGTTAAAAAACGTCTCTGTGCGGTTTGTATAGAATACAGATGAAAAAATCTCTTCCGGAGAATACCCGTACTCTTTTTCTACCTGATAGGCGATTTCCGGAGCTCTGAGACTCGGCATCCCTGACTCCTTCATCATATCGGTACCGCACATCGCCACCGTATAGCTGCTCTTATCCAAGATGTCACGAATCATTTCATACTCATTCATAGGAAAACCTCCGTGGAAATATGATTTTGACAGCATTCCTGCGCCTCTCCTGTCAACCGCATACTGCCTGCTTTTATTGTGCCATCTTCCGTCATTTATGTCAATATTTTTCCTTTGTTCTTTTCCTGTTTTATCGAATATGCACAAAACCCTTCGGCGCGGAAGTCATCTGAAACTCCGCATCGAAGGGTTCCTGTTTTCAGCCGTCCGGGTATCTGCCGATCCGCGTCAGATACGCGCTACGCCTGACTTTCTTGCAGCCTCTGCCACTGCCTCTGCCACTGCTTTTCCGACTCTCGGATCAAAAGCGGCCGGGATGATATAGTCCTCGGACAGCTCGTCCTCAGAAATCAGGTTCGCCAGCGCCTCAGCAGCAGCCATCTTCATCTCATCATTGATATCGCTCGCGCGCACATCGAAAGCTCCGCGGAAGATTCCCGGGAATGCCAGCACATTGTTAATCTGGTTCGGGAAATCACTGCGGCCTGTGGCAATTACCCGCGCTCCGCCTGCCTTTGCCTCATCGGGATAAATCTCCGGTGTCGGGTTCGCGCATGCAAAGATGATAGCGTCCTTTGCCATGGTCTTTACCATATCTGTGGTCAGGCTGCCCGGAGCGCTCACGCCGATAAACACGTCTGCGCCCTTCACAATGTCGGCCAGGCTTCCATGGATCTTGTCCCGGTTTGTGATCTTTGCCATCTCTTCCTTAATGGGATTCATGCCCTTCTCACGGCCTTCATAGATAGCTCCGGTACGGTCACACAGAGTCACATTCTTAATGCCTGCCGCAATCAGAAGCTTTGTGATGGAAATAGCAGCCGCTCCGGCTCCGTTTACAGCTACCTTAATCTCCTCTTTCTTCTTTCCAACCAGACGAAGCGCGTTGGTCAGACCTGCCAGCGTAATAACAGCCGTTCCATGCTGATCATCATGGAAAATCGGAATATCGCATTTTTCTTTCAGCTTTTTCTCAATCTCAAAGCAGCGGGGAGCAGCGATGTCCTCCAGGTTCACGCCGCCGCAGCTTCCGGAAATCAGATAAATCGTATTTACGATCTCATCCACATCCTTGCTCTTGATGCACAGCGGGAAAGCGTCTACATTACCGAACTCTTTGAACAGCACGCACTTTCCTTCCATAACCGGCATACCGGCTTCCGGTCCGATATCGCCAAGTCCCAGGACAGCGGTACCGTCTGTCACAACCAGACAGGTGTTCCAGCGGTTTGTATATACATAAGATTTGCTGATATCCTTCTGGATTTCCAGACAGGGCTGGGCTACTCCAGGCGTGTAGGCCAGAGACAGGTCTTCCTTAGTCTTTACCGGAACTCTGGACTTGATTTCGATCTTTCCTCTGAACTTCTCATGAAGCTCAAGGCTTCTCTCTGCAACAGTCTTTTCTGCCATTATTATAGCTCTCCTCTCATATTTTCATCTATACCCGCGCTCTCCGGCTCCTCGGCTTTCAAAGGCCGGAAAACACAGGTCTCCGTTTATTCAACTCTTTAATAATAATACATTTTTTCAGTCAGGTAAAGCATTTCTTTTCCCGTAAAACTGTTTTCCTGGTCTTTTTCTGGTCTTTTTTCCAGCCCTCTTTCTGCACTGTTTACTGAAGAAACCTTTTTCAGCAGAACACTCTCTTACCACGAAAGACGAAGTCCCTTCGGATAATGGTTTTTCAGCATTCCTCCGGCCAGTTTCCCCCAGCCCAGAGGATAGCCATCCACAAGTACCAGCGCCCAGCCTTTCTGCGCTTTCCCTGCTCTCTCTTCTTTCTGCCCTTTCTGTATTTCTCCCTGCTTTCCCGAAGGCTGCAGCTCTTCTCCACGGAGATAGGCGCGGATTTCCCCGGAATCCGCCGGATAAGAGAATACCCGGAGCGCGTCCTCCGCTCTCAGGGCAAGCGCCAGAGCATGAGACGGTTCAAAACGATTCTTTTTTACCATTCCCAGATGAAGGCCGGCCCGCAGCACCTTAAGTCCTGCCAGGTTCAGCTCACAGGGCAGTAGAAAGAGCTGGTCTCCAAAAAGAACCGGTATGCCTTCCGGCTGTCCCGCCAAAGTCTCCCGGGCAAATTCCTGATAAAGCTGAATCGCCTCTTTTTCTCTCTGGGCCATCCTGTCCTTTCCGAAACGGTTCCCGGCAGTCCGCCCTCTCTCTGCTTTTTTCCCGGCTCTCTCTTCCTCGTTCTGCTCCGCCCTGGAACCTGATTTTTCCAGCACAGCCAGATAATGTCCCTCCCCTTCCAGGAGGTGGGGCCAGAGCCGGAAGGTATCTCTGATCTGCATGGCAGCCTCTTCCACAGTTCTTCCCTGCCCTTTGCCTCTGTCCTCTTCCTTCTGAACATCTGCCAGAACCTCTGCCGCCCACTCCGGGCGGCCTGGCGCAAAGCTTTCGCAGGCTTCCACCTTTTTCACAGCAAATTCGGGATGACGCAGCAGGAAAGCCGCCATGCTTCCCTCGTCCTCCTCCGGCGCAAACGTGCAGGTGGAATATACCAGCACACCTCCCGGGCACAGCATTTCCGCCGCATGCTCCAGGATACTCTGCTGCCTTTCGGCGCACATCTTCACATTTTCAGGGCTCCACTGGGTGACAGCCTGCTCATCCTTACGGAACATTCCTTCCCCGGAACAGGGGGCGTCCACCACAATCCGGTCAAAAAAACCGGGAAAATGTTCCGCCAGGCACTCCGGTGTCTCATTGGTCACCACAGCATTTGTAATCCCCATACGCTCCACGTTAGAGGAAAGGATTTTGGCCCGGGCCGGATGAATCTCATTGGATACCAGCAGGCCCTGCCCTTTCATGGCTGCCGCCAGCTGCGTGGTCTTTCCCCCGGGCGCCGCGCAGAGGTCGAGAATCCTCTCGCCCGGCGCCGCGCCCGCCAAAGCGCCCACCGCCATAGCGCTGGGCTCCTGAATATAGTAAAGCCCCGCCTCATGCCAGGGATGTTTTCCCGGCCTGTCCGCCTCCCCGTAATAGAAACCGCCCGGCGCCCAGGGTACCGGGCGCAGCTCAAAGGGGCTGATCCTCTGAAATTCCTCCGGCGCCAGCTTGCAGGTATTCACACGCAGAGCCTGATAAGGTCTGTGCTCATAACTCTCCAGAAAGGCGGAATATTCCTTTCCCAAAAGCTCTTTCATTCGATTCTCAAATTCCTTTGGCAGCTTCATGCTCATTTTTCCTCACAGACCTGGAAAATATAGAATTTCAGATAATATGACTCGTCTGCCGCCCAGAGAATCGGATGATCCGGCGCCTGAGTCCGGTATTCCACCTGTCTCAGCCTCCTGTGCACACTTCTGGCAGCCTGCTGCAGAGTCTGGGTGAAAAGCTCATAGGTCATAAAATGAGAACAGGAGCAGGTAGCCAGAAAGCCTCCGTCCCGCACCAGTTTCATACCGCGCATATTGATCTCCCGGTACCCCTTCACCGCATTTTTCACCGAACTCCGGGACTTGGTGAAGGCAGGCGGGTCCAGAATCACTACATCAAAATGTTCCCCTTTTTTCTCCAGCTCCGGCAGAAGATCAAAGACATCGGCGCATTGAAAACGCACCCGATCCTGAAGGCCGTTCAGCTCCGCATTCAGCACGGCCTGATGAACCCCCAGCTCAGAAGCGTCCACGCCCAGCACTTCCCTGGCTCCGGCCAGTCCCGCATTCAGGGCGAAGGAACCTGTGTGGGTGAAGCAGTCCAGCACGCGCGCATTCCTGCAGAGTTTTTGCACAGCCAGCCGGTTATATTTCTGATCCAGGAAAAATCCGGTCTTCTGGCCGTCCTTTACGTCCACCAGATAACGAACACCGTTTTCCGTGATTTCCACGTTCGTATCAAAAGGCTCTCCCAGAAAGCCCTTAACCCTTTCCATGCCCTCTTTTTCCCGTTCCTTCGCATCGCTTCTCTCATAGACGCCGCGGACCCGGATTCCATCCTCCAGAAGCGCTGCTTTCAGTTCCTCCACAATCACTTCTTTCATACGATCCATGCCGAGAGCCAGGGACTGTATCACAAGCACATCTGAAAATTTGTCAGCAACGATTCCCGGCAGAAAATCTGCTTCTCCGAAAATCAGCCTGCAGCTTGCTGTATCCACAGTCCTTTTTCTGTATTCCCAGGCATCGCGCACTCTTTTTCTTAAGAATTCCTGGTCTATTTCCTGATTCGGATTCCTGGTCAGCATCCGCACACGGATCTTGGAATGACGGTTGATGAATCCTTTCCCCAGTCCATAACCGTCAAAGTCATGGACCTGGACAATATCTCCGTCCTCAAAACCTCCCAGCACAGACTCTATCTCGTTATCATAAATCCAGGCTCCTCCAGCCTTCAGCGACCGGCCCTCACCCTTTTTCAATGTCACTATCGCAGTTTCCAATTTCATTCTCCCTGATTGTTTTTTCTGTTTTCTCTTTTTCTCTTTTCCCGTTTTCCCCAGGCCTTTGTATCTGTTTTTCACGCTGCCTGCAGTTTCTTGTTCCGTTATTTGTTCCGTTATTTCTTCAGTTATCCACACCGTTTTTCGCGCAGATGTCAGACAGGCAGCAGCGCTCACAATGGGGCTTCGTTCTTGCAGTACAGACATCCCGCCCATGATAAACCAGTCTGTGGCAGAAATCACTGCCTTCCTCCGGAGGAATCAGCTTCCAAAGGGCCATCTCCACCTTCTTGGGCTCTTTGATATTATCCACCAGTCCCATGCGGTTTACAAGGCGGATACAGTGGGTATCCGTCACAATAGCCGGCTTTCCAAACACATCACCCATAATCAGATTTGCGCTCTTTCTTCCCACACCTGGAAGCTTCAGAAGCTCATCAAAGGTATCCGGCACATTTCCGCCATACTGTTCCATCAAAATCTTCATACAGGCGCTGATATCTCTTGCCTTGCTGTGTCCCAGGCCGCAGGGCTTTACTATAGCCTCAATGTCCCCCACCGGCGCTTCTGCCAGAGATTTCACATCCGGGTATTTTTCATACAGCTTTTCTACCACTACATTTACCCTGGCATCGGTACATTGAGCCGCCAGGCGCACGCTGACCAGCAGCTTCCACGCCTGATCATAGTCCAGAGTGCAGTCTGCGTCCGGATATTCTTTCTTCAGTCTTTCTATGATTTCCAGCGCAAGTTTTTCTTTTGTCATAACAATTCCTCTTATCCTGATCTGTGTCTGCAGTTTCTTTTCCGTATAGAAGTATAGACTATTTCAACGGGATTGTCACGCGGAAACCTCCGGATTCTCCATATTTCCCATTTCTTTTCCCCCGCTCTTCCCCAGACGGGTCTGACCGGCACATGCGCGATCCATTGACTCGTTGGTTCATTGACTGGCGCATCACTGTTCAGACTCCTCTTGTTATTTCCGTCTGTTCATGATATAATCGATACACCTGATGGAAGCATAGCTCAGCTGGGATGAGCGCTCGCCTGACTAGCGGGAGGTCAAGGGTTCGAGCCCCTTTGCTTCCATTTTTTATGCCCTGTTTTCTACATTTTCTGCTGCCGGAAAACGCATCATTTACGGCCGTTACGCAGAAAAGATATAAAAAGATATAAAGATATAAAAAAGGCTGCCCGGGGGAACCCTTGCATTTCCCTGGCTGCGGCAGTATAATAATCTTGGCGCCAGTTCCGGGGAGGAGTGCGGTTTCGCCCGTATCGCCGGTGTCCGGTCTCACACATATTTATCCCGAGAACACGCGGCGGCTGGAGCCCTTTGAAATTGAAAAAAAAGAAAAGCGGACAGATTTTCTTCATGAGAGGATCTGCCCGCTTTTTGTTAATCCTATCCTACGTGAGCAAGCTCCCTCCGGATTGTCTTCACAAGTCTTTCGCAGTAATTGGCAATGAACCCTGCTCACCCATGAGCAGGGCAGCCCGAAAATCTGAGATTTTCGGACTCGCGTGCTTCGCACTATGGAAGACGAAAGGAAAAAGCACTTACATGCAAGCATGACATGTTTTTTCCTTTCGTCTTCCGCACTGCTCATGGCTTACGCGCAAAAAAAGGAACCTGGGTACAGGTTCCTGAAATTTCGAGGGAGTGGGGGCTTCCTCCCGGAAGTCCCCGAGTGTTATGAATGAAATACTGATATGTGTTCTTGCTACATGTTTAATATAGCAGGGAATTGTGACTAATCTATGTACTCCCTCTAAAAAATGTATAAAGTAGATTAAGAAATTCTTACGAAAGACGAAAGAAATCGAAAACCGGATTTTTCCTCTATAATACCTTGGAGAGAAAGTCCTGGAGCCTCGGATCTTTCGGGTGATCAAAGAACTCCTTCGGCTCATTTTCTTCCTTAATGACTCCTTCATCCATGAACACCACGCGGGTTCCCACTTCACGGGCAAAGCCCATCTCATGAGTTACTACCACCATGGTCATTCCGTCGTCTGCCAGCCTCTTCATCAGCTCCAGCACTTCACCCACCATCTCCGGGTCGAGAGCTGAGGTGGGCTCGTCAAAGAGCATTACCTCCGGATTCATGGCAAGAGAACGCACAATGGCAATTCTCTGCTTCTGCCCGCCGGAAAGCTGGGCGGGATAGGAATCTGCCTTCTCTTCCAGGTTGACAAGCTTCAGAAGACGCATGGCTTCCGCTTCCGCCTCTTCCTTTGTCTTCAGCTTCAGCTGTACGGGCGCAAGCATGATATTTTTCTTCACCGTCAGATTGGCAAAGAGATTAAAATGCTGGAACACCATCCCCATCCGGCGTCTGATCAGATTGACATCTACACCGGGAGCTGTGATTTCCTGTCCATCGAAAACGATAGAACCGTCTGTGGGCTGCTCCAGAAGATTCAGGCAGCGCAGAAATGTAGATTTTCCGGAACCGGAGGGTCCTACTATAACCACCTTTTCTCCCGGCCTGATATGCATGTCTACGCCGGAGAGCACCTGCATATCTCCAAATGTTTTCTTTAATCCCTTAACGTAAATCACTCTGTCTCAGCCTCCTCTCCACCTTGCCCAGAATCCAGGACAGCACAAGCACCAGCGCAAGGTAAATCACCGCAATCGCAATATACGGCACAAATGCCTGATAAGTCTTGGACTGAATAAGCATAGCCCCCTTAGTCAGATCCTTAAGGCCTATCACTGTTACCACGGAAGTCTCCTTGAGAAGTGTAATCAGCTCATTTCCCAGAGCAGGAAGTACATTCTTAAATGCCTGGGGAATGATGACATGACGCATGGTCGCCGTATAGTTCAGTCCCAGAGAACGTCCCGCCTCCATCTGTCCTCTGTCAATGGACATGATACCGGAACGGATAATCTCTGCCACATAGGCTCCTGAGTTAATACCAAAGGACAGAATCGCGCAGCGAATCATATTTTCGTCTGTAGACCGGGCGCTGGCCCAGATTACAAACCACATAATCAGCAGCTGCACCAGCGTCGGCGTTCCGCGGATCACCGTCAGATATACCTTGCAGATTCCGTTCAGAACCCGCAGTACAATTCCCTTTTTCTTTTCCGGCTGCTGATCGTGAGCGGAACGGATAATTCCCACAAGTACGCCCAGAGCCAGACCAATCAGCAAGGCAAATGCCGTAACCAGAAGCGTAACTCCTATACCCCGGACAAAATACTGATAATTATTGTCCAGAATAAAGGTCTGATAAATGCCAAGTTTCAAATCTTCTATAAATCCTTCCACGCCGCATGGCCCCCTTTCGTAATTTCTTCCTAACGTCCGTGTACAAAGGGCAAAATCTTTTGCCCCTTGTATACTGACGTCAGAAAACGAGGGTGTTCATCTTTTGTCTGAACACCCTCGCTGATGCTCTTCTGATTCGCAGCCGCCGTCCGGAAAAGTCTTCCCGCCTTACCGGCCCTGCGCCTGTCTTATTCTGCTGTGATATACTTATCCAGGATTCCCTGAACAGTGCCGTCCTCAATCAGCTCGTTCAGCGCTGTGTTGATGGCGTCACGAAGAGCGGTATTGTCTTTGGATACAGCGATTGCGTAATCCTCTACTGCATACTCTGTCTCCAGAATCTTCAGGCCTTCATTTGCCTCTACAAAGCTGAGAGCCGGCTGCTGGTCGATAACGACACAGTCTACCTTGCCGTCCAGAAGAGCCTGCACAGCGGTAGCTCCGTTTGTATACGGAATAACCATGTCATCGCCGTAGTCTGTAGAGCAGTAATCCCATCCAGTTGTTCCTTCCTGAGTACCGATCAGCTTTCCTTCCAGATCGTCTACAGACGCGATATCGGAATCCTCTGTGACAATGACAACCTGTACGCCTGTCGCGTAGGAATCTGTAAAATCTACATTCTCCAGTCTCTCCGGATCTACCGTCATTCCGGCGATACCTACATCCACCTTACCAGACTGAACCGCAGTGATGATGGAGTTGAAATCCATATCTACAATCTCAAGAGAAAGTCCAAGCTTCTCCGCGATAGCCTGAGCAATCTCAGCGTCGATACCTACCACGGTATCTCCCTCATAGTACTCATACGGTGGGAATGCCGCGTTGGTTCCCATAGTCAGAATTCCTTCTGTCACCGTAGTCACCTCTCCGGCTTCAGCCGTCTCGCCTTCTGTATCTGCTGCGGCAGCGTCATCCGCTGTCTCTTCCGTCTCTTCCACTGTCTCCTCTGTGGCGGTCTGTGTGTCTGTGGACGCAGCGTCATCTGCCGCGCCGGAACCGCAGGCTGCCAGAGATGCACACATAATGCCTGCAAGAAATACAGCTGCTAATTTTTTCATAGTTCTTCCTCCCATATCATGAAAATAAGTGAACCATAATAAATTCACTCTGCTACATTTTATCATCATTTCAGAAAAATACAAGAGACAAGACGCATAAATCCGAAGAAAAAATGCATAATTTTTCGTTTCTTATTAATAAAACTGCTTCTGCTCTCCCCCTGTTCGACATTGACAACCAAGCGGAGTGTGGTATACTGAAAATCTGAATAACGGCCTTCTCCTTTCAAACGGGAGTCTGAGCGCCGGGAAATGAGGTTTGAAAACATGAATATTTTGGAATGGCTGAAGGTTCTGCTGCTCGGTATCGTAGAAGGTCTGACCGAATGGCTTCCCATCAGCAGTACAGGACATATGATTCTCGTTAATGAATTCATTCAATTGAATGTAAGCAAAGAATTTATGGAAATGTTCCTGGTTGTCATTCAGCTGGGAGCGATTCTCGCTGTCGTAGTCCTTTATTTCTGGAAACTGTGGCCCTTTACCACCCCTTCCAAAGGCTGGATTAAAAAAGGCACCTGGTCTCTCTGGTTTAAGGTAATCGTGGCCGTACTTCCGGCAGCCCTGATCGGAATTCCATTTGACGATCAGATTGACGCCCTGTTCTACAATTACCAGACTGTAGCAGCCACGCTGATCATTTACGGCGTTCTATTTATTATAATCGAAAACCGCAACAGACACCGAACGCCGGTTATCACCACCTTTCAGGAGCTGAGCTATTCCACCGCTCTTCTGATCGGCGCCTTCCAGGTACTTTCCCTGATTCCCGGAACCTCCCGCTCCGGCGCTACGATTCTGGGAGCCATGCTTTTGGGAACTTCCCGCTACATAGCCGCGGAGTTCAGCTTCTTTCTGGCAATTCCGGTCATGTTCGGAGCCAGCCTTCTGAAGCTTGTGAAATTCGGTTTTAACTTTACCGGGACGGAAATCGCAATTCTGCTGGTCGGAATGCTGACTGCCTTTGTAGTATCGATTCTGGCTATTAAGTTCCTGATGAGCTATATTAAGAAAAATGATTTCAAGGCTTTCGGCTGGTACCGTATCGTCCTCGGAATCCTTGTGATTCTCTATTTTGTATTTGCGGGCTGAGCCGCGCCTGCCCGGCACAATGCCCGCAGGAATAAAATTCCGATTTCTATAAAGGGCCGGCCGGTCATCTGATTCAGATGACCGGCCGGCCCTTTTGCAGTTCTCTAAATCTTCCAGATTCTCTCTGACATATCTGAATATCTGCTGTCTATCTTTTCAAAATGCTTTTACATGGTTTCCAGAAGCTTCTCCACGCTTGCCAGCTTCACGCAAAGCACAAACAGATCTGTTGCCATGGCCAACTCTTCCTTCGTCGGATAGGAAGGAGCAATACGAATGTTGCTGTCCTTCGGGTCTTTGCCGTAGGGATAGGTAGCTCCAGCTCCGGTAAGCACTACGCCTGCCTCCTTACATTTCGCCACGATAGACTTTGCGCAGCCCTCCATGGCATCGAAGGAAATGAAATAGCCTCCCTTGGGACGTATCCAGCTTCCAATCTCCAAACCGCCCAGCTCTCTGTCCAGAGTATCCAGCACTGCCTCGAACTTCGGACGCATGATATCGGCATGTTTGCGCATGTGCTCATGAATTCCATCCAGATTCTTGAAGAAACGCACATGTCGAAGCTGGTTTACCTTATCATGTCCGATGGTCTGCACCGTCAGCTGCTTTCTGATATCCTTCAGGTTATTGGGAGAAGCCGCAATACAGGCTACACCGGAACCCGGGAAGGTGATTTTGGAAGTAGAACAGAATTTATATACCATATCCGGATTTCCGGCTCTCTCACATTCTCCGAGAATCTCAATCAGGAAATCCTGATCATCGTCATAGAGATGGTGCACACAATAAGCGTTATCCCAGTAAATGCGGAAATCTTCCGCAGCAGGCTTTAATCTGGCAAAACGGCGTACCGTCTCATCTGAGTAAGTGATTCCCTGGGGATTGGAATATTTCGGCACGCACCAGATTCCCTTGATGGCCGGATCAGAGCTTACCAGTTCTTCCACCATATCCATATCGGGGCCGGCAGGCGTCATCGGGACATTGATCATCTCGATTCCAAAATACTCCGTAATAGTAAAGTGGCGGTCATATCCCGGCACCGGGCAGAGGAATTTCACCTTATCCAGCTTGCACCAGGGAGTGCTGCCCATCACACCGTGAGTCATGGATCTGGCTACAGTGTCGTACATCACATTCAAACTGGAGTTTCCATAGATAATAATCTTATCCGGGGATACCTCGGACATCTGGCCCAGAAGCTCCTTTGCTTCCTTTACACCATCCAGAACACCATAGTTCCGGCAGTCTACGCCCTCAGAATCCTTCAGATCTGTGCCGCTGTTCAGCACATCCATCATTCCCATGGACAGATCCAGCTGCTCTGCGCTGGGCTTTCCCCGGGACATATCCAGATGGAGATCCTTTGCCTGTACCTCGCGGTACCGGGCATCCAGCTCCGCTTTCAGCGCAAGCAGTTCTTCCTTACTCATTTCACGGTATGGTTTCATAATTTTCCTCCTCTTTGCGTTTTTCTCTATAGCAGATTATCCTTTCTCAGAGGGTTTGTCAAGCTTCATTTTCACCGTTCTCTGCTGATTCGCCCGTTTCTTTTCCAAAAACCTCCTCTACCAGCCGGTTGTACTCCTGCCACATGGGATGATCCCGAAGCTCCTCCAGCGCCGCCGCGATAGAGCGGTACATCCAGGCATGCATGTTCTTGTCCTTCTCATTAAACCGTTCCCAGACCTTGTCTCCTATGATACACTGATCCCTGTATATTGCCCGGAGATTGGCAAGCTTGTCCGCCAGCGCCAGCATCTTGGCGTCGGTATCTGCCTCAGTCTCCAGAAAAGTAATCGTCTCCTGCTTGCGGGTCTTCCAGGTCAGCGCCGCCGGAAGATTTCTTCTCTTGTCCTCGCTTTCGTTCATTACTAAATCAGTAATTCTCCGCCCAAATCTGGCAAGCAGATCCTCTCTGGTGGCCTCCGTGTCTTCAATCACATCATGAAGTACAGCGGCCGCAATCACCTCTTCATCATCCGTCATAGCCGAAACAATCGCAGCCGCTTCAATAGGATGCACAATATAAGGAACATTCGTGCCTTTGCGGGTCGTACCGGAATGTGCCTTCGTAGCAAAAATAATCGCGTGGTCCAGTAACGTCAGTGTCTTATTTTCCATTTGTCTCCTTCACTTCTGTCCTCACCGGCCAGCTGTTCCTGAAAATCTGCTGCCGGGCGTTCTGTTTCCCTTTCTGTCCTGTTATCCGTGAACCCGCAGTACAGAGGATATCTCCTTTACCATTGACATCTCTTTCATCACCAGCAGCGCGTCGCGGAAATGACGCTCCAGCACCAGATCCGTGATTACCACGATCTCCGCTGTTCCCTCTGCCACATTTTTCTGAATCACCTGGGAAATGCTTACATTATTGTTTCCAAATACAGAAGCAATTCCTGCCAAAACACCGGGGCGATCCTCAACGCTGAGCCTCAGGAAATACCGGCTCTGCATCTCTTCCGCCGGCTTTACCGGAAGATTCTTATAGCAGGTACAGCTGATTTTCCCCGTACAGCCCGCCTGAATATTTCTGGCAATCTCAAACATATCTCCCACAACCGCGCTGCCTGTGGGAAGCTTTCCTGCTCCTCTTCCAAGGAACATGGCGTCATCCACCGCGTCTCCATGCACAAACACCGCGTTAAAAGAATCGTTTACTGTCGCAAGGGGATGAGAGGCCTCAAGCAGCATGGGGTAAACCCCTACTTCAATACCGTCTGCCGTGTTTCTCGCCACGCCCAGCAGCTTAATCACCATGCCAAGCTCAGACGCGTAACTGATATCCGCCGCCGTAATCTTTGTAATTCCTTCCGTAGCCACATCCTGAAAGGTCACCCTGGAATTAAAGGCGATAGATGCCAGAATCGCCACCTTCCGGGCCGCGTCAAAGCCCTCGATGTCTGCCGTAGGATCTGCCTCCGCATATCCCAGCTCTGCAGCCAGAGCCAGAGCCTCGGAAAACTCCATATGATCTGCTGTCATCCGGGTCAGGATATAATTCGTGGTCCCATTGACGATTCCCATCACTTCCGTGATATGATTGGCCGCCAGGCACTGCTTGAGCGGGCGGATAATGGGAATCCCCCCTGCCACAGCCGCCTCAAACATCAGATCCCGTCCATACTCCTCCGCCGTATCCAGAATTTCCCGCCCGTATTCCGCCAGGAGATCCTTATTTGCCGTCACTACATTTTTACCGGCGCGGAGCGCCTCCAGAATATAAGTTTTGGCAGGTTCTATGCCTCCCATTACTTCTACCACTATCTGAATCTCCGGATCTTCCAGTATCTCCTGCCAGCTGTCTGTCAGCAGCGCACTGTCAATTCCTTCTCTCTTTTTCGCTGTATCACGCACCAGTATTTTTTTCAGTTCTATAGAAACCCCGAGCTTTTGGGGCATCTCCTCCTTCTGCCACTCAAGAATCTGGCAGACGCCCCCTCCTACTGTTCCCGCACCCAGAAGCGCGGCTTTTATCACCGGAACACTGTTCATCTTCTTTTCTCCTGTCTTTACCAATGATCTAACCGCATGGGCAGAGACTCCATGCCTCTGCCCATGTCTTCTTTTTTCAGTGTACTATGATTTTCCGGGCCTGTCAAATCCGAAAGCCGCTGTCTGAATGCTTTCCGACTCTTTTTACTGCTGAAATTCTGTCATGCACGGACGGAACCGGAGCGGCAGAAGATTCTGCTGGCATCTGGGATTTCTCCGTTCTTCAATGGCAATACTTTTACAGAAGGCTCTCCACAGAGACTGAAATTCCGCTTCCGCGTCCGATCGTCTTTCCATCTGCCGCAGATCCAGCATCCGGGCATCTGCAAGAAACCAGGGACTATCCTTTCTATGGACAGCAATCTGCCCCCGTCCCACATCATGAATGATCCAGTTCTCCTGACGAAGCCGGTCCGCAAAATGCGGCGCAATTAGGGACAGCACCGCGTAAGGCGGTTCCATCCGGGCATAAAGGATGGCTCCGGGCAGTTCTTCAAACCGCAGGAATCCCAGCATCCGTTCCGCTTCATGCCACGCCTTATACCGGAGCTGCTCCACCAGAAGAACCGATGGGTCCTGAAGGCAGTTGACCGCCTTTCTCCCATCGCGCATGGATAGCCCCAGCACAATCAGACGGTATATAGCGTCTGCCTTTCTTTCATCAGGACAGGCGGCCGCGTAACAGACAGCTTCTTCCGCCTTTACTCCCATTCTGCATCTGACGGTCTGCAGAACCTTTTCCGCTTTCTCCAGTTCCGTGGAAACCGTGCGGTATTCACAGAACAGCTCCATCGTATCTTCTGTATCTGTCTTAAGCTTCACATTCCTGTGCCCCAGCCTGCTGTCCCAGGCCTCATATACTCCTGTCAGAATTCCGTCCAGACTGTCCTCACATAAAAATACTGTCATCATTACACTCTTTCTCTCTTTCTCCCATTTTCATGCAGGAGCGCCCGCATTTTTATCATCAGGTTATCAGAAGCTGCTGTTCCTCCGCAGACAGGGGCATTCCGTCGTCAAAAAGGGAAAGCTGCCGGTAACTTACATCTCCCCGGAGCTCCGGCGGCAGTTTTTCCTTTACATACAGAAGATTTCTCGTAATATAGTCCTCGTCTATCCGGATGGGATACATGGTCCTGCCTCTGCAGGTAATGAAATAAAGAGCTCTTTTCAACACTACGCCCATCTTCTTTAAATCCGGAAAATCCAGGCTTCCATGCCTCCTCGCCTTTACAATCCGCTGAGCCGACTTCACTCCGATCCCCGGCACACGCAGAAGCGTCTGGTAAGACGCCCGGTTAATCTCCACCGGAAAGTGCTCCAGGTGCCGGAGCGCCCAGTCACATTTGGGGTCAAAGACCATATTGAAATTCGGCCTGTCCTCCGAGAGAAGTTCTCCGGCTTCAAACCCGTAAAACCGCAGAAGCCAGTCTGCCTGATACAGTCGGTGCTCCCGAAGGAGCGGCGGCCCTCCTGGCAGAGCCGGGAGGGCGCTGTCTTCATTCACCCTCACAAACGCAGAATAAAACACCCGCTTCAGATCGAATTTCTGATACAGGGATTCTGCCACGGACATGATTTGGAAATCATTCTCCGGCGTGGCTCCGATAATCATCTGCGTGGACTGGCCTGCCGGAACAAAACGGGGCGCGTTCCGGTAGAGCACCAGCTCCTGCCTGTTCTCTTCCATACGGTTCTGCACCTGTCTCATGGGCTTCAGAATCTTTTCTCTGGTCTTTGCCGGAGCCAGCTTCTTCAGGCCTTCCGCCGTAGGCAGCTCCAGATTCACACTCATACGGTCCGCCAGAAAACCTGTCTTTTCAATCAAAAGCGGATCGGCTCCCGGAATCGCTTTCACATGAATATAGCCCCCGAACTGGTACTGCGTCCTCAGTTTCAAAAGAGTCTGGTACAAAAGCTCCATGGTGTAATCCGGACTCTTCAGAATCCCGGAGCTTAAGAACAGGCCCTCAATATAATTTCTCCGGTAAAAGCCGATAACCAGTTCACAGATTTCATCCGGCGTAAAAGTTGCCCTCGGCACATCGTTGGAAGAACGGTTCAGGCAGTAGCGGCAGTTAAAAATACACTCGTTGGTAAAAAGAATCTTCAGCAGGGAAATACACCGGCCATCCGCCGCAAAACTGTGGCAGATACCGGCGTCAAAGCAGTTCCCGATTCCTTTTCCGTTATTTCCCCGGGAAGTGCCGCTGGAAGTGCAGGCCACATCGTACTTGGCCGCGTCTGATAATATTTTCAGTTTTTCCATAACCGGGAGCTGTTCCGGAATTTTGTGCTGCTGCATGGCGGTCTCTTCTTTCTGTCACTTCATCTCTGTTATTCGCAAATGCGTAAAATCGAACATATGTTTGTATTCAGTGTATCATACTCTTTTCCGGATTGCAAGAACTTTTCATTCATGGCAAAACATTATACAGAATCCTCTAATGTCAAAAAGCCTTCCGGAAGCGGATATCTCTATCTCCGCCCACGGAAGGCCTCTTTTTTTGAACTGTTATCTCATTAAAACTCCGCCTCAATCCACGGATTTCTGACCTTGTCAAACTCACCTGCGTCCGCCGCCTCGGCATAAGCCGGGTCCATCGGAATCCTTCCAAGCACCTTCAGATTTTCCTTTTCGGCAATCTCATCCAGATGGCTCTGTCCGAAGGGATAGAGCTTCTTTCCGCAGTCCGGACACTGAAGATAGGAATAGTTCTCCACGACGCCCTTCACCGGAATCTTCATCTGCTCCGCCATGCTCAGCGCCTTCTTCACAATCATCTGTACCAGATCCTGCGGAGAAGTCACCACCACAATCTCATTGACCGGCAGAGACTGGAAGACTGTCAGCGGCACGTCGCCGGTTCCGGGCGGCATATCTACCAGCAGATAGTCCAGATCGCCCCAGATCACATCGGTCCAGAACTGCTTTACAATGTTGGCAATGATCGGTCCGCGCCAGATGACTGGCGTATCCTCTGCCGGAAGCAGAAGATTCATGGACATAAGCTTAATCCCGTTTTTGGTAACACGGGGTTCGATTCCCATGTCGCTGGCCTCTGCAGGGCCATGGATTCCGTACATACGGGGAATGGACGGTCCGGTAATGTCCGCGTCCAGAATTCCCACCTGATAGCCCTTCGCAGCCAGCTCATTGGCGATGGAGGCCGTCACCATGGACTTGCCTACGCCTCCTTTGCCGCTGACCACGCCGATCACGCGGCGGATGCAGCTGTATTCATTGGCGTCCACCTGAAAACTTGCCGGCTTCTTCTCCCGGCTCGGACATCCTTCGCAGCTTGTCTTATCGCAGCTGCTGTTGTTACATGCTTTCTCACTCATGTATCCTTACCTCATCTCTCTTTTATTCTATCGCAGACGGCATATGGGCGGCCGCCTTCCGGATTCTGCCGGAGTTTTTGCGCGCCGCTTCTGCCGCAGACAGCGGATTTAAAATTTCTTTCTCCAGGTCTGTGGAGCAAACAGCATCAGAAGCGGCAGAATCTCAAGCCGCCCAAGCAGCATGTCCAGACTCAGAACAATCTTGGAAAAGCAGGAATACGCGGCGAAATTCTCCACAGGACCTACTTTCGCAAGGCCGGGTCCCACATTGTTCAGGGTAGTCAGCACCGCTGTGAAATTTGTGGTAAAATCGAAATTATCCACAGAAATCAGCAGTACGGAAACAGCCAGAATCGCAATATAGCAGATCATATATACATAGACGCCCCTGGTATTCTCGTCTGTCAGCCGCTTTCCGTCCAGCTTCACCACATTGACCGACTTGGGATGCAGCACCTGTCTGACCTCTCTTGTGACAGTCCTCGCCAGAATGATAATACGCGAGACCTTGATGCCGCCTCCCGTGCTTCCCGCGCAGGCGCCAATGGCCATTATAATCAGAAGTATGGTTTTGGAAAACTCCGGCCACAAATCAAAGTTTGCCGTCACGAATCCTGTCGTCGTGATGACAGAGGCCACCTGAAAAGCCGCATAGCGGAAAGCCTTCAGCGCAGTCCCGTAAATATGCGTGATATTTATGGTAATCAGGGCGATGGAGGCCGCCACAATCCCCAGATAGGTACGCAGCTCCTCGCTCTTAAATACAGCTTTAAACTCCTTCAGCAGCAGCAGGTAATACAGGCTGAAATTCACGCCGAACAGCAGCATGAAAACCGTAATCACTCCGTCTATATAAGCGCTGTCGTAAAAGGCCACGTTGGCATTCCGGTTGTCAAATCCGCCTGTGCCGGCCGTACTGAAGGTATGTACAAGCGCATCATAGAGATTCATCCCGCCTGCCAGAAGCAGGATCACTTCCGCCAGTGACAGCACAATATACATTCCATACAGAATCCGCGCCGTAGAACGGGCTTTCGGAACCAGCTTGTCACAGGTAGGTCCCGGCATCTCCGCCCGCATCAGGAACATGGAGTTCTTCGGGCTCAGCGGCAGGATGCTCATGACAAACACCAGCACGCCCATGCCTCCGATCCAGTGCGTAAAGCAGCGCCAGAAATTCATACCCATGGGAAGCGCCTCGATGTCCGTCAGTATCGTGGAACCTGTGGTCGTAAACCCGGACACAATTTCAAAAAAAGCATTGTCAAATCTGGGAATACAGCCGCTGAACACAAAAGGCAGGGCGCCGAACACAGACCAAAGTATCCACGCCAGCGCAACGATCACAAAGCCCTCCTTTGCGTAAAGCGTCATATCTTCCGGCTTTTTGGAAAGCAGCAGCGACAACACTGTTAAAATGGCTATTACAATCAGAAAATATACGCCGCTGCTCTCCTGATAGAGCAGCGACACAAAAGTGGGAATCAGCAGCAGCACGCCTTCCATCAGCAGCATCTTCCCTACGATATATCTTATTATCCCGTAATTCATATCTGTCCCTCTGAAACTGTAAAATACAGTTTTTAAACGGCTGCCGTTTTTCGAAACGGCTACCGCAGAATATCCTCCAAATCCTCAAGGCCCTGCGCCATAGATACCACGATAACGCTGTCGCCTACTTCCAGTGTATCATCGCCGCCCGGTATGATGATCCGGTTTTTCCTTACAATACAGGCCACGAGATGATTTTCCTTCAGCGTCAGGTTTTTCAGCGGAATCCCCGTATACTTCGCTTTCTCCCGTATCAGAAATTCCAGAGCCTCTATCTTTCCGCCGATCAGCTTGTAGACGGTCTCCACATTGCTGCTTCCCATGGAGTTCTTCATGGCGCGCACATAACTGGTAATCGCATTGGCTGTAACGTTTTTCGCCGAAACCACGCTTTCGATGCCAAGCTGCTCCACCATGCTCTCCAGACCTTCATCATTGACCTTCGTGACAATTTTGGGCACGCCCCGCATCTTTGCGTACATGGACATGATGATATTCTCCTCATCCATGCCGGTCAGCGTCACAAACGCATCCGCCTTTGCGACCCCTTCTTCTTCCAGAAGCTCATGCTCCGTGGCATTTCCATGAATGATAGTCGCCTTGGGCAGCAGCTCACAGAGTTCTGTACAGCGCGCTTCACTCTGCTCTACAATCTTCACCTGCATGCCAAGGGCCAGAAGCTGCCGGGCAAGATAATAAGCCACCCGGCCTCCTCCGCAGATCATGACATTCTTTGCCTTGTTCCGCATGGAATTTGTCAGGCGGAAAAACTTTTCGATCTCTCTGTGAGACGCCGCGATATTGATTTTGTCTCCTGCTTCCAGAACGAAACTGCCGTCCGGAATATATACCTTCTGTCTCCGCTGTACCGCGCAGATCAGCATCTTGATCTGATATTTTTTATAAAGCCCGCTTAAAGGTACTCCGGCAATCACGCTTTTTTCGTTCAGCGTCACCTCCACCAGCTCTACCCGGCCTTTTACAAAAGTCTCTATTTTGGCGGCGGACGGAAAAATCAGAACACGGGAAATCTCCCCCGCCAGAGCAAGCTCCGGATTTACTGCCATGCTCAGCTTCAGATCTTCTTTCAGAAGATGCATCTGCTCCGCGTATACAGGATTTCTTACCCTCGCTATGGTCTGCTTTGCCCCAAGCCTTCTGGCAAGCAGGCAGCAGAACAGGTTCATTTCGTCTGTAGAAGTACAGGCGATAACCAGATCCGCCCCCGGCACATCCGCCTTCCGCTGCACTTCCGCGCTTCCTCCATCACCAGCCACACAGGACACATCCATCTCATTGACTGTGTCCGACAGTTTCTTTTCACACTGATCGATCAGCGTCACATTGTAATTTTCTCCTGACAGCTGCATAGCCAGCTTATGTCCCACTTTCCCGTCTCCGATGATTACAATGTCCACATTTACTCCCCCTGTCTTTTACCGAAAACGATTTGTCTCAAAGTGCTCCATGGTCTTCAGACAATTCAGCACCTGTCTGTATTTTTCCTTTGTGCTTCCCTTTCCGAGAACAATATCCAGCGACACGGCAATGCTTTCCAGCAGCTGATCGTCCGCGTACGCCTCCCAGGACTGAAACAGTTCCAGCTTGTCCTCATAAGTCTCAGCGTCCAGAAAGCGCAGCAGAAGCGGATTGCTTTCCTTTGGTTCCTCTATCTTTTCAAACCGGTACTGCTGTTCCGCATCCGGGTACTTTGCCCGATCCACCTCGCTTACAAACTCCTCATAATCTCTGACCCAGAGTTCTTCCTCTCCGTACAGAGCCTGATAGACCACTACCGGTCTCTCTGTGCCGGCATCCTTTGCGATGCCCGTCACCTGATACAGTCCGCCCTTGAAATGGCGGTAATACTCTCCTGCCTTTACTTCTCTCACACACAAACCTTCTTTCCTATATTTCCGGAAATCCGCCCGATTTTTACAGCTCCTCTTGATCCAGATTCTTCTCTTTCAGCCTTCTGTATACCCACTCCCGAAGAAGCGTATACAGCACGGACGCAATGGGAATAAACACCAGCATTCCCGCAATCCCCATCAGATTTCCGCCCACCGTGACCGCTACCAGGACCCAGATAGAAGGCAGGCCTACGGAATTGCCCACCACATGAGGATAGATCAGATTTCCCTCCACCTGCTGCAGCACAAGAAACAGCACAATAAACGCCAGCGCTTTCATGGGATTGACCACAAGAATCAGAAAGGCTCCCACCGCGCAGCCGATAAAAGCTCCGAATATGGGAATCAGAGCAGTGACCGCCACCAGAATTCCGACCAGAAGCGCATAAGGGAAGTTCAGAACGCTCATCACCACAAAAAACATGGTTCCCAGTATGATCGCTTCCAGGCACTGGCCTGTTATGAAATTTGTAAAAGTACGGTAACTTAAAGAGAAGACATACATGATCCGCTCCGCATGCCTTCTCGGAAATACAGCTTTTAAAAGCTTCTGCGCCTGAGCGCTCAGCTTCTCCTTTTGAATCAGTACATAGCAGGAGAAGGCAAACGCAATGACAAAAGTATAGACTGCGTTAATAATCCCTCTGGCCACTACAACCGTATAAGTCAGTACACTCTCCGCTCCGGTACGCAACATATTCAGCGCCGTCTGCACCATGGCTTCCCAGTTCATTTCAACACTATTGAGCCAGGCTGTAACCTGCTCATTGTCACGGAACACGTTTTCCAGCCATTTCTGCCCTCTCGGAAGGGCGGCTTCTATCTGAACCGCCAGATTGGTAATCGTAGAGCTGAGCTCCGGCACGACGACAAAGATGACAAATACAATCATGGCAATCACAATCACAACTGTCAGAAGCAGGCTTAAAGGGCGTGCCAGCCCGTTTTTCTTCTCTTCTTCTCTCCTGCCGAACAGTTTTTTCTCCAGAAAGGCCATGGGAACATTCAGGAAAAAGGCGATGGCGCTTCCAAGCACAAAGGGCAGAAAAATCGTCCAAATCACATTCAGCGTTCCAAGCACCACATCCAGGCGCTGGACCCCTACCAGCAGCACAACCGTAAATGTGATCAGAAGCATCAGCTTTTTCATATTTTCCCGGTCCAGATTCATGTGTCCACTCCTTTGCCGCATCTGCAACTGTCTCTGTAGAGAGCATAATCCACCTGCCGGAAAGTGTCAAGTATCTGGCTGAAAATATTTACGCAAGCTGCTCCGGAAGCACGGAGACATCGTTCTTAATGGTGGACAGGACATACAGCGTCTTTGTCCAGGACACGCCTGGCATCTCCTTGATGTCCTGATGAATCAGTTCCAGGCTGTGGGAAGAATCTGTCACAATTTTCAGGAGATAATCTACATCCCCTGCTATATAATAGCACTCGGAAATATTGGGATGAGCGGAAGCCTCCTTTGCGAACGTTTCCCCGAATCTGGGATGCTCCAGGCGCACGGATATAAATACCGTCAAATCGTTGCCCAGCTGCTTTTCGTCCAGGACGACCGTATACTGCTGAATCATCCCTCTGGCCTCCAGCTTCCGTATCCGCTCAATGACAGCTGATACAGACAGGTTTATGGTCTGACTGATCATCGAAGCTGTCTGCCGCGAATTTTCCTTAAGACATTTTAAAATACTCAGATCGATGCTGTCCATACTTGATACCTCCCTGACACAAACCAAATTCACGCATTTGCGCGCATGGCGTCCTTTCTTCCACTATGGCGGGAAAATCTTCCAGAACGCAAAAAGGCAGCTTGCTTTCGCAAACTGCCTTTGTCTACTCTGAGAAACATCATAGCAGATAAAATATTTTTTGTCCAGAAGCATTTTTCACAAATTTTTATCCAAATGCCTCAATGATGCTTCTGAATTGCTGTATTTCAGCGGAAACAGCGCTTCCTCATTCCGTATACCGGGTATATGCAGGAAGCAAACCGGCCTGCGAATCAGCAGGTAGCTCCGCCAACCAGATGAAGCTGCGCATCCAGAATTTCCTGCTTTCTTGCCAGAATGTCATCAGAAAGAAGCTGTGCTTCCACATTCTCAAATCCAAGTCTCTCAATCGTCGTCGCGAAACGCTCTCCTGTATGACCCTGCTCGCGGTACAGAAGAATCGCCTTTTCGATAACAGAAAGCGCCTCTTCTTTATCTGTGAACACTTTGGAAAGAGCTCTTCCCTGCGCTACGCTCTTGCCCCAGCGTCCGCCGATATAGATTTTATAGCCGTAGGTGCCGTCTTCGATGCAGTCAAAGGGGCAGCTTCCGATGCAGCGTCCGCAGTTGTTGCAGACATCATGGTCGATCTCCATGACGCCGTCCACCAGCTTTGCCGCGTGAACGGGACAGGCTTTCTCCACCGCGCACTTCTTGCAGCCATTGCACTCATCCTCATCATAATTGGGAATCCGCTGGCCGATAATGCCCAGATCATTCAGATCCGGCTTCACACAATTATTGGGACATCCTCCTACCGCAATTTTGAATTTATGGGGAAGCTGTACCTGGCGGTATCCCTCATAAAATCTGTGATGAATTTCCTCGGACAGCCCGAAGGAATCCAGCAGTCCATACTGGCAGGTGGTTCCCTTACAGGATACTACCGGGCGCACCTTGGAACCGGTTCCTCCGGTTACCAGACCGGCTTTTCCGATAAACTCACAGAACTCATCGATCTTGTCATAGGGAACTCCGGGAACCTCCACCGTCAGACGCGTGGTATACGTTACCGTACCATTTCCGTATTTCTCCGCCGCCTCTGCGATCACTCTCTGCTGCTCGGCCGTAACCTTTCCGTTTACCGTGATAATACGGGCAGAAAAATTGTCTGTTCCTTTGTTGCTTAAGAATCCGCGGGCCTTTACCTTCTTTTCATCCGCCGCGCTGATGGTCAGTGTCGCCATACTTAAAGTCCTCCTTATTTATCTTTGTTCTTTGCTCTTTATCATAAGGCCGGTACCCGGTCGCCGCAGGCGCCGCGCCAGCCGCTGATCCGGTTTTACTCTTCCGTCCTGATTTCGTTGAAGGTTGTGCCGCCCTCCAGAACACGCGTATTGGTATATCCGTAATATTTCAGCCGGTTCTGAGTCATGTAGGCCCGTTTTCCTTTCGCGCAGACAATCAGAAGCTTTTCATCCTTTCCAAAGCCTTCTACCTCTCCGTTGATCTTTGTCAGATCAAGATAGGGCGCTCCTTCGATGGAGGGCTGCGGAGAAGCGTCTACCAGGCGGTAATCTTCCGCCGCTCCCGCCTCATACTCCGCCGGGGTAAAGGTCTCAAAAGCTCCGCTCATCTTATTCAGCAGAACATTCAGGGCATGGGCAAACGGATGAATCGCTGTGGAGAAAGGCGGGGCGTAAGCGAAATCCAGGTTCTCCAGCTGATCCACAGACGCATTCAGGGAGATGGCCGTCACCGCGATATCCGTTATCTTGTCTACCGCGCCGCTTCCCAGCACCTGCAGACCCAGGAATTTGCGCGTAGTCTTATCAGCCACCATCTTAATGATAAAATTTCCGGCTCCCGGATAATAATGAGCCTTGTCATCCACAACAGAAAGGGCCGTAACCACATCATAGCCTGCCGCCTTTGCCGCCGTCTCTGTCAGACCGGTGCGTCCCGCATTAATGCCGCCCGGAAGCTTCGCCACGCCTGTTCCCAGTACGCCTGCGTACTCCTTGTTCTTTCCGCAGATATCAGCCGCCAGCACACGGCCTGCGATATTGGCTGTAGAGCCCATGGGCGACCAGGCAGCCTCGCCGGTTTCGCGGTTCGTCACCATAGCGCAGTCGCCTGCCGCATAGACGTCTTCCACATTGGTGCGCATATATTTGTCTGTGAGAATCGTTCCCTTGAACATCTCGATTCCGCTTCCCTCAAGAAACGCGGTATTCGGACGGATGCCGATGGCGATCACTACAGCGTCTGCCTTTACAGCCCGCTTGCTGGTCTGCACCTTCTCCACCTTCCCATCTCCGAGAATGGCTTCCAGGGAAACTCCGGTCATGGGGTTTACGCCAGCCTCAGACATCTTATTTTCCACATATTCGCTCATCTCCGGGTCCAGGAAATTGGGGAGCACATGAGGCGCAAAATCAATCACATTTACACGGATGCCTTTGTGGGCCAGATTTTCAGCCACCTCAAGGCCGATAAAGCCGCCTCCGGCCACTACCGCGCGCTTGATTCCGCCTGCTTCCACAGCTTTCCTCAGCGCAATCGCGTCATCCGGCGTTCTCATAAAAAATACATTTTCCAGATCAAGCCCCTCTATCTGCGGGCGGAACGGAGACGCTCCGGATGCAATCACCAGCTTGTCATAGCTCCAGGTCTCCTCCTCTCCTTTATGTACCGCCGTAACCGTCTTTGCCGCGGTATCCACCGCAGTTACCTCCGTCTCGGTCTGTACCTGCGCTCCTGTCAGCTTTGAAAAAGATTCCGGCGTGTTGACAATCAGCTGCTCTCTCCCCGGAATCAGACCGCCAACATAATAAGGAAGACCGCAGCCTGCATAGGAAATATCCTTTCCCTTTGTCAAAATTGTGACCTCACAGCTGCGATCTTCCCGCATAAGCTTTGCCGCGACCTTCGTTCCTGCCGCAACACCTCCAACAATCAATACCTTCATCCGTTCATTCTCCTTTCCACCTGCGCACTCAGCCTTCTGTATTTCTGCGTCCTGCCGGTTCAAAAACTGTGTTCCCGCCACTTTCATGGTGTTCTTGTTTTGTATTATAGCACTTGCCAATCAATAAGTAAAATGATATTATTTTATTAAAAATATAGGAATTGCCTATGATATAAGGAGGAAAACTGTGACTATCCGTCATCTGAAAATTTTCATCGCAGTCGCGGAAACCGGAAAGATGAGCCTCGCTGCCAAACGGCTTTATGTAACCCAGCCCACGGTAAGCCAGGCCATCCGGGAACTGGAAGAACATTATGAAACCAGACTTTTTGACCGTCTTTCAAAACGCCTCTATATCACGGAACCGGGTGAGCATCTTCTGAAAATGGCCAAAGCCGCCGTACATTCCTTTGATGAAGTAGAACGGCAGATGCAGAGCGAAACCAAGACAGAGCATTTCCGCATCGGTGTCACAGTCACCATCGGCTCCTGTATGCTTCCGGCTCTCCTGGAGGATTTTCAGCGCATACGGCCCCACGTGGATACCTTCTCCTTCATCGGAAACACCCGGACTGTGGAAGACAAGCTGCTGCGTTCTGAGCTGGATGTGGGAATTGTGGAGGGTGTGATTCAGAGTCCGGATCTGATCAACCTCCCTCTTGTGGATGATTATCTGGTTCTGGCCTGCAGCTCCGGGCATCCTTTTGCCTGCCGCAGCACCTTTTCTTCTTTTGATTTGAAGGATCAGGATTTTGTCATGCGTGAAAAAGGAAGCGGAACGCGGGCCCTTTTCGAAGACTATATGCGGAAGAATCATATTCCCATTCACTGCCGGATAGAAGCTCCCTTTCCGGAAGCCATGAAGAATGCCATACTCTTTAATAACTGCCTGGCCGTTATCTCCGTACGCCTGATCCAGGACGAGATCAGAAAAGGCACGATCCATATGCTTCAGGACCCTGAAAACATATGGGACCGCACCTTCAAGCTGGTCTATCATAAAGATAAATTCATTTCGGACTCCATCCTGCTCTTAAAAGAGCTGCTGAGCCGCTATCCGAAGCCGGAAATCCCTCTGCACAGGGAATGAGAACAGCCGTCAGAAGTATACCAGCTCTTCCTCCGGCGCCGGCGCCGATTTCAGCGCCTTGGTATAGAGCACCGGGCCTTCCTCTCCGGAATATTCCTCTCTTTTCTGTACGGATACCTTTGCCGTCACTGTCAGCCACTGGCCGTTCTTCAGCTTATCCACATTCTGGCTTCTGCAGAGGAACCCGAGGAAAACCGTATCGTCCGCGCAGCAGGTCATGGCCCGCCGTCCCGGCACAAAATAGCCCGGCGTGATGCCTCTGGGCTTCATGACCCGTGCCTTGAAGCGGATCGTCTTTCCGTCATAATGCTCCGGATGGTCCATGGCGTCCACGTACCAGATACCGTAATCTATATCTCCGATATCCACAATCTCCGCATTCAGGTCGAAGGGCAGCTCGTCCTCATATTCAAAGAGCTCGCCCCCCTCTTTTTCAAACTCCACCTGGGCTCTCGGATTGACTGCCCGGATATTGCGCTTGTAGGAGGCTGCCTTCGTACCCTCCACGCAGCGGTTGAAAATCACCAGGTCCGAATCCTGTACCATATCCATAAACAGGGACTTCATGTTCTGCATATACAGATCGAAGGTACCCGCGTCCACCAGCGTGATTCCCTGGGCCGGGAACCATCCCTTTGGAAACTTCATGTCCCGGAACAGCTGCATTCCCCACATTCCATTGTACTCAATCATGACCTGGGTTGGCTTATATTTCTTCCTGCACTCCTCCAGAAATTCCGGATTGAACGCTTCCTTTCCTTCTACCTGCACCAGTTCTGTGTCATAAGATTCCAGCACATGCAGATCATATTCCTCTTCTCCTTCCTCACAGGCCAGCAGAAGAGTCTTTCCTCCATCTGAAAAATACGGGTCTGACAGCGTCTCCTGGATAAACGTCGTCTTGCCGCTCTCCAGGAAACCGTTCACCAGATACACCGGTACTTTATTTCCCAAACTCATGCTTTCATCTCCTATCCCTGCAGCTATACCTGAAACAGTTCCTTCAACGCGTCCTCATTAAGCTTGGAACCGATTACGCAGAGACGGCCTGTATATTCCGGACTTCCGCCCCGCACCTCGTATTCCTCCGGAACAAGGTCAAACTGCATCCAGCTTCCGTCCGTATTCTGAAGAATTCCCTTTGCACGCAGAATGATGCCGTATTCTGAGGAACCTTCCAGCTTCTCCAGCATCTGCTGCAGTTCCTCTGCTCCATAACGCCGCGGTGTCTCTACGCCCCAGCTTGTAAATACCTCGTCTGCGTGATGATGGCCTTCATGATCGTGGTGGTGATGGTGTCCCTCATGATCGTGGCAGCCGCAGGTACATCCCTCGCCGTGATCGTGCTCATGATCATGATCTTCATGGCTGTGGTGATGGTCATGGTCTTCATGATCATGATGGTGATGATGGTCGTGATCCTCATGGTCATGACCGCAGCCGCATTCGCCCTCATGGCCGTGTTCATGAGAATGTCCTCCCTCTTCATCCTGGTGGAAGCTGCTCATATCCAGCTCTGCATGATGCATGGCATCCAGGATCTGCTTTCCATTCAGCTCATCCCAGGGCGTAGTAATCATCGTAGCCTTCGCGTTATGCTCCCGCAGAAGAGCTGCAGTCTCCTGAAGCTTCTCCTCCGTCATGCTCTGGGTACGGCTTAAGACGATAGTCCCCGCATGTTCTACCTGATTGTTGAAGAACTCGCCGAAATTCTTCATATACATTTTGCATTTCTTTCCATCTACCACAACGATGGCGCTGTCAATATGAACATCCATGGACCCTGCCACATTTTCCACTGCTTTTACCACATCGGAAAGCTTGCCCACACCGGAGGGCTCGATCAGGATGCGGTCCGGAGCATAGGTATCCAGCACTTCCTTCAGGGCTGTTCCGAAATCTCCCACCAGGGAACAGCAGATACAGCCGGAATTCATCTCATTGACCTGGATGCCGGAATCCTTCAGGAATCCGCCGTCAATACCGATCTCACCGAATTCATTTTCAATCAGTACAATCTTCTCCCCCTGGAATGCCTCTTCCAGGAGTTTTTTAATCAACGTAGTCTTTCCGGCCCCCAAAAAGCCGGATATAATGGTAATCTCTGTCATTATTTTTCCTTCTTTCTCACATGCAGAGGCTTCCGCCTCCCAAACATCAGGTTTTGTATTAGCACTCTCTTCCGCGCACTGCTAATTATAGCACGTTCTTATTGTTTGTCAAATCCTGACCGTATAAAAAGACCGCCTGTTTCCCGAAGGATACAGACAGTCCCTTTTTCATCATTTCTTATGCAATCTTGCTCTTGGCAACCTCTGCCAGAGTCGCAAATCCTGCCGGATCGTTTACTGCCATGTCAGCCAGCACCTTACGGTTCAGCTGAACCTCTGCCAGCTTCAGGCCATACATGAACTTGCTGTAGGACAGTCCATTCAGACGGGCCGCAGCGTTGATACGCGCGATCCAGAGCTGACGGAACTGACGCTTTCTCTCTTTTCTTCCTGCGTAGGAAGTCGCCAGCGCTCTCATCACGGACTGCTTTGCCACACGATACTGCTTGCTTCTTGCTCCTCTATAGCCCTTTGCGAGCTTCAATACTCTGTTATGTCTCTTCTTAGCGCCTAAACCGCCTTTAATTCTTGCCATTTCTCTTTTCCTCCTTGAAATTTCCCGATTCTACGATATCTCTCTGGAACAGTGCAGCTTACAGATACGGAAGAATCTTCTTCATGCTCTTTACATTGGTAGCATCTGTGATCGTTGCTTTTCTGAGATTTCTCTTTCTCTTCTGAGATTTCTTGGTTAAGATATGGCTCTTATAAGCTTTCATTCTCTTGAGTTTGCCGGTTCCTGTCACTTTGAAACGCTTTGCAGCAGCTCTGCTTGTCTTAATTTTAGGCATTTTATATACTCCTCCTATTCTAGTCTGCCTGTAACCGTTCAGTACCGAATAGTTACATCTGCTTTTTCAATTTCTATTAAAATCAATTCCACATCCGTGGCTGATTCTCAAAAACTACTGACGCTTCTCTGTAAGAAACATCATCATCTGCCGGCCTTCCAGCTTCGGAGCCTTCTCCACTACCGCAATATCTGACAGCTTCTCGGCAAACACGTCCAGAATCTGCTTCGTCTTCTGCACATGCGCCATCTCTCTTCCGCGGAAACGCAAGGTCACCTTGACCTTATCGCCTTTCTGAATGAACTTCCTGGCCGCGCTTACCTTCGTGTTCAGGTCATTCTCTTCGATATTCGGTGACAAACGAACTTCCTTAATCTCAATCGTTTTCTGCTTTTTGCGGGCTTCCTTCTCTTTTCTGGCCTGCTCATATTTGAACTTACCGTAGTCGATAATCTTGCAGACAGGCGGCTTCGCTGTCGGCGCAATCTTTACCAGATCAAGTTCTGCTTCCCGGGCAATCCGCATCGCATCTTTGGCAGACATGATTCCAAGCTGCTCTCCATTCACCCCTATGAGGCGGACCTCCTTATCCCGGATCTGTTCGTTAATCATTAAATCGCTAATTGTAGTACCCTCCTTATATAAGAAAGAATCCAAAAAAAGTGGATAGTCAGACTATCCACTTGAAATATCATAACACAGGGTATATACTGACTATACCCGTCATGCCATAATTATAAACCTGAGACGCCTGCTGCGCTGAGGTGAGAGTGGATACTCTGCTTGCTGTCACTGAGTTATCATAGCATATCCGTATTCCAGTGTCAACCCATTTTTTATATCTTTCTGCCGCTTTTTTCATTACTTTTTTCATAACCTTTTTTATATCTTTCTGCGCCCCTGTCTATCCCTGCGCCGCAGCCGGGCGCGCAGAAGCAAAAGTCCTGCCGTTTCCAAAGACAGCAGTATTCCCGCCGTGGTGTAAAGAACGGGTTTATTCATGAAAAACTGAACCATCAGATTGGGAGTAATCAGCAGACGCAGGCTCTTTGTCCCGGCAGTGTTCCCGGCGGCGTCCCTGGCTGTCACCATAAGCTCCTGCCAGTAGTTTGCGCCTTGGATCTGCAGCACGATCCTGCCTTCGTTCTCCTTCAATTCCGAAGCGCTGTACACGGTCCTCTGTCCGTTCAGGAGCACGCTTACCTCCCGGAGCCGCAGGTTATCCTGGATATCCAGCGTCAGTTCTTTCGTTCCTTCCCGGTAGCGGCCGCCGTCTTCCGCTCCCGACACGAGAATCACAGGAGCCGTCTTATCCACAGCAAATTCCAGTTTTCTTCCCTTCGTACCCGTATCTGAGGCATTTTCCGCCCTGTCCTCTGAATAAATGGTGACAAGATATATTCCTTCTTCTTCAAAATTTTCTTTTCCTATCGTATAAACGTACTGTTTCCATCCGGAAGACTCTTCCTGTTCCTCTGCAATATAATCTTTTCCTTCTTCCATGGTCCGTACTTTTCCATTCCGGCTGCAGATGATTTCCCGGAATTCCAGCGTATCCACATTGGTCTCTGTAATCACAAGATCCTGCTCCTGATTTGTGTAATAACTGCCCTCCGGACCTGCCAGAGCCTCCGTCTTTTCGTCAAATGTATAGACCGAGCCGAACCGGTTGACAGAAAAGCAGATCTGAGCCTGGCTTTGGTTTCCGGCCAAATCCCGGACAGATGCCTGAAGCGTATACAGATCATCCAGCTCCCGTACCTGCGGAAAGTCTTCCAGTTTCAGCGCCATACCGTTTTCCAGCTGCCTCCAGCTCCCTTTCCATTCCATCTGCCCATTCCGGTATCCGCTCAGAAGGATTTCCGTTCCGTCCGGATCGTAATTGGCATCTGAATACCGAAGGGCCGGGCGTACCTCTCCGTTGTTGGCCGACTGATCTGCCACATCGGAGAACACAAGCTTTGGCGGTGTCTGATCAATGACAAAGAGTTCTGTCCTGTATTCAGCCATTTCATTTCCTGCCAGATCCCATCCCCTGACCGCCAGCGTATAACTTCCATCCTGTGAAAAATTGATCTCAGCCGTATTGTGATCGCCTTCCCGTCTCCATTCGGAAATCGCCGGCAGGCTGTCTGCTTCTTCCTTGTCTGCTGTAACGATCACTTCTATCTGATCCTCCCGGAAATTATGCTCCAGGATATCTATGACCGCTCTGCGGCTGTCTGCATAATAGATTTCATTCCGGCTGTCCTCATTGTCCCAGGCCACACTCAGCTCCGGCGCTGTTCTGTCGATAGTAAATTCGTCTGTCTGTCCATAGACAGCCCGGTTCCCAGCCAGATCCTGGAAGGCCAGCGTAAATGTGTAATCTCCATCCTCCCGAAAGACAACCCTGCAGACATGGAGCGTATCGTCCCCGCTGCCGGAGGAGCTCCAGCCGCCGATCTCCGGAAATGCTCCATCTGTGCCGGTAATCTGAAAATCCACATCCCTTTCATCAAAGTTTCTCTCCCGAATCGTAACCACAGCTGTACGCTCCTGATTGTAATACTTTCCCTGAACCGGCTCAGCCGGATCATACTCCACCATAATTTCCGGAGGCGTCACGTCAATGTGATAGCTCCGGGTCACAGAATCTGCGTAACCCGCGTTATCCGTATAGCCGGCGCTGACTTGGACTCCATTCTCATTATTGGCAGCAGCATCCAGCGTCAGTTCCTGTACATATTCATAGATAAGCTTCCGCTCTGCTTTCCCGTCCAAGTCATTTCCCGCCTCTGCCGCGTAATCCCTGCTGCCTGAAAGGGTCGTCCCCCCAGTATACCACACAGTCTGAAGTCCGGAAAAGGTATCCCGAAGCGTCAGCCGAACGGTCAGATCGGTATTGTAGTACGCTGTCCCGTCTACTATCCGGGACGGAGGGGTTACAGCCGCGAGCTCTGCGGTGCCTGCCGCCCGGTGAAGGCTCTCACTCTCTACCGCATAATTCCTTTCCCTGGCCATACAGTGGCCTGCCCAGTCGTACACCTCCGTTCTGACCAGCCCCCTAAAATCTTCCGCGCCGAGAGGCAGCTCCACCTGAAAAGAACCAGCGGCGGCAGGCTGAAAACTCTGTGTCCGCACCTCCTCCTGTCCATCTTCGCTTCGGATCACAAACCGAATTTCACGGATTCCTGCCGTTTCATCCTTTCCGGATGCCTTCACAGCCAGCTTTTCCCCGGAAAAAATCCACCCGGAAGGCAGGTAATTCACCAAAGTTCCGCCGGAATATTCCAGGCTCACAGCCTCCGGCGGCGTCCGATCTACGACCGGATTCTCCCTGTGTACCACAGCGCCCGGCTCCTCCGGCCAGACCGCCTGATTTCCGGCCAAGTCAGATACCCCTATGGGGATGCTGTAGCAGGCCTCCGTATCAAGAGGAAGCTCTGCGCCCCAGACCCCGCGGCTGATTTCCCTGCCGGGAAGCTTCTCCAGATACGTGTTCAGCTCCGTCTGTTCCTTCCGGCTGGCTCCTCTGCTGTCCACTGCTTCAAACCCAAGAAGTGTCTCTTTCAGCTCCTGTACCCGGAAATTTCTGTCCTCCACCTGCAGACAGAGAGCCGCTGTTCCATCAAAATACACTCTTCCCTGACTTCTTTCCACCGGTTCCGCCGAATAGCTGAAGGAAATAACCGGGGCTGTCCGATCCACAACCAGCAGCGGGCTTTCATAAATACCTTCTTCCAGCGTGCCCTGGAGCAGAGTTTCCTCCCCTGCCGGGTTCTCTGCAGCATTTCCGGCCGCATCCCGGCAGGAAATCCGTATCCGGTAGTCTCCTTCTTCCGAGATCCGGAAGCTTCCCGACCAGACCGAATCCTCAGTCCGGCTCCATTGTATTTTTGTCTCTGTCAGCTCCTCCGTATTTTGTTCCATCCGAATAAGCTCACACCTGAAATTCTCCGGCGCCGCAGCATCTCCCTCTTCCGTCTCCGAAAATCCGGAAAACCTGTCCCGCACAGCGATTTTCACCGCAATATCCTCAGAATAATAGGAAACACAGTCTGCGTCCTGTGCCTGGGTCGCTGGCCAGTCTTCTCCATTTTTAAGAATATTTACCGCTTCCGGAACACTGACGCAGAGCCGGGGCGGCGCATGATCAAGGGCAAACCGGCTGTCTGCAGGGGGCTCTTCCTTCATAAAATTTCCAGCCCTGTCCCGGCAGCTGAGACGAAGCTCATAAACGCCTTCCTTTCCCGCTTCTCCATCGTAACCGAATTGGGCTGTATGTATTCCATCCGCATGGGTCCACTGCAAGGCTTCACTGTCTCCCGTATATTCTGCGGCTACCCGGTTCTCCGTCAGATTTACAACCTGAAGGCTTAGCAGACTGCTGTCCCACCCCTCCCTTTCTTCGATTGCAAATGTAAAAGCGATATCGTTCCCTTCCACATTTCTGTACAAGGGGATTCTGCCGTCCTCCCATTCTGCAGACCAGCTCCAGTCTCCCTGTGAGGAAAAGGATAAAAGCTCCGGTGCTTTGGAATCCACCACAAAAATCCCTGTGATAAAACCTCCTTTCCCGGTGTCTGTCAGCTGTCCAAAGCTTCCTTCTTCCATTGAAAGCGGATTTCCCGCGGCATCACAGTATGCCGCTTCTACCTGATACCGTATTCCGGTATTCTCTTCAGCAGGAAGTTCTACCCGTACGGAAATACTTCCGTCTTGAAACTCTCCCCATGTAATCCAGCCTTCCGTCTCCTCCCGGCTCAGAGGGCTTCCGTCTTTCAAAATTGTGATCTCCGGCGCCGTGATTTCTCCCGTTTCACTTCTCAGTTCTTCGTAAAAGGCTTCTGTAAAGGTCAGTGTGAGCCGGCACTCCTCCCGGGCGCTGTAGTGCTTTCCTTCCGCATCTTCCGAGGCCGAAGCCGTACAGACGGCACGGATAACAGGGGCTGTTTTATCCTTCCGGAACCTTACTGTCACCTGGGGCTCTTCCTGCTGCGCGCCCTCTCCCAGATCTTCATCCTGATTGCCATTCTGATTGTCGCTCTGTTCCTCGTTCTGATTGTCCTCCCGCTCTTTAAGCCGGAACTGATAAGCCCCGTCATAACAGAAATCTGTCTCTGTAAAAGCATAGACCGGCAGCTCTGAAGAAGCCTGTTCCATAACCGCCCACTCTGTGTCCTCCTGTTTCCTGTACTGAACGGCAGGCAGGCTTTCCCCAGCCCACTCCTCCGGCAGCGTAACGGTAAAAGTAGTGTCCCTGTTCACCCAGCCGTTTTCATTGGCCGTCTGATCCATACTGATATGTTCTTCCGATAAAGACAACTGTTCCTGCCCGCCGCTTTCCTCCACCATCGTTTCTTCCCCGGCAGACTGCGCCAGGATTTCCCGGTCCGTCCTTCCGCAAAGCAGCATCAGAAGGAGCAAAGCCGGAACCCAGCCGCTTTTTCTGCCCCTTATCCGGGATATTCCTCTTTTCACCTTCTCATTCCTCCTTTTTTCTAATCATCCGCAGTCCTTCGTCTCCTTTCCCCAATCCGCCAGCAGCTCAGTGGCTTCTTCCGGTCCGCTTCCCCCTTCCAGGTCTTCCTCTTCTTTCGGACTATTCTCCTCTTTCCTGTGATTCTCCTCTTCCAGCCTGCGGATCTCTCTCCTGGCACGACGTCCTGCCAGAAATTCTGCGGCCTCCCGGATATCCAGGCGGATAAACAGATACAAGGCGGTCCCGCTGCAGAGCAGTGTCCCTCCCAGACATAGCAGATACAGACTGCGATACAGGCTGATTTTCGACATCATTTCTTCCACTTATGATTTTCTCCATTTACATGCTCTCCTGTCCAAAAGCAGACAACACCACTCGTTCTGCCTGACGGAGCGCCGTCTCCAAAGCTTCCATCTCTTCCTGCAGCTGCCGGCGCATCTCCGGACTGATATCCTGAAAATCCTGTTCCAGATGTCTTTGTGTCTGCTCAATCTGCCCCAGCATCTCCTCCATCTCCACACCGTCATTCCGGAATTCGGCAGCATGAGAGATGATCTGTCCGGCCAGTTCTCCGTACATAACCAAGGCGGTACGTTCATTGTCCTCTTCCACCAGATTTCCCGCGGACAATTCTACCAGATCGTCCCAGTAGCCGCGAAAGCTGACAAAGCTGTCCCCCGCCTCATCTACCCTGCCGATTTGCGCATAATACTCTGAAATCCGTCCCAGCCTTCCGGCTCTCTCCTCCTGCCCCTTTTCCAGCTTTCCCGAAGCCGCCGCAAGTTTAAGATAATTTCCGGCATTCTTTTTATTCTCTTTCTCTTCAAATTTGTAAAAATACGCAAGGCCCGCCTCATAGGCAAACCGGGCGTAGCCTTTTCCGTTTTTCCGGAAGACCGCCTCAAAGGTCTGTCCATCTCCGGTGTACTGAATCAGAATCGCGCGCAGCCGGCTGCTTTCCTCTGACGTGAGAAGCCCGTCATCCAGAAAACCGTCCTTCAGAAGCCCCAGCCACGCATCCTCTCTGGAAGGACTTATACGGACAGCCTTCACATAGTTTTCGATCTCCTCTTCCTTATCCACGGAATTGCCTGCCGCCAGCAGGCAGGCTTCATAGCTGTTTCTCCGCGCTCCTGCTTCAAGGCCCAGGAAGATTCCCGCAGCAGTTCCCAAAAAAGCCGCTCCCAGAAGACAGGCCGCGAACTTTCGTACCTTCTTTTTCTGATTCTCCCGATAGGTTCTGTCCTGCTCCTGAAAATGCTCCAGCGCATAAAGAAGCTCCGCGCAGGACTGATACCTCTCTTCTTTCCTGCGCCGGGTACATCTGCCGATGATCTCATCCCAGCCCGCTAAGAAGCCTGGTCCGCATTCGCTGAGGGGCCGGAGCATATGGGGGCTTTCTCCCGTCAGCAGCTGAAACAGCATAACTCCAAGACAATAAATATCCGTCCTGGCGTCGCTCTGGTCCGTTTCCTCATACTGCTCCGGCGCCGCATATCCCCAGGTTCCCAGTGAAACTGTATCCTTCAGGCTCCCGGCCCTGTATTCCCTGGCCGCCCCGAAATCGATCAGAACCACTGTCCCGTCCGGCCGTTCCATCACATTGGAAGGCTTCAGATCCCGGTATATGACCGGAGGTTTTCTGCTGTGCAGATAGAGGAGCGCCCTGCACAGCTGCTTGGCCCAGTCCAACACCTTTTCCTGCGGCTGCGCCCCCTGCTGCAGAAGCAGCGTGTCCAGGGAAAGACCCTCCACGTAGTCCATGACTATCAGAAGCCGGCTGCGTTCCTCAATCACGTCCACGATGCTGGGAATTCCGGGATGCTTGAGCCTTTTCAGCATTTCGATCTCTTTTCTGTCCAGGGCCAGTCTTCCCCAGTCTCCCTTCGCAATCTCTTTGACAGCCCAGAATTTGTTTGCCCTTTCGTTCATGGCCAGATAGACCACACTCATGCCGCCCCTGCCTATGACATTCAGGATCTTATAGCTTCCGTTAATGACGGAACCGATTTTCAGCACATCCGCTTTCTCCTTCCCGTTGTTCTGTTTTAATATAAAATAAAAGCTGAAATTACTGGCGATACGCCGGAAATTCTCTCGGACCGACCGGTTCGATGAATCAGTGCATTTATGGTACTACAGAATCTTACAGATTTCAAGCCGAAACTTCTATTTTAGAAATTTTTAACATTTTGCGCGGCCGGCTGCCTCTGGGATCTCGGCCGTTCGGATATCTGGATAGGAGAAACAATTTTTCCTGTCCGCCGCGATCCTGCGCGCGCGCAAAAGACGGAGAGCAGCCGTACCGCCGCTCTCCGTCTTATTCCGCAGAAGAAACACCCGCCAAAGCTCTGCGTTTCATCTTTCTGCCTGCGTTTTCAAACCTTCTTTTTCTATCATTTTTAATTTCTTCTCAGTGCCTCGATAGGACTTAAGCGCGCTGCCTTTTTGGCCGGATAGATTCCAAAGAAAATACCGACCGCGGAAGAAAACAGCGTAGCCGTAATGATGGTCCCAATGCTGAGATCCGGTGAAATGCCAAGCATCGGAAGGGAACAAATGCCGTAGGCCCCCAGAAGGCCCAGGACAATGCCGATGACGCCGCCGATACAGGTGATGATCGCCGATTCTGCCAGGAACTGCATCATAATCGATCCGGTTCTCGCTCCAAGAGCTTTACGGATTCCGATTTCTCTGGTCCGCTCGGTAACGGATACCAGCATAATATTCATTACACCGATTCCGCCTACCAGCAGGGCAATGGCGGCTACCAGAGCGATAAAGGCCGTAATCATGTCCAGCACGCTTGTAATCTGCGCGATCTGGCTGTCTGCGTCCTGAAGCAGAAAGGCATCCTCACCCTGTACGTGATGACGGTTTTCCAGAAGCTTCATGGCGTCGCTTCCCACCGCCTGGGAATACTCGCTTCCCTCGGAAATAATATAAATAGAATAAAATTCATCCAGCTCATAGCCAAAGGCAAAGTTCGCTGTGTACGGCATGTACATGGTCACATAGCTGGAGGAATACATCATGGAATCCACAAGGCCTCCCTCTGACTGTTCTTCCTGGATCACGCCGCAGATGGTGATTTCGTGAGTGATATTATAGATGGTGGCCTCTACCGTCATACCCACCACATCGTCGGTGCCGAACAGCTTGATGGCGTCGCTCTGTCCGATCACCGCCACCAGATTCATTGCTTCCACATCCGAATCCGTAAAGTAATGGCCGTATTTCATCTCCGGATTATGAGTATACTCCAGATCTGCTGTTCCTGTAGAGGCAATCACATCAAAATTTCCCTTCGGCGACAGAAGTGTTCCCATCATACTGTCTGAAGGTGTCACTCCCTTTACATGGGGGACCCGTTCCTTAATGGCCTCCATGTCTTCCGGGGTAATATACTCTCCGGCATCTCCTCCATCGCTGTTGGAATAAATATAAATCTGTCCTCCGGCAATGGCATTCAGCGCATCGCTCATCTCCGTCTTCGCGCCTCCGCCCACGGACATAATCATGATGACAGAAGAAATTCCGATAATAATGCCAAGCATAGTCAGAAAGGAACGGCCCTTATTGGCCCGGATATTATCAATGGCCATTTTTACATATTCATACAGCTGTGCCATTTTTTATCCCTCCACCGGCGTCACGCGGGTTCCCTCCTGGATTCCGGCTGTGATTCCGCCGGATACGACCCTGTCTCCAAATTCCAGACCGGATTTGATTTCTGTATAGTCATCCGCAGACAGGCCTGTTTCCACATTCTTTCTCACCAGCGTGCCATCCTCCTGCACCACATAGCAGAAGCTTCCATCCTGCCCGGAGTTGATGCACTCTGTGGGAACCACAAGCACATCTGTCGCCTCCTGTCCGTTTACAGACACTGTGGCTTCCAGTCCCAGATAAATATTTTCATCTGGATTGTCAATCTTGATCTGGGCAGTGACTACCGGGGTTCCCTGGGCGTTGGCCTCTGCGATACGGCTTAAGCTTGTAACAGTGCCGCTGTACTCATGGCCTGCCAGCGTGACCACTGCCGTCTGGCCTTCTGCCATTTTTTCCAGATCGTATTTGGTAATGCTCATCTCCACCACCACGTCCTCGTTGCTGGCAACTGTGAAAAGCTCTCCGCCTTTGGCTGCCGGGCCGCCGGGAACGGCAGACACGCTTGTGACTACTCCGGAAAATTCGGCCTTGATTCCCTCTTTTCCTTCTGTAATATCATCCTTTGTCATCTGCGCGTTCAGATCGCTGAGGTTTTTGTTTGCAGCGAGTTCGCTCCTGGCTGCCGAGGACAGAATGGCTGCATCTGTGGAATCCTGAATTCCCTCTTCCTCCGCCTTGCTGCTCTCCAGCTTCTGCTTGTTTTCCTGGGAATCCTCCAGCCGTCCCTGATACTCGTCGAGTTTGATGACAATGTTATTATAATTATCCTGCTCTGCCTGAATACTCTTTTCCAGCTCCGGAAGCTTCGCCTGGGCCTCCTGAGCGGCCGGCGCGGCCTCATCCACTGCCGCCTGGGCCACAGTTACCGCATCCTGAAGCATTTTATACTCCTCAGACGCCGGGTCCAGCGTAGAAGATTCAAGAGCCGTCTGAGCTGATTTCAGGGCTGCGTTCTTTTCCTCCAGAGCCGCTACCGCCGCCTGCGCCTGAGCCTGCTGCTCCTTCAGGGATGCCAGCTTATTCGCGGAATCCCCCTGATATCCTGTGTACTCGCGGACTCTGTCATTCAGATGATCCAGATTATCGTCTTCCTCGTCCAGCTGCCGGTTGATGATATCCAGGGCTGCGGTGGAACGGTTATACTCTGCCACGTTTTCATTGTCTTTGGAAATAGAATCCTGATAACTGTAATTGGCCGCGCTTCCGGTCAGCTCCGCCTGCCGGTACAGCTCATCCAGCTCTGCCGCGTCATAGGTAAGAAGCGTCTCTCCCGCTTCCACCGTGTCTCCTACCTTCAGACTGAAGCTGTCTACAGTAGCTGCCACTGGTGAAAAATAAGTCTTTACCTCCTCAGACTGTACGGTTCCGCTGCCGTCTATCACCTGCTGCACCGTTCCAAGAGAGGCCTCCGCCACGGTGACCACCGGCAGGATCTCCGGCGCAAACAGTCTGGGAAGCACCGTAACCGCCAGCAGCGCCGCCACGATTCCCCCGATAATAATGCGTTTTTTCCGTTTCTTTTTCTGTTCAGGCGTAAGGGGCGCCTTCTCCTTTTTTTCCTTCTTTTCTTTTTTCTCTTTTCCTTCTTTCATCTCCCGGATCTTTCTGCCCTTTCCAAAAAGACCCTTCTTCCGTTCTTTCTCCGCCTGCGCCTCCCGATCCTCTTCCCACTCGTCCAGCAGGCTTTTCTGGCTTTCTTCCGGCTCCGGCTCCAGATAAGTCATGGTCTCAGAATCTTCCTCAAATTTTTTCTTCTTTCCAAACATCACTTATTCTCCTCATCTTTATAGCGAGCGCCGCGAGGATCAGCTCCCCCGCAGCTTTGCTGCGCTGACTATTTTCATGCCCCGTCAGTTTACTGCGGGGTATTTCATTTCCGTCCCTGTCAAAATGTCACATCAGGATTGATGGTATCTGACTCGATTCTGCCGTCCAGAATTCGGATGACCCGTTTGGCCTGGGCCGCAATTCCGTTATCATGGGTGATCAGAATGACTGTTCTTCCGCCTTTGTACAGTTCCTTCAAAATCTGAAGAATCTCTTTGCTGGAAGCGGAATCCAGATTTCCGGTGGGCTCATCAGCCAGAATCACCGGAGGCTTCGCCGCGATCGCTCTTGCGATAGCCACCCTCTGCTGCTGTCCTCCGGACATCTCATTGGGCTTGTGATCCATTCGATGAGAAAGACCTACGATCTTCAGCGACTCTACCGCCAGCCGGTCCCTTTCCTTTTTGGGAACGCCCCGGTAAATCAGCGGAAGTTCCACATTCTCCTGAGCCGTCAGATTACTGATCAGATTAAAGCCCTGAAAGATGAAGCCTATCTCTCTGTTGCGGATGTCTGACTGTTCATCGTCTGTCAGCGTAGACACATCCCGGCCGTTCAGATAATATTTTCCGGATGTAGGCACATCCAGACAGCCCAGCATGTTCATGAGCGTGGATTTTCCGGAGCCTGACTGGCCGATAATCGCCACAAACTCCCCCTTTTCTATGGAAAGACTCACATGGTCCAGGGCCCGCACCTCATTTTCGCCGGGATTATAGACCTTGCAGATGTCTTTCACCTCCACCAATGCACTCATTTCATTCTCCTCTTTTTACATTCTGTCTCTGAATTTGTGTTATTGTATTATTCACATAATACAATAACACATTTCGCTTTTAATACAAGCATCTTCATAAAATCTTAAAAAAAGCTTAAAAATCTTCTTCTCTCAGTTTCATAACGAACGTCAGACGTCTTTTTCTTCATTTTTTCCATATATTTTATAAAAAAGGTCCTGTTTCCTATGAAAAAACTTTTAATCGCAGGATATGAAACCCAAACTGCTGGCTACCGCAGCGCCTTTTCCTTGCTTGGAGCCTGCGCCGACCCGCTTGCTTTCCCACCGGAGCGTCATGACTCCGGCTCTCTGCGCGCGGCCCAGCCGGGTATCTGGTCCATGGCCTGTCTCTACGACGGGCTTGTCCTCCCGGGAGGCGGAGATATTTCTCCTGCCCTGCTTCATTGTCCGAATATGGGCTCCCGAAACATCGACGAGCCTCTGGACCATATACAGTTTTCCCTGCTCTACGCTTTTATAGAGGCCGGAAAACCTGTCCTCGGCATCTGCAAAGGCCTTCAGGTTATCAACGCGGGCTTTGGAGGGACGATTCGGCAGGATCTGTGCCCTGCCTCTCTGGATCTTCATGCCTGGGAGGGCCGGGACCGCATCCACCGGACAAAGGCCGCAAAAGGAACCTTTCTGTACCGGCTCTACGGTTCCCGCCCCCTGGTGAACAGCGCACACCATCAGGCCGCCGGCTCCATAGGCCAGGGTCTGCGTGTGGCCCAGTACGCGGAGGATTTTGTGGTGGAAGCCCTCTATCACGAACGTCTGCCTGTCTTTGCCGTCCAGTGGCACCCGGAGCGCTTGTGCTTTTCCCAGGCAAAAGACGGTATGGAAGACGGCTCCCGGCTGCTTTCATACTTTCTCTCACTGCTCTGAGCAGGGAAGGCATTCCCGGAAAAAGCGGAAAAAGTTTCCTCCTATAAGACCGGCTGCGGTCTCTTCCTTCATTCCGCGGGCCAACAGCATGGCTGTAAACTTTATCATTTCCCCGTGATGAGCCAGAATGTCATCGTTCTCCGTCTCAAAACGGATACGGGGCGTGGCGTCAGAAAGTCCCCGGCACAGGTCAAAACCGCAGCCCACATGGGCGCTGCCTGCCTTCGACACCAGATATTCCGCATGGCGGCAGAGCTGCTCCAGCTTCTCCTCCTGCGGACTGGCTGCCTGGCTTTCAGGCACGGAGGGACCGGCCAGCAGCGCGCAGGCGTTCAGACCGATGACGCCTCCCCTCCCGGCCACTGCTTCGATCTGATCGTCCCTTAAATTCCTGTAATTGGGATGTATCTTCCAGGCATTGGAATGGCTGGCGATAAAAGGCCTCTTCGCACAGGCGCACAGATCGGCAAAGCCCTCATTATTCAGATGGCTCACGTCCACATACATGCCAAGCTCCTCCATCCGTGCCACGGCTTCGCGGCCAAGGTCCGTGAGGCCGCCCGGAATCTCCCGGAATTCGCCGGCCTTGCAGCAGCCTGTGGCAAAAGCATTTCTGCGGCTCCAGGTAAGGCCTGCTCCCCGCACTCCCAAATCATAAAATGCCCGGAGAAGAGACAGATCATTTCCCAAGGGGTCCAGTCCTTCCAGAGAAAGCAGAACTGCTGTCTGCCCTCCGGCGGCCGCCCGTTCCAGCGCTTCCCGGCTGTCTGCCACGCAGATCTGATCCTGTACGGATTCCAGATCCTCCCGAAGAGCCGCAGTCTGTCCCAGCGCCCTCCGGAGTCCTGACTCCGGCAGCTCCCTGCCCGGCACATAGATCGAAGAAACAATCAGATTCACCGAAGCCTCACGAAAATGAGGGAGATACCGCCGTTCCACCACATGTCTCTCTCCCGCAAGCCGTCTTTCGTACACCTCCGCAGCCAGATCAAAGTGCGCGTCCACCACCATGTTTTCCCTATGTAACCATTTCGCCCATTCCAGAAATACCTCTTCCAGCAGAACCGCCTCCTGTTTTGTTTTACGTTTTACTGTGTGATGCCCTTGCCCGCAAGGGGAAACGTGCCTTAAAAGGGCTGCCGGTTCATACCGCTTTGGCCCCCCTTAAGATGCACGAAAGAGACTATCCGTAAAATCCATGTCTTGATAAAGCCCCGGATCTTTATGAAGTAGTCTCTTTCTGTACTCTCTATTTCAGAGCGAAAAAACCGTTGTCTGAATTTTGCGGAACGCTCCCCTTGTTCTTCTGCTTTCTTCTGTATTATAAATTATGCGCGCTCTGACGGAAAGGTCACCTCCGCCGTAAAAAGATCCGCGTCCACTTTGATCCGGAGCCGCCCTCCGCAGGCTTCCGTAAAACTTCTGGCAATGGATAGTCCCAAGCCGCTTCCTCCATCCGTACGGCTTGCGTCTCCTCTCACAAAACGCTCTGTGAAATCCAGCTCCGCATCCAGCTCCACCGCTGAAGTATTCTTCACCACAGCCTGCGCCTGCCCCTCTGCTGCAGAAAGGGACAGATATATCCGCGACCCCTTCAGGGAATACTGCAGCGCATTCTGCAAAAGGTTTTGAAACACTCTGTACAGACGCTGTCCATCCGCCCGGATCATAACCGGCTCCTCCGGAATATATGCGCGCAGCACAAGTCCGCTCTTTTCTATCTGCGTATCCATATCAGCCAGCGTCTGGCGCAGAAGCTTGCCGAAATCCAGTTCTTCCAGCATAACCGGAAGCTGTCCGGAGGCTGCTTTGCTCACCTCAAACACATCCTGAACCATAGTTCCCAGCCGCTCCGATTTTTCGCCGAGAATCCGGATATAGTCCTTCACATGCTCCGGCAGTTCCTCTTCCTGCTTTAGAAGCTCAATATAACTGACAATCGAAGTCAGCGGCGTCTTCAAATCATGAGAGACATTTGCCACCAGCTCTACCTTCATCCGTTCGCTCTTTGTCCGCTCCGCCAGGGCTGCCTCCATTCCCTGCTGTATCTCATTCAGATTTTCTGCAGCCTCTCTCAAATCCGTATCCCGGGGAAGCTCCAGTCTTTCTGACAGCTCCCCTGCCCGCACCGCCGCGATCTGCTCTGTCAGGGCCCCCATATCTTCCGCCAGCCTGCGGTTCTTCTTCATATAAATCAGACTGCAGATCAAGGCCAGCACCGCGCACACCAGCAGAATCAGGAGAACCAGTACCGCAGCATCCCAGTACAGCCAGTCCCAAAGCATCACCCAGAACCAGGCCAGCACCGCCAGCAGAAGCAGAAGGGGCGCAAATACCAGCCACTGCCTCTTCACCATCCGTTTCTGAAACGGCCGTTCCAGATCAGCGGTCCGCAGGCTGTCCCGGAAGGGCGCAAGAAGGCTTTTCTGCCTTCCTTTGCTGTATTTTCTGTCCAGAAAGCCAAAATACAGCAGCCAGAACCAGAGTACCGGCGCAATGCCGCCAAGAAACATGACCCGGAGGCTTCCGGTCAGAAATCCGAGCACCAGGAGCACAACCGGCAGGCACCAGAACAGCAGGAATTTTATTTCATACCATACTTTCCCCAATTGTTTTCCGAGCCATTCACGCGCTTCCTGCCGCTCTTTCCGAAGCCGGAAGGCCAGAAACAGAAAAAGGAGAGCCGCTCCCAGTAAGGCTGCCTGCACCGCGAGCGCCTGTCTCTGGTCCCGCAGGTTCTCCTGCATGGAATACAGATCCCATCCTCTCTGTACCGTTCCCTGTCCGTAGTTTTCCACATAAAGCTTCGGTTCCTTCGCCGCAGCCAGAAAGACTACCGCCTCTTTCGCGTCTCCTTCCACCTGAAAATTCGCATATCCCGGCACATACCAGCGGCTGTCATTCCGGTAGATTCCGTCCCCATAGACGTCTACCGGCTGTCCGTCTTTGGTAATCTCCACTCTGCCGTCCCCGTTTCCATTGTAAAGAAGAGTGAAATTGTACTCTTCTTCCGGAACAAAGGAAGCAAAATCCGGTATCCCGCTTTCCTGAACCTCCTGCCCGGACAGGCCGTCCAGATTCGTATACAGCAGCTTTCCCTGGTAAACCACCGCAAAAAGCAGATTTCTGTCCCGGGATAATTCTTCCATATAAGCTGTCAGCTCATCCGCCGGCGTACTGTCTGCCGCCTCATCCGAACCTGTGTCCATGGTTATCTCTACAGCTGCTTCCGAAGCAGCTGTAGAGCCTCCGAAAAGGCTCGCCCACCAGTCGGAGAAATCAAAGCCTGTTTCATAGGAGACAGCAGTCTCATAGGCTGTGCCATAGCTGTAATCATACCATTCTTCCCCTCCTGCCGCCGCGCCAATCAAAGTCTCCAGACGGCCGGAAATGAAAGCCGCAAATTCCTCTGTCTCCTGATAATCCGTCCCTGCCTGGAAATCAGTCTCTGCCAGCCGCTGCATCATGGAAAAGAAATTCACAAGCAGAAGCGTCAGACCCAGGAAGAAGGCTGCAAAACTAAGGATGATTTTCGATTTTTTCCATTTTGTATCCAATTCCCCACACCACCTTTAAATATTCCGGTTTTCTGGGATTGAGCTCGATCTTTTCCCGAATGCGCCGGATGTGGACCATAACCGTATTCTCCGCTGCGAAGGCATCCTCTTCCCAGACTCTCCGGTATATCTCTTCCGCCGGAAAAATCCGTCCCGGGTTTCTCATCAGAAGCTCTATGATCTTTGTCTCTGTGGCCGTCAGCTTTACCGCTTCCCCATCCGCGTAGAGTGTCCGCTCCGAAGGCCGGTAACAAAGCCGTCCGTTGCGGATTCCATCGTCCTGCGTCTCCGCATGGATATCACCAAGCATCGTATACCGCCGCAGATGGCTTTTTACCCGGGCTAAAAGCTCCTGGGACGAAAAGGGTTTTGCCACATAATCATCAGCTCCCATGGAGAGCCCGAGAATCTTGTCTGTCTCTTCGCTTTTGGCACTCAAGACAATGATCGGAATATTCTTCCGTTCCCGAATCTTCAGGACCGCCGACAGCCCGTCCAGGCGCGGCATCATCACATCCATGATAATCAGCCTCACCGGCTGCTCCACTGCCAGCTCCAGCGCTTCCATTCCATCATAGGCTTCCAGCACCCGGTAGCCCTCCTTCTCCAGTAAGAGAGCGATGGCTCTTACAATTTCACGGTCATCGTCCACCACCAGCACACACTCGTTCATCTCATTCCCGTCCCCTTCGTTTTATATCTCTGCACCCGGATTCCGCGCGCCTTCCGGATACGGTTACAGAGTACCCCTCATTTCTTACAAAAGCTTTGTGGGATTTCTTACAGAATTCTTACACTTTCTATTTTCAGTGTTTTCAGTATTTTTCCAGGTCTGCTTCATTGGCGGGATTGTAAAAGACCTTTACCTGCTCCACATATGCCGGCTCCTGGTAGGAAGAGATCTTTCCTTCCTTCAGTTCCTCAAGAAATATATCTTTCACTTTCATGAACAGCTTTACCTCATCCTGCTCCTCCCAGATCCCGTAAAGCTCCAGCACCGGCCATTCTTTTTCCTGATAATCTCCATTTTCATCTACATATTCCTCTGTGTAGACGGCTGCCTGAACCTTCGGCGTAATCCGTTTCGCGTTATACACCACCTGGAACCGGACAGTATTTTCCGGAACGCTTTCATCTGCCGCGAACTCTGTCTCCGCTCCCCAGGGCAGATTTTCGGACAGCGCCCATGTTCCTGCTTCCGGGTCAATCTCTGCTTCCAGCGTAGCTGTCTCCATGTCTGTCTCTCCCACAGTCCTCTCTCCCGCATAGGAAAGAGACGAAAATTCCGTAATCGCCACACCGGTTCCGATTCCGCAAAGCAGCACGCCGCCGCCCAGCGCTCCCAGCAATACTTTTTGAAGTCTTCTCATAACGCACCTCCCTGCCAGTCTGTCTCCGGCTCCGCGGATCTGTATTTCCTGACATACCCTTCTTCCTGCTCTTGCACAGTTCTTTCCTCATATGCAGAATCTGATTCTTCCGCAAAATCGTTCTCTGTCTCATCTTTTGAACCGTCTTCCGGAATGTCTTTTTCTCCGCCGCAGCCTCTCCTGTCTTTTTGCTCCTCCTTTTTCCTCTTACGCCTCAGCAGGCTGAAGCAGAGTCCGGACATACTTCCTCCGGCCAGAAAGCTGCCCAGACATACCAGCACAGCTCCCCAGAGAGGATAGCTCTGCACAGCGAGAATCATAAGCATCCCCGCTCCAAACAAAGCCATCAGTGCAAAGCATCCCGCGCTGACTGCGGCCCCTGCCCAGAACACATTCCAGATCAGGCGGACACACCAGCAGAAGAGCGCCGCGATTCCGCGAAAGAGTTTCCCAAAAAATCCTGACAGGCTCTGCAGAACCGTCCCGCGCCGCGATCCTTTCCCTTTTTCAGTGTCTCTCCAAACATAAGCTGTATCCGCTGACACATCCATTCCCATTCCTTCTCCGCCTGTTTTCTGTTCCACGGATAACGATGCCGTTCCTCCCGGCACTCCCCCTTCCCTCTGCTCTTTTTTTCTATAAAAGGGACCCGCCATCCAATGAAACCCTTTCTTTATCCCATGGCCCGCGCCGTGGAAAAGTCTTCCGATTCCGCCGCACAGCGCTTTCAGCTGTTTCTTCAAAAATGCGCCGATTCCCCGGAGCTTTTTCTCCCCGTCTTTCAGATTCATGCCGCCGATTCCAGGAAGCCCTTTCTGTCTTCTGCTCTCTCCGAATTCCGGCTTTACGTGATAGGCCTCCAGAATCTCCGCCGCCAGCTCTCTCACCGGCCCGAAATCCCGAATCGCCTCTTCCTCACTCTGTCCGTTCTGTACCTTGATATCAATATGCTGTTCATATTCTTCCAGAATATCCTGCTGCTCCTGATCTTCCAGAATCTCCAGATAGCCGCGCAGTTCTTCCAGAAATGTCTCTTTACTCATATGCCTTGCCCTCCTCTAAAAATCTGCTGACCTGCTGCTGAAATTCTTCCCATTCGGCTGCCAGCGAATCCCGGTACAGGATTCCCGCCGCAGTCAGATGATAATATTTCCGGGGCGGCCCCTCCGAAGATTCCCTCAGGTACGTCTCAAAATAGTGTTCATTGGTCAGTCTCTTGAGAAGCGGGTAAATCGTCCCTTCATTTACATCAATGACCCTGGAAACTTCTTCTACCAGCTCATAACCATACCTGTCTTTCCGCCGCACACATTCCAGCACGATGAGCTCCAGCACTCCCTTTTTAAACTGCGGATTCATAGCATTCCTCCTCATCTGCCGCCCTGCCTTTTCATGGACCTGTGCCTGCGCGCCGTTCCTCCCGGCGCTTCTTTTGTTCTCTGATATTAGATTATACCAACTACTATGCATTGTCAAGTACTAAAGAATTAAAAATACCGAAAGAATATTTCCAAAGATCTGCTTGACAAAAATACCGGTTATGTGATATAAATAATAAGCACGTTTCAGATAGGGGATTGGTCAAATGGCATGACAGGGGTCTCCAAAACCCTTAGTGGGAGTTCGATTCTCTCATCCCCTGCTTTTACAGTCTGGAAAGCCTTACAAAAGAGGATTCCGGACTTTTTTATTTCCTGTGATTTAAGCTTTATATGGCGCAACCCAGCAGCCTCTCCGCAGACAATCAGCCCGGCTGGCCGGCTGATTTCTTATTTGACCGGATTATCTGTACCCTGTTTTCTTTTTCACATTTTTTATCTGCGTGAAAACCTTTTTCCCCATTCAGACGTTATGTATAAATGAAAAAAGAAATCCTACCCTCCATTGACAAGAAGCGTGTGCTTCCCTGGCAATGAAAGGTAGAAAATCTTATCTGGCAGGAGGCATCTCATGGAGCTGTATAAAATAGAACTGTATAAACTGATTCACAGAAAATTTTTCCTGATAAGTCTGTCAGGTATATTTGCCGTTCTTTTGCTTTATTTTTGTTTTGTGAATATAGGCGGCGAGCGCTCAACCGTAAACGGGGTCGTATATACAGGCCTGCAGGCCATCAAAAAGGACAGGGAAATCACAGAAGCATTCCAGGGAATCCTGACGGACGATAAGGCAGAACAGATTATGGAAAGCTACGGGTTTCCTTCCGCAGTCAGTGAAAACTACGGCGGTTTCCGCGATGAAAATTATCTGAATGGCCTGATTACGGAATATCTGGGGAACGGTTATTTTTACAGTTGGGATGACTACCAGGTCTCCACTTCTCTGCTTCCCATCTCCCAGACAGAGCTGGGAAAAGCCGCGGAACTGGCAGGAAAAGAACTTTTGCTGGACTATACGAAAGGCTGGTCTGTATTTTTTGATCTGCTTCAGCTTGGAATGGTGCTCGGAAGCTTTCTGCTCATCATCGGGCTGTCTCCTGTGTTTGCGGAAGAACACCAGACCGGGATGTCTGCCCTGCTTTTTACGAGCAAAAAGGGGAAAGGCGGAGATATTGCAGCCAAAACCGCCGCATCTTTTACATTAACCGCGCTGGTATATGCCGCCGTTGTACTGTTTGCCTTTTCAGCCACAGGGCTTGTCTATGGGCTGGACGGCCTGGAATGTATGAATGGATTTGTTTCATCGCCGTACGGCGTCGATGCCGCTTCCCGGCTCGCCATTAAACCGGTGTCCTATAGCGTGTTTCTTACTTTGCTGCTGGACTGGCTGGCGCTTACAACCCTCTGCTCCATCGTTCTGTGCATATCCGGGCATACCAGAACTTCTTTTCACGCCGCGCTCCTGTCGGGCATGGCATGGATGCTCCCCCTCCTGCTTCGGATTCTGTTCAGCGGAATCGGATATCTTCTGGCATCCGGAACGCCACTCTTCCTTATCATGACGGGAATTCTGTATGACTGGTATTCCTTTCTCTTTTTTCCGGCAGGAATTGCCGTCTGTATATTTACAGTCTGTATAACAAATAGCTGGCAGGCTTATAAAACCTCAGAAATTGACAGATAAAAAGCTTCAGCAGGCGGAAGCAGATTGTCAACCACATACAAAGCTCCATTTATTCCGCTTCTCTGCTGTTTATTTTTGTCGTTTTTTGTCTGATTCTAATTATTATATGTTAATTTTATCCTTTTGAGTATATAATTTTATATATAATTTTGTTATATTACTCAAGAAGGGGTCTTTTACACCATGAAACAGAAAATTCAGTTTCTGCTCCATACGGCAGGCGTTTTCAGTTACTACTATGGCTATCAGTATTTTATCCGGTCCGTAGAACTGGCCGTCCAGAATCCGGAGCGGCTCCAAAGTATCCAAAAGGAAATTTACATTATCGTCGCCTCAGAATTTCAGACCAGCATTGCAAGTGTGGAACGGGATATACGGACAATCCGGGATGTCATGATGAAAAACGGCGGTGAACAGCTGCTCATTGAAATGACCGGAAGCCCTGGGTGGGCACATAAGATTCCCTATCCCAGAGATCTAATCGCTATTTTTTCTCAATATCTGCTCCGGGAATATGGAATGAACAGTTCACAGAGCATCAGCTCCGCTCAGTCATAACCAGATCTTTACAGCGCTGAAAATGCCTTCTGCCAGCAGGACATCTGCCTCCGGCGAAAGGCATTTTTATCTTATGTACACAGTTCCGGCCCATGGAACGCAGTCCACGTGCCAGTCAAGGGTATCCTGTTCTCTTATTTGGTTTTAAGTTCATCCAGTTCCTTTTTCAGAGCTTCAATCTCGGCATCTTTTTCCTGCAGTTCAGCGTCTTTCTCTTCTTTTACCCTCTTTACCTCTTCCTTGAGTTCGTCCACATAATACTTGAGACTGTTCTCGTCAAGCATCCTCAGTGCCTCTGACCACATGCCCAACACCTCCTCCGGTTTCCGGCGCAGCATGGCAATCTCCTGATAAATCTCTTCCAGCCACGGATACTCCTGTATCCACTTCTCCGCATCTGCCAGATCCTCTGTGGTCAGGAGAGAAAGCCATGCTTTCTGTTCACTTTTTTCACCTTTAGCATACGGAATTTCCCGGAATACGTCAAGGGCAATCAGACAGAATTCCTGCAGAAGTTCCAGATCCAGGCCTGTTTCAAATTCCGTCTTTCCATAATGCCGGTACACTTCGGGATTCTGGTGAAATACAGCAGGACTTTCCTCAAAAAGCACAATGACGTAGACCTTTTTGATATCTCTGTAGGTGAATCTCTTTCCCGCGGTTCCCCTGAGTCTGGCATACTGACGCAGAAGCAGGTCTGCAGAATAACAGGAAATACGTTCGCCCGGAAAGGCATAGCCCTGTTTCTGAATCTCAATATTGACCAGAGAGCCTTCCTCTAATACAGCCAGCAGATCCATCACCAGATAGCCTTCTCCTCCTATCAGACTATCTTCATTCGGCAGTATACTGATCACGTTCACTTTCATTCCCAGAAGACTGGAAACAAACCGTGAAAGCCTGTCCCCATGAATATCCGGATGAAAAATGTACTTGAAAAAAGGATCGTAGGTTAATGGCAGAGATTTCTTCCCCCGGCAGAATTCCAGAAAGCTCTCCTTCCAGCTTTCTCCCAGTCTCCGGTAGCCTGCATAGAGCAGCGGAGACTGCTTTATGCGCTCCAGGGCTTCCTCTTTTGTCTGCGGCGGGTTTTCCCACGTCACAGCCCGTACAGAACCAGAAAAATCATGTTCCATAGGCAGTATTCCTTTCTCTGAAAATAAAATGAATGGGAAATACTTTCCAGCGAACTGCCAGAAAGCGTGTACCGAACGGTACAAAGCCATCGTATCACGGGAATCGAAAACCCGCAAGACATTTTTACAAATTTTTCAATTCTTTTTAGACTCATGGTTCAGAGCATCCGTCGAAAATCCAAAACATACACAAAAGGCCTGCCAAAACCAGCTGTTCCGGCTGTGGCAGACCACTTCTTCGCCCGTTACATTTCTATTCCTTTTCGGGCGCTCACCCCTTCGTCGAAGGGATGCTTCACTTTCCTTACCTCCGACACATAATCCGCCAGCTCCAGGAGCTCCGGCGCCGGGTCCCGTCCGGTCAGAGCCACCTCAAGTCCCTCAGGGCGCCCTTTTAAGAAAGCAAGAGCTTTTTCCCGGTCAATCATCCCGTGGTTATAGGCTGCCATGAATTCATCCATCACCAGAAGAAACGCATTTTCTTCTTTTGCCGTCTGCACAGCCTTGTCAAACAGTTCCTGGTATGCTGCCCGGGCTTCCGCCTTCTGGTCCTCTGTCATATTCCAGAAAAAACCGAACTGTTTTTCACAGGTGAGCACTGTCACCTGAGGCAGTTCTCTTAAAATGTTCAGTTCAGAAGATTTACCGTCTTTCAGAAACTGGGTAAGAACTACGTTCTTTCCGCATCCTGCCGCACGGACAGCCAGTCCCATGACCGCCGTGGACTTTCCCTTTCCGTCTCCACAGTAAATATGAACACATGATTTTTTCATTTTCCATTTCCTCCTGCCGCTTTTTCCATCACATTGCCTGCCAGGGTACGTGTCCCCTGACGCTTAAAAACAGAGCTCCAGAATTCCGGCTGCCGCTGCCGCAAGCGCCAGAGCCAGGCAGACCGCCGCATACATCAGCCGGTTGACTCTTCGAATATCTTCATACCCCACCGGACGAAGCGCGTCTCCGATGGTAGGCTTTTTATAAAGCTTTCCGAAATACCAGGCGTCCCCTGCAAGCTGTACGCCCAGGGATCCCGCTGCGGCAGCCTCTGTCTGGGCGGAATTGGGGCTTGCGTGATTCTTCCGGTCCCGTTTGAAAATCCGCCACGCTCCCTTTACGTCAAGGCCCGCAAGAGGGCTTGCCGCTACCAGAAGGAGTCCGCTGATACGGGCGGGAATAAAATTCAGCACATCATCCAGCTTTGCCGAAAAACGCCCGAAATATAAGTACCTGTCATTCTTATATCCCACCATGGAATCCAGGGTATTCACGGATTTATAGAAGAAACCCAGCACAGGACCTCCCACAGCCAGGAAGATAAGAGGAGCCACTACGCCGTCGGAGGAATTCTCCGCCACGGTTTCCACAGCGGCCTTGGCGACGCCCTCTTCCGTCAGCCTCTCCGTATCACGGCCCACAATCATGGATACCGCCTTTCTGGCTTTCTCCAGCTCGCCTTCTTTCAGGGCTTCATAAACTCTCATACTCTCTGTCTTCAGCGATTTCGCCGCCAGGATCTGAAAGCTCCAGAACACCTCCAGCGCGAAAGCCAGCCAGATGGAAATCTTTGCCACCAGAAAGAGAACCAGGGCCGGAACCGCTGTAGAAACAGCCACGACAAAAACCGCAAAAAAGACTCCGGCTGTCAGTTCTCCCTTTTCCGACTTCGGAAATACTGCCCGGAAGGGCTTCTCCGCCCAGGCAGTCAGATTTCCTATCAGGCGGATCGGATGATAAAGCCACCTGGGATCGCCAAAGGCCAGATCAAGCAGAAACCCCAGAATCAGGGCCAATATGTGAAATCTCATAAAGCCGAATTCCTCCTTTGTCTGTTTCCTGGATACGGACCCGAAAGCCTTCCCCGTTTTTCACCTGCCAGCGGTAAAAGTTTTCTCCGCCCCCGCTCTTCTCCGGTGAAAGATAGGCAGAAAGAATGCTCATGATTGTTCCTCCATGCACCACGAGGGCCGCACATGTCTGTCCGCCCCGTCCGCGGATATCCTCCAGCACTTCCATAAAGCCCTTCCGGCACCGCTCCTGAAAGGCTTCCCTGCTTTCCCCGCCGGGAAAAGGCAGAGTCCCTCCGCTGTCAATCCAGGCCTGATACGCCGTATTTCCGGAAAGCTCTTTATAATTCTTATTTTCAAACGCTCCGAAATCACATTCCCGCAAATCCGGGACAAGCTTCACCGGAATTTCCGGAAACAGAATCTCCGCTGTCTGCACGCAGCGCTTCAGCGGGCTTGCGTAGACCACATCCGGGCGCGCGGCCGCAAAATCTCTGCCGGCCTTCAGCCGTTTCAGAGCCTCGCGTCCTTCCTCGCAAAGTTCCTCATCCGTCGTACCGATATAACGGCCCAGCGTATTTCCGTAAGTCTTTCCGTGCCGGATCAGATACAGCTCAGCCATGCTTGATCACCATCCCGATCCCGCAGACCACCCGGTGCACTTCCTCTGCCTCCGCGGCCAGGCGGCAGCAGAGACGGCCTGTGGCCTCCCGCCATTCCCGGTCAAAGGCTTCCACAGGCACCACGCCGCTTCCCAGCTCATTGCACAGAAGGATGACCGACGGATTTTTCTGTAAGATCCGCTCTGCCATTCCCCCTATGTCCCGGCCTTCTTTCAGGTTTCTGCGCACAAATTCATGCAGGTGAAAGACGGCCTTCGCCTGACACAGTTCTTCCTCCCCGCAGCAGGCGCCGTCCACAAACTCTTCCTCTTTCAGGCCAAAGGTCTTTTTGGCATATTCCTTTTTCCCCTGAAACGCTCCTCCGATAATCAGTATCATGATTTTCTCCTATATTCTTCCCGCGATAAAGACGCAGGCCGCCATCACAAGCTCGCACATCTGCACAAAAAAGCCTGCCAGGTCTCCTGTAATGCCCCCAAACTGCTTCATGGACATGCGGAAATATCCGAAAAACACCAGCCAGCCGCCCACCACAGCCGCCGTCCCAAGCTTCGGGTCCAGAACGCACATCCAGCCCGCCGCCAGAAAGAGCAGCACATACAGGCAGAACATGACAATCCGCTCCTGAACCGCATCAGAAAACATGGCCAGCGTCCCTGTCTTCTTCGCGCAGGGAAAAGAGGCTACGCCCAGCCCGCTCATGGCCCGGGACAGCACAAAACCGCCCGCCAGCACAAGAACTTCTTTCCGATCCAGCTCGCTCCAGACCCCGAAAGCCGCCAGAAAATAGCAGCAGGCCGTGATCACCGCAAAGGCTCCCGCATGGGAATCTTTCAGGATCTCCAGCTTGCGCTCCCTGGGCTGATAGGAGGAAAGAGCGTCCGCCGTATCCAGAAGACCGTCCAGATGGATGCCTCCGGTGACCGCCACCGGAATCAGCACATAGACGGCGCTTTTCAGAATCTCTCCTGCCTGCAGGCGCTCCGAGAGCCACGCCCAGCCCACGGTCAGCGCTCCGATGACAATTCCGATCAGCGGAAAGAAGCACATCATATAGCGCATGTTTTCCTTTTCCCAGTCCGCCCCTGGCATGGGAATTTTCGAGTACATTGCAAATGCAATTTTAAAGCTGTTCCAAAGCCGTTTCATCATTTACTTCCTTTACTTTTCAGCTGCAGAGGAATCCCGCATACCACTTCCGCCACCTGGTCTGCCAGAAATGCCAGTTCCCGGTTGATATGTCCCAGCCGTTCCTGATACAGCGCTGTTACTTCATCATATGTAATTCCGTCAGAAAAGATATCGTTGGTGACGATGACCAGGTGGGCGCTTTTCTCCAGGAGCGCTTTCACACCGGAAAGAACTCTTTCTTCGGTCCCCTCCCCGGCCCCTTCTGTCTCAAACATCTCATTGGCCGTCAGATTGGACAGGCACTCCAGCAGGACCACGCCTCTTTCCGGAAGCTCCTGATTCTCCAGATTCACATAACATTCTATGGTCTCAAAGCCTTTGCCGGCTCTGAGCTTTCTGTGGCGCTCCACCCTTCGTTTTCCCTCTTCGCCAAAGGGACGCATGGTCGCAATATAATAAAGGGGAAGCCCCTCTTCTTTTGCAAGCCTGACGGCTGTGTTTTCCGCATATTCGGATTTGCCGCTTCCGCTTCCTCCCGTAACCACTGTCAGCATCGTCTTTCCCCGCATTTTTTCAGAAAATTCCAGGCCGCGTCCGGATTGGACCAGAAAAACAGGTGCGGGAAACCGGCGTACAGAGTTTCCGTGCCGTGTACACAGCTCCAGCTCCGTTTCCGCAGAGGTTTCTTCGCTTCCATGGCGTCCCCGCAGCTTTCACTCTCCCAGTAATGGAATTCATGGCCGCGAATCTGGCCGCCCCGGGGCAGCAGAAGCTGAGTCCTCTCAGCCGTCAGCGTAATATAACCAAACCGGGACAGCTTCCCGGTCCGGTAAGCCTCCGCGTCCAGCACGCCTGCCATCGGATACTTCTGTCCATCCTCTCCCTCCAGCGTTCTGTGAAGATAGAGAAAGCCGCCGCATTCCGCGATGCAGGGCAGGCCGCCCTCCACAGCCTCCCGGATCTCTTTCCTCATGGAACTGTTCGCGGCGAGAGCCGCCGCATGAAGCTCCGGATAGCCGCCGCTTAAGATCAGGCCCTGCAGACCCTCCGGCAGCCGGCTGTCTGAAAGAGGAGAAAAGGGAACCAGCTCTGCTCCCATCTCTTCCAGCATCCGCAGATTGTCCCGGTAAGTAAAGCAGAACGCCTCGTCCCGGGCCACGCCTACTTTAATCCTTTCTCCCTCCGGCAGCGCCGGAAGCTCCGGCTTTTCAAACGGAAGCTCCGGGGCCCCTTCTGCCATTTGAATGAGGGCATCCAGATCGATGGTCTTTTCCAGAAGAGCAGAAAGCTCATTCAGCTTTTCCTTCAGACGCTCGATTTCCCCAGGCAGCACCAGCCCCAGATGCCGGCTTTCCAGCACAAGATTGTCAGCTTTTGGCACATAACCCAGCACCCTGACCGGCAGTTTTTCTTCTATTTCCTTTTTCAAATCTCTGTAAAGGGCTTCCGGCATCTGATTCAGAATCACGCCCTGAATGTGCCTTTCCTTCTCATATTCCAGAAAGCCCTTCACCAGCGGAACTGCAGACATGCTCATTCCCCGGCAGTTTACAATCAGCACCACCGGCGCCTCCAGAGCCAGAGCCACATCAGAAGAACTGGCCTTTTCCGAGATTCCCCCCAGACCGTCATAATATCCCATGACACCCTCTATGACCGACAGGTCCGCTTCCGAAGCTGCCTCCCCGAACAGATAGCGGGTCGTGGCATAATCCGTAAAAAAAGTGTCCAGATTGCCGGAGCGGGTACCGATCACCCGGCTGTGAAACATGGGATCAATATAATCCGGACCGCATTTAAAGGAAGCCACCCTGTAACCCCGGTTCACAAGCGCCTGCAGAATTCCGCAGGTAATCAGCGTCTTACCGCTTCCGCTGGCAGGAGCCGCCAGCATGATTCTGGGAAGCTTCATGTCAGTCCTCCCCCTTTCCCTGGCAGGAGAAAATGTATACAGGATTCTGGCCCATCATCATCTGATACGGACCCACCTTCTTCGATTTCGAAACCTGAATCTGCGTAATTTCCACATTTTCAAAGGGAAGCTCTTTCAGGCAGGCGTTCGCTTCTCCCACCGTCTCCAGCGTAATTGCATTGAGCACCACCCGTACTTTCGGATTCTTCCCAAGCACAAACGCAAGTATTTCCTTCAGATTTCCTGACGAACCTCCGATAAATACATGGGTCGGAGCGGGCAGATCTTCCAGGGCTTCCGGCGCCGTTCCCTCCACCACATGGACATTCGGCGTGCCGAATGTCCGGCAGTTCTCCTCTATCAGCGCCGCTGCCTCCGGTTTTTTCTCGACAGCCCAGACCTGGCCCTCAAAGGCCCGCAGAGCCATCTCCACGGTCACAGAGCCTGTCCCGGCTCCCACATCCCAGGCAACCGAATCCTCCTGAAGCCGAAGCTTCTCCACCGAAAGCCCCCGGACCTCGCTCTTGGTCATAGGCGCGCTGCCCCTTAAAAATTCCTCGTCGGGAATACAGCCACGGATCTCTTTCTGAAAATCCGGATTCTCAATCAGGGCCACGCAGAGTCCGTCAAAGGTCTGGCCTTTCAGCTCCTCCGGCGTTCCTTCCGTAATGCGTTCATCCGGATAATGAAGCCGCTCGCCGATATACAGTTTTACGCCCGGCAGGCCGTATTTCAGAAGCTTATCACAAAGGGATTCCACCGTGTCCCGGCCGCCCAGCAGGGTAAACGTCCGAAAATGCATGCGGACCGCCGCGGTCAGGTTCTGCTCCCGTCCGTGGACGCTCATCAGCTTCACGTCCTCCCAGGCCATTTTCAGCCTGCTGCAGAAATAGGCCACGGAGGAAATGCCCGGCATCAGTTCTGTCTCAATCCCTTCCGCCTCAAAGACCGCGGTCAGCCTCTTCGCTCCGCTGTAAAAGCCCACATCTCCAGACAGGGCCACCGCAATACGGACATACTGGGGATGTTCCTTTATAAACCCAAGCATTTTCGCCGGATCATAGGCGTCAAACAGCGGTTTCCCCCAGTCCCGGAAGCTGTCCAGCATCCGTCCGGAACCGAGAATACAGTCCGCCTTCCGAAATGTCTCAAATGCTTCCCGGGTCATATTTTCCGGAACGCCCATCCCGATGCCAATTAAAAACGCTCTGCGGCCGCCTGCGGAATCCGTCCCTTCCTTTGGAAACTCCTCCTTTGAAGTTCCCGTCTCATACGCCGGGAACTCCGGCCCTCTCTCCAGGGCAAACTGCTCCTTCAGAAAGCGGACTCCTTCCTCCACAGAAAGACCTGCCTGCTCCGGGGGCCGTCCAATCAGGACCACCTTCACCCCGGCTCTCTCCGCCGCTTCCAGCTTTTCCGGGAAACCTCCTGCCCGGCCGGATTCCTTGGTCACCAGATACCTGGCCCCAGTCTGATGCAGCATAGCCAGATTCATTTCCATGGAAAAAGGGCCCTGCATACAGATCAGATGCTTTCCGGTAAGCCCCAGCTCCGTACACTGGCGCACCACCTCCGGCGTGGCCAGCACCCGCGCAAAGATTCGTTCCTGAAAATCCGGAAGAACCGTAAACTTCGAAAGCTCCTTACTGCCTGTGGTGACCAGAACCGGTCCTTCCGTACCGGAAAGCCATTCGACTGCTTCCTCCACACTGTCCACAAGAACTCTGTTTTTCTCCTGATTTATCCACCGGGTCTGCTCTTTTTCCACAGGCGCCCCGGAGATCTGCTCCGGCGTCCGCTCCAGATTCTCTTTCAAAGCCTGCCCTGCAGAGCTTTCATCTGAAACCGACGGACGAATCAGGCGCAGATATCTGCAGGAAGCCTCCTGGCATGCCCTGTGAATATTTGCCGAAACGGCCGAGGCATAAGGATGCGTCACATCCAGAACCAGAGGCCGCTCCTCTTTTTCAAACAGCTCTCTCATCTCTTCCGCTGTCAGCCGTCCCTGGCGCACCTCCAGTCCCGGCTCCGGCTTCATCAGCTCTTTTCCATATTCCGTGGCCACGCAGCAGAGCGTGTCCACGCCTTCTGCCGCCAGCCATTCTGCCAGTATCCTTCCCTCTGTCGTCCCTGCAAATACGATTACCTGCTTCATTGTCGTCCTTTCACTCTCACTCAAAATTCACCGAATACTTTTCCAGCGCCACTGCCAGCGTCACGCCATCCGACGCTGCCTTGCCCTGCAGAAGCCTCTTACGGCCGGAAGCTCTTAGCGCACTGCGCTCACATACGCTGCCCACTCCCGTTACCTGCTTCACAAACTCCGATTCCGAAAGTTCTTCCTCATGCTCTGTCTCTGAGAGCTCCTCCGCCGTGTAGGTCAAAAGAGGTATCTGATACTTCCTGCAGAACTCCAGAAGCCCCGGCTCTTCCTTTTTCAGATCAATGGAAGCTGCCTTCGCAATGCTGTGCATGGAAATCTGATCCTGCTCCAGGACGCGTTTTACAAGCGCTTCGATCTTCTCCGCCGGCGTTCCCTTTTTGCAGCCGATTCCAAGAACCGTGATCCGCGGAACCAGATGAAGCGTTTTGGGAAAGGGATCGTAGGTCTCGTCCAGAGAAATGCTGATCCCCAGCTCCCCCTTGCTCTGTACCGACAGCTCCGGTGGAACCGGACCGCAGAACTCAAAATCACTGTACAGACCAATGGTCCTCTGTTCCAGCACGTCCGCCGCTATTGCCTTTGCCAGCTTCAGATTGTCCAGATACAGGTTCTCCCGCCTTGCGAAATCATCGACAGAAAAACGTCCTCCCGCATCTGTAGCCGTCGTAATGACCGGCAGGGCTCCAAGCTCTGCCGCGATGGTACGGGCCAGTTCATTGGCTCCGCCCAGATGTCCCGACAGCAGAGAAATCACAAAATGCCCCTGCTCGTCCATACAGAGCACCGCCGGATCTGAGGCCTTGCTCTTTACAAAGGGAGCTACGGCCCGGACCGCAATTCCGGCAGCTCCTATAAAAATCAGCCCGTCACACTCCCCAAAGGCCCGTCCAGTCCAGTCACGCAGAGATTCCTCCACCGGGCAGACTCCCCACTGTGCCGCTTCTTTTCCTTTTCCATACGCCTCACAGCGGTCCCCGCGCTCTTCCATGACTTCTTTGATCCGGGCCGCATAGCGGCTTCCTGATCTGGTAAATGCAATGACTGCAAGCCTCATCCTTACGCACCGCTCCCTTCCAGTTCCTCTTTCAGACAGGCGATCAGCTTCCGCGCATCCTTCGATTCTCCCAGGGTCCCTTTTGTCTGGGAAAACACCAGGATTCCTTTTTCCAGGCTGTGCCCGCTTCTGTGATCCACATAGAACTCCATTTTTTCCAGAAGCCGTTCCATGACGCCCTCCAGCAGCCCGTTTTCTTCTAATATTTCCAGAGCTTCATCCGTAGTAATACAGTTCATCAGAGCCGCGGCCGTCTCCTGATCCGCACCCAGCACGGCTGCGTGCGCTGTCAGAATCTCCATACGGCTGTCCGCATTCCGGGAATGGGTGTTCATGATTCCTCCGGCCAGCTTCACCAGCTTGCCGATATGGCCTGCCAGCAGAATCCCCTTCGCACCGTATTCCACAGCAGCGTCAATGGCTTCTCCGAGAAAATTGCTGTATTTCACAGAATTCTTCAGAAGCTCCGGATGAAACTCATTCAGATAATCCAGACCGTAATTTCCCGGCACCAGCACCAGATACTTCCGCTCCTGCGCCAACTGCATCCTTACATCGATCCGAATCGTCTCAATCAGAGCTTCCTCACTCATGGGCTCCACAATGCCGCTGGTGCCCAGCACAGAGATGCCGCCCACAATCCCCAGGCGGGGATTGAAGGTCTTCATGGCCAGCGCTTCTCCTCCCGGAATCGAGATCGTCACAGACAGACCGCCCTCGTAACCAAGCTTCCGGCAGATCTCCTCCACGTTTTCCCGGATCATCTGCCTGGGAACCTTGTTGATTGCTGCCGCGCCCACGGGCTGTTCCAGCCCGGGCCTTGTCACGCGGCCCACGCCCTCGCCTCCATCGATCTGCACCCCCGGCTCTTCACTCTTCCGCACCACTGCATAGATCTCCAGTCCATCTGTCACATCCGGATCATCTCCCGCGTCCTTCCGAATTGCGCAGGAAGCCTCTTCCGCCGTCCACTTCGCCTCCAGCACTTCCAGATCAAGCCTGATTCCTTTCGGGGTCATCAGCTTCACCTCCGGCACCGCCTTTCCGGTCAGGAGCATGCAGGCCGCGGCCTTGGCGGCCGCGGCCGCGCAGGAACCGGTGGTGTAGCCCATACGCAGTTTTTTATTATTCTTAAAAACATATTTTTCCATACAACGCAATCCTTTCTCTCAGGACCTCGCTTGAGAGCCCCTCGGACGCAGCGGATGTATGCCGGTCCCTTCCCCTCAGGGACTCGCTCCCGCTCCCCTCGGACGCAGCGGATACATAAGACGCCCGGGGAAAACCGCCCCGGCCGTCTAAGTACCGGCGTCCTCAGAGGGTCCCTGAGGGGAAGGGACCGGCTCCGTGTCGTCTCCCCGGAAGGTATGACCACACCGTCTCCTGATACCATTCTCTCTGTTACCCCGATTGATAAAAGCACACTCGTTTCCGCCTGCTCTTGCCGGGGAGTTTCCTTTCCGCCCCTGTACTGTTTATGGTCTGAAACGGCAGGACGCTCTCCTCCGGCTTGCGGCAGGCCCAAGGTAACTGCGGTCTCTGGTAAAACCCTGTGAGAACGCCGGTGCTTAGGCGGCCGGGGCGGGTTTTCCCCGGGCGCCTTACGCATCCGCTGCGTTCGAGCGGAGCGCGAGCGTGTTTTGACAGAGACCGCAGTTACTGCAGGTGCTCATACTGTTCCACATTCCCTTCCGCAAAACTCGGAAGCCCATTATAGAGGGCCAGGGCGTATTTGTACAGGCTGTAAGCAGTGACCGCACCCGTGCCCTCTCCCAGGTGCATCCCTGCATGAAGAGGCGCCTCCATGCCGAGGGCATCCAGCATCATCTTCCCGGCAGGCTCTGCAGAGCAGTGAGTGGCAGCCATATATGCCCTGCACTCCGGCGCCAGCTTCGCGGCGCAGTAGGCAGAGATGGATGAGATAAAGCCGTCGATAAGTACGGGAACGCCGACGATCGCTCCTCCGATATAGCAGCCGATCATGCCTGCGATATCCAGGCTTCCGATTTTGGACAGAACGTCAAGGACGTCGTCCGGATCAGGTTTGTTTACGGCAATGGCCTGGCGGATCACCTCTATCTTATGCTCCAGCCCCGCGCTGGACAGGCCTGCGCCCCGGCCTGTCACCTCAGCCGGATCTTTGGAAAGAAGTACGGAAGCCATGGCGGAGCTGGGAGTGGTATTGCCGATTCCCATTTCCCCGGTGATAATCATGCGGTAGCCCTGTTCGTAAAGTTCCCGGACCACTTCGATTCCTGTGATAACCGCCTGGATGGCCTCCTCCCTGGTCATGGCCGGCTCCTTCGCAATATTTCCGGTTCCATGGCGCACCGCCCGGTTCCAGATCCGGGGATGCTTCCCGTCTGTCAGCACTCCGATATTCACAGGAATGACTTCGATTCCCTCCTGGCGGGAGAGAATGCAGACGGAGGAGATCCGTTCTCCCATGTTCTCCAGCACCTGAGCCGTCACCTCACTGCCGGTCTGGCTGACTCCCTCGGCTACCACGCCATTATCCGCTCCCATAATCACGACTACGGGATTGGGGTTTTCCACTTTTTCCGTTCCATAGATTCCCGCAAGCTGGACAACCATGTCCTCCAGCTTTCCCATGCCTCTTAAAGGCTTGCAGAGAGAATCCCAGTGCGCCCAGGCCGCGTCCGCAGCCTTCTGGTCAAAGGGTCTGATCTGCGCAAGATATTCTTCCAGTTTCATTGTTTTATCGTCCTCCCTGATACAGCATGGCATTGCAGATGGCAGCCGCGATGTTGCTGCCGCCCTTCCGGCCTCTGGGCACAATATAGGGCACGCCAGCCGTCATGATCAGTTCTTTTGCCTCTACCACATTGACAAAGCCCACAGGCGCTCCGATGATCAGCGCCGGAGCGATCTTACCTTCCTGTATCAGCTCATACAGGCGGATCAGGGCTGTGGGGGCGTTGCCCACCGCGATGATAAGCTCCCCGGAAAGGGACGCTGCCTTTTCCATGCAGACTGCCGCCCGGGTACAGCCCTTTTCCTTTGCGGTCTCCGCCACATCCGGATCGGACATAAAGCAGTAAACTTCCCCGCCGCATTCTGCCATCCGCTTTTTGCTGATGCCGGAAGCCGCCATTTTCGTATCTGTGACAATGGAGGCTCCTGCGTTCAGCGCGTCGATTCCTTTCTGCACCGCATGCTCGGAAAAGCAGAGGTTGTCTGCGTAATCGAAGTCCGCCGATGTATGAATGCAGCGCTTTACTACGGAAAATTCCGGCTCGGGCCAGGTGCGTCCCCCCAGCTCCTTCGTAATGATTTCCATGCTCCTCTTTTCAATTTCCATGGGTTTTACAATTTCTATCTTTTCTAACATGTTATCCCTGCCTCTAATATCTCATAGATTCGTTTCATATCCAGTGAGTTCCGTACCAGGTCCGCCAGCTTGTCGTATTCCCTGCGCTTGTGCTCTTCGGGATCGAAATGCCAGCTCCCTGGATCGATTCCCTTCCTGCGCATCAGGCGGCTGACAGTCATGGCCGCCAGGTCTCCGTAATCAAAGATACCGTGGAGATAGGTTCCGAATACGGTCCCCTCCGGATTGGCAAGTCCGTCCAGGCGGCCGTCCTCCAGATAAATGGTTTCCTGGCAGTCTCCGGTTTTCTCCGTGCGGCCCATATGGATTTCGTAGCCCTGGACCTCCCGTCCGGCAAATTCTCCGCAGACGGAAGCCGCACTCACGCGGCCCTGAATCCGGGTCCTCGTTTTTGCCCTGGAAAATACGGTCTTCGTATGCAGAAGCCCCATACCCCGCATGGTTCCTCCGTGTTCCACGCCGTCCGGGTCCTCCAGAAGCCCGCCCAGCATCTGGTAGCCTCCGCAGATTCCCACCACAGGCACCTTCTGTTCGGACAGGCGTAAAATGACTGCTTCCAGACCGGATTCCCGAAGCCAGGCCAGGTCGTCCATGGTGTTTTTCGTGCCCGGCAGAAAGATCAGATCCGGCGTTCCCAGCTCTCCTGTGCTTCCCACATACCGAAGTGACACGCCGTCCATGCGCTCAAACACATTGAAATCCGTGAAATTGGAAATGTGGGGCAGGCGGATAACCGCCAGATCGATGCCGCCTTTCTTTCCCGTATGGGTCAGCCGGTCCGAAAGACTGTCCTCATCGTCGATGTCCAGAGGCGTCAGCGGAACCACGCCCACCACCGGAATTCCGGTCTTTTCTTCGATCATCTGAAGGCCCGGTTTCAGGATTTCCACGTCCCCGCGGAATTTGTTGATGATGAGTCCTTTGATCATGGACTGCTCTTCTTCCTCCAGAAGCTTTACGGTTCCGTACAGGGAAGCGAACACACCGCCCCGGTCAATGTCGCCGCAGAGCAGTACGGGAGCCTTCGCAATCCGGGCCATTCCCATATTGACGATATCATTTTCCTTCAGATTGATTTCGGCCGGGCTTCCGGCTCCTTCGATTACGATAATGTCGTATTCCTCAGACAGCTTTTCAAACGCCTTTTCGATCTCGGGAATCAGCTGTTTTTTGTTTGCATAATAATCCATGGCCTTCATGTTGCCAAGGACTTCGCCGTTTACGATCACCTGGCTTCCCACATTGCTGGTGGGTTTTAAGAGAATCGGGTTCATCTCCACGGCAGGCTCGATTCCGGCCGCCTCTGCCTGCATGGCCTGGGCACGTCCGATCTCCAGTCCGTCCTTCGTGATATAGGAGTTCAGCGCCATGTTCTGGGATTTAAAAGGCGCTGTCCGGTAGCCGTCCTGCATAAATACCCTGCAGAGTCCCGCCACCAGAAAGCTTTTTCCCGCATTGGACATGGTTCCCTGCACCATAATGACCTTTGCCTTTTGTCTCTTTTCACTCATGTCTGCCCCACAACCTTTCCAAGCGCAGCCAGCAGCCGCTCATTCTCTTTCCGGCTGCGGACTGCCGTCCGGTAATAATCCTTTCCGAGTCCCCGGTAATTTGCACAGGAGCGCAGCAGAATTCCTTCTCTCAGAAGGCGCTCCGTCAGATTTTCATCTCCCTGCGCCCGAAAGCACAGGTAGTTGGCCTGACCGTCCAGCACATGAAAGCCCAGATCCTCCAGGGCCTTTTTCAGAAAGGCCCGTTCCTCTGTGACAAGACGGATGGTCTGCTCCTGAAAGCCCTCTGACCGCAGCGCCGCGATTCCCGCTGCCTGAGCCGGCTCCGATACTGCCCAGGGCTGGCCTGCTTTCTGCATCTGCGAAAGCAGTTCCGTATCGGAGCACAGCACATAGCCAAGCCGCAGTCCCGGAATCGCAAAAAGCTTTGTAAAGGACTTCAGAATCACCAGATTCGGATATTTCTCCAGAAGATCCGCGGCGGTGTACGCTGCTTCCTCCGGCACGAAATCGAGAAAGCATTCATCCAGCAGCAGCCGAGCGCCCAGTTCCCGGGTCCGGTCAAGCAGCTTCCGGATTAATGGTTTTTCTGTTAGAAGTCCCGTCGGGTTGTTGGGATTGCACAGAAATACCAGATCCAGATCCGGGGAGAGTCTTTCAAGAAAGGCTTCCGTCACCGGATTTTCTCCAAGCTCATGAAACAGGATCTCTGTCTCTGTCTGAACCAGAGCTTCCTCGTACTCTGCAAACGCCGGAGCCGTCACAAGGGCTTTCTTCGGACGAAGGGCGTATACCAGCCGGTATATTAAATCCGCCCCTCCGTTTCCACACAGGATATGCTCCGGCTTCTGCCCGGTATGTTCTGCCAGCTCTCTTCTCAAACGTCTGCAGAACGGGTCCGGATAACAGAGGGACTGCTCCAAGCTTTCCACTACTGCCTCCCGGACGCCGGGCGGCATGCCTAAAGGGTTGATATTGGCGGAAAAATCCAGAAGCTCTGAGGGCTCTTTCCCGCTTTTTTCCGCAGCTCCCTGCAGATCGCCTCCATGAAGAAATTTACACTCTGCCATATTTCCGGTCCTTCCTGAGTACGTCCCGCATTCCCTCTGCCGTATATGCCACCGCGCTGGCGTAGACGGGAATTCCCGCCTTCACCGCCGCCTTCTCTGTCACAGGCCCGATGCAGACCGCCTTTGCGGTGATTTTGTCCGGCTCCGGCACCATGGCCGCAAAGGCCTTGACCGCCGAAGCGCTGGCAAAAGTGATATAATCCATCTCCGGCAGCAGACGGTTCAGCTCCTCTGCCTTCCGGTAATCTCTTTCAGTCCGGTAGAGCGCCGCGTCTGTATAGGGTATTCCCGCCTCCGCCAGGGCCTTCGGAAGCTCGTCGGAAGCCTCCTCTGCCCGCAAAAGAAGCACCTTATCTTCCGCCTTCAGCTCCGGAATCCACTCGGCCGCCAGATGGGTGCTGGAATACCGGGATGGCACAAAATCCGCATAGATTCCTGCTTCCTCGAGAGCCGCCTTTGTTCCCTCTCCAATCACAGCAAAATGGAGAGAAGCAAGCTTCCGGATATCAATCTGCTGCTTTTTCAGCGCTTTCAGGAATATTTCCACTCCATTTCTGCTGGTAAATACCACCCAGGTATAAGACGCGTCTCCGGATGCCAGCTCCTCTGCCGCCTGAAGAAATTCCGGTCTCTCCAGCTCCTTCGTATCAATCAGGCTGAAGGGAATCACCTCTGCCCCGTCCTCAGCCAGAACTTTTTTCTGTTTTTCACACATGGAGGGCGTTCCTGTAAGCAGCACCCGGACGCCGGAAAGCGGCCCTCTGCCGTACCAGGACAGTTCTTCTGCCAGGCCTGCCACACCGCCCACCACAGTAATGGCCGGAGTCTGAATGCCCGCTTCTTTTGCCCTGTCCGCAATATTTTCCAGAAGCCCGGTTACAGTTCTCTGACGGCCAGTAGTCCCTTCCTGGATCACGGCCGCCGGAGTCTTCGGAGCTTTTCCATTTGCCATCAGCTCTGAAGCGATATGGGGAAGATTCTTAAGGCCCATCAGAAAGACAAGGGTTCCTTCTTCCTTTGCCAGTGTCGCGTAATCCAGCACTGTGCCTTCTTTGGAAGCGCTCTCGTGCCCCGTAATCACATGGAACGAAGACGCATAATCCCTGTGTGTCACCGGAATTCCCGCATAGGCCGGAGCCGCATAAGAGGAGGATACGCCCGGAACGATTTCATATTCCACGCCTGCCTTCAGAAGCTCCTGGGCTTCCTCGCCGCCGCGTCCGAAGATAAAGGGATCGCCCCCCTTGACGCGGGCCACGTTTTTTCCTTCCAGCGCCTTCTCCACAAGAAGAGCGTTCGTCTCCTCCTGGCGGAGGTGGTGCCTGTCGGCCCGCTTTCCCGCGTAAATCAGTTCCGCATCCTTTTTCGCCTCATTTAAGATGGCAGCCGAAGCCAGATTGTCATAGACCAGGACATCGGCGTTCCGGATACAGCTGAGAGCTTTTTCTGTCAGAAGTCCCATATCTCCGGGGCCTGCGCCAAGCAGCCAGACCTTTCCCTGCTTTACTTTCCGGGCCAGACCTCTGCCAAGTGAGCGGGCCGCATCCAGCGCAGCAGTATGTTCCTCCTGAGCGGCGGCCGCTCTTCCCTCCGCGGAAGATTCCAGCGCAAGACTTCCCTCTGCCCGGTGAATCTTTCCGCCTTCCGGTACGTACAGCACCTTCATGCAAAGCTTTCCATCTGTCAGCCGGCTTAAGGCCGCCGCGGGAGCATTGCAGCTTCCGCCGATGGCTTTCAGAAAGCTCCGTTCCGCCTCAAGCTCCAGGGCCGCTTCCGGACAGTGGATTGCCTGAAGAACCTCCGTCAGCCGGCCTTCTTTTGACTCTACGGCAAGGATGCCCTGGCCTGCCGCCGGCAGGAGCTCCTCCGGGCTCAGATATTCCAGATGGATTCCTTCTTCCTCTGTAATTCCCAGGCGCTCCATGCCTGCCGCCGCCAGAAGGATAGCGTCATACTGCCCTTCCTTCAGCTTCCGGATACGGGTCTGCACATTTCCGCGGAGAAGCTTGATCCTCACCAGAGGATTGATCTCTTTGATCTGCAGTTCCCGGCGCAGGGAACTGGTCCCCACAATGCTTCCGGGAGCCAGGTCCGCTGCACGGATGCCGCTTGTGGTCACAAGCACATCCCGCACGTCTGCCCGGGAAAGCACCGCGCCGATGCCAAGTCCTTCCGGAAATTCCATGGGCATATCCTTGGCGCTGTGCACCGCCAGATCGATCTCTTCCCGCAGAAGAGCATCCTCAAGCTCCTTTGTAAATACGCCCTTTCCCCCGAAGGAAGTCAGCGACCGGTCCAGAAGCTCGTCGCCCTTTGTAGACATTTCCACGATCTCAATCTCTGTCCCGGGAAATGCTTCTTCTATTTTCTGCCGCACCAGATCCGTCTGGACCAGGGCCAGCCTGCTTTTTCTCGTTCCTATCCGAATTTTCATACTTCTCCCTGCCTTACTTTTCCAGGTTATAGCCCCGGGGCGTAATCATCCGTCCCCTGCTCACATAAGTCTGGGAATTTCCGATCAGCACCACGCTGAACATATCGATCTCCGCGTTTTTCAGCTCTCCAAGAGTGGTAATCTGGCTCTGCTCTCCCTTTCGGCCTGCGTTCCGCACGATTCCCACAGGAGTCCCGGAACTTCTGTACTTCATCAGAATGTCCGCGGCCTGCTCCACATATCCCGTCCGCTTTTTGCTCTTGGGATTATAGAGGCATACAATGAGATCACTCTGGCCTGCGCAGTCTACCCGCTTCATAATCAAATCCAGGGGCGTCATCAGATCGCTTAAGCTGATCACCGCAAAATCGTGCATCAGCGGAGCGCCCAGAACGGAAGCTGCCGCGCTGGCTGCCGTCACGCCCGGCACTGTCTCAATCTCGATATCGGCTCCCATTTCCTCCGCCACCTGGTAAATGATGCCTGCCATGCCGTAGATCCCGCTGTCCCCGGAGCTTACCATGGCTACGGTCTGATCCTTCATGGCCTCCTCCACCGCCGTGCGGCAGCGCTTCACTTCCTGCATCATCGGCGTCGCCAGATACGTCTTATCCGGGAAAAATTCCTTCAGCATCTCCACATAGGTCGTATAGCCTGTGACGATGTCCGCCTTCTCAATTACATCAATACATTTGGCTGTCATGTGCTCATAGCCGCCCGGCCCAAAGCCCACCACATACAGTTTTCCCATATTCTTTCCTCCTGACAGGATTATGATCTCACACCTGCTGTTCCCTCTGTTCCCGGAACAGCAGCTTTTACGGTTCCATACAACGGAAAAATGCCCGCAGCTCCTCCGGAGCCGCATTCTCCCGAATCCGGTAAAAGAGCTTGTCAATAGCCCGGTCAAGCCCCTTTTTCTCTGCTTCCTCTTCCATCCAGGCTTTGACCTCCTGAATCTGCGGCACCGCCTGCTGGAAGATCATCCAGCGCATAAAGTCTTCCTGATATTCTTTTAAGATTTCCCCCGCCTGGCGGACCGCCTGCTTCTTTGCCTGGTTGTTGGCCTTTGCAAGCTCCTCAAAGTCATCCATATTGTAGAAAAAGGTCCGCGGCAGCCCCGCGATGCTCTCCTCAATATCCACGGGGACCGCAAGATCCACAAACACTCTCGGCTTCTCCGTCTTCAGCTTTTCCTTTACTCTGGCACAGGTCAGCGTGTAGTGGGGGCTGGCCGTGGCGCTGATCACCACATCCATCTGATCCAGATATTCATAACGATCCTTATAATCAATCAGCGTATTGGATTCGCTTTTCATATGCGCGTCATGAGTCAGGGTCACATTCCGAATCGTACTGTAGATATGAAGCCCCTTCATGCTGTAGAGATTCTTCAATACGATACCGCCGATCTGTCCCGTGCCGCCGATTACCATCACATGTTTCCCCGCAAGGCCCCCCAGCGCCTCATCCGCTGCCTTGACTGCCAGCGTAGCCGTGGAAACCGCTGTCTTGGAGAGATCTGTCTCCGTCTTGATTTTTTTGGAGCAGGTAATGGCATAGCGGAACAGAGTATTCAGATATTTTCCCGTAGTTCCGGCTTCCAGAGCCTGTTCCTGGGCCTTCTTCACCTGGCCAAGAATCTGGTCTTCTCCCACCACCATGGAATCCAGACCGGCCGCCACGGAAAACAGATGACAGACCGCCTTTTCATCCTGATAAAACCGCAGGTAATCCGCCACATTCGGGCTGTTCTCTGCGCCGGCGGCCCGTAAGATCAGCTGCTGCTGCAACGTAAACAGATTCTTTCTCTGTCCTTCCTGATCCTCATAATAGGTGTAGATCTCTGTCCGGTTGCAGGTGGAAATCACCACGCATTCCGCCGCCTGTCCTTTCGAAATCAGCGCCCGCATCAGCTCCTCCTGCTGCTCCTTTGTGAAGGCAAACAGCTCCCGGACCTCCAGCGGCGCCGTCTTATGGCTGATACTCACAAGCCGGATACTCATGACGCGTCTACTCCCTTTCTGAACTCATGTGTAAAGGTCTTATCGTAAAGCTTTGACAGCTCGTATTCATCTCCCAGGAAATCGCCCACTACTGTAAGCGCTGTCTTGCGGATGCCCGCCTCGCGCACCTTGTCCGCGATATCCTCCAGGGTGCCACGCACGATCTTCTGGTCCTCCCAGGTCGCCTTGTAAACCACTGCCACCGGCGTATCCGGACGGTATTCCTCCCGCAGTGTGGCCGCAAGCTCGTCCATCATTCCCACGCTCAGGAAAATAATCATGGTCGCATGATGCTTCGCCAGATCACGCAGCTTTTCCCCCTCCGGCATGGGCGTGCGTCCCTCCATTCTGGTGAGAATCACCGTCTGGCTCACACCCGGCAGCGTATATTCCTTTTTCAGCACGGCTGCCGTCGCAAGGAAGGAGCTGACGCCGGGAATGACTTCATACTCGATTCCCATGCGCTCCAGCGCGTCCATCTGCTCCCGGTGCGCTCCGAAAATCGCCGGGTCGCCTGTATGTACCCGGACTACCTTCAGCCCTTTCTCCTCGCCGTCCTTCATCACAGCCAGCACCTCTTCCAGCGTCATACCCGCGCTGTTGTAAATGGCTGCGTCCGGCTTTGCGTCCCGCAGCACCTCCGGATTCACCAGAGATCCTGCATAAATGATCACATCCGCACTGTCAATCAGTTTCTTTCCCTTAATAGTCAGAAGCTCCGGATCGCCCGGGCCTGCTCCGATAAATGATACCATCTGTCTTACCTCTCATTATTTCTATTTTATCATGACCGTCGTAAAATAACTGTATTCCCGGTCCGGATCAAGGGGCCCGATATACTCGTCCTCCATTCCCACACAGCTTAATACCGTCGCGCAGTCTCTGCTGCGTCCATATTTGTCAAGCAGTTCTCCGATCCGTTCTATGCTGTTTCCGGCCTTCATCACCACCACATTGTCAAAGCCCGCAATGGCCTCCTCCAGGGCCTTTCCCGCCCGCACGGAAGGTACGATCACCAGTGATTCATTTCCTTCCATCAGAGGCAGCCCCGCCGCAGCCGCTCCGCTGCAGAAGGACGGAATTCCCGGCACGATTTCGGTCTTATAGCCGCGCTCCGCCGCATACTGATTTACATACATGTAAGTGCTGTAAACCGCCACATCGCCCAGTGTAATCATGGCCACGGTCTTCCCCTGATCCAGAATATCTGTAAGCTGCTTTCCGGCTTCTGCCCGGCAGCGCTTCCGCTCTTCTTCGTCTTTTGCCATCCGGAATACCACTTCCAGAAGCTCCTTATCGTCCAGCGATACTACAGGACGGATAATCTCCAGCGCTGTGCTCTGTTCTCCCTTTTCTTTCACCGGCACCGCAACCACATCCGCCGCCTCCAGAATTCGTTTGGCTTTCAGCGTCAGAAGCTCCGGATCTCCGGGGCCCACACCGATTCCATACAGTTTCCCTCTCATTTTACGTTCTCCTTTTGTCCCTGCTATTTTCATATATAAACTTTTTCTCATTTTCGCTTTTACTCCTGTCATTCCCGGGCCCGTCTTACGGCGTTCTCTGTCAGATCCCGGATGACCTCCGAAGCAATCAGAAGTCCCGCCACCGAAGGCACAAAGGCCGTGGAACCCGGTCCGTCCGCTTCTTTCAGCGGGGGAAGCGGCGGTTCCTTCGAATACACCACCTTCAAATGATCGATGCCCCGCTTCCGAAGCTCCCGGCGCATCACCCGGGCCAGCGGGCACACGGAAGTCTCATAGATATCCGCCGTCTCAAACAGAAACGGATTCAGCTTGTTTCCTGCTCCCATACTGCTGATAATCGGAACTCCTGCTTTCTGCGCTTCTTCCGCCAGGGAGAGCTTCGCGGCCACAGTATCTACCGCATCCACCACATACGAATACGAAGAAAAATCAAACGCTTCCTTTGTCTCCGGCAGATAAAAGCAGTTATGCGCCTCTACCCGGATCTTTGGATTGATATCCAGAATCCGCTCCCGCATAACCTCTGTCTTATATCTCCCGATGCTGCTGTGCAGCGCGATGATCTGGCGGTTCAGATTAGACAGGCAGACCTTATCCCTGTCAATCAAATCCAGCGCGCCCACGCCGCTGCGCGCCAGAGCCTCCGCCACATAGCCTCCCACGCCTCCGATTCCGAAAACCGCGACTCTCGCATTTTTCAGGATCTCCATGGCTTCTTCTCCGAGAAGAAGCTCCGTTCTTGAAAACTGTTCTGCTGTCATTTCACTGTACCCTGTACCAAAAAAGATGAATTTCTGCTGTTCCGGTTCTTCACAAAGCGCAGGCCGGAACCGTCATTTTCCTGCAAAAGCAATTTTCTTACAGTTCAAAAAGGGGATCTGTGCGTGACAGATCCCCTTACTGATCGATTCTCTTCGGAACTGCTTTTCTCGGAAGCCTGTCCAGCTGCTGCAAAAGAGCAGGTTTCCTGGCTCGCAGCTTCCGGCACGGCAGTCTTTTGTAACTTACTTTAAGCCTGTGCCTTCGTCCGTCCGCCTTCTCGCGTATCTCACGCAATGGCCTTCTGGACAGACCTTTCTGCTTACAGTGACCGGATCGCTCAGGCATCTCACCTGATTCCCTTTTCCGCGCCCGGGGCGCGCACTCTCTCGCTTACCTTATCGTCCTGATTTCGCCCTATAGTTTAGCACACAGACTGGCATTCGTCAAATACTCCTTGCACTGATTTCCGGTTTCTCTGCCTTCCTGACTCTGGCCGGGTTTGATTTGCAATCCTTCCTCATCAATATAGCGCAGAATTCTGCAGGGATTCCCTGCAGCGACACAATTATCGGGTATGTCGTGGGTGACTACGCTGCCCGCTCCGATCACCACATTACTTCCTATCGTAATCCCTGGTAGCACTCTGCATCCGCCTCCAAACCAGACGTTATCTCCGACCGTTATAGGAAAAGCCCACTCGTAAAGCTGGTTTCTGAGCCTGCTGCCAATCGGATGATGCGCCGTATAGAAGCCGCAGTCCGGGCCGATGAATACATTGTCTCCAAAAGTAATCTTTGCCGGATCCATGAAATTGCAGTTATTGTTCGCATAGAAATTATCTCCGACCTCCACATTGAAACCAAAGCCACAGAATACATTCGGCTCCACATCCGGGTTCTTTCCCACCTTTCCGAACAGTTCCCGGATCAGTTCCTCCCGCCTCTCTTTGTCATCAGCCGGAGTCCTGTTATATTCCTGACACAAAAGCATCGCCTCCGCGATCAGAGCGTCGCGGCCCCGGAAGGCCGCATGGTATCTCTCGCCTCTCATGCATTTTTCAAATTCTTCTCTATCATAATCAATGTTTTTTCTCATAGTTTTCTCCATACATTCACAGGCCCCTCCAACACTGGTAAACCAAGGAATTGGCGGGGCCTGTAATTTATTTAAGCTTTGGAATTCAGCCATTTTTCGCAGTAAGCATCTACCAAGGGCGTCAGCGCCTCATAACCGTCTTCGGTCACTGCATAGACCGCTTCGATACGGTTGCTGTCACCAGGAGCCCCAAACAGAGAAATGTCCGTATTGAAACACATCCCCGGCTCAAAGACACGCTCGGTATTCTCATCGGGATAAGGATTCTCGGCTTCTGCCAGGCCGGAACCATGCATCGGCGGATACAGATCATAAGATTCCAGTCCTTCCGCGCGGAACTGATCCCGGACTGCTCTTACCAGATTTTTCATCGGATTGCCGGGGCGAAGCTGCGGCAGTGCCGTCTTCCATGCCCGGATCAGCGCGTCTATGATTTCCCAGGATTCCTTAGAGTAAGTTCCTACCGCAAAAGGTATCTGACAAGTCGCCGTATAACCCTGGTACATGGCCGCGATTCCGATTGCCACCATATCTCCGTCCTCGATTACTTTGTCTGTGGAGGCTCTTGGCACCACATAATTCGTGCGTTTGCCGGAGGAGCAAAGGGTAAATACAATTGCCTCCGCTCCGGCTTTACGCGCCGCAGCCTCAGCGATTCCCGAGGCTTCCGTCTCCGTCATCCCGATCAAATCTGTCTGCAGAAGGGCCTCCACTCCCGCCTGGGCGATTCTTCCCGCCTCCCGCATGCATGCGCACTCTGCCTTGCTCTTTACCTCGCGGAGTCTGTACAATACCTTATCCATTCCAACCAACTCACAACCAAAGCTTTTCTCCACATTTGCATACAGATCCTGGGGCATAGCGTCCATACCTACGATACCTACCCGTTCGATCTTCGTTTTCTGGCGAAGCTCCTCCATAATTCCTTTGAGGCTCTTGTAATCTGCAAAGGGATAATCAATCGTATCATCGATATAACCGGCGCACATGTCAGGTACATTTCGCAGATCCGGCCAGCAGGAAGTCTCCTCTGCCACCGCCCGGCTCTCCGGGGCTGTCAGAACGATCGGTTCCCCTTCCAGAGCAGCCAGAAAGGCCCCTCTGTCGAAAATCGGCCAATAGTTGCAGACATAACGAAGATTCTCCCTCCTGAACTCATCCCCATATACGAAAATCGCCTGTACGTCAAGCTTTTTCATCTCTTCCCGGATCCGTTCCAGTCTTTCCTTAAACTCCTGTTTTCCAATTCTTGGTTTCTCCATTTCTATTCTCCTTCTGCACTGATGTCCTGTTCCAAACCGATTGCGCGGCATCCTGCTGCTACATTCTTATGATTTCTCTTGGAAACGGCGTATAGATCTCCGCCTTGTCCTTTCCTACCCTGGCGCTCTCCTCTACGCGCAGTCCGTATCCGTTTTCATTTCCCAGAAATATATCGATACAGTAGCACATGTTCTCCTGAAGCACATAGTCGGAATCAATCTCGATCCAGGGCGGCTCTCCCTCCATCAGACCGCTGGCATGACAAGGGCCATATAAGGTATTTCTGTCGTGTCCTGTCTTTGCCAACTGTTCAAAATACTTTTGGGCCACCGTACCCGCCTGATTACCTTCGTAAAGCTCGGCGGCCACCACCTCCGCGGCCTCATATGCAGCCTTAATCGCATCGTAAGCCCAAGGATCCGGTTCCCCGAAAAACACCCCTCTTGCCAGAGAAGCAGCATAGCCTTCATAGCGGGCGCCTACATTCAGATGCACATAGTCCTGCTTCTGTATCACCTTGTTTCTTGGACGGCTGATCGCCTGATTGCTGCCTTTTCCGGCCAGAGTCCAGAACGGATAAGCCTCCATCTCGCCTCCGTTTGCATAGATAGCTTCCATCGCGTAGCCGCAGACCTGCTGCTCTGTCATCCCCGGCTTGATATGGGCCAGTTCATTTTCCAATGCTTTTACTGTGATCTCCCCGGCTTTTCGCAGACAGGCCAGCTCTGCCGGGGACTTTACTTTACGTAAGGTCATCAGCAGATCGTCACCTCTGACGATTTGCACATCCCCAAATCTCTCCAGAGCCTTTTTCAAATCTTCGTACACAATATAGGGCAGCAGATTGTATCCGGCTACCGCCAGCGTCTTGATCGTATCCGTACGGACAGCCTCCAGCGCTTCCTCCAGAGTATCCAGCTTCACTCCCGGATATTCCGGGTTTGAAGACTCCCGAAAACATTTGATCCGTCGAATATCCCTGATTTTGGAACGGTCCTCCGCATAGGTCAAACTCTCTGGTCCAATCAAAAGCAGCGGATCCCCCTTCCGCCCAAACAAAACCGCCGCAGTCTCAAAAGACGGCCAGTAATCACTCAAATACCGCACAAACTGAGGCTCCGCCTCGTTTGCAAACGCAAACATCACATCGATGCCCTGCTCTGCCATCAGCTTCTGGGCCTTTCTCACTCTCTCCCCGAACTCCTCCCTGGGGATACAGATTCTCTCCATAACTTTAAGCTCCTCCTTTTATCTAAGTTCTCCCTCAAATCCAATACAGTCAATCGCTACCGCCAGGAAGATAATCACGCCGCGTACCACATTATAAATGTAGACAGAGGCATTAAGCATTCCCAGACCGTTCAGCACGACCTGGATCAAAAGCACTCCCACAACCGCGCCTGGCAGAATCGATCCCTTTCCGCCGAACATGCTGGCTCCGCCGATTACTGCCGAAGAAATAATCTGAAACTCATTATTTTCTCCAAACGTAGTAAACACCTCACTGATCTGTCCGGCGGAGAGAAGCCCTCCTATGGCGGAAAACACGCCGCACATCATGTAAATGATAATCATATGCCGATCCACACGGATGCCGATTTGCGCCGCGGCCGCTTTATTATTCCCGATTGCCATGGTATGCTTTCCAAACGTCGTACAGCGCAGAACATAGTTCATCAGCACTGCAAGCACAACAAAAATGAGGAAGGCAACCGGAACACCAAAGATCCGGCTGTTCGATATGGTCCCGAGTATGCTGACGTCATACTTTGTATTTCCAGCTATCGTCAGCCCCAGGCCCCGGGCGATATACCCCATGAGCAGCGTGGCCATAAAGGGATAAATCTTCAGCTTCGTAATCAGAAGGCCGTTCATCATGCCAAAGGCCCCGCCCACCAGAATCGCCGCTCCAAAACAGATGACAAAAACAAATGGGGACTCCAGCACAGAAGCCGGGAGCTTCAAAAGGATCTCTCCTACCACCACACCCGAGATAAACATGACGCGTCCGGCTGAAATATCAATTCCCGCCGTAATCAGTACGAAGATCATGCCAATGGTTGCTACGCCAAAGGGAGCCATCTGCTGCAGGATCAGCATAAAATTGCTGTATGTCGCAAAGTTTTTATTCACAAAGCACAGAGCAACCACCATGATGGCAATTACAAGATAAAGTCCGTATCTCGAAAGAAAGCCTGCCGCCTTCCCTGTCTGTCCTTTTGCCATACTATTCATTCTGATTCCTCCTTACAACGCCATTCTTCCAAGAGTCTCCTGCGAAAACTCCGCCTTCTCAATGCTCCCGGCAAGACTTCCATCCTTCATCACAAGAATCCTGTCGCACATTCCCATCAATTCTTCCATTTCTGATGAGATGAACAAAATAGCGGCTCCCTCCGCAGCCAGCTTAAGCAGCAGCTTATAGATCTCGTATTTTGCCCCCACATCGATTCCTCTGGTCGGCTCATCCACGATAAAAATCTTCGGATTTGTAGCCACCCACTTCCCGATTACTACCTTCTGCTGGTTTCCGCCTGACAGACTGTTCACAGGCTGGCTTTTAGGATCTGCTGTCTTTATGCCCATGGCTGCTATCACATTTCCTGTCAGCTCCTGCTCCTTCCGGCTGTCGATCACGCCGAATTTCCCCGTCAGATTCCGCTCCATAACCATTGCGATATTATCGTTTACGGATTTGGGCATCATCAGTCCCTCCTCACGCCTGTTCTCCGTGATAAAGGCCATACCCTCCTGAATACAGTCTGACGGCGTCGGCCTTGCATATTCCTTTCCGCCTATCGTCACACTGCCGCTCTCCATAGGATCGACGCCGAAAGCGGCCCTTACAAGCTCCGAACGTCCCGCGCCCATCAGCCCGAATACTCCCAGGATCTCTCCCTCATGCAGTTCGATGCTCACATCTTTTACCAGGCCTGCACAGGATACATGATTGATGCTGTAAAGGACTTTGCTGCCTGTCGTTTTCTCAATCGTAGGATAGACCTGCTTCAGGCTCCTTCCTACCATATCCCGGATCAGACTTTCCCTGGACCATTCTTGCGCTTTTTTTGTCTCTATGATGTGCCCGTCACGCAGAACGCTGATCCGATCGCTGAGCTTCAGCACATCCTCCAGAATATGAGAAATATAAATAATCGAAATCCCGTTTTTCTTCAATTCCCCGATCGTCTCAAACAAGATCTCCTTCTCTCTGTTTGACAGAGAAGTGGTCGGCTCATCGAAGATCAGGATTTTCGTCTCCTTTACGAGGGCTTTGATAATCTCTATCATCTGCCGGGAGCCCATGGGAAGCTCGCCTACCTGGACACCCGGATTTTTTACATCTACATGATATTTTTCCAGATATTTTCCGGCCTCCTGGTACATTTTCTTTTTGTCCACTCTGCCGAAAAGTCCTGTGGGATAGCCGTCGATATAAATATTCTCCGCTACGCTCATATTCGTAAAAAGGCTCAGCTCCTGGTGGATAAAAGAGATGCCCGCCTGTGTGGCCGTCTGAGGACTTTGAGGCTTATATTCCCTTCCGCCAAGCTTCATAGTCCCCGCATCGCTGGGGAGCACGCCCCCGACGATATTCATCAGTGTAGACTTCCCGGCTCCGTTTTCCCCTACCAGTCCCAGCACCTCTCCTTCAAAAAGATCCAGAGAAATGTCATAGAGAACCTGTACGCCGAAAAATCCTTTGCAGATCCCATTTAACTGCAAAACTGCATCCTTCACCTTGTCATTCCTCCTTCACAGCCTTCTTCACACGGTAACGTGAATTTTTTACCATGTAGTCCAGAATCGTCGCCAGCAGAATCAAAAGTCCCTGAACCAGCATAATCGTGTACCACTCCACGCCTATCAGATTCATGGCGTTGTTAATCAGCACGATAAACAGCGAGCCGAGAAAGGTCTGACGCACTCCGCCGAAACCGCCGCTGACCGAAGTCCCTCCAATCACGACGGCCGAAACAATATTTAAAAACATCGTGCTTCCCAGATTGGACATGCCCGCCTGATTGCGCGCAGTCAGAAGAATTGATTCCACTGCTGCGAACAGAGCGCACAGCATAAACATCCAGAAAACCGTCTTTTTCACCTTAATCCCTGAAATGTGGGCTGCTTTGGGATTCGTTCCCACGGAATAAACATCCCTTCCGAATTTTGTCCTCTTGAGTAGAAAATCTGCAAGTCCCCACATGCACAAGGCTATTATAATCGGCACGAAAAAGTAATTTCCTGAGCCACCCAGAACAATAAAGGACTGCGGCAGACCGCCAATGCTTGTTTTTCCCAGCGCAAAAGACGCAAACCAGGTCGCAAATGCCGCGCCTATCAGCATTGTAGCCATGCTGGCAATAAAGCTTGGCATCTTCAGCCGTACAACTGCAAGTCCGTTGATCGCCCCAAAGATCGCTCCTACAAACAAAATTGTGACAATGCCCGCGACAGTCCCAAGCAGGGGTGCCTCCGGGAACAGAAATACCATCACGTAGGCTCCCACCACACTTCCCACTGCCAAAATTGAAGTACAGGACAGATCCGTCCCCGCATTTAATTCCACAAAGGTATAGCCGCAGGCGATTACAAGCAAATCACAGAGCTGCAGACATATATTTTTCATATTGTAGACGGAAACAAAATGCGGAACAAACAGAACGCCAAATAAAACAGCCAGCAATACAAACAGGGCAATCGGATAATCCAGAATTACTTTTTTTACTGCTACTCCCGTCTTTTTCATTTCTCTCATTCCTCTCAGAGCGTTGTTTTGATGGAGCTGCGGCAGCTCCTGTCAATTACCTCTTGGATTTTCCTTGACTGCTTCAGGTCAAATCGCCATAACTGTAAGCTTTCGGCGCCATCTCCTCAAAATTCTGGTAAGTTACGATAAAGCCAGGCAGATCAATCGTCGCTCCGTCCTCCTGCTCCTCTCCGTTCAGAATCTTGTAAGCGTATTCCACGCCCCACTGTCCGCATACCTGTGCGTCAATGACAGCGTCCGCCTCTACATATCCGTCCTTAATCGCCTGCAGTCCGTTGGAATCTCCATCCATGGAGAGCACCATCACATGCCCTTCTTCACCGATTTGTTTCCAGGCTCCTATCTGATCCAGGGCACTTTGAATACAAGGCAGATACATATCCGAAGGCGTCAGTATCAGATCGATGTCATCGTTGGCAGAAAGAGCGTTCTGCAGCCCCTTCAGAGCCGTGTCCTGATTCCAGTCGCCAGGGATCTCAGCTACCAGCTCAAAAGTATCCGGGTACGCCGCGATCGCGTCGCGCATGGCATTCAGACAGTTCACTGCGTAGGAATCTGACATGCTTCCCACCATTACAAGTGTCTTCAGGGGCGCTTCCAGATTCGCACAATCCTCAGACTGAGAAAACTCCTCCACAAGCTGGTAGGCCAGATCATAGGAATTGTTGATGATCTGCTTAGAGGGTGTCGCTCCATCCACAATTCTGTCTACCATGACCACTGGGATTCCCGCATCCATGGCCTTCTGTACAGACGCTGCTATCGCGACGGAATCCTCCGGGTTGCAAATAATCGCATCTACCTGCTGGGCGATCAGGTTTTCCATCTGCTGCGCCTGTTTCGTAGAATCATTTTCCGCATTCAGCAGCACAATCTCTATTCCCATCTCCTCGGCCGTCTCATTGATTCCGTCAATCATCGCACTATAATATCCTGTAATGAAACTGACGGTCACGCCAAAGGTCAGATCCTCCGCAGCCACCGCCGTGCTGTCCGCAGGATCCGCCGTCTCCGAATCGGAGCCGCTTTCTTCTGTATCCGCCGTCTCTCCAGACGTTCCGCTTTCCTGTCCGCCGCAGGCTGCCATGTTCAGCATAAGAACCGCCGCAAGAATCACTGATAACATTTTCTTTTTCATGTCATTTCCTCCTTTTTGTTTTGAGCTGCCGCATGTCCGGTTGTTTTGAACGGGTTACTAAATCGCTTTAGTTAATTATAGATGATGCCCCTGCTTCATGTCAACAGAATTTTCTGAAAACGTAAAAAAACGGCAGATTTATCGAAAAAATCCGCCGTTTTTTATGCAATGTGTATAAACTTATTGGATCATGGATTTAGGCTGTGAACTGATTTTCTTACAATCAATTCTCCCGCGTCCATGCAGAAAACCTCCCCCTCCGACTTACCTTCTATGATATTGTGCAGTATTTCCACTGCCTTTTCCCCCATGTAAGCGGTATCCACACGCAGCGTCGTCAGCGGCGGAATATAGTATTTTGCCACAGAAATGTCATCGATTGAGATAATGGAAACATCCTCCGGTACGGAGGCCCCCATCTGCACTAATCCGCTGATGGCTCCGATCGCAGTCAGATCATTCACACAGAAGATCGCTGTGGGCAGATGCTCTCTGCTCAGCTTTTCCTTCAAGGTATTTTGGACGGCCTCCGGCACGTTGATACCGTCATCGGCCGCACTTAAGATCCACTCCGCACGGATCGGCAGGTTCTTTTCCGAAAGGGCTCTCTGGTAGCCCTTCAGGCAGCGCAGATAAAACTCTGGCAACGATTCAATGCCCAGAAACGCGATGTCCCTGTGTCCCTGCCCAATCAGATACATACATACCTGGTATGCAAGCTCCTCATACCGCATCATAATGCACGGATAAGGCGGATTCTGCATGTGGGAGTCAATTGCGACCATCGGAATCTTATTTTCCTTGAGCGTCGCATATATCACTGGATCAATATCATGCATCACCAATGCGCCGTCGATGTCTCCCTGGCCTATCACCGTCGTCAAGTAATCCCGGTTTTTCAGATTCATCTCCGGCAGCAGCATGATATTATAGCCCATGCTGTTCGCCTTACAGACAGCGGCCTTAACCGTCCCGTTGGCGAACGCATCCGTAAACATCGCATATGTCTCACTGTTGATAAACGCTATATTGAAGCTGCGCTTCATGCTGAGGCGCCTGGAATTGATATTCGGTATATACCCCTCCTGCTTGATGATCTCCTGCACCTTCCGGCGTGTCTCCTCGCTGACGCCCTCCCGGTTATTCAACACGAAGGAAACTGCCGTCGGAGACACACCCGCAAGCTGGGATATTTTCTTTATATTCACTGATTTCAAGCATCTGACTCCTTTCTCATCACCTTTGTCATCGTCTGTTAACCTCCCATCGTTCTTTGTCGCTCTCATGGAAATACATACGGTCCGGTTGGGAACAGCCAGGCCGGCGCGATACAAGATCTGATTTTTATTATATCATAAATTTACAAAAAAGAAAGGGAAAAATCGATAAAACGGTTTAGTAAAAACCATTGACACCTGATTTTTTGTCCGTTATACTAAAACGGTAAAGTCAAAATTTCAGCTTCTAAAAAGGAGGTATTTGTTATGGAATATGCCATTACGAAGGAACAGCTTCGCCGCTGGTGTTCCGTTCCCCGCAGCGCTCTTTTTTCTCATCCTGATCGCAAAATAGATCGGATTGACATGCTGCCCACAAAGGCAGAAACTATGGAGCATATCGGCAATCTGATGGCCGACGAGATAATCGCCAACAATCAGGCCGGTAAAATTACCCGCTGGATCCTGCCCGCGGGACCGCTCGACCAGTACAAAACCTTCTGCCGCCGTGTCAACGAGGAGCGCATCAGTCTGAAAAACCTCTATGTTTTTCACATGGACGAATGGCTTGACTGGCAAAGCCGCCCCTATCCGGTCCAATATGCCTACAACAGTCTGCGCGGCATCATGCTTCATGACTTCTACGGACAGATTGATGAAGCTTTGAATGTACCGGAGGACCAGCGGATATGGCCTGATATGCACAATCTGGATTATTTCGATGAAAAGGTAGAGGAGCTGGGCGGTATCGATACAGTCTGGGCAGGCATCGGCTGCAAAGGATTGATCGCCTTCTGTGAATCCCCCCGTGATCCCTATCACCGGATTACTATGGAAGAATTCGCCGCATCCAGGACACGAATCGTACATATCAATCCCGACACGATTGTTGCCCTCTCTGAGCGCGAGGCCGGCGGCTGCTATGACGCGATCCCTCCTATGGCCATCACTCTGGGCTTTTGCTCTATCCTGAAAGCCAGACGTATTGTATTCATGATTACGACAGGTTCCTGGAAACAGACCGTCATCCGGGTCCTTTTATTTGGACAGCCTACCTTGGAATATCCGGCTACCCTCCTTGTAGACCGCATTCCTGAAAAAATATTGTGCTGTGATGAGGCCACAGCCTCCCACCCCATGGAAACTGACAACGGCTTTTATTCCTCTGAATTACGGTACTAAAAAATGAACGAAATATCCAACGCCAACTTATCTGACGGCCACGGCTCTAAAACTCCTATTTCCAATGAGCCTGCACAGGTTCTTGTATTCCACTCCCACGGAGTCGGACAATTGATTAAGCTCTCTCATTTCCCGGAAAACGGAGAAACTCTGTGGAGTTCCTCCTGGGAAATCGGCGATGACGGAGCCAAAGGTTCCAATACAGCTGCCGCTTTGGAGCGCCTCGGCGTACGGACGGCCTTTGTCAGCAAAATCGGCACTGACATCTGGGGACATATCGGTGAGGAGCTTCTGAAAGAAAACGGGATTTCCTGCGAAGCTCTGATTCGCGAACCCTCCATGTCCACGCAAATCGGAGCGATCCTGGTGGACCGCTCCGGCAGCAATTCTATACTTCTCGGAGGAGAGGCAGCCTGCTTCTCTACATCAGAAATCCACCACGGCATCCGCCAGTATCCGGAAGCCAAATACCTGATTACAGGCTTTGAAATCCGAATTTCCGATGCCCTGGAAGCAGCCTCCTATGCCAAAAACATGGGGAAATATGTAATTCTGAATCCTTCCCCTGCTCCCGAAGGGGATATTGGAAGACTTGACTTTGTTGATCTGCTAGTGGTAAACCAGACGGAAAGAGATGCTCTGCTGGCGTTGAAGAGCTGTCACCCCGCCGCCTGCACAGGAAAAGGCCATTCCTCCCTGAACTCCTATGACGTCCAGAGCATTCGGCAGCTTCAAAAACTATATGGCTGTGCACGCATCATATTGACTTTGGGCGGAAACGGCTGCCTTCTGCTTGACAAGAATCAGGTTTTCTCCTTTCCCGCCCACCCTGTCCCTGTCACGGACACCTCCGGGGCCGGAGATTCCTTCCTGGCCGCTGTGACGGCTGCTCTTGTGCGCAGAATACCGCTTAACAAAGGGTGCGAGCTGGCAAGTCTGTATGCTGCCCAGACCGTACAGAAATGGGGAACCTTTCCAGCCTTTTCCACCTTAGAGGAGATGATTTCTTTATACCCTGAACTTTTTTCGCTACTGAAGGCATAGCACCAAAAACGCAGGCCAGCACACTGGCAGCTTCTGCACTCTCTGAAACCAGACAGCGAGGGGCCTGTCTAAAGTCAGATGCCTGCCAGTGTACGGAACTGTTCTATCGTTTTGGCCTTTGCCACAATCTTAAGCCATGCCCGCAGCTTCTCCATATCTGTCTCTTTCATAATGCTCTCCTGATGCTCCTTTGATCTGATCTGTAAACTGTTCCACCTCTCTATGAGGCATGTTCAAACGGACTTTTTTCACACAATCTGAATTCCTTCCCTCCTGCTTTCCATAAACTCCTCCTTTTCCTGAATTATAAAAAGCAGACTGCTGCTATTGACTTATAGTCATTATTGCGTCAGTGTACAAGAGACAACGTGCCTCAGTGAAGTGAACCCTAAAAGTTAGACAAGAGTTATGCGGCAAAGCCGTTTTTAATTCTGTATTGGACAGGGCTTAACCCATTCAGTTTTTCTTTGATTCGGTTGTGGTTATAGTATTCAAGATAGGCGTTTAGTTCCTGGCAAAACTCGTCTAATGATTGGAACGTCCATAGGTATAGCAATTCCTATTTGAACATTCTGAAGAAGTCTTCCATAACCGCATTGTCCAGACAGTTTCCCTTTCTGGACATACTTTGTCGAATGCCTTTTTGCGTGTATGCCCTTCCAGTACATACTGAACAACCGCTAATCTTAATTCCTCACTGAACAATTCTTTTCCCGTGGATTACTGCGCCCCTATCGTTGGCTTTCTTATCCTACTTTTGGGGTGCAGTTCATTCAGACAGGAGGTGTCGGGAAGAAATAGATAGTCTCTGGAATTCATTCTTGAGAAGTTTAGGACAAGCCATCATCTTATTTCAGAAACTTCCGGCGAAAAGTAAGTGAGTATTCAAGAACTATGGAATAGAATCATAAAAATAGCATATTTCATCCGTAGAACCCAACTATTCTCTACGGATGTAAATCAGGGAATCGACATTTATCACCCGCTTCCAGTATTAGTCGACAACCCAGTAAAAATATAATTCAATTGTGAATTGGTCTCATTCACAAAGCAAATTTACACGGATTTGTGAATTGGAGCGAACAGTAACAGAATTACACATCGAATCAGCATTAAACAAAGGATAATATGAAACCAAAGAAATACAGAAAAACACTAAATGACTCTGCTATAACTGTGACGAAAGATTGGATGAGAATGATGCAAATCCTCCGATTAAATGATAGAGCGATACTCTCTTTTTGTTTCTCAGCGCAAAAAAGAGCCCTTGCTCCATAGATGATTGTTCACCTACTTTGCAAAAGCTCTTTTGTTGTCATCTGTTTCCTGAACCGCCGTCAGGCATTCTTCTCCGGCATTACCACCTGGATATGCACATCCTTCAGCTGCTGCGGGTCTACCTCGGCCGGAGCTCCCATCATAACGTCCTGGGCCGTCTTGTTCATGGGGAACGGAATGATCTCGCGGATGCTTTCCTCTCCCGCAATCAGCATTACCATACGGTCCACGCCCGGAGCGATGCCTGCGTGGGGCGGAGCTCCGTAGCAGAATGCGTTGTACATGGCCGGGAACTTGGCCTTCACATCGTCTTCGCCGAGGCCGACCAGCTCGAAAGCCTTTACCATGATTTCCGGATCATGGTTCCGGACAGCGCCGGAGGACAGCTCCACGCCGTTGCAAACCAAATCATACTGGTAAGCATAGATGTCAAGCGGGTCTTTCTCTGTCAGATCCTTCATGCCGCCCTGGGGCATGGAGAACGGATTGTGGCAGAATTCCAGCTTTCCGGACTCCTCGCCAATCTCGTACATGGGGAAGTCTACGATCCAGCAGAATTCGTAGCATTCCTTGTTCATATGGCCTTCCACCGTGTTGCCCAGCACCTTGCGGAGCACGCCTGCAGTCTTCTGGGCCGCGAGCTTCTTTCCTGCCGCCAGGCCCACGAAATCGCCGGGCTTTAAGGACAGCGCCTCGATCACAGCCTCTTTTCTGTCTGCCAGGAACTTGGAGATACCGCCGACCAGCTCGCCGTTCTCATCCAGGCGGAACCAGTAAGCCTTATTTCCGGTCTGCACCTCCACATCGGCACAGATCTTGTCAATCACCTTACGGGTGCCCTTGAAATCGCTGAATACCACAGCCTTTACGTTCTGTCCCTCAAAGGGTCCGAAGCCGCAGTCTGCCATACATGCAGTTGCGTCCTGCAGGGTCAGATCGATGCGCAGATCCGGCTTGTCAGAGCCGTAGATTTCCATGGCGTCATGATAAGAAATCCGCTTAAAGGGCGCGCTGGAGGCTGTCTTGTATACGCCGTATTTTGCGAAGATGGGCGGAAGCACATCTTCAAGCACGGAAAATACGTCATCCTGGCTTGCGAAAGCCATCTCCATATCCAGCTGATAGAATTCTCCCGGAGACCGGTCTGCTCTTGCGTCCTCGTCACGGAAGCAGGGCGCAATCTGGAAATAACGGTCGAAACCGGAGGTCATCAGAAGCTGTTTGAACTGCTGGGGCGCCTGGGGCAGAGCGTAAAACTTGCCCGGATGATTTCTGGACGGCACCAGGTAATCTCTTGCGCCCTCCGGAGAGGAACAGGTCAAAATCGGCGTTGTAATCTCCAGGAATCCGTGCTCTGTCATGCTCTTGCGGAGCTCTGCCACCACATTGCAGCGCAGAACGATCCGATCTTTCACAGCCGGATTTCTCAGATCCAGATAGCGGTATTTCAACCTTGCATTCTCATCTGCTTCCTTGGAATGGTTAATCTCAAAGGGAAGCTCGTTGTAACGGCAGCGGCCCAGCACCTGAATATCGGTGGGCACTACTTCGATCTCTCCGGTGGGAAGATTCGGGTTCTTGCTGGAACGCTCACGTACCACGCCGGTAATGGACAGGGTGGATTCCGTATTGACACCGGACAGACGGGCCATCATCTCCTCCGTCTCAATGACCGCCTGGGTCGTGCCGTAAAAGTCCCGCAGAATCAAAAATCCCAGATTCTTGCTGACCTTCCGCATATTTTCATACCATCCCACAATGGTGACGGTCTTTCCTGCGTCAGAAAGCCGGAGCTCATTGCAGGTATGTGTTCTTGACTGAAACATCTCTTTTCTCCTCCTAAAATCTATTTAAAAGTTACTATTCACAGCCAATTCAGAAATGATAACAAATGTGTCGTGCTTGCACGTAAGCATTTGTTATCATTTCTGAATCAGGACTGTGAAGCAGTCACCCCACCCACATAAGCAGTCTTAGCTCCGTAAGGAGCGGGACTGAAGCCTCGAAGAGGCGACGAGTGCGCATGTGGGTGGAGTGGCTGTGAATAGTAACACTAAAACAACGCCGGAAGCTCGTTCAAGCTCACCTCAGTCTGCTCGCCGGTGGCCATATCCTTCACATTCGCCGTGCCCTTCTCAAGCTCGTCCGCTCCGATGATGACTACTTTCTTCGCGCCAATCTTATTGGCGTATTTCATCTGCGCCTTGACGCTGCGGTCCATGTAATCGGTCTCCACAATCAGGCCGTGGCTCCGGATTTCATTTACCAGCTTATAGGCCCTCGCCCTTGCGTCCGCTCCCAGAATTCCCACATAGAGATCCGGCGTCTCCATGGCCGGCAGCTCCACGCCTTCCTTCTCCAGGAAATAGAGAATCCGCTCGATTCCCATGCCGAAGCCCACAGAAGGAATGTCATGCTTCTCATCAATCTCATGAATCAGGCCGTCATAGCGTCCGCCTCCGCAGAGGGTGAAGCCTTCGGAATTCACAAACTCAAACACGGTCTTCGTATAATAGTCCAGACCGCGGACAATGCCCGTATCCACCTCAAACGGTATCTCCAGCTCGGTCAGGAGCTTCTGAAGCTCCGCGAAATGCGTCTGGCACTCCTCGTCCAGATAGTCGATGGTCCGGGGCGCATCCTTGATAATTTCCCTGCACTCGGGCACCTTGCAGTCGATGACGCGCATGGGATTTTTCTGCATTCTTTCCCGGCAGGTAGGACACAGAGCGTCCTCATGCTTTCTCAGATAGGAGAGCAGCGCTTTGTTGTAATCCTTCTTGCAGTTCGGGCAGCCGATGCTGTTGATATGAAGCTTTACATCCTTCAGCCCCAGCTTCCGGATGAGGGCAGCCGCCAGGGAAATCACTTCCACCTCAGCCAGAGGACTCTTGGAGCCCACAAACTCCACGCCGAACTGGTGATGCTGGCGGAGGCGCCCGCTCTGAGGTTTCTCATAACGGAAAGCCTGCGTCACATAGTACAGCTTTGTGGGGGCCGGGTTGGCATACATATTATGCTCCAGGTAAGCGCGCATGGTTCCCGCCGTGCCTTCCGGCTTCAGCGTAATGCTTCTGTCGCCCTTATCCTTAAAGGTATACATCTCTTTCTGCACCACGTCCGTGGTCTCGCCCACGCCGCGCTGAAACAGCACGGTGTGCTCAAACATCGGGGTAATAATCTCAGTCATATTGTAGGTGCGTGCCAGTTCTCTTGCCTGGCGCTCCACCCACGCGCGCCGGTGCATCCGCTCGCCGTACCAGTCTTCCACTCCTCTTGGAGCCTGTGTAATCATATGTTCTCCTCCTCTGTAATCCGGACCTCTATGCGGGGAAGCTCCCATTTCTCCTGAAGCTCCTCCTCGTGAATCACTCTCTGAAAGGCCAGAAATACTCTCATATCAAAATTTTTTACTTCCTCAATCATCAGTTCCACTGCCGTCTCCGAATCGAAGGCCTTCCGGTAGGGCCGGTCCGAAGTCAGCGCCGCGTATACGTCGCATACTCTTAGAATTCTGGCGCCCAGAGGAATCTGCGTGCCAGCCAGATTCTCCGGATATCCGGAACCGTCATAATTTTCATGATGATATAAAATACTTTCCACCACGAAATCCGAGTAATCATGACGCATCAGAAGCTCATAGCCAAGCCTCGGGTGCATCCGGACATATTTCATCTCCTCGATCTTCAGCGTATCCTCATGGCGTCCGTACAGATAGCCGGATACTCTCAGCTTTCCGATGTCATGTACCATGCCGGCCACTGCCAGCTCATGGCACTGAGTCTCGTACAGTCCCAGGCTTTTCGCCGTATAATAAGCCAGGTTGCTGACTCTGATCCCGTGATTGATTTCCTCTGTGATATCCTCTTCAAAAAAGGAAAGGGGCGTCACCTTGTTCATTCCTGTTTCTATTCCTGTTCCAAATCCTGTCTCAGAAAAGGCCGTGAGCCTCCATAAAGCTTCTCTTCCGTTCGATCATCTCATCAATGCGCCCGATATACTGGGCCACATCCTTGACATTTTCCACTCTCTCAATGTGATCGGCGGCAAACACGAACTTGGAAGACGCTCCTGCTCCTGCGGCCAGAATCGTCTGCTTCTCTTCCATAATCAGTATATTGTAAATTCCCGCTTTGTCAACCTTCGCGTAACCTACATTTTCAAAATTGCCTGCCATATTTTTCTGCCGGTAGAGATAATAGGGGTAAGCTCCCTGCTCCACGCAGTACCGATACGTCAGGTCCATAATCTCCTGGCTGTTCTGGAAACCCATCTCCTCATAGGTGTCCCGGAACAGCTTCAGCCGCGCGGCCCTCTTGACCGCCAGAGAATGGACCGTAATGCTGTCCGGATCAAGAGCGCGCAGTTCTTCCATGGTGTGGCGTACATCCTCAATGCCCTCTCCCGGAAGCCCTACAATCAGATCCATATTGATATTGTCAAAGCCGGCCTCCCTCGCCATATGGAAAGCCTGTACGGTCTCTTCCACTGTATGTTTTCTTCCAATCAAATCCAGCGTCTTCTGGTTCATGGTCTGGGGATTGACGGAGATTCTTGTCACCTTATGATCTTTCAAAGCGCGGAGCTTCTCCGGAGACACACTGTCCGGACGTCCCGCTTCTACAGTCAGCTCCTTCAGATACTGCAGATCAAAGTTTTCCTCTATACAGGACAAAAGTCTGTCCAGCTGCGAGGCATTCAGTGTGGTAGGAGTCCCGCCTCCCACATATACTGTATTCAGCTTTCTGCCCGCATAAGCCTTTCCCAGAAAAGAAAGCTCCTTAAACAGCGCCTCCAGATAATCCTCTACCCGCTTTTCCCACAGCTTCATGGGGGATGAGGAAAATGAACAGTACAGGCAGATGCTTGGGCAGAAGGGAATTCCCACATAAAGGCTGTAGCCGTTTTCGTAATCCAGCCCCTCCAGAACCTCCCGCTCCCGGTTGGCAATGGAGATGGCAAGGGCTGCCTTTTCTTTGCTGCAGTCATAAGTCTCCCACATATACCGGGCTATTTCCAGATTGGAATGACCTTCTTCCAGCATGGCCATGGGAATCTTCACCGGCCGGATTCCGGTCAGCGTCCCCCAGGGCAGTGTCTTCCCTGTAAAAGCACAAAGCTTCTGATACAGAAGCTTTTTCAACTGGTTCTTGACCGCCTTTCGATCCGGGTCTTCCACGGAAACCGTACCGCTCTCCCGGCAGATACCATTTTCATAAATTAAAAACCGTACTTCTGCTTCACCAATCTCCGCCTCCATCTTCAGGGGAGAATCTTCTGTAAATGTTTCCTTTTCCCGGACCTGGACCTCCTTACCCGGATAAAAGGCCTGAATCAGTGAGTGGATATCATAGGCAAAGCTCTCATCGTTAATCTTTACTTCTATCATTTTATCAGTTCCTTATAAAAGGATTCCACCGTCTCTCATCGCCGATGGCCGTCTCTTCCTGATGACCCGGATACACTTTCGTCTCGTCGGGAAGGGGCATCAGCTTCTCTGAAATGGAGCGGACCAGGGTTCCCATGCTTCCGCCCGGAAAATCGGTCCGGCCCACGGAGCCGCAGAACAGAGTGTCTCCCGAAAACAGTACGCCTTCCTCTTCGCTGTAATAACAGCAGCCGCCCGGCGTGTGACCGGGAGTGGACAGCACCCGGAATTTCATGCCTGCCGCTGTAAGCTCCTGGCCGTCCTCTGTCAGGACATCTGCTTTCAGAGACAGCGGCTTCCCGAAAAGCCCTGTGGACAGATTCTGTCCGGGATCTGCAAGCAGTTCTTCCTCTGCCCTGCAGGCATAGACCGGAATTCCCGTCTTCTCCCGAAGCTCCGGCACCGCCATGATGTGATCCCCATGCCCGTGGGTCAGAAATACCGCTTTCAGTGTCAGGCCTTCCTCTGCGGCCTTTTTCAGAATCACATCCGCCCGGTCAGCCGGATCGATCACAATCGTCTCTTTCGTCTCTTCATTTATGACAAAATAGCAGTTGGTCGCCACAGCGCCCAGCACCATACATTCTATCTTCATAGACCCTCCTGCCCTTATCAGCCGGTGGCTCGCTCCACATCCAGCACGCTTTCCACCTGATACAGCTTCTCTGCAATCCGCTGCAGTTCCTCTTTTCCTCCGATATCAAAGGTGACCGAGATTGTAGCGGTTCCCTGCTTGCTGGTCCGCACATTCATACTGGTCATATCGATGCCTCTTTCCGTAAAGATACGGGAGATATCTACCAGAAGCCCTGTCCGGTTGTTGGCATAGATCTTAATCTCCGTAGCGTATTTCTCACCGGACGAAGAGGCACCCACATCCTGCCACTCCGCGTCAATCAGCCGCTGGCGTTCCGACTCCTGCAGATTAATAATATTGACACAGTCGGTCCGGTGAATGGAGACGCCGCGTCCTCTTGTCACAAAGCCTACAATCTCGTCGCCAGGCACCGGGCTGCAGCATTTGGAGAAACGGACCGATACATCCGACAGCCCCTTCACTACAATTCCACTCTTGGACTTGGTCAGCTTCAGCTTGTTGTTCTTGTTTTCTGTGACCGCCTCCATTACCTTTTCATCGGTAATCTCTTTCCGGTGGAGCTTTTCATACTCCTCCACCATCTTATTGATAACCTGGCCTTCCTTCAGTCCTCCGTGTCCGATGGCTGCCAGGACAGAATCCCAGTCGCGGAAGCCATATTTGCGCATGACAGCGTTCTGGAACTCCGGCTTCATGATATTGGCGGTATTGATGGATTTCAGTTTACAGTACTGGGCAAGCATCTCCTTGCCCTTCAGAATATTTTCTTCCTTAAACTGATTCTTAAACCACTGATTGATCTTGTTCTTCGCCTGGGTGCTCTTGACCACATTCAGCCAGTCGCGGCTCGGTCCTCTGGAATTCTGAGAGGTGATAATCTCAATCCGGTCGCCGTTCTGAATCTTATAGTCGATGGTCACCAGCTTTCCGTTGACCCTGGCGCCAATCATCTTATTTCCCACAGCGCTGTGCACGCTGTAGGCAAAATCTATGGGCGTAGAACCGCTGGGCAGCGCCTTGACCTCTCCTGTGGGCGTAAAACAGTATACGCTCTCGGAAAACAGGTCCAGATCGCTTTTCAGCAGATTCATGAATTCTCTGTTGTCAGACATATCCCGCTGCCACTCCAGAATCTGGCGCAGCCAGGTCATCTTCTCTGCCTCCTGCTGATCCACCGGCTTCTTGCCGTCGCTGCTCTCCTTATATTTCCAGTGGGCCGCGATACCGTATTCCGCCGTCTTGTGCATCTCATAGGTACGGATCTGAATCTCAAAAGGCTGGCCGTTTGGTCCAATCAGGGTCGTATGCAGGGACTGATACATATTCGCCTTCGGCATGGCGATATAGTCTTTAAATCGGCCGGGAATCGGCTTATACATCTCATGGATCACGCCCAGGGCCGCATAGCAGTCCTTCACTGTCTCCACAATGATGCGGACCGCAAACAGATCGTAGATCTGATCGAGGGTCTTGTGCTGGTTCACCATTTTCTTGTAAATGCTGAAGAAATGCTTCACACGTCCGTCCACATGAGCCTCAATGCCTGCATTCTTCATGTGCTGCTGTACCTCTGACACAATTTTCTGCACAAAGGCTTCCCGGTCGCTCTTTTTCTCGGCAATCTGTTCCTTCAGATCATAATAAACTTCCGGCTCCAGATATTTCAGCGACAGGTCATCCAGCTCATTTTTCACCTTGGAGATACCAAGCCTCTGGGCGATGGGCGCATAGATGTCCATGGTCTCCCTGGCTTTTTCTTTCTGCTTCTCCGGCTTCATATACTGCAGAGTCCGCATATTGTGCAGACGGTCTGCCAGCTTGATCAGAATGACCCGGATATCCTTCGCCATGGCCAGGAACATCTTACGCAGATTCTCAGCCTGAACCTCAATCTTATCCGCGGAGTAAGACAGCTGGCCCAGTTTCGTGACGCCGTCCACCAGAAGGGCCACTTCATCCCCGAACTCCTGCGCAATCTCCTCCGTGGTCATCACGGTGTCTTCCACCGCGTCATGCAAAAGGCCGGCAACGATAGTCTCTTTATCCAGCTCCAGATCCGCCAGAATAATCGCCACGCAGAGCGGATGAATGATATAGGGCTCTCCGGATTTGCGCAGCTGGCCCTGATGAGCCTCCGACGCAATCTTATAAGCCTTTTCAATCATACTGATGTCGGTAGAAGGATGATATTTGAGCACACTGCTGATCAGCTCTCTGTAAAGCACGTCGGGACTCGTAAAATCCTGCATGGCCTTCACATTCTCATCATCGTGATTTACTTCCATATCCCGGTTTTTCACGCCAATCTTCATCTCTGCCATTCTCAACACCTGCCTTTTGCCGCATTTATAACTTTATCTTTTTCTGCAGTTTCCTTTCCCGGCTCCAGGAAACAGTTCTCCCAGACCGGGGATGCCTGCTGACTTCCTGGTGGCTACTTTCCCTCGTACCGAATCACGGAAGCTACTTCATACTTCTGCAGGCGCTCCCGTCCTTTCAGGCCCGCAAGCTCCATCAGGAAAATAATTTTTACCACTTCGCCTCCCAGAGACTCCACCAGCTCTGCGGCCGCCTGAATCGTTCCGCCTGTGGCAATCAGATCGTCCACCAGCACAACCTTCTGTCCCGGTTTGATGGAATCCCTGTGCATCTCAATCTCCGCGCTGCCGTATTCCAGGTCGTACTCCCTGGACACGGTCTCACAGGGCAGCTTTCCCTTCTTGCGAATCAGCACAAAGGGTTTATGCATGTTATAGGCAATCGGGGCTCCAAACACAAAGCCTCTGGATTCCGCACCCACAATCACATCAAAATCCACGTCCTTTACCAGCTCCTGCATGGAATCAATGGCCAGATGCAGGCCGTCCGCATCCTGCAGCACAGAGGTAATATCCCGGAAAATGATTCCCGGCTCCGGAAAATCCGGAATGCTTCTTACATAGTCTTCCAGTTTTTTCATATCTATAATCCTCTTTTCTTAAGGTTTGCTTTGCTCCCCATTTCCATACAGGCATGCAGCTCCTGCCGGCAGCCGTCATGCAGCTTTCCTGCCGCGCATACCTGTGCACACGTACTATAGTATAGCATGAACGGCCGTATTTGACAAGATTTTCGCTTATCTGCGGGCTTTCCGGCATATCCTGAGGGAAACCGCGCCTGGCAGAGAGCTGTTCACCGCCAGCTCTCTACCACCAGCTGCACGCTGCGCCGTCCCTGGTACTCATTGATTTCCGGATAATACAGAATACAGACATCCTGCTTCCCTTCAATATATGCCAGATTTTCCTGAACGTCTCCAAAGCTTATGGTATCGGCCCTGGTGCCGTCCGGACCTTCCAGCGCCGCTTTCAGCACATTCTGATTTTTCCCGATGATGCGCGCGCTTCTTACCTTCAGATTCGCTGCGGCAAACAGGGGCTTTTCATTGGCTTTCCCAAAGGGCTCCAGAAGCTCCAGCTCCCGGATAATCTGCTCCCCTGCGTAACAGATGGGAAGGACCGCGTCATAGGCAATCTGCGGCGTCAGCTCTTCCTCTGTCAGGGCGCAGTTCTCATTCAGGGCCCTTCGAAGAGGCTCCACGTTTTCCGGCTTCAGCGACAGCCCTGCCGCCATGGGATGGCCGCCGTATTTGGTGAAAAGCTCCCTCACTCTGGTCATCTCATCAAACATGTGGTAGCCCGGAATGGAACGGCCCGAGCCCTTGACTCCGTCTTCCGCGTCCGTCAATACAAAACAGGGCCTGAAATATTTTTCCCGGATGCGCCCCGCAATGATTCCCGCCAGACTCTCATGGCAGTCCGGAAGGTAGACCACCAGCACCCGGTCCTGTTTCAGAGCGGTCTCTTCAATCATCTGGACCGCCTGCTGCGTGCCCTTTACAGTCAGATCCTTGCGGCTGTCGTTGAGCGCCTTCAGATCTCCCGCAAGTTCTTCTGCCTCTGCTTTTGTCTCCGCCCCCAGAAGCTGCAGCGCTCTCCGGGCAGTGTCCAGTCTCCCGCTGGCATTGATGCAGGGCCCGATGACGAATCCGATGTGATAGGCCGTCAGCTTTTTTCCTTCCAGACCGTTCACAGCCAGAAGCGCCCGGTATCCGGGATTTTTTGTCTGCTCCAGCCGCTTCAGGCCATATTTCACCAGAATCCGGTTCTCCCCTGTCAGGTCCATGATATCTCCCACTGTGGCCACTGCCGCAAATTCCGCCAGATCCAGAAACTCCTCCCGGGGAACTCCTTCCTCCCGGTAGAGCGCTTCCGCCAGCCGCCAGGCCACAGCCGCGCCGCACAGCTTTTTAAAGGGATACCGGCAGTCCGGCTGCTTGGGATTTACGATCACATCCGCCGGCGGAAGAATCACCGTCCGGCTTCCATCCGCTTCCTCCTGATAGGGAATGTCATGGTGGTCGGTAACGATCACCGTCATGCCCAGCTCTTTTGCAAAGGCAATCTCCTTTGCCGCCGCGATTCCATTGTCGCAGGTGATGATCGTATCGACTCCCGCCTTCTTCGCATCCCCTATCAGGTGCTCGTTGATACCGTATCCGTCCTTCATGCGGTCGGGAATTACCGTGTCGGCCTGAGCACCGCAGCGCCGGAGAGCTGTAATTAAAATATGCGTGGCATTGACGCCGTCGATATCATAATCTCCAATGATGCGGATAGAGGCGCCTTCCCGGATCTTTTCCCGCAGAAGGGATACCGCCTCCCGCATTCCCTTCATCAGATACGGGTCCGCCAGCTCCTCGATGGTACCGCAGAGATATTCCCGGACCTCTGCCTCACTTTCTCCCGCCCGGCTGCGGATCAGACGCATGGCCATGGGGCTTACTGAAAATTTCCGCGCCAGTTCTTCGTTACCGGTGATTTTTGGCGCTTCCACCCATTTTTCTCTCATGGCGCTTTAACCCTGCGCGCATTCTGCGGCTCCGCACTCTGCGCAGGCTTCCCCTGCTCCTTCCTGCAGGCCTTCCGTCTCCGTCCGCATATCTTCCGCTTCTGTCTGCAGTCCTGCGGTGGCTGCCTTGATCATGATGGCGCACTCTACACGCTTTTTCTGCAGCTCGCAGCCGATATCGTAGGCATCGTTGATGGAGCCGTGGAAATTGTAGGAGTTGGCCGCGCAGCCGCCGCTGCAGTAGAACTTGGCAAAGCACTTCTGACATTTTTCCTTCGCGTACACATTGCAGCACTTAAATTCATCCCGCAGCTCTGTATTGGTCACGCCGTCAAAGACATTTCCCATCAGGAACTTCTCATTTCCCACAAACTGGTGGCAGGGATAGAGATCTCCCCAGGGCGTCACAGCCAGATACTCCGTGCCTGAACCACAGCCTGAAAGCCTCTTGTAGACGCAGGGGCCTCCGGTCAGGTCAATCATGAAATGGAAGAAATTAAAATCATTTTCCTTTCCATGTCGGCGCACCATCTCCGCCGCCAGCTTGTCGTACTGCTCGCAGAGCGCCGGAATGTCCTCTTCCCGGATGGCATAGGGCTCTTCCGGAGCCGCCACCACCGGCTCCACGGAGATCTGCTTGAAGCCCAGATCCGCCAGATGCAGCACGTCCTCGGAAAAATCCAGGTTGTTGCGGGTAAAGGTTCCGCGCACGTAGTAATTGTTCTGATTCCGGCTTTCAGCCAGCTTCTGGAACTTCGGCACGATCAGATCGTAGCTGCCGTGTCCGTTCCGGAAAGGACGCATCTTGTCGTTGACCTCTTTGCGTCCGTCAATGCTTAAGACCACGTTGCTCATTTCCCGGTTTACAAATTCCTGAACCTCATCATTCAGAAGAATGCCGTTGGTGGTCAGGGTAAAGCGGAATTTCTTGTCGTGAAGCTTCTCCTGCTCCCGGCCGTAGGCTACCAGATCTTTTACTACCTGCCAGTTCATCAGCGGCTCGCCGCCGAAGAAATCCACCTCCAGATTTCTTCGATTTCCGGAGTTTGCAATCAGAAAATCCAGAGCCTGTTTTCCCACCTCATAGCTCATCAGAGCCCTGCGGCCATGGTACTCTCCTTCCTCAGCAAAACAATAGCGGCAGGCCAGGTTGCAATCGTGGGCGATGTGCAGGCAGAGCGCCTTTACCACTGTAGAACGCTTTTTAAAATCAATCACCTGATCCTTATAGGTATCCTCTGTAAACAGGGTCCCCTGAGCCTTCAGCTCCTCCACGTCATCCAGCACTTCCCGGATCTCTTCCTCTGTCCAGCGGCCTTTCAGCTGTTCCACAATCTCTTCCCGGGCGCGGCTCTCATAAAGGCCGATCACCTCATAAGCCAGCTCATCCACCACATGGACCGCTCCGCTGTTCACATCCAGTACAATGTAATAACCGTTGTTATAATAACGATGTATCATTTTTTTACTCCTTATGTAAAATATTTCCAAAATATCTTTTTCTCTTCCGTTGTCTGAAACTTTTCTGCTTTCACTCTCCGGACACGCTCTGGGGCGCGGAAGCGCCACACCAGAACAAGGATGCCTCAAAAGCCCTGTAATCATGAGCTTTTGAGACATCCTTGTTCTTCACGCTTCTATCTTCGGATTCTTATTTGTTGTGCTGCTCACACGTCTGATTGCCTACGGTGCAGGATGTCTTGCAGGCAGACTGGCAGGACGTCTGGCACTCTCCGCAGCCGCCCTTCTTTACGGTATTCTGCAGAATCTGTGTATTCAGTGTCTGAATATGCTTCATAATAACTTCCCTCCTGTCTCTTATCTTACGGAACGTCTCATAAGGGACGTCCCTGACTTCAGCCTGGAAAAGGCGGAAACGCATACTTCTCCTGCGGCCGAACGTATCTTTTATCAAGTATATCATATCCCCGGAAGATTTAAAAGTATTTTTTTACATGCCTGTTCATATATTATACCAGTTTCAGCAAACGTTCAGCCCTGCCGGATATTTCCCCGCGGCTGAACTGTGAATCATTCAAATCCGGGGAGGAATCGTTATGGAAAAAGGGAAAGCCTGCCAGGACGCTGCAGTCCGGCTGATCAAATCTCTTCTTGCCGCTTATATCGTTACAGGGCTTCTGCTTCTTCTGCTTGCTCTTCTGCTGTATAAGCTGCAGCTGTCAGAATCCGTCGTAAACATTGGCATCATTGCCATCTACGTCGCCGCCTGCTTTCTCGGTGGTTTTCTGGAAGGGAAAATGATGAAAACCCGGAAATTTCTCTGGGGAGGCGCCTTTGGCCTTCTCTATTTCGCAGTTCTGGCCATCATCTCTCTGGCTGTAGGCCAGGGCTTTTCCGGCAGCTCCTCTCACTTTGTGACGACGCTGATCCTCTGTATGGCAGGGGGAACTCTGGGCGGGATGGTATCGTAGCTTCTATTCGCACTTGCAGCGGAATGTGGCGCACTCTGTCTCCCGGCAGTCACAGGCCGCTCCTCCTGCCACACTGATGTGCTTTGCCTGGCAGTGGCAGTTCTCATTAAAGGTGCATTCCACAGCCTGGCAGATCACATCTGTATTTTTTGTAGGAATATCTACAGAGCTTCTCACCCCATCTGCGGTGCGCTCCCGAAAGCTGATGCAGCAGGTATCTCTGGAGTGTCTGGCGTGGTCGCCTGTCACCTCGATATTATCCTTACAGCAGCAGCGCTCCTTATTGTACAGGCAGCTTGTTACGGTGCAGTCCAATCTTGTCATTTCAAATTTACCTCCAACTTATCATGTTGGATCTATTATGTGTAATTTGAAGTGACTTATGCACGCGCCACGCCTTTCTGAACAAGCCACGCACGTACCCGCGCGGAAAGCTCCGACAGTCCCACAGCCGCCATAGGCAGCATCATGACAAAATAAGGCAGAATATAGCGTCCTTTCGCCTCCCAGAGCATATGAAACAGGAAGCCGCCGATGATGGTGATCAGAAGCGCATGGTCTTCCAGTCCTTTCTTTTTCCAGAAGCCAAACAGGAGCCAGCAGAATACGCCGATAAAAATCAGACTCTGATACTGGTTCATAAACCAGGTCATGAGCGTATGGAGTTTTCCGTCAAACATGCTGTTCGCCACCGGCCCTCTGGCCGAACCGTTGATATGGGTCATGGCAAAGCACTCATAGGTGGGATCGTTCCACTGGCTGGTGAACTTTTCCACATAAAACCAGAACGCATATCCGGGATTTTCCACAAAACCATCTACGGAATCCCCAATGTCCCGGATAGCCATGGCCGTGGACGCCTCTGAATCAAAATCCGATTCTCCCCAGTAATTGTGCAGAATATAGCCGTTGGACCAGCCCGGTGCGCCTTCTCCCTTCTGCATTCCCATCGCCACATAGAGAATCATGGGGGCTCCGTCATTGATCTCCACGCCGGAACGCTGCTCGTACACCGTCCGCAGGCAGAAACGGCCTCCCAGGAACACTGCCACAAGAAGAACCGAAGCCAGCACCGGTCGAAGCTTCTTCTCTCCCAGAGCAGTCACAAGCAGGACCAGCACAAAGGCAATCAGAAGAATCAGGCTGTTATTGCGGACAAGGCAGGCCAGCGCACAGGCAATGCAGCAGCCGATCAGCCACCAGACGCCGCCCTTTTTCCGGTATTCCAGGAACATCCAGACTGCCGCCAGGCAAAAGGTAAGAGCCGGAATCTCTCCGTACACAAAGGTCACATAAAAGAACAGCGGAAAGCAGGCCGCCGCCAGAAACAGATAGTAGATCCAGGCACGCCTGTCCGCAGTCAGGAGCCTGGTAATCCGGTAGCCGCTGTACACACAGACTGCCGCACCCACGCAGTTCAACAGTTGAAATGCCATATGGTTTCCATTGCCGAAAATGGCAAAAACCAGTTCAATCAAAGCGGTAAGCCCCAGCTGATGGGGATGGATGTACAGATACCGCTCATAGGAATCCATCGTCAGCATGGAATAATCGCCCGTGCGAAAGCCCTCTGCCGCCGTACACACAGACGCCTGATCTCCCACCGGAATACATTTTGCCGCAAAGACCCACCAGACTGTAAATGCCAGAACATACACCAGCACTGCGCCAAGCAGAATCTGAATCCGCCTTTCCTGGCCTTCCTCCTTTTTCAGGATCCATCCGGATATCCCATACATGGCCCAGACGGCCAGCGCGCAGATCACAAGCACCAGAGGCAGAATGTCTCCCATCTGATAAGGAATCTCCTCATACGTGGTTTTAAAGTATACCGTAGTGAACAGGCTGAAGCCCGTCAGAGCTCCAAACAGTAACAGGCCAAGGACAGACACCGTCCTGTCAGCCGCTTTCAGAAGCTTCATCTTTCGTCCTCCGTTTCCCGAGACAGCCGGAAAGCAGGCCAAGCCCTTCCGCCGCCAAGGGGATCATCATGATAAAGTAGGGAAATACATATCTGGATTTTGCTTCCCAGAGCTCGTGAAACAGCACTCCGCCGATCACCGCGATCAGAAGCACGTACCATTCCAGATCCACTTTCTTCTTTTTCCTCTTTGTGTAAATCAGCAGGAACAGTACCAGTGAATAAATCAAAAGCTGGTAGGAATCCATCATTTTTTGCAGAATCCGGTTCGGCAGTCCTGTATACAGGCTCTCTCCAAAGGCGCTTCTCTCATTGTCCGTGGCATAGGTCATGATAAAGCAGCCGTATGTGGGTTCCGTCCACTGGCTTGTGAATTTCCGGAAATAGAAATCCAGCGCGTATGCCGGGTCTCCCAGAAATTCTTTCGCTCTGTTCTTTACCTCCGCAAGCCCCAGGTCACCTGCAGTCCTGGAATTGTAGCTGCACATATCCTGGTACACATAGATGGAGTAGCCGTTATACCATCCGGCTTCCTTATCTCCCTCCTGCATACCCATGGCAATCCAGAGAATCGACGGCATACCATCGTTGACAGGAATCCCGGATTTCCGCTCATAATACTGCTTCAATACCGTCCCGCTTCCCAGACAGCAGACCAGAAGAACTGCCGCGCAGCAGAAATACTGCCAGCGCCGGCAGGCAGTTCCTTTCACGGCAAGTACACAGAGAACAGCTATCATCACAATCAGACTGTTATTGCGCAGCACCACAGCCACAGACAAAGACAGTACCATCAGGACCGCCCCGCTTACCTTCTTCCTACGCATATAGCGCAGGAACTGCCAGAGCGCTGTCATGCACAGAGCAAGGGAAGGTATGTCATTGTAGACATAGACATTGTAAATAATAAGCGGAAAACAGCACGCCATGAAAAGCAGATAGGCAGCAGCTGCCTGCCGTTTTTCAGACAGAAGGCGGGTAATCCGGTATCCCGCATACACGCAGAGCACAGAGCACAACACATTGACAACCTGAAGAGCCTGATAATTTTCTGCTCCGAAGATGCCGAGCACGACAGATTCCCAGGCCGTAAGCCCCAGCTGAAACGGATAATAGTACAGATACTTTCCATATTCCAGACGCCCGTAGTTGCCTTCCAGAAATCTCTGGGCGCTGGTGTAGGTCATATACTGATCAGAAACCGGAGTGCTTTTGGACCACCAGATCCACAGAATCCCCGCCGCCAGAATCCAGAGCAGCACCACAGACAAAAGCAGTCTGAGGTTTCTTTCCGCCTTCTCTTCCTTTCGCGTCAGAAAACATCCGAGCCACAGCGCCAAAACCGCCAGAATCACCGCGCCCAGCAGCGTAACCAGGAAAAAATCTATCTGATTGTAAGGAATCTCCGGATCACAGCCTGCCGGAAAAAATCTTGTAAAAATCAGGCTTGTCACGCACAGCAGCGCAAAAATGATGATGCCAAGCACATGTACCATGCCGGCTGCCATGCCTTCCAGCCTCTGCATTTGAAATTCTTTTCTCATTGCGCCTTCTTACTCCTGTTCCACAGCCGTACCAGCCATGTAATTATTTCCTCAAGCCCGGCTGCTGCCGCAGGAAGCAGGAGCGCGAAATAGAACAGTCCGTACCTTCCCTTGACCTCCCAGGCCATGTGAAATAGAAATCCTCCCAGAAGAATCAGCAGAGGCAGACACTCCTCTACTCTTTTCTGCTTTTTGAAGCGGAGCAGGGCAAAGCCTGCCGCTCCCAGAAACACCAGGGAATGATAGCCGTTCATCCAGAATTCCAGCAGCGGAGTGTCCTGGCTTCCGGAAGAAACCTGGCAGCCATAGCCTGCGTCATTCCACTGGCTCACAAATTTACGGGCGAAGAAGACTGCCGCAGCCTTCGGACTTTCCGCAAAGCCCTGAATCGATACAGCAATGGCCGCATCTCCCAGTTCTTTCGCTGTCTCCGGATTATAGCCTGCCTGCTCCTTGTAAACCCGAACCGGAAATTCATTCCACCAGCCGGAGGTCATGCCTTCTCCCTGAAGTCCCATTGCCACCCAGAGGTTTTTCGGCATTCCCTGATCCAGGGGCCAGCCGCTCCGATATTCATAAAGCCGCGTCATCAATGGCTGTGCCGCCAGCAAAACCAGTACCAGCGGAATCACACAGGCTGCAAGCTTCTTTCTCCGCTCTGCCACTGCCTTGCAGAGCATCACTCCTCCGGCAGCCACCGCAGCAATGAGAGAATTATTCTTCATATACACGGCGAAAACCATCGCCAGCAGAAACAAAATAAACTGCCAGAGCTTCTTCTCCCGGAACCAGAGCAGGAGCATCCAGACGGCAAAGGATACCGCTGCCACCGCCAGCACTTCCCCATAGATCACATTTGTATAGATCAGTAAGGGAACACAGCCTGCGCTCAGCAGAAGAAAATTCACCTTTACCGTATCCTTCTCATAAAGCAGACCGGTAATCTGATACCCGCTGTACACAAACACCAGCACTCCCAGCGTATTCAGCAGCCGGAATGCCAGCAGATTCTCATAGCCGAATATCCGGTATACCAGTTCCAGAAGCAGGGCCTGACCCGCCTGGTGCGGGTAGGTATAGAGATAATCCATGCCGCTCTCAGAAATGTCCCCTGTGGCAAAGCCTCCTGCAATCACATGAACATACAGCGGATCTGCCCGGAGCGCGCTCTGGGCCAGAAGATTCCATGCAGTGCAGAACACAGCGCAATGCAGCAGCACGGCTCCCAGCAGCAGATTCAGGTTCCGCTTCCGGTTCTGCTCATATTTCAGAAGCAGTCTTCCCGCAAAGAAAAGAAACGCAAGTCCAACAGTCACAAACAACAGAATCAGCGGCACCGGGTCCGTTACCTGAGAGGGTGCCTCCAGATCGTTGCTTTCATAAACCGTCGTAAAAATCAGGCTGTACAGGAACAGAAACGCCGACGGCACACCCGCGCCAATCAAAATCAGCTTTCCGGCCAGCGGCTCCAGTTTCCTTGTCAGCTTATCCCATCCCGTAACTGCCATTGAAATCCTCTTCATCCTATCCAGACTTTTTCAGCCAAAACTGGCTTTCCCCGTTACGCACTCAGGGCGGAAGGCCTGTTGTCCAGACCCCGCCCTGCGGAATGTTCCGTCGCCGGAACTCATTTTTTATTTAAAGTACGCCACGCCGGACTCAAAAATCTTCATGTCCTGCTCGCCGTAGATATTGATGGCCACAGCCTCATCCCGGCGCTCGCTGTGCGCCATCTTTCCAAGCACTCTTCCATCCGGGCTTGTGATTCCCTCAATAGCTGCATAAGAACCGTTTACGTTCCAGTATTCGTCCATGCTGGCCTCGCCTTCCGGCGTCACGTACTGGGTCGCCACCTGTCCGTTCGCAAAGAGCTTATCAATCCACTCTTTGTCCGCTACGAAGCGGCCTTCTCCGTGGGAAGCCGGATTCACGTAAGTCTTGCCCACTTCCGCCAGGGCAAGCCACGGAGACTTGTCTGTCATCACCTTCGTGTAAACCATCTTAGATACATGGCGGTTGATGGTGTTAAAGGTCAGGGTCGGAGAATTCTCCGTCTGTCCCACAATCTCGCCGTAGGGCACCAGACCCAGCTTGATCAGCGCCTGGAAGCCGTTGCAGATTCCAAGAGCCAGACCGTCGCGCTCATTTAAGAGCTTCGTAACAGCTTCTTTAATGTGGGCGTTCTGGAAGGCTGTCGCAAAAAATTTCGCGGAGCCGTCCGGCTCGTCGCCTGCGGAGAAGCCCCCCGGGAACATAATGATCTGCGCCTGGCTGATGGCTTTTTCAAACACTTCCACAGATTCCCGGATATCCGAAGCCGTCAGGTTCCGGAACACCTTGGTCACCACGTCGGCGCCTGCCCTCTCGAAGGCCTTCGCACTGTCATACTCACAGTTTGTTCCCGGGAATACCGGGATAAATACGGTCGGTCTCGCTACCTTGTGCCGGCATACATAGACCTGATCCGCATGGTACAGCGGGCTTTCCACCTTTTCCGCTCCCGGAACCGCCACCGTGGGGAATACCTTCTCCAGCGGCTCTTCCCATGCAGTCAGAGCTTCCTCTGTATCAATGTACATATTGCTGTAGGAGATGCCGCACTCCGTCACCTCGCCTATCAGCGTATAGGTAATGGCCAGTTCGCCCACCTTTCCGTCGGGAACCTCAGCCACAATATTTCCGAAGCCTGCGGTAAAGAGATCCCGCGGATCTACATTGTGCTCAATCTTTACGCCAAGCCGATTTCCAAAGGACATCTTGCTGACAGCTGCCGCAAGTCCGGAGCCGTCCAGCGCGTAAGCGGAGATGATGCGTCCCGCCTTCACGTCCTCGAAGAACTTGCCGTACAGGTCCTTAATCTGCTCATAATCCGGCAGATCATAAGCGTCGCGGTCAATCCGGAGAAGCACCAGCTTATTGCCTGCCTTCTTAAGCTCCGGAGTAATGATATTCTGCCAGCTTCCGATATCCACGGCAAAGGACACCAGTGTGGGCGGCACGTCAATATCGTTGAAGGTTCCGGACATACTGTCCTTTCCTCCGATGGACGGCAGACCAAATCCCAGCTGCGCGCTGTAAGCGCCAAGGAGCGCCGCAAAGGGCTGGCTCCAGCGGTGCGGGTCTTCCGTCATGCGGCGGAAATACTCCTGGAAGGTAAAGCGGATCTTCCGGTAGTCTCCGCCGGAAGCCACGATTCTTGCCACCGACTCAATCACCGCATATACGGCTCCGTGGTACGGGCTCCAGCTGGACAGGTACGGATCAAAGCCGTAGCTCATCATGGTCACAGTATCCGTCTTTCCCTTCAGCATCGGCAGCTTCGCCACCATAGCCTGCGTCTCCGTCAGCTGATACTTTCCGCCGTAGGGCATCAGCACGCTGCCCGCGCCGATGGAGCTGTCGAACATCTCCACAAGCCCCTTCTGGGAGCATACATTCAAGTCTTTCAGGGTCTCCATCCACTTCGCGCGGACGTCGCCCACTTCGTTTCTCACAAAATATTTCCGGTTTTCATCAGGCAGGTCCACAGCCACGGCCGTCTCCTGATGAGCGCCGTTCGTATCCAGAAAAGCTCTGGAAATATTGACAATCTCTTTTCCTCTCCAGAGAAGCACAAGCCTCGGGCTCTCCGTCACCTCAGCTACCGTCGTTGCCTCCAGATTTTCCTCCGCCGCATAGGCAAGGAAGGCCGCTTCGTCCTTCTTGTCCACGACAACTGCCATACGCTCCTGAGACTCAGAAATCGCAATCTCTGTTCCGTCCAGGCCCGCGTATTTCTTCGGAACCAGATCCAGATTTACCCGCAGTCCTGCCGCCAGCTCGCCGATCGCTACCGATACACCGCCCGCGCCGAAGTCGTTGCACTTCTTGATAAGACGGGTTACCTCCGGACGGCGGAACAGTCTCTGAATCTTCCGCTCCGTGGGCGCGTTTCCTTTCTGCACCTCGGCGCCGCAGGTCTCGATAGACGCCTCCGTGTGCACCTTGGAAGAACCGGTGGCTCCGCCGCAGCCGTCACGGCCTGTCCGTCCGCCCAGCAGAATAATCAGATCGCCCGGATCGGAGGTCTCGCGGATCACATCACGGCGGGGAGCCGCTCCCATAACCGCGCCGATCTCCATACGCTTCGCCACATAATCCGGATGATAGATTTCCTTCACATACCCGGTAGCCAGACCGATCTGGTTTCCATAGGAGCTGTAGCCCTGGGCTGCTCCCCGCACCAGCTTCTTCTGGGGCAGCTTGCCCTTCAGGGTCTCCTTCACGGATACCGTCGGATCAGCAGCTCCTGTCACACGCATGGCCTGATATACATAAGTTCTTCCTGACAGCGGATCGCGGATGGCTCCGCCAAGGCAGGTGGCCGCGCCTCCGAAAGGCTCAATCTCTGTGGGATGATTGTGGGTTTCGTTTTTAAAGTTTACCAGCCACTCCTCGGTCTGGCCGTCCACTTCTACCGGCACTACGATGGAGCAGGCATTGATTTCCTCGGACTCTTCCTGATCGTTCAGTTTGCCTTCCGCCTTCAGCTTTCGCATGGCCATCAGCGCAAGATCCATCAGGCAGACGAACTTATCCTTCCGTTCCCCAAAAATCTCTTTCCGGTCAGACAGATACTGCCGGTAGGTCTCCTCGATGGGCTCCCGGTAATAGCCGTCCGCAAAGCTTACATCCGTAAGCTCTGTGGAAAAGGTCGTATGGCGGCAGTGATCGGACCAGTAGGTATCCAGCACCCGGATTTCCGTCATGGACGGATCTCTCTTTTCCTCATTCCGAAAATAATTCTGGATGTGCAGAAAATCCCGGAAGGTCATTGCCAGGTTCAGGGACGTGTAAAGTTCTTTCAGGGCCGCTTCCTCCATATCGCAGAAGCCATCAAAGATTTTTACATCCGCCGGCTCTTCAAACACGGTCACCAGAGTCTCCGGCTTTTCTTCCTCAGACTGGCGGGAATCCACCGGATTGATGCAGAAGCTCTTAATAGACGCAAGCTCTTCCTCAGATACCGTTCCCTCAATCACATACGTGGTGGCAGTGCGGATCACCGGCTCTTCGTCCTCCCGCAGAAATCTTACGCACTGTACCGCTGAGTCCGCTCTCTGATCAAACTGTCCCGGCAGATACTCCACACTGAATACCCGGTCTCCCGGCGCGCACGCAAAGCTTTCCCTGTAAAGCATGTCCACCGGCGGTTCGGAAAATACAGTCCGGCAGGCCTGCTCGAATACTTCGTCCGAAATATTCTCCACATCGTAGCGCATCAGCACACGCACGCCTGTTACGCCCTCGATGCCGAGATAACTTCTGATTTCCTCCTGCAGTTCCTTCGCCTTTACCGCAAAATCCTTCTTCTTTTCCACATAAACTCTTCTTACATCGCCCATAACCGACCTCCTGCATCTTTCCTGCATCTGCATTTTCTGATTTGCCGCAGCTTTATGCCGAACTTCCGCGGCATATATCCGGCTTTGCACGGTATGGCGGTATACAGCCATACAGCCTGATTTGCTCCGCTCATTGTTACCGAACATTATACCACATAATTCCTGCTGCAACAATTCCTGGCTTTATCATAGCATAAAAGTTTTGATAAGTATAATTAATAGATTTAAAGTTATTTATAAATGTATCTTATTACCTTTTTTCTTTCTCTCCGACTGTCTCTTTTTCATTTCCTCCGCTTACGGATGGTTTTTATTATTTCCATGTGATATAATATGATTAAATTTCGGTTTTTAAATGCAATCACTAAAAATAGAAGGAGTAACCATTTATGAATCTGATTCGATCCTGCAGGGGCCAGCTTCTCCTGACCCTGTTTCTATTTCTTGCTATCCTGGTCATGCCCTTTCAGAACTATATGGAACGGGATTTCACATCGGCAGACATGAATTATCCCGAAGAATCCATCGGCGTTGTAGGCACGGACGGAGGTCTTCTGTCAGTTCCCGACGGCGCCGGCAATCTGATGCTGAACAGCAATGATTTCTATTTTAAGGCAGGCACCTATCAGGTGGTTTTCTTTGTCAGCTCTCCGTCCGCCGGAAATACGGTAGAAGTTTACGATCCCCTCTATCTGAACGAGGACAATACCTCCGGACGCGTTCTGGCTGAAGCAGAGGTTATTCCCGGCGAAGAGTCCGTCTCCGTAACCTTTACTACAGAAGAATACCTCTCCTGCATCCAGTTCCGTGTCCAGACTGACAGCGCGCTGACCTTTACAGGAATCCATCTGCAGTCTGATCCGGGCCTTTACAATGATCCGTATATTTGTGCCGGTCTGGTTCTTCTGGGCTCCGCCCTGCTGTTCCTTTACCGCAGCAGACGGAAAATAAGACCTGAAATTCTTCTGCTGCTTTCCTTTGCGGCTGTCTGGTCTTCCCTGCCCTTATGTTTTCCCTGGCTTCTGAAAGGCCATGATATGTATTTCCACTATGGACGGCTGTTTAATCTTTCCCGGGATCTGTTTTCGGAATCCTTTCCTGTACGGATTCACCCTGGTATTTTTAAAGGTTTTGGCTATATGGGCCCCGTATTTTACGCGGAGACCTTTCTCTATCCCTTCGCTCTGCTGATCCGGATGGGAATGTCTCCTCTGGGCTGCTATAAGCTGCTGTTCCTCTGCGTCAACTTTGCCACCGCAGGGGTATCTTACTATGCGTTTTCACGGTTATGCCGTTCCAGAAGGCTGGGCGTCATCACTTCCTTCTTCTATATGCTGGCTTCCTACCGGCTGCTCAATCTATACACCAGAGCCGCCCTGGGAGAAGTGCTGGCCGCCATCTTCCTTCCGCTTCTGATTCTGGGCATGTATCAGCTCTTCTACGGAGATTCCAGACGCTGGATCACAGCTGTCATCGCCTTTACCGGCCTGTTCCAGTCTCATATGATTTCCACCGAGCTGTCCCTGGGCTTCTGCGCTCTTTTTGGCCTGATCAGCATACGGCGTCTGAAAGACAGAAAAAGACTGGTTCATCTTCTGATCGCGGCCGGCGCTACCATTCTTCTGAACCTGTGGGCCATCATTCCGATTCTGGATCTGATCCGCTATCCTCTTCAGGTGAACGGGGATACGCGGGCGCTTACCGGCTATGCTCTGTATGCCCTCCAGCTTTTTGACCCATCTTACAACTATACTGCCGCAGACGCTCTGGGGCCGAGCACTACCACCGGAGAGATGCCCTATTCCCTTGGCGTCCTTCTGCTGGCCGGAAGCCTGCTCTTCATCTCCCTCTGTTTCCGGAAAAACCAGAAGCTTCCCCGCTGGCACAGACAGCTTGGCGGCTGGTGTCTGGCCCTGGGCGGCCTGTCCGTCTACGCGTCCAGTGTCTATTTCCCCTGGGACATTATCCAGAGAGTTGAGATTCTGAACCGGCTTGCAGGCGCGATTCAGTTTGCGTTCCGTTTCCTGCCCTTTGCGACTGTGTTTCTCTGCGTCACTTCTGCCATCGCAGTCTATAACCTGTTCAAAGACCGCTCTCTCAGAAAACTTCTGTTCCTGGGCTGCGCTTTCTTCCTGGTCTGGTCCTCAGGCACCTATTTCGGAAACTTTTCCAACGAGGCGGAACACCTGATGGACTGGGACACCCAGATGGACCATGTAAACGATACAGACAATCTGTACCTTGTCACAGATGATGGAGCATACTACAGCTATCGGCGTCTTCTGGCGCAGGATGTAACCTTTAACGTCTCTGAAGGAGTCACTCTGAGCCAGGTATCCAAAAACGGCACAGAAGCTTCCTTTACCTACGAAAAGGCAGACGGAACCGGAGAGACCTATGTGGAAGCGCCGCTGAACTATTATCCTTACTACCATGTCACAGACGAAAACGGAAATGAGCTTGCCACCGATATCACGGAACTGCTCCGGCTGCGCATCACTCTGCCTGAAACTTCTTCCGGTACCGTCACCATTCATTTTGAGATTCCGGCCATCTGGCGTGTGGGAGATATCATCTCTCTTCTTACGCTTGCCGGCCTGGCTGCCCTTGCCGTACTGTCCTGCCGGAAAAGAAAGGAGGCTTAACGCATGGACATAAATTACGAGCTTTACAAAGTCTTCTATCATGTGGCCGTTTCCTTAAGCTTTTCAGAGGCGTCCAAGCAGCTTTTTATTTCACAGTCCGCAGTGAGCCAGTCCATAAAGGTACTGGAAAAAAAACTGAATCAGAATCTCTTTATCCGCAGTACAAAAAAAGTGCAGCTGACTCCCGAGGGGGAGATTCTGCTGCGCCATATCGAGCCTGCCATTCATCTGATTCAAAGAGGGGAAAACCAGCTCATGGAAGCCGGTTCTCTGGGCGGCGGACAGCTCCGCATCGGAGCCAGCGACACCATCTGCCGCTATTTTCTCGTTCCTTATTTAAGCCGGTTTCACAAGGAATTTCCAGGCATTCACATCAAAGTCACCAATCAGACCTCCATTGGCTGCGTGGACCTGCTGGAGAACGGCCAGGTGGATCTGATTTTCACCAACTACCCCAATTCCCGGCTGGGAAATTCCGGGCACCTGAAAAAAGTCCGCAGTTTCCAGGATGTCTTTATCGCCAACCGCCATTATTTTGATCTGGAAAACCAGAGGCTTACCTTCCGGGAGCTTCTGAACTATCCCATTCTCATGCTGACCCGCCAGAGTACCACCAGCGAGTACCTGCACAATCTTTTTCAGCAGCATCAGCTGGATCTAGTGCCTGAAATCGAGCTGAGCAGCAACGATCTCCTGCTGGATCTGGCCTCCATCGGTCTCGGAATCGCTTTTGTGCCGGATTACTGTCTGCCGGGGACTTCTCCGGACCTGTTTCAGATTATGCTGGCAGAAGAGCTTCCTCCCCGCCAGCTTATGATCGTACACAGCGAACAGCTCCCCTTGAGCCCGGCCGCAAAAAAGTTCATGGAATATTTTGAATAACCGCATGGCTGTATTCCTGCTCTGATAACAGCATCACGATTCCTCCCAGAACTCTTCAATCCTCTTCCCGGCGTCCTTCAGCCTGCAGACCTGACAGCTCTCCCACTCCAGCGGAAACAGCCGCCGGTACTCGCTTCCCAGAAAACGGTCGTCGAGAAGCAGAATCACGCCCCTGTCTTCATCTGTGCGGATCACGCGGCCTGCGGCCTGAAGCACCTTATTCATGCCGGGGTACCGGTAGGCGTAGGCAAAGCCGTCCATCTCTCTTTCTTCATAATACCCCCGCAGAATCTCCCTTTCATGGCAGACCAGGGGCAGGCCTGTACCGACCACGGCCGCGCCTATCAGCGCCTCCCGCTTCAGATCGATTCCTTCCGAAAAGATACCTCCCAGTACGCAGAATCCCAGAAGGCTTCTTTCCTGCTCTTTCTCCTCAAACCGTCCCAGAAAGGCTTCCCGTTCTTCTTCCTTCATTCCTGACTTCTGCAGCACGCAGTCCACACAGTCTCCATACTTTTCCTCAAAAATATCATACACATCCAGCATCATCCGGTAGGAAGGGAAGAACGCCAGGTAATTCCCCTTCTTTCCCCCCGCCATCACGGCAAGCCAGTCTGCCATCCGCTCATACTCTGTATGGTTTCTTCTGGTATAGCGGCTGCTCACATCCTGTCCCAGAAGCAGGAGCCGTTTATCCGGTGAAAAGGGAGAACGGGCATAGACCGCATAATCATCTTCTTCTCCAAGCAGATGCTTATAGTAAGGCATGGGCAGCAGCGTGGCGGAGAAGAAAATGGCAGCGTTTCCTTTATCCAAGCATTCTCTTAAGGCTTTTGCCGTCTCCACACAGTACAGCTTCAGCCGGAAACGCCCGTCACCTCCAAGCTCGCTGTAGATCACATAGTTTTCATCCAGCCTGTCCGCTGTATTCAGAAAATCCCGGATCTGAAACCAGAAATCCAGTATCTCCTGCTGAAGTTCCGGCTCCGTCCCTTCTTCCCGTATCCGGTCAAGCTCCGTAGAAAGGGACAGAAGCTGAAGCACAAAGGCTCCCACATCTTCATGAAGCTGCCAGGTGTCACATTCCTTTTTCAGACTCAGCAGATATTTGTTGCAGCGTTCCAGGCAGCGTTCCGCTTTTCTGTACCGCCCTTTCAGCTTACGCTTCAGTTCCAGAAAATCTTCTTTACAGAGAGAGGCGCTGAACATCTCTCTTCCTCTCTCCACCAGATTATGGGCCTCGTCAATCAAAAAGAGATACTCCCCCTTTATCCCCTCGGCAAAGAACCGTTTCAGGCGTACATTCGGATCAAAGACATAATTGTAATCGCAGATCACTCCATCGGTCCAGGAAGCTGTGTCCAGGCTCAGCTCAAAGGGACAGACCCTGTGTTTGTGCGCCTGCGCCAGCAGAACCTCTCTGCTCAGCTCATCCGGTCCTTTTGTAAGAAGTTCAAACACCGCGTCATTGATCCGGTCAAAATGTCCCCCGGCATAAGGACAGTTTTCCGGATTGCACAAAGTCTCCCCGCAGACGCACAGTTTTTCCTTTGCAGTCAGAGTCACTGTCTTCATCCGCAGTCCACTGCCGCGTAAAATGCGAAACGCCTCTTCTGCCACAGTACGCGTCACGGTCTTGGCCGTCAGATAGAAAATGCGGTCTCCCAGTTCTTCCCCCACCGCCTTTACAGCAGGAAACACGGTGGAGATCGTCTTTCCCACTCCGGTAGGCGCCTGGATAAACAGGCGCTTTTTTCTGGCAATCGTCCGGTATACGCCCGCCGCCAGCTCTTTCTGTCCTTCCCGGTAGGGGAAAGGAAATTCCAGAAGCCGGATGCTTTCTTTCCGGATCTTCTTCCATTCAAACTGAAACGCTGCCCATTTCTCATATTCCCGCATCAGTCTGTGAAACCATTCCTCCAGTTCCTCCCGGCTTCTGGTTTCACGAAACATTTTCAGTTCCTCTGTTTCCAGATTTCCATAGGTCAGCTGCACTCCCATCTGAGGGAGATCGTGCTGCGCCGCATAGATATACGCGTAGCAGAGAGCCTGGGCCAGATGCACTCCCACAGGCTGTTCGATAAGATTCAAATCCCGGTATACTCCTTTGATCTCATCAATCCACTCCGTTCCGTCCTCCGCGAAAATACCGTCAGCCCTTCCCTCGACCACACAGTCAAAGCCCTTCATGGGAACTGTGATCTTCAGCGGAACCTCTGCGGCGTAACCTGCTCCCATCCTTCTCTGTATTTTTCTGTGAAGACGTCCTCCGGCCTGCATGGCCTGAAGATCCGCCTTTCCTGTTCTTCGATTGTCCAGATCTCCTTCCCGCAGAATAAATTCCACCAACGCGCGGACAGAGATCCGGATTTCTGTTTTCACCTCGTCCATAGGCTCATTCTAGCACAAAAAGAGAGCCCGGTAAACCAGACTCTCTTTTCCCATTACTTCCATTCTTTATATGCCAGCTCAGGCAACCGCGAACTTGGCAAGTACACGGTCGAAATCTCCGCTTTCTCCATGGCATTTCACGGTCAGCTCCCGATTCAGATCCATGCTGAGAACGCCAAGCAAAGACTTTGCATCAATCATAATCCGGTTATAACAGATATCCACGTCAAAGTCACACTGGCTCGCACCACGTACAAACTCCTTCACGTCTTCAGCAGCATTCAGTTTAATCTTTCTTTCCTGCACTTTCATACACTCCTTAAAGGTTAAAAATTATACTGTTACAGTTACAGTGGATGATTCCGTAATGGCAGTCTCTTAACACTGTCAATGGAGGTATTATGCCAGCCCCATCCTTATTTGTCAACCCTTACGGACGCCTCCCTGCCGCTGCTGATATTCTTATCTTTTTTATGAAATCTATACAATTTTAATATGCAGACTGCCGAAATCCTTTCTGTGTTTTTCAAAAAATGGAAATTCCTGCATTTTTATTTTGCAAAAACCGTTGTAAAGATTTTGTAAAGGATTTGTCGTTTTCTATCAAATTTTATGCTAATCTCTGGCTTCTACCATGACAAAAACCCCCGATTTCATCCGGATTCTTCCCACATCCTCCAGGATCTCATTGCTGACGCCAAGGCTCCCGCTCCCGGTACTGGTAAAGGTATGGTTGCTGAGCGGATATTTAAACCCGATCAGATCTACCCCTGTCACCTCAGTCGTAAGCGGAATCAGCGAAACATAGTTTCCATACTGCTCCTCTTTTGTCAGAACAGTCTCCCCGTCAATCAGACGAATCCTGTTGTTTTCATCCAGAATCATGCAGGAGACTCCCGCCGTCTTAGCCAGCATCAGGCTCTGAATGTTCCCCAGCACATGATCGATGCGGCTTCCCGTTCCGCCCAGAATGACAATCTCCGTACTCTGAAGTTCCAGAGCCAATTCTATGGCAATCTGCGTATCCGTGGAATCCTTCACCGGATTGAAGGTCCGTATCTCAATCTCATCTCTGCTCCGGTAATAATCCACCAGCTCCGGGGCAGCCGTATCGAAATCTCCCACCACATGCGTGGGCATAATTCCATTCTCATAAAGAAAACGCAGTCCGTTATCCACTCCGATGATCCGGTCAAACCTCTCCGTTTCCAAAAAGGACAGGGCAAAACCGCGTCCGATTCTGCCCCCGCTTACAATCAGTGTTCTCATTTTCCCTCCAGAATCTGAAGGAAATCCGCCACGTTTTTCTCCGCGTCTCCGGAGAACACGGCGGAGCCTGCCACAATCACATTGGCTCCCGCATCGAGCACCGTCTTCACATTGTTCAGCTTGATGCCGCCGTCTACCTCGATATCCGTCTCCAGCTTCCGTTCCTCGATCATCTTTCGGAGCTCACGGATCTTGCGGGTGGAACTCTCAATATACTTCTGTCCTCCAAATCCGGGATTGACCGTCATCAGAAGGACCATATCCACATCCTCCAGAATGTAATCCAGGGCCGTCAGCGGCGTAGCCGGATTCAGGGCAACTCCCGCCTTCACCCCTGCTTCTTTGATAGCAGCCACCGTCCGGTTCAGATGCGTACATGCCTCCGCGTGGACCGTGATTATATCAGCTCCCGCATCTGCAAACGCGCGGATATAGCGGTCCGGATCGCAGATCATCAGATGTACGTCAAACACCATCACGGAATTTCTGCGGATCGACTCAATAACTGGAAATCCCAGTGAAAGGCTGGGCACAAAACTTCCATCCATCACGTCAATGTGAAGATACTGCGCTCCTGCGTTCTCCACTCTCTTTACATCCTCGCCAAGGGCCGCGAAATCTGCCGAAAGAATCGACGGTGCCAGTTTGTTCATGTCAATACCTCCTCTTGTCTTTCAGTTCGTCATATAAAAGTTTATAGTTCTCGTATCGTATGGGACTGATTCTGCCTTCCGAAAGCGCTTCCTTTACTGCGCAGTCCGGCTCATGAATATGCGCGCAGCCCTGAAAACGGCAGTGTCCCTCATACTCCCCAAACTCCGAAAAAAAGCTTCCCAGCTCTTCTTTTTCCATATCTGGCAGATAGATAGAACTGAATCCCGGCGTGTCACAGATATAGCTGTCCCCATCCAGGGCGAACAGCTCCGAATGCCGGGTCGTGTGGCGCCCTCTCTCAATCTTTCTGCTGATATCGCCTGTCTCCATTCCTGCTTCCGGCGCCAGAAGATTGATAAGGGAAGATTTCCCCACACCGGACGGACCGGCTACTGACGTAGTCTTTCCTTTCAGCAGTCTCCGGATCTCTTCTACTCCTGCCTGGGTCACCGCGCTGGTAAACCGCACTTCATATCCCGCGTTTATGTAGGTATCCCGAAGCAGCTTCAGTTCCTGCTCCTCCGCGATATCCTGCTTGTTGAAGCAGATCACAGCCGGAACATCCTGGTACTGCATCAGAATCAGGAACCTGTCAAGAAGATTAAAATTCGGCTTTGGCTTTGCCGCCGCAAAAATCACAAGCGCCTGGTCGATATTTGCCACCGCCGGACGGATCAGCTCGTTGGTCCGGGGAAGAATTTCTTCAATATTTCCCTCCCTGTCCCGATCGTCCAGTATGGTCATCCGCACATTATCGCCCACAAGGGGCTTTATTTTCTGATTGCGGAAGATTCCTTTTGCCTTACATTCATAGACGCCGGATTCTCCTGCGTGAACGTAGTAGAATCCGGCAATCCCTTTTATAATCTTTCCCTGCATCAATTTCACTCTCAGGTCCCGGTCTGGCCGCCGGTACCCGAACTGCTCTCTGAACCGTCAGAGGGCGTAGTCGGTTCCGATGGCGTGGTCGGGTTCGTGGGCGTCAGTCCTGTCTTTCCGCATTCTGTACACTTGCCGCTTGCATCCACATTGGGATGCAGGCAGACGCCCCGGCTGATGACCACATTGATAGTGGTTCCCACATTCTGCGTGCCGCTGGGACTGCAGGATATTATTTTGTCTTTCGCGATGCTGTCGCTGTATTCATAGGTTCTGTTTCCAACTACAAAGCCCCGGTTCGTGATCTCATTCACGTCTGCTCCGGCTCCGGGAACCTGTGCTGTCTTCACCGGCTCCGGTCCAAGGCTGACTACAATATTCACAGTGCTGCCCGGAGCTACCGTGCTGCCGTTTCCGGGGTTATAGGAAATCACATTTCCTTTCGGCACGGTATCACTGTAAGCTTCAGAACGGGAGACCTTCAGTCCCTTTCCGGTCAGGTAATTGGTGACCGCGCTCTCACTGCTTCCATCCTTCTCAGCGTTTCCGATATAGACATTCTCCTGTCCTCTGCTGACCACATAGCTGACATTTGTTCCCTTATCCACCATGCTTCCGGCCGAAGGATTCTGAGAAATGATATAACCTTCCGCTACTGTATCGCTGTACTCCTGACTTACAGAACCGGAGCCCAGTCCTGCTGCGCTCAGAAGAGACTTGGCTTCAGACTCTGTGCGGTTTGTCAGGGTCGGAACAGCCACCTGCGCGTCAGCCTCGCTGCCCTTGCTGATCACCACCTTCACCACGCTGCCTTTGGCTACCTTCTCTCCGGCTGAGGGAGATGTGGAGATCACTCTTCCGGAAGCCACATCGTCGCTGTAGGATTCCGATATATCCGCGCTGAGTCCCAGCGCTGTCAGCGAACTTTCCGCCTGTGTCTGTGATTTTCCTTCCAGATCCGGCACTTCAATTTCAGAGCCGTCTCCGCAGATATCCACAACAATCGTCGTATGGGCTTCTACCTCGGTCCCCGCGTCCACGCTCTGGCTGATAATCTGGCCTGCTTCATATTCGTCGGAAGAGCGCGTCTCACCCACGTCAATACCCAGTCCCAACTCATTCAGCGCTTCTTTTGCCTCCGCGTAGCTCTTGCCCAGAAGATTCGGAACCTCGACATTTTCCTCAAGGACATCCTCTATCTCTGTATTTTCACTGTTATTATCGCTGCTGCCGGAACCGCCTCTGCCTCCAAATACCTGCACGAGAATTACAATAATAATAATCACAATAATGACTCCGGCCGCAATGCCGCCGATCATCATGATCTTCTCCAGCTTCGGATCGAGAATTCCGCCTTCTTCATCGTCGTCCTCGTCATCGTCCTTATCGTCATCCTCGTCATCCGGATCATATTCGTCGTCATCGTAATCGTCGTCATCATATTCATCATCGTCATACTCATCATCATAATCGTCGTCGTCATCCTCGCCGTCATTCATATGATCCAGATAAGCATAACGGGATTCGGCATCATCCTCATCCTGAGGAATCCTGCCGGTCTCTCTTTTAATCCTGGAAATCTCATCCCTGGTGATGGCCACTGTCTTGGCTCCGTCAGGCACAACCTCTTTCACAAAGTTGACGTCCGGGGTCAGCAGAGACTGCTTCAGATCCGCAATCAGCTCCGTCACGTTGGCATACCGGCGGTCCGGACTCTTTTCCGTACATTTCAGAATGATATGCTCCAGGCTTACGGGAATATCAGACGCATAGACCCGGGGCGACACAATATCCTCCTGCAGATGCTTCACCGCCACGACCACTGTCGTCTCTCCGTCAAAAGGCACACGTCCGGTCACCATCTCATACATGACGATACCCAGAGAATAGATATCGCTCTTGGCATCACTGTAGCCGCCTCTGGCCTGCTCCGGAGACGTGTAGTGCACGGAACCCATGGCGTCCGCCGTGTTGGTATTGGAAGATACAGACTTTGCGATTCCAAAATCTGTCACTTTTACTTTCCCCTCACGGGAAATAATGATGTTCTGAGGCTTGATATCCCGGTGTACAATCTGATTGTTGTGCGCAACCTCCAGACCGGACGCCACCTGAATGGCAATGCTGGTAGCTTCTTTTACCGTCAGCCTGCCTTTTTTCTCAATATAAGTCTTCAGGGTGATGCCTTCCACCAGCTCCATCACAATATAATTGATGTTCTGCTCATCACCCACATCATACACATTTACAATATTCGGATGAGCCAGGGCGGCAGCCGCCTGGGCCTCCTCCTTAAACTTGCGGACAAAATTTCTGTCCTCTACAAACTCATCCTTCAAAACCTTCACCGCCACAAAACGGTTCAGCTTATGATCCTTTCCCTTAAAGACCTCTGCCATGCCGCCGGAGCCTATTTTCTCCAGAATTTCATAGCGATCTCCTAAAAACATTCCTATTCTAACCATTTCTTCACCTCATCATCCCTGATCCTGTTCTATATCCACGGGCTTCAAGCTTAAGACCATCTGTGCCTGCCTGGCTTATGCCGATTCAATCAGCACAACGGCGATATTGTCTTTTCCGCCGTTCCGGTTTGCCTCTCTCACCAGTTCCTCGGCGCCTGAACGGAGATCTGTTCTCCGATCCAGAATTTCCTTAATCTGTGCGTCTTCCAGCATATTGCTCAGCCCATCCGAGCACAGCAGCAGGCATTCGCCTTTTTCCAGCTTTGTATCGAAGTAATCCGGCTCTACAGTCTCGGATACCCCGATGGCCCTTGTAATAATGTTTTTCTCGGGATGATTCCGGGCTTCCTCTTTTGAAATCTCTCCCATGCGGACCATCTCTTCCACCAGAGAATGATCCTCTGTAATCTGCTCAATCGTTCCGCCGATTTTATAGAGACGGCTGTCTCCCACGTTGGCAACATACGCGGTGTCATCCTGCACCGTAACGGCCACCAGCGTCGTTCCCATGCCTGCGTAAGCCGGCGATTCCCCCGCCTTCTCTATCAGCTTCTGATTCGCATACTGAAATGCGCCTTTTAAAATCTGAAACGGAATCTTCTGCATACTTTTTGTGACCGCTTCGCAGACCCGCGAAACCGTATACTCGGAGGCCAGATCGCCTGCCCTGTGACCGCCCATACCATCTGCCACCAGAAACAGATTCGGCAGATTTCCCATGGGTTCTTCTGATAAAAAAATATAATCCTGATTGATGTCCCGGCATCGGCCGACATCTTTCATGCCCCAGGCTCTCAGCATTCGTCTCCTCCTTTCTTTGGTTTGGCGTGTTCTTCATCCAGATATCTCCGGCGCAGCTGCCCGCAGGCACCATCGATATCCCGGCCCATTTCTCTTCTAATAGTAACATTAATTCCGTATTTTTCAAGTTCCTTTTTGAAATTGCCGATAACTTTTTTGTCCGGCTGCACGTACTTTCGCTCCGTCACAGGGTTCACCGGAATCAGATTTATGTGGCTGTGAAGGGGCCTGGCAAGAGCCGCGAGACGCTCCGCGTCCTCTGGATGATCGTTGACTCTGCCCACCAGGCTGTACTCAAAAGTCAGCCGCCTTCCTGTCTTTTCAAAATAATACGCGCAGGCGTCCAGTACCTCGGGCAGGCTGTATTTCCGGGCAATGGGCATCAGCTCCTCCCGTTTTTCCTGCTCAGCCGCATGCAGAGACAGGGCCAGAGTAATGGAAAGATCCTCGTCTGCCAGCTCCCGAATCCGCGGAACGATTCCGCAGGTGGACACGGTAATGTTTCTCTGGCTGATGTGCAGGCCGTGCTCATCAGACAAAATTCGGATAAACCGCAGCAGATTCTCATAGTTATCCAGCGGTTCCCCGGTCCCCATAACCACCACATTGGATACCCGCTCGCCCGTGTCCTTCTGAATCTGATAAATCTGGTCCAGCATTTCCGATGCCTTCAGATTTCTTACCAGGCCGCCTATGGTAGAGGCGCAGAACCGGCAGCCCATCCGGCAGCCGGCCTGTGAGGAAATACAGACCGAGTTTCCATGATGATACCGCATCAGCACACTCTCGATTACATTTCCGTCCGCCAGGCGAAACAGATATTTGCAGGTTCCATCCAGCTTCGATCTCTGTACTTCTACGATCTCCAGATTTGTATAATCATATTCTGATCCCAGCGCTTCCCTCAGGCTCTTTGAAATATTTGTCATTTCCTCAAAGCCCCCGGCCAGCCGCTGATGCATCCAGCCGTAAATCTGATCGGCCCGGAATGCTTTTTCTCCTCTGTCAAGGAGTTCTTTTCGAAGCTCCTCTCTGGTGAGAGATTTGATATCTCTGTCTTCCATAACCATTGCTACCCATGTTTTCTTAATCTAGCAGTCTTCCCGCCGCGCCGGATGCTCCGCAAAAGGTTTCCTTCTGAATTTTGCGATAAAAAAACCGTCGCACCGGTGAATTCCCGGCAGAAGCTGCAGATATCCTTTATGTATGCTTCCGCCGGCCGCCTTTTCTGCCAGCTCCTCCGGCAGACAATCTTCCAGAGAAATCGCCTCATAGGGAAACCGCTCCAGAAACCAGCGGACATTTTCCTCATTCTCCGCCTGACTGATTGTACAGGTGCTGTAAAGAAGGATTCCGCCCGGCTTCACATAAGACTGAACTGTTCCGAGAATGTTTCTCTGCAAAGCTGCCAGCTCTTCCTGCTGCTCCCGGCTCACTCTGTATTTCAAATCCGTCTTTTTACCCAGAACTCCCAGCCCTGAGCATGGCAGATCCGCAATCAGCACATCCGCCTTATTTTCCGAATCTTCATCAGGCGCGCAGGCGTCCCGGACAGAAATCTGCACATTCTCCGCCCGCATACGTTCCACATTTTCCCGAATCAGCTCCGCCTTATAGTCCGTCAAATCCCGGGCGTCCACAAAACCGTCTTTTCCGGTCTTTTCCGAAAGAAACAGGCTCTTCCCCCCGGGAGCGGCGCATACATCCATGCAGTAATCTCCCGGTCTTACGCCTGCTGCTTCCACAGCCAGCATGGAACTGACATCCTGTACCTGAAACAGGCCTTCCCGGAATTCCGGCAGGGCTCCCAGATAATCATAACCTTCTATCTGAAGGGCACAGGAAAGATAAGGCGCGCTGCTCACGGAGACGCCCCTCTCCTCAAGCCGCCGCGTCAGTTCCTCCGGTGTAATCCGGTTTCTGTTTACGCGGATGACCGTAGGACGTTCCTCATAAAAAGCAGCCAGCATCTTTTCTGCCGTCTCTCTGCCATAAATCTTCAGCCAGTCTTCCACAATCCATTCCGGCATGGAATACCGGACCGAAAGATACCGGACAGGCTGCTCTTTGGAGGGATATTCTATCTCCTGCAGGTGCCTTGCGATATTCCGGAGAACCCCGTTTACAAAGCCTTTCAGCTGCCGGAACCCTTTCTTCTGGGCCAGCTTTACCGCCTCGTTGCAGACCGCCGCGTCCGGCACGCTGTCCATAAACCGCAGCTGATAAACAGACATCCGCAGAATCTCCCGAATCACCGGCTTCTGCTTTCGGACCTTGACGCTGGAAAACTGATCAATCACATAATCCAGCCAGATACGCCGCTCCAGCGTTCCTTCCACCAGTCTTGTCAGAAATGAGCGCTCCTGCTTTTCCAGATACTGATATTTTTCCAGTACATTCCGAAGGGCGACATGGCTGTACTCCACGCCGCCCGATACCTCCAGCAGTATGCCAAGGGCCAGTTCCCGGACGTCTGTTCCTTTAGTCACGATCCCTTCCTCCAAAAAGCAGAATCAGACGGAGCAGAGACAGAATGGACGCCGCCGCTGCCGCCACATAAGTCATGGCCGCCGCGTTCAGGACCTTTCTGGTCTGCCTGATTTCATCCCCGTAAAGAATTCCTGTATTACCAAGGATCTGGATCGCGCGGCTGGAGGCGTCAAACTCCACCGGCAGCGTCACCAGCTGAAACAGCACACCCAGAGAAAACAGCAGAATTCCCAGGTTTACCAGGAAATGACTGCTTCCGAAAATCAGTCCGATGATAATAATCGGCCAGGCCGCCATCGTTCCGAAATTTGCCACCGGAACCAGGGAATTACGGATGCGCAGAGGCGCGTAATCCTTCTGGTCCTGAACCGCATGGCCGCACTCGTGGGCCGCCACGCCCACGGCCGCCACCGACGCGGAACCGTAGACCGTATCCGATAGGCGCAGCACACGGTTTTTGGGATCGTAATGATCCGTCAAATCCCCGGAAATATGCTCAATTCTCACATCGTACAGTCCTGCGGAATGCAGAATTCTCTCTGCTGCCTGTGCTCCTGTAAGACCTGACATGCTGCGCACCCGGCTGTATTTTGAATAGGTCGTCTTTACCTTTGCCGAAGCCCACAGAGAAATAATTACACCGATAATCACCAGAATATAAGTCGGGTCCCAATACCGATAATAATAACCATATGGCATATACGTTCATCTCCTTGCTTTTTTCGCAGAACTGCCGTCCGGCGGTTCTGTCTCCCGTATGGCAGATGCTCTTTTTCCGCATCTGTGTTATTGTGTCCCAAAATCTATCATATCCGGATAGAAGAATGTACCGTTTTATATTCTTCCCTCCGGCAGCTTTCTTCTGTCAGCCCAGCCGCTGTCCCGGCTCAAGATGATACCCCCGCAGGAACGCGGCCGCATCCATCCTTTTTTTACCCTGAAGCTGAAGCTCTGTGATTTTCAGAGTTCCTTCCCCGCAGGCCACATAAAAGGCGTCTTTCGCCACCTCTGTAATCTCTCCGCAGACAGCTCCTTCGTCTTTCTTTCCGCATACATCTGCGGCCCAGATTTTCAAAGTTTTGTCTCCAAGCCGTGTGTAGGCGCTGGGCCAGGGATTCAGACCCCGAATCAGCCTCTCCAGCTCCGCAGCGCTTCTGCGGAAGTCCAGCTCTCCCATTTCCTTGGTCAGCATCTTTGCGTATTCCGTCGTGGACTCGCCCTGCTTTTCCGGCTTTAATTCACCCTTTTCCAGCTTCTCCAGCGCTTCCACGCACAGAGACGCTCCCAGGGCGCTGATTTTCTCAAACAGGCTGCCGCTGGTCTCTTTTTCTTCCAGCGCCACCGTTCCTTTCAGCAGCATATCGCCCGTATCCAGGCCCTCGTCCATCTGCATGATGGTCACGCCGCTCTCCTTTTCTCCATCGATAACAGCCCACTGGATGGGGGCCGCTCCCCGGTATTTCGGCAGAAGAGAGCCGTGCACATTGATGCAGCCGTATTTTTTCATATGAAGAACCGCCGGCGGCACAATCTGCCCATAGGCGATTACTACAATCACATCTGCCGGCGTATCCTCCAGCACCTTTACTGTCTCCGGGTCCCGGAGCTTTTTCGGCTGAAAAACCTTCAGACCATGCCGCAGAGCCGCCGTCTTCACTGCCGTGGGAGCCAGCTCATGCCCCCGCCCTTTGGGTTTATCCGGCTGAGAAACCACCAGTGTAATCTCGTGGCCGGCCCGGACCAGCGCGTCCAGCGTTCCCACAGAAAAATCCGGCGTTCCCATAAAAATAATCTTCATGCAATCACTCCTCGTCTTCGTCGTCAGCAGCCCCCACCTCATAGAGGTCGCCTTCCACCAGGTCCACATACATCACGCCGTCCAGATGATCCAGCTCATGGCAGATGGCCCGGGCCAGAAGCCCTTCTCCTTCCACCTCATACCGTTCCATCTTTTCATTCCACGCCTCAGCCTTCACATAATTCGGCCGTTTCACGATTCCGGCCTTGCCAGGCACGCTTAAGCAGCCTTCGCTTCCGCTCTGCTCATCCCGGGTCTCCAGAATCTTCGGATTTATCATGGTATATGGAGTTCCATCCACATCGATGACCACAATCCGCTTCAGGATGCCCACCTGCGGAGCCGCAAGTCCTACGCCCTGGGCTTCATACATGGTGTCATACATGTCGTGAATCAGCTCCTCAAGCCTCGGAGTCATCTCCTTTACCTCCCGGCATTTTTTACGGAGAATGTCGTCTCCCAGTTCTCTGATATTTCTGATAGCCATACTTTTCTTCCTCCCACAGTTAAAATGGATTCACAGGGTCCATATCAAATTGTATATTCAAAGCCCGGAGCCTCTCCTCCCGGCCAAGCTCCGTCTCCAGCTTTTCTTTCCAGGCAAGCAGCAGGGCCAGATTCCCGCATTTTACATACAGCACTCTGCGGTACACATCCTTCAGCTTTGCCAGTCCGGCCTCTGCCGGGCCAATCATATGAATCACGTTTCTCTCTGTCTGGCGCATCTCCCGCCGCGTCTCTTCCGCCGTCCGCGCAGCCAGTTCTCTCAGGATTCCGGCACCCGTATCCAGCTCCTCTTCCTTCTCTGACATCAGGTACAGCGCCAGCAGATGGGATGCCGGCGGATAGTGCATCAGCTGCCGGTAAGCCATCTCCTGCCGGAAGAAGCTCTCATAATCCTGGGCCGCGGCAGCCGTTACGCTGTAATGGTCCGGGCTGTACGTCTGTATCACGGCGACGCCCTTCTCCGTTCCCCGGCCGGCTCTTCCCGCCGCCTGGGTCAGCAGCTGGAAGGTTCTCTCCGAAGCCCGGTAGTCTCCCGCGTAGAGCGAAAGATCCGCCGCCAGAATCCCCACCAGCGTCACGCCCGGAAAATCATGTCCCTTCACAATCATCTGGGTGCCCACCAGAATATCCGCCTCGTGGCGGGAAAAGGCCTCAAGAATCTTCTCGTGGCCTCCCTTTTGCTTTGTGGTATCAAAATCCATGCGCAGAACCCGCGCGCCGGGAAATTCTTTCCCGGCCTGCTCTGCCACCTGCTGGGTCCCTGCCCGAAAAGCTCCGATGTAGGCAGACCCGCAGGAAGGACATTTTTTCACAGCCGCGCTCTGATATCCGCAGTAATGGCAGATCATGCGCCCGCCTGTGTGAAGGGACAAAGAGATATCGCAATGTGGACATTTTATCACATGTCCGCAGGCTCTGCAAGAAACAAAGCCCGCATAACCCCGGCGGTTCAGAAACAGCATTATCTGCTGTCCCTTTGAAAGCCTGTCTTCCATCAGTTCTCTCAGCCTTGCGCTGAAGATGGAACGGTTCCCTGCCTTAAGTTCTTCTCTTAAATCTATAATCTCCGTGTCGGGAAGCATTCTTCCCGGCACGCGCATGGAAAGCTGATAGAGCTGATACTCCCCGGTCCGCGCTCTTTCATACGAATCCACCGAAGGCGTCGCGGACCCCAGCACCACAAAGGCCCCGCTCATGCGGGCCCGCTCTATGGCTGTCTCTCTGGCATGATACCGCGGCACAGTCTCGCTCTTATAGCTTCCCTCATGCTCTTCGTCTATCACAACAATCCCCAGCCGGTCAAAGGGTGTGAACAGGGCCGAACGGGGTCCGATCATCACCCGGGCTTCTCCCTTTCTGGCCCGCTCAAACTGGTCATAGCGTTCTCCGGCTGAAAGCCGGGAATGCATAATCGAAACCAAATCGCCGAATCTTTTATAAAACCGAAGCACGGTCTGGAAGGTCAGCGCAATCTCCGGAATCAGGACAATGGCCTGTTTTCCTTCCTTCAGCACGGCGGCAATCAGTTCCATGTAGATCTCCGTCTTGCCGCTTCCCGTGACCCCGTGAATCAGCGACGGTCTTCTGTCTCCGGCCGCCGCCCGCGAAAGAATCCCATCCACAATTTCCTGCTGTCCGGGATACAGGGACACAGGATGGGGCTCCACCTCCGAAGGCTTTACCGGATTCCGGAAAACCGTATCCGTCTCCACCCTAACAAGCCCCATTTCCGTCAGAGGCTTTATGGTCTGCGCCGTGACTCCCAGATCCTTCAAAGCGTTTCCATAATCAAGGGATTCTCCCCTGTCTTCCGCCTGAAGCAGCGCTTCCATGATCCGAAGCCTTGCCTTCTGGTTCTTTTTCTCAAACAGCCGACAGGCTTCCTCTGCTTTTTCTTTCGGCACAGCCAGAACAAGATTTCTTTTCACCTTTTCCTGAACCGCCCTGCGCACCGGAAGCACCGTCTTCAGCGCCTGGTTCATGGTGGAACCGTACATACGGCGCATCCAGGCCGCCAGGGCAATCATCTGTCCCTCCAGCCGGATTCCCTTTTCTGCGATTCCGATGATATCCTTCACCCGCTCCGGGTCCCATTCACACTGGTCTGTCAGCTCCACCACATAGGCTGTAAGCCTGCGGCTGCCGTTTCCAAAGGGAACTACCACCTGCATTCCGACACTCAAGCCGTCTTCCAGCTCTGCCGGCACCCGGTACTGAAAGGTCCGGTCCAGCTTTTCCAGGGAAATATCCACGATCACATTGGCATATTTCACTTTCTTCCAAGCTCCTCCAGCACTTCCTGAATCAGCACACGCTCATCCATCGGGTACTTGACGCCCCGGATCTCCTGGTAATCCTCATGGCCCTTCCCGGCCAGCACAATCACATCTCCCGGCTGGCCATGCTCTATCACATAACGGATCGCTTCCTTGCGATCGATAATCTCAATATACTTTCCGTCTGTCTTCTCGATTCCGGTCCGGATATCGTCGATGATCGCCTGGGGCTCCTCAAAGCGGGGATTATCCGAGGTAATCACGGTCAGATCCGCCAGACGGCCCGATACCTCTCCCATCTCAAACCGGCGCATCCGGGAACGGTTTCCTCCGCAGCCGAACAGACATACCAGGCGCTTCGGGTGGTATTCCTTCAGGGTCGTCAGAAGGCTTTCCAGACTCATGGCATTGTGCGCATAGTCAATCATCAGCGTAAAATCATCCGATACCTTTATCTTCTCGATGCGCCCCTTGGTCTGCGCCGTCTCCAGGGCCTCCAGCACATCCTCTCTGGAAATATCGAAATGGCGGCAGACTGCGATGGCCACCAGGGAATTGTAGACGCTGAACCGTCCGGGCATATCGATCTCCACATCGAAATCCGCCAGCCCGGACACATGATAAGCCACACCCAGAAATCCCGGGCGGCTTACCAGCTTCACATCCGAAGCCCGCAGATCGGCTTTTTCTGAGAAGCCATAGGTCTCCACCTGGCAGGTGTGCCCCTCCAGAATCTGCCCACAGTGCTCATCGTCCGCATTCACGATACCCACCCGGCACTGGCGGAACAGACGGCTCTTGCACTCCAGATACTCCTCAAAGCTCTCATGCTCGTTGGGACCGATATGATCCGGCGCCAGGTTCGTAAAGATTCCGATGTCAAACAGAATTCCCGCCGTCCGGTGAAGCTTCAGTCCCTGGGAAGACACCTCCATAACCGCCACCTGGCAGCCCGCTTCCACCATGGCCGCGAAATACGCCTGAATCGTGTAGGATTCCGGCGTCGTATTGCTGGCCGGAATATGACGGTCCCCGATAATCGTCTCAATCGTTCCAATCAGGCCCGTGCGGATTCCCGCGTGCTCCAGAATGGAACGGATCATGAATGTCGTCGTGGTCTTTCCCTTCGTTCCGGTGATTCCGATCACCTTCAGCTTTCTTGCCGGATAATCAAAATACGCCGCTGAAATCAGCGCCAGCGCATAGCGGGTATCTTTTACCAAAACTACGCAGATTCCCTCCGGTACCTCCACCGGGCGCTCCGCCACGATCACGATGGCACCGCTTTTCGCGGCGTCCGCCGCCGCGTCATGGCTGTCAAAGGCTGCGCCTTTGATACAGACAAACATGCTCTCTTTCGTGACTTTCTTCGTATTATATACCAGTTCGTTTACATTTACGTCTATGCTGCCGCTTAAGACCTGATATTCCAGATCTTTCAGCAGTTCCCTTGCTGCTCTCATCTGTCTATTCTCCAATCAGAATTTTATAAGCTGTCCGGAAGCTCTCTCCCGGCTCCAGGCTCTGCTCGTCAAACTTATCCGGAAGCTCTCCCTCAAAGCCCATATTGTCGCACCTGCCGATCCAGGGCTCCAGGCAGATGAAAGGCGCATTTCCGCCTGCCGGCGCCCAGATTCCCACACTCAGGGCGTCCGGACAGAAAAGCGTCACCAGCTTTGTTCCGTCCGAGTCCACAAGGCCCACCTTCTTCACCTGGCCGTGATCAAAAATCAGGGCATCTTTATCAAAGGTATGAGCGTCCACGGGATACGTTCCATTTTCAAGCTTCAGAGTTTCCGGATGCTCCGCGTCCACAGCCGCCGCGTCCAGATTGATGGATACCCGTTCCAGACTCTCCTGCCCGTCAAAGACAAGGGTGCAGCCCTCCTGCTGCGTCACGCAGAAGCCCGGATGGCCTCCGATAGAAAAATACATCCGCTTTTCTCCAGGATTTTCTACCTTCCATTCTACTGTTACACAGTTTCCTTCTATTTTATGCGTAATCTCCAGCACAAAGTCAAACGGATAGACTTCCCGGCTTTCTTTATCGGAAACCAGGCGGTGCGTCACATGGGACTCTCCTGTCTCCACACACTCAAACCTTCTGTCCCTGGCAAAGCCATGCTGGCCCATCGGATATTTCTTTCCTTCATATGTATAGAAGCCGCCGTTTACCTTTCCCACAAACGGGAACAGTACCGGCGCGTGGCGCGCCCAGACTTTCGGATCTGCCGTCCACAGAGCTTCTCTGTCTTTTGCCTTGTCATAAATGCTGCAAAGCTCCGCTCCATCATCACTCACCTGAATTTTCAGTTCTTCATTTTCCAACACCCGCATCTGCGCCATACCTGTTCCTCCTCCTGCCGGTTTCCGCCCGGCTTCTTATAATACTATAATACCTGTCGGTATTATACCATGCCTGTCCTTTTTTTCCAATTCCCTGCGGGTGATTTTCGATTCTCTTAAGGTTTTTTTAAGTTTTGAGCTATTTTTTTATGGTTAATTTAGAAAATGGACATACTTTGAACACATTTGGACATTATAATAAAGCACAGATAGTTGATAAGACATCACTATCTCCCCCCTCATAAGAAAAGGAAAACCGTCCGGGCAGCCGGACGGTTTTTCTTTTCTCTTTTCCTTCTTCAGCGTCGGTATACAGGAGCAATACGCCCTTGGTACACCGACGCTGCTATAACTATATGCTGCCATCATTTACTGTGTCTCTTTCTCTATCTCCAGTTCCATCGTCCATAACGTTTCGTGACGGCTCCAATCAGTTCCACCACTTCATCAGACATCTGCCCCGGAAGAAGTCTCCACTTCCAGTTTTTCCCCACCGTAGAAGGAGTATTCATTCTGCACCGGTTGTCCAGCCCGAGATAATCCTGCATGGGAATAATGCAGATCCGCGCGGAACTGCGCATAATCAGGCTGATGAGGGGAAGATACAGATTCTTTCTGGCTGTACGCATGTCACAGAGATATTCTCTGACAAGCGTTCTCTCCTCCTCTGTGATGCTGTCATACCATCCGGTAATCGTCTCGTTGTCATGGGTTCCCGTATAGGCCACGCTGTTTTCCGGATAATTGTGGGGCAGATAGTCGCTGGCACATCCGGAATCGCGGGAATCAAACGCGAATTCCAGCACCTTCATGCCGGGATACCCGCTCTCCCATACAAGCCGGCGGACGGAATCTGTAATGTATCCCAGATCCTCCGCAATAATTTCTTTTTCGCCCAGCGCGGCTTTCACAGTGCGGAACAGTTCCATCCCAGGACCTTTCTCCCAGTGCCCTCTGGTGGCGTCCTCATCCCCAAAAGGGATCGAATAATACTCGTCAAATCCCCGGAAATGATCGATCCGTACCACGTCATAGAGCTGATAGCAGTAGGACAGCCTCTGAAGCCACCACTGATAGCCTGTCTGCCGGTGGTAATCCCAACGGTACAGCGGATTTCCCCACAGCTGTCCGGAAGCAGAAAATCCATCGGGCGGACAGCCTGCCACGGCCGTCGGCCTGTTGTTCTCATCCAGCTGAAACAGCTCCGGATGCGCCCAGGCGTCTGCGCTGTCCATGGCTACATAGATGGGGATATCCCCGATAATCCGGATTCCCTTTCCATTGGCATAAGCCTTCAGTTCTCTCCACTGCCGGATAAACTGGTACTGCAGATACTCCTGAAACTCTATGTCAAAATAATATTCCCGCTGGTAATAGTCCATGGCATTGTTCCAGCGCAGCCGGATATCCTCCGCCCATTTCGTCCATTCCTGTCCGCCGAACACTCCCTTGACTGCCATGAAAACCGCATAGTCCCGCAGCCACCAGCTGTTTTCATATTTGAATCTCTGAAATTCCGGGTCCTCCGCAATATGGCTGCGTTCATAAGCTTTCCGAAGCAGCCGGAAGCGGGCCCTGTATATCTTTTCATAGTCTACGGCCCCGGGCCTTTTTCCCCAATCCTCCGCGCCGCATTCTTCTTCTGTCAGCACGCCTTCTTCCACCAGTCTTTCCAGACTGATCAGGTACGGATTTCCCGCAAACGTAGAAAAAGACTGGTAAGGAGAATCTCCATAGCTGGTAGGGCCAAGAGGCAGAATCTGCCAGTAGCTCTGTCCGCAGGCCTCCAGCCGGTCTACAAAGTCATATGCTTCTTTTGAAAAACAGCCAATGCCATACCGCGACGGCAGACTGGTAACAGACAGCAGAATCCCGCTTTCCCGTCTCATCTTCCATTTCCTTTCTTCGCTGTTATTTTAAATTTCCGTCACAAGCCCGTAGTGATCCGATACCAGGGGGCCGTTTATCCCATTGCAGATCACCCGGGACACTGCTGCCGGGACTCTCTCGCTGCACCACACGTAATCAATGCGCATTCCCGGGGCCGAGCCTTCTTCCTTCCAGCCGTCGATGGGACCGCTGGCCGTATCGCCCTGATCCTTAATCCGGGCCATTTCATACATATCATACCAACCCGACGAGCAAATCAAGTCATACCCTTCCCCCCGGATATCCGCTCTGGAATTACAGTCTCCCATCAGCCATATGGGGCTCTTTACAGCCTCCTGTTCCTGCCCCGGCTCCGCCTTCATCCAGTTCTTCTCCAGCTCGGCGCACAGGCGGGCCCATTGTTCCCGGAAAGGCTCTTCCTCATCCTGCCACCAGCCCATATGGACACAGCCGAACCACCGGGGGCCGGAAGGCGTGAGGATATTCATCCCCAGTACCCTCCGTGTCTTCCAGTTCTGATAATCATGGCTTTCTGAGATAAAGAACTGATCCGTCTTCTCCACCGGCCAGACTGTAAAAAGAGCCAGGCCTTCGTCATACCGGCCGTATCCTACTTTGGCGGGAATCCATGTCCAGGCCATGGAATATCCGCCTTCCTTCAGGAGCCAGGCCAGACGAAAGGCATGATTATCCATACGCACTATCGCCGGCTCCATCCCTTCTCTTCTCCCGCAGGGGAGGTAGCCCGTCTCTTCCAGCCAGATCTCCGGCGCCGGTTCCGCGCTGACAGTCTGGTTTACCTCCTGGAGAGCCAGGATCTCAGGCCGCTCCTCCAGGACAACCCGGCTGAAGCTGTACAGTTTTTCTTTATAATCCGGTTCTACGATACTGTGAGTGTTCAACGTAATCAGTTTCATTCAGACCGCCTGCCTTATAAAATGTCGTTGATATCAGATTTCAGCACATCCGCCTTCGGTCCGTAGACTGCCTGGATGCCGCCGTCCTTCTTGATAAGTCCCATAGCTCCTTCTGCCTTCCATGCCGGAAGTTCGGCTACTTTTTCCAAATCCTTTACCGTCACCCGCAGCCGGGTCATGCATGCATCCACCAGCACGATATTCTCTCTTCCGCCCAGAAGGCCGATAATCCGCTCCGCCTGTCCGTTTCCACCTGCCGCGGTTTTCGCCGCGCTTCCTTCCTCTGTGTTCTCTGCGTTCTCGTCTGTGTAATTGCCCAGACGTCCAGGTGTGGCGAATTTGAATTTTCCGATCATGTAATAAGCCACAAAATATCCGATTATAAAGAATGCAACTACTGCAATCACAAAATTAATAATATCTCCGGTCAGTCCCGCGTTCACAGACATGGGAATTCTCGTCAGAAATTCCAGATTTCCGAAAGAATGCAGTCTGAGATGGAAGATTCCCGCCAGGGCAAAGGCGCAGCCCTGCAGCACTGCATAGATCAGATACAGCGGCAGCGCGCAGAACATAAACATGAACTCCAGCGGCTCTGTCACTCCGGTCAGGAATACCGCCAGCGCCGTAGAGACAAACATGGAACGGTAATTCTTTCTCTTATCCGCATCCACACAACGGTACATGGCCAGCGCGATTCCCAGAAGAAGGCCCGTAGCTCCAATCATCTGTCCCACTTTAAATCTTGCGGGGGTAACCGTTGTCAGAAGCTCCTGATATCCGGCCATATCTCCTGCGTTTTTCAGATTAATCAGGTCTGTTACCCATGCCAGCCACAGGGGGTCCTGTCCAAATACCTGTGTTCCGGCATTGGCTCCGGTAAGAATTGTATAGGTTCCTCCAAAGGAAGTGTAGTTCATGGGAATCGTCAGCATATGATGCAGTCCAAAGGGCAGCAGCAGACGTTCCAGTGTACCATAGATAAAAGGCGCCAGCACAGGCGAGGTGTCCGAGGAATTGGCAATCCACATACCGAAAGAGTTGATTCCCGTCTGTACCACCGGCCAGATTACCGCCAGAATCAGAGAAACTATCACGGACCACAGAATCACCACCAGCGGCACAAAACGTTTTCCGTTGAAGAACGCCAGCGCGTCAGGAAGCTTTCTGTAATTATAATATTTATTGTAAATCACGCCGCCTACGAAACCGGAAATGATGCCGACGAACACGCCCATATTCAGAGCAGGCGCCCCAAGCACCGATGTAAAGTAGCCATCTACCGGAATTTCCTGTCCAAACAGCGTATGGGTTACAGCCCCTTCTGTCGTCAGCATCTCTGCGGACACGCCAAAGATCGCTCCGGTAATCGTATTGATCAGAATAAACGCAATGACGGCCGCAAAGGCTCCGCCTGCCCGTTCCTTTGCCCAGGAGCCTCCGATCGCGGCAGCAAAAAGGATATGAAGATTGTTGATGATCGCCCAGCCGATATTCTCCATCGTGCTTCCGATCGTAACAATCATGTTCACATCCACGCCCGCCATCTGTACCAGCTTTCCGATACTGATCATCAGTCCGGCTGCCGGCATGACGGCAATGACAGTCATCAGCACCTTGCCCAGCTTCTGAAGGAAATCAAAATTAATCGGGAATTTCTTCTTTTCCTTTTTGGAAATGGAACCGGATGCTCCCGCCGCTTTTTCTGAAGCAGCCTCCGGGACAGCAGCTCCCGCATCCTCAGACGCGCCTGCCGCACAGCACTCATCCAGTACCAGAAGAAGCTCTGTCTCTCCGGCTTTCATCTCGCCCTCCGCCATATTCAGCGTCCGGTTCTGCAGTCCGTCGCAGACCAGCACCGGAGTCACGGGATTCAGCCCTTTTTCTTTCAGCGCATCCAAATCCACTTCCGCCAGCAGATCTCCCGCGCTGACCCTGTCTCCCTCTTTCACATGGACATGGAAGCACTCGCCTTTCAGCTGTACAGTATCCAGCCCCACATGGATCAGAAGCTCCAGTCCATCTTCTGTCCTAAGGCCATACGCATGGAGGGTTTCTGCCACAGAAACCACTTCACCGTTCACAGGGCTTAAGATCTTTCCCCCTGATGGAATCACCGCTGCTCCATCTCCCAGAATCTTCCCGGAAAACACCGGGTCCGGCACGTCATCCAGCTTTACAGCCTGCCCGGTCACCGGAGACAGAATCCGGATTCCCATGCATCCGTCCTCTTTCACGTTCATAACATATTACCTCCCAATGCTTGATTATCTTTTGCGCTCTTAATGCAACCGCTTGCATTAAATATATACAATCCTCCGAATTTTCTCAACACTTTTTTGCTGTTTTATTTGCATTTCTCCGTTTTGCATAAAATTTGCCGGGTATTTTTGTGCAATATTGCATGCTCATTACGCAATCGCTTGCGTTATTTTGCATTATTTTATTGACATCCGCCCTTTCAGTATATAAAATGAAGATGACGGCGGCGCGCGGATAAACATTTCTCCGCCATCTGCCGCTTCCAAAACTTTTTATATTGTTATATGAATATTCTTATACAAGGAGCGATTTTATGCCTGTAACGATTAAAGACGTGGCTGCACTGGCGGGCGTATCCCCTTCTACTGTATCGCGCACATGCAAAGATCATCCATCCATCAGCAGACAGACAAAAGAAAAAGTGCGCCGGGCTATGGCGCAGCTTGGCTATGAACCCAATTTTCAGGCAAGCAACCTGGCCTCACAAAATTCACGCACCATCGGTATCATCCTTCCGGTTTCCGAGCAGGAAGCTTACCAGAACTCATTTTATCTGGAAACAATCCGCGGCATCAGCCAGCTCTGCAATCAGAAGCAATATATCAATACGGTTATTACAGGAGAAAATGAAGAAGAAATTCTTGATGGAATCCGGGCCATGGCGCGAAGCGGCCAGGCAGAAGGTTTTATTGTCCTTTACTCCCGAAAACACGATCCGATCGTCGAATACCTCTGCGAAGAAGGACTTCTCTATGTCCTGATCGGGAAAGCATACCACAATGCTAATCAGACCATCTATGTGGATAACGATAATGTTCTGGCCGGACGGGAAGCCGCTTCCTATCTGATCGAAATGGGCCACCGGAGAATCGCCTATATTTCAGCAGATAATACCCTGCTCTTTGCCGAAGACCGGAAAACAGGCTACGCCGCTGCTCTTCTGGAGCATCAGCTTCCCATACGGCCGGAATACTGCATCGAAATGAACTGCCGGCCCGAGCAGAGAAGCGCTGTTCTGGAAAGCCTTCTTTCCTCACCTGACCGTCCCACCGCAATTCTGGTCAGCGATGACATCCTGGCCATGTTTGTGGCCGGCGCCTGCGGAAACTTAAGGCTTTCCATTCCGAAGGATCTCTCCATCCTTTCCTTCAACAATTCTCTGTTCGCCCAGCTCAGTTTTCCACAGCTGACCTCCGTGGATGTGAACGCCCGGCAGCTTGGAATCGAAGCAGCCGCCCAGATGATCAGCCACATCGAGAATCCCGGACTTCCGGCCACCAAGATCATCGTACCTCATGTACTGGTGGAGCGGAAAAGCTGCGCACCTCCATCTTCGGAGTGTTAAATACCAGAGAATCCGGGGCTCTTACCTGCCCCGTGATATACCATGATTCCATGAAACTTCAGCCGGAAATTTCCGTTCGGAATTTCCGGGGAGTTCCCGGCCTTTCACATTTCCGGGTTTTCGCATTTCCGGGTTTTCGCATTTCCGGGTTTTCGCATTTCCGGGTTTTCGCTCTTGATTTCTCCGGGGGGTATGCTATAATATTGTCATTGGCGCAGGAAACAAGGCCCTTTTCGCAGATATAGTTCATCGGTAGAACGCCAGCTTCCCAAGCTGGAGAGGCGGGTTCGATTCCCGTTATCTGCTCTCAGAAACCCAGTATTTATGCGGGTTCCAGGCCCTCACTAAATCTTAGGGAATCAAGCGCGGAATCAGAACGTACGTTCTGATTCCTTTTATTTTGCCATAAAATCAGGGATATTGCTCAATATCTCTGTCTTTTTTTCTATACTTTTACGATTTCTATGATAATGCTTTTCAGAGCAAGTGATATCTGTATGCCCCATCTGTTCAGTAATCAAGCGATTGTCAATGTGATTATCCATGAGGATAGTCCCGTATGTTTTCCGGTCTTTATGGGGTGATTTGGGGTAAATATTAAGTTTTTTGCAGATTCTCTTTTGCCTCATACGGATTGACTGTGTACTGATTCTATTCCCATCCTTAACAAATATGTAATCCTGAAACGGATTAAGCTTTTGAATTTCCTTTACAAGCCAGGAATAAGCATCCGGTATAATCGCCGTCCGAATCCCCGCAGCTGTCTTAGGATAATCCTTTACCTCCCGAACATACTTTCCATCCTCATTTTTATACCTGGTTTCCGTTCTCCGGATATTAAATGTATTATAGGTAAAATCTGTATGTTTTAAAGCAACCACTTCTCCTATCCTCGCACCCGTAAGAAACATCAAAAAAATTCCTATATTCATCATATCAAGATTATCTTTCAGATAATTTAACATGACTTCCGTTTCTTCTTCGTCAAAAACTTCTTCATAATCCTCTTTAATCGTTATATCAAAGTCTTTTTCTGACACATCCAGCTCTTCAAACACGGATTCAATACGAAAGTCAATCATTTTTTTTCTTTTTGCACTTTTTAAGATGCCACGGGTAACTGTCTTTAAATTAGCAAACGCTTTAACCTTTAAATTATGTTCCGGTATCTGCTCTTCTAAAAATTCTATAATCTCTTCCGGCTTAATGTCTTTGATCCTCTTTTTCCCAAACTCGCTGAAATGTCTTTTAAATGTCTGCGAATCTCTCAAATGGGTTGACGGAGCTTTTTTCTTCATTTTAAGCTTTCGATCGTTCCATTCCTCAAAAACCTCCTGAATTGTTGGATTTTCTGACTGTTCTTTCCAATAATCAATAACCGCCTGTTCTACATTATCTTTTTCTAAACTTCTTTTTGGAATCCTTCCCTTCTCTTTATCAGGCAAATATGTACGCCAGTACCCATCTGCTCCCTGCCATATTTTATATGGATGTTTTTCCAACAGTTCCTTCCTTTTACTCATCTCAATCTGTTCCTGAACATATAACATATCGATCATACCATTCTCAATGGCGTATTTCAATAATTCGGATTCTTCCATAGGCATACGTGTTTCCTCCTTGGTTTTTTTCCGAATTAACCTCAGACGAAAAAAGCCTATAAAAAAGGGGGATTTTTACAGTCCTCAATTCAAAAAATTTCTCCTATTGAACAACTGCCCAGCTATGTCTGTGGAGTTACTCCAATAAAACATATTTTAAAGGACCGCCTTACTCACGGCTGAAGCCGTACATATGCGGCGGCCCATTTGTCAATTAAGCTCATCCAGTATCTTTTCCCTTATCTGGTCTCCTGTCAGACGCCCGCTCTTATAAACCTTGAGCAATTCAATATCATCATCTGACAATGGCATACCTTCCATACGCATTGTCGCGTCTACCTCGTCTATTGCCTCCTGCATAGTATAATTTCCTGCATCTGATTTCACCGGGGAAGAAAGTACTTTCCTTGTTCTCATGTCTTCTAATCTGCTCATAATTCAACGTTTTCTTTATATTCTCTGGTCCAAGGCCGAAAATTACTGGTCTAAAAATCTTGTAAGTCCGCTCTTCTCACAAAATTCTTCTAACGAACTGCACTCCATTGCTATTTCAGCCCAGCTGTATAGCTCGTCCGGATCCTTTTCATACTGTATTCTTTTCCTTAAGACATATGGAATCTCTCCGCATTTTGACCTCAGGGATTCACACGTCAGCCTGGCAAACATGCTTAACTGAACCTCCAGTCTCCCCTCAAGGTAACCCTGCGCATAATTTCGCAACGCCTTAGCCGGCCATTTATCTGTCATTCAGTCCTCCTTTTGCGTCTGCCGGATACAATAACAGCCACTTTTCATTGTACTCACTAATGATATCATGCTGCTGCATTAAGATTTCCATCGCACGGGTCAGAGCCAGGCTGAATGCGTTAGACGCGTCACCGCCAAAGATGTGGCACATCTCATGTATATAAGTTGCCAACGCTTTATAAAAAGTATCTTTTTGAAAAAGATTCCGCTTCAAATAAAGCTTCGAGATATCATAACGCACAGGAACTCCTGCGTCCGTCACAAGCTGTCTCCTGGTCTTTTTCAGTTCTGCCATACCGCTGCAAGACGCCCTGTAATTTCTGATAATCTTACGTTCCGGAAACCCATTATCCAGCACAAAATAATCTGCGTATATCTGTTTTACTATATCTTCCAGCAGTTCAAACCCTTTATCCTCCAGCTCTGTCGGGCTGTCATTGACAGCAAAGCCTCCCGCCCGCTCGCAGACCTCTTCCAGGCTGGGATACCCCAGCCTGACAAATGCTTCCTGTACGAGAAGATAGGAATGGTCTTGTGAAGACAGCCATGCCCTCGCCTGGTTTCTCATATTTTTGGCAGCATTTGTAAAAACAGGGTCCAGATACAGCAAATCAGGATATCTTTCACGGAATAACCGGGTCACCTCCGAAGACCTTGATATCTGGGATATCAGCCGTTTGATGGTTACACTCCAGCTGTGTATGTCTACCCGCTTTGATGGAACAGAATTCCAGTAACGCCTCATTTTTACCAGCATTTCCATAGCGGCCTCCGGAGAAACGCAATGCGCAATCTTCTCGAATACCCGGATAATATGAAAGTCATACAGGGCCTTGCGTTCCCTGTCCTCCTGCTCATAATCATGAACACATACAACGAGCCCAAATGGATTTGAGCCCAAAAGCTGATACCCGCAAAAAACTGCCCCCTTTCTGCCATACCCGTATGTGTAAAGTAAAGACTCCTCATAACCTTCTTTGCTGTATAAATAGACGGCTCCTTCCTTTCCTTCCCAAAGCCGTCTGCCCAGGAGTGGATTCCCATAATAGTAGTAGCTGGTTATGGTATCCTTAAAAAGCTGAAACTCCTCATCACTTATTGGCGACAGTGTAAGCCGGCTTCTGTCCGTCTTAGGAGTCTGATGCATTTTATATGCCAGCATTTCCACCGTCTTTCCGTCAAGGCTCTGCTCCTGCGTAATTACAGATAATTCCCAGTCATCCGAGGACATGGTAACATTCCACCCAAAATCCCTGACTGCGCACAGAGATGCAATCTTAAAGCCCTCTCCGTAATTTCCCGCATATCTTACGTCTGCCGTTTTCGTTGATGAGCCGATGTAGAGCAGCCAGTCATACGAAAAGCTAATGCCATCCACCCACATAGACAGCGTATCATCGCTGTATTCATATTGGAAGCGCTCTCCAAACTCCTGATATCCGGCAGAATCATAAAAATTCTGTATGAAATCTCGAAGGATTTCATATTTTCCCCATTTAACAGGATAAGTCAATACTATATTCAAAGGTATAATTTTATATTCCATTCTGCATTACTCCAGTATTATTTTTCGTTTTCTGAGGCAGTGTCCGTGTCAGTTTTCCTGTTAATTTCCCTGGCAGAGCGGCAGGCTGCCAAATATATCAGCAGGCTGCCGCATACCCGGGACATTTACTGCAATAAGTCCGAAGGCTTTACCCCAAAATAGTCCGCCAGCTTAAACAGATTCGCGGGAGACGGCAATTTGGAACCAGACACCCAGCCATAATAGGTAATATGGTTCACGCCTAACCTAAATGCAATTTCCTGTCTGCTCGCCTCGGTCTTCTCTTCCAACTCTTCTATATGCCTTCGCAATGCACATTTCAACTGCTTTTCCGTCAAAATCATAATATATACCTCCATTCCTAGTATGGTAAATCTTCTAATTCGTCGGACTCTTCGTCTGCCTCCTGGCAGCAGTCTTCCGAATTTTCCAAAATCTCCATCATCAATAACGCTCCGAGCCGAAACCCGGCTGAAAACTGATTTTCATAATGACCTGTGTTAAACCGCTGTCCTTCTGCTATCGCATCAATCATTCTTCTCATATTCATATCCATCCTTTCATTATTTTGTTGTTTCTCAAATTAATCATTTTAAGATTATTTATTTGTTATTTATTGTTTATATTTATTTAAAAATAATCATTTTACGATTAATTCTTTATCCATATAATAATCCCTGCAGGATTACTTGTCAAGATCTTTTTCTTGATTTTTTTCAAAAAATAAGTACTATAGAATTATAGTGCAGAAAGGAGAACACAAACAATGCAGGAGCGCTATTCGGGGGATAAATTAGGAAATAATGTCCAGAAGATTCGAAAGCAGAAGAGAATGACGCAAAAAGAGCTGGCGGAGGCTATCGGCATCAATCTTCAAAATATGTCAAAGATCGAACGGGGTGTAAGCTCTCCTGCCTTTGACAATTTCAAAAAGATCATGGAAGTATTGAACGTAGCCCCAAATGAACTGCTGCGAGATACCTGGGAGCCGTCTGCCCACATCGAACAGTACATCATGGAGGTATTAAAAAAGGAAGAAACCTTTAACATGGAATTGGAGAAGCTTGCAGACGCTTTCCATACCCCGGAAGAGTATCAAGCTTATGTTAAGGCAAAGCTGGGCGAATACATTACCTGTCATATGGATGAGCCGCAGACAACTGTTGAAGAACTGCAGGAAATCAAAAAATTGATCCAGCGCCAGAAAGCAGACAGACTGATTCGCTGTTACACCGCCGCCCTGGCAGGAAATGTGAAACAGTCCTATGACGATACTGCCCTGATCCGTCTGGCAGAGAGCAGAATTCCGGATGTATCTCCGGAACAATAGAACCAGACAGAGATGCTGCCATGACAATCTCATTTGAAGGGAGTGGTTTTATGAGTTTAAATCAAGCCATTGTATCTGGCCAGGAACATCGCAGGCCTTATCACGGAGCAAAAGCTGTTGACTCAGCCTGCCGTAATCATGGTTCTTGCAGTTACTGCCGAAATAACCGTCTGCATCATATCTATAAAAAACAAAGTGCTATGGATTATAGGTTAAAAGAGAGGGTGCCGCAAAATCATCATCAAATTAGATGATGGTGCGACACCCTCCTTGCAAATTGCTGCTTTCACATTTTCGACAGTAAAAAGTATAGCCGCAATCAAAGAATCTATGTTCTTTTGCGGCTATACTTTTTAATGAATACTTTATGATACAAGAGTATATTTCTATTGTCCTGTGCAGGGCATCTGTCTACCCTTCCAGCATCAGAAGCAAAGCCATCTTAAAGCGGCCGTCCGCCTTTACGCTGTGAAGGCCGTTCTTTTCAAACCGGAAATTTTCCCCTTCCCGGATAGCATAGTCCCTGCCCTCATAACCGATCACTGCTTTGCCCTCCAATGCAAACAGCAAGGCGTCGCCGGGAGCTCTGTGCTCGGCGAGGGCGCAGCCCTCATCAAAGGACAGGATCATCAGCTTCGCGCTGCTTCCGGTCGCCAGATCCATGTTTGCAATGCTTCCCTTTTCGTAATCAATCAGATCCTTCAGGCAGAATACCTCTGCCGGTTTTAAAATTTCGTTCATTTTCGTCTCCTTTTCCATTAAAATTTCTGTATATACAAAGCCCGTTTCCCGGGCTTTCATTCCGCAGAGCATTCCGCCCGGAACGAACAATATCCCCCCCTTTTCCAGACAGGCCGGGCAAAAAGGCTCATTTCCCCGGGCGCAGCCTGTGGCTTTCTTCCGGACATCCTGCTCCCGGCCGCCTCCCAGCACAAAATCCGCCTGCCCTCCCGCGCCGATATAAAGAGCCGGACAATCGTACCGTTCCGGGCTTATGTCTGTATAAGACCCCAGTGAAAAGAAATGGACCTTTCCTGGCCCGCCCAGGCAGGCGTCTGTAGAGATAGTAAGCGCTGCTTTCGGCCTGTGCTCTTCTTCTATTTTAAATACTCTGGATTCCATTTACGTCACCCCCTTACCAGTTCATATGTATCCATATAATACAAATCATTGCCCTCGGGCAGAGGGGCAAAGACCTCTTTTAAATAATCCTCTTTATTATTTACGGAAGCGCTGAAAATATAATTATATCCGAGATCAAACAGGTACTCGGGGCAGAGTTCGCAGCTTGGCCCATAGATTCCCCGGATCCGGGCCTTTTTGCAGGCTTTCAGGATGTCGCGGTAAGTATCGTTCACGATTGTGCAGCCTGTCATGATCACAATATCAAGCTCGCCAAGCGTTTCTGAGGATTCCAGCGCGTTCGCCCCCAGATGCCAGCAGATTCCTTCCGGATATATCTTCGTCTCCCGCTCTCCGATCCGGGCGCTCAGGATTCCTTTCGGCCCCCGGAAATCAAAGGCGTGAAACTCCGCGCACTTTCCGTAGAAGAAATCGTTGTAAAGCCCATATCCGATAATTCCGGCTTTCTCCCCCTTCACGTTATAGGCAAAGCGCAGCCCCTCGCTCCTCTGTATTCCCCGGTCCGCCAGCCTCTCCGGCGTATTGAATGGCTTGCCAAGCAGATTGAGGAGGCTTACTGCAATTGTACGAAACTCCGGATCTCCCCAGGCAAACAGCTGCTCCAGGCAGCGTCCTGCCGTCTTCCCAATCAAGGAGCGCAGCGCACTCTCATACTGCTCCGGCGGCTTTTCCCGGCCAACCCGGAGCGCCTGTGAAAGCTGTCCCTTTGTGTCGGCCGCTGTAAGCCAGCGGTATCCCATGATAAATTCCTGCAATACCGGCATTTCCTCCTGATACCGCTGATAGTTTTCCATTGTCCTTCCGAAAACTTCTTCCAAATCCTTCATCTTAATTCTTCCTCATCCTCTGCCAGAGAAACGGGAACAATGCTTTTCACCGTTTTTCCCCTGTACTGAAATTCATTGACTGCCACACGAACCTCAAAGGAACGGGAAATATTTGTCTCATTCAAAACCTCCTCTGTAGGCCCATACATAAAGCTACCCTTATTGTCCAGCATAAACGCATAGTCCGACACGGAGAGCGCATTGGTCGGATAATGGGTGTTCATTACCGCGCAGATGCCCTCATCATGGGACAGCCTCTCTATCATGTTCAGAACCAGAATCTGATTGTGGAAGTCAAGCCCCGTCTCCGGCTCATCCAGAATCATAAGCTCCGGCTCATTAATGAGAGCCCGGGCAATCAGCACCATCTGCAGCTCCCCTCCGCTCATCTGATTGCAGTCCTTATATGCCAGCCGTGTAATCCCTGTCCGCTCCATTACAGCCTCCGCCATGCGAAGCTCCTTCGCTCCGGGCTGCTCAAAGACGCCCAGATGGGCGCTCCGCCCCAGCATCACCATTTCCAGCCCGGTAAATGAAAAGGCAAAGCCATGGGACTGGGGAATATAAGAAATCCGGGACCAGATCTGCCGGGAAGAAAGCTCTCCAATGTCCCTGCCATCCAGAAAGGAACGTCCGCTTTTCCATTTCAGAAGCCCCACCATACATTTTAAAAGCGTCGTCTTTCCAATTCCATTGGGTCCCAGAATCGCCAGAATCCTGCCCGGATTTAAAGTCAGGCTGATGTCTTTGAGAATCTCCGGCTGCTTTGGATAGCCGAAGCAGCCATTCTGTACTTCCAGTATCATCTCAGATTCCTCCCGTTCTTTTTCAGCAGCGATATAAATACGGGCGCTCCCAGAATGGCCGTGAGCACCGACAGCGGCAGCTCTATGACACTGATACTCCTGGAAAGCGTATCGATAACAATCATAAAGGCGGCTCCCAGGCTGATACTGGCCGGAATGACAAAGCGGTTGTTGCTGCCTGTCAGCATTCTCGCACAGTGTGGAATCAGAAGCCCTACCCAGCCAACCTGACCGCACATGGAAACGCAGGACGCCGTAATCATCGTCGCGGCCAGAATAAATACCAGCCTTGTCTTTTTCAGGTCGATGCCGCTTGCCCTCGCCTCATCCTCACTCAGAGACAGGATATTCAGCCGGTAGCGAAGCAGATAAATAATCAGAATGCCGATTAGAATCAACGGGGAACCGATCAGAATTTCCTTATAGGACGCACTTGTAAAGCTCCCCATCAGCCAATAGGTAATCTCCGGCAGCTCATTCATCGGATCCGCCGTATATTTCAGCAGAGAGCCCACCGCGTCAAAAAGAGAGGAAATAATGACGCCGGCCAGCACAAGAAACACGACAGACTGACTATCCTTATTCCGCGCAAGTCTGAGCGTAATCCACACGGAAGCCAGGCCGAAAATCAGGGCAATAAGCTGTGTTTCCAGAATGCTTCTGGAGATCAGGATCGCCAGAATCGCACCTACGCAGGTTCCGCTGGATACGCCCAGGATGTCCGGCGTCGCAAGGGGATTGGAAAACAGCGCCTGAAAGGTATCCCCGGCGCAGGTCAGGCCCGCGCCGATGATAACCGCCATCAGGATCCTGGGCAGACGCAGATTCACAATAATAGAATAGTTTTGGGTGCCTGTCTCTCCGCGAAAGAGAGCGCCCGCAAGCGTCCGTACCACTTCCGGCGCAGAAAGGCCCATTCTTCCGATGCACATACAGATCAGCGCCGCTGTTGCCGGCAGCAGGATCATGCAGATCACCGCCGCCGGGGTGAAATGATTGTTCCGAATCCAAAAACCATCTTTCATCGCAGCTGAAGCATCCCTTCTAATTCTTCGTCCGTTATTTCATATCCGTAGAACTCCTCATAATAGCTGCGGATCGTATCCTCAAGAGGATAATCCGCGAAGGCCTCTGGGTAAGCATTGCAGGCCAGCCAGGCCAATACCAGCGGTCCGTCTGGATTTGGTGTGAACCAGTTCCACATTCCAAGCGTCGTGTCATAGACGCGGCCGTTCTCCACAGCCTGAATGGTCGAGAAATCCGCTCCCTCTACCGTATTGTCCATAATATCCTGCACAGTCAGCTTCATAAGACCCGGGCCATTCAGAAATATGACTTCCGGATCCCAGGTATAGATCTGCTCAAAGCTTACCTGGGCAAAGCCCTGGGTTTCCTCCGCTACGTTTTGTACTCCCAGATGTTCCAGCCAGTAATATCCGAACACGCCCTGCCCGGCCACCTGAGGCACGCCATCTGAAACCTGATACAGGATCATGGAAGACGGCCTTTCCTCCTCCGGGATCTCTGCAATGCGGGCTTCCACATCCGCTACAATCTCATCTCCCCTCTCCAAAAAGCCATCCATCTTTCCGTCTTCTCCAAAAACGTCCTCCAGAAGCCGCAGCCACTCCTCATACCGCTCCAGCGGATCCGCCGGCGTTTCCGCGCCTATCGTGGCAAACCCCACCGCCGGAATGCCGCTTGCCTTCAGGACCTCTGCGTGCTCCGCATTATTGGCATTGTAAAGGATGATGTCCGGTTCCAGCTTCATGATCTCCTCGATATTCAGACCCGACTGCGCATACACAGTTTCCTCGGACTCCAAAAGCTCCGGCGCGATATTTTTCAATACGGTTTCATTAATCGTATCCTTGAATGAGCCGCAGTATCCGACGATATAAGGCGCCGAACCCTCAAAATACGCCATGTAAGTGGAAAGAATGGGGATCTGGTCAATCACGACACGGTCGATCTGATCCGGTACTTCCACCTGGTTTCCCGCATGATCCACCACGATATGTGTTCCGCTTTGCCCCTCCAGAGACGCCGTCTCCGCCATATCTGCAGTTTCTGCCGTATCTGTACTGTCCGCCGTATCCGCTGTATCCGTACTTCCTGCTGTATCCGTGCTTTCCGCCGTACTGCATGCGCCCAGAAGCAGGGCGGCAGACAGCAGAACTGCTGCACCTCTCCATCTCTTTTTCATAATATCTCCTTCCTTATAAATGATGATCTTCAGAAAAAATTCTGCAAAAAAAGTTCCATAAATTAGTTTTGTCTAACTCATGGAACAGTATAAAGCACATGCTGCAAAATTTCAGTTGCAGCCGCAACCAAAATCAGTTTTCACTGAGAATTTTTATCTCATTGCGGCAGTAATCAATCAGCCCCTCCTTCTTCATCCGCGCCATTTCCCGGGAAAGAGCGCTGCGCTCCGTCCCCAGATAATCCGCCAGTTCCTGCCGGTTCATAGCGGACAAAGTATCCGCTTCTTCCTGCCGGCTCTGTTCCAGAAAGAGCAGAAGCTTGTCCCGGATAGATTTCTGGCTCATCACATGGATTCTCCTGCCCTGAGCCAGATTTGCGGCCGCGGTCTGTTTCAGCAGGTTCGCCGTCACCAGAGACGCGTACCGGCAGCCCATCGCCTCCCGCCGCAGCAGCTTTGAGAGCTTCAGGAACAGGATCTTCGTCCTTTTTCGCGCCACCACTGTGACCTGAGATGGCTGATTCTGCAGACAGGAATGGGAGCAGCCAAAAGATTCCGGAGGAACCGCCAGACGGATGCTGGACTCCTCTCCATCGCTTCCGGGCGCGATCAGCGCCACCTTTCCCTCCAGGACAATGCCTGCCCAAACGATCCTGTCCCCGTAATGATTGATAATCTCTCCCTTTCCGCCCATGCTCACATAAGCCTCCAGGCAGTGCAGAATATGCCTCATACCCTCCGCATCCACAGATTCAAACAGAGGGGAGCGCTGCAGCAGCTCAAAGTATTCCTCCATGCCGTCTCCTCCTTCGCCGCAATAATTAGTTATAGCTAATCTATAGCATGTTTTCTGTGCTATGTCAACCAGAGGATTCATCGATTCTATGATCTGCAGGGAATCCCATATTTTCCGGAAAAGGGATTGACAGAATCTCAAAACAGGAATATAATCAAAACATCGTTATGAAACACTGTTATGAATAATATAATTATAAAGGAGTTATCAGATTGGCAAAGCAAATTGAGGGCGTCTATGAGGCGGTTCTGGAATGTGCAAAAAAGGAATTTCTGCAGAAGGGCTACAAGGATGCATCTCTGCGTACCATCGCCCAGGAGGCAGGCACCAGCACCGGATCTATCTATACAAGATTTCAGGATAAGGAAGGCCTCTTTTCCGCCGTTGTCTCTCCGGCCGCAGACGGACTTATGGAACTGTTTTTAAAGATACAGGAGAATTTTCATCAGTTTGATGAGGAAACGCAGCAAGCGGAAATGGGCCAGTATACCTCTCTCCACCAGATGGAAATGCTGGACTATATTTATGACCATTTTGAAGAATTTCAGATTCTTCTGGACGGCGCCGGCGGCACCCGCTTTTCTTCCTTTCTGGATCAACTGGTGAATATCGAGGTGGATTATACTTATAAATACATGGAAGTCATTGGCTGTGAAAGCGTCAAATCCGGCCTGGTGACGGAAGAATTTATTCATATCGTCGTGACCGCCTACTTTAACGGAATGTTCGAGGTAGTCCGCCATCATATGCCCAAAGCGGACGCCGTAAAATATCTCCAGCTTCTGAACCGGTATCATATGCAGGGCTTTACTACTATTTTTGACGCAGCCGAAGTCTGACAGAATCATAGCAGGATAATCTGGCTGTTCCTGTCCGGATCCGCGGGTACAGCCATTTTATATAAACGCAAGTTAGTTTTTTCTAACCAAGAAGGAGGAATCCATATGCAGAAACAAAGTCCCCTGCTCCGTCTTTGGGAGCTGGGAGAAAAGGAACATGGCGGCCTGATCCGGGCGATTCTCTCTGCTTCGGCAGGCGTGCTCTGCGGTATTCTGCCCTATGTGGCAGCCGCGCAGATTATCATCGGACTGCTTAGGGGGAACCCGGATACGTCATACTATCTGGGCTGGTGCCTGGCCGCGCTGATCGGTTTTACTTTAAGGGCCGTTCTCTACGCTCTCGCTCTTTCCATGTCTCATGAGGCCACTTTTTCTATCCTGAAAGAGATACGGGAGCAGATTCTGAACAAGCTGCCTAAACTGCCCCTGGGAACTGTCATGGATATGTCCAGCGGCCAGATGAAACAGATCATCGTAGACCAGGTGGAAAGCATGGAACGGCCCCTCGCCCATCTTCTGCCGGAGATGACAGCCAACCTGCTGGCTCCGGCAAGCATCCTGATCTACCTTTTTATCCTGGACTGGCGGATGGCCCTGCTTTCCCTGGTATCAATCCCCGTGGGCATGGCTTTTATGATGGCAGTGATGAAGAACTACGGAAAACAGTATGAGGGCTCTGTGAAAGTCACCCAGGCCATGAATTCTACCATTGTGGAATATATCGGAGGAATCGAAGTCATCAAGGCCTTCAACCAGGGAAAAAACTCGTATGCCAGATTTTCAGAACGTGTAAAGGCGAACGCCTCTTATTTTTACCACTGGATGAAAAGCTGCCAGCTTCCGGTTTCCATTTCCCGCGCTCTTGCTCCCACAACGCTGATTACGGTTCTCCCGGCCGGGTGGCTGATGTACCGGGCCGGAAGCCTGCCGGCAGAGACTTTCATTACGGCCACAATCCTTTCCCTGGGTATTGCAGGGCCGCTGCTGGCCGCCATGGATTTTGTGGACAGTCTGGCAAAGGTAGGCACCATTGTGGGGGAAGTCGATTCCATCTTAAGCAGCGAGGAGCAGCAGCACTCCACCAAGGCAGTCCGCCTGGATTCCATGGACATTCGTGTATCCAATGTTTCTTTTGGCTACCATGCGGAGCAGGAGATCCTGCATAACGTAAGCCTTGAGATTCCAGAGGGAAGCATGGCCGCATTTGTAGGCCCCTCCGGCAGCGGCAAATCGACAATCGCCAAGCTGATCGCAGGCTTCTGGGACGTCAGCCAGGGAACCATTACCCTCGGCGGACATAACCTGAAGGAAATTCCGCTTACTCAGCTCTACGATCAGGCAGCGTTCGTCTCCCAGGATAATTTTCTGTTTGATGAAACCGTGCGGGAAAATATCCGGATGGGCAGACCTTCCGCCACAGACGCCGAAGTGGAAGCAGCCGCAAAAGCAGCCGGCTGCGACGATTTTATCCGCGCTCTGGAGCAGGGATACGATACCCTGGCCGGCGGCGGAGGCGCGCATCTGTCCGGCGGAGAACGCCAGCGGATCGCCATTGCCCGCGCCATGCTGAAGGACGCTCCTATCGTCATCCTGGACGAGGCCACCGCATACATCGATCCTGAAAATGAAGCGGTCATCCAGCGGGCGGTCGCCAAGCTGGTAAAAGGGAAAACCGTCCTTGTGATTGCCCACCGCCTTTCCACGATCACGGATGCGGACCGGATTTTCGTCATTGAAAACGGCCGGGTAGCCGGAGAAGGCACACACAGGGAGCTTTTGGAAACCAATTCACTTTATCAGGAGATGTGGAAGGCCCACATCGGCGCAAAGGATGGTGATGCCACATGATCGAAGTATTGCGTAAAATCTGGCAGTTTGCTGGAGAAGAACGGAAAAATATCAATAAATCTATCTTCTGGGGCTTTTTCTATGCAGTTTTTCATATGCTTCAGGTTGGCGCCATCTATTACATACTGCTGGCGCTTACCGACGGGACGGATACAAGCCGGCCCGCCTGGACCGCGCTTGGACTGCTCCTCGCAAGCATTGCCGGCCGGGCTGTAATCAACCGGTTTACCCAGCTCCAGCAGACGCACGCCGGATATTTTATGGTAGCCAACCGCCGTATTGCCATCGGCGATAAATTAAAACGGATTCCCATGGGATATTTTAACGATACCAGTCTGGGCGAAATCACAGGCGTCGCCACCACCGTGCTGGATGTGGTCGAAACCATGGGGCCTGTGGTGCTGGTGAATATCTTAGGCGGCCTAATCAACTCCGCCGTGTTCGTACTGTGCGTCCTCTCCTTTGACTGGCGGATTGGGCTGCTGACGCTTGCCGGAATGTTCCTTTATCTCTGGATCACTTCCATTATGGAGAAAAGATCCGCCGGAGTAATCCCGCACCGCCAGGAATCCGAAGCCAGGCTGGTGGACGCAGTTCTGGAGCAGATTCAGGGGATGAGCGTCATCAAATCCTTTAATCTCACCGGAAAGGGGGATCGGAGGATACAGGAAGCGCTGGAATACAACCGGAAAAGCAATCTGGATATTGAAAGGACCTTTACGCCATATATGATTGCCCAGGAGCTGAGCCTGCATCTCTTTTCCGTCCTTATCATGGGAGCCGCCGTACTGTTTTCTCTGAGCGGAACGATGAGCCTGCCGGACGCCCTGATGACCGTCGTCATCTCCTTTATGGTATTCTCCCAGATTCAGTCCACCGGAAGCGCCATGTCAACGCTGCGGGTGGTAGGCAGCTCCATCGACCATGCGGAGCAGATCAATGAGCTTCCGGAAATGGACGAAAAGGGAAGGGAAATCCACCCGCAAAGCCATGATATTTCCTTCCGGCACGTGGATTTTTCCTATGAAAAGAAAGCTATTTTACAGGATGTTTCCCTTACCATTCCGGATAAGACCACCACAGCCATCGTCGGCCCCAGCGGTTCCGGCAAAACAACCCTGTGCAATCTGATCGCCCGGTTCTGGGATGTGGACGGCGGAGCCATTCAAATCGGCGGAGCCAACGTCCGGGATTATACTCTGGAATCCCTTATGGACCAGATCAGCATGGTATTTCAGCGGGTATACCTCTTTGCAGATACCATTGAGAATAATATTAAATTCGGCTGCCCGGGCGCATCACACGAAGAGGTGGTCGCCGCCGCCAAAAAGGCCTGCTGCCACGAATTTATATCCGCCCTTCCGGATGGCTATGATACTGTCGTCGGCGAAGGCGGCGCCAGCCTGTCCGGCGGAGAAAAGCAGCGGATTTCCATTGCCAGAGCGATCCTGAAGGACGCGCCCATCATCATTTTCGACGAGGCCACCGCCAATGTGGATCCCGAAAACGAAGATAAGCTGCAGAAGGCTATGGAAGCGCTGATGAAAGACAAGACGATTCTGATGATCGCCCACCGTCTCAAAACCGTGGAGAAGGCAGACCAGATCCTTGTACTGGACAAAGGAAAGATCGTGCAGAAGGGAACCCATCAGGAGCTGGCAGGAAAGCCGGGACTGTATGCGGATTTCCTGAACGCCCGCCGGGAAGCCGCCGGCTGGAAGCTGACGTAAACAAAAATGGCGAAAGCAAAGCTGCAATCGTTAAAGAATTGCAGCTTTGCTTTCTTTCTGGCTTTTTTGAGAATTTACACAGCCCAGCCAAGGCTCTCCTGCTGAATATGGAACAGCTTATGATACAGACCGTTCTTCTTCATCAGCTCATCGTGGGTTCCATGCTCTACCAGCCGGCCATTGTCAAGAACAAGGATCTGGTCCGCATCCACAACTGTACGGAGGCGGTGAGCGATCATAATAACCGTCTTACCTTCCACCAGTCTGGCAATCGCCTTTTGCACCAGGACTTCATTCTCCGGGTCGAGGGATGCTGTGGCCTCGTCAAGCAGAATGATGGGAGCGTTTTTCAGCAAGGCGCGGGCAATGGAAATACGCTGGCGCTCACCGCCGGAAAGAGTGCTGCCGTTTTCACCGAGGATCGTCTGATACCCGTCCGGCATTTCCCGGACAAATTCATCACAATAGGCTGCTTTGGCAGCAGCAATCACCTGATCGTCCGTTGCGTTTGGATTGCCAAGACGGATATTGTTCATAACCGTATCATTGAACAGCGTCACATCCTGGAACACGAAGGACATATAAGACATGAGGCTTTCCGGCTCCATACTCTTGATGTCTTTTCCGCCCACGGTGATCCTGCCCTTCTGGACATCCCAAAACCGGGCAATCAGTTTGGAAATCGTGCTTTTACCGGAACCGGACGGGCCAACGAGGGCAGTCACGCTCCCCTGGGGGATTTTGCAGGAAACATCTTTGATGACATCTTCCTGATTGTAGGCAAAGGTCACATGGGAAAGCTCAATATCACAGTTCGGGACCGTTTTCCCTTCACCGTCCATTGCAGGAGTTGTGAGCAGGGTACGCATACGGCTTGTGACCACATTCAAATTCAGCAACGAGGACAGATTTGCCAGGATTGACAGGATCGGGCCGTAAATCCGTGTTACCATCAACAGGAACATAAGCAGCGGAAGAAGCTCGATCTGCCCATTCGTCAAGAGGATAGCACCGACAAAGATTGTGATACCAACGCCTGCCTGCAAAATCATACTGGCACTGGACATGAACACACCGACAGCCATTTCTACCTTGATGGCGATTTTTTTCATGGCAAGCAGAGCCTTATCCAACGCACTGAAATGAGAGCCGGACAGCCCGCAGGACTTGATGATCTTCATGCCTTCCAGGTATTCCTGTACCTGGTCAGAGGCAGCCAGCTTTGCGTCAACCTGCTTTTCAAACAGTTTCTTTTGATGGTTTCGGCTAAGCCCAATAATGAGGAAGGCAATCGGAACCGTGATGAATACGCACAGAGCAAGCCGCCAGTCAAAGAATGCCAGCAGGATGCAGGTCAGGGTCACCGTGATGCCGTTTGCAATCAGCGGAGGAATCGTGCTGCTGAGCAGGGAATCCATGCTGCTGCAATCTGCCATCATATTCGTGGTCAGTTCGGAAAGGTCCTTGGTGTTAAAGAAATTCATAGGGAGTTTCCGAAGATGCTCCGCAATCCGCAGCCGGGTTGTGTTCGACTCCTTATACGAGGCAATGTAGGTTTTGCGGTAATCATTTTTGGCGGCCAGAAATACCAGGATGGCCGAAACAATACCTGCGCCCCACAGCATCCAGATATGGTTCCACTGGATGGAGCCGCCACTGACAAAGGGCGTCAGAATTTCACTGAAGATCATAACAGTTACACAGAACGGCAGAAGCATAGCGAGGTTCGTCAATGTGCAGGCGAAGATTGCTTTTTTCAGATCTGCGTAACCCTTGTCTGATAAAAAGAGAGCTTTTTGTAATCTGCTCATAGTTACACCGCCTTTCCGCTGATTTTCCAGCCAATCGCTTCTGTATAGTGGTTCCACATCTGTGCATAGCGTCCGCCTGCGGCCACCAGCTCGTCATGTTTTCCTTCTTCGACCAGGTGTCCTTTCTCCATGACGATGATCTTATCCGCATTGCGGATTGTAGAGAGGCGGTGTGCAATAATAATAACTGTCTTACCCCGCATCAGCTTTTCAAAGGCTTTCTGGATCAGATATTCATTCTCCGGGTCGCTGAACGCCGTTGCCTCATCCAGCACAATGATAGGCGAGTCTTTGATAATGGCCCGCGCAATGGCAATTCGCTGGCGCTCGCCGCCAGAGAGATGGATGCCTTTGGAGCCGACCACCGTATGATACCCGTCCGGCAGTTTGGAAATGAACTCGTGGCACTGCGCCGCTTTCGCCGCCGCAATCACCTGTTCCTCACTGGCCGAAGGGCTGCCCATACGGATATTATCCAAAATGTTCTGCTTGAACAGGAAAATATCCTGGAACACAAAGCTGACATGGTGCATCAGGTCATCCTCCGCCATATCGCGCACATCTACGCCGCCGATGGTAATGCTGCCGGAAGATACATCCCAAAACCGGGAAATCAGATTGGCAATCGTACTCTTGCCACCGCCGGACGGACCAACAATGGCCGTGATTTGACCCTTCTTTGCAACAAAAGAAACATCCTCCAGTGCCTTTTCGTGTGTATCTCCCGTGTAGGAAAAGCTGACATTCTTGAAAGCAACATCATCATTGGTGGGTTTCTTTGGATGGCTCGTTTCTGGCATTTCAGGAATATTTAGAATTTCATCCATACGCGCCACATTCCCATCAATCTGCATGAACGACTCGGAGATATACATGATCTTGTTCAGTACGCCGGAAATTGCGGGTACAAAGAGCAGATAGAAAATGAAGGTCATGGCAAACCCGGCAAAATCATCTGACCTGGAGCCGATGAAAATTCCGACAGGTACAAGGATCAGATAAACATTATTGATGATTGTGGTGAAGGCGGGCATACAGTTCTGCCAGCCCAGGGAAAATTTCAGGACCCACTCTGTATATCCGGTAATCGCTTCTTTGAGCTTTTTGAAAGAGGATGCCGTCTGGTTGAATGCCTTCACAACCGACATTCCACGAACATACTCCACAGAAGCGTTGTTCATTTCCTCCAGGGCTTTTTGATACCTGCCCATGTTCTCTTTCATCTCGCCGCTGCCAAAGCCAATAAACTCCGCAACAAACGCCAGAACGATACCGACCAGAGAGGCAAGCCCGAACCGCCAATCAACAACCAGTAAAATAATGACCATGACGATGGGGGCCGTGACAGACGCCACGAAATCCGGGAACTGATGGGCAATGAACCCTTCCACGCTCTCGATATTCTCATCCATGATTTTACGCAGGCGGCCGCTGCCAATCGTCAGATGATACCCCAGCGGGATTTTTGTAATATGATCTGCAAAAAGAACTTTTAACTCGTACAGTGTTCCGAAAGCTGCCATGTGAGAGCTGAAAATAGCCAGAAAATACAGCAGGATATTCGCCACAATTCCGGCCAGTGCCAGCCAGCCATAATTCATGACCATTCCCATATCTAGTTGGTCAAGGTTCGGAAAAACACCGATAATCGAGCGGATCATAAAATAGACCGCTATGTACGGGATGAACGAAGCAATGGCCGCCAGTGACGAAAGAGCCGCAGCTAAAAAGACAAGGCCCTTTCTGTCAGAAGCCAATTCCATGCATCGTGCCAAACCCGTTTTTGGTTTTGCCTGTTTCGACTTTGCGTTTGACATAGCATGAACCCTCCTTAAAAGATAAAATGGCGAGGTTAGTATTTTCTAACCTCGCCATGCATTTTATCAGTCTTTGAAGCAGTCTGCTACTCCATGCCTTTGTGACAGGAGCAAAAATAGCCCATTCTTCCTACCTGTTTTTCCTATAGTCCTTCGGGAGTATCCCATATACAGATTGAAAGGCTTTGGCAAACTTACTTGCATTGCTGTAGCCCAGTTCCAAAGCGATGTCTCCGATTTTCATCTGACCTTCTGACAGCCACTGAGCGGCCAGATTCATTTTATACTTTTTCAGGTGGGCATAGGGGGTGTCTCCATAGATATGAGAAAACACCATATGGAACGCAGAAAGATTCAAGTGCGCCTCTTTCGCTAATTGTTCCACAGATACTTTTTCATCCAAATGCGAAATCAGATACTCCCGGATCGCTTTTGCGGCTTGTATCTGCTTCTTGTCAAAATATTGGAAGCCGCACCCGCCAGGCTGCGCCAGCTGCTCAATATGGTACAGCAATTCCATTGCCTTTATCTTAAAATATCCCACAGGCTCTGTCTCGGAAGCTGTATACATCTCTGAAAAAAGCTGCTGCAGCTGGGGTGTGGCAGCACTGACATACCATTTTGTTTCAATGCCCAAAGCGGAGCCTATTTTATCCAGATCAATCGGAATTTCCCGCATTATTTGCCGCGTTATATCGGACAGCACCTGCCGGTCTATCACCAGGCTGACGCCATAATATTTTTTCAGCGGGAAGGAAAAAGAAACTGGTAAATGCTCTGTTCCTGCCACACCAAAGCAGCCCTCTGGCAGATAAGATACGGTATGATTTGAGAACTCACACTCATACCGCCCAGACCTGCAGTGTGTAATCTGGATTATATCGGAATTAAACTTCTTAGATTTCATCTCCTCATCCGTTTCAAAATCCAGAAAGCAGAGCTGTATCCCCTCAAACAGCTTGAAGTTTTTGACAATACCACGGCCTGTGCAGCCATAATCAATCACAACACACTCCGAATCTTGTGATAAAACCTTCGCCTGCGCACCATACCAATCCCGATTAAAAATCACATCCTGCATTACTTCCGCCTCCGAAAAGTTAGCTATAACTTACTTTATTTTCTTTCCAGATACACAGAACATAAATTTATTCTTTGCAACTCTGACATCCTGGAAGCCGACAGCCTCCATGACCTGTTTTATTTCATCCGGTGTATATGGTTTCATTCCCGGTATTATCTTTTCCCAATGCTTTTCGGGATCTCCAGGGTCATTGACCACCACGAATTTTCCGTCCGCTTTAAGTATCCTTTTTACTTCCGCAAAGCATTTCTCCAGGTCTTCCCAGAAATACACGGTTTCAAAAGCCGTAGCAAGCTGGATGGAATTGCCCTTTAATGGAAGGTTGTCTGCGCTCCCAAGAAGCACTTCACATCTTTTCCCGATATCCCTTTTATTCGTCTTTTTTGACTTCTCAACGCTGGTGCTGGAAATATCTATCCCGTAAACAAAACCATCCCTGGAGCGCTCTAATAATCTTCGAATATTAAATCCTCCGCCGCAGCCGATATCAACCAGCTTTCCGTCATCCGGAACCTCAAATTGTGTAAATGCCCATTTGGACAATGGACTGTGCCCCATATTCATACCGGAAAGCATGAGGCTTCCTATAAAACCCTGCGGATTGCCGAAATTGTCTTTGAATGCCATTTTATTTCTCCCTTCTTCACCAGATTTGCAGCCAATGCGCTTTTCACTACTGTTTTCGCAGCTTGGATTGCTGTTCGCATTTTCTTTCTTTCTCCCATTTAGAGCCCTTTTTGCATACATAAAAATCACACATTTCTGCGCCCTCTGCAAGTGTGCCTGTCCGGTACAATACGCCGCCCATGAGATCTACAGAAATAAAATCCATGGCACACATGCATGGTATCAGTTCTTCCAAATGCTCCTGTTTCCCAAGCGCACACAATCCGCACCTGTGATAGTTGGTAATGTATTCGTCTGCATCCCTTCCGGGAATCGTCTCCGTCATCCAGTTGAATTCGCTGTCGGATATAGCATTTGCAATCCTGTCCTTCTCCACTTTCTTTTTTTGATATTCCATATCAAATGGATTTTTATTCCCGAAAGCTTTTTTAATGAGCGGCGCCTGCATTGTGGCCGTCACCATTTCCCCGAACTGCTTATGGCTCATCGCTCCATCCATTGCCTTATAAACTGCCAGCCAGACAATCCCCCCGGAAAGACAGATTCGCAGAGGGTTTTTCGTAAAACCGCCTATATCGGGCGTCCTTGCCAGCATATCTTTAAAGTTTTTACGTGATTTCTTCTTCACCCTGGAAATTTCCGTATTTTTGCAATGAGCTGCGATATATTTGAAAACAGCAGGCGTCATCGCTGACCACATCAGCTTTTCACAGATGGTGCTTTTCATATCCATGCTCCTTTAAAAATTAGTAATAACTAACTAATATTATATCAAGAGACAGCCAGGACTGCAATTCATTTTTTATCTGCCAACACTTTTTCATCCTCTGATTATTGCAAGCTAAACACTTAACTTCCAATTTGCAGAAGCCGTCCCTCTGGAGAATAAGAATGGTTTCCAGATAGTTTTCTCCGGACACATAAAGTTTCACAGTACTTCCCCTTTATTCTGCAGACTCCAGAGACAGAATATCGAAGAAGCAAGGTGTACCTGTAAAGGTATAGCCTGTAATCTTATCTGTGTTGTAAACCAGCATATCCTTTTGGTATGTAAGCGGAATATCAAGCACATTACCTACATCATAGTCGTGCCCCAGGCGGCTCATGCCTTTGATAGCAATGACCTCCACTCGTCCGGCCTCGACTTCCTCCACCATCGCGGCTCAAACGCTCATACAGAGGGGTGATTTTCTCGTTTCTCATGGCTGTACCTGAAATGAAAATGCTCTAAGTGACTGCTTCACTAACCATGACAAAAACCATGATTAAGAAGTCACTTAGAGCATATATCTCCTTAATCACGGTGTCACATTCTATAAGCTCAATCAACCTTTTCCACTCAAGTCCTTAAGGATGTATTCTCATAACCATCAAGCAGAAACTTTTTTTGCCTGGACGAGTTTACTTTCCCCGGCGCATGAGATATAATATAAACAGAGATAAAGAAAACTTGAGTTCTAAAGAATAGAAAGGGTGACTTGTATGAATTTGGCGAAAATCTCTGCAAACGGTCAAATCACTGTGCCGGTGGAAATCAGGCGGCAGCTTGGTCTGAAATCCGGCGATAAAATCCTGTTCATTCAAAATCAGAATGGGGAGATCGTTGTCAGCAATGCCTCCGCTGCGGCCATCCGAAAAGCGCAGACGGCCTTTGCCGGAGCCGCCGAAGCAATGGGTGTATCCAGTGAAGATGATATTCAGGCACTCGTAGACGAAGTGCGTCACGGAAAGGGACGGTAAAATGCGGATATTGGTAGATACAAACATTCTGTTTTCCGCATTGGTTTTTCCCCGTTCCAAACCTGCGCAGGCTTTGCTCTACATCGCAGATAATCACGAAATCGTCTTGTGTGACCGCAATATTGCGGAGCTGCGGGATATTCTCGGACGGAAAGCGCCAAAGTATCTCCCAGATGCGGAAGTACTGCTGGCAGAGATGTCCTATGAGTTAATTCCTGCGGTAGACCATGCAGAAAAGCTGATACGCGATGCAAAAGATCAGCCGATTTTAAATGCAGCTATTGTGTCGGATGTGGATGTTATTCTCACAGGGGACAAAGATTTTTTAAGTCTGGATATGGAGCATCCAAAGTGCATGACTGTAGCAAAATTTCTTGAAAGTGAAGGCGTAGAGAATTAACCTCTGCGCCTTTTCTCTTGGCATGGATCGGATAGGTGGCTCTATATCCCCTTTATCAAGGTGCAAGTTCTATAATCTCAATCAACCTTTTCCATTTAGCATTTCTCAAGGATTTGTATCAATGTAATTCCTTTCAATGTCTTCTCCAGCATTTTCTCTATCTTCCGATATTCCTCTCCCAGAGCAAGCATCTCCTGCGCTATTTCAGCTGCTGGCCTTCCACAGATTTCTCCAGTCCGCACTGCTCCCTCCATACTCAAAATAATATCATACAGGCTGATCTCATCTGGAGCTTTATCCAATTTTAATCCTCCAGACGGACCATGGGCGGCCCGGATAAACCCGGCCGCCCTTAGCTTCGCGCTGATCTGGAGCAGATAACGATGCGACACCCCTATGGCTGCTGCCAGCTTCGAGGAGGATACGGTCTTTCCATCCTTAGCCAGATACAGCAACATCTGTATGGCATAGTCTGTAGAACGGTTCAACTGCATTGACACTCTCCTCCTCTGCTTTTCTTATAGTCCATTGCTTTCACTTTCACTTTGGTATTTTTCTTTCAGCCGGCGGAAGGTTTCATCACTGATCACATGCTCGATACGGCAGGCATCTGCCTCTGCAGTTTTGGGATCAACGCCGGCCTCTATCAAACGATCTGTGAAAAAGCGGTGTCGTTCATAAATCTTTCCGGCAATCTCTTTTCCTACTTCCGTCAGATGCAGAAAATGATTTTCATCCATAATAAGTAAGCCGCCCTCCTGCAGGACTGCTACAGCATGACACACGCTGGGCTTGGATACTCCAAGTTGCCGGGCCACGTCCACGGAGCGCACCATACCCATTTTCTTATGAAGAACCAGAATAGCCTCCAAATAGTCTTCTCCGGACGCATGAATCTTCATATCACAGCGCTCCTTCCACACATCAGGCAATGCTCCAGCCCTCTGCCTGCTCACGGATCATAATGAAACGGCGATAAAGTCCTTCCTGCTGAACAAGCTGCTGATGTGTTCCTTTCTGAATAACTTGGCCTTTATCCACCACTAAAATCTGGTCAGCGTGTTCAATCGTTGCCAGACGATGGGCGATAACGATCACCGTTTTTCCAATAGTCAATTCACTGATTGCCTGCTGGATCAGATGCTCATTTTCAGGATCAATACTTGCTGTTGCCTCATCAAGAATGACAATGTTGGCATTTTTCAAAATGGCACGGGCAATAGAAATGCGCTGTTTTTCTCCGCCAGACAGCGTAGATCCGCCCTCTCCGATCACCGTTTCATATCCATCGGGAAGATTTATAATGAAATCGTGGCACCGCGCCTTTTTCGCGGCCTCTATAATTTCTTCCCGCGTTGCACTTGGATTGCCGAAACGAATGTTGTTTTCAATGGTATCGTGGAACAGATAGACCTTTTGAAAGACCATGGAGATATTGCGGAGTAAACTGTCACAGGTCATGTTCCGCACATCCTCACCGCCTACTGTGACCTCGCCGCTGTCCACATCATAGAAGCGGGCAATCAGGTTGCAGATCGTGGTCTTGCCGCTGCCAGACGGCCCTACAATGGCCGTAGTGCTGCCCTGGGGGATGGAAAAGCTGATATTTTGCAAAACAGGAACTTTATCGTAGGAGAATGTCACATCACGGAAAACAATGTCTGTGTTCTGCAAAGAAATATCTTTCCCATTTTTGTCTATAATGTCAGCGTGTTCAATGCCGTCCAGTTTATCCAGCGTAGCATCAATGACCTCCAATACATGGGCGGCGTTGTTCATGGCTTCCACACTTCCAAAGATCATAAAGGAGAACATATCCAGCATGAGCATGGTAGGAAGTTCCATACTGCCGTTATAGGTCAGCAAAGCAGCCACAGCTACAATGGCAATGGAAGCGGCTTTCAGAGAAAACAGGTGCAGGCAGTTGAAGGGCATATATTCCACTTCAATTTTGATGTTGATTTTCTTGCTGTCGTTATATGCTTTGCGGATACCTGCAATAGACACGCCTTCCTGCTTAAAGGCTTTCACCACCTGCATCCCCCGCAGATACTCTATGGAGCTTTCCACCATATCGTCCTGTGCCTTTTGATGGATAGGCGCGTTTTGGTGGCTGCGCGCCTCCAGCAGATGAAGGAACAGAACAGACAGAAGGACACCAGCCAGAGCAATTCCTCCCGCCAGAGGACTATAAAACGCAAGGAACAATATCAGGACGATAACGGTGATATAGCCATTAACAACGGTGTTGACCATATTCATGGCGAACATTTCCATAAACGAGAGGTCGGTTGTGGCCGCTGCGGACAGTTCGCCCATATTGTTCTTACTGAAAAATCCCAGCGACACCCGTTTCAAAATATCTCCCAACCGTATCCTCTCGTCAGCCGTTGCTTCATAACCGACACTTTCCTGCGTGATAGCTCGGAGATATGAGAACAGGTATCGGCCCAATACAGCTAAAATCATGGCCCCCAGCATGATCCAGATGTCCCGGCCCTCCAATGGTCTGACGCCACCCCAGTCATCCAGAACAGCACCCAGACCCTTTGCTGCGAGCATGATAGGGATCGCAGTAAAAATACTGTGAATGAAAGCGTAGACAAATCCGATGTAAATGCGCCGTTTATATTTCCCTGTCCATTGGATCAGTCGATTTACGATCCGAAACATATCCGTTTCCTCCTTTCCCGGAACCGGCAGACCAGTTCTGCGCTCCTATATGCGCCTCCCACATATCCCGATAGAGAGCGTCGCCATCTAAAAGCTGCTGATGAGTGCCTGTGTTCTCAACCTGCCCGTTTTGCAGGACGATAATCTGATCGGCATTTTTGATGGTAGACAGACGATGGGCGATGACAAGCAAAGTTTTCCCTTTCGTCAAAGCAGCAATAGACTGCTGGATTTTTTCCTCGTTCTCCTGATCAGTGAACGCAGTTGCCTCGTCCAAAATCACGACGGGGGCATTTTTCAAAATCATGCGGGCAATAGAAATGCGCTGTTTCTCTCCCCCGGAGAGCCGGTTCCCCGCATCTCCGGCCATCGTGTCATAGCCATTGTCCAATTTCTGTATAAATTCATCACAGCAGGCGGCTTTTGCTGCCGCATATACTTCTTCGTCTGTAGCATCCGGATTTCCCAACCGTATATTTTCCTTGATGGAACAGTTGAACAAAAAGTTATCCTGTGTAACAAAGCTGATAATATCGGCAAGCTGGGCCAGCGGCATACTGCGAATGTCCACACCGCCAATGGTGATCTTCCCATCGCTTACATCCCAAAAACGTGCAATCAGGCGGGCGATGGTGGACTTGCCTCCACCGGACGGGCCGACAAGCGCCGTAAACTTCCCCTCCGGGATTTTTAGATTGATATGGGAAAGCACCTGTTTGCCGCTGTCTTTATTATAGGAGAACGAAACATTCTGAAGCTGAATGTCTTTGGACTTCACCTCTACTGGCTTTCCGGTATCTGGCAGTTCTTCTACATGGAGCAGTTTGTCTACATCGTGTACGGCATACTCAACCGTTTTCGTTTCATTGACATAGGTGGTAAAGTTCATCAGCGGACCTACAATCCCCAGCGAGAGGATCAGGCACATAACAAGATCCTGCGGGGCCAGGCTGCCGGTCCAGTAGAGATACATACCAATGGGGAGCGCCCCCAGGAAGGTGGAAGGCAATACCGCGGAAATAAAATTCATCAACTTCCAGGTGCTTTGATACCATTTGAGGGTGTAGTCCTTGAAAGATTTAACCGCCTTTGTAAATTTTTCATAGGAACTGGAGGACTGATTAAACGCCTTGATCACCTCAATGCCCTCCACATACTCTACAATCACGCCGTTCACATAGTTGTTGGACTCCATGTAATCGGCATAGAGCTTATTAAAATTCTTCATCATCATGGCAAAGGCGATAAAAGCGAGAGGCACAGTCACCAGCATCGCCAGAGCCATACGCCAGTCAATGCAGACCAGATAAGCAAAGACTGCCACGGGGAGCAGCAGGTTGGAGATACACTCCGGAATCATGTGGGCCAGCGGCAGCTCAATGGTTTCTACCCGATCTACCAATACACTTTTCAGCTTGCCCACAGACTCTCCAATGACTGTCCCCAGCGGCGCTTTCATCAGCCGCTGGGCAAGGGATAAACGAATATTCTCCAAAATGGTGTATGCGGATATGTGGGACAGGCTCGTTGAAATACCATAGAGCAAGAAGCGTATCGCATAAGCGCCAAGTCCGATCCAGCACCATTTCCAAACCTCTGCCATCACAGGTAAACCGCCGATAAAGAGCGTGATAATCTGGTAAACACTCCAATAGGGTATCAGTCCGGCAACCACACTGATGATTGCACATAAGACGGACAGGGCAATTTTGCCCCGGCATTGTGAAGCAAAGGAAAACACAATAGAAATCCAGCTTTTCTGCGTCATTTCCTTTCCTCCTAGAAAAATAATAGAGAGTATCACTCGACTTGATACTCTCTAACTATTACAGGTATTCACTTTGTCTGCCACTCTGTACAGACTCATTTTACTCCATTTAGATTTTTATTTTTCGGTATTCCAGAGGTGTTTTCCCCTTGACCTTTTTAAACGCTTCGGAAAATTTACTGGTGTTCGTATAGCCAACTTTCCCAGCAATCACCGTAATCGGCTCATCGGTCTGGGTCAGCAAAGATGCGGCCATATCCATACGATAATTCCGCATATAGGTGTAAATGGCGGTGCCATACACACCCTTAAAGCACTGCTTCAGGGCAGAAGTGGAAATATCGAATCTTTTGGATAGTTCCTCCATCGTGAAATGGCGCTCTGGCTCATTTGTCATAAACGACATGATCGCCTTGACCTTCTCCACCTGCGTCTTATAAAAGTAGGGGCGCTCCACGCCTAAGACTGTAGGGTCAACTGTCTTTAGCGTAACCAACAATTCCAGGATCTTTACCCTGAGATATTCCATGCGAATATTTTCCGGCACCTGATACAGTTCGGAGATCACATGATCGGGGACAGAGTTTCCGTGCATGATAAAAGGCCGTGTTTTCAGGGCAAATTGCTGCTCAATCTGTTCCAGGTCAATGGAAAACAGGGACAAAAGATCACCTAACCCCGCTACTGCTTCGGGGACAGAGATCGTAATTGTGATCCCATGGTAATGGCTTACGGGAAAACTGCAGTGATTGTTTTCAGTAACCGAGCTGTCCAGCATAATATCTCCGGACGCAAGATAAAGATAGGCACCATTACTGACTGCCCACTCAATACGGCCCTCCCTGCAATGATGGATGGAAATATTGTGAATGTTGTCAAAGCGCCTTGGCGGACAGCTGGCCATATGGAAATCATTATACATGACACCGATTCCGGGATATACTTCATAATAGGTTGCAGTCCCGTCCCCTGTTTCATTTTTCATCTGGTAGACCGAGCAGGATTCATCCCGGCAGAGTAAATTCATGTTTTGCTGTGAGAAGAACAGATCGCTTTTATTCAACCTGGAATCACCTCGATTCTATAAAAAATTCCCGGAGGCGCTGAAGTCCTGCGGCATCCAGTGAATATTGTTCCTGCACCGTGCCATGCTCCAAATGCAGAACATGGGTACAGCAGCTGACGATCAACTCATAGTCATGGGTGATGACAAGAGAAGTCTTACCCATTTCCTGTATCGTAACAAGTTCTTCAGCCACTTCTTTCATATGCTGTAAATCCAAACCGCTGGTAGGTTCATCCAGCACTAAAATCTCACGTCCGGAAACAAGAGCAGTGGCAATCGCCACTCGCTGCTTCTGGCCACCGGAAAGCGCCATGGGGTGCCGGTCCTTAAATTGCAGCAAATCCAACCGTTCAAGAACCGCATCCACTTTGTCGGAAGCTGTCTCCGCCATGCTGATGAGCATTTCTTCCTCTGTGCTTTCCGTAAACAGCTGATGGTTCACATCCTGCATGACCATATAGCACAGGGACAGTCTTTGTTTTCTATTATACGGCTTCCCGTCCACTTTCACAATGCCTCTGCAGTGTTTCTCCAAACCACAAAGGCAGCGGGCCAGCGTGGATTTTCCTGCTCCGTTATGACCGATGACTGCGATCACGCCTGCCTTCGGCAGCGAAAGGCTGTCAATATCCAGCGCATCCCTTTGTTTTGTGTAAGCAAAATGGAAGTTCTCACATTGAATAGACCCCTTGCTTGCGGCAGTATGTGCTGTCACAGGGAACACCCCCAGATCAAAAGGCCGAAGCCCCATTTCTGCCTGCTGCGTCACGGACAGATTAAGAGCATCCAGAGCCGGATAATCTTTTTCAATCTTCCCATCTTTCAAATAGACAACCCGGTCGATCAACTCTTTCAGGTAATAGAGCCGATGTTCCGCAATAATAACCGTTTTTCCTTGCTGTTTCCAAATCTGGATCATCCGGCGCAGATCTTTTGTGGCTGATATATCCAGATTTGAGGATGGTTCATCCATGACAATAATGGGCGGATTGCTGGCCGACACAGAGGCACAGGCAATTTTCTGCTTTTCTCCGCCGGAAAGAGAAAAGATATTTTTCCCCAGCAGATTGTTCATACCAAACTGCTTTGCCGTGGATTTCACCCGCTGAATGATTTCTGCTTCAGGCAACCCCTGATTTTCACATCCAAAGGCCAGTTCGCTGGTGGAGTCCACCGTAAAAAACTGAGTACGGGGATTTTGAAAAACACTCCCCACATATTTTGCTGTTTCATAGAGCGGAAGGGAGCTGATGTTTTTTTCATCCAACAGGACTTCGCCGCTTAACTCGCCCTCGTAATAATTCGGGATCAGCCCATTCACCAGGCGGGTCAGGGTTGTTTTTCCGCAGCCGGATTGTCCACACAAAAGGATAACTTGCCCGTCCGGGATGATTAAGTCAATGTTTACAAGCCCACCGGCATCCGTTCCCCCGGCATAGCGAAAATTGATATTGCGAAGTTCAATCATAGACTCCTTCCTCCTAACAGATAAAGAAACCGACCCAACAGGGTATCGCCAGCAGGAAGAAAAAAACATCCAAAGGTCCAAACCCAATTTTACAAATGTTTGTCCGTTTCTGCGGCGCCCCAAGCCCTCGTGTGAGAGCCGCCGCAGACAGTTCTTCTCCGATTTTGGCAATGGACATCATCAGAGGGACCACCCTGTATTCCAGCATCTTCATGGGACTGCGGAGAGTAGTGATGCCGCGCATCTTCATGGCATCCCGTATAGCCGCATATTCCTCTTTGACTGTGGGAAAAAATCGGAATACCACCGACATAGGGAGCACGATTTTTTGTGGAATGTGCATCTTCTCCATCGCAGCAACAAATTCACTGACTGTTGTGGTGCTTACCAGATAATATCCCATGATAAACCCGGGAAGCATGTGGGTATAAATCCCCACAGCAGCTCCCAAAATAAAATTCCATGTGCCAGTGAGCAAAGGCAGCACCGTTAATTCCAAAGCAAACAAAATAGCATATGTAACCGCAAATCTGACTGCAGCACTCCATTTCCACGAAAGAAGCAGAAAAACAATGGGACACGCCATAAGACACGGCCGGACCAGATTCATAAATCCGCCGGTACTACCGGTAATCATAATGGTACTGACAGTTACGGTTAAAAACAATTTTGTCCTCGGATCGGTGGGAATAACAGATTTGTTTTCAAATTTTAGCGTTGTAACCGCCGCATCCATCAGGCAATCCCCGCCTTTTCAAAATGTTTCTTCAACACGGCCTTGCCAAGAAGCGCCCCCAAAATGCCGCCGATAAAGGTTACAACGAATAAAACAGGGAACATCCAATTTGGGGTGTAGGACATAAGCGTATCTACATATTCCTGTCCATAACTACTTACAAGCGAAGCAAAGAACTCTGTGCGGGTGAGGAACATCCGGCTCACATAACCCATGATCCAAAGGGAAAACACACCATTGGCAAGGAGTGTGGATTTCCAGCTTTGATATTTTCCGGCCCGTAAAATCAAATCGCCTATGATTCCAAAAATGATGCCAAAAATCAGAACCAAGACACCGCTACCCATAATTAAATTCAATAAGCCAAGGATAATGCCGGTCAGGGATACCATGCCAAACTTCTTGACCTTTGTTAAGTACAGCATAAAGGGAATACCGCACAGGATGGGGCACACCAATCCAAGCAGCGGGATAAAGATCGGGATATACCCCAGCATCATGCCTGCAAAGAAAATGACAAAATAGATGGCTGTAAAAACACCCACATTGATTAAATCTTTCGCCTGCAGTTTCTTACTTTCTACTTTCACGCTCTATATACCTCCACTTCGGTTAGATTGCGCTAACCCATTTCGTAAAAAAATCGCGAAACGGGATTTCGCATGATTAAATCCTATCATAATACCAATAGTTCTCACCACTCCGAATAGTTTCAAAATGCTCCATTTGGTTTTTTAATACAAAATGGAGCTATTGCTGCTCATGGCAAAATAGCTCCATCACTTACATGTATAAGCTGTATCAAAAAGGCACACATTACTTACAGATACAAATCAGCTTCCAGGATTCTGGCAAGTGTAATCTCTTTCAGCACCCGTTCCAACATACAATCCACCTTTCTATACTCATTCTTTAACATGAGCATCTCCTTCGATACTTCATCCGATGGTACTCCGCAAATTTCCCCGGTCTTTATAATTCCTTCCATTCCCAAAATTACATCATATAAGCTGATTTCTTCCGGTGCTTTATCCAATGCCAGCCCTCCAGACGGACCATGAGCGGCCCGGATAAACTCGGCCGCCCTTAGCTTCGCACTGATCTGGAGCAGATAGCGATGAGATACGTCGATAGCTGCTGCCAGCTTCGAGGAGGATACGGTCTTTCCCGCCTTGGCCAGATACACCAGCATCTGTATAGCATAGTCTGTAGAACGGTTCAACTGCATTGGCACTCTCCTCCTCTGTTTTTCTTATAGTCCTTTGTTTTCACTTTCGCTTTGGTATTTTTCTTTCAGCCGGTGGAAGGTTTCATCGCTGATCACATGCTCTATGCGGCAGGCATCTGCCTCTGCAGTTTTCGGATCAACGCCGGCTTCTATCAAACGATCTGTAAAAAAGCGATGCCTCTCATAAATCTTCTCCGCAATTATCCGCCCCTGCTCTGTCAGATGGAGAAAGTGGTCCCCATCCACGGCAAGAAAACCGCCTTCCTGCAGAACTGCCACCGCATGGCAGACACTGGGCTTGGATACCGCCATGTGCCGGGACACATCTACAGAGCGCACCATCCCCATTTCCCTATGGAGAATAAGAATGGTTTCCAAATAATCCTCCCCGGACGCATAAAGTTTCATAGACCTCTTCCCTACTGTATCCGCCAGCCCTCGGCTTGCTCTCGGATTTGAATAAACTTTTTATAAGTACCTTCCTGTTTCAGCAGTTCCTTATGTGTACCTCTCTGAGCCACAGTTCCGCCATCAATCACAAGGATTTGGTCGGCGTTCTCAATCGTAGCCAGACGATGAGCAATCGTAATAATGGTCTTGCCATGTGTCAGGGCAGAAATAGCTTCCTGGATCAAATGCTCATTCTCCGGGTCAATGCTTGCTGTTGCCTCATCCAAGATAACAATGGGAGCATCCTTGAGCATCGCCCTGGCGATAGAAATTCTTTGCTTTTCACCGCCGGAAAGCGAAGAACCCCCTTCACCAATCACCGTGTCATATCCGTCCGGCAAAGCCATTATGAAGTCATGGCAACGGGCGGCTTTTGCGGCGGCGATGACCTGCTCATCGGTAGCGTCCGGGCTGCCGAATTTGATGTTATTCTTAATGGTATCCCGGAACAGATAGACATTCTGAAATACCATACTGATATTTTTGAGCAGACTATCGCAGGTAAATCTGCGAATATCCGTTCCGCCAAGGGTAATCGTTCCGCTGCCCACATCGTAAAAACGGGCAATCAGGTTACACAGCGTAGATTTTCCGCTGCCAGATGGCCCCACGATGGCCGTTGTGCTATTCTGCGGAATTTTGAAGTTCAGGTCATGCAGAACAATCCGGCTGTCATATCCGAAAGAAACATCCCTAAACTCAATATCATAGGTTGCCGGTTTTATGTCGGTGCCGTCCCGGTCGATATAGTTTACATTCTCCAATGCTTCCAGCTTATTCATGGCAGAGTCCACAACTCCAAGCGTATGGGCTGCGTCATTGATATTCTCCACACTGCCGAACATCACAAAAGAGAACAGGACAAACATCAGGAAGAACGCCATACTCATTTGTCCCTGCAGTGCCTGCCATGCACAAATAAAGACAATTCCCATCGAAGCCAGTTTTAAGGCGAACAGATGCAGACAGTTAAAGGGAGTAAAGCCTTTTTCCACCTTGATATGAATATCTTTCAGATCTTTACTGGCATTACGAAAGTTCCGGGTAGAGGCCCCTTCCTGTCCAAAAGACTTCACAATGGAAAGCCCTCGGATGTATTCAATCGCTGCGCCGGACATATCTTCCATTGCTTTATGGGTTGTTGCAGCGTTTTTTTCACTGTGTCTGCTGATCCCTTGCAAAGCCAGCGCTGAAAGAGCAACGCCAACAATGGAAATAACCGCAGCAACGGGGCTGAAGAAGATCAGGCATAAAACGATGGCAATAAACTTTGCGTATCCATTGATGATGACATCCACCATTTTCATACCCTGTAATTCCAAAGTAGACAATTCCGTGGTAACGCCTGCCAGAATGTCACCGACACTGTTCTGTGAAAAGTACCCAAGGGGAACCCGTTTCAGTACATCGCCCAGATGAATACGCTGCCCGGCGGCCACTTCATATCCAATGCTCTCCTGCAATACTGCCCGGAGATAAGAAAGCAGGAAGTTCAATGCAATCGAGCCAATAATGATCCCCAGCATTTGCCAGATTAAAACAGTATCAATCGCAGTATTCGTCCAGTATGCCTGGATCGCTTTATCCAGTGCGAATGCGGCTGCCATTGTAGGAATAGCAGTAGACAAACTGCTGAAAAAGGAACACACAGAACCAAGATAGAGGCGGCCTTTATATTTACCAGCCCATCGGATAATGCGTTTCATTGACTTAAACATTGACAGCCACCTCCTTTTTCTCGCCCACAGACCAGTTCTTTGCACCAATATGCGCCTGCCACATATCCGCATAAAGCGGGCAGCGTTCCAAGAGTTCCTCCTGCTTTCCGCAATCAACAATCTGTCCTTTCTTCAGAACGACAATCTGATCTGCGTTTTGAATGGTAGACAGACGATGTGCAATCACCAGCAGGGTTTTCCTCTGCTCTGCCGAATGGCATCCAGGTATACCCGGAGGGTGCTTTCCTTTGGAAAGGGCCATGATGGATTTCTGGATTTTATCTTCATTCTGCGGGTCAGTGAAGGCAGTTGCCTCGTCCAAAATCACGATAGGCGCATTTTTCAGGATTGCTCTCGCAATAGCAATTCGTTGCTTTTCTCCGCCGGAGAGCCGCTTGCCAGCATCACCGGCTGGGGTATCATATCCTTTTTCCAGTCGAACAATGAAATCATCACAGCAGGCCGCTTTTGCGGCGGCATATACTTCCTCATCCGTAGCATTCGGATTACCCAGGCGGATGTTCTCTTTGAGAGAGCAGTTGAACAGGAAATTGTCCTGTGTCACGAAACTGACCAATTCGGAAAGCTGCCGGATGGAAAGCTCCTTGATATTCGTACCGCCGATGGAGATACTGCCGCCGGTCACATCCCAAAATCGAGCAATCAGTCGGGCAACGGTGGACTTGCCCCCGCCGGATGGCCCAACCAGGGCTGTAAAACTTCCCTGCGGCATTTTCAAGCTGATGTCATGCAGCACTTCGTTTTGTTCAGTGCCATCACGGCCCAGGCCGCCCTCTCTTCCGGCTTTGCCGGAATTCACCTTGTAGGAGAAAGACACATCCTGTAAAACAATATCTGTGTGCCTGATCGGAACAATCTTGCCAGAGTCCGGCAATACAGGCAGGTTCAGAAGTTCATTTGCAGCTTCTACTGCATATTCCATTGACTTTGCCTCGTTGATAAAAGTAGTAGCCTTCATCAGCGGGCCGACAATACTCAGCGAAAGAATAATTCCCATCGCCAATTCAGCAGGCGTGATACTCCCGCTCTGTGTCAACAGCAAACCGATGGGAAGTACCCCCAACAGGGTGGTGGGCATAATCGCCATCATCAGGTTCATTGTTTTCCAGGTACTCTTGAACCAGACAAGAGTAAAATCCTTAAAGGACTTTACCGCTCCTACAAACTTTTCATAGGAACTGGTGCTTTGATTGAACGCCTTAACAACCTCAATGCCTTCCACATACTCAATAATGACATTGTTTACATGATTGTTTGCCTCCATATAAGCTGCGTACTGGCTGTTATAGTTCCGCATGAGAAAGAACATGGGGATCATAGCCAGAACCGGGGCAATCAGGACTGCAAGGCCCAAACGCCAGTCAATCACCAGCAGCCAGATAAAAATAGCAACCGGAAGGAGCAGGTTCGATGTCAGCTCCGGGATCATATGGGCCAGAGGCGGCTCCAAATCCTCCACCTTGTCCATGATAATATTCTTCAAGTAACCGATCCTTCGTCCCATTACTTCGCCAAGGGGCGCCCTCATCAGGCGGTTTGCGATTTTCAGGCGGATGCCTTCCAGTATCGTGTAAGCGGAGATATGTGCCAAAATTGTGGAAATGCCAAAGCAGATGACACGGATCAGGTATCCGCCCACGCCCACCAGACACCAGAGCATGATGTTGTTCAAAGTAGCGGTCCGGTTAATGAACAGGAGCAGGATTTCATACACCGCCCAAAACGGAACAAAGCCTCCGGCAACACTTAAAATGGCACACAAAACCGAGAGGGTCATTTTCCCTTTGCAGGGACCTGCAAAAGAGAAAAGCGTTTTGACCCAATGCTCTTTTTGCTGCTTCATATCAATTCACCTCTCTCGATCAATTTAGCCAGCAAAGAAAAAAGGATGGTTAATCTTTGCTAACCATCCTTAATGCTATCACGATTCAATTTTTTTTCCGCTCCACACGGCCTTTTTTATTCCAATCAGATAATTGATTTTCGATATTCCAGCGGCGTTTTCCCCATTGTCTGATGAAATGCGGACGCAAATTTGCTGGGACTGTCATATCCCACAAGTCCCGCAATCTCCGCCACCTTCAGCGACTTATCTGACTTCAGTAAAGAGGCAGCATAGTTCATACGATAGTTTCTCATGTATGTAAAAACCGGGCTGCCATATACCGATTTGAAACAGTTTTTCATAGGGGTCAGAGCAATATCAAACCGCGCGGAGAGTTCTTCCAGAGTATAGTTTTTGGTCAAATCCTGCGTCAGAAGTGCCTGGATCGCTTTGATTTTTTCAACCTGGCCTTTATAAAAATAGGGGCGTTCTTCTGTATGGCCTGAAAGTTCCAGTGCGTCCAGATACAGCAGCAGCTCCAACACTTTGATCCTGAAATAGTCCTTTTTGATTTTGACCGGCACATTGTAGAGTTCGGAAAAAATATGCTCAATGGCCGGTTCTCCTGGAATGACATAAGGTGTACGGTCGCTGCAATACTTTTTCTGCAATTCATAAAGATCCACAGAAAAACCTTTCATAGAGGCCGGGATTTCCTTTGCCGCAGTCTCCATCTGAAAGCCAATGGAAATACCGTGGTAGTGAGAAAGTGGAAATTCCACCTTGCCGGAATGATGGATGCGGCGATCCACCCGAAGATCGCCAGCCTCTAAATAGCTAAAGGCATTTTGGCCGACTTCCTGCTCAATGCGCCCTTCCCGGCAGTGGTCGATACAAAGCAGGTCCATATCTGTCTGGAAACCCGAAACGCACTCCTTCATGTGGAAATCATTATACATGAGAAATACACCCGGAAAAACATGATAGAGTGTCATCATGCCTTCACCTGAGTTATCACTTAAACGCATGACCTTACAATCATCGGACTCGACCAGGTTTTGAACATTCGGGCCGTAGTACATTTCCTGGAATAATTCCGGCATAGACGCTACCTCCTTTCCTCTGTTTGGCGTGCTTTTCACGCCCTCCAGTTACACCCGCAGGGTGTTTCTTTGGAGCATCCCTCCATATCAAATATTTTATCACAAGTCCGGCCCAAAAACTCAAAATCATGGGAAACAATGATGATAACTTTATTTTCACCATTCAACTTGTGGATCATGCTGCTCACTTCCAGCATACGATGATAGTCCAGCCCACTGGTAGGCTCGTCAAAGACAAGCACATCCTTGTCGGAGAGAATAGCGGTTGCCACCGCAAGGCGCTGTTTTTGACCTCCTGACAAAGCCATCGGATGACGGTCCTTGAAATCCAGCAAATCAAAAGACCTGAGAATTTCTTTAATCCGCTCCGGTGGACAATCCGGCTGCGCCAGTTCACATTCGTTCCATACGCTGTCTGAAAAAAGCTGATGGTTCACATCCTGCATCACGCAGAAGCTGGCCTTATTACGCTGTTTTGCTTTCAGTGCTTGGCCATCCAGCCGGACCGTTCCATCCACTTCTTTCAAAAGCCCGCACAGGCAGCGTGTCAGCGTCGTTTTCCCTGCGCCATTATGACCGACAATTCCCAACACTTCGCCCCGTTTTGCAGAAAAGCCAAGGCCGCCAAATACCGGCTGCTTATCAAAGGCACAGGAAAGATTTTCTACGGATAAGCCTTTCTGTGCTCCTGGCGGATCGGCGGGAGGCAGCTCCAGCACAGGATGAACAAGACTTCTAAGCCCCATCCTGATACGCTGCTCATCCGAAAGATTGCGAAACTCATCCCTGGAAAATATCTGAACGATTTTTCCCTTTTGAATGAAGATTGCCCGGTCGATCAGGTCCATCAAGAAATATAGGCGGTGTTCGGCAATAACAACCGTCCGTCCTTCTTTTTTGATCTGAATAATCTGCTGGCGTAAGGTGTCAATCGCGTCAGCATCCAGATTTGCCGTCGGCTCGTCCAGTACAAAAATGGACGGGTTCATGGCATATACAGAGGCAAACGCAAGACTTTGTTTTTCTCCACCAGACATGGAAAAAATGTTCCTTCCCAAAAGCGATTGAATTTTCAAGGCGGAAACAGTGGCCTCATATCGCTCTTTGATTTTCTTTGGTTCGACACCCGCATTTTCCAGACCGAAAGTAATCTCACTGTCTGAGTCAATATTGAAAAACTGAGATTTCGGATTTTGGAACACGGAGCCAACCTGCTCTGCCAGACGGTACATTTCTGTTTTCGGCACTTCCATACCGTTTACAATCGCCCGGCCGGATAAAGTACCGCCCTCGACAAAATGAGGGATTAAGCCGTTAATCAGTTTTGTCACTGTTGTTTTGCCACAGCCCGACTCCCCTGTAAGGACAACACATTCTCCCTGCTGAATATTCAGAGCAATATGTGAAAGCGTTCCCTGCTCTTTCTCATATTCAAAAGATACATCCTGAATTTGGATCACATGGAACACCTCCTTAACCCACTGTGATTGAAATCACGCAGAAAACCGCTCCCGCCGCCAGACATAAGAAGTCCTGCATACCAAACTTCATTTCAATCATGCTTGTCTTTGGCGCAGGATTTTCAATTCCCCGCGTAACAGCGGCGGCGGACAATTCTTCCGCTGTCGTTGTTGCAGAGATCATGGTCGGTACCAATATGCACTCAATTTTTTGTACCCCATGAATATTACGGAGCTTCATGGCATCCCGGATATAGCCGGTTTCTTCTTTTAAGGCCGGAAAATACCGGACGGTTACGGACAAAGGAATAATCAGTCCCTGCGGGATATGCCATTTCCGAAGTGCAACCATCAATTCCCGGACGGGCGTTTTCTGTAAAACCATCGTACCGACAATCAAACAAGGGAAAACCTTTCTTGCATAAGATACAAGGATCGTGAAGCTGCTGGCTAAAATTTTCGAACCGTTTGGGAATACATAATATTGCAGCGCCAGGCAAATCCCAAATGCGATTGCCAGCTTGCCTGCGGATTTCCCACACCCGCAGGCAGCGATCAGCAGGAGCAGAAAAACAACCCATGTAATTTCAACCCATAGGTCGTGCTGGGTAAAGGCCACAATATTTGCCAGCACCAACAAAAGCAATTCCGTCCGTGGATCGAACCTTAATGTATGTTTTTTGCCCGCTCCATTCATCATACAATTCCTGCCTTTACAAAGTGCTTTTTGAACAGACCTCTGGCAATCAATGCTCCGATGATACCACCGATGATTGGAGCAGCAAACAGAACGATTAGCATTGCATTGGATGACAGAGCTTCAACTGCCGCAACATAATCAGCGGGCATTCCCTGTTCTGTAATCTGCGCCAGAAAATCGGCTTTAAACAGCCAGATGGGAAGGGGAGAACCAACCATCCCCAGTGAAAAAAACACATAGGCAATCGAATTTCCCTTGAAGCTATTATATTTAGTCACCGCTCGGACAACTTCGGCCAAAATACAGGTAGAAGCCATCGAGATCAGGATTACCAGGGTAAATTGTCCAGTGACAAAATAGATAAGAGCAGTGATAAGCCCCATCAGGAAAACTGCACCCGGTTTTTGAACCTTTGCCACCATCAGCATAAAGGGAATACCTGCAAACACTGCAATGAAACCCGGCATCAGCATCCAAAGAACAGGGTGAATGCCTCCCAGAAGCATGAAGGCAAAGTTGATGACAAAGTAGATTGCGGAAAAGATACCGATGGTAATGAGGTCCTTTCCTTTTAGTTTTCTGTCCGTACTCACTTCAGACATTGAAAATTCCTCCTTTTAGTTAGGTTGTGCTAACCCATAGGCTTTTTGAAAGCGCCCTTTGGCGCTTACAGTCATTATCATAACAGACCTGAAAAATCTTTTCCGCTCCATTCGGCCTTTTTTATTCCAATCAGACCTTTTTATTAAAATATCCGGGTGCATTTCACTGGCATAAATTCTTCCTAACATTGGGATAAACATCGTATCTTCTACGATGCCAAATTCAGACATGATTTTACCTCACTTTCTTCCCACCAACATTCTTGACTCTCCAAGCATCATCATGGCCGCCCGGCGGCGTGAGCCAAATGCCTCTTTGGCAGTGTCAATAAGGCGCACTTCCTCATATCCCATATCCCGGAGTTTTTGAGCAAACGCCTCCATATCCCCGTACATTCCCGGCTTCATCTCATCGTTGAGGGCAAAGACGCCGCCCTTTTTCAGCACCCGCAGAGTCTCCAGCAGCAATTTCTGTTTATCTGCTCCGGTAATATTGTGATACACATAATTGCTCACCACAACATCAAAAGAGCCATCCGGGAAATCCAGCTTATTGGCATCGCCATGGCAAAAAGTACACCGGTCCCCTGCCCCTTCACTGGCAGCGTTTTTCTCGCAAAGAGCCTGACTGTAGTTGTAAACTGCCGCCCAATAGTCGATTCCAATAACCTTTGTCTCCTGCCATGTGAGTGCTGCCCGGATGGATAATGCCCCGGAGCCGCAGCCTACATCCAGCAGTGTTCCTTTGCCGTCATAATCCATGTGGGACAGGATAGTCTGATGCACCCGTTCCATGATCCTGCCGCCATCAAAGGCATACTGCCGACGAATCCATGTAATCCAGCCAAGGAGCCCCAGAAGCCCGGCCACGATGATCACAAACAGAATACCCAGCGCAAAAATATGGAACACAGCAAATGACAGTACCGCCAGCAGCGCTGCCAGAGCCACCAGCCCGCCCACCATATAAAACACCGGGTTTGACATCCAGCTTCCGTAGTCTTCCCCATGAGTGCCAAGACGGATCGCTTTTTGAGATTTTTCCTGCCGTTCAGACATAACTTCCCTTCTTTCCTCTTTAACAAATTTAATCCCTGTTACTATAGTCTCACCCTTACTACAATAGTCTCATCAATACTACTCCTAGTCCAGCCTGAAGCAAAGCCATCACCGGGCAAAGGAGCAACGGCCACTGGAGCAGATGTTCCGGCAGGGCATAGCTTTTCATCCATGCCTTGAGCTCATAGCCGGAATGCCCCTCGGTTCCGGGAATAATAAACCGCTTCTTGCATTTTTTCTGGATCAGCCAGACATCTAAGAAAAACAGGTCCGCAAAGCCGATCATCATCCACTGGATATAACCGTGCAGCGCCATCCAGCCAAATCCCCGGGTTCCGCCTTCCATCATGCTGACCGAGCCATAAATAATCAGGGGCAGAATTTCTCCGAAACAGATCCAAAGCATATAAAACCGGTTCTCCCCTTTCGTGGGAGGTTCCGGCGCATCCTTAATAATGGATGGAGGATAACAAGGAAACATCAGCCGGGGGTTGTATATCGCCACAGCCGCAGCGAACAGATTAAAATAAGCTGCCATCATAAAACCATCCAAAACCATGCGTATCCAGTTCACTGTCACTCCTCCCCTCCACAATATTCTTATCCAGCTTTACTTTGTATCAAAATCTATCCGCACGATCTGCAAATGCAGCGGGCCATCGGCGATTTTAGCCAGCAGGCGATGGACAGGTTTGACACCGGGTCCTGTCAGTTTCTGATAGCCCTGCATATATCCACGGCTGGAAACCTTTAAATTCTCTGCCCAGCGGTCCAACTCTTCTTTGGCATGTGCCACTGAAAAACAGGCTCCCACCTCCTGAATGTCTGCCTGCTTCACCCATGTTTTCAGCATCAGCTTTACCGCAGTTTTGCCGGCGGCATCAAAAACAAGCCTTCCGCCGGGAAAGCGCCGGGACATAGAAGCAACCATCGTCCGCACTGCCTCTGCCTGAAAATAATAAAACACCCCTGCTGCAAACAGCACCGTTCCATCTTCCGGATCACTGTCAATGGCAGCCATCCATGCAGGATCATTCAAATCCAGCGCCAGATTTTTCTCCCGATCTCCCGCCGAAAGCAGCCGATTCCTCACCTTGATGACATCCGGCAGATCAATGTTATATATTTTACAGCTTCCATTGTCACAGGTCCGTCCAGTGCAGTCCAATCCACAGCCCAGGTTGACCACTGCGGCATTTGGATGGGACAGCAGATAATCCCTTACCTCCCATACCATATCCTTCTGCCGCATCGCAGTCTCCATTGCGCCAAACTCCTGCATCAGTCCGGCTGACCGCCTCTCCAATTCTGAAAAATCATAATCTATGCGTTCCATCAGCCCGGCCGCATTTTCATCCTGAAACAAATGGGGATACCGCTGCGAGCATAACCAACGTCCATACAGCGGGATGACCAGTGTTTCCTGCACCGTATTTTTCTCTATCTTATACTTCTTCATTGCTGCTCCCATGGGATATATCATAATATAAACAGGTTCTATAAATTTATTATAGTTAGCAATAACTAACTTGTCAAGAGATCCCTTTTACGATTTATAAGACGCTGACCATACCGCATTAAAATATTTGTTGATCAATATACATATGACGAGCTTACAGCTCCTAACGCATTTTACAGGCATCGGACTGAGGTGAATCATGCGGTCGGGTTTTATATATCCGGCCGCATTCCTATAGGGCGTAAGTTAGAACCATGCTTTAGCCGATTATTCTATCTTGACCATACAATCGCAGCAACGGCGGATCAGCTCTCTGTCGTGTGTGATCACCAGGATGGTTTTCCCTTTGTCCGCCTCGCCCCGCAGCATATCGGCAATGATACGCATATTTCCCCCGTCCAGACCACTGGTGGGTTCATCAAAGATCAGCACATCACGCCCAGACAGGATTCCGCAGGCCAGGGAGAGGCGCTGCTTCTGCCCTCCGGAAAGGGTGGCCGGATGGACATCTTTATACCCATACAGCCCCAGCTGCTTCAAAAGCTCCCTGGCCCGTTCCAGCCGGGGCTGCGAGCGGTGGTCGCCCAGCAGCAGTTCCTCCGTGACGCTGTTGGTAAAAAACTGTGTGCCGGTATCGTTGGCGCTGTACCAGACCCGCCTGCGCCGCTCTGCGGCGCGCAATTTTTCCCCGCCGATTAGCACGCTGCCGCCGCTCTCTTTCCACAGGCCGGACAGCACCATGGCAAGGCTGGTCTTCCCTGCTCCATTACGTCCAGTCACAGCGGTAATTTCTCCGGCGCAGAATGAAAGGGAGAGACAGTGAAAAATCAGATTGCTTTTTCTTTTGCAGGACAGGCTCTCTGTCCGGATAAAAGCAGCTCCACTGTCCGGCGAAGGCAACATTGGAAAAGAAGACTTCGTAACCTCCCGCAGGCCGCAGTTTTCCCGTTCTCCGACGCTCATGCGCGCCATCTCCGCCGGGCTTTTCTCCCACAGGATACGTCCGCCGTCAAGATACAGGAAACGGTCAGCGATGCCGGAGAGCCATGCCAGCCTATGCTCGGCGATCACCAGGGTACAGCCTTCATCCTTGAGTTTTTTCAGGCCCCCGGCCAGCTGCCCGGCACCCTCGCCGTCCAGGTTGGCGGTTGGCTCGTCGCAGACATAGACGCCGGGGCGCAGGGCATAGACCGAGGCAATCGCCACCCGCTGTTTTTCTCCACTGGAGAGTACGTCCAAACTGCGGCCCCGCAGATGCTCCAGAAAAAAAGTCCGAATGGCAGCATCGGTTCGGCTGCGGATCTCCTCCCGGGCCATCCCGTAGTTTTCACAGGCAAAGGCCACCTCGCCGGCCAGCTCTGAAGAAAAGAACTGGCTTTTCGGGTCCTGGAATACGCTGCCCACCCGGCGGCCGACGGCATATTGCGGCAGCATCTCCAGATGTGTATCGTCGAGGAAAATATGTCCCTCCATGCTGCCGGGATAATAAGCCGGCGCAAGTCCGTTTAAGAGCCGCGTCAGCGTGGTTTTTCCTCCCCCTGACGGACCGGTGAGTACCACGCATTCCCCGTCATGGATGGTCAGGTTGATATCCTTGACACCCTGATCACAATCCACATAGCAAAAGGAGACGTTTTCCATCCGTATCACAACCGCATCCCTCCTATCCACAGAAACAGTACCGTAACAACCGGCCACAGCGCAAGCTGGCACCAGTCCATAGCATCCATCTTTCTCTCATAATAACTGCCCCGCTTCCCCGGGGTTTCCGCTCCCCGGGCCACGGCGGACACGGAAAGCTGGTCGGCAAGCTGCAGACACCGCAGCAGCATGGGCACCAATACATATTCGCAGGAGGCCGCCGGGTGAGTGAGCAGCCGCATCGGCGCTGTCAGTCCCCGGTTGCGCATGGAACGTCCCACGCTCCCCAGTTCCGCCTTCATGGTGGGAAAGAAACGGAACAGCACCAGCAGCCCCAATATCACAGCGGTAGGCATATGAATACGGGAAAGAAAAGCGGCCAGCTCCCCAGGCGGCGTGGTGATGAGATCCCAGCTCACAAGGAACACGGGGGACAGGTTCCAGAACATCAGCACATAAAACTCGGAGAACACCACCATGTGCAGGCCATAATACCGGATCAGATACAGCAGCAGCGCCAGGACACCGTAGAAAAGAGCAAAGCCGCCCAGCAGCCGCCAGTTTTTCTGTACGGCCAAGTAGAGAAATCCCGCCGCTGTGAGTACGCAGGTCAGCACCACATTGCCGGTCAGGGAGATCCCCAGGATGGCCCAGAGCAGCGCCCACAGTTTCACAGGCACAGCCAGATTCCGCCGCTGCATCAGAGGACGCCCGCCTTTTTGAAGTGCTTGCCAATAAGCCTGCCACCAATCAAGCTACCCACAAAGCCGCATACGGTGGTGAACAGGATGATGAACGCCAGCCAGCCCGGAGAGGAGTAATACCGCACGAAGGAGTCGATATAGCTCTGTTCCATGCCGCTTTGCAGGGCAAAGGTCTCATAGGTATCCCAGAAAAACCAGAGAGGCAGCAGATTGACGCCGTTATAGAGCAGGCTGGCCACCGTCCAGGACAGGGTCATCTTCTTTTTGGATTCCCAGCCGTTTTTCCACAGAATGGCCTCGCAGATCACACCGACAAGCATATAATAGGGCAGCAGATACCAGTTGCCCATGATAAGAAACACCAGTCCCAGAATCGTCATGTAGATCAGAGAGACAAACCGCTTATGCACTCGGCTTACCATTAGAAAATACACCGGCGCGCACAGCAGCATCGTGATTCCCACCGACAGCACCATGCTGGCAAAATCATTCACCATGCACACCATATTGATCACCAGCTGGATCAGGATCAGCCCTACGGTAAGCAATACGGTGGTAATTACATCCCTGACCGTCCATTTATTGTTATTTTTCATCTTGATTCTCCTTTCCTTGATCTGCCGGCTTCTCACGGCATTCAGTTACACCCGGAGGGGTGCTTCGTGTGTTGATAAAACGGAAGTTGCAGAGCTCGTCGCCCCTTCCGATGGTCTTGGTCCGGCCCCAGCGGGCGCCGGGAATATCTCCGTACATCACATCATCGCTCTCGCAGAAGATGGGCGTCAGCTCTGGTACCCCGTAGCGGCGGAATACATTGGCGTACAGGCAGGCATGGCAGTCCCACTCGATGGCATGGGCGTCGTTGCGCTTCCATTCAAACTGCCAGCCTTCCAGCCCATACCCCGCTTTCGTAGACGCCGGGCACATGACACGAAACAGCGGGAAGAAAAACGGCAATTTCCCCAAACCCTGAAAGAATTTTGCCATGGGCTTGGAAGCGTTCAGGACGGAGGTACGGATGAGCCGCCTGGCCTCAACGGGCTTCCAGCCCTGTTCCTGCAGCCCCCGGTACATTGCTACAGAGGGCAGAATGCTGCCGGCCATGTGCCGCGCCAGCATCTTATTGGACAGATCGTTTTCTTTGAGAAGGGTATCATATACTCGGAGCACCGCCTGCCTGTCCGCATCGCTATGGATTCCTGCATAGGCTTCTCCCAGACGGCTCTTTTGAAGTTTCTTTTCCAGATTCATGCTTTCTCTAACCTCCATCCCAGGGCCTGTTCCCGCACTTTCACAAAGCGGCGGTACAGGCCATCCTGTTTGATCAGTTCGGTGTGGGCGCCATGCTGAACGATACGGCCTTTGTCCAAAACGATGATCTGGTCGGCGTCTCGGACCGTGGAGAGCCGGTGGGCGATCATCAAAATGGTCTTATCCCTGGTCAGTTCCCTGACAGCTTTTAACAGCTCCCGCTCATTCTTCGGATCCACACTTGCAGTGGCCTCATCCAGGACGATGATGGGAGCGTCTTTCAGGATGGCCCGGGCGATGGAGATCCGCTGGCGCTCCCCGCCGGAAAGGGTGGCGCCGCCCTCTCCCACACGGGTCTGATACCCCTCCGGCAGAGCCTCAATAAAATCGTGGCAGCAGGCTTTCTTTGCCGCTTCTATCACCTCATCCTGCGTAGCGTCTGGACGGCCGAACTTGATGTTGTTTTCAATGGTGTCCTCAAAAAGATAGACATTCTGGAATACAATGGAGAAGTTGCGCAGCAGGCTGTCGCAGGTGTACTCCCGCACATCATGCCCGCCTATGCGGATGCTCCCTTTCCGCACATCCCAGAATCGGGCTGCGAGGCTCACCAGAGTGGTCTTGCCGGAACCGGAGGAGCCTACAATGGCGCAGGTGGTCTTCTCCGGGATGGTCACGCTCACATCATGCAGAACATCCTCCTTGCCATAGGCGAAGGAGACATGACTGATCTCGATGTCAAAACGCTCCGGCTTCAGATCCGTCCCCTGCTCATCCATGACTGGGGTATCCATCACGGCGTCCAGCCGGTCCAGAGACGCCTCGATCCCCCTGGCCACCGAGGCCATGCTGCCCACCATTTCCACGGCAGAGTAAATCATAAAGCTGGATACCAGCAGGAGCAGGCACTTTACCGGCGTAATCCCGCCACCCAGCAGCAAATAGGGGGCAATCACCAGAATGGCGGCCTGCGCCAGCTTGAATACCGTCTGATAGACCCCGGTCAGGGCGGAGAAAGTGCTCTCCAGGGCAATGTTGGCGTCGGCGCTCTCATAAATGGCCTGGTTTACTGCCTTGCCCGAGCGTTCCCCCAGACCAAAGGCTTTTACTACACCCATGCCCTGGATGTACTCCAGGAACGCCGTCACCAGATTGGCCTGAGCAGCCTGCCGCCTCGGTGCAAGGCGTTTGGCCGCCTTCTGCATGACGGCGTAGACCAGCATGGCGAGGATTAGTCCTATGAACATGGCAATTCCGATACGCCACTCATAAAAGAGCAGCCACACACCGATGACCAGGGCATGGATGAAACCACCCGCCACCTGCTCCAGGATTGTGACCGCATTGTTCTCCACATCCGAGAGCGTGGTGGTCACGGCGGCGGTAATGTCTCCCAGACGGTTTTCGTTGAAATAGCCCATAGGAACCCGCTTCATGCGCTCTCCGATTTCAAGACGCTTTTCGGCGCACATGGAAAAGCTGCCCAGGGTGCGCCTGCCGGCGGACAAATTGTTAAACACGATACGTCCCAGGATGCCGATTACCATGACAGCAAGAGACATCCAGATCGCCTGTGCCGGCATGGCGCCGCCGTCGGCGAAGGCCAGTAGTCCGGTGAGTACCGTAAGGATAGCCAGAATGGGCAGCATTTGGAATACAGAGTCCACTAAAGTGAACACAAAGGAAAGCAGCAGAGAATTGCGCTCTTTGCCGGAAAAATCCAACAACCGTTTCATCAGTTTGATCATTGCAAATCCCCCTCTCCTGTATCTTTGGCACTGATATGCGCGTTCCAGAGCTCCCAGTATAGCGGGCAGTCCTCCAGAAACTCCTCATGGGTCCCTAAAGCCTCCACCTGTCCATAGTTCAGCACCACGATCCGGTCCGCGTGGACAATGGTAGAGAGCCGGTGGGCAATGACGATCAGAGTTTTACCCTGTATCAGCTGGTTGATAGATGCCTGGATTACCGCCTCGTTCTCGGGGTCATTGAAGGCCGTCGCCTCGTCCAGGACGACCACGGGACTGTCCTTCAAAATAGCCCGGGCGATGGCGATGCGCTGCCGCTCGCCCCCGGAGAGACTGCCGCCGCCGTCCCCTACCAGGGTGTCATAGCCCTGCGGCAGGGCCGCAATGAAGTCGTGGCAGCTGGCCAGTCTCGCGGCGGCAAAGACCTCCTCATCTGTGGCGTCCGGCCTCCCCAGCCGGATGTTTTCTTTTACCGTCAGATGAAACAGGAAATTGTCTTGGGAGACGTAAGCCACCGTGTCCATGACCTGGGAGAGGGGGATGTTCCGAACATCCACGCCGCCCAGCTCCACCGCCCCGCTGTCAGCCTCCCAGAAGGATGCGATGAGCCGGGCAACTGTAGATTTCCCCGAGCCGGAGGGCCCCACGATGGCGGTCATCCCGCCCGGCACCACATTGAAGCTCACACGGTGCAGCACCTCCTGATCCCCGTAGCCAAAGGAGACATCCCGCAGGGAGATATTACTGCTATCCAGCCGCACCGGCTGGGCAGGGCGGTGCAGTTCTTCCGCCTCCAAAAGCCCGGCGATCTCCCTGACGGTGGAGTCCACCATGGCCAGGCTGTCCGTATACCGCAGGGCCTGGATCAGCGGTGACACCAAACCCAGGGCCAGAATCACACAGGTGATCAGGACAGGGGCGGTTATGCTCCCCCGCTGAAAGAGCCATGCCCCCAGAGGCAGAACCCCCAGCAGGCAGGAAGGCATGATGGCGATGCCGGCAATATAAAAACCATTGGTCTGCCGAAACCAGGTGGCCTTGGCCGCCTGGTTCTCCTTTACGGCGTCCGTATATTTGGCATAGGAGGCAGTTCCCTGATTGAACGCCTTGATGACTTCAATGCCGCCGATGTACTCCACGATGGCGGCGTCCATGTTCTTGCCGGCGTCCAGAACCCGGTTGTATCGGATCTCGTAATCCTTCATCATTCCCATATAGCAGACAAGGCCGATGGGAATCGTGATCAGGGAGATCAGAGCCATGCGCCAGTCCAGTACAAGAAGATAGGCCAGCATAAAAATGGGGACCAAGATATTTGCGGTGAGTTCCGGGATCATGTGAGCCAGGGGCAGTTCCAGTTTTTCCACCGTATCCACCAGCATGGTCTTAAACTTGCCCGATGGCGTGTCGAGGATATACCCCATGGGAACCCGGGCAAGTTTTCCCGTCAGTTCCGTTCGGATATTTTTCAGAATGGTAAAGGCGCTGCGGTGGCTGAGCATGGTGGAGGCCGTTCCAAACCAGGTACTCCCCAGATAACCCAGAAGGGCGATAAGAACCCAAAGGGCGATGGGAGCCAGCTTATACTGCCGGCCGCAAACCAAAATGACGATCCGTGACACTGCAAAATACGGGACTATACCACAAAATGCACCCGCCACCGCCAGCAGAACGGACAGAACCATCTTCCCTCTGCATTGAGCGGCAAAGCGCAGGATCCAGTGAAATGCGCTGTTCTTTTTCTGTTTCATTTGCCTCTCCTTTCATTTGTTTTTCGTGTGTTTTATGGCATCCAGTAAAAACCGGGGATGTTTCATTGTTTCTGAGACATAAATTTGAGAATCACCAGGTAATAGATCCATCATCGTAAGTTAGCATATGCTAACCGTTTGGCAAAAAGTTAAGGCTCACTTGAGCCTTAAAAGCCCATCCCAGCCACAGTTGAAAAAGGTGGCCAATTCTTCAATATAGCTCATAGCCCGTTCGCGGGTCATGTCGTGGACCACCGTCTCAAATACAGCGGTGAAATAGGCGCTGGTGATGAGATGATGCAGTTCATGGCTGATATGCCCTTCTATCTTGCCTCTCTGCTCCAGCTCATTATAGTAGCGTTCCGTCTGGCTGACCTCAAGCTCCACCAGTTCGTGAACATAATTTTCATATCTCGTTCCGGCAGAACAACAAAGGATCAGCTTGAAAGCGTCGAAATGATCGTATATATACCCGAGAAAATACCGCAGATACTCTGTGGACAGCTTTCTGCTGTCGATGATCCGTTCTGCCGGAATCAGGTCAAAGTGGGCCTCCTGAGCCGCCTTGAACTGTTCCACAAGTCCGTCCGCCGTTTCCGATACCAATGCGTCAAAGAGCGCGGCTTTATCCGGGTAATATCCGTAAAATGCCCCCTGGGTAAACCCAGCCTCTTTGACAATGCCCCGTAGAGAAGCGTCCTTGAATCCTTTGGCGAGAAATTCCCTTTTCCCAATTTCAAGTATCTTTCGCTGTGTTTCTGTATACTCTTCCATGTACTCACCTGCCTTGCGATCTTGTCTCAGCACGTTATTATATCAGTGATATATATCACTGATATAATAACGTATCTGACCTTCTTTGTCAATAGCCCGGAAAACTTTCATACCAGGCAAACCTCAAACATAACTACATTTCCGAAGAGAGCAGATTTCCTTCTTTCGTTCCCTTCCATCCCTTTTTCAAATATACGGTTCCTGTCAAAGCGGCTGCGATACTGGCAACGACATGACTGACTAAAACAGCGAACCAGATTCTATTAAGGCCCAAATTCAAATAGGACAGCAAATAGGCAAGGGGCATCCTTACGATAATGTAGTAAAAAATCATCAAAAACATACTTTTAGAGGGTTTTCCCAAACCATTAAGTGACCCCAGATAACAGTTTGTGACCGTATTCAAAATATACCCAATGCCGACAATCAGAAAATAAGTGCCTACAATCTCTGCCACTTCATCGCTTCTCACAAACAGTCCGGAAAGCTGTCTGGAAAAACTGACAACCAACACCGAAAGAATCACCAGCAGGCCGCAGCCATATTTCAGACCGCATTTCAGATAATCTCTTGCCCTGTCATACCGGTTTCCACCGATACACTGGCCAATAATCGTTGTCAGGACCATATTCAGAGCCATGGCCGGATAAAAAACAATGATCTCCAATTTCCCTGTTACCCCATAAGCCGCAATGGCTGTGATGCTGTATGTACTGACAAGGGCCGTAAGAAACGTGGTGCTGATTGCCGGTATGCTTTGCTGGACCACAGAAGGAACGGCTTTCTGAATCAGCAGCCATATATCCGCTTTATCAAAGCTGGAAAGTTTAAATGCAAACAGTTTCTTCTTTTTAATGTAAACCAGCATAAATACAAGGCAGATGCCCTCTGACAATACCGTGGCTATAGCCGCGCCGTTGAATCCGATAAAATGAATGAAAACAGGGTCAAGAATCGCGTTTAATAGGGTTGTCGCCAGCATCGCAATGGCCTGAAACATAGAGTTTCCAAAACTGCGCAGCACCGCAGCGAAATAACAGTATAAATAAATTGCCAGATAACCTAATACATAAATGGATAAATAGCTGTATGCCATATCATAAGTTTCCGCCGGAGTATTTAAAACATTTAAGATCGTCGGAAGCAGAATCTCCAATATGACAGTCACTCCAACAGAAAAGACGACAGCCACACAAAAAGAAGTGGCGATTAAACTTTCCGTTCGTTTTTCATTTTTTGAACCAATGGCCTGGGAAAGCAAAATGGATACACCGTTTGTTGCTCCCATGGCAACGGAGGTCAAAATTAAAATAATCGGTGTGGAATTTGTCAAGGCAGCATACGCGGTTTCTCCCAGTAAGTTGCCGATCCAAAGGCTGTCCACCAGATTATACATCATATTCAAAAACATGGCTGCAACCATTGGCAGCGCCATTGCCAGCAGACAATGCCTTGTATTGCCGCCGATAAAATCAATTTTCTTCATCATCATTCTTCCTTTCTACTCTAACAGACTTCACAGGTTCAAAATGTAATTATTATTATTGAATGAACATTATTCATTTATAGGCTATTAAAATTCCCCTACTGGGGAGCAGGGGGTTTTTAAAGATGGAGCGCGTAAATCAGGAATTTACGAATCCGGTTTGCTTTTTCCTTCTGTTCCATACCATCGTCCAACAAAATACCAAGCTGCCCATAAATGCAGAACATTGCCGCTGTTTTCAAGTCCTCAAGCTGGAGCTCTCCATTTTCCCGGGCTTTCTGCAGCATTTTTTCGATCACTGGTACAAGTTTTTCACAGGTTTTTAGAGAAAGCTGGTTATGGAACTTTTTGTTTTGCGGGCCATGAAAGACGGCGTAATATTTTGTATTTTGATCTTCTACATTCAACGGCATCTCCTCAATAAACTGTTTTAATGGCATATGTGTGTTTTCAGCCATCTCAGCAAACTGGGATACCAATATGTCCGCATACTGCTCTATCGCGCTGTCAAACAATACTTCTTTGGACGGAAAATAACGGTAGCAAAGTCCCTGAGATACTCCGATGGATTTGGCAATATCCGTAATCGTGATTTTTTCATAGCCCTTCTCACCAAACAGTTTAAGGGCAGCATCAAAGATCTCCTGTCTGCGCTCTTCCGGCTCTTTCGTAATCCGCATGCCTCGTTCCTCCTTTCTTCCATGATACCATACCGCTTCCATAAATTCAATGAGTGAATATCAGTCATTTTATTCCCATTGAAACACAAGCCGTATGACCTACCTGCTCCCATGATATATCATGGAAACATTCGGACAGCAGGGAAACCATTTCCTCTTTTGAATAAATTTTTACGTCGCCTTCTTTGCTATGACGCATATAAAAATTCATAATCGTGCGTCCAACCAAGGGCTGCCAGCAATCTCCAATCAAAAATGTACCGCCCGGTTTTAAAACTCTTTGGACTTCTCGAATGACATTCTCCGGAGCAGGATAATGATGGAAGGAATCGTTGCAGTACACAACATCAAAGAAATTGTCCGCAAACGGAAGATGCTCACTGTCTCCAAGGACTAGCTGAACCTTTCCCGACAGTTTGTTCTCAGCAACCGAAAGCATTTTTTCCGATAAGTCAATGCCATACAGCTCTCTCTGATCATCGGACTGCAGCAGCATTTTCATCATCTCTCCTGTCCCACATCCCAAGTCTAAGGCTCTCTGAAACGGAATATGAGCCAACTTATGCAATAGAACAGGATAAAGCGTTCTGGCATGCTGCCCATGGATATCCTCATCATAAGTATCCGCCTGCCGATTGAATGTGGATTTCGATCTTTCTTTTATATCAGCCATCAGCCATGACCTCCTTTCACTTCACAAGTATAGCAGGTTTTTCCGAAATATCAATGAATAATGTTCATTCATTTTCGAAATAATCATCTCATGAAGACAACGTCCGGAAAAATAAACCATTTTACCTTTTCAGACGTTGTTTTCATCTCCCTATCTATTCTTCAGGCAACAGCTCACAAATCGTTACTGCCTGCAGCTGCCTTGCTGTCCCAATTTCTAATTCTTCATAAACATGTTTTAAAAGTCAGAACTTTCACTATTAGTACTTTCTTCCTTATACTTTTCCTTCAGACGGGAAAAAGTTTCACCGCTGACCACATGTTCAATACGGCAGGCATTTTTTCCGCGAGATAGTCCTCCCCGGACACATGAAGTTTCATTGGGATCTCCCTTCGCTATTAGGCCAAGCTCCAACCGGCAGCGTTTTTTCGGATGTTGACAAAGTCCTGATAAATACCGGGCTGCTCCAGAAGTTCCTCATGGGTGCCATGCTGTGCGATTTGGCCGTTGTTAATTACCAGGATTTGATCGGCGTTCTGTATGGTATTCAAGCGATGGGCAATCACCAGCAGGGTCTTACCCTTTACCAGCTCAGAGATGGCCTCCTGAATATAGCTTTCATTGTCGGTGTCTACACTTGCAGTGGCCTCATCCAAAATAACGATGGGTGCATCCTTCAAGATACAGCGAGCAATCGAAATCCGCTGTTTCTCGCCGCCGGAAAGCGTAGCTCCGCCTTCACCCACCACAGTCTGGAACCCGTCAGGCAGAGCCATAACGAAATCATAGCAACGGGCTTTCTTTGCCGCCTCATAGACTTCTTCCTCTGTGGCATCTGGTTTTCCCATACTGATGTTGTTGTAGATGGTATCCTGGAACAAATACACCCGCTGGAATACCATGCTAATCTGATCCATCAGTTCTGCCAGCGGCACATTCCGAATATCCACGCCCCTTATTGCAATACTGCCGGATTTTACATCCCACAACCGGGCCAACAGATTTGCAATGGTGGATTTGCCGCCACCGGAAGGACCGACCAATGCCGTCATGGAATTTTTCTTCATAGCAAAGCTGATATGGTGCAGCACTTCTTTGTCCTGATAACCAAAGGCAACACCATTAAACTGCACTTCCGGCTGACCGGACTGTGCCTGAGCCGGCAGGTGTTGTTTGCCAGTGTCGGGAAGTTCCGGCTCATCCAATACCGCTTCAATGCGCTCCAATGCTGCGTTCATCACGGTCAATCGGGATGCCTCACCGTAGAGTGCTTTCAGCGGTCCAAACAAATCAAATACGAACAGCAGAACACCAAGCACATAGGCCAGGGAAAGGGCGCCGCTCTGCTCCAGAAGAATAGCCAGGCCAAAAATAGCGGCAATACCAATTCCGTAAATGACATTCAGCCCTGTTGTCCAAGGGGTCATGCGCCGCTCAAAAGTGAGAGAAGTATCTCTGGACCGCTTGAAATTTTCTGTCAGTTCCTCAGACTTTTCCCCCAACAGGTTATAACTCTTGATAACACCGATCCCTTCCACAAAGGACAGCACTGCAGCGGTCAGTCGTTCGCTTTGCTCCTGGCGGCCTACGGCCTCCCGCAGAGATACCTTGTTCATTCCTTTTGATACCAGCCATGCTAAAATCGTCACAATGGCGGCGATTAAGCCGAGTTGCCAGTTCAGATAAAACATAAACACCAGGAGAACCAGGGCAGACAGAAGATAGCTCATCATGTTCCCCAAGGTACTCATGGCAACTTCTTCGATAAACATCATGTCGGTGCTAAGAACCGAGCTGATTTTGCCAATATTGCCGGAAGTAAAATATCCCATTGGCAGTTTCCGAAGGTGCCCGCCCAGCTCCATTCGCTTGTCAGCAAACATCAGGTAGCCCGCTGCGCTCTGCAAACTATCGCTGAGATAGTGTACCAACATCTGAACCAACACAGACGCCCCAAGACCAAGCCCCACATAAAGGCAGGTCTGCCCGATCAAAGTTCCGGCCGCAAAACCGCTCAAAACTACAAAGGCCAGAAAGATCGGCATTTTGGACAGAATGGACTCCAGAAAAGTGCATACAACAGCTCCCTGAATCCGCCCTTTATAGCGACCGGACAGTTTCAAAATTCTTGAAAACAGTGCAAACATTTATTTTCCCTCCTTTGCGGTATGGACTTTCCATTCGGCGCTGTCCTGTGCAGCTTTCCATAGTTTTTGATACTCCGGGCAGGACTGGATCAGTTCTTGATGTTTTCCGGCAGCCACCAGATTACCATGATCCATAACGCAAATCTGGTCAGCGTTCATAATTGCAGGCAGCTTGTGAGCGATGACAACCAGGGTCTTACCCTTCACCAATTCTGCAATAGCGGCCTCCATTTTTTCCTCATTCTCTGGATCAGCGTAGGCGGTCGCTTCATCGAGGACAACGATAGGAGCATCTTTTAAGATCGCCCGCGCCAAAGAAATGCGCTGGCGCTGGCCGCCGGAAAGCATTTTCCCGGCATCGCCTGCCATAGAATGAATGCCCTGAGGGAGTTTTTCGAGGAACTCCATGCACTGAGCTTTCTTCGCTGCCTCCATTACTTCCTCGTCTGTTGCGTTCAGCCGACCAAGCCGTATGTTTTCCAACAGAGAAGTATTAAACAGGTATTGATCCTGGGCTACATAGGAAATGCGGCTGTTCAATGCCTCCAGACTCATATCGCAAAGTTTCTGTCCGCCAATGGAAATACTACCTTTTTGCGGGTCATAATAATGGATCAGCAATTTTGCCAAGGTACTCTTGCCGGAACCAGACTCACCTACAAGGGCTGTTTTTTGTCCATCCTTTGCCGTAAAGGAAATATCGTGGAGAACTTCATCCTCCACTACCGCAGGCTTTCCGTCCGGGCCTGGCTGCATGGTTTGGTAGGCAAAAGAAACATGGTCATAAGTAATCGTGTCGTCTTTTCCGTGGAACACATCGCCAGTCTGCTGAAGCTCCGGCGCGTCCAGCACTTGCTCCAGTGCAGAAATCTTATAGTTAAGCTGGGGCATAGTAGGCAGAAATCCCAGCGATTTGAGTAACGGCATACCGATACTCAAGGATAGGCACAGCACCAAAATCAGATCTGGCAGGGCCGACCAACCAGAGAGAACAAACCAAGCTCCTAATGGCAGAGTCAGAATAACAGTACAAGGCAACAAGCTGCTGTAAATCGCCATCCAGGGCCACGCCGCTTTATACCAGGCCAGTGTATAGTCACGATAATCAGATACATCCCTGCGGAATCGCTCATAGGAATCCGCGTCCTTATTGAACACCTTGACAACTTCCATGCCATTGATGTACTCGATAATGGTGTTGTTCATCTTCTGGCCAGCCATATAGTACGGCCCCATTTTCTTCATACCAACGGAGTACATGGTTTTCATAGCAATCAGGCTGATAGGGATAGAGGCCAGCGACAAAAGCGCCAGTTTCCAGTCCACAAAAAACATGGCCACATAGACTGCAATGGGAACCATCAGATTTGCGATACCCTCCGGCATGGAGTGAGCCAACAGGACCTCCAAACTATCTACATCATCCACAAACAGTTTTTTGACAGTGCCAGTGCCTTTATCCTGAATCACACCCAGCGGCAGCTTTTCAAATCGTTTCTGCAAGGCGGTCCGCAGACGGAGCAGGGTATCATAAGCTGCCTTGTGTGAAATGTTCAACCCCCAGCCATAGAGAATCGCTTGCAGCACCAGGCATACCAGCACTAACACAACCCGCAGAATGATAAATGAAGCGTTGATTGTCTCCCCCATGACTAATGGCGCAATTACCTGGTAAGCCAGCACAAATGGAAGAACCCCCATTAGAACGCTGATCAGTACAACCGCCGTGGCCGCATAAAGCCCCTTTTTGTGAGGCCCCGAATATTCAAATACTTTTTGGAACATAAGTCTAACCTCCCATCAGTTAAAATACTTCTCAGAAAGAGTTTTCAAAATCCCTGGCGAAAGCCTGTGATTTTGAATGGCTCCGTGGTCATCCAACTGGACTACTTCCGTACAGGTACGGACAATGAACTCAAAATCGTGGGATACCACAAAAACAATGACTCCGGAATTTGAAAGCTGTTCAATCAGATTGCTGACGCGCACCATCGAGTCATAGTCCAAACCACTGGTAGGCTCGTCAAAGTAAATCACCGGACTGTCCTTTACGATTGCTGCGCCGATGGTGACCCGTTGTTTTTGACCGCCTGAAAGAGAGGCCGGGTGACGCTCCCGGTATTCTGAAAGCTCCAAAGCATCCAATGTGGTGTCTACTTTTTCTTTACAATCATCCCGTATTCCCAGGGACAGTTCCTCGTCCACGCTGCTTGCAAAGAGCTGATAGTCTGTATCCTGCATCACCAGATAAGACAGAGCGCGCCGCTGACGGGGTGTGAGTTTCTTCCCGTCAAAGCTGATTTCCCCTTGCCGCTGCTTTAAGAGGCCGGTCAAAATTGACAAAAGGGTTGTCTTACCCGCGCCATTGTGACCGAGAATACCAATGACATCTCCCGAATGGGCTTCAAAACTGACATTCTGGAATACATCAGGGCCTTTCTTATAAGAGAACGCCAGGTTTTGTACGGCCAACAGGTGTGTTCCATCGGGAACGCGTTCTTTTTCGTGATAGTTTTCCGCATCCCGTTCCGGGTACGCTGTCCGCAGGCCGTAGGAGATCCGCGTTTTCTCAGGCAGCGTGCAAAACTGTTCTCTGGTAAATTCCCGCTCGATCTTCCCATCCTGAATGAGAAACACCCGGTCAATCAAATCGCGTAGGTAATAAAAGCGATGTTCCACCACAAAGATGGTATATCCATCTTGCTTTAATTTTCCCATGATTTCAGCCAACCGTTTAGTCGCCGCATAATCCAAATTTGCGGATGGCTCATCGAAAATGTAGACCTTGGGTGAGAGAGCGTAAACTGAGCCAATGGCAATCTGCTGTTTTTCTCCACTGGACAGGGCGAAAATGCTCCTGTTCAGATAGTCCACCAGTTCCAAATCTTTGGCTGCCTTTGTAATCCGCTCAATCGTTTCTTCACGGGAAATCCCCATGTTTTCACATCCAAAGGCCAGTTCCCGCGTAGTGTCTGTCATAAAAAACTGAGAGCGCGGGTCCTGGAATACAGTTCCTACCTGTCCGGCCAGTTGTGATGGCTTCATTTCCAGAAGTGAGTACCCATCCATCACAAGGTCCCCCTGAATTTCTCCGGGGTAAAAGTGCGGGATCAGGCCATTGAGCGAACGGATCAGTGTTGTCTTGCCGCAGCCGCTTCGCCCGGTCAATAGGATAAACTCGCCGGTCTGTACGGTCATATCAATGCCACGGAGGGTAAAATCCTGGCTTTCTTCATAGCGAAAGCTGAAATTCTGAAATGAGATCATCGTCATACCCTCCACAAAATGATTTCCCCGATTTTGGTCTGGTCAATAAGAAGCAGGCCAGCCAAAAAGAGGATACCAAGCAGAGATACCACAATTTCCGGCCATGCAAAACGGATTGTCCGCAGCGCATATCGTTTGCACTCCAACTCCAGACCGCGTGTTGTGCCGGATGCCGCCAGTTCATCGGTAACCTTCAGGCACCGCATCAGCAGTGGTATCAAAATATACTCTATCGTTGCCAACGGATGGGATACCCGTTTCCAGAGGGTATCACTGATACCGCGAATATCCATCGTACTTCGGATTTGCCGGTATTCAATCCGCAGTGTAGGGATATAGCGGAACATGACCACAAGGGGGATCGTGACTGCCTGCGGCAGCCGCATCCGCTGGAGAGCCACCATCAAATCGTCCATATAGGTGGTCCGCAATATCCAAAGTCCCATCATCATAATGGGGATCAGTTTCAGAACCGTCACGCCAAATACGCTCATAATCACACTCAAAACCGGCACCTGCACATAGCGGAGCAAAGCGTTGAGATAGGCGACAATGATATAGGTCACTATCATTTTTACAGCCCATTTTCCACCATTGCCCAGGGCGATGAATAGCCCGTAAACCAACATGAGTGCAAGGCTGACAACTTCTCCGGCCAGAAAATAGCTGACAAAGCCAATACAAACCAGGAGAAGTATTTTGCAGCGTGGGTCCAGAAGCGCAGACCCATGAAGGGGTTGCCGCTCAATTATTTGTTTGATTTGTACTTCTTCCATTCCAATGCCTCCCTATAACATTCAGAGCGCGGGACTGGTTTCAGCCCCGCGCTCTGAAATCAGGCAGCCCGCTTGCCTGCGTTTGTCTGATGAACTTTCAGGGGGCTGATCCTGTTATTTTACCGAAACGAGTCCAGCCTTAATAAAGTGTTTCTTCAACGCTTTCTGGCCGATGACGCCGCCAATCAAGCCGCCAACCAGACCGGCTGCGACAATGACTACCAGCATAGGAACAGAAGTGATATTCAACATTCCCTCGATGTACTCCGGCGCGATGTTGTTTTTCTCCATCGCGCCCACAAAGGCACTCTGAAGGAATTTGATAGGGCAGATGGCACTAAAGGCAAAAATGGCGCTGAATAGCGCATAAGCCACCATCATGGATTTCATCGTGATTTCTTTTCGGCCCATAACCAGGAAGTCGCAGATTACACCGCCAATCACCAGACCGATGGGAATGAACCAGAAAGCGCCCACCAGCAAGAACAGAATAGCTTGAATGGCGGCGCAGATGGTAAATACACCCTTCTTTGGCACCTTGGCCAGCAGAAGCATCATCACGATACCGTTAGGAATAGCAACAACAGACGGGTAAAACACATTGGTCACCGGGCCAGCCACGCTCATAATGGTGCTGATAATCATGCAGATGATCCACATAAGGGCGGTCAGAACGCCGATGAGAATAAAATCTTTCGCATTCAACTTTTGTTTCATGCTCATGCCTCCTCACTTTGTTGGATAATAAAAATGTGATGTGGTTAGCAATATCTAACCACATCACATAGAATATCAGTTATCGCAGACTAATCCAACCCAAAACCTACCCATTTTGACCCAAAAACGGTTGAACGCCTATTTTTTTGTATTGTCAAGGTAACTTCCTCGGTAATTCTTTGGCGCTACCCCATATTTTTTCTTAAAGGCCGCCGCAAAATTGCTGGGCTTTCCATATCCAACAATCGCGGCAATTTCGCTTACATTCCAGTCTCCTTCCAAAAGCAACTGTGCCGCCTGTGTTAATCGCTGCTCAATAATATATTGATGGATTGGCATACCGTAAAATGATGAGAACCCGCGTGTCAGTTTCGTCATGCTCAAGTGTACCATACGAGATAGTTCTTCGCATGAAGGGGCGAATGCAAGCTGACTGTCTATAATGCGCTTGGCCTCCATAATGGCAGTCCTTTCGGTCTTAGACATGGAAATGTTTTTGCCCATCAAAATATCTAATTCAAGCACTTCCCCCAAATAAATAGACAATAATTCCAGCAATTTACCATCCAAATACAAATAACCCAATCCGCCACGATATTGCGTAAAGCGGCTGGTCTCTGCTAAAATCTGCTCCATGATTGGAGTTACCGGAACTTTAGAAATCCCATAAAGAAGTTTCTTTTCATAAACAGTTGCCTCTTGCCCGTCAAAGTAATCTGCGAGAAGGTGAGAGAAATAGGAAATGGGGATTTTAATGCTTTTGAATGAAAAGTCGCTGTCTTTTTTGTAACAAATATATTCGGTTCCACCGTGTCCTGCATAAATGCAAGACTCATTCTTTTGGATAGTAACAGAGCGCTGCTCATTCATGATCCCCCAGGAAATCCCATCATTCAGGCAAAAAATGATTTGCATATACTCCTTACTGACAGGGCCTTGCACATTCATATCTGCCTGATAGCACATTTGCCAGTCCGAAAGAATAACTCCATGTTTGATCTTGGTTTGAGCAATTCTTCCTCTCCCTATGTCAGATGGAATATCCATCGAGATTGTCTGGGGAGAATTTGTTATGAGATCATTATATAATTTACCAAGATAGTGGCTTCCATGTGTCATCATTGTTTTCATCCTCTAAAACGATTAGTTACAACTAATTCAATGATATACCAGAAATGCCCACATAGTCAAGGGAAAGAAATTCTCTATGCGACTGCTTCACTAACCATGACACAAAACAGACTCAAGAAGTTACTTAGAGCAACTCCTTTATCAATGCGTGAAGATTTTATAATCAATCTTCTATTTATGTTTATCATTTCTCAAATAGTCCCCCCCGGACGCATGAAGTTTCATTGTTACCTCCAATCAGGCAGAAATTTTTTGTTCGGCGTTCCACATAGCCGCATACTTTCCGCCTTTAGCCAGCAATTCATCGTGAGTACCGGCTTCAGCAATCTTTCCGTCAGATACCACAAGGATTTGATCTGCATTTTTGACGATGGAAAGGGTATGAGCAATCATTACCACAGTCTTTTTCTCTTTCAGCAGATTAGCGATGGCCTGCTTTACTGCCAGCTCGTTCTCGATGTCAAGGGACGCTGTCGCTTCATCCAAAAGCAGGATCGGGCTGTTTTTCAGGATGGCGCGAGCGATTGAAATCCGCTGACGCTCACCGCCAGAGAGAAGGTTTCCGTTCTCACCGGTCGGTGTATCGTATCCCTTTTCCATCTTGCGGATGAAGCCGTCACAATTCGCCTCCCGGCAGGCGGCCTCGATTTCCTCGTCTGAGGCATTGGGGCGGGCGTGCCGGATATTGTCCCGGATGGTATCGTCAAAGAGAAATACATCCTGGTCTACCATAGAAATTTGTTCCAGTACACGCTCTGCGGCCACATGGTTAATAGGCTTGCCGCCGATTGAAATGGTTCCTCCATCCGCCTCGTAGTATTTTGCAATCAGGTTCAGAATGGTGGATTTGCCGGAACCAGAGTCCCCAACGATGGCAGTGAGCTTCTGGTCTGGCACCGTAAAGGTGACGTGTTTCAGCACCGGCTCTCCAGGTACATACGAGAAGTCCACACTGTCGAAGGTGATTTCATGGGTGGCCGTTTGAAGCGGCTCCATGCTGCCGGTTTCCTCTGGTTCGTTCATCACACCCAGAATTTTGTTTTTGGAAATCATCAGGTTCTTGTAACTTGTCAGGTCTACAAAAATAGAGTTCGCCAGCTTTGCACAAAACAAAGGCAGCATACAGATCAGAAGATAAGATACTGTATCCAATGTTCCGGCAGCCCAGGGCGTATAAGCTGTCCAGATAACAAGCGGACAGGACAGCCAGCTTAAAATGCCAAATCCAGCGCCGATAGGAAGGACTTTCGCTTCATACACAAAGCTGATCCGGCAAAACTCCCGCATGGCGCCTATAACGGTTTTATTCTTCAATCCACATACGCCATAGGCCCGGAAAGTCTGAATACCAGACACATACTCCACAATGCTGCTGACATTCTTCGCACAAATATCATTCTTTTCTTTACCATATTTCACAACCTGCCGGAAGGAAAGCCACAGTCCGGGGATCAAAAGCAGGTCGGCAATCAGCAGGATCATTCCGGCGGGCACATAAATAGTCATCACAAAAATAATCAGCATGAGCGAAAGCGCAAAACTTTTTGCCAGATCACCGATCTTATGGGTCAGGATTTTTTCATAGTTGTTTACATCGCTTGTGATGGTATTGATATAATCGCCGGTCTGTCCCTGGGTAAACCGGGACAGCGGGATACGCTTCAAATGGTCGCCCATAAAAAGCCTGATGTTTTTGCTAACCTCTGCGCCGCCAATCTGCGCTTTGGTATAACCATAGCTGTAAATCAGAATACGGAGCAGGAAAACGACCGCAATTACACCAGTCAATATCAATGCCCGGTTCATGTCAAACTGCCCTGACCACAGAAACTGCATGACAGAGTAAAGAAGCATGAACAAGCTGCCGGAGAGAAGCCCTTCCAGAACAGTCCCGCCAACGCCAATATAAAAATTACGGTTCTTTTTCAATACATCACGGCCCAGGCCACCCTCTCTGGCTTCTCCGGAACCATTCATCTTGTGCTCACTCATGCTGCTCGCCTCCTTTTATCAAAATAGCAGACTCACGAAAATCCTCTGGATTTTCGCTCGTTAACGTATCACTGCTGCCACAGTGATACGTTATATTCCGGGCTGTTTCGTAATCCTCCCACGCCTTCCGATAGTAAGCATTGTTCCTTCGGACTTCCTCATGGGTTCCGACACAGGTGATTGTATGATTTTCAACCACTGCTACACGCTCGCACATCTTCAATGCGCTCAAACGATGGGCTACCACAATGACCGTCTTTCCCTTGCAGAGATTTTGAATGGCTTTGTCAATCTCCATCTGATTTTCCGGATCAGAGGCGCTTGTAGCCTCGTCTAAGATCAAAATGGGAGCGTTCTTCAGAATCGCACGGGCAATGGCAATCCGCTGTTTTTCACCGCCGGAAAATCGGGAACCGAAGCTGCCTACCTTCGTGTCATATCCATCCGGCAAAGACATGATGAAGTCATCAATCTGCGCCTCTTTTGCGGCGGCCCGCACTTCTTCCAAAGTGGCACCTGAGCCCATGCGGATATTTTCTAAAACGCTGTCACGGGTCAGGAAGGTCTTTTGGAACACAATGGCGATATTTTTCAGAATGGTATCATAATTGAGTTCCTTTACATTTTTCCCTCCAATCAGTACTTCGCCCTCCTGCACATCATAGAACCGGGAGATCAGTTCAATTATGGTGCTCTTACCGGCGCCAGACTGTCCCACAAGGGCCATGCGTTCGCCGTCTTTAATTTTAAGGTTGACGCCCTGCAGTACATTGGTCTTGCCATCACGGTCCAGACCGCCTTCTCTGCCTCCTTCGGAGCCATTCACCTTGTAGGAAAACCAGACATTGCGAAGTTCAATATCGTGATTTTGTGGAAAGTCTGTTCCACCCTCACAGCCCAGGCCGTCTTCTCTGCCTCCTTCGGAGCCATTCACCTCGTAAATCGGAATATCCAGGATTTCTTTGGTCTTAGTAACAGCGTTCAGCACATTGGCAAAATTAGTCCCCAGTTCCTGCAGGGGGCGGATTTCCGTCAAATACATGGAACCTACATAGACGAACAGCAAAAAGGCGCTGGCCGCCAGCGAGCCTTTCAGGAAAAGCATTCCGCCGATTGGAACCATCAGCAGCATCCCACATTCGATGATAACAACAAAGGCCGCATAAGGTGGCCCCATACGCCGGGAAGTTTCATTCCACATGGCGTTTTCTTCCTGGATAGCGTCTGAAAACTTTTGAAACGATTTGCTCCCCATGTTATAGGCTTTAATCAGTTTCATGCCGCTGATGTACTCAATCATAACCGAGTTCAGTGTGGTAATGGAGCGATTGGCCCGTTCCATCAGGTCATCCGTATTGCGGAACATCATCCCCATTACAACAACAGCAAGGATCAGCGGAACCAGGGAAATCAATGCCAGAGGAATATTGACGGTCATCAGATAAAGAAAGATGACTACCGGCCCAACCAGATAGCACACAAGGTCCGGAAGGTTATGGGCCAGGAATAGCTCCAGCTTTTCAATATCTTCATTCAGAACCGTTTTAATATCCCCGGTGCGCCGTTCATTCAAGGCCCCCAAAGGCGCTCTGGCCATGTGTTCTGCCACCATGCAGCGCACTTTGAAAAGAGCGCCATAGGCCCCTTTGTGGGCTGCTACGCCGGAACAGCCAAACAGGGCAAACCGCAAGGTTACCGCCACTGCAATCATCGCCACAGTCTGCACAACCAATTCCTGCGTGCAGGTATGATTGAATGTGGCGTCCATCAGCCGGTAAATCCCAATGTAAGGGACGATAATGCAAAAGCCGCTGACCGCCGATAGAAAAATCGCCAGGAACAGCCAGATTTTTTGCTCACCGGCCCAGTGGAGCAGCAAAGCTACTCTGTTTTCTTTTTTCTGTTTCATAGCTCACCTCTCCTTTCCATCTGAATGGCCCAGGCCACCCTCTCTGTCTCCTTCGGAGCCATTCACCTTGACAGAGAACAGCTCTCTCAATTTCGGGAGGGCATCCATCACAACAGGTACATCATCGGGCATTTCGCCCTCGTCAAAATGCAGGACGCGGGAGCAGGTTCGGCAGACAAACTCAAAATCATGGGTAACGATGAAAATAACCTTTCCCATGTCAGACAATCGCCGGATCAGCCCTGCCACCTGTGCCATACTGTCAAAATCCAGGCCGCTGGTCGGTTCATCAAATACCAGAAGATTTTTTCCGCAGATCATACTGACCGCTACAGCTACCCGCTGTTTTTGACCGCCTGACAGGGTGTTCGGGTGTTGTTCCCGGTAAGAGGCAAGCCCCAATTTCTCTAGTGTTTCCGTCACTAATTTCTGATCGGGACCCTGAATACCAAAGGAGCATTCTGCCTCAACACTGTCAGCAAACAATTCGTAGTTCACATCCTGCATGACCATATAAGACTTCTTCAGCCTTGCCTTTCGATCCATCGGCCTGCCATCCCACAGGAATTGTCCATCACAGTCCTTATGCAGTCCGCACAAGGCGCGGGAAAAGGTGGTTTTGCCTGCTCCGTTATGACCAACTACTCCGATAACTTCTCCCTTCGCGGCAGAGAGGGCAATATGATGTAAAATCGTCCTCTTTTTGTAGCGGAGTGTTACATCTTGAAGTTCAAGTATGGGAGCTGAAACAGGCAGGCACTTCTGTGGAGGAAGTACCTCTGTCAAATCTACCGCCCGCAGCCCCATGTGTTCACGCTCGGCTTCTGGCAGCTTGCGAAATTCCTCCGGCGTATAAATTTTTCTGATTTGCCCTTTTTCAAGATAAACAATGCGGTCTGCAAGTTCCATCAGGTAGTACAGCCGGTGTTCCGCAATTAAAATCGTTTTGCCCTGGCTTTTTATCAGCCGCAGGTGTTCCTTTAATTCCTGAATGGAAGTCATGTCCAGGTTAGAAGATGGCTCGTCCAGCAGATAAATTTTCGGGTTCATAGCGTAGACAGAAGCAAAAGCGATTTTCTGCTTTTCACCGCCGGACAATTCAAAAATGTTCCTGCTCCGCAGCTTCTGGATATGCAGATCCTCTGTTGTCTGTTCTACCCTCTCGGCCAATTCCTGGGGAGGGCGTGCCTCATTCTCAATACCGAAAGCAATCTCGCTGTCGGTGTCCACATTGAAAAATTGTGTCCGTGGATTTTGAAAAACCGAACCAACCTTTGCGGCAATCTGGTACATGGGAAGATTACTGATTTCCTGACCGTCTACCAGCACACGGCCATGAAGTTCCCCCTGATAAAACTGCGGGATCAATCCATTGACCAGGCGTGTAATCGTTGTTTTGCCACACCCGCTGCGCCCACAGAACAGGACACATTCTCCATCCGCAATTTTCAGATTGATGTCATGCAGGCCATCATGCTCCTGCCCATCACGGCCCAGGCCGTCTTCTCTGTCTCCTTCGGAGACATTCACCTCATAAGAAAAGGATACATGTTCAAGCTCAATCAACCGATGACACCTCCCCGCATACACAATTCAAAGAGCAGAAAGGCAATGGCAGCCGCCATAATCATCCAATCAGCAATTCCGCACTTTATCTGAACAAGACAGGTGCGTGGATTAGGATTTTCTATTCCGCGGGTAACAGAAGCGATGGAAAGCTCATCTGCCGCTTTCGAGGCCGTCATCATCAACGGCACATAGATACACTCTACCGTCATTCCCGGATGGGACAGAAAGCCCCCAAAAGAAGGGGAAACATCTCTCATCCGCATAGCGTCCTTGATATATCGCCAATCCTCCTGTATGGTCGGAATATAACGCAGCATGACCGCCAACGGGATCACTAATTTCTTCGGCGCATGGACGCGGTTCATTGCGGACAGAAACTCATTCACCTTTGTTGTTGACAGTACAATTCCGGCCAACATCCCACAGGCATAGACTTTATGAAACAGACCTAAAAAGGCGATGAACATAGTCCGCAGCGTTCCTGTCATTTCAGCCATGATCCAGACCGTCAGAACGCAGATTACAGCATAGAAGCACACTGCCTTGATGACATATTTCCATTTTCCGAAGAATGTTCCCAATATTGCAATCAGCACAACAAGCGCAAACTGGTATGCCAGAGAAGGGGCAAACATGGACGCTAAAACACAGATCAAGATAAGAAAGAGCTTGGCCCGTGGGTCAAGCCAAAGCCCTTTCTTCTGGCGCTCACCGCTCATGCCGTGATACCCGCCTTTTCAAACTGCTTTTTCAGCATTTTGCAGCCTACAAAGGCACTGATTGCCGATGTAATGATAGCGGCGGCAAACATGGCAATCAGGATGCCGGTGTTGGCGGTTGCCTGCATGGTGTCAATGTAGCTCTGTTCGGTTCCGTTACCCAGCATAGTCTGCGCCCATCCATTGGGGTCAGCAAAGAAAACGATGTACGATCCAGTACCGCCCAGGGAGAACAGGATATATGCAATACTGTTGAACTTCTTGCTCTTATACTGTCCCGCACCGGCAACAAAGTCAGCTACGATGGCCATAATCAGATATCCCAACGCAAATGCCCAGTGCATACCTGTTACAAACCAGATAATGCCGATGATAATTCCCATAATAGAGAGACTCCACCTCTTTTGAACCTTTGCTATCAGCAACAGATAAACAGGACCGGCAAGCAACCCGCTCCCGGCAGGCATAAAGAAAGTCAGTACAGGATTGGTCGCAAAAAAGATTCCGCCCACTAGTATAAAGACGAATAGCAGGGCAGTAAAAATACCTGTCGTTACCAGATCCTTCACAGTAAGGCCTTTGTTCATAGAATTTGCTTGATTTTTCATTGTGATCCTCCTACTTTTTCACTGTCTTGACTCGACAAGCGGTTTGTGATATTCTTGGGTTAGATTCGGCTAACCGTCAATTATTACAGTACGCTTGCGGCGAACAACATGCAATAGGTTCCGGCGATGTTCGTCTGTTCCTTTCAAAAGTTCGTCCAATCGTTGCAAAAAGGAGGCGGGCTATTTTCATGTCCGAAATTATTGATAAATTTTACACACCTCTGCTGACTGGCCATGGTTTTATCCGCGATCCAGACAATCAGCAGTATGGTGATTTGGGGATATGCTGGAAACTTTCTCCCGAAGTTGGAGAAGGCACTTACTGGACTTATGCACAGAAAGAGCTTTATGACATTAAGATACACAACTTTTCATTCCATGAGGATTTTATGCTGGAATTTTCTTTGCCCGAATGTCTGAGCATTACACGCTATGACTCAATTTCAGGTGAAGAACTGTCTCCATACCGAAGACTGTCTGCTGGTTGTATCAAAACTTTTATTGGAGGCTACACGCCCTATAAAGCATTGATCCACAAGAATATTCCAATCCGTTCAATCGGAATTGAAATTACTCCGGCCTATTATGAGGATTATCTGAAAAAACTATATCCAGAGGCACAAATCAATCCGGTGGACGCCTTTCGGAAGATTGACCAGACTTCGGATTTCCCGGAAATGTCAAGACTTCTTACAGAGATCAAAAACTATCGCGGAGAGGGAATTGCAGCAAAACTTTTTTATGAGGGAAAGGTTGCGGAGGCCATTTCGATGGTCGTCGAATACCAGAAAAAACATCCCGAAAAGATTGAGCAAAAACTATCTCAGCAGGATATAGAGAGCATTCAGACAGTTGCCTCTTATTTAAGTGATCATTATGCTTCTGATATTTCACTCGAGCGGCTGACTCAGATTGCTTGTATGGGAACAACAAAGCTAAAAAGCTGTTTTAAGAAATATTATGACTGTACAATCACAGAATACATCCAGCAAAGGCGAATGAGTCAAGCAGAGTATTTGCTCGCATATACGGATCTATCTGTGGGACAGATCGCTCAGACGATAGGATACTCCACATCAAGCCGATTTGCTGAATTGTTCCGCAAAAGTACAGGGTTATTACCTATGGAATATCGCAAAATGTCTCAGAAAGGTCAAAATACGCTTTGATTTATACATCTTTCCATACAAGATAGGATGGAAAGGGATTTATGCTTTCCTCTATTAAATACTGTTCTATTACATAGTAATCCCATCTCTGCATCCATTAGAAAACCGGGACACATGGTTAATTGATATCTGCCACGTCCCGGTTTAACACTAATTTCTAAAATAAAATGCTTAAAAGCTCGCAATCATAAGCCATGGATTCCGCTTTTACTATCGCTTTGATGCTTCTCCATATCATTCAGGAAAAACTTTAGCAGACGGTTTCGGCCATCACTGTTCTCTATGGAATAACTTTCCTGAATTTTCCCGTTCTCTAAGTGAAGGACATAATGACAGCACCGTAAAATAAATTCCGGGTCATGGGTCACTACAAGCGCAGTTCTCCCGGTATCTGCCACTTTACCCACAACACTGGCAACCTGCCTCATGTGAAAAAGGTCAAGGCCGCTTGTTGGCTCATCGAATAAAATCAGAGGGCGCTCCGAAGCAATGGCAGAGGCGACTGCCACACGCTGCTTTTGGCCGCCTGACAGCCCCATCGGGTGGCAGTCCTCATATGGCAGCAAGTCCATCTCCTTTAAGATTTCTCTTGCCCTTTGCTTATCCCCAGTTCCCATACTGAGCAGAATTTCATCCAGAACACTTTCGGTAAAAAGCTGATGGTTTACATCCTGCATAACCATATAGCAGAGTTTCAATCGTTCTTTCCTGGAATAAGTCTTCCTCCAATCCTGCACTGTCCCCTTGAAGTGCTTTTCCAATCCGCAGAGGCACCGGGCAAAGGTGGATTTTCCCGCACCGTTATGTCCGATAATAGCCGTAGCGCTGCCGGATGGGAAAGCAGCTTCCGTTATATGCAGGGTTTCCGGCTCATGCTTATAGGCAAAGGACACATTCTTTATCGTCCAAACCGCCTCACTCATTCGCTGCGGCGGCCCTTCAACTCCTGAAAGCCCTGCAAGTTCAAGAGGCCGCAGCCCCATTTCTTCCCGCTGTTTTGCCGACAGGCGGCAAAACTCTTCCGCTGTATAATCTCCTTCAATTTCTCCGTCTTTCAGATACAGAACACGGTCAAAGAGGCCAGACAGATAGTACAGCCGGTGTTCAGATATGATGATGGTCTTTCCCTGCGATTTCAAAGCAAAGAGGAGCTGCCGAAAATCATCGATAGCGTAGGAGTCAAGGTTGGATGATGGTTCATCCAGCACATAAACATCCGGAGAGGTAGCTGCCGCCGATCCGCAGGCAATTTTTTGTTTTTCTCCCCCGGACAAAGAAAAAATACTTCTATCAAGCAGCGGCTCCAGCTTTAGCTGTGCAGCTACACGCTTTACCCGTTCGCGCACAATATCTTCAGCCATGCCGTGATTCTCCGGGCCGAAAGCCAGTTCGCTGGTCGTGTCCACATTAAAAAACTGAGAACGCGGATTTTGAAATACAGAGCCGACTTTTAGAGAAATATCAAACAGTGACAAGTCGCGAGTATCCTTTCCATCCAGATAGACGCAGCCGGTATAAGTCCCCTCATGGTAATGAGGAATAAGGCCGTTGAACAGACGGGTCATCGTTGTTTTCCCGCAGCCGGAAGTTCCGCAAAGCAGGACAAAAGAACCGTCTTCAATGGTGCAGGAAATATGTTTCAAAGCGCCTCCGTCCTGCTTTTCGCTGTCAGGCAAATTACTCGCTGGATAGGAAAATGACACATCCCTACATTCAATCACTTCATCACCCCCTTGCAGCCAGCACAGTAATCCCTGCTGCAAAAGCACCGAGGCAGATCAGCAGAAAAAGAATATCCTGCACATGAAAGCCCAGCTTACAGATATTTGTCCGCTTCACAGGGCCGCCCAATCCCCGTGTGAGAGCTGCCTGAGAGAGTTCCTCACCAATTTTGACGGAGCAGATCATCATGGGGACAATCCGATACTCTAAAATCGCACCGGCTTTTCCGCCGCCAAAGCGGATACCACGCATCCGCATGGCGTCCCCAATGGCGCTCCATTCTTCTGCAACCGTAGGGAAGAAACGAAACATCACGGACATGGGAATAGTGATTTGCTGCGGCAGGTGGAGCCGTTCCATTGCCGCGACAAATTCACTGACCGTTGTTGTTGTCACAACGAAATATCCCATAACCACACTGGGCGTAAACCTCAGCAGGATACCAACGATGGCTACTGCAATATAGTTTGCTACACCGGTCAGGCGGGACAGGCCAAACATTTCCAGGCACAGGCTGCCCCCTAAAATCAGGATATAGAGAACAGCGCCTTTCCATTTCCTGGCCGCTGATAAAAGCAGCAGAGGGATGGCCGCCAGCACAATGATGTAATACTGCATGATACCTTCATACGAACCGCCTAAAATAAAAACGGCTATGGTAATCAGTACCGCCAGTTTTGTCCGGGGATCTAATAAAATTCCACTGTTGTTTTTCCCACTTGCAAGAAGTTCGCGGCTCATTACACAATTCCCGCCCGCTCAAAGTGCTTTTTGAAAATCTTTTGTCCAATCAGGCCACCCACAAGACCGCTGACAAAAGCAGCTGCCAGAAGTACCGGCAAAATCCAGTCAGGCATATAGGCCATGAGCGTGTTGGCATACTCCTGACCATAACCGGGAAGCAGGCTCTGGTAGTAAGCGTCACGCGTCACAACAATGGGAATAAAGGCACCGATTACCCACATGGAAAAAACGCCGTGGATCAGCACTTCACGCTTGGCGTTCTTGTAGTCACAGGCTTTCATCATAAAATCGGAAATCAGGCCGAAGATCAGCCCGGTGGGAATGCACCAATAGCCCATGCCGGTCAGCAGCATGATGATACCGAGCAGTACCCCGCAGATGGTAAGCATACCGAATTTCTTGATTTTGGAGAAGAACAACATCATCGGAATACCGCCCACAAGCGGCACGATCACGCTGATAAACGGAATGAAAATCGGGATAAAACCGATAGATGCCGCCGCAAAAATGACGATAAAATAGATCGCCGTGAAAATACCGATGTTAATTAAATCCTTTCCCTGCAATTTGTTCATTGCGAAACCTCCTAGTATGATTGCTTTCTTTTCAATTAGAATTCGCTAACCAGTTCTAATGGTAGCACACATCCGGCAATGCTTCTATGCACATATCGGTATTTTAGGCCCGTATAGCAATGAGTTTTGACCTTTATTCCTGAACAGCCATTGACCGGAAATTTCTGTGCCGGTATAATAATATCAGAGATTCTGCATGATGAAAGGGGTGAAACAGTTGCGTGATATACTATACAGCATTTTAGAAAACAGCAATTCCGTTTCAGGTGTGACTTTGAAAAACAATCCAAATAGCAGTGAGCTGCTCTTAGAGCAGGCAAACGGTAAAGGACGCATGACATTTCATCCTCTCTTTCCAGGCCTGACATTAGCTTTTATTTTTATAAATACTCCTGTGTGGCCGGAATCGGATGCAAATTCTGAGTTAAAACCATTGCTGATAAACTATTGTATTTCCGGCAGGAGTGAACTGCTGCTCGATGATGACTCTTACATTTACCTGAAGAAAAACGACTTTTGTGTCAGTGGACAGACGGCGCAGAAAGAGTACATCTTTCCCACACGGCAATATCAGGGCATAAAAATATACTTTGACCTTTCGCTCCTATTGCAGTCCTGCGGCGAATTGATGAAATCTTTTTCGATTGATCTCATGCGTTTGGAAGAAAACTATTGCGCGAACCATAAAACATATATCAACGAAGCGGACAACGAACTGGAAAATATATTTCAGAAACTCTGGCGGCTTTCTGAAAGGCCGTCTGCCTTCCATTTGCAAATCTATACACTTGAACTTCTCCACCGGCTTCTCAACATGGAAATCCGGCCTCCGAAAACCTGCGGCTTCTACACAGAAACGCAAGTGGAGCTTGCAAAAAGGACAGCAAAAATTCTGTCAGATGATCTTCGCCAGCACATCCCTGTAAGGCAGATTGCAGAACGCTTTTCGGTCAGTGAAACCAGCCTGAAAAACTATTTTAGAGGCGTATATGGTCAAAATGTATCTACTTGGCTGCGGGAAATCCGCATGAATGAAGCCGCCAGCCTTCTCTCTGCCACAAAGCGTCCGATTGCCGAAGTATCAGAGCAGGTTGGCTACTCTAATCAAGGGAAATTTGCAGCCGTGTTCAAAAAGCAGTTTGGTCTTTCGCCGCTGGAATATCGACGGTCAAAGAATTTAGAAAGCAGATAAGCTTAAAGCCGGGATTTGCCGCTTGACAGCAGAGTCACGACCTTACTTATGCTTATAATCTCATGCGTAAATTATTTCTTGAAAGATAATTTTAGGATATGCGGCATATAAAAAGATTATAAAGAATTGATTTCAGGCAATTGACAAAATGTATTTAAATATTTGAAAGAACAAAATTTCCTGCTTCATACGGGAAGTGAACAGTTATGGATGTCGTAAGAGATTATACAATCTGCATCGACAGTAAAAAATGTATGGCACCAAGAAAACTGTCGATTCCAGAAGGCATTTTCGAGATAAAGCTGGATTCATGGAGGTGTTAAAGAATGTGTTACCTGATTGCTAAAGATATTCATTCTATAGGATGTATTGCACTTCGAACAAATCACGGTGCGCACTTAGCTGAATACAAAAGGAAACTATTGCATCTGATAGATGATGACAGAATACAACTTGTTACAATCAGCCGTCCCTCGGCCTATGGAGAGTACGCTCCCTATCGGTTCGTGGAAACTGAAGAGAAATTCACAAAGGCTGTATTGGCAATGTGAAAATAAAGATGGAGGAGGCATCTATATGGCAGCAACGATTCAAGAAAATCTTGTTATGACAGCTAAAAATGATAAGAGCGCCACAGAACGAGTAAAAAAACGAAAGACCATTAAAGAACTTTTTAATGGTTTTCATGGCAATTATATTCCAATAGAAATAGATTGGGGAAATCCTGTTGGAAAAGAGATATGCTGACTGGCTCAGAAATAATATACTTGTAACTGACAATGTATGATATTAGAGCAGCTCTGCCACTTAAGATTTTAAGGGGTGTCTATACCATATCTTTTTCTGCGGTGAAGCCCTGCCATCTTATCATAAGTAGAGCAACCCCGCTGAATATTATGGAGGTGCATAATTGTGAATGGACAGATAAAGAAATATAGAGAAAGCCTTGCAAATACACCTGGTCCTGTTCTCCTGACCGAAGAGCATAATAAGCTGGATTTAAAGGGACTCATGTCTTATGCAGCCAGAAAAGGGGAAAAGGTTATCAATCTCTCTGAAGAAGAAAAGAATATGTTTATGCGCAGGAGCTAATAGCCACCATTTTTCCGTATAAAGGCTTGGTCCGATGCCACAGTGGCATCTCTCCCACTCATTCACTGTAATTCATGTAGAAAGCCTTCAGTAAACTATTTGAGTGCAAAAATAGTCTGTATACAAGGCGGATTAATGAAATATTGACTTATAAGTGTAACAAGTGTATCATAATTATAAAAAGAGTTACCGATAGACGGTTAGCCCAGGTGATAGTTAAGAATAATCGCAAACCTTGGCTGCGGGGCGGTTTCTTTTTGTTATCTTAATTACAAGAGTGACGCTCGCTACGAGTATAATCACGAACTGAAAAAGTCCTTTATATGTAACCATAGCGATCACCCCTTCCTTTTGGAAGGAGGGCTAACTGTCTATCATTTTTTTCAAGCAGTTCCTTCTGAATACACCATGCCAGAAAACAAATACTTGTACAAAGCAGCTTCTTGTTTTCTCAAAATATTGTGATATATTAAAGATGCCAGAAGAGAAAATCTTCTCTATACTTTGTATAGACACGCGATACAAGGAGCGTACCGCCGTCAGTCTGGAGACGTTAAAACTATGCATAAACTTTACGAAATAGTTGATTTCGCAGGAAAGTGAAAGGCTTTCAACTGGGTGGCACGCCCCCCCCCAATAAACCAGACAGAAAGAGCCCTGACAAAAGTGGGGCTCTTTTTTGCTGGAAAATATAACTGTTTGTTTAATTTCCATACTTTCTGTATACAATTCTTGACCATCTCAGTATGAGCAAACTGCCACCTTTGGCTCCAAATGGGCACTGTCTCCCATTCCTGACTATGAAAGCCTGAATAATAATACTCCCCTTGCCTCCAACTATATTTTTCCCATCACCGGATGGATTCGGGATTTTTACCCGTTAGAAACGTGCGCTGCCAAGCGACTCAGATAGAGCTTCCAGCAGGCTTTCAGGCTGCAAATCATACAGCCGCCCAGCCATGCATTCATCGGAATAATACACGACATAATTGCAGCCTTCCTTTATATCTTTATTATGTTACAATTATGTCGTATTATCAAAATTTGAATTTTTACAGAATTTCACAATTTTGAAAACAACAGGGGCTATGTCTATATTCTTCTCAGAAATCACGGAAAGTACAATACATTCTCATCTTCCTCCTCTGGAAAAGCCATGGGATCTTCGAAGAAATTATATCTCGCATCATACAGGAATGGCAGCTCGTCCCCTGCTTTCCCATACCTCTGTTTCAGAACCCGAACCAATATCCCGCGAGGCACCTCTGCTTTTTCAGCCGCCTCATCAAAATCCTTCTCTCCTACCCCGCACAAATCCATGGCAATCACAACATCGCAGCTATATTCTATACTGCCAGAATCTTTAAAAGAAGCTAAGGATGCTTTGGAGTTGTACGCCGCTCGGTTGAAACTGCTGATCAGCAGTACAGGCACATCTGACGATTCTGCAAGCGAAAATAGCCGCTGCAGGTTGTAGTCTACTATCTGCTTATCCGTCCATCCAGAAGCGCCATCTGGCATCTGCAAAAGCTGCAGGTAATCAATTATGATAAACGGATGCTGACCCGTCTTACCTACCCATTCTACAATATAGTCCGCTATATTGTCTGCCGTCCAGGGCTTCCCATTTTTGTACCTTTGTTCCAGAACCTGCAGGTTGGCATTCTTTTCTGCCACCATTTCAGCCGCAGCGCTTACAGCTTTCCAGTCGTTTTCTGTATATTCTGCCAAGCATTCTTTATTGAGCAGTTCCTCGACTGTTTTTTCCGTGTACTCAAGCTTTTCATCATTCTGGCTGTTTATGTACGTCTGCCGACTCACTGCTTTGGCCGCAATATGCAACATCCGCATCTCCAGGCTGAACAGCAGTACTGGGATTCCACTTGCGGACATATTCTCTGCTATCTGCTGTACAAAAGTCGATTTTCCGAGACTCGATATTGCACCCAGGCAATGCAGTCCTGCAGTAAACCCTCCCCCCAGAGATTCATCTAATGCCGGAAATCCTGTTGGATAATGGTTTTTGCATCTCAAGATATGAGATTCTTTGTCTCCAAACATATGCTTTGCAAACAATCCAAGATTATTTTTCTTTTCGTCTACTGTTCCATGATTGCAGTTTAATTCTGTCATAGCATATCTCCTTCCTGCTTATAGCAGCTAAAGCTACAGCTAATGCACTTTGCTGTGAACCTACTGGTTTTTGCTGCCGTATAATATAAAAATTCTATACGCAATAAAGCTTCTTTCTTATTGCAGTAAAATACAATTTTACAGTATTTTTTGGAGTGAGGTATTGACTTTAGACAATACCTCTCCACTCCTACTTACAATATTATACTTATAAGATACTTACAAGTACTTACACGACTTATTCCAAGCACTGAAAATTCCCGTAATTACGGCGTTTTTAGGGCTTTTTTACACGCTGACGTGTAAACGTTTTTTTCCTTCCGTGTAAGCGTTTTTTACTTATCGTGTAAAGGATTATTACTTGGCGTGTAAACTGTTTTTACCTATCGTGTGATATCTTTTTACTTATCATGTAAACACTTTTTACCTATCGTGTAATGCATTTTTACTTATCGTGTAAACACTTTTTACCTTTTTTCAAAAAATATTTGATATCCCATGGTTGGAGATGTTGGGTTTTTGCTACCCCCCTGACGATATATTTCATACTCAGAAATAATTTCTTTCTCTTTGAAAAGATCAAGCGTAGAAGCGACAACTTTGTTAATCGACTTCTTTTTCTGCCTCCAATTTACGGTATCATCCGGCACATATCCGAGTTCCGGGAACAACCCTCTTTCCTCTCCTGTCTCCTTGTCCTTCCAGTAAAAAGAAATCTTGTTGCTGAAAAGCCTGTTTTTCTCATTTCTCATCTGCATTACTCGCTTGATCACGTACCTTTTGATCAGAATCGCATCATCCGTATCCGTAAACAGAGCATGGGTGTCCATTAGCTCTGCCGGAACATCTATCAGCTGATGCAGGCTCTCTGCATAGCAGTACAGTGCCGGCTTTTCCAACACCGTGTAAGCATGTACCTCTCTTCCATTTGCGGCCAGTCTTGCTTCAACAGATGACAGTGGCAGCAGATATGATTGATAAATCAACTTTTCATACTTCTTTTCTTTTCCCTTTGCATTTGCCTTCTCCCCGCAATCGATCCTGATATGGGTAGAGCGAAGTTTCTCCAGGCTTTTCACAATCATATTGATTTTTCTCGGCGTTGCCCTTTGGGACATGTTCCCGGAAAGTACCTTGCAAATCCATTCCGGCGTTACCACCATCACACCTGCGCTAATGATCGTATAGACCGCATCCATTACGGCCATATCGAACTGCGTGATGTTTGGATCCGTAAGTGTAATATTAGGATCCGTTTTAAGATTCACCAGATTCACGATATTGTCCGTGATTGTAATCTTCATGGAGACACCTTTATCCGTGATATCCGGATACTCTTTTGTCGCAATGAGCCGCCCTATTTTTGTGTTGTTTAGATACTGCTTATTAATACTCAAAATTGGCAAATTCTCCTTCTCTTCCATGTAATATTCTCCTTTCTTCCAGCCCTGTTTAGGCCTGCAGCAGCCCATAGGTGTTAACGCTTGAGACTGCTGCAAAAAACACAAGGCTCGTTCAGGAAAATAACCTAAAAACGGAGATTATCTCGAAATCGGGAATATTGAGAAATAAATTATTTTAAATTCCCAAGATACGCATACAAATCATCGTTTACCAAAAGAGCAATCGCTGCATAATACGCTGCATCGTTGTTGAGATTCAGCCTCATCAAAGGGTAATATCTCACAAAGGAATTCTCGTTTTTTTCAACATCCTCGAAAATTTTTCCCCAGTCACTGTCGCGGATCAGAACAGCATCATTTTCTTCCGCCAGCCATTTACAGCGTACTATTGGCTCTTTCTCCATTAAACTCTTATATTCTTCTTCCTCCAAAAGACCTGCACAGAAAGCAGCAAGCTGCTTCAGAAACCCTTCAATTTTGGGCGTTATCGTATTTCCTGGTTCAAACTGCAGGAGATCCTGATACTTATAAATATCATACTCGTATGCTTCCTTATTCATTTCTTCCCTTTTTTGCTCTATCAGCTGGCGGAACGTCTCTGCAGTGTCTTTTCGAGCAGCCGCCTTCTTATCCTCCGGGGAATCTTCCAGCGATACATGGACTTCTCCTTCTTCTGCCTCTTTCGCAAGATATGCATCTATCAATTTATCCACTTCGCACTTTCCCTGCAGCCCTCTCCTTAAAGAGTTCCTGATTTTCTCAACAGGAATATATCGATCTACCTTTTTGTTAGAGGCGCCTCCGAATATTACCTGTGCGAACAGAGTCGCAACACTATACGGTCTCGCTTCATCCTGATTAATCTTCAAAACACCTTCACAGTTTTTCTCCTTCAAGTGCAGTTTGGCATCCATAATCCGTATTACAAACTTTTCATAATCCAATTTCCCTTTGTGCACCAGCTCGTCCGCGAATCCACACAGCCTTTCCAGGTCAAATCCCCAAAGAAGATATTCCTGCATATATCTCAGGAAATTGCGGTCAAACCGTATCCTCCAATAGCTGTTACAGGCATCTTCTGAAAAGCTTCTGCGAAGAAATTTTCCAAACTCTGCATTCTTTGTTCCCAGATAAAGCTGTTCAAATACAAACATCTTTTCCTGTTCCGTGAGCGGCAGCCTGTCTACCCTTTTATAAAAGCCTTCCATGTCGCACTGGAGCGGAATTCCAATCGGCTCTTTCAGACATTGATTTGCCAGCTTAACAGCCTCCACACACTGCGCCCTGGTGATATCTCCATACAAAAATGCTTTTTCTCCCAAACGTTCTTCTATCAGACACCCAATAGCAACCATATAGATATGATATGGCTCTCCCTGCGTTTTTTCTCCCCATTTCCTATACACATTGTTGCAAATGGGATTATCCATTCCATATCTGTCCGGCTCTGGCAAATAAAATGGAAGCAGTCCCAGAATAGCGTCTCCGGCATCCGGGATTTCTTCTTTTATAAGATTTCTCTCCAAAGTATAGTTCTCTGCCACGCGGAGCGTTACAGAATCTCCCGCTGCTGTCCATTCCATACTATGTATCTCATTATTCCTTCCATAAATCCTTTCCTTTTCGACGGTTTTAACAAGACACATCACGTTTATTCCCCGGAATTCCACGCTCTTCTGTATACATACCAGAGGAAATGCATTTACAAGCTGCAGTGTTTCCTCGTAGACACTCTCCCATTCTTTCTGTGTAATTGATTTTGATAATGTCAACTGAATACAAACTCCCATAATTATCCTCCTGTTTATCTGATTTTTTCGTTTTCATTACTGTTTACGAATAACCACAGTAAACAAAAACAGAACCATCCAAAATAAATGCTCCCGTTATGCTTAAATTTTATATTCAACTATTTTAGTGTGAAAATAAAACCTGATACAGGTTAATACATAATCGGAACATATAATCATAATCAATCTAATCAAAACATCTACAACACCCCAATTTTACAGGCTGATTTCCACTTTATCCAATTAAGGATCCAAATATAGAAAGGCAAATTTGTTCCTGCGAATTAAGGGGGGAAAAATTCTTAGCTGCAAAGAAGCAGCAGAAAGGACGCGACTATGAAAAAGAATACTATGAAGAAACTGATGGTTAATGAAATCCAAAAAGGAATTCACAATTACGCACCTGTAGAGGAAATAAAACGCATCGACAAACAGATAGCAGACCTCCAACAGCAGATCGATTTTTTGATGCGCAGCAAAAATCTCCGCGCACTCCCGAATGCCGCACATAAAAGAAGATGTGGATTTTAAAAAACAGCAAGGCTTACACATAGAAGTCAAATTCTGAAAAAATCAATAAAAGTACAGGATATCAAGCATGAAACATAAACAAAAGAAAACGCAACAGAACAAGAGGAAGGTGACCACATGATACTGGAAGAAATATTTAATGGAAATTTTTATCCCGCTGAAACACTAATCACTGATACACCAATATACAACCAGGCAGTCAAAGTCTGCACCGACCTGATGGATACCTTATCAAAGCGGCTAAGCAAGGAAGACTATGAACTGGTCGAGGAACTGCAGTCACAGATGGTGATAGCCCAATGTGAACAAAGTGAATGCTATTTCAAGTATGGATTTGCAGTAGGACAGACGATTCATCAAGAAGCCTGCGATCTGATTCAACTGCAGAGCAGGAAAAAGAAATAATGATATAAGCCCGATTTTTAAGGACACAAGACTACTAACCGATTTGCACACAAAGGTCATTCGCAATTTAGTTGGCGGATGGCCTTTTTCGCCTGAAAATTTTTCTATTTTTAATAACTCAAGCTGCAATATTCTATGAAGTCACGGAGAAAATCAGACATCCAAAAATTCGTTATAAGGCTGCTCTGGGGTTACGCCTCTTTCTTTGCAGTCTTCCAGGTAATCATCGACGACACATTGAAAATCCTTTTTTAAATCTTCCATGAATTTCCCTTCATAGGACAAAAGAGACTTGATTCCAATAACCTTTCCAAAAAAGCAGTTATCTTCACCGGAAAACTCTACAGTCCCAATATATTTTCTGTAACGCATTAAATTACCCATCCTTTACCATCCTTTCTCAGCTTTTCAATCACCTGCAAGTGTCCTTCCGGCAGACTGCAAATTGAGACTTTCCTCAAAACGAACGGCATAAAAATTCTTCCTTCAACCAGCACTCTACCAAGAGCTTTGCCGTTTCCTTTGCTCTTTTTTCATTACACGCTTTGTAAGACTTTCTTTTACCATCGCTTAAATCCATATTTATCCATTCCAGTTTGCTCAGGCATTCCAAAACAGAAAATCCATCTGTTTTTCTTCCGGTAAAGAATCAATACTGCAAAATATTTTATCGCCTCATCACCTTGGGCCCGATTTCAAGTCACCAATATAGAGGGTTTTCCAAGTGGAACAAGGACTTTCAAAACCGTACTCAAATTCGGTATTGTACTCCCCTTCTCCATTCTAGCAATTATCGGCTATTTCACGCCACTCATCTTCCCAGGTTCTCTCTGAGAAATTCCCCTTTCTCTCCTGGCTTTAATTAACTCTCCAATAAGAGCCACCCGAAGATCACTTTCTGCAATTTCCTCTTCGGTAAACATCTCCTTGCGTACATTATCCCATGTCGTCCATTTAATACCATTCAATTCAACACTCATTACAAGCTTTTCCTCTTTATAATAGTTTAAGACAGAACATCGGGCACCACTATCTTCATAAAAAATTATCTCGTGCAGCTTAGTATTTCTCCACTTCTCTTATATGATACAAGGAAGTTGTCAAATTATCAATCCTAAAAAATTATCCGGCTGATGCAAATTCTTTCTTACTAGATAAGGCAATTCAAGTCAATGAAAAGTTAGTCAATTTTCAACTTGCCCTGAATACTATTTTAATTTCCCCTAAGATGAAAATAGTGCTTGCCAAGTGCAGCGGCATGATGCGCGTCGTACCCATAAATGGAAACCTCCTTCCTTCACGGTATTCTAAAAGACTTCACACATCGTGTACAGTCTCACAGCACATGAGATAATGAGATAGTACATGATACAACACATAATCTCCACAATTTGGTTAGGGCCAAGATAATAAGTAAGGTTATGACCATGTTAGTTCAAACCTCGTTATTGAAAATAAGTTTGATAACACTTGCAAAATCCCGTATAATAAGAGCATATATCCAACATTGAAAGGGGGCTGTTGCTCCTATGACAGAAGCTGAACTTCTGAAACTGATTCAAGGCGGCGAAAACATCCATGTGGAATTTAAAAAATCCACCCATGAGATCACGAAGGATGTGTACGACACTGTTTGCGCCTTTTCCAACCGGGACGGCGGCACTATTCTCCTGGGCGTCAAAGACAACAGGGAGGTTTTGGGCGTGGCCCCGGATGCGGTGGACCGCATGAAAAAGGATTTTGTAACTTCCATCAATAACGGGCAGAAAATCAATCCGCCCCTCTATTTGCAGCCAGAAACCTGTACAGTGAATGGCCGCACGCTGCTTGTCATTCAGGTGCCGTCCGGCAGCCAGGTCTGCCGCCATCACGGGCGGATTTTTGACCGCAGCCACGAAGCCGATATAGACATCACCGACAATTCCGATCTGGTGTACCAGTTGTACGCACGGAAAAGTGGCAGCTACTTTGTCAACAAAGTGACCCGTTTCCAGATGGACGATCTGCGCTCCGACCTGATCGAGCGCGCCAGAGCCATGACAGCCAGCCGCACGGCCAACCATCCCTGGAAGTCACTGTCGGACGAGGAACTGCTGCGCAGTGCCGGGCTGATCTTGAAGGACCCCGAAAGGCTGCTCGAAGGCATCACCCTGGCTGCGATTCTTCTATTTGGCAAGGACTCCACAATTCTGTCCGTGTTGCCACAGCACAAAACAGACGCTATCTTTCGGGTGGAAAACCTGGACCGCTATGACGACCGGGATGTGATCATCACAAACTTGCTGGAAACCTATGACCGGCTGATCGCCTTCGGGCAAAAGCATCTCAGCGACCCCTTTGTACAGGAAGGCGTTCAGAGTGTCAGCGCCAGAGACCGCATCCTGCGCGAGATCTGCTCCAACAGCCTGGCACATCGGGATTATTCTAGTGGTTATGTAGCAAAATTCGTGATCGAGCGTGACCGTCTCTACACCGAAAACGCCAACCGTTCCCACGGACACGGCGCTCTGCACCTGTCCTCCTTTGAGCCGTATGCCAAGAATCCGCCCATCTCCAAAGTGTTCCGCGAGATTGGGCTGGCAGACGAGCTGGGGTCTGGGATGCGGAATACTTATAAATACACAAAGCTCTACTCCGGCGGAACCCCGGAATTTATCGAGGGCGATGTGTTTCGCACGGTCGTTCCGCTGGCCCCGATTGCGTTGGCAAAGGTTGGGCCACAGGACACCACCCAAGTTACCACCCAAGTTACCACCCAAGTTACTACCCAAGTTGCGATTTTAGTCTTTTGCACAGAACCACGATCCAAGGTGGAAATCATGGAACATTGTGGGTATAAAAACGCAAAAAATTTTACCCAAAACCACCTTCGCCCTTTGATAGAAAGCGGACAGCTTCAAATGACTATCCCGGAGAAGCCAAGAAGCCGCAACCAGAAATATGTGGTAGTGCAAGGAGAGCCGCAGGATGATGGCTCCCATCACAGGTGAAAATTTATGTTTCACCTGCATGACCGGCAAAACGGATGACAGCGAGAATTATGCGATTGAATGAAATCAGAGTGCTGGAGTCGCTTAATCTTCTGGATAATCTCCGTCACCCTTTCTCCTGTTACCCGCTCCATACGGTAATCCGCAACCGTATACCCGGGAGAAAGGCCCTCACTGTCATCTCTGCCAGCAGGTAATCGTAATAGCTCGTTCCCCTTAAAGCCTCAGTATATGACGCATCCTCGGTATTTCTTTCAAATACAGCCGCCTCCAGCTCTTCTGTAGCAGCCAGCATGGATTCCTTCCAGATGCTTTCCGGATAGGTAGAAGCATACAGGTCTGACAGTGTTTTCAGGGTATCATATCCAACCCAAACCGCAATGGAATAATATGGCGTTGCGCCGCAGAACCAGCTGTCCTTGCTGTCATTTGTCGTCCCCGTCTTAGCAAAGGCTTCAATGTCTGACGACCGTGACCAGCGGAGGCTGGATGCCGTCCCGTTTGTGAGAACCCCTTTCAGGATATCCACCATGTCATCTGCCGCTTTATCCGTATAGATTTCCCTCGATGACGGCTCTTCGTAAATCTCATCTCCGTGTGAATCCTTCATGGACACGATACAGGTAGCATTCACATGGTCGCCGTGGTTGGCAAGGGTGCTGTAGGCCTCCGCCATTTCCACAGTTGTTACCCCGTAGGTCAGGCTGCCCAGAGAAGATGCGTCGTAATAATCATCTGGAACAATCTTGGCAAAATGCATATTTGTCACAAAGCTTAAAGCATATGCGGGTGTCAGCTCGTCAAAGATTTTCCAGGCAACGCCGTTTTGGCTTCTTTCCACCGCCCTGCGCAGCGTCATTTTTGTTCCGGTCAGGGACTGAACATCCACTCCCGGCTCTCTGGCCTTTGACACATTGATATTCTCAACCGTGCTGGAAGCCGTATACCCTTCCATCAGCGCCTGTGTATAGACCGCAATCGGTTTAAATGCGCTTCCCGGCTGCCGGTAGCTCTGGTAGGCCCGGTTCAGGCCATACATGCCGTCTGTCTCCTCCTGCGTCCTCTCCCCGACAATCCCGACCACTTTCCGTGTCTCATTGTCCACGACGGTGACGGCGCCCTGGAGTGCATAAATTCCGGTGTCCTCATCCAGCTCGGTGTTGAAGGACAGCTGCTCATCCAGAATCTCCTGAAGTGACGCGCTTAAATCCGTATCAAGGCTGGTGTAAATCTGGCAGCCGCCCGTATACAGCTTGTGTTTGTAGGCCGTATAGGTGTCATTATAGACTTCCTGATAGCTTTCATATTCCTCCATTGTATCCCACTCATACTCGAACCGAAATCCGTCCAGCTCCATAAGATACCGTATGGCACAATCTGCCGTATAGGTGGTTTCATAGTCGTTATACTCATAGGTCGGCTTCTGGATATGGGTCTCCTCTGAAACGGCAGCCGAATACTCTTCCTCCGTGATAAAGCCTACTTCCAGCATGTCGCCCAGGATTTTGTCCCTCCGTTCCAAAACCCTCTCCGGATATACATACGGGTCATAGTAGGTAGGACTGTTGAGAATAGCGCAGAGGTAAACACACTCAGAAAGAGTCAGCTCATCCACGTCCTTGTCAAAATAAGCCTTTGCCGCTCCGGCGATCCCGTAAATCCCATTGGCGTAGCAGATGTTATTCACATAGAATTCCATAATTTCTTTGGAGTATTTTTCGGATAACGCCAGGGCCAGGAAGATCTCTTTCCCTTTTCTCTCTATGCTCAGCTCATGCGTCAGGTATACATTCCGGGCAAGCTGCTGGGTGATGGTGGAAGTGCCGTGTACCTCCTCACCTTTGCTCGTGATATACCCGATTACAACACGGACAATGCCTTTCAGGTCAATCCCGGAATTCTCCCAGAAGGTCCGGTCCTCCACTGCAATGAATGCGTTCACAACATCTTCCGGGATCTCCTCGTAAGGAATGTATTTCTGGTCTGCGGATTCCCGGAGTGTGGCAAGAACTGTACCATCACTGTCGTAAATGGTGGAGGATTCGTTGATCTGAAAACTGGCTGCAGTGCTCTCCTCCACTATCCGGTCCGCGTCCACTTTCCACTCAATGACCCGTGGCAGAACAATAATACTGGCCGCCAGTAGTGCTGCAGCAGCGAAAACAGCACAGGCTGCCAGCATGTCTTTCAGAAATTTCCCCAGGCAATGCAGAAGCAGGGCGAAAAACATGCTTGCCCGGTATGCGGCAGGGGACATGGTTTTCCGTTTTTTCTTCACCCGTTTGTACAGGGGCTGCTTTTTTCTTTTCTGTTTCCTCCCTTCAGGTGCTGCATGCTCCTGTCTGGGATGGGCGTTCCTTCGGGAAGATTTTTTGTATTCTTCGAAATAGAGCTCGTCATCTTCAAAAAGCTTTGCCATGACAGTCCCTCCTGTGTTCTGTTCCTTCTACTTTCGGAATCAGCTATCTGCAATCTTTTCGTTCTCATAACCAAACTTTTGTTCCTTTTTCCAAAAATCCAAAAATTTAATTTAAAAATAGCTGTGATGGAAATGGAATATGCCCTCTCAAGCAAGGGGGGCTGAGGAGATGAACCACTATGGATAGGAGCTTGGTTAGGCCGCTGCGGGAGAGGAGCGTTTCTGGAGGGGGTGGGTGTAAGCCGAAGGAAAGATTTTTTTGCGGCTGACACCTACAAGGATCATACAAATATATATACATACATATAACATACAAGTATATATATTATATTATTATATATATTATATAGGGGTCGGACCGTACCCATTTTAGGCCGGCTGTGTACCCTGTTTAGGCCGGCCTGCGTACCCTGTTTAGGCCGGCACCGTACCCATTTTTGTCCGGCTGGACATTTTTTGTGTCCATTTTATGTATTATATATACATTATTTTCCTCATTAAAAAGCATGCCGAAAGCATCCTCCGTACCCATTTTAGTCTTGCCTGTGTACCCATTTTAGGCCGGCTGTTCACTCCTGTTTTGATCCGATTTCAGTCAATTTTTACGAAAACAGCTTCTTTATTCATGTTTATTTCATCCCTCTGGTCATTTGTACAATTTTGCGAAGCGTTTAGCGGCATAGCGTACCCATTTATGGGCGGCTTGCCCTCAAAACCGTCTAAAGAATGATTTCTACTCCTTCTGTTTTCCCCTTTTCTCCTTTGATTATCCGGTAATTTAAAATATATGCGTTCTCGATAAATGAATCCACGATTGCGCATACCGTATTGTGAATCGTTCCTCTTTTCTTCCGCCAGTTTGAATAATTTTCTTCTGAATATCCAAGATAAGCAAACATTCTTGACCTTTCCCCTATTTTTTTATCTATCCTGTCGTAAATTATCTTTTTGGCCGACACATTGTTCCTGGCATTTTTCATGGTTTCAATCCGGACCAGCAGATATCTCTTGATTAAGATTGTCTCTTTTGTGTTGAACTTTTCTACCTCAAGCAATTTGACCGGGTAGCACAAAACCTGCTGTATCTCCTTGGCGTAGGTATAGAGAATGGGCTCATCCAGAAGCTCATACCCGAAAAAACTCCTTTATGATACGGGATCATCACCTGAATACAGTTCATTTGGAGAAGGTGGCCCTGCTTTTTAACTGTGCTGTCCGGTGGGAGCAGATTCCGCTCTACATACTCTCTGGACATGTCAACCATTGCTACAATACGCATTAATTTATTCAGGCTGTCTGTAATATCCCTGACGGATTTTTCATTCACTGTCTGCCCGCTGTCTTTTCCTGTCATCATCCGCAGCAGCATGCCTGAGGTGAAAATCGTACAGCCGTGCTCATACAGGGTGCAAACCGCATCCATAACCGCCATATCATAGCCTGTGATATTGTTTGAGCTCAAAACCAGGTTGTCATCGTCCAAAGACAGTCTCAGAGAAGTATAAACTTCCGGAATCACTTCAAAGTTAGTCTCTTTCCCGTTGACCAGTATCGGATACCTTGTATCTGACAACCGATTCGCAATCTTCGTGTTATTGATAAACCCGATGTTCACCATTGGCATTGCTGCCGCCTTCTTTGTCTTTTCCTTACCCATTTCTTTTCTCCTTCCCGGGGTTTCTAGTGTTTACGGCTGAAATATGTCAAAAAAACATTTGTAAACAAATAACGGCGCCCGCAAATGGCATTGCAGGCACCACGAAATCTTAATTTTATACGTATAAAACGTGTCAGCGGCACGGAAGCAGCAGCGAAGGGAGCTTCTCCTCTTTTACCGGGAACACCACCGCCGCAGGGCAGAGGTTTTTTACATATTCCTCCATCTGCTGCCGGCAAAGGACTGCCGCTGCCTTTGATTCCATGGAAAGCCGCAGCACACTGGATAAATGGATCTGCAGCATATTTATGACAGGCAGCCCGCTTTTCTCTTTCACATGCTCAACCAGCCGTTTAATCTTTTCCCGGTCGCCAAATGTCAGAAGCCGGATTCCCACGGCTGTATCTACAAAGCCGTTTTCCGGTATAAACCACATATTCATGTCCGGGGTGATTGCAGAAATACTCTGAGCGCCTATCGCCTTTTCTTTCCGTGACTGATTATTTAAAATCTCATCCAGCATCTCCGGCTTCCCGATGACCACCGGCATAATCTCTCTTTCCCGGTATGTGTTTCTGAGTAATGTACATACCCTTCTTTCCACAGCCTCCTGGTATCGGATGTTCCGGTCACCCATGTAGTAAAAAATAAAGATTCTGCTTTGACTCATGGCAAGTGCAGACATGCGGGAGCCCTGCATCTCCCCAGGATGCAGCTTTTTGAATTCCAAAGGCCCATACACCAGGAGCTCCCCGTCACGAACAGCCGGCTCAAGAATCCGTTCCTCCGACACAAGCGGGGCTTTTCGTACCGGGATAATCTGTCCTCCTGCAATCTGGAGCAGATAAAGTGTCATGGACACATCATATTTTCTCTGCGCCGTACTTTTCGACATTCGGTTCGCCTTCTGGGCTTCTACTGTCCCAGGCGCCAGTATTTCAATCTTCTCGCAGCCTTTGGATAGAATGTGGAGCATACGAGGAGATTCACCATATACGGTTTCTACTTCTTTTTGCTTACCCAGTACTGACAGTACATTGGTGTAACGTGTTTGACTTCCACAGATAGATAATGCAGCTTCTCTGCTGACCATCCCGGAACTCATTGCGGCCAGCAGAAGAATATTCGTTTCCGCGTTGCCAATCCGGCGAAGAACCTCTTTCTCTCCGGGAGGATTATACGTGAAATCCATCTCTCCATACCGGCTCCACTTAAGTCCTTTTACCCATTCCGCAATCTCCTCTTTTTCACCTTCAGGCACCTCTTTTGCACTGGTGTCATTATGTTCAGGAGTATAATATATCAGCAGGTCTGACAAGATTCTGTTTGCACTGGGCCGGTCAGCTACAGTCAGGTAATCTACCACCCACTCTGTCGCAAGCATCCAGGCTGTATTTCTTGCTTTCCTCCACAGTCCTGTCTCCAGATTTTCTGTAATCCAGATATATTTCACACGGTTATCTTTTTGATCCGTTAACCGATAGACATACATTTAATCCCCTCCCTTATCTTCTGATGAACGGATTTTTCTTAAAATTTCAGCCAGCTTTTCCACAGGGATAAAGCATAATCTGTCAAAGAGTTTTTCTGCCTGTACATCTATCTCCTGTGCGAGTGTTCCTCCCGCCGTAATGTACCTGAGGTATCTCTTTTTGGCGGGGTGGTAGTCAGAAAGACACAGGAGTGTATCTGATATCTCAGTCTCTCCCCTGGAAAGAAGGTCCAGGATAACGCTCAGTTCTCCCTCCTCGTACTCCGTTACCGCATAGATGGCAAGAATTGCAAGCAGCTCTTTCTCCTTCTCTCCAACCTGCTCTGCAAATCTTTCAAGTGCCTGCATGGATATTCCACTTACCTCATAATGTGGTGCAGAAACTGAACATTTCCTGTGTTTCTGCGTTATCTTTTGTGAAACCATACACTCTTTCTGGATACTCTCTTCCTGTTCCAGGAGTTCTTTCAAAAAACTAATTTCTTCATCTTCTCCCATTTCGTTATCTGGGAAATTTCTCTCCTCACAGGGAGCAGTATTCCTCCCTTTTATCGGCTCTTCATCTCTGTAGGCGTATTCTTTCCCCGTAATACTGATAACTTTCTCCATTTTCTTTGCACCTCCCGATATTCCCTTATTACTTCTGTTTAACCCATTTTCTCTCTTTCCTGTCTTTTTCTATCAATTCCGTTTGTGCGGGAGCTGATACAAATATTGCTTACAATCGATTTATGTGGGGTATGCTTTCAAGCTTCGCTCCTTTTCAAAATCCAACGGAATATCTGTTTGTTTCAAAAGGCTCTCACAGGGCTCCGTGTTCTTCTTCCTGGAGTTTCCAAAGCGGCACGAATATATTTAATCAGTTTTTATGGGGGATGCTTCAGGCTTCGCATTTACATGCCTGTTTCTATCCATCTCTTTTTTGTGATTATCTGATATTCCCGAAATACAATATGGGGGTATATCTTTCCCTGGATGCAGGGGTTCCCTTTTGTGTATGGGAGCAGTTTTCCACGCATCAGATTCCTGAAGATTGCGGATTACGGAGCGTGAGATAAGAGCATTCCTGAGTAATCACCTGGATTCAGGAGGTTCCTGGAAGGCAATGGAAAGTGTATATATCTGCAGGAGGATTGCGATTCTTTTTATTCCTCAAGGACGCGCAGGAGTTTTCCTGTGAGCAGGGGTGACCAGATGCGCTGTAAGAAGAATACTGTATATTTTGTGGGGGCTATTACTGTGATACAGGAATGGGAGCAATTCCGCACATTAGCTTACTGTTGAAATGGGATAACTGTCGTGCGGGATAATCCTGTCTACTGCATTTTTTATCAGTCTGTATCCTTGAGATTACGGAGTATAGTATTTTCTTAAAGTACACTGTAGAATCGCGGCAATTCTCAGTACACCTCGGTACTCCTAAAACACATCTGGTTATTTCCCGGTATTTCTCTGTTCTCTCAACGTTCCCTATCTTTGATTTTCTGGTCCGTCCCGTGTCTTCACTGTATCCCTCGGAGAATATTACCGTGGATATCTGTCCCTGTTTCTCGGGGAAGGAATTTACTATTATCCAGGGAATAAGAGGATGTCTGTATGGGAGGGGGCATAGGCTGTGAAGAGGAGTTTTTTGATGTACTCGGGGGAAGAAGATTTTCGCAGATAGGTGAATATGGAATCCCCTCGTCTGTGAGTATCATCTTACAGAACGTGCTCAGGGGTATGAGATATATGGTGGATAGATGATTTCTATATCCCTTCGCCTGTGGGAAGACGGTTTCTGAAGGTGCTCAAGGGAAGGAACTTACTGTATGGAAGAGTGTCCTGTTTCCTTTCGCTTGTGGAAATGAGGTTTATGAAGAGCTCAAGGGTATGTGAGATACTGTGAGGGCAAGACCACTATATCCTCTCGCATCGGAACAGAAGTCTCTGAAGATATCTGAATAGCACATGGGTATACGCAGTTTATTCCTGTTTATCCTTGTTTCCTTTCACTTACGTGGAATGAGTTTTCTGATAGAGTTCAAGGGAAGGAGCTTACTGTATAGAAGAGTATTCTATTTCCTTTCGCGCGTAGAAATGAGGTTGCTGAGAAAGCTCAAGGGTATGTGGAATACTGCGAAGACAATCCCACTGTATCCTTTTGCATGCTGAAATGAAATTTATGAGAAGCTCAAAGGAAAGAAATTACTGCGTGGAGAAGAATCTGTTTCCTTTCGCTGGCAGAAAGGAGATTATCTGGATATGCTCAGGGGAAGGAGTTGTACAGAGAATAGATAATTCCTGTTTCCCTTCGCTTTTGGAGAGAAGTTTTTCTGATATGCTCAAGGGAAAGAGATTATTGTGTGGAGAAGTATCCAGTTTACTCTCGCTTGTCAATGCGGTTTTCCTGAAGGTGCTCAGGGGAATGAGATAACTGTTAAAAGATTTTTTCTGTTTCCCTTCGCTTTTTTATTATTGACAAATATCTCATTTGAGTCTCCCTCTAATATTTCAAAAAAAGGTTGTTGGAAGCAATGAAAGTTGAATCGTTGACCAATTACTTCGTTCAAAATCCACTTTCTTAAATTTTAGAAAAATCCACTAAATATGCCTGTTTCTTAATATTTTATAATTCAAAAAGTTCCTGACAAAATGCACTCTTTGTTTTACTGGAAATGTCACTTTCTTTTTAGTCAAAATGAAGGTGACATTTTTAGATATAAAATGGTTTTTCTGGCGAAAAATAAGCTTCCAGTTTACGGATGGAGATTAAGACAAAAACTCCATCGGTGAGAATCGTTCTGTTCATGAGAAAAACAAATCTTTCACCATGACTCTTCTGCTTTATTCTTGTTAGACACATTATTTAATACGTATTAAATATGTTATAATTTTGCTAAATCCAGCATTCTATAAAAATGAAATTATCACATAATACGTGTTAAATGAAAATATCACGTATTAAGTTGCTACATTACGTGTTAAATGACTAATTTTTCTGTGGCAATTCAGCTCCATGTTCATAGACATCATTCTCTTCCTTCCCGCCGCTCTTTCTCAAGGCAGATTGAAAAGTAGCAACTCCATATTGAATAAGTAAGTCTAATTTCAGAAGTTTTCCACGCACTTCCGTTGGGGCTGGGGGTGTATTTTAAATCTGTGTATTTACTTCTTTCATTACAAATTGCAAACCTGTGGTCAATCTGTCAATATCAGCAGTAGTTTCCTTCAGCCCCTTGCAACCATATGCAGTCACATGCTAAAATCTAAAATATATTACTTAAAGTCATTTCATTCCTATAAGGAATCAGAACAAGCAGTAATTGACTACATGGATTATCATGCTAGTCCACGAAATTAAAAACGTTTTAATTGTATGACACCTCTACAGTATAGACACTATCTGCAAACAAAAACCACATAAAAATATCTCCAACTGTACAATTACGGTTGGAGATACAAAAACTTTTTGTTTTTCATCTGTCTACTTGACAGAGAGCAGTTCACATCTTAGTGCGACAGCCCCTTTTTCAGTCACTTTAATTCGTATAAATTACTATTGCATTGCATCAGTACCGCAAACCGTTTCAACCAATGTAATTGCATAATCAAAGGCATTTCTTTCCACAATTTTTTTTGTCACAAATATACAATATATCATAGTCCAAATAATCAGTCCCCAAAATATGCTATATTTCGGTAACGGATTCAAAAATACTTCTTCTAGCTGAAATTCTTCAATACTAAAAAATTCCTTAATAATTAATACCACATACATCACAACCGCAATCTTTTTACAACCATATAGGTTTCTCCAGTAATTATATTTTTTCAATTCTTGATATACTCTTGGGTAGTCATTACGATTGGAATTAGCGTATACACGTAAATCCTTCACCGCATTGATGTATTTACTATCACTCAAGGTATCCTGTTCTTCTTCATCTAATGACATTGGTAATTGGTATTGCTCGCCTTTATCATTAAACCATTTATGATATTTCGTTTTAGACATTTCGTCAATTCTATCATCAGAAAATCGCATTACAATAGTTGTCGGCATACCTTTCAGTCTTTTATACATTTTTTCTTGATAAGATTTTCCCCATTCTCTAACAACTCTTGCTAAAAAATAAAGAAGCGCTGCTGCAATTACAAATTCTATGCTAGCCTCCGTCCATTCTCCAGACAACGCCCCATGACATAATGCTAATACCAATATTGGTAACACCATTATAATTGCCGGCGCCACTTCTGCCATCATGGTAAAATCATCAAAAACTCTCTTCATTTGTCTCCCCTTTAAACTATTACACGATCAAACGCAATCCGTATAGCCTCCATAAAATCCTTTTCTCGGTTTCGATATAATATTCTTTCAGATTTTGATGTCTTAAATCCAAAAACCCCAATATCACGAATCACATTTGAATCATACTCTCGTCCAGCTATTACTTCCCGTTCCTGTTTCGCATAATACAACTGTGCAGAGCCATTAAAGCTCTGCATCTGTTGCAAAAGTTTCTTATCTAAATCCACCACTAGTTTGCATGTGTTGGCCACCACGAAAACGCCTTGCGCTACGCACGGAAGTTCACATAACGCTACAACAATGTAATTATGCGCCGTGATATAAGTTCCATTTATCCCATCTCTAGTAATACATTGATAATATTCAAAAAGCCCCTTGGATGACAGACCTAGCTTCTTCTCCCACGAAATATACTTATCCCCAGATACTTCTTTGATATATTGCAGGCGTGCTCTTCTTTCTGCCACATTCTTATCAATGTCAGCACCTACAATCCAAACCACCCAGTCTTACCCCCGCAGTGTTCTTGTGACCAACACCACGACTCACTTTTTCCTTAGGAAGCTCAACAATGCCCTCTTTTGTATTGTGCGCCGGTGTAAACTTTTCTTGCTTCATCTTTTTTACCAGTTTGTCTGAACCACCACTATTGTATCCAGAACCGGTATTATCTGAGATCAAAAACTCCTTACAATAAGGATCCTCCAAACTGTCGAAAATCATTTGTGCATCATCAAGCTGACCATGATGGGGAAGTTGGATGATATCATAACTTTCGATATCATGTATGTACTTAGGTGTTGCATCACCACAAAGTAACACTTCCATTCCATCATCCAAAGTGCATTTCACTTGAATGCTGGCAGCATTCATAACCGTTTCCCCGTCAATAGTTCCTTGACCATCCTCTTCGATAGCCTTAGCAACCACCGGAATAAACTCCTCTTTTGTCGGCCCAACAACCTGTCCTAATCCTACATCTGTATCCGGAAGCGCACTTTTAACGGTATACCCATACTCTTCTGCTGTAGTAACAATCTTCGCAATATTCTCAAATACCTCAAGAATATGTTCGCACGTTTTATTTTTTTTTCTTCTTCCATCATCCAACATCTTGTGGATTTCATCTACATCTTTTAAATACAAATGAGTATAGAGAGTTACTGTCCAGTTTCCCTCATTCAAATGTTCCATTAATTTTACCACTCCATCGGAATGGTCCGAATCATCGTGGGATACTACAATCGAAACATCTGATATTCCTGTATTCTTTTTCAGGAATTCTTTCACCTCATCAGCATGTCTTTCATGCCCACAATCATAAATCATCAGTTTGCTCCCACTAAATCCCAGAATGCAATCTCCGAATCTAGTATCCTTGTCGCCATCATAATGGCTCAATGCTCTTACTTTCATATAAAAAGCCTCCTTTGAATTATTTTTGCAGCTCAAAGAAGACCGATGTTTTCAAACAAACGTTCCGAATTGTCAACCTGTCCAACCCATGTTATAATATGTTTGCCTAAAGATTATATATAACATGTAATCAAGATTGAACCGGTAGCGAATGTATGAATAGCTATCGGTTTTTCTTTTTCCAGCTCTAGCACTCATTTCGTCAAAGCGCTAATAATAGTATATTCCTGTCTTTTTTATTTGTCAAGACGCTTCGAAAATATTTTCTGTTATTTTTTTAATTTGTATTTTATTTCGGTAATATTTGACTTTTACTATTTTTGTGATATAATATAAGCATCTATAGGAGGGACACATATGAGTGACTTTTTTTCTTTAAAAACAGTTCAAATAACACCCGAACTGGGTATGGCTTTAAAAAGCTTTAGAATAGAAAACGAAGTAACCGCTACATCTATCGTTGAAGAATTTTCCAAATCCTCTAGTTACATCACCAAATTAGAAAAAGGAGAAATAAAAAAGATTGATGGAGAGTTTTTCTTAAAACTATGCAACTATATTACTAAAACAGAAAATGGACTTTCTATGTTTCTTTCCAAACTTAGTCGTGATTTTCGAGAATATTCATCCGAAACCCAAATAACTATAATTAATATTGATGATCTGCTAATTGACCACACTGTTTCTCCCCAATTAATCTCCGATATTAATAATTATTTGGAAAGCCATGATATAAGCATCGAACAATTAGTAAACAAAATTAATGCAAATGAAGATATCCAAAATAATATAGATTTCGAAACTGCTCCCAAAAATGAATGGATTGTTTCCGGCAATAGCAACAACGAAAAAAACTATATCATAAAATTAGATATCCCGCGTTCTTATATTGAAAATCTTCTTGCCGGGAAAATAACCACCATTCATTTTGTAATAGGCAAAGCGATATTATACTCACTCTATCGATTAGGTAATGAAGATGATGCCGCCACCTTGGCCAACAGCAAATTGCAAATCAATAATATAATTCATTATGTTCGTCCTAATTACATCGCCTTTAATGATGAAAACATGGATAATTTATTTGGCGGATTACCTGTTGAAGCATCTGAAGCACTTCAATTTATTACCTCAACCTTGAAGCTTGTTACAAATCTAACAAAAGAAAATGATTATGGCCCAAAACGCATCCAACAAATCAAGGCCAACCTAGAGTCTGATCTTGGTTTTGCATTTGCTTTTATGTCTCTCAACATAGAAGAACTGGCGCCTAAAAGCAAAGCAGTAAAAGAAAAATTTTTAAAAGAACTCAAAACACTAATTGAAAAATATTCTCTAGCAGATGCTGGACTAGATACTTATGACTAAATAATTATTTTATTTCTATTTCTACATAAAAAGAGGGTAGTAAAAATGGAATTACCCCCATTCTTATCACCCTCTTATACTTTACACATTCGTTTCAATTTCTCAATCTCTTCCTGCAATCTCTCCACCTGCCGTCCCAAAAGAAATATCTTCCATTCCATGGCCCGAGCAAAAATCAATCTTCTTGGATTGCGATACGTTACTACCCGCTACTTCTCTAATACACGCTCCAGATCTCCCTCACTCTTTCATTGCTGTAGAAAAACCTTCTGAAAAAGCCGGTTTTTCAGACCAAGTCACAGATGGTTATTGATTCCCCCTCCTCAAGATTTCGGATAAGCGTGATTGTCAGCTTTTCTTTTTCCATACTCTTTTCCCGGTTCTTTTCTACCATTACATCATATCTGGCCATAATTCATCTCATCCTTTCACGATGTCTCGTGTCTTTTCTTCGTATTGTTCCTGTATCTCCTTGTCTCTCGCTTCATGACCAGAGCAGAGCGGATATGCGCCGGCAGCATCTCTTATCGTTCCGTTTCCCGAATGTCCCAAAATATCCTGCTCTTCTGCTAAAGCTGCCTGGAACATCAATTAAATCTATAGTTTTCCAGCCCTGTATCCCAGACATTGCCTGTCCGGTGAATAACAGATTTTCTGTTTCATCGGAACAACAGGAATAAGAAATATGGAAAATGCCCGCCTCATAAACAGGCGGACATTTCATTTAGATTTCTTTATATTTCTGGATAATATTTAATATTCAGAACTGAGCAGGAAGTCTGCTATGTGCATGGTCTTGATTCCTTCGTAATTCCCCCCGGCAAATTCGTCGGTTGTGAGAACATATTTAGGATAGTTGTCGTGTATTTCAAGCAGACGGTCATATTCACGCTTTTCTGTTTTCATAGACTTCAGCTCCTGCGTGACCTGGACATAGATTTTCTCGTTCTGCCTTACGGCAACAAAACCAATCTCACCATCACCAGCTTTCCCCACATAGACCGTGTATCCCCGTCGGCAAAGTTCCAGGTACACAATATTTTCAAGACTGGAAGCTACGCTGTCTGTGTTATAGCCGAGAACGCTGTATCGCAAAGCAACATCGGCAAGGTAAAATTTCTCCTGCGTTTTTAGAATTTCCTTTCCCTTCAGATCATACCTTGAGCAGCGGTGAAGCAAATATGCTTTTTCCAGCTTTTCCAAATAGCTGTAAACCGTTTCATTATCGAGAGAGCGTCGTTCCGATTTCAGGTAATCCGCAATCGACTTTGCCGAAAAGGTGTTTCCAACATTGTTGAAGGTATATTTTACAACGCGCTCTAACTGGTCGATTTTCCTGACCTGATTTCGCTTTACAATATCCGAAAAAATCGTGGAATTGTATATATCCCGGACAATCGTATAAATTTCATCCTGAGAAAGCTCCTGCAAATGGGTCGCTGGAAATCCGCCCAGACGAACATAATTGACAAGCTCGGCCCTGGGCTCTTTGACGGAAGTGAACCTGCTCCTAAACATCAGATATTCATCAAAAGACAGCGTGAAAATGCGGAACGAAATATATCTTCCGGTAAGATAGGTTGCTATTTCAGAAGACATCATTCTGGAGTTGGAACCTGTTACATATATGTCAACATCAAAATCCGATGCCAATGAATTTACAACCTTTTCCCAGCCCTGGATTTCCTGAACCTCATCCAGAAATAAATAGGTTTTTCCTTTTGATGAGAGCTTTCCTTTTAATTGAGCGTACATCTGCATTGCCGTCATATCTTCGTACTCCATAGAATCATACCGGCAGCTTACAATGCGCTCAGATGAGATGTTCCGCTCCGTTTCAAGCCGCTCTATTATCATTTTCAGCATTGTGGATTTTCCGCAGCGGCGCACACCCGTGAGTATTTTTACAAAGGGGGTATCTACATAGGGCATGATTCTGTCTACATACAAAGGTCTGTAAATCATCGTAACCACCTCCATTTGCAAATAGTATATCGCAAAATCCTCAAATAATCAATTAATTTGCGGTTATAAACCGCAAAACTTTTCAATATTTATTTTAAACTTTATTCAGATATTCTAAGACTCTGCTTCCTATCTTTGTAACACAGATACCATTCTTTTTGCGTTCTTAAAAAGATCGACCCGTGGCCTTCTGGCAACCGCCCCACTCCATGCCCATGTTGACAGTATCCTGTTCCTGCACTATCCTGTTAATCTCCACCAGTACTCAAAATAATGAATGTGAGATTATACAGACTCTATCGAGTTATGAAATTTTCCGCCTTTATCAGCCATTCCTTCTTTATTTCCCATAATACTGCCTGCGTGCTCACTGGCGCATCCTCTTCACCCTCAATTCGATAGGTAATATCAAATATCTTTTCCCAGCTTTTCAGTTTCTCCGTCTCAGAACAATTTTCTATTTTTCCATCTTTTGAAAATCTGAGCGGTATATCGTTAAGGACAAAATGCCAATAATCAAAATCTGAAAGCAAAATATGTTTTTCCGGCACATCTATGGTAAGCAAAGTAATCGGTGTCCCTTTCTCCCCACAGCCTCTCCCATGCGTTCTCATATCGGGGCGTTTCCGTTTCCCTTCCCACTGATACCATGCCCATACCGGATATACAATACCTCTCGGCGGATCCCCTATCCTTTTTATCATTTGCTCTGCCATCCACCGATACGATTCCCTGAAATCATCAAGGCATGGCGAATGCTGCCCATCTGCCTGAAGAGTCCCTGTATCCATCATTTTCTTATACGCGTCCCGATGCTGTATCGTCCATAAGAGCATCTTGCTTCTCCATTATTAGGCTTCACGATTTCAACAAGTACAACCATAAGGCTATTATATCTGGTCAGTCTCGTTTTCCGTGAATCGATTTTATACGCTGCCACCATGCCGCCTTTTTACTTCAAGACTATCCATGTTCCCTTTCGGTCAGACCCACTACGCCGGATAAATCCTCTATCCTTTAATTTTTTTATTGTCCGACTAACAGTGGATTTAGAGACTTCCGCCAAACCAGCAATCTGATCTGCAGATAAACCCGGATTGCGCCAAATCACTTCAAAAACTGCCCTCTCATTCTTATTCAATGCCTTGGTTACACTGTCATTTTCAATGTCATTTACATTGTCATTTTGACTATCATCCAACTCTTTCTTCACAAAATCCGGATGGAAGAAAAGAGTAGTCGCAAAATAGGTGCGCTCCTCATCCGTTTCAAATAACGGCTCCGGAGAACCATTATTACGCAGAGCATTGCGAATCTTACGGAATCCGGTATTGCGTCCTTCTGTCAAGTGCATTTCCTTCAAAAATTCACCAATCCGGCGGTTACGGTACCGGCGGCTGAACACGCGGTACTCACGCAGTCCTTCCTGACTAATAGACCGGTCCGCACCAGGATGGCTAACAATAATCATTCGATCCGGCTCTACACGTACCTCAATCGGTTCCCGTACATCATATCCCTTATGATAGACGGCGTTCGAGAGAGCTTCCTCCACAGCCGCAAACGGAATATTGAAAAATCTCCTGGCTTCTGCTATGCCGTCTACTTTGATGACCTGCTCCTGTATGATACTGTTCCTGATATATAACAATGCCTCCCGAAGCTGCTGATGAAGCGGTCCTTTGAATGTCTTTTCCCGAATCCGATCTCCAGTATCATCTGGAAACTCTACCACATCAATCTGAGCATAGGGGAAGAAGCGTTCCGGTTCCAGACTGAAGAACATTAAACCTACGTTTTTGGGTTTTGTATATTCCGGCAGAGTACTGATGATATTCATGCTTTTGCACAGATCCACAAAATCCATACTCTCCGACTCCTGATATAAAGAGCTTCCTATTTCCTTCAGATAACTTTGAATCAGTGTGATATTCAGATCCGCCAGCTCTGCCTCGTGGTTGACACGATCATCAAAGGGAATGTTGTTAGCCAAATTATACAAATCCCTCTTTTCTGCTTCAGACGGAACGATAGTGCTGGCCATTTTGCGAATATAATAAATTCTTTCTCTATTATCTTTACTCATATTTTTTGGCGCGGAATACGGCCTGGAATTTCCGCCCGGCGCCCAGACCACAATAAACTTTTTTCCCTCATAATCTGCCACTTCCACAATAGGAAGATACTCCGGCTGGATCAGTTTACATTTATTGAGCATGTCCTTAAGATAACCATCTATTTTCTCTGCCGGCACACCCTGCAGCGGATACTCAGGCCGTCCGTTCTTCTCCCGGACACCGATTACAAGATAACCGCCGCCCCAGTTATCTATATCATTTGCAAAGGCGCAGATGGTTTTCAACGAAGCCTCTGCATCCCATGTTTCTTTAAATTCTATTCTCGCCCACTCTACTACATTTCCGGAAAGCAGGGTCTTTATATTGGTTGGCACCGCCATTCCATTACCTCCTCATTATTCGGCATTGCCTTTATGTTAAGCTTCAGTATATTTGTTCTCTTTCATATCTGTAGCATCTTTCTCTTTCTGCTCATATTATATTCAGAATTCGAAACATCAGCAAGAAGATCTTGCTTTTCGCATCCTCTCCTTTAATACTTCTGCACAGAAATGTCTGCAAAGATATATATACGCGGCATTAACATACCACAGCATTTCTTGATATTTTTAAACAAGGTAAATCCCGTGTTCAGGACTTCCTTTCTCTATCATGTAAAACAGTAATAGCATTCAAAATTTTTTTGAGGGGATACGCATCGAATAATTTTCAATATAAATGCTGGCAGCAAGGCACGAACCCGTGGCATTCACGGCGGCACCCTTCTGCCAGCATACCATATGTTCAGGATTTCCTCCTATAATTTTTAATTTTGATTCCTTTTTTAACGAAGGGAATCAAAGGGAATCAAATAGAAATCGCCAAAACCCTTGATTTTACTGGCTTTTTACCGTTTCAGAGGCGGGTTCGATTCCCGTTATCTGCTTTGAACTACTTTTAAAGAATCCCGTATTTACGGGGTTCTTTCTTATTTTTACCCTTAATTGGCAAGGGCATATTCGGTCAGAACAAGGCTGAATTTTTTCATGCTGATCCCCACTTTATCCCAGGAAAGCTTCAAATGTATTAAGACACTGTTGTTCCAACAAAGACGCCGGACAATTTTAGCTACACAGATGCAGCAGAAAGGAACCAACTATGAATAAAATACCATGAAGAAACTAATCACTGAAGAATTCCAGAAAAGAATCTGCAATTATGCACCTGCGGACAGCATCAGGAGCATTAACCGCCAGATAGCAAGTCTCCAGCGGCAGATAAAAATCAGCCAGAACAAAGACCTGACCGCCTCTGTTCCGGCTTTAAAAGAGAAGAACTATCTTTATAACAGATAATAAAATGAATGCTTTTGTCTATATCAAATCTATGCCTGCATCCCGCAGATTTTCTCTGCCGCCCGGTCCATCACACTGCTCTCCCAAACCAGCTTCCGGCCAAGCAGCGCTGCCGCCGTAAGTTCCGGCTCTGCAGGCAGAACCGCAAGAATCCTTTGAGAATTCTGGATTGCCTGCGTCAGCACCTCCCTGCTTGTTTCATCAGTCTTGTTCAGCACATAATATACCGGCTTCTGAAGCTTCTCCCCCAGCTCCCGGATCTTTGCCGCAAGCTGGACTGATTCATAGGAAGGATCGCAGACCATCAGAATCAAATCCACCTCATCGTCCAGACCGCGCCCGAAATGTTCAATTCCGGCCTCCATGTCCAGAATGGCGATCTGGTTTTCCTCAAGCCGCAGATTACTGACAAACTGCTTCATCACCGTCCCCATGGCACAGGCGCAGCCTTCGTTCGCCTGATGAATCTTCCCGCTTACCATCAGCTTTATCCCATGCTTCTCCGTGTAATAATCCTCCGGAATATCACCGATCCTCCACTGCCCCTCAAAAAACTGATGTGTAAAATTAGAAATCATCATATTATTCAGGACTTCCTCTTTTCCTCCAAAAAACCCGGTAAATTCCTCCGGATTTTCCATGCCAAGATGACGGTGCAGCCCGTAATTGGATTCATCAGAATCGATGATCAGAACCTCTTTTCCGGCCGCTGCAAGCCTTTCCGCCAGCAGCGCTACAATAGTGCTCTTCCCGCTTCCGCCTTTTCCACAAACAGATATTTTCACTTTGACACCTCCTCAAGATACAGGGACAGATGTACATCGCCCGGAATCACACAGCCGCACTGCTCACAGACGCTGTCTCCCACAGTCAGTCCGTCCCTCTCAAATACTTCTATCACGCCCCCGCACTTTGGGCAGTCAATCTCTTCAATCGTCGTCATGCCGCGCGCTTCCTGGCATCCGGATAAAATATCACTCATTTTTGCACCTGCTTTCCAACCTTTTTCATATAATCCATTACAATGTCTCCCACATAAGCCACATCCTCTGCGGAAAATGCCGCAGGGAAATTATCCGAAAAGAGAATCTGGGCGGAAGGCGGGTCCCGAAGCTTCTCGCCAGCCGGGAAATACATCTGCCCTGAAACTGACGGTAATATACCTCGCCCCAGGGGAGGTCATGGTAGGAAATCAGCTTCCCGGAACTCATCACCGCGTTCCCGTCCAGAAGATACCGGAGCAGCAGAATCTGAGCGTCTATGTTTTTCTCCAGCATATAGATGCCGTTTCCCTGCTCCTGGTGGCTGATTTGAAATCCCGGATGTGTCACCTGATAGAGCACTCCCATAAACCGAATCAGGAATGCCTGCTCCTTCTCATGAAAGGTAAGACCGGAGCTTTCGCTTATTACCTTGGGAGAGGTTTCCTGATACCGCTTCAGGTAATGACGGTATGGCTGCTGTGTCAGGTTATCCTTCGCATATTCCAGTTTCATGTTTGATACCACCTTTCCTTTTTTCTTTCCAGTTTAGTTCTTTTGGCTGTCCCTCCAAATTACAGCCCCAGCTTTTCCACAATCTCCTGAAGGGCTTTCCGCACCGGAGAATCTGCAGGAAGCTGTACAATGGGCTTTCCATCGCAGTCAAATCGGTAAATCATATCGTCGTGGGGAACTACTCCAAGAAGCTCCAGGTTCTGATTTTGTATCTCTTCCAGCGTTCCGGCGTCTAGCTTTCCATCCGGAGCCCGGTTGATGATCAGTCCCACCTTCTTCGGCTTAAAATTCAGTTCCTTCATCAGAGCGGCGATCCGGCCGGCCGCCTGCACGCCCCTCCGGGAACAGTCGCTGACCAGAATCGCGATCTCCATCATCGGCAAAATCCCGCGGCTCACATGCTCCATTCCAGCCTCATTGTCTACGACCACATAGGGATAATGGCTCTGCAGCTTCTGAATCTGCGTCTGAACCAGGCCGTTTACGAAGCAGTAGCAGCCCTGCCCCTGGCTGCGCCCCATAGCCATCAAATCAAAGTCATCCTCTTCTGTAAGAGCGTCCGTCAGGCGCGCTTCCAGATAATCCTTTTTCGTCACGCCGGCGGGAATCTTGTAGCGACTGTCAGCCCCTGCGCGCTCGATCTCCTCCCGGAGCTCCCCCAGGGTGATGCCCGCTTCCACGCCAAGAACCTCATTGAGATTTGAGTTGGCGTCCGCGTCCACGGCCAGAACCGGCTTCTTCCCGCTCTGACAGAGATACTGAATCAAAAGGCCTGTCAGTGTAGTCTTTCCCACACCGCCCTTTCCGGCTACCGCAATCACATGTCCCATACATCCTTCATCCTTTCCTGTGCCAAATCTGCATTTCCGTGCTTCCGGCAATAATCAGGCCGCCGTCCGTACCGGCTTCCAAGACTCCACAGCGTCATAGCTCCACAGCCGCAGTGCAGACAGCCATCCTTATACACGGTGTTCTTTTTATGAACAATATGTTGATTTTCTTTTCAAATTGATTATAATAAAAGTATCAGAAAATACAATCATCAATCCAAAGCTGTCTGTATGTTTCTGAACAGTTTTTCGTGTTCTGTTCAGAAAATCCAATAGAAAGATGAGGAAAATTCATATGTCAGAAAAGACGCAAAAGGAAGACCGGAGGACGCGTTACACCCGCCAGGTCATAAAAGAAGCATTTTTAAAGCTCCTGGAAGAAAAGGAATATCCCAAAATTACGGTCACAGAGATCTGCAGGCTTGCGGAAATCAACCGGGGAACCTTTTATCTGCACTATTACGATACTGCTGATGTGCTGGACGATATCCTGAATGAGATTCTGAAAGAAACCACCAGCGTCATCGATCACGTATTCTGCCCTGCAAGAACCTCCGGGAGCTGCTCCTATCCCTTCTGCGATCACCTGCACAGCAGCGACCGCTATCAGGCGCTCTTTCTCGACGACACAATATCCGCGCAGGTCATAGAAAAAATGGCGGAGACGACGAAAGAAGACTACGTGACCTGGCTGATGTCACACAGTCTCCTTACCTTTGAAGAGGCCGAAGCCATCTTTTATTTTCAGATGAACGGCTGCCTGGCCATCAATAAAGTCATGCTGCGCAATCACTGCTCCGATTGGGAAAAGATACAGCGGGCCATCGATCAGTTTATCCGCGCGGGGCTGGAATCCTTCCTCATTCGGGATCAGAGAGATGAGCTGTAGCATAAAGTCCTCTCCATGTCTCCTCCAGCCTCCCAAGCATCACCTCTCCCACAGTCACTGCGTCTTCTATCGTCAGATAATGATCCGCGCTGCCTGATACGAGCATCTTTCCAGAGGCTGGAAATTCCTCGTCCGCAAACCACATCTTCACTATGACTGGATAACGCGGTAAAAAGGGAAATACTGCACACAGATCTGCATTACTGTCTCGAAACACGGCGCCAAGGGATCTGCAGACTTCTTTCAGTTGTTCCGGCTCTCTGCCCTTCAGAAATCCAGCAAGAGCCGTGTCTGCCGTGCGGTCGAACTTTGTCCCCCGGATGAGGCCATCCTTCAGATTTCCGAATGTTGTCATTTCATCAGACAGCGGCGTTCCATCAGCGATAGAAAGATAATGCAGCAGGATCAGATAATGCCAGTTCTCCAGCTGCGGACTCACAGACCAGTCCCCTGCGTTCAGCTCCAGCCGCTGATTCAGGCTTTGCAGGCTCAAATGCTTTGTTTCCGGCTCCCACTCCGCTCCGGCCAGTTCCGCAAGTTCTTCCGAGCTGCGCCCTGCAAGCCAGCCCTTCGCTACCGCCAGCATTTCCTGAAAGGCGTCGCTTTTTCTTTCCTTTTGCATCTCAGAGCCCTCCGCTTTTATTTTTCTCTTTTCTGGTTGTTGTAAATATTATTTTAATATCATCAGTTCATCATTCCTACGGACGACTGGTTGCCTTACTGCGGCCTGTGTGATAGAATATGACTTTTTCTATCGCAACGGCAAAGGGCACCAACTGCCTCGACAATATCAATCATGCGCTTGGAGAGCATCGTTCCATCATTACGTCCGTGAATTTGTTCATGCACACGAAAATCAACGTGGACGGCAGCGTTTCCGAAAGCAGATGCAACAGCGGAAAATGCTCCCCTGTGAAAATAATGATTGATTAAGGAAGCGTTCTTATCCTCATTCAAAAAACAGGAAACGCGCTGCGGTCCATGGCAATTCCCGCCAGATTCGCAAGGCGCATAAGTCCTATTACCGCAATGGTTACTACGCTTTCTCCATGTATAAAGTCTGTCGCGCTGGCATCGAAAAGGATATTTCCCTGAGCCGGAAACTCCTCATCTCCTTCCCAAAACAGAAAACGCACCGGGATGCATTCAAAGGCTTTCAGCTCGTAGCCTGTGTCTGACCAGGGAAGCCTGGTTCCGCCCAGCTTCTCGCATGCTTCTGCCAGCTCTTTCGTATGGCAGACAAACATTCTGGAAAACGGTTCGATGATTCCCTTCCGAAAAGCCCCTGCAAATGGCGCGGTATCCTTCAGCTTGTCGAACTTTACCCATTCATTTTTATAGTGTGCCAGCGGAGACACGTACCCGAAAAGAGTGTAGACATTTAACCTTTCGTAGCAGGTCAGCGGCTCCTGATCCTCCAAGGCCTCAATTGTCCCGTCTTCCTTATGAACACCCAGCTTTCTCCCAAAATGACGGATAAGCAGCCAGTCTCCTTCCTCTTCTAATTCCGGAAGCTTCTTTTTCAGTTCCTCCTGGTTAAGCTTCAGGAATTTTTTTCTCCACTCTTCGCACCATTTTTCATAATTATTGTTTTCTTCCAGATTGATTTCCCCAAACATCCTTCTTTCCTCCTGTCTCTCCCGCTTTTTTCATTTCCATGTTCATATATGACATTAAATCTGTCAGGGGCAGCTTCGCCGGACATACATGCTCGCAGGCATGGAACTCATCACAGCATTCATAAAAGTGCTTCCTGTATTCCTCCAAAATCTGTTCCTTTTTCGCAGAGCTTTTCCCCACTGTCACAATTCTTGCAGCCGGTACCAAAGCCGCCATTCCAAAAAAATCTCTCCCATCTGTGTAGCTTGTACATATTTCCAGACAGCATCCGCACTGCAGACACCTGGAAGCAGTAAATGCCTTTTCCTGGTCTTCCGGCGCAGCAGTCTGCTTCTGTTCTGTCCACACCTTCATTTCCTTCAAATGCTCAAAGAGCACCCTTCTGTCTGCCACCAGATCTTCTATCACCGGAAATTTCTGCAGTGGCATCAGTTCGATCGTATCCTTATGATCTTTCAGCTTCTCTTCGCAGGCTAAGGCGGGGAACCCGTCAATCAGCATCGCGCAGGCTCCGCACTTTCCCTGAAGGCAATTGCACTCCCATTGTACAGGCGCAGCCGCTTTTCCTTCCCTGTCCAGAAGAGGATTTCTCTGGTTCAGTTCTGATAACGCCTGAGCTGCCGTAACATTCTCCTGTTCGGACTCATAGAGGAAGGTCTGCCAGAAAGATTCCTTCTCACCTTTTCGCTGTCGAAGTATTTTTATAGTTTTCCTCATACATTTCCTGCCTCTTTGTCAGCCGGAATATCCCTGAATCGAATCCTTACCTGCTTTCCATCAAAGTATGCGGCTGTACTCTTTTGAAATTCCGGCCTTGCATCCGGATAATCCGAACGGATATGAGCGCCCCGGCTCTCCCTCCGCTCCAGTGCAGACATCACCATTGCGGAGACCAGCAGGATTCGGTTTCTTTCTTCCGGAGCCAGATGTTCCCTCTTCCACATTTTTTCAAGCTCTCTGACTGCTTTCTGAAGCTCCGTTTCTTCTCTGACAGTCCCCATGCAGCCGGACAGAATCTCCTCTGTCCTTCTCCTGAGAGCCCCGTCCTCTCTCTGCGTTTCAAAGTTTTTCTCCGGAATATTCCCCTTTTCCTGAAAACCGCATGCCGCGGCACGGTATTTTTCCAATTCTTCGACAGCAGTCCGGGCTGCCACTTTCCCGCCATACAGGGCTCCCAGCATGGAGTTGCCTCCCAGCCGGTTTGCTCCATGATATTGGCAGGCACATTCTCCGACGGCATACAGAAAGTTTTTATTGGCGCGGTGCCGTTCATCAACCAGAATCCCGCCCATGAAATAGTGGACAGCCGGCTCTATCGGAACTGGAGTCTTTTCCGGGTTTATGTTCAAAAATTTCCCGCATTCTTCCTTTATTCCCTCCAGCCGTTTCTGCCATGCAACTTCAGGAATTTCTCTCATATCCAGATACACCGGCGGCCTGCAGTCCGGCCTGGAACACACCTCGTACATCTTTCTTACAGCCAGGTCGCGGGACACCAGATTTCCTTCCGGTCCGCAGAGTTCCTCAAGGAAATACCAGGGGACCCCGTTCCTCTCTATGTATAGCCGCCCTCCTTCACTCCTGGCTGCTTCACTAATCAGCAGATTTTTCCCCGAAACCGGAACCGTGGTGGGATGGTACTGAATAAACTCCAGATTCCCAAACTCCACTCCCTGGCTGAAGACCGCTGCCGCGGCGCTTCCATCATTTTTCAGAGTGCCTGTTGCGTGGCCGGGAAAAAGTCCGCTCATCCCGCCGCTGGCCAGAAGAACAGGACCATACAGACATAGCTGCTTTTCCTGTACTGCTTCCCGCAAATAAAGTACGCGCTTTCCTGTGTCCGCCCAATCTGCGTAATGCCAAACCCTCCGGCGTTCTCTGAAAGGCAGTCCCCAGTTCAGCCAGCCATCTGACGATCCCCGGCGCCGCTTCCACCATTCCCCGGACTGCGTTAGGATCTGACAGTCCTGCCCCGGCCTGGACCGTATCTGCCCAGTGGGGCAATACATCCTCTGTTTTCCCGGACAGCTCTCCGTTAATGCCGCCTTCTGCCAGTACCGACTGTGAACGCTCTGGCGGCAGTTCAGATACCAGAACAGAAGACTGTCCCTGCTCTGCTGCGGCAAGAGCCGCAGCCAGTCCGGCCAGCCCGGAGCCGATAATGATCAGTTTTTCCTTCATCCCGTCTCTCCCATCCGCTCTTTCGCCAGCCTGTGAAGAATTTCTGCCAGGTCTCCGTCCAGACCGCAGGATTTTTCCCGGATTTCTCCGGGAATATAGATTTCTCCCAGATTCACGGTCACGTATCTGGCTTCAGGCTCTGCCGCCGCCAGCCGCATCAGGGGAGCCTTGATCAGCTGGTTTCTCCAGCCGATGCCAAGCTCCAGAATCACCAGCCTTTTCCCATGATACTGTTTCAGAAAAGCCTCCAGCCGTTCCTGGCTTTCAGTCTCCGGAATAAAGTTTTCAAATTCCATGTGAACCTGCATGGGACCGCCGCAGGCCGGACAGCGGGGGACCAGCCCGGACGGAACTCTTCCCCCCTGCTCTGCCGCCGCCATATTCTCCGCCAGCTCTCCCCAGGGGTAAACCCGGTCATGGCACCGGGCAGCGCACTGCATGGTCAGCCAGTTTCCTTCCACCTCATAAATCTTTTCCGGCGCAAAGCCGCACAGCTCAAAATGGCACTCTCCGTTGGAAGTAACTACAAAATAGTCTTTGTCCCCTATCACCGTTTTCAGATCTGACATTACCTGCGTCTCCTGGTATTTTCCGCAGTAATGGTGTACCAGGCGGCTCCAGAAGCCCCATTTTTCTTCTTCCGTGGGCCACCGGGCTCCCATGCCCTGAAGAATACAGCGAAGCCCGTATTTTCGTTTCAGATCCCCAAACAGTTCCTCGAACACCTGATTATCAGCGAAAAGATGCAGGCCTTCTGTGATAGACAGTCCGTTGCTGGCTCCAATCAGAACCGCATCCGCGCCATCTATCCATTTCCATACCTTTTTAATGTCCTCATACATGTCCGACCTTTTTTCTGCTGCTTTCAACATGTTCTTCCTCCATTCCTTATGCCCGCTTTTTTCCCGCATTTTTCACCGGTACAGACTCTGCCGCGTCTTTCAGCACCCTGGCAATATCTCCCATGATCACCATACCTCTGTCCTCTATCTCCTTTGGCAGAAAATCATACCGGTCGTTCACAGCAATATACCGGGCCTTTGGCAGATTCAGAGTCAGATTCCAGAAGGGTTCCTGAATGAACATCGGAGTCATGCGCCCCACGCCAAGCTCCAGAAACAGTATCTTTTTGTCCCGGTTCTTCTGGATATATTCTGAAATCTTCTGATATTCCCCGTCATACTTTTTGCCCTGGAGAAAGTTCCCGTACCCACGCACCCAGGGAAATGCCTCCGCTCCGCAATGGGGACATCTGGGAATCAGCTCTGTGGGAACGAAGGTCCCTTCCCCCATAGCCTGGATCATCTCTTCTACCGGCTTTACCGCGTCCCAGGTGTCGTCCTCACAACACCGGGAGCACTGAAAAAACCTGTGATCTCCCTGGATCTCACTGACCTTCTCCTCCGGATACAGCTTTACGAACTGGGTGTCCTGGTTGGTCGTCAGGATGTGAAAGTCCTTTCCCTGGAGGAGCCTGTCCAAATCCAGATAGGGTTCCCTTACCGGGGCCTTCTGAGTGGTATTCAAAAAAGTGGCGATATAACCCCAGCGTTCCTCGCGCGCCGCAAAGGAGAACTGCATACCGGCAAAGGCTCCTTCAAATCCATACTTTTTTGCAAATTTTCCAAAATATTTCTGAAAAGACGGCGTATTTCCATAGTAAAAATCTCCGCCGCCCGCTGCGGAGAGACCGGAAGCTCCCCCTACTACCACGCAGTCCGCCTCTTCCAGCTCCTGCAGCAGAGCCTCTATCTGCTTTTCGTAAGTCAGCGCTTTTTTATCCGCAAGCTCATAGGGTGTCTTTCCTGCGGCATATACTCCATAATATCTGGAATAGTTCAGCTGTGTCTGCATTACAAGATTTTCATAAAAGCTCATAGTTTTCTCGCGTCCTCTCTTTCCGGTATTGCTGTAAATATTATTTTAACATCATCAGTCTATCATCCCCTTGCACATCTGTCAATATGCTGTTATAATTAAATTAACATTAAATTTTATCAGCAGTCACCAAAGGAGGCCAGCTTTCATGAAATATTCCACAAAGGTCAGCGACGCCGTTCATATCCTGGCCTTTATCGTCTTGAATCCCAGGGGCTCTCTGTCCAGCGACAGCATTGCAGAAAGCCTGCATACCAATCCAGGATGCGTCCGCCAGCTCATGTCCGCCCTGCGCAGGGCCGGGCTTCTGCTCAGTGTCAAAGGGCATCCAAAGCCGTCTTTGAGCAAAGTTCCCTCTGCCATCACCCTGCTGGACGTCTATAAAGCCGTAGAGGGCGAGAAGCCCCTGCTCCATCTGGATACCCACACCAACCCGGAATGCGGCGTAGGCATCCATATTCAGCTGTCGCTTCGGGACTATTTCGATCAGGTGCAGAGGACCGCGGAAGAAGAGATGGAAAAGATAACGCTTCAGGAAATTCTGGAGCGGTATCAGGAAAAGCTATTGCATTCAGACGGACATACCGGCTGAATAGGCGATACTGCCATTTACTTTAATCAGAAAGGAGAGTGCGGGATGAAAGTAGGAATTATCCGCTGTATGCAGACTGAAGATTATTGTCCGGGGACCACGGATTTCATGGCAATCCGCAATAAAACCGGCGCTTTTGAACAAGTAAAAGAAGAGATTGAACTGATTGGATTTATCAACTGCGGTGGATGTCCCGGAAAAAAGGTTCCCTTGCGTGTACGAGAGCTGATCAAAAGGGGAGCAGATACTATCGCTTTCGCCTCTTGTATTCAAAAGGGCACACCCATAGGCTATCCCTGTCCCTTTGCGAAACGTATAAAAGAGCTTGCGGAAAAAAATGCTGGAGCTTCTGTTCAGATTTTGGAGTATACTCATTAACAGTGTTTTGCAGGAATATTGCTCAAAAGGAGAAAGGGGCCGCTTAGATTCTGCAATAATATTCAGACACCATTTGACCGACGGACACGCGCAAGTCAAATGGTGTTTTATCTGCATGAAATTCCATGTTGTGTCCTGCGTGTAATTCGCGCATTGACCCAAGATGAGCTGGCCGAGCAGTCTGACGTATCGGCAGATGGAAGGAGATCATAAAAAAGCCGTTCTGAACACCTGTCTGCTCCCTGTGTCCAAAACGGCCTCTTCTTCGAAAGGAATATGTATTCCTTAATTCCTTTTTCTTATAACTGCAGCAACAACTGCTGCGACTGCCACCACAATGGCAGCTGCGACTACTTTAAGCACTTTTGTCTCCTCCTTTCCCTTCGTCTTTGTGCGGGCCCTCTGGCCAGTGGTATCAGGCACAGCAGAACAACCAGGCCGGCATGGCTTTTTCTATCTACCTGCGCTTTTCCATCCGGCCTCAGGTACGGAAGAACTCCCTCCTTTTCCTGTTATGATTCTCCCGAGGCCCTTCTGCACCCGCCGCAGGCAGCACAGCCGCCGTGAGACTCCTCCCAGAGCCTGTCTGCCACCGGCGCCCATTTCGCAGCCACATCCACGCATTTGTCGGAAAACTCCTTTGCAGTCTCCAGATTCTGATAGTCCGTGCTCCTGGCATGGCTCTTTTCCACGATCTCCGTCAGCCTTCCCGGATTGTCCAGTACCGGACAGGGGCGAAGCATGTTCTCATTCCAGGGCTGGTTGTCGTGATAGCCCATGAACAGCGGAGAGCGGTAAGCATCCAGAAGAGTCTTCTCCCTGATATTGGAATCGGAATAGTGAATGAAAGCGCAGGGCTCGATATCTCCATTTGCGTTAATGTGGCAGTAGCTCCGTCCTCCTGCGATGCAGCCGCCCACATACTCTCCATCGTTCCAGAAGTCTACAGTAAACAGCGGCTTCGTCTGGCAGTACTCCCGGATCTTGTGGTACATCATCTCACGCTGCTCAGCTGTCGCCATCAGCTCCGGCACCGCGGCCTTGCCTACCGGCATGTAAGTGAAGAACCAGGCGAATTTCGCGCCCATATCGATCATCTGATCAAAATACGCTTCGCTTCCGATTACCTCTGCATTGGCCGAGGTGTAACAGCAGGAAATTCCAAAGGGCAGCTTCTTCTCCCTCAGGATATTCATGGCGCGGATAATCTTCTGATAGGTTCCGTTTCCTCTTCTGGAATCTGTAGCCTCCTCAAACCCCTCGATGCTGATGGCAGGCACGAAGTTCTGCACTCGGAGCATCTCCTCCGCAAAGGCCTCGTCAATCAGCGTTCCGTTCGTAAACGTGGAAAATACACAGTCCGGATGCTCCTCGCAGAGACGGATGATGTCTTTCTTTCTCACCATCGGCTCACCGCCGGTAAAGAGATACACATATGTACCCATTTCGACGCCCTGGTTTACGATGTCGTCCATCTCCTCATAAGCCAGATTCATATGATTTCCATATTCCACCGCCCAGCAGCCGGTGCATTTCAGATTGCAGGCGCTGGTGGGATCGAGAAGAATCGCCCAGGGGATATTGCAGTTATATTTCTCTTTGTATTCATTCTGTCTCTGATATCCGAGCAGGCAGCCATTGAGAATGAAGTTTTCAAACAGACGGTTCCGCACGCCCGGATCGATATCCGTCCACAGGCTTATGACGAGCTGGCGCCAGTTGTTGTCCTTGTCCATCACTGCCTTGCGAATGGCTTCCCGCTGAGCCTTCAAGGTGTCCTTCCGGTCGAACCTGTCAAACCAGTCCAGAAGTTTTGGAAGATTCTTCTCCGGGTCCTTGTCCATATAAGAGAGTATTTGTTTTACTGCAAATGCGCTTACGTTTTCTTTTAATGTCATTATTTTTTCCTTTCCCTTTTGTAGTTTATATTTTTATCCCTGCTGTTTTTAGTCTCTGATTTTCCTCCTTTATGTTTGATGATGATACAGGGATTTTACCGCCGTATTTTTTTATTTATGTTCCAGTTTTGTTTGAAAATTATTAAGATATGAATTTGTGCCCTTTCTCACAGATCTCATAAATTTCATCAAACTGTATCTCTATCAGCGGTACTGCTTTCTCTGTTCGCTTCCTCACCAGCTTTTTATATAAAAAGTACCGGCGGCAGTCCATGACGGAGCTTGATTCAGGCTTGCTTTTCTTGATGCTGACACTTCCCAATAATCCTCCAAATGACTGAGCTGCTGGACGGGCGCCCCCCAAGTTCACTCTTGTATTGAACTATTGGATATGTTAGAATAAGGTCAGATTTTAAAATTTGTTTTTATTTTATGGGAAGGAGGTGACAGGATGCCAAGGGTAGCTTATTCTGAGGAAGATAGAGAACGCATTAGAATGGAACTTGTTGCAGTTGGTCTTGAACTGATGGCAAAACAGGGCATACAGCATACTACTGTGGAGCAAATATATAAAAAAGTTGGTATCTCACGAACTTTCTTTTACTCTTTCTTTGCAACGAAAGAAGATTTGATCGTTGAAACGCTGTACCTGCAGCAGCCTAAAATTATTGAACAGGCGCAAAGACTGATGGCCGATCCTGCTTTAAACTGGCGTGATGCCGTGAAACAATTTCTCTATGCCTGCTGTTACGGAGAGAAAAATGGTATCGCTGTTTTAACGATTGAAGAACAGCAGCTTATTTTCAAACGTTTGTCAAAGGAAAGCTATCAACTGTTCCGTCAAAAGCAGCGCCGCCTTTTTGGAGAAATTTTAGAAAGCTTTGGCATAAAGGCAGACACGGCAAGAATCAATTTATTTACGAATTTGAGTCTGACAGCGATGGTTGTACGCAGAGCAATCCCTGATACGTTACCTCTGTTTGTTCCCGAAGCTGCCGATGAAACAGTTGACTTTCAAATAAACGCCATTGTAGATGCCCTGGAGAAATTAAAAGCAGCGCCTGCCGTTTGAGTGATTGGAATGAGATAATCCGTCCGAATATCATGTTTCGTCCATATATTCAGACGGATTGCATTTTAACCAGAATAAAAACAAATTTTAATTTTTGCTCTTATTTTAAGAAATAAAACCTGGAAGAAACCGCAAAGAAGAGCATGCGCTGAAAGTATTTGATTTTTCTAATGAACATTCAAACATTTAGGAGGAAAAAAGATTATGGGATTTTTCAGCAAGTTATTTAAGGGGCCTGAAATTGACATGGAGAAGAGCAATGCAAACTCAAAGAAAATGCGCGCTCTATTTAACCAGGTGGTAGAAAACGGAGACAATTACAGACTGATTTTCGGATATACCGAAGATGTGAGCCGTTTTAACTATGGCTTTGTTCATGGAAGCAAAACCAAAATTGGCAATCTGATTGTCGGCTGGAACGAAAGCAGCCAGACGATTGTGGTTGTTCCCACAGTACCCGATCTTTCCGGCTGCGGTGATCCGACTTACTATCGCCGCTCTGAAATTCTGAAAGCCTATCGGAATAAATACCCTACCGATGCTTTCATTATTTACCCGGATAAAAAAGGATACATTGGCATCAATGCCTACGACTGGCTGGAAGATGAAAAGCTGTATGTTTATGTATCACAGGAAGATGAATTGGCCGCTTTTACTGACTTCTTTATAAACCGTTTTGCAACAAAGTGAGGTAAAAGATGCCTATTGGAGAAATCGGAGCGTTCCTGCTGTTTCTTGTGATCGTGTTTATAATCGGCAATTTATGGTTTCATTTTGTAGAAGCAATCCTGCGGCAGATTAAAAAGCTGTTTACACGTCACAAAAAACCTCCGGCATGGCATCCGCTCCCCCCGGACAAGGAGGATTGAAAATGTTAGATATAGACGAGATTTTGAAACAGGCACGGCAGGCAAAAGAGCAGGCGCTCGCTTCTGTGAAAGAAACTATGGAAAAGAACGAGGAACGGATCAGTAAAATCCAGGTTTCCAGCTCTGAAAAGGACACAGCTGCATCTGCCGATGAAGTGGAAGAACAGATTGCCGCTAATACTCAGCGTCAAGTAGAAATTCTCGGACAGATATTTGGACCGAACAGTATGGCTCAAATGGCTGCGAATGAGGAATTGCTGCAAAAGATGGTAAATGATAAAGCCGACGAAGCAGCTTCAGCTGCTGCCGGAGGCCTAATGGAGCAGCTTTTCGGAGAAGATATGGGGATTCTTGCGGCGGCTCTGGAAACGCTGGAAATGGAAGATGCGGATGCTGAAGAAGAACGCTCATTTGATCTGGAACTGGAAGAAAACCTTTATATTACATTGGAAGAGGCTATGGCCCGGATTGAGGCCATGCCCGAACCAGAACCGCTCCCCTATCAAAAAGAGGATGGAAAATGGAAACGCTTTGGCATCCTGCTGTCTGGTATCTTATCGACCCTCAACAGCCACGATTTGGATGACATGGATGTGGAGGAGCATATTCCTGTTATGGAACAGAAAATCGTGTCTCTTGTGCGCCGCTCATGGGGAATCGATGGCCGGAGCGATCTGCTGGATATGATCCGCTATCTGGCTCAAGAGGGATATATCCTGCGGTACCAGCTTTATAGTGAGGTGTCTTCACCGGAGGAACTGATGGACGAAACTATGGACGAAGATGACCGTGAGTCCGTTTGCCGGGCATGGAGGTTTGCGCAGCGGTATAAGGCTCAATATGCCCCCGGTTTTATGGCTGGATGGGATATTGGCCGGGCAGCGATGCTGACACGCTGGGGATGCTATTTAGGCTGGATCACGGAAAGCGAGGCTGTTGGTATTCTGTGGGATCTCTCCCAAAAAGTTGTCGAGGAGCTGCACAGCTGGCGCGAATTTGCTCAATCTTATCTTTTTGGCGGCCTGATGTGGAAATTGCTGTGCGGTGACAGCTCCGCAGGAAGTTACCTGGGTTATCTTGCAGACGCCGCCACAGACCTGTTGACCGGAAAAGCGGAGCAGGATAGCGGACAATGGCGCGACTGCCCCTGGCCTGCACAGAGAAAAATTGGCTTCACATTATAAATCTTTTTGAATATTTGCTGCTATTCACCAGCCGCTAATTGTTTTTTCATATCTCTATGTTGACATCGGTGTACAAGGGGCAATGCGCCCTTGGTACACCGACACCAGCAAAAAATTCCCGTCTCATTTCACTTGACGACACTTCACCGCTCTTTCCCGTCTGAACAATCCTTTGCAATCTCAAACAGATGGCCGCTGCCCTTGCCTCTCTGGCCTGTTTCAGTGCCAGACCGAGTCCATGAAAGTCAAGCCTTCTTTCATCCTGATACATTCTCATATCACCCTATATCATTGTAAATTTCGGGTTGGATTATGAAAATGAAATGGTCATTATATCCTCTTTCAAAATTAAGCAGTACGACTACACAGTTTGAAGCCTTTGCCACCTACCTAATGCTTATGTTATTTATCGCCATTGTTGCCTTTGTGTCCGCAGTCATGGTTATTGGACTAAAACTTATTAGCACGATATGGGACGACGCAGAAGTCTATAATGATCTACGGCGATTGGGAATGAAGCGCAGAAAGATGAAAGGACTTATTACAAAACAAATGCTATTCGTCTATTTTATTCCTACCGTACTTGGCTGTATCGTTGGAGCCTTTACGACATACCGCATTATGTTAGTGTCCGGCGTTATTTACATTGGTGAAACAATGCAGTTAGTTGGTTGTGTGTGCGGTTTGGTGTTGATAATTCAATTGCTATTTTCTTTATTCTACGCGCAAGAATTATGCGTAGTTACACATGACATCCAAATAAAACACGAGTTTCTTTGTCTTTGGAAGGGAATGACAACTAAAGTATAACCAACTGCGGCGGCCCGTGTGGAGGTGCCGCCGAGGTTTCTATTTCTAAGCGACATTTTTTGACAGGATATGACCTGTCAAAAAATCCCTGCACAGACGCAGGGATGTTGCGGCATTTTCAATATCTGCGGTATCTCTTGAAGCCGTGGCGTTGAGAACGCTTCATACTTAGTTCCCTTGGAGCCAGTTACAGTAAATAATCTGCAATATTTATCATATTATATTTACTTGCACAAATATTTACTTTATAATACATATAAGAAAATAATTATCAGAATATTTTTATGCTGACTGGGGGGTATAAAATGAAATATGCTGCTGATTTTCGTGCCAATGCTCGAAGCGCCCTTCGAAACAAATGGGGCCTTGCGGTGCTTACAGGACTTGTGGCCACTCTGTTGGGCGGTACAGGAATCGAAGGTCCAAAATTCAATCTGGATATCGGAAACAATTCTGTGACAGCCAGCTTCAAATTTGCAGGAACCACCATTTATTCCTTCGGAGGATCATCAAATTCCGATACTGCAGCTTTTATTATAGAAAAAGCTCCTTATTTTATCTGGAGCACACTGATTCTCTGCCTCCTGTTCCTGCTGCTGGGAAGCATCATAGCAATCGGCTACGCCCGCTTCAACCTGGCGCTGACGGATCGGGAGATGCCTTCTTTTGGCGTTCTGTTCTCCTGCTTCCCCATCTGGAAGACTGCCATCATTTCCCAGATTCTGCAGTCCATCTATATCTTTCTCTGGTCGCTGCTTCTGGTTATACCAGGCATCATCGCCACCTACAGCTATGCCATGACCCGTTATATCCTGGCGGAGCATCCGGAGCTTACCGCCAGCGAGGCAATCCGGCGGTCCAAAGAGATGATGTACGGACACCGATGGCGCCTGTTCTGCCTGCATTTCAGTTTTATTGGATGGACGCTTCTCTGCATTCCGACACTGGGCATCGGATACCTGTGGCTCGTTCCCTATACGCAGGCTGCTGAAGCGGCATTTTATCGGGAGATCTCCGGCTCCGGAAAAGCCTGGCAGTCTGCCGCATTTTGAGGACAGAATAAGGACATCTTGATTTAAAAGTATCCCGAAAAGGACGACAAAAACATTTTCTTCTGATGATATAAGATATTTTTCAACACAGCAAAAAAGCTGAAAACCTTTAAAATCAAGGATTTCAGCTTTTTTCTTTCATGAAGCATCGGGGATTCGAACCCCGGACAACTTGATTAAAAGTCAAGTGCTCTACCGACTGAGCTAATGCTCCATAGTGATACGCGGAATGAGAACTTCAGAGCTTCCTTTTTATTAATTTATTAAGAAGCTTTTCTGCATCCGCCCAAACTGGGCTAGCTGGATTCGAACCAGCGAATGCAGGAGTCAAAGTCCTGTGCCTTACCGCTTGGCGATAGCCCAAAATTGCTCTCGCAAGGGTGGATAAAGGGATTCGAACCCTTGGCCTCCAGAGCCACAATCTGGCGCGCTAACCAGCTGCGCTATACCCACCATAATATTGCCAAGTAAACCGGCTTCTGCGGTGCCTGTCCAACGGCTTCCGCAAATGTGCTCGAAGGGATTCGAACCCCCGACCCACGGCTTAGAAGGCCGTTGCTCTATCCAACTGAGCTACGAACACATGGATATCTTTCTGCGTCCTTTTCAGATTCAGATGACATTTTTTCAAGGCAGCGGGTGATGGGAATCGAACCCACGTGTCCAGCTTGGAAGGCTGGTGTTCTACCATTGAACTACACCCGCATATGATGTAAATGTCCCGTCAGGCTTCTTATGCTTCATCGGGGTGACAGGATTCGAACCTGCGGCCTCCTGGTCCCAAACCAGGCGCTCTAGCCAAGCTGAGCCACACCCCGAAGCTGTTCACCTCTGTTTCCTTTCGTGACGCACATCATATTCTACTATAAGCACGTTTAAATGTCAATTACTTTTTTAATTTTTTCTGCAACAATTTTTCAACAATCTTTCACGCGATTTTTTTACAATTTTTCACTGCCCTTTTCCCACATGGCTGAGCTGTGATTACAGATAATTTAATGTAAAATGTGCTTCTCCGTTCTTATCGATTTCCATCAGGATATAACTGGGTCTTCGCCCCTCCTGCCGGGGATAGGAAAGGCTGCCGGGATTCAGAATGGTAATATCCGGGTCTTCCTCCAGACAGGGGCGGTGTGTGTGTCCAAACATAACCAGATTAAAACCGCGCGCCCGGGCGTCTTCCTTCAGCATCTCTGTTCCCATGGAAATGTAATAATAATGGCCGTGAGTCAGAAGCACATGATATTTCCCGATGCAGAACTCATCCTCTTTCGGAAGCTCCGAAAAGAAATCGTTATTTCCTGCCACAATGTGAACCGGACAGGCAGCAATCTCACGGATATAATCCTCGCTTCCCTCAGAATCCCCACAGTGAATCAGCATGTCAACAGGCTGTAATTTCCCCAGCAGTTCCTTCAGTCCCTTGTCCTTTCCGTGTGTGTCACTGACAATCAGTATTCTCATCTATGTACCTCCCTCAGAGAGACAGCTCTCTCCGCAGCTTTTCCTTCATCTCCCGAAGGGCTTTCCCCCGGTGGCTGATCTCATTTTTCTGCTCCATGGAAAGTTCTGCTGTAGAGCATCCATATTCCGGCAGGAAGAAAATCGGATCATACCCGAAGCCTCCCCCGCCGCGTTCTTCTCTTCCGATGATGCCTTCTATGGTGCCGCGTGATGTCAGGGTCCTTCCATCCGGCAGCACGGCCGCAATGACACAGACGAACCTGGCTGTCCGTTTCTCATCCGGCACCCCTTCCAGCCTGTCTATCAGATTCTGGTTCTTAATCCGATAGGAAGTGTCTTCCCCAAGATAACGGGCAGAATAGACTCCCGGCTCTCCGCCCAGATAATCAATCTCAAGGCCGGAATCATCCGCCATCACAATGGCATCTGTGTGCGCTGCTGCGGCCCTTGCCTTAATCAAAGCGTTTTCCTCGAAAGTCGTTCCGTTTTCCTCCGCGTCCATCTGGATTCCTGCTTCTTTCAGTGAACAGATCTCCAAATCCAGTTCCTTCAGGATCTCACGAATCTCTTTCATTTTTCCTTCATTTCCGGTAGCAAATACCAGTTTTCGTCTCATTGTGCTTCCTCCCGATCCGCATATACTTTCAGACAGAGATTGCTGTTCTGGGCAGTCTCTACCCTCTCCCACATCATTCCCTTATCGGAGCTGATATATCCCTCTCCATCATCCAGCGCCACCTTATCCTCCAGTTCGCCGGAGGCAAATTCCACAGCAATCGGATACTGGCTTTCCGGCGTCATAATCTGCACAAGCACCGCAAAACGTTCTCCTGCCTTCACAGAAACCGGATCGTCAAATTCCACCGTATAATATCCGGCATACTGAAAATATCCCGACTGCGTAAACTGCGCCTCACTCAGCTCCTGTACATCTTCAAAATCAGGGATCACCGCCAGCCGATACTCGGTATCCTCTCCTGTAGCGTAAAAGCCTGCTGCCCGAAGCTGCAGATCCTCCTCAGCTTCATAGACATTCGCGAAATACGCCAGTTCGGAATTATATCCCAGCTGGCCGCACCAGCCCAGAAGATCCGACTGGTACAGCACATCATAGTTGCTGCTGTCCTCCGTCTTTGTGTAAGCCGCGTTATAGCTTCCTATATTGGCATCATAATAGGAAACGTAAAACACGCCATGATCACCGAAGCCCGTTCCCCAGCTGTTCTGACAGATAAAGGCCCCGTCTCCCTCCGGCCTTTCCTTGAAATTTTCCGCCGGATAATTATCATCCCAGCCAATAATCACTACATCATGGTTAGATTCTGCCCCGCCTGTATAGCAGTAGCTGGCGTTTCTCCGGTCATAATAGGCCGAATCCTGCCCCGGATTGGAAAAATCCATATAGAGAGAGCTTTCCACGCCGCCATGAAGATAGACAGTCTGCTTGATCGCCTCAAAATCCCGGTTTCCAGGCATGCGCACCTCCTGCACATGCAGCACCGGCTCCAGGCCGTCCGGTGAAGCATTATCGCCATATGGATCATCCTCTTCCAGAACCGGCCCCTCCCACGCAGTCAGATAGGAAACAGAGAGTATATAGGAACCGCCTTCCTCCGTCTCCATCTGGTAGTGGTTATGAAAATTCAGATGATCCCTTGAAAAATCATACAGAGCATCAGGCATCAGAGAAGTCTCCAGCGCTGTCAGGGACGCAAAAGCCCAGCAGGTGCCGTACTGTCCCTGGTCTCTGACCGGGACACTGCGTCCGTTTTCCCTGTAATCGTAGGCCGGCGGCAGATCTGCCTCCTCTTTTACAGGCTCTATGATATAGTCTTCCGTAATTTCTTCAATTCTGCCGCACAGCGCAGATCCGGACAACGCCATCAACGCATCCTGGCTTTCCTTTTCCGTCCTCCATCCAAAATCCAGCGCAGCCATTATGCTGAGCGCAGCCAGAGCCGCAATGATCAGTCCTTTTAATAACTTTTTCATGCTTCCTGTTTCTGTCTCCTGGGCGGTTTGGGACCCAGATACTGATAAAAATACGTCTTCAGCATTCCATTGTAAATCTTCCTGTTTCTGTCCGCTTTCCGGCCGATATAGCGTTCCGCATCCTCATATCCGGTAATCAGATACATGGACCAGCTGTCAAGCCGGGCAAATGCCTCGCCAATCTCTCTGTACAGCCCCGGAAGCGCCGCTTTCTCCTCCAGCCGTTCTCCATAAGGGGGATTGGTCACAAGGAAACCGTACTTTTTGGGATGGCGCAGCTCACTGACCGGACGCGCCTGAAAATGAATCAGATGGTCCACGCCGGCCTCTCTGGCGTTCTCCCTGGCAGCCTTCACCATATCCGGATCGATATCATAGCCCTGGATATCCGTGCTGATATCTTCCCTCAGAAGATCTCCTGCTTCCGTTACAGCCTCATACCAGAGCTTCCGGTCCACAAGGTTCTTCCACTCCTCAGCTGTAAAGCTCCGATTCACGCCAGGCGCCATATTGGCTGCCATCATGGCCGCTTCTATGGGAAAGGTTCCGCAGCCGCAGAACGGGTCCACCAGAATCCGGTCGCCCTTCCAGGGTGTCAGCATCAGGAGGGCCGCTGCCAGAGTCTCGGTAATCGGCGCCTTGCTGGCAAGCTTCCGGTATCCTCTTTTATGAAGAGACACCCCCGAGGTATCGATCCCCACCACAGCCTCATCCTTCAGAAAGGTGATACGCACCGGATAAGCCGCCCCGTCTTCCGGAAACCAGCTTACGCCATGGTGCTGCTTCAGACGCTCCACCATGGCTTTTTTCACAATCGACTGAATATCCGAAGGACTGAACAGCCTGCTCTTTACCGAAGTGGCTTTTGTCACCCAGAATTTCCCGTTCGCCGGAATATAGTCCTCCCAGGGCAGGGCTTTTATTTTCTCAAAAAGCTCGTCAAAGCTTTCCGCCTGAAACCTTCCCACCTGCAGAAGCACCCGCTCGGCAGTTCTCAAAAAAATATTGGCCCTGCAGAGGGCCTGCATATCTCCCTGAAAAGTCACTCTGCCGTCTTCCACAAGACTGATTTCAAGTCCCAGATCCTGAAGCTCCCGCTTCAGAACCGATTCCAGGCCGAAATGGCAGGGCGCAAGGAATGTATATGTGTTCTTCATCCGTTTCTCTCCGCAAACAGGGCCGGGCTTTATGATCCACCCGGCCCTTTTCTTATTTTATCTTAATATGCCAGGCCTGCCCCTGTCAATCCTTATCTTTGATCCAGATAGCTTTCCAGATTCCTTCCCTTATATGCCTGAATGCCTCCAATCATGGTTTTTACCCGATATCCCTTTCCACCAAGCTCTCTGGCAGCCTTAAGGCTTGTGCCTCCTCTTTCGCAGTAAAGCACCAGCGTCTGGTTTTTAAGGAATCGCGCTCTCTCCTCAAGCTGCTCATAAGGAATACAGACTGCTCCCTTCAGATGGAGCCTTCTGAACTCCCTCGGTTCCCGGATATCGATCACACAGACGCCTTCCTGAAACAGAAAAGCGTCGATCTCCCGCGGGGAAATAGTCTCAAACTCCATAGTTTCACCTGATTTCTGTTTTTCCTGCCGCTACTGTCCCAAAAATCTGCCGGCAGCAGCGGTATAAGATATGATATGTAAAGCGGCATCAGATGTGACGGGCGGGTTCCTGCTTTCCTTTGTCACTTCTCGCAGACTTTTATACCAAAAAGGAACGGCGCCGCGGCGCCGTTCCTTCTGCCTCTTCTGCTTAGTAATTGCAGTTCTCAGACTCGTTTTTTGCGTTCCTGGAAGAATTCTTCGCGTTGGAAGAATTCTTCGCATTAGAGGAATTCTTCATATTGGAATTCTTGCTGGAATTGCTGTAATTCTTGCTCTCACTGTTGGTATTGTTTGCATTGTTAGCCATAATAACTGCCTCCTGTAATTGAAGATGTGTAACTTATTACAGTCATAGTATGGCACCATTTTCCCAAAATATTTTTCCATTTTATGAAAATTCAGCGGTCTCCGAAAATCATGCGGAGCAGCCACAGAATCAAAAGCACCGGAATCAGAATCGGAAGCACCCAGGATAAGATACCTCCCACAATAACCAGAATCAGCGCTGCCACCAGGATTACCACTGCTGCTGCCAGCAGTTTTCCATACCAGGTATTAAAATTAAAACGCCGGTATTTAATATCCACGCCGCCTTCCTCATTCATTTCCGCATGAAAGCCCCGTTCCCTGTCCGGTTCCTCCCTCGTATAAAAAGGCTGATCCTGATATCCGTCCTGCTGCCGCTGCGTATCTATAATTGTTCTGGCAATCAGTCTCGGATCTCCAAGGCTCTCCATCACCTCCCGTTCACTCTTTCCGGACGCGATTTCCTGCGAAATATAAGCTTCATAATAACGCACATAATCCTCCACTACAGAGGCTGGCACCTCACCTGTCAGTACAGCGCGCAAAGTGCTTGTAAATTCATTCCTGTCCATTCTTCCTTCCTTTCGGATAAAACCTGTCCGCTTTGGGACAGCCTGCTTCTCTGATAATGCCTATATCTTATCTCAAAGCCTTTCCCCTTGTCAACGGAAAACAGCCGGCGTCCCACAGGTTTTCTGCAGGTTTTCTGCAGGTTCAAAATCCTCTTTCCGCTCTCTGCTGTTTCGTGTGAACCAGGGTGTCCCCTGCCAGAGGCCTCCGAATGGTATTTTCCAAAATATTTTTATGATTCTATGATTCATATTATTTTAGCACCATCCAGTTCATCATCCTGTTGCGCTTGCGCCAACATGTTGTTATAATTAAAATAACATTAAAGGAGGGCGTTTTATGAAATATTCCACGAAAGTCAGCGATGCTGTCCACATTCTGGCCTTTATTGTATTAAATCCCAAAGGCTCTCTGTCCAGTGACGGCATTGCGGAAAGCCTTCATACCAATCCCGGATGCGTCCGCCAGCTCATGTCCGCCCTGCGCAGGGCCGGGCTTTTACTCAGCGTAAAAGGCCATCCCAAGCCGTCCCTAAGCAGAAATCCCTCTGACATCACCCTGCTGGACGTCTATAAAGCTGTGGAGGGGGAGAAACCCCTGCTCCATCTGGACACCCATACCAATCCAGATTGCGGCGTAGGCATTCACATTCAGTTGTCTCTTCAGGATTATTTTGATCAGGTGCAGGAAACTGCCGAAAAAGAAATGCGGAAGATTACGCTTCAGGATATTCTGGAGCGGTATCAGGAGAAGCTTTTGCTTCCGAACGGAAATTCTATCGTCTTTCTTTGAAAAAAAGAGAACATGTAAAGGGGAATATCATATGAATTTTCAAGATGCTTTTCCAATCTGGCACAGACTCAAAGCGAATGAGCAGAAACAAATTCTTAATACTCTAATCAGCCGAACTGTTAAAAAAGGAACTGTGCTGCACAACGGCGATGCAGACTGTACGGGTCTTCTTTTGGTAAAATCGGGACAGCTCCGGGCTTATATTCTTTCCGACGAAGGGCGTGAAATTACTCTTTACCGTCTGTTCGATCGAGACTTATGTCTTTTCTCTGCCTCATGCATGATACAGTCCATCCAGTTTGAAATAACTATCCAGGCAGAAAAAGATACAGAACTCTGGGTAATTCCTGCAGAAGTCTATCAGAGTATTATGAAAACATCTATCCCTGTTTCTAACTATACGAATGAACTGATGGCCAGCCGGTTTTCCGAAGTTATGTGGCTGATGGAACAAATTATGTGGAAACGCATGGATCAGAGAGTAGCGGCATTTCTGCTGGAAGAATCCAGCATTGAAGATACAAGCTCTCTTAAACTTACCCATGAAACCATTGCCAATCATTTGGGCACCCACCGGGAGGTTATCACACGGCTGCTCCGCTACTTTCAAAACGAAGGGGCTGTCCGCCTGCACCGGGGCACTATTGAACTTGCTGATGTGAAAATCCTGAAAGAAATCGCTGAAAAATAGAAATAAGACACTCACTCGAGTGTCCTATCTCACAGCCGGAAAACAAAAGGGTGGAAAGAATTCCCGCATAGCTATAGAGCGTCACAGCAGCGAAAGAATCTGTTCCTTCGGCATAGCTCCCAGTGCGCGATTCGTGATTTTACCATCTTTGAATACCATAAGAGTGGGAATACTCATGATTTGGAAGCGGGCAGCCAGGGCCGGTTCCTCATCTACATTAATCTTCCCCACTTTAATGTCGGTTTGAGAGGAGGCTATCTCTTCAAGGACAGGACCTACCATGCGGCATGGACCGCACCATGGGGCCCAGAAGTCCAACAAAACCGGTTTATCAGAATGAAGTATTTCCTTTTCAAAATTGGCGTTCGTTACATGGATAGCAGACATATGATATTCCTCCTTAAAATGGATTTTACTGTTTTCTTGTCTCTATCATATACCGTTTTCCCACAGAATTCCGTGATATTATCACTAAAAGCTTTTCTTTCTTATTCTGCCACGATTCCGCAAAAAGCAAAAGAAACCTTGAAAAATCAAGGTTTCTTCCGAAAACAACGTGGGCAAGAGGATTCGAACCCCCGACCTTTTGGTCCGTAGCCAAACGCTCTATCCAGCTGAGCTATGCCCACACACTATCTCTCTGTCAGTCGCAACATGCTGTTTTTGACTGCCTGATTATAATAGCACATTCATTCACAGAAATCAAGAACTTTTTTCAAAAATATAAAACAGGCTGCGTCTTACTCTGTTTACGACTTTTCTCCAGGAAATCCCCGGGCTGAAACTTCCCGCTGCAGACCGGGGACTTCCTTTACCATCTCAGGCTTTCTTTGTGTTCATCCTGAGCCCGTCTGCTTCCAGGCATTTTCAGGATGCGCTGCCAAGTCTTTGAATTGTCAGTCCCACATCTGCATAAAGAAATCTTCCACCGCTTCCTGTCACCTGCAGCGCTGCCGGGACTGCCGTAATCTCAATCATTTGAGAAAATGACAGGTTTTCCATTCCTGATGCGGATTGGAATGTATACTGGGCTCCCGCCCCCGGCACAGCTGCTCCATTCTGCTGAAGATAAACGGACAACCCCATGGGAAAGGCAGAATTGCTGACCGGAGCAAAGGTGCCATGAAAAGCGGCATAATAAATTCCCGGCTGATTCACCGTAAAAACAGCAGTATTCACCGTGTGCGAAATCGCAGTTCCGGCTATTACTCCGTTTCTGTCAAATATCAGCCCCTGCCCATCGCTTCCTGCCTGCGCGGGCGTAGAATATGCAGACAGCGCTTCCCGTACCTCTGTTCCCGCCGGGCCCGTTGCTCCCGCCGGACCCGTTGCTCCCGCCGGACCTGTCGCTCCCGCCGGACCTGTAGGCCCCGTAACTCCTTCCGGACAGGGCGGCGGGCAGGGACGGCCGCAGGCGCAGCCGCATCCCTTCTCCTGCCCGCAGGCACCCTGTTCACTGTTTCCCTGACGATGATTTTGAAACCAGAACATAAAATACTTCCTTCTTTTTCATTTTCCTTTTATTATATGTTCCCGCATTCCTTCTGCTGTAAAAAATATGAGCATGCGCTTCCAGAAAGATTCCATCGGGCTACGGCCGCCAGAGTTTCTTAAAATACTCCAGATTTTGAAGATAACAGGGGGAATCCGGCCGGAAACTGCCCGCCAGGCTGTTATATGTTTCCGCCTTATCCCATTCTCCCAGCCTGTCATAGCAGACACACAGAGAAATAGCCGGCAGGAAATCATAGCATTCCTCCTGTATAAATGCCCCGCTGTCTCTTTCCGGTTTCAATCCCAGCGCCTGCTCATACCAGAATACCGCTTCCCGATATCTCCCTCTGTCCAGAAAATGTCTTCCCAAATCACAGCAGATTTCCCCTCTTGGCATATCATAGACAAAGCTCTGAAGCAGAGCCAAAAGCGCTTCCTCTTCCTGCCCCAGCCCATAGCAGCAGACGGCAAGCTGTCTTGCGGCATCTATCTTATTTTCTTTCCAGCCCTCCCTGTCCCGCAGAAAAGCCTGCAAAACCTGCCTGCCTTTCTCATACAGTCTGTGTGAGACCAGCTCTCTTCCATAATAATAAAGATCACGGGGAAGAAACTCTTCATTCCGCTTCTCCATATCCTGGTAAATCCGTAGATTGCGAAAGCTGTCTCCCTTTCTTTCCTTTCGGTGCTCAATCACTGCCGTTCCCTTCACCACGCTCCCGCTCAAAGCAACCGCTTCATGCACCCTGCCCTGAAACCGGAAACCGGCAGCGTTTCTCATAATCCGTTCCCGGTAATACGTAATGGAGGGTCTTCCCATCTCGTCAAAACCGGTATGATAAGGCAGCAGGACCATATCTGCGCTGTCCGTCAGTTCCCTTTTCATATTCTGAAACTCTTCCCGCCCGGCCAGGCTCATTACATCGTCTGCGTCCAGCCACATGCAGTAAGCTTTTCCCGCTTTGTCAAAGGCAAAGTTTCTGGCTGCTGAAAAATCATCCCTCCAGACATAGTGATAAAGTTTCTCCGTATATCTGCCTGCGACTTCCCTGGTTCTGTCCGAGGAACCGGTATCCACAATTACGATTTCATCCACAAGCCCTTCCATACTCTCCAGACATCTGCCCAGAGTTTCCTCCTCATTTTTCACAATCATGCAGAGACTGATTTCTATCATTGACTGACTCTTTTCCTGTTTCATCCCTATATGATATGCAGCACAGAAATGTTTTACATAGAGGCAGCCTGGAACGCGTCCGCCTGCCTCACTGCCCGCGGGAATAAAAAAAAGAGAATCTCTCACAAATGTAAGAAATTCTCAATATCTGCCGGCAACCGGAATCGAACCGGTACGGGAGATTAGTCCCGCAGGATTTTAAGTCCTGTGCGTCTGCCAGTTCCGCCATGCCGGCAAATGCGCCTGGCGCATAAGCGACCCGAATGGGACTCGAACCCACGACCTCCGCCGTGACAGGGCGGCGCTCTAACCAACTGAGCCATCGGGCCAAAAATAAAATGATAAGATAATAAAATAATAAATGAAAAAGTGGACCCACGGGGACTCGAACCCAGGACCGACCGGTTATGAGCCGGTTGCTCTAACCAACTGAGCTATGGGTCCAAAATGACTCCTACGGGAATCGAACCCGTGTTACCGCCGTGAAAGGGCGATGTCTTAACCGCTTGACCAAGGAGCCCTGTTCTCTTTTTGCCCCTTGGGGCCGTTATCTGCGCAGAGATAACCTGAACATTAGATATGCTATCACATTTTTTCCAATTTGGCAAGAGGGGATTTTCTATTTTTATCTGCAGATTTTCTGCCCCGAATCCCGAATCCTCTCAAGAAAAAATCCCCTCTGTTCACCCCCGCTCCGCGCCTGCTTCCCGGAGCATTCTCTGCTATGCCGCTTCCTGTCTGTCTTGCCGGCCGGCAGCATCTCCCTTTGTCTTCCGGACCACTCTTTCATGCATGACCGCCATCAACGCCAGGAGTCCCAGAAGATAAAACGGGAACAGACGAATAGCCACATGCTCCGCAATCAGCCCAAACAGCGGCGGCATCAGACAGGTTCCCACATAAGCGCTCGCCATCTGGACTCCAAAGACGGCCTGAGAGCGCTCCTTTCCAAAGTGTTCCGGCGTAGAGTGGAGAAGACAGGGGTAGATCGGCGCACAGCCAAGTCCTATGAGAATCAGGCCGAAAGGCGCCGCCGCACTGGTTCCCGCAATCGTCAGCGTGATAAATCCGAGAAAAATAATCCCCTGGCCAAGCCTCACCATACGGGTATCGTTAAGCGCCATAGTCAGAAAACCGCTGGCGAAACGGCCGGCTGTTACACCAAGGAAAAACCAGCTGGCAAACCGGGCAGCCGCTTCCGCAGAAATGCCGCAGTGCAGAACAAGATAGCTGCTCCCCCACAGACTTGTGGTCTGTTCCAGCGCGCAATAGCAGAAAAATGTCAGCATGGCTTCCTTTGCAGCCGGAAGCCTCAGGATTTCCGGCAGGCTTAAGGCCTTATCCCGGCCCGGCTTTTCCTGTACGGCCAGGCTTTTCTCCGGCCCGGAGGGAGTTTTCTTCCGCGCTGCCGCCTCTGCTTTTCCGTTTTTCCAGAGCGGCAGGCTCAGAAAAAGAATCACTGTCAGCGCTGCCTGCAGAAAGCCAATATACCGGTACCCCATATTCCAGCCCTGTCCTCCTGTCATGGCAAAGGACAGAATATAGGGCCCTATGGAAGCGCCAATCCCCCACATACAATGAAGCCAGCTCATGTGGCGGCTGGCATAATGAAGCGCCACATAATTATTCAGGGACGCGTCCACGCTTCCCGCGCCCAGTCCATAGGGAACTGCCCACAGACAGAGCATCCAGAAAGAGCTGCTGAATGAAAAACCAAACAGAGCCGCCGCAGTCACCGCCACGCTCAGGGCCGTCACCCTGCCCGTTCCCAGCTTTCTTGTAAGCCGGTCGCTCTGCAGGCTGGACACAATTGTGCCTGCCGAGATAATCATAAAAATAATGCTTGCGTAAGAAACCGGGACTCCAAACCCGCCATACATGGAAGGCCAGGCTGAGCCGAGCAGAGAATCGGGCAGTCCCAGGCTGATAAATGACAGATAGATAACAGCTAAAAGCAAATGAAACATTCTGGTATTCCTCCTCGTAAACTGGTATAATTATATCATCAGAAATCACTATCAGATAGAAGAAAACCATCTTTTTTCTATAATATTTCCACCAACAGGAGGAAACAGGCTTATGGCAATATCATTTTGCGCCGTACAGACAGATCCGCAGGGAAAAGAACTTACCGAGCATGGAACCTCCCTCTTCCCCGTCTCCTGTCATGATGAAGATCTGCGTTTAAGTCCGGTAGCATGGCACTGGCATGAAGACCTGGAGGTTCTCATTATCACAAAAGGAAACGCCCTTCTCAGTGCCGGATCGGACCGCTTTTCCCTCTCCCAAGGGCAGGGCTTTTTTATCAACGCCGGCATTCTCCATGCCGTCCGCGCCGCAGGAGACAGCTGCTGCCGTCTCCGCTCTCTGGTTTTTCACCCGAGGCTCATCGGAGGAAGCCTGGACAGTATTTTCTGGCAAAATTATGTCCATCCGCTTATTCAGAACGAGGCCCTGAAATATACTCCTCTGGACGGCTCTCTCTCCTGGCACCGGGAAGCCCTTCAAAATGTCAAAGATGCCTGGGAAGCCTGCTTTCTGGAGCCCCCCGGCTATGAGTTTCAGGTGCGTTCCTCCCTGTCACGCCTGCTCTTTCTCCTCTTTTCCCACAGGCCGGCAGACGCCTTCCCGCCTTCGGAAAAAGCGTTAAGAGACACCCGGAGAGCCAAGCAGATGCTGCAGTACATCCAGGAACATTTCCCCGAGGCGCTGACTGTCTCCCACATCGCCGCCAGCGCAGGTGTCAGTGAAAGTGAAGCGCTCCGCTGCTTCCGCGCCACCATCGGCGTCCCTCCTGTCCACTATCTGAGACAGTACCGCATCCGCCAGGCAGCTTCTCTCCTGATTTCAGACTCCCGAAGCGTCGCAGAAATCGGCGCTTTGTGCGGCTTTGAGGACGCCAGCTATTTTACGAAAATCTTTCGGGAGCAGAAAGGGTGCACTCCCTCCGAATACAGGCGGAGATACCGCTGACAGCCTGCGCGGTTCTGTTCTCAAGTCCTGTCCCTGCGTCTTAAAAGGGCAGATGTCTGAAACCGGCCTGAGCGGCAGCTGCCGCTCCATATACGGGAAAAATTCTCTCCGCCTTCGTTGACAGCTTTCCTGTCGAAATGGTAAAATGGAGGCAAGACGTGAACATAGATTCACAAGACGAACCCTACATCTGCGCCGGCACCGGATTTCCCAAAACCGGAAGCGGCGCTTCCATGAGCCAGCAGAACAGGAGGAAAAGGTATGGCATACAATGGATTTGCAATCGACAAGTATCTGAACGCGGCAGAAGTCACCAGACAGCTGGATGAGCTGATCAAAAAACCGGTTTATTCCGTGCGTCCGGATAAGCTGAAAATGTACGAGGAAGAGTATTTCGAAAAGAAGTGCAGTAAGTCCAAGGCAATGATCACCGAGGCAAAGAAGGTCATTCCCGGAGGCGTACAGCACAATCTGGCTTTCAATTACCCGTTCCCCATCGTTATTGAAAAGGCGGAAGGCGCCAGGCTCTACGACATCGACGGGAACTGGTACTATGACCTGCTGCAGGCAGGCGGACCCACCATTCTCGGAAGCAACATGCCGGAAGTGCGGGAAAAGGTCATCGAGCTTCTGAATACCTGCGGCCCCTCCACCGGCCTGTTTCACGAGTATGAATACAAGCTGGCAAAGAAGATCACGGAGATGGTTCCCTCTGTCCAGAAGTTCCGTATGCTGGGCTCCGGAACCGAGGCCTGCATGGTCGCGGCCAGAATCGCCCGGCTGAAAACGAAAAAGAAAAACATTCTGAAGATGGGCGGCGCCTACCATGGCTGGTCCGACCAGCTGGCCTACGGCATCCGTGTACCCGGAACGAAGGGCTTGATGTCCAAAGGCGTTCCGAACTTTGTATTTAAGCATACCAATGAATTTTTCCCGGGTGATCTGGATGATCTGGAACGGAAGCTGAAAATGAACGAGCTCACAGGCGGCACAGCGGCCATCTATATCGAGCCGGTAGGACCGGAAAGCGGCACCCGTCCCGTATCCAAAAAATTCATCAAAGGTGCTGAATGGCTGGCCCACAAATATGGAGCTCTTCTCGTCTTCGATGAAGTGGTAACCGGATTCCGTATCGGACCGGGCGGAGCCCAGAGCTATTTCGGCGTAGATCCGGATCTGACTATCTTCGGAAAGATCATCGCCGGCGGCTATCCGGGAGCAGGCGGAGTCGGCGGCCATGAGGACTGCATGGCTTATCTGGGAGCAGGTCTTGATTCCTCCGGAAAGAAGGTTTCCAAAGCCATGTGCGGCGGCACCCTGGCTGCGACTCCCATTTCCTGTGTAGCAGGTTACTACACACTCTGTGAGATTGAGCGGACGAATGCCTGCGAAAAAGCAGGACGCATGGGCGACCGTCTGACAAAGGGCCTTCAGAAGCTGATCAAAAAATACGACCTGCCCTTCGTGGCCTTCAACCAGGGTTCCATCTGCCACCTGGACAGCGTAGGAACCATGCATTTCATTGTAGACTGGTCAAAACCCTGGACGATTCCCCACGTGCTGAAAGAAACCGGAATCCGTCAGAAAGAGATGGAGCATATCGGCGCCGCTTATATGGCAGAGGGCATCGTCACTCTGGCCGGCTCCAGACTCTACACCAGCGCCGCTTACACGGAGGAAATGATCGACGACGTGCTCTCCCGCTTTGACCGGGTATTTGCAAACTGCGGAAGAATCGACGTATAAGGAGGTTCAGACCTATGGCCTATAAAGAGACAGAAGCCAGAGAACTCATAATCTCCGCCGTGCACAGACTGACGGAGGCCGGCCTTGTGGCCCGTACCTGGGGCAACGTAAGCGCCCGGGTATCTGAGGAACAATTTGTCATTACACCCAGCGGCCTGGGCTATGAGCATATGCAGCCGGAGGATCTGGTTCTTGTAAATATTTCCGATTTAAGTTATGAGGGAGAGCGTAAGCCCTCCAGCGAAAAGGGCATCCATGCGGATGCCTACCGGCTGAGGCCGGAGGTAAACTTCGTGATTCACACCCACCAGGACAAAGCCTCCGTCTACGGTATCCGCGGCTGGGCCTTAAGCGGCTTTTCCGACCCCGTCCTTGGAAAACGGGTTCCCTGCGCCGCCTACGGGCTTCCTTCCACGGATAAGCTCCGCCAGGCAGTGGCGGACCAGCTTTCCTCCAATCCATCCACCCAGGCCATTCTCATGCGCGGCCACGGCGCGCTCTGTCTCGGAACAGACTGTGACACCGCTTTCCAGGCTGCCGAAGCCCTGGAAAGAATCTGCGCAGAGCGGATCGGCGCGGTACTGGACGAGGAACTTAAGATGTACACAGAGCAGCGCGCCCTCTGGCCCATGCCAGACTACGGCAGAAGCCAGCGCAGCGGCCATTATTTTAAACTGAAGACCGGCTCTGTCACCCGCATCTACGATCTGCGGCTTGTTCCAGAGGATTCTGACCGTCCGGCTGCCGTCCACGCAGCCATTTACCGGCGCAGCGGCGCCCGGTTTATTCTGCATGTACGCTCCGCCTCCACTATGGCTATGAGTATCCTGGGCAAAACCGTCTATCCCTATCTGGATGATCTGGCCCAGATCGCCGGACCGGACATCCGCTGCGCAAGGCACTGGGAGAATCGGCGGCAGCCCGCGGCCATCGCGAAAGCGCTCACAGGCCGGAACGCCGCGCTTCTGGAAGACTGCGGCGGCTTCTGTACCGGGAAAACAGCTGATGACGTGGCCGCGGCCGCCCTTCTTCTGGAAAAAGGCTGTGAAGCCGCTCTGTACGCAAAGCTTCTGAGCGACTGCGAGCCGCTGAATCCTGTGGACGCCCGGCTGCAGAGATTGATTTATCAGACCAAATACTCCCGAAAAAAGGAAGGGCAGGCACAGTCCCGGGAAGCTTCCGGTCAAGAGGAGGATGAGATTTGCTGAAACGCCTGACTGAAGAAAAACTGGAGGAGATTCTGGAGGCCGGCATTACAGAATTCGGCGAGCAGGGCTTTGAGAAAACCAGTATGAGCAGGGTTGCGGGACGGGCCGGAATCAGCGTCGGCGTACTCTATAAATATTACGGAGACAAAGATGGATTTTTTCTGGCCTGCGTGAAAAAAAGCATGCAGGAGCTGGAACGCACCCTGTCTGAAACCACCAGCCGGGAGGAAAAGCTTCTGCAGTACGCGGAGCGCCTGATTCAGGCGCTCCAGCAGCACTGCCGGGAACATCCCAGCCATATCCGTATGTACCACGAACTGACCTGCGGAAGCGCCGCGCGCTTTGTTCCCGCCCTGACTCAGGAGATCGAATCCTTGAGCGCCCGTCTATACACCAGTATGACAGAACGTGCCCAGCGGGAAGGAAAAATACGCCGGGACGCCGATCCAGGGCTCTTCGCTTTTTTCTTTGACAATCTGCTGATGATGCTGCAGTTTACCTACTGCTGCGATTACTACAGAGAACGTTTCCGCATCTACTGCGGAGCAGAACCCGAAGACATGAATCCATCGATAAGAAAGGAAATGCTGAAATTTCTGGAGTCTGCATTTACTTTTGAAGAACAGGACAAGTGATTTGATTCAGCCTGTACTGAATCGCCGGAGGGATATGATATACATTTACATACAGGGGGAATGAAATATGACATATGTGCTTGCTTACGACATTGGAACCACAGGCGTAAAAACCTGTCTTTTTGAGATCGGCAGCAGCATCACTCTGCTGGCCGGAGAGAGTGAAGGATACAATCTCTACATTTTAGAAGATGGAGGAGCCGAACAGGACGCCGATGAATGGTGGACTGCCATGTGCTGCACCACAGAAAGACTTCTTAAAAGAACAGGCACCGCCCCGGAGCAGATAGCCGGAATCTCCTTCTGCTCCCAGATGCAGGGACTTGTGCTGACAGACGAAAACGGCGTTCCCGTCCACCGTCCCATGAGCTATATGGACCAGCGGGCCGTGGAAGAAATCCGGAAAGGTATCGCCTACGGCATCCAAATTGCCGGGGCTAACATCTTCAAGCTTCTGAAAAGCCTGCGGATCACCGGAGCTGTCTCCACAAGCGTCAAGGACCCCATGTGGAAATACAAATGGATAGAAGCCCATGAGCCGGAAAATTTTGCCCGCGCCCACAAATGGCTGGATGTAAAAGAGTATCTGATACACCGCTGTACGGGCCGTTTTGTGATGACTGAAGATTCCGCCTTCGCCACGCTGCTCTACGATACCAGAAAACATATGTGGAGTGAGCCCTTATGCAGAACCTTCGGCATCCGCATGGAACATCTTCCGGAAATCATCTCTTCTTCCGAACAGGCAGGCGTCCTGACCGAACATGCCGCGTCTGAACTGGGGCTTGTCCCGGGCACGCCCGTCTTCGGCGGAGGCGGAGACGCTTCCCTCATCGGCGTGGGCTCCGGCTGCACACGCGTGGGAGACACTCATATCTACTGTGGCACCTCCGGCTGGGTCAGCACCGTGACCGACCGGCAGCTGGTGGACGTATCCGCCATGATCGCGGCCATCGTCGGCGCCCAGCGCGGCCGCTACAACTACTTTGCGGAAATGGAGACAGCCGGAAAATGTCTGGAATGGGTCCGGGATCATCTCGCTCTGGATGAAATCGGCATTTATCTGGAAAAGAAGGACATCTCGGAAGGTCCCGAAGCCGTCGCCCGCAGCCTGTACGATTATATGACAGAGACTGTGAAATATGCTCCCGCAGGTTCCGGAGGCGTCATCTTCACTCCATGGCTTCATGGCAACCGCTGTCCCTTTGAAGACCCCGCAGCCGCCGGCATGTTCTTCGGCATCCGCCTGGAGACCGGAAAGACAGAGCTTATCCGCGCGGTTCTGGAGGGTATCTGCTATCACCTGCGCTGGATGCTGGAATGTCAGGCCCGAAAGATAAGCGTCTCCGACACCATCCGCTTCGTGGGGGGAGGCGCCCTTTCCCCTGTCACCTCACAGATTCTGGCCGATATCACGGGACATCCGATTGAGGTGGTAGAAAGTCCGCAGAATGTGGGCTCCGTAGGCGCCGCAGCTGTGGCAGCCGTCGGTCTGGGCCTGATTCCCGACCTGGACAGGATACGGGACTTCATCCCCATCCACAGCCGCTATGCGCCGAATCCGGCAGAACATGCCCTCTACAATCATTCCTATGAAATTTTCAAGAAGCTGTACGCAGCCAATAAAGACAACTTCCGGCTCCTGCGCCGAAGAGGGGAGGCTCACGCATGAAGCATAAAGAACTGCTCCGCACCTTGAAATTCGTACTGTTTTCCATTTCAGCAGGGCTCATCGAAATCATTGCTTTCTCCCTGCTGAACGAGCTGACCGGCTGGAGCTACTGGCCCTGTTACCTGATAGCCCTGATCCTGTCGGTTCTCTGGAACTTCACACTAAACCGCCGGTACACCTTCCAGTCCGCCAGCAATGTGCCCGTGGCCATGCTGAAGGTCTTCGCCTTCTACTGCGTGTTCACCCCGGTCTCCACCATTGCGGGCAGCTATCTGGCCGATACACTCCACTGGAACGAATATCTGGTAACTGCGCTGAACATGGTCTGCAACCTGACTCTGGAATTCCTGTACGACCGTTTCTATGTCTTCCGGGATTCCATCGATACGAGAGAAACGCAGAAAAAAGAGAACGAATGTTGATTTCTCGTTCCCTTACACCGCTATGACGGTTCTTTAACAGTCAATCCATTTTGGTCATTCCTATATTAAGACTGAATGGCAGGGGCAAAACTGAAAGCTCCCATCCATTCAGTCTTTTCTTTATAGCCATTCTTATAATTCCTTCAGATATTCCAGCACAGGCTCAATATACTTTCTGTCAGAAATGTCATAAGAAGAAGAAATCCATCTTATCATCTCTTTCTCTGCTTCTGTCTTCTCCTTTTTCGCCTTCAGCGCTTTCATAAACACCTTCATCATAAGCTTCGACTTCATCCCCATCTTCTCATAGCAAAAGCCGCCTGGGCAGTAAAATACCCTGACTCCTGCGAATTCCGGTCCTCCAAAATTCTGCTTCAGGAAATCCTGGACCTCCGGATTATCCGCCGGACTTGCTCCGACGCAAAAAACCGCAAGCTTTTTATCCTTCCATTTGTCCATATTGCTTTTAAACCAGCCGAACTTGCTGAGACTTCCGGCGCACACCCAGCTCCCAAACACAACTGCTTCATACCCGGACAAATCTTTTTCCCTGGCTTCTGACAATTCAAAACAATCCGCTTTTACCGTCTCCGCTGTCCACTGAGCATAGCGTTTCGTAAAACCTGTCTGTGAATGATAAATGACTGCCGTTTTCATCTATTTTCCCCTCTCCTCTTCTCTTATGCTCCTCTGCAGATTTTCTATTCCTGCGTACAGCCTCATCAAAAGCCGGAAAAACTGCTCCAATTCTTTTTCCGTATACACCTCAAAAAGATATTTCAATTCTTTCTGATACACAGAAAACTCCTCTTGAAAATATTCCTCTGCTTTCTTCGCAGGACAGATGCACATAGCTCTCGCGTCAGAGGAGCTCTGCTGAATCGTAATAAATCCCTTTTTCTCCAGTGCGTCCGCCAGCTTCTTTATATTCTGGCGGGAACAGCCCAGAATATCACCCAGCTGCGTAAACGTCAGCTGCTCTGGCAACTGTCTGACTATCGACAGCAGCATAAACTGCTTCAAGGATATCTCCGGGATATGATTGTCAAAAACAGTCTGCAGCCTGTTTCCAGCAATGAACAGAGTGCTGAATACTGCTTTTTGCTGATTTTCCCTGGTATCAGAAAACCGCGTAATCAGTTCCTGTATTCTTAAATCTTTCATATCTGTTTTCTGAAATTCTGCTTTCTCCTGCCTGTTTCTGTCCGGATACTGTTTCTGCTCTTAAACAGACAGCAGCCGGCCGTTTGGCAGTTAATTAGGTAACTAGTTTCCTATTTTAGAATAGCAGGATTGCTTTAATCTGTCAATAAAAAGAGAAACAACACTTTACCATATTGTACATAAAAACTATGAGCCGCGACCCACAATAAAAAGACCTGCAAGCATTCTGCTCACAGGTCTCTCTCCTCTGAAGCTCCCCGAGTAGGGCTCGAACCTACAACCCCACGGTTAACAGCCGTGTGCTCTACCATTGAGCTATCGAGGATTATCTGGCATAAGTTCTTCCCTTATACCTTCAAAACTATATACTGTCAATCCATTTTTAAGACTTTTTTCTATCCTATGACGCTTTGCGAAGTGCTTTCGCTTTCTTCGCTTTTTGGTCAAGCCCTCGACCTATTAGTAACAGTCAGCTCCACACGTTACCGTGCTTCCACCTCTGCCCTATCTA
>NZ_NFLF01000020.1 GCF_002160765.1 Lachnoclostridium sp. An138
CATGGATCGTATTTCTTACGATTCATATAAGATTAACATTGAGAGCATCGATCCATCGAAAGACCTTTCCATGAGAGAGGTCTATGGTCTGGATCCTGCTCAAGCTGAGTAACTATCAACCGTGGCTCCGTTAGTCCGGACAGGTGGCTCACGCCACACCGGACTGGCGGCTCCGCCGCACCGTAATATTCACCCTGCCGGTCATGACAGTATTGTCTGCTGTGAAACAGAACACATCGACCATATCCAACCTCATGATAATTTCCCAGCTCAATCATTTCACTTTCGTTTCGGCTCTGCTGCTCCCTGCTGTCCTACGCTTAAGCCTGGCGTTACCGCTTCGGTTCCAAGGACTCGGTACAGGCGGTTGGCTAGACCTTACCTGATAGGATTTTCCTACAGTATTGTTATCAGCTTACCAGGGCTTGCAGAGTTTCCTCCGCTTGCCAGGGGAAATCAGCTAGGCTGATTTCACAGCTCGCACCTGATTATTATCATACCTCAACTTTTAACCTTTGCAAATAAATATTGAAACAAAACTTATTCTCTGAATTTCTTCTTTCTGCCCCTTTTCCTATTTCCTCTTCAACAGGAATAAAATTACAGAGATACCGCCCGCAACATCCTTTAGGCGATATCTCTGCGTAAAATTTCTTTTTATTATTACATTTTATAGTGTTTCCTCTTCGATTTTCCCGAAAGCAGTCTTAATTTCTTTTTCAGTCCTCCAGCGAGAAATACTCCGAAATTCTTCCTGTACTTTTGAGCAATGTCGTGTTGAGTTTGATAAATTCATTTACTTTTTATGTGTAAAGTTAATAAATGGTATGTTATACGCACCAAATGGCGATGCTGCTGTAATTTGAGTTACAATCGGCCTGACATATGACAAAAGCAATGAAGGCGCATTTTGATTTAATAACTTATTTACCAGGGCTTCCTCCATTTCTTCTCCCCATCTAAATCTTGCAGCTTCCAAAGCAGTAATAAAAAATGGCATTTCAGAACTCTTTTCACCAAGTTCAATCTTGAGAGTTACCTCTGCTTCATTTCTGCTTTCATTCCTATTTACAGATACAGACATATTAATCTGAATTTGTACTTCTTTATTTTCTTTGCTGTTAAATCCCTCATTCAATCCAAATTCTAACCCGGTTAAAGCCGGGTTGGTAAACTGAAACATACTTTCCATATCAACCTCACTAAGCAGCTATTTGCGCTATTTCATTTGTATTGCAGGATGTAAATTCTGTCTTTGAAGCAGGAACAAACATTTGCGTAACCATCTGGGGTAAGGAACTCTCACTTACAGAGCAAAAGTCATTTGTTTGCACTTTAACAGACACCGTAACTGTGACACTCACCCGTTCTTCCCTTAACTCCTCCTTTAAAAACGACAAATCCAAATCAGCAGCATCTCCTATGAAACCATCTTGCGTGCTTTTTACATTCACTTGCTCGCTTCTTCTTGCTCGTATAACTTCACGTTCTCTGATTTCTTCAACAGATGGACAAAAAAATGAGTGTACAAAGCTCGCAGCATCTTCGCCTGTCAAATGCAAAGTTCCAATTCTGCCATTTCTCATAATCTACCTCCTTTATATTAAGCCTTCATACATTTCTTCAATATAAGCCTGTAATTCTTCTGGATGTCTAATGCAGCTGTCCCAATTTTCCTTTTTTGATATTTCTTTTTTATTGCAATAAATCTGATGTGAATTGCTGACAACATGTTTTCCTTTACACCCGTATCTATATCTGATATATCGTCAGGAAAATACTCCAGTTCAACATCTCTAAATAAAAATTGTATATACCCCAAGGTCTTTCCTTCACCAATAATGCAATATGTATACGCATGTTGCGCAAGTGAAGGGTAATAAGAATCCTTCACATACTCATTAATTGATTCTATACCACAATCAAAATCATCATTCGCGACTGTATCTTTTGTTACTTTTTTAAAATCCAGTTTCGCCATGCTTCATCTCATTCTTTATAATATATTACGAACCCATATAAATATTTACCATATTATCTCTTTTATCTATGTTCGTCTTATCTTTCTCTAATCCTGTACCAATCATTATTTGAAATTATTATAGCATAGTTCGATTGCTGTTGAAATAACAGCCTGGCAGATTTAATATATAAATTTTATTATTGCCATAAATCTACCGCCCTTATACACAAGTCCGGCATTCTATTATTTTACCGTATATAACATTTGATAAAGACTATATACCTGTCCGTAATATGTCAGCACATACTCCTGTGCCATTTTCTCATATTTAAGCTGATTCTTTTCTTTTATCTTTCCAAAGGGATTCTCTTCCTTTTTTGTTTTAAAATCATCCCAAAACTCGCGGAATGCCTGCTGTCTTTCGCCTGATAGCTCCTGTTCCATCCAAGTGTTTATCTGCTCTTCTGTCTTTCCGCTGTCCTGAATCATTCGTTTAATGATTTCGACAGGATTATTAGACACAAAATAGTCCACTTTCATCTTTGGAAAGAGGGATTGCCCTTCGAGCATCTTCTGGATTTTTTCCATATCGCCTGCAGTTTTGACAATACAGCTATAATCATCCAGCAGAATCTCCAGTTGTTTTAAAAAATGGAATTTTGCCAAAATGTTTACGCTTTTCTCTCGTTTCTCAATCTCCAATTCATCGCACAGACAAATATAATTAAGCTTGCGGTTCTGAATCATAGTCACTTTTTCATAACTCTGCCCACATTTACACTGGTAGAACCCATTCTTTTCCTTTATCAGCCTGCCGCACTGCCCACATTGCAGAAAATTATGCTTTTCATTTATAAGAATCTTAAAACGGTTCCACTCCTGCATGTCATCACAGAGTCTTACCATATAAGAAACCGGATCTGTCAGATACACCATCCGCATTCCCTCAGGAAACCGATCTGTATGGTGATAAATAGCTACTGCCGTCATCTCAATAATGCACCTTTCTTCCGGTTCGAGAAAATAAATCTTCCCATTGTGATAAAAGTGCATAAGCAGGCTTAAAGCCGACAATACCCCATGATCATCTACCGCATATTTCTCCTGAATCTTTTTTGCATCCACATAACGGAACAGCCAGCTGTCTAAAAGACTGGACTTGATATCTGCAAATTCTGCCTTTACCGTCGGACACAAAATTTTCAGGTACGGCGGATACTCTGTCATCTGTTTTGCGGAACGCAGATAATAAGCCAGTGGATATCCTATATCATGCAGCAGGGAAGAAACCATAAATATTTTATAGCACAACTCCTCCAGTTTCTTTAGCACTTCTTTTTCTTCCGCTTTCTTCAAAAGACATCTCGCTTCACGCGCTAAACGCCGGGTAATCGGACTCTGCTCCTGATAAATTTTCTTTGCCATATCTGGGAGATATCCGCATTCCAGCAGAAGAACTGAGCCCAGATAGGCATTTTTCATCTGATGTTTTGCGTGTTCCCGTATGTTTCTGGAATTGCCTGCCGCGTCATGCTCCAGAAATATACTGTTTTCAATTTCACCATAGTTATTAATGAAAAGCTCTTCCAGTCCCTTTATTCCTATATATTCATGCAGAAATTTTTCCAGTGTTTCCAGAAGACAGATCTGTCTTTCCGCATCCTCTTCTCCATATAGCAATTCTTTTGTTCCAATCAGTTTTGAAACATTGCGCTCAGTCAGGCCATATTCCAGCTCATCCTGCTTCACCTTCCATCTCTTCAAAAGCTCTGTTTCTTCTCCATAGAGCAGCTGTTCAAAATACTGGTACATCTCCGCATCATTGATCAGAAATTCTTTGTTTCTTTTCATATCACTTTACACCTTTCTCTTCTAACCTCTCATCTCCTTGTCTTTCGTCTGGTAAACAGTCTGATAATTCTCATCTGTAAAAATATACCATTCCGGATGATTCTCCACTGCGCATTCACTTCCATAGATACTCTGCTGCGCAAATTCCTGAGAATATTTCCATTTTCTGATTGTGACCCGGCTGTCATGGATATTTCTGCATATTTTGCTGACAATATCTTTCCATTTTTCTTCAAGTGTTCCCGGTTCTACCTCGTCCACGTAGCCGGAATAATTTTGCAGATCATTAATAACTATATTTATATTTCTATACTCCATGGCAACCGGGATTCCAGACGCAATTCCGTTCAGGCATTGAATGCATTTCTGCATATGGGTAGAATCCAGCGTTGTGACATACTCCTCATCTACTTCTACCTTTCCCTGCAGCATCAGATAATAACATTCCTGCAGGAGTGCCTGCTCCATACTTGAAAATCCAGGTGCACAGTCCAGCACAAGCAAAGTTCCCGGTACTTTTCGTATCTGCTCTTTCATAAACTGGAGTATTTTGTTTTTCAGGAATTCCTCTGCCAGCCTCTGATGATTTATAAAATATTCTGTACCAAATACAGATTTATTTTTTAATTCCGGATTCAAGTGGGCGATATAGATGCTCCCTGTTTCATCCCCCAGTTTCAGTTCTATTTCTACTGGTTTCCCCGTTTTTTCGAAGCAATTCTCCTCTGTCAAACGACCCTCGCCGAAAAGATAACAGGTCCCCGTTCCCAGTACGTCCAGATCCATATATATCACATTTTCATACTGTCCTTTCTGATAAAAAACATGATTGATACAATACATCAAGGCAAGCGTGGTTTTTCCTGCTCCTCCCTTAAAAGAATTTACAAAGATTACTTTGCTCTTTTTGTCCATTCCGCTATTCCTCTCCGATTTTCTTTTGTATTTCCAGCAGTTTTTGATAAAGTTCCGTTTCCAGAAGTTCCTCTCCCTGATCGCATCCCAGAATACGATCCAGAAGTTCCACATCATACCTTTCGCGGAATTCCTGAACCGTCCGGCTGTCAATAGCAGCTTTTTTATCTGCAAAACTAAGAATTTCCTGTATTTTTACTGCCTCCATACAGTCTTCTTCCGGAATGATTTCCCTTTTCAGCTCTGATACGTTCTTTTCATCATAGAATACTTCTATATGAGCTCCTTTTCGCAGCCTTCCTGCCATAAGTGCAGCCGGAACACTGCGCGCTCCTTCCACCCACTGATTCATCCACAATTCACTGAAATATCTGCCCAGAACATTTTTCTTCCCAAACAGTTCTTCAAACTGCCAGTGAATCCAAGTATCACATTCTTCCTGACCGTCTTCTTCTCCGCTTTCTTCTCTGTACAATGTAATGATACAGTGGAATTGTACATCCTTCCAGTATAATTCCATTGTGATATCTTTAATCTCTTCTGAAAGGAAATAAGCAATATTCTCAATATCCAGAGATGTATCATAAAATTCAGACAAAGAATAGGAAATACTGGCCTTATCATCCAGAGGTAGCTTCCATGTCATATTCTCTTTTGCAAAGTTTATCACTGTAATATTTTTTCCATTGTATTTCCGTCTGTGAGCTTGAATGTACCGGCTATTGTGAATTTCATTCAAAATATTATCGTTGGAACTGAGCACAACTATAGTACAGTTCTGTTTTTCTGAAACTGCCTGATTAATATATGCCAGAACCTCGCCATTTATCTCCTGGCTTTTCCAAAACCAGAAACCTTCTTCCCTGCTCCGCTCCGCATGCTGCAGCGTATCCCATAAAACAGCTATGTCTGACTCGCCATATATATAATAGTGTTCTATCTGTTCCCGGATATTGATTTCCATCAGACGATTTCTCAGAGGATTGGCACCTTCTCTGAGCTGCTCCATACGTGATTCGTAGTACAGAACTGAACTGTCCGCAAACACTGTCATATCAGCTTCCGCTATGATCGCTCTGACATCATACCCCTTTTCCCCATAAAACTGGTTTCTTCCAAACCGAAAACGAACCTTCTCTTCTGTACCCAGGGTATCCCACATCTGAGAAAGCTGCTTTTTCAAAAGCTCTTCTTTGGAAGACAGAATCCAGAAATTTACTCTTCCTATATTATATCGATCCATTCGTGACATATGGAGAATTTTTTCCACAGTCTGCGGCAGTCCGTTAAGATTGCTAATCTCTACCAGCGCAATGGTTATCTCTGTAGCCAGCGGATTCCTGCTGAGATATCCTGTAATTTGCTTTTCTATTACTCTGAAATCCAGCGCTGAATAGGTCACCTCTGCCCTGGCATCTGTAAATTCCACCTTTCCTTTATTCCAGACTGTAGTATAGTCAAGGGCATACAGTCTGTTATTTCCACTTATAAACTCAATTGGAAACTGCATGCTCTGTTTTTTCAGCAACGCATAAAATATTGTCTGTTCCAGGTTTCGAATCTTCTGGTCCAGTTTCTGCCCGCCTATATATTCATACATCCTTTTCAGACCAGTGTAATATACCACATTGACCGGATGGTAAAAAGGCATTGAAATTTTTGTTTCATCAATTTTACAAAAAAGGGTCTCCAGGCGGGATATAATCTCAGAGTTTAGTAATTCCTGACACAGCATCCTTTCTGACAGAATATAAGAAAGCAGTTCAAAATACTTTTGCGTATAGGCTTCTGCTTTATTACAAAATCCATGCAGACAAATGGGGGTATACTTTTTCACTTCAGGAAGTGCCTGTTCAAATATTTCTACAAATTCAGAAAATTTTTTCTGAAAAAGTTCAATTTTATTCTCCGGCAGATTCATAGCAGCAATCCGCTTTTTCAATTCCTGTATCTGCCTGTGGCGTATATTATCTTCCGGAATATTATAGATACTCCAGTTCAATCCTGGTTCTCCTTCTTCTTCCTCCCTTTCTTTCAGCCACAGAGTCTCAATTTCTTCAATTGCTTCCTCAGACTGTTCCCGCATTTTGTATTCATAAGAGCAGCTATAAATCTCGTCGTCCTCTGCCGTCTCTTCTATGCGGGATAATTCAGCGTTACCATCTCTCGTAATCCCCTTCAGAGACTCTTCCACTTTACTGTAAGGAACTTTTTCTATAATCTTTTTTATCTCTCCCTTTGCAAGGCTGCTCTCAATAACCCCTTTCGATTTTCCCCAGGCTTCTGTTCTTCCGCTCATCAGCGCCCTGGTTAGCTGCCGTTCCACTACATCCTCTTTTGACTTTTTTATCATGCTGCGGATTCTGCCTTTTGTGAGAAGTCTTCTTTCTTCGCTGTGCCAGATTCCCAAGCTTGACAGATTTCTGTTCAGTTTCTGTACTTTTATCTGCCCTGCGTCAATACAAGAATAAAGATACCGAAAGAACTCCAGAAAAGAAGCTGGTCCCTCCCGCAGCAAAATATCCAGAAAATCCCGGATATCCCTGCTGATCTCAATTTGAAAGGCATCCTCAATACATGGCCAGAATATATTTTTGTCCTCTGCACACACGGAATACTCATTAAAATCCTTCAGAGAATCAATTTGCTGCACTCCTTCTCCCGACATCAGAACAATCCTTTTTATCTCAAAGTCGTTCCGCAGCCTCACTGCTTCGGAGTAATCCTTTTTATTTATGACGATCGTAACGTATTCCTCAGACATGTTATCATCTAGGCTGTCCAGAAGCCCTTCTTCCATATCGCAGATAGAAAGAAAAAACTCCTGCCTGCCCTCTGTCAGTTCTTTTATATATCTCTTCAGATAGCGTACAAACAGCTGCTGTAGATTTCTTTCCTCCATCCCTGTCATATAAGTTTAAAAGCCCCTTTCTCTTCCGGGAGAGTCACTACGTAACCACTGTCTGATAATTTAATCAGACAATTAATATTATTGAGTACATCAATAAATGCCGCCTGATTCTTCGCATACTCCTGAGCGTTCAGAGTAATACGCATTGATCTCAGCATTTTTTCCCCTTCCGCAGATTTTTTAATCACAATCCTGTATCTGTTCTGCAGATCTTCTATAAAATTATCCAGGTAATCATACTTCTGATTCTTCCTGGCCAGGTACAGCCTCACGTAAAATTCTGACAGCGTCTCAGACATGGCAAAATATTTCTGCCTAGAACGATTTCTCGGAAAAATCATGTCTATCTGCCTGCCGCTGGTGGGCAGTGTCGAAGATATTTTAGTAAGTGTTGACCCTCTTCTGCTCCCTGTCAGATCAATATACCGCATAACCAACTCCTCTACAGACAACTTTCTTTCTTCTCCTTCTCCCAGTTCAAAGGTCTTCCGGATGTCTTCATAATGAAGGTTTGTCTTTCTTGCCAGATTATTTTCCCGAAAAAAAGCGTTGAACTCTTTATTGTTAATGTAAATCTCCTGTTCGGAAGCTCTGATTCTTAAAATTTCGTTCTCAGGATTCTTTGTAATAGCATCTTTGTAAAAATCTGTAAGCAATTTAGGGAACAACTTGCGAATATTCGCATAATTATTACAGCTCGCCCTGTGGACAGCTCCATTCAGTCTGCTGTCTATCGGCGCTCCCTGGCAGAGAATACAGGCAGAACTTCCTGCTCTGCATACGATATACTGAATCACATAGCTTGTCAGCAGTACCGCCAGATAATTATAACGACGGTAAAAATCCAGCCCACAAAAGTACCGATGTGTCAGCAGCGTTTCCAGATCCCCGTTTAACTGTCCACCAAGCTTAACCATCCTGCCACGTTCCGCAGACTCGAGCATACTCCAAAAACTATCTACAGCTTTTTTATCGACCCCGCTCTTTAACCGACTTTTTTCCTCTTGATTTTGGAACAAAATCCGAAAGATATGATTAATCCCTGTATCGTCCTGAAAAATATATTGTTCCAAAAGAGCCTGGGTTTTCTTAAAATCAAAATTTTTTCCAATATTCTGCAGATAGAACAACATATGCCGCAGTGTAGGAGTACTGCTCGCCAACATGTTTTGTGTAACAGGAAAATAATAATGCCTGTTTCTATTCAACCGGCTGTTTCCCTCGCGAATGCTGTCCTCACCCAGATATTTTCTCAGGAACCGATCAAAGGAATAACGCAGCTGGCGTTCGTTTTTTTCATCTTCTGTGTACAAAGTCTCCATTGCTATACATGTCTCATAATTATATTCCTGCTCTGCCTTTCCGAAAGGCTCAAAATACTCAAGCAGAAAATTATTCGCCAACAAAAACCTGGGTGTCTCCGGAGCAGTGATTCCCACATATGCCGCCAGGCCTTCATTTGCTATTTCTCTTCTGTCTGCCATTTTCCAAAGCACTCCTCTCAGTCTTCCTTACGTATCCGGACTGACCGTGTCTTTTCCCCTGTAAAAAAGTCCTCGCTTTCATGCACTGTCAGCGAAAAATCACAGGTCCCATCCTCTTTATTATCAAACCGAATCAAAATAGAATCATACACCTGCTCCCTTTCCTGCAGAATTTTCCGGTAAAAAGTATTGACTGCATGTTCTTCTACTGTCAGTTCATTTCTGTTCACAAAATAATCTTCGCTGCACAGCATCAGATATCGAAACTGCTGATAATCAATCAGCAGGCTTATCAGTCTGCGATCCTTAGGAGAACGGTAGCTTAGATAAAATTTATTCCAAAATTTCCCTGTTTCCTGGCCCGCTTTACTGTCTTCGATATCGTATTTATGCCATATCATATTGATATCCTGCATGACCATAAACTCCGTCCGGATCTGAGTTCCTAGAATTACAGGTGTATCTGTGACAACCAGTCCCGTATCGCTCTTTCCCTGGCTGCTCATTTTGTTAATTCCTTTTTTCAGGCTTTGTAAAACCAGGTTTTTGTCCTGTATAGTATCATAATGGTACGGCGGAGTATTCATATACTTTAAGACCTGATAGAAAGGCACCAGGTAATCCACATTCAGCATTTCATAGTAATTTACCTGTGCTTCGAAATAATTTTTTCTTCTGTAATTAATATACTTTTCTTTCGTGTCGATTTCTTTTGGACAACTCCCCTTTTTCAACGCCGGATCCATCCTGCTGACCTTTTCCAGAAGCGCATCTGCTTTTGGCTCAAATATCTGATAATACTTTATCTTCTCTTCTTCTCCCCCTGCCTCAATATATCGTCTCCGCTCTTCACAGTCCTGACCAAATGTAACCATATAGGAAATCAGCGACAACAGTTCGCGGAAGGTAAGATGCCCTCCTGTCAGATATATGGCATTACAGATTGCACGCAATGCTTCCCGGCCGGGAGCCGATAATACCTTATGGATATTTTCCCGGAAGCCACATTTTTCATAATGAATGCAGGAATAATTTTTGCAGACAATACTCTCTTTCCCGTCGCCTGCCAGAAAATCTTCTACAATTTTTTGAAAAACATCTTCATTTTCCGCCAGATTACGATTCTCAAAATTGCACAAATAAACATCTTCTCGTTTCTTTGTCAATTCTTCCATCAAAGACAGATCAAATTTTAGTACTGCCTGCGTAAATGCTCCTATGTTGGCCGCTACTACCATTTTATCCTTAGCTTCTCCGCTCAGTACAGCCCGTATTTTCTTTATTAACTGTTCTTTTTCCGCTGCTGTTAATGCAGAAAAATCAATACACAAATCATGAAATTCATATTTTACAAATACTTCTTTGAGATTCCGCATAATCCGGGTTTTTCCGTCACCTGCTTCTCCCGTAAAAAGTATCAGATGAAGCTTTTCGATATTTTGGCGTATGAATTTTTCCTCTGGCAGCTCTACATTAAACCCGTCATTTAAATTGCGCTCATCCATCATATATCCATGCGCCTGATACTGCCTGCAGTATCTTACGATTTTATCTATATTTTCTTTTAACATTTATCTGACAATACCTCCAAAATGCCCTCTTTCTGGAAATCCTCTCTCCTCTATCATTGTATTTTTTCTATTTCCTATTGTCAATCATTATTATTCCTGAGCTTCCGCAGTCTGTCCGCAATGCTCAGACCCTGCCTTACTGATTACGATTAATATAACAAAAGAGGTAACATAAAGTCACCTCTCGCTACAAATGATAAGGACTCCTCCGCCCTTATCGTTTCCCAATTATTTCTTTATCGTATAGGTAGGCACAATTTCCTGCACCATCTGTCGGATAGAATCAGAATCCTGATCCGCCATTTTCTTAAGAGCGTCCAGCTGCTTCCGGAATTTCTCCTCGTCAAACTCAATGGGCTTTCCGATGTGGATCAGCTTGTTCGATGTCTCCTGCAGGCCCTCCTCGCTCATCAGAAGCTCTTCGTATAATTTTTCCCCGGGACGTAAGCCTGTAAACTCAATATCGATGTCCTCATAGGGCTTGTACCCGGAAAGACGGATCAGATTTTCCGCCAGATCGAGAATCTTTACAGGCTCTCCCATGTCCAGAACAAAAATCTCCCCGCCTTTGGCAAGAGCGCCCGCCTGAAGAACCAGAGACACCGCCTCCGGAATTGTCATAAAGTAGCGGATGATATCCGGATGGGTTACCGTCACGGGACCTCCCTTTTCTATCTGTTTCTTGAAAAGCGGAATCACACTTCCATTGCTTCCCAGCACGTTTCCGAATCGTACCGCCACAAATTCTGTCTTTGAATGACGGTTCATCATCTGAATCACCATTTCACAGATACGCTTGGAAGCTCCCATGATATTTGTAGGATTTACCGCCTTGTCTGTGGAAATCAGCACAAACCGCTTCGTACCGTACCGATCGGCAGCCATGGCTGTCTTGTAGGTTCCAAACACATTGTTTTTAATGGACTCGTTGGGGCTGTCCTCCATCAGCGGCACATGCTTGTGCGCAGCCGCGTGGTAGACGATATCCGGACGGTACTTTTCAAACACGGAATTGATGCGGTGCGTGTTGCGCACGGAACCGATCAGAACCACCAGATTGAGCTCCGGAAATTTCCGTTTCAGCTCCTGCTGAATATCGTAGGCGTTATTTTCATAAATATCAAAAATGATCAGCTGCTTTGGATCGTGTGCCGCCACCTGCCGGCAGAGCTCGCTTCCGATGGAACCGCCTCCGCCTGTCACAAGCACCACCTTGCCGGACACATAATCCATAATCTCATCCAGACGGATACGGATGGGCTCGCGGCCCAGCAGGTCCTCGATCTCCACCTTCCTCAGCTTGGAGATGCTGACTTCTCCCCGGATCATCTGGTAAAGACCGGGCAGCACCTTCATTTCGCAGCCTGTCTCCTTGCAGATATTCAGAATATCCCGGATCTCAGACTGCGGAGCAGAGGGCATCGCCACAATGATCTCGTCGATCTTAAGTTCCTTTGCAAGACGAATGATATCCTGCCGCCCGCCCATGATTTTAATACCGCGCAGATATTTTCCCTGCTTTGATACGTTGTCATCGATCACACAGCAGACTCTCTGATTCAGATAATCGCTGTTCTGGAATTCTTTGATAATCATAGCTCCGGCTTCTCCGCCGCCTACAATCATGGTATTTTTTTTCTGCTTCTCGCCTCCGAACAGCCGCTTTTCCTGCAGCATCCGCAGAATCCGGTAGGCAAAGCGTAGAGCGCCCACACCGACGATCAGCAGCACATATTTCATCAGGTAATAGCTGACCGGCATACGCATTTCCAGAATCCCCATGCCGATAATCTGCAGAATGATACTGCCGGAACAGGCCCCTATTACGTTCAGAAGCTCTGTCGAACTGGCAAAACGCCAGACGCTTCGATACAGCTTAAACAGTACAAACAACAGCAGCGTCACCACAAGATTCACCGGAAGATACAGGATCTCATAGTCCACATATCTCATATCCATCTGACTGAATCGGAAATCATAACGGATATATAACGCCAGGAATCCGGACAGGGTGATCAGAAAAATATCTATGATAACAAGCAATGCAATCCGGTTTCTGGGCGCATTTTTCTCAATGAATTTCTCTAAATTCATGACTTTTCTCCTTTCACACAGTCCACTTATTATATCCCATTTTCCTTAAAATAACAATACCCCGCGATACCCTGAGCAGTTTTGAACGGTAAAAAACTTTTTGCAAAGATTACAAACAGACGGAATATGGATAACGAGCAGTAAAATCACTGACATGGAAAAGTTCTGCCGGCAGCACTGGGATAATTCCTCTGTGAGGAGATATTACATAGATCTGTGCATGAAAGCGAAGGATTATGAGCCGTCGCTGGAAGCTCTCATCTCTGGGACCTTCGCTCTGGTGATGATATTCGTAAGATTATGGATCAGATTCAACTCATCATCCAGTCCCGCAAAGGTAAAGCGGGTTGTTTCTCCCAGATCTCTTTTTATACTTTCCGTCATCCCCGTAACCATGCCAAACTCATGGAGATGACGTGTTTCTGAGGGGGCGCAGTCCAGCAAAACCGCGCTTCTTACTCCCTGACTTATCGGATTGAGATAAAGTCCCTGCATCAGCACCTTACAGCTTTTGCAAAGGGCGTTGGAAGAACTTTTTTCAATAGCTATCACGTTTTCATTATTGAGGACAATCAAATATAGAACCCCTTCTTTGTTATGCTCTTCTCCTCACCCCATGCCTCCACCGCTGCAGATACATAGGCTCATCATTCCGCCGTTTTTAAATATCTCCAGGCTTTTCCGGATGGCCGTCGCATTGGTCTGGGCTTTCGTGTCCCCTCAAAATATGCCGTGTAAAACTCCTGGTGTTCAGTGGGGCGCAACACTGTTTTTATTTCAGTTTTTCCTCTGTTTCCAACGCCACTTTTTTCAGATACTCTTGCATCTCCAAAAGCCTCGCCTGACAAAAATTGAAATCTTCTGAATCAATTCCATCGTCTTTTACGGCATCACCGCTAATATACGAATTGATGTAGGCTTGCAAATTAAAGTCATCCTTATTCTGCAATTGCCGAATCTGTTCTGAATAATCTGCCGGTATGTTCGAATTAATTTCATTCAAACTTGCATTGAGTTCCTGTCCAATATCACACAATGTATTGTATAAACTAAACCCTTTTCTCTTTCGTCTCGAAAAACTTGAAGCAGATAATGCTTCCGGTAGCTTTATTAACATCTTCTGTATTTCAACTAATGCTTTGTTTATCTGTGCAAAAATTGTAAGGTTCTTACTTTTTTGAAAGTACTTAACTGACTTATATGCTCCTAGACCGGATACGATTGCAAGGAGCACATTAATAATTGTTAAAATAACATCCAACATGCCCATCTATTCTACCAGTCTTCCCAGTCTTGTATTTTTATAGTACTGAAGAATTCGAACATAGTTATCATACTCAGATGCTAATTCTTCCGCATTTTCTTCATTCCATGCAAACTGTCCAATTACACCTGAAAATCCTTTTTCTTTCTTTCCCCAATACTCCTCATCCTGTAAAAATTTAAACAAGGTATCATAATCAAATATTTTACCATCATCCACTGTTTGACAAATAAAATCAAACCAGCGTTCTTCATCACAAGGATGCGATGAACCGGTAGATTTATTTGCAGCGTTACAAAAAAGAGTCAATTTCTTTAATGCTTCTTCAGAGATATAATCAAGCGGATTAAACTGACCAGATGATGGTCCGACAACTTTAATGTCATCATGTGTTTCACCATACACCCTGGCTATATCATTATAAAACAAGTCAAGCAACTGATTATATTCATCAATTGTCAGCTGATTTTTTTGTAGTGGAACAATATTGCAGACTTTGACATATCCTTCACGCCATGTATCTTTTCCATAGTAAATTGATACCTCTGCATGAGGAGCTTGTTTCCCGATATAATCTGCAAGAATATAATCTTTCAGCATCTGATTGCTTTTAGGCTTAACCCAATCCGCCGGAAATACATTGTATATATCTCTTGCCAGTTTATCCAATTCCGGTTTGCCTCCAACAAAACTCAGTTCTTTATATACCTGCATGCATCATTCCTCCTCTTACTTTTATCATATCTCAGCAGATTATAAATCGTTTCCTTCATATAAAAAACCATCATTCATGTTTTTTACACTCACTTACCCGCTTCTTCTTGTAAATTCCGGCCGACCAGTACGTCCATTCCAAAATCAGCGGCGCGTCTATTCTAAAATAGCAGTACGCTGATTCCATTCTAAACGGTGTGCTTTCTTTTACTATAAACAATGGAACTCGTTCATTACAAGTCGAAAAAGGGACACCAAATACAAAAATAATCAACAACCATTTGTATGATTGAATTACGCCAGAGCATCATTAATTTTCTCAACCTAACTGCTGTCACTGCTCTCAAAAAGCTTCGAAAATTTTCAAAAATTACTGCTTCCAGCAATCGAATCTGTCATGCTCAGTTCCTTTCGCCGGCAAATATCCCTTTCCTGTATTTCTCCATGACATCGGGTGTGTCTCTTACTCCCTGCTTCGCTGTGAAATATGCAAGCAAACAGACATCCCCCTTCCGCATCTTTGTGCACGAACCAGATCTAAAAACCGTTTCAGTCCTAAAACGGAAGATCGTCGTCATCCCAGTCTCCAAAAGAATACTCATCCTCGTCATCCATATCAAAATCTGCAAGTTCTGCCTCCAGACGCTCCCCGTATTCCTTTATCGCCCTGTCAGTCTGCTGCTTTTCCTTTTTTCGTCCCATTGCTTCATACAGCTTCGACGCTGCAGTAAACATGAGCTCATTTTCTTCCGTGCATTCTGTGGGATTCAGAATAAACCCGGCGGCCAGCTTTTCTGCTTCCTCATATTCTTTTGTTCTGATAAACGCATAGACTCCGGCCGTAGAAGCCACGACATTCTCCGGCTCCTTCTGGATCCACTTCCTGCAGTATTCCACTGCCTCCCTGTTCCTGCCAAGCTCCCCCAATGCGGATACCTTCAGAAACTTAATGTCCGAACCGGAGTATTCAGGCCAGCCAAACATCTTAAGCAGATCGTCGCACATCCTCAGCAGTGTCTCATAGTCCTTCCGCATATCCATCTCATCCAGGCAATCCTCGAGCCATCCCTGCACATCGTGTTCATAATCTGTAGCATCGTCCACCAGTTCCAGCTCAGACATACTGGAAGGATTCTCCTGCCGTTCTTCTCTGATAATTTCTTTCAAAAGTTCAAATGCCTGCTGCCAGCAGCTTCCGTCTTTTTCTGAAGCAATCAGATTATCGTAGCATTTCTCTGTCAGCCTGTCGAATGTTCTCCATTTTTTACTGTGCATTTTTTGCTCCTTTTTATAATCAAACAGCCGAATGATATCTACTTTATTTTACTTTAAAATGACAGAGATTTCAATGCAATGACGGAGATAAAATCTCTGTTTCCTATTACAAAATGGTCGAATACAGATAATAAACCAGCAGATTTCGCATTGACCTGTCTCTGTTCACACGATACAATAATAATATCCATTTATAAAGAAAAGAGTTGTTTACCCGCTGTATCAGCGAATAGCAGTATATGAAAGGGAGTGAAATATGGAATATACGAACGCAAAACAGGCTATGAAAGAACTGACTATGGCACTGATCTATTTGTCAAAATTCTGCGAGCGGGATAGGTTTTCCAATGCAAATGACTTTTACGCCTGGAAAGGATACGATTTCGATGTATTGAATTTTCTGGACGAAAAGGATTATATCCGGCAGGGAAATCATCCTTCCCGGACAAAAAGCGTGTACATCACAGAAACAGGAAAAGAATATGCAAAATCTATACTCGAAAAGTACGGCATCAGTGACTGGAAGTCAAACACCCCACAGCAAACTGACGAGGCAGGAAAATAGTTAGCGCAGCAGAGCTGTGGGGTATTTGACCCTCGCGGCGCTCGCCAAATGGACGCGCGATCGCGCCCGCTTGGCTCGCTGCCCGTGGGAATAAAGATCAGCAAGCCGCATAGTACAGGAGATCCGAAATGAATATTCTTCTCTTTGGCATATCCAACGTTGGGAAAACTACGACAGGCCGGCTGCTGGCCGGCAAATTGGGATATAAATTTTACGATATGGATGAGGAAGTAAAATCCTGTCTGCATATCACGCTGGAGGAGTTTGTGAATACAGTCTGGCCATATGAACGTGATAAAATCCGTGGTAAGATTCTGGAAAATCTGGTCCCCCGTCCGGAAAACAAGGTCATAGCGGTCACGCCAATGTATTACTCCCGCTGGTTTCATAAATATCTGCAGCGAGACGACGTGCTGGCAGTCGAACTGCAGGACGCGCCGGAGCACATATTCAGCCGCCTTGTGTTCAGTGATGAGAATGATCAGGTATATAAGGATGATAAATACAGAGACGCTCATGCCTCTCACTATCTTGGGGAGATCAAAAAAGATATCACATATTACAGGAAAGCTTTTTCAAAGATCACAAATAAGCTGAATATAGATGGTGACTCGCCAGAAAAAGTGGTTGAACGCCTGATGAAGCAATTTAATCTTCAGCCATATTCATTATCCGGAAAATAGGTTTTGATAATAATGGCACCCTTATATCAAAGAATGAAAGAACTACAGGAGCCGAAACATCATGAACTGGAAATCACGATTCGCAAAACATATCCTGGAACGGGGATACAATTATTACTGCATGGACGCAGTAGAAAATCTGGATATTTCAGAAGAGCTCGTCCGGGCTGACGTAAGCGGCACGGAAGACTATGAAGTGGAGATTTCTCTGGAGAACGGGGAAATCACAGACATGTACTGCTCCTGTCCCTATGCAGAAGATGGAAGGAACTGCAAGCACATGGCGGCTGTCTTATATGAATGGGAAGATGCCCGGCAGGAATATGAGCAGGATGAGAGCGCCCTGTTCATCCAGGCACATACGGCAGAGGCGTTCCGAAAAAAGCAGGACGCCATTCAGGCCCTGGTGGAACAAGCTGATATTTCCATTGTAAAATCTTATCTGGTGTCTGCTCTGGCAGAAAATGAAAAGACTCTGTTACGGTTTTACAGCGCCGTCTGCGGCGGAGAACAGGAAGAAGATGTAAGATCTTATACCAGACAGGTAGACAGGATTGTCCGAAGCTATCTTGGAAGAAATGGATATATTGAATACCATCGGACGGGCAGGTTTATAATGGAACTGGGCGAAATTCTGGATAATGACGTGAAACGCATGATGGATAACAGACATTACAGGAGCGCGTTTCAACTGATGAATCATATCTTTGTGCTTATTGGCGAAGTAGACATGGATGATTCCGACGGCGGTACCGGAATACTGGCGGATGAAATTTATGATCTTTGGACAAAATTGCTGGAGCAGGCCGGCGCGGACGAAAAGCGGAAAATGTTCCAGTGGTTTACAGAGCATCTGGACGGCAGCGTGATTGATTATCTGGAAGAATACATCGAGCGGATTCTGATGGAAGGTTTTTCAGAAAAAGAATATATGCCGCAGAAGCTTTCCTTTGTGGAAGACATGCTGGATAAGGCGGAAAAATCGGAATCCGACTGGAGCAGAAGCTACGCTGTCGGAAAATGGGCTCTGAAATATCTGAACCTGCTGGAGCAGCAGAAAGCCAGCCGCACTGACATGGAAAAGTTCTGCCGGCAGCACTGGGAAAATTCCTCTGTGAGAAGATATTATATAGACCTGTGCATGAAGGCGAAGGATTATGATCTGGCGCTGGAAGCTCTGGATGAAAGCCTTGTTCTGGATAAAGAGTATGCCGGGCTTCTCGCAGATTACGCAGACAAGAAGAAGGAAATTTATCTTCTGCAGGGAGACCAGGACGCTTATGTAAAGCAGCTTTGGGATCTGGTGCTTCGATACCGTCCAGGAGAACTGAAGGTATACAAAGAGCTGAAAGCACAGTACGCAGAAGAGGAATGGACACAGGAAAGGGAAAAGATATTCCAGGCGCTTCCCAGATACACGGATGTGAATGAGTTGTATAAAGAGGAAGGTCTCTATGACAGGCTGCTGTCTTCCGTACTGAGAAGTCCGGCGCTCTATCAACTGGAGAGATATGAAGACGTCCTGAAGGCAGAATATCCGGAGCAACTGCTGGATAAATACCGGGAAGAACTGGAAAAGATGGCGTTCCGCACCAGCAACCGGAAAACCTACCAGGAGATCGCCGGCCTTCTGCGCAGAATGAAGAAAATCAAGGGCGGTTCCAGAATTGTCAGTGACATCCTCGCGGACTGGAAGGAAAAATACAGAAACCGCCCGGCGATGATGGATGAACTGAGCAGTCTGTAGGCAGACGGAGAATAGCGGTTGATTTTACAGAATTTTTTCAGAGAAAATGCCTGATGGAAAAAAGGAAGCCTGCGGGCCTCCTTTTCCGTTAACCTGATTTTACTGTGCAGACAACACCATGAAATATGCTGCTACATTTACATAAAAATGCATATCTTCAAATCTTTTCATATCTCTTCTCCTTATTCCAGACAATCATTAATTTTCTCAATCCAACTGCTATCGTTGCTCTCAAAAAGCTCCAGGAATCTTCCGAAATTACTGCTTCCAGCAGCCGAATCTATCATGCTCAATTCCTTTACCCGCCGGCACATATCCGGATAATTCTCTGCCGTGATACATTCCATTATTCTGCAAATCTGATCTGCCCTTCCTTTATAGTTTTCCACCCCGGTAAATTCCTGGAGCAATGGAGCATTTACCGATTTAGATGGAGATCTTATCAACTTATCCGTCCAATGTTTTGCTATAATCTGCATTGTACATGGATTTCCAAAAATAATAACGGCATCAGATGCGGTATCCGTTCCATGAAATTCATTCACTTTACGTTTAATATCTGTATACTGTTCATGCGGTTTTTTCTCCGTGTCACAAAATATAAGCACCAGTTCATATGCCCCATTTTGATACCTGTCCTAATATCTGGCCGGTATGTTTCCGTTTCCTCCGGCATTGTCAAGCGTTATCTCATATTGCTGATTCCAGACTTTTAACTCCTTCAGCTTTGTAAGATACGCATATTCTTCGTTTCCTTCACAAATAATGCATATTTTATGCCCGCTGTAAAGAGCAGGAATTCTATTCGCCATCCTCAGCCGCTCCCTCCTCATCATCTTTGATACTTAAAAGGGAATTTATCAGCTCCGGTTCCGGGATCGCACCAAATACCCCTTTCCTGTATTTCTCCATGACATCGGATGTATCCCTTACTCCCTGCTGCGCTGTAAAGTCTGCAAGCGAATAAACATATACCCCATCCTTATCTTTATGCACAAACCATATCTGTTCCTTACGAAACATCCTTTTACAATCCATAAGATCGATATCGTGTACTGTAAAAATAAGCTGTGCATCCGTATTAAGTTCATTGTTAAACATTGCCACAATAGCTCTCGTAAGCTTAAAATGAATACTGCTGTCCAGTTCATCTACAACCAGCATTCTTCCCTGCTCCAAAGCTTCTATTACATAGCTTGCAAGTGCTGCTATCTTTTTGGTGCCTGTAGAATCAAACAGCATACTTGGTACGGGAACACCTTTATAGGTCGATACCAGTCGAATCTGGTCCATAATCCTATCCGGAATATTTAAAACTTTTTCTTCCGGCTTTTCCTCCTCTTCCCCAAATTTAAAATGTATCTGATCTATATCGAGATACTCAAAGTTATCCATATATAAATCTGCATTTTTAATAAATTCCACAACTTTTTTCTGCAGTTGATTTTTATTCTTCATTAAATCAATTGTATGCTGCATTGGAATGTTATTCATATTAATCACATCAATTTTATTTGCAAATTCAATAAGAATACGCTTCATTTCATCAAGATGAGGAAATTTTCCTGTGTCTATCAGATAGCATAGCAGGTTTTGCTTTGAAATGAGTGGAATCATTTCCTGCACACCTTCATCTGCACAGTAATATTGGCCTGTTTCCGCATTTTTCTTCAGCCAGCATACCTCTTTTTCATTTCCATAGCTGTCTTTGAAAATCTCGGAAAATGCTTCATAAGGATATTCTTCTGTCTCCGTATTATAGCTGAAGTCATAAGAAAATTTTCTTCCTGACACCATAAATGTAACGCCCAGTTCACATACAGCATTACCCGAAAATATATTGGACATTAAATTTATCTTTTTATTTAGCAGCGCCTCCCTGATCGTTCGGATACACTTTATCAGGCAGGTCTTTCCACTATTATTCGGTCCATATATCCCTGCAGACTTCAGTACATTGAAATTATTTTCTCTATGGACATTAAAAGCAAACTTTTTATTCCTCATGTCCGCTTTCATAGAAAACACAATCTGTTCTTCAAAGGAAAAACAATTTTTTGCCCTTATTTCTATAATCATAATATCTTTCCTCCTGATTCTTATCCTCTTCTTACAATCATAGTATATCTCAACTCATTTTTTATGCAACTATTTTTCACAAAAAATATAATCTCGTTTTTACTTTATCATTAAAACATACTCGTTTTAATAAATACGTATAAGAAAAAGAGGCAACATAATGTCACCCCTTCGCTGCAGACAGTTTCCGAAACGCACCGCCTATACCTCACGATATTTCCCTATCTCTTAAAAACAAACACCGGCATCGGCGGACAATTCCCCCGGTTATAATACTCATTCACAATCACCGTATACTCCCTGGAAGAAAGCCCTTTCACATACTCCAGTATCCTCTCCTTCTCCTCAAATCCCGTGTCTCCGCCGCTGTAGATACACAGGCTCATCATTCCGCCGCTTTTCAGTATTTCCAGGCCCTTCCGGACAGCCGTCACACTGGCCTGGGCCTTCGTGGCAATGGCATGATCTCCGCCCGGAAGATATCCGAAATTAAAACATATCACGTCTGCTGTCTGTGGGGCGAGATACCGGTCCATGTTTTCATGTCCGTCCTTTATCAGATGCGCGTTTTTCCCATATCCATGTTCCGCCAATAAAGCTTTTGTTGCCTCCAGCGCCTGTTTCTGAATGTCAAACGCCCATACGCTCCCCTTATCACCGGCCATCTGGCATAAAAATAAAGTATCATGTCCGTTTCCCATGGTTGCGTCGATATAGGTGCCCCCGCTTTCAGCCTGGGACTTTATAATAGAATGGCACCAGTACGTAATCTGGGACTGTTTCAGATGTTCTCGCTTCATTTTCTACTCAATCCCGCTCAGCTCCCGATACAGCGTCCGCGCATAGGTATCTGTCATTCCGCTGATGTAATCTGTGACCATCAGGAGGCGTAGGTACAGGTCATATCCTTCCTTATGAGTTTTCGCGTTCATGTAATCCTGTTTATAGTTCTCCGAAAATATGGAAAAGTACTTTTTGTCTGCCTTCGTCTGAACATAACCATGCTCTTCATCTGCATATTCGGCATCAAAGTATAGGGCCGCGTTCACAAATTTCTGCAAAAGGAAGGACAGAATCGTCTCGGAGGACAGTTCCAGCTTCAGGATATCTGCCGAGTCAAACACAAATGCAGGCATGGCTTTTTTCAGAATCTTGATCGTCAGACTGTGATTTGTAGCATAGAACAGGTCCTGCTTATAGGTTCCGTCTTTGATTTCCCCATAGCTCTTTGAAAACCTGTATATAGCCACAAACATCAGCCAGCGCCGGGTATAATTCAGCCATGTGCCGAAGGCAGCTGAGTCCTTCATGCTCTCACGCCGTTTTTTCAGGTCCAGGATCAGCTGTTTCGTGTAGTATTCCGGCGACTGATGGGCGGCGATTTTGGAAGCATCATAAGAGTTTTCATAGAAATCTGTAAACTCATCCAGTGTAAACAGGTTTTTCTTAAAGGCGTCTTCCAGGTCTGCGGTGGCATAGGCGATATCATCCGCCGCTTCCAGCATGTATGTCAGCGGATGCCTGCACAGGTTGTTTCCGGCATCCATGGTTCCTGTTATTTGGGAAAGGGTGCGGAGAGTCTCTTCTTCCGCCGCAAAATAGCCGAGTTTATGTTTCTTAATATCCGGACTGTCCTTATCAAAGGAGCAGGAATCGGTGGGGTATTTTACCAGAGTGCTGATGACGGCTGCAGACAGATTGATTCCTGAATGATATCTCGCCTTTGCCAAAATCCTGAGCGCCTGCGCATTTCCTTCGAAATTTTCCAGATCTCTGGCCATCTGCGGCGTCAGCCATTCCCGGAGAGGTTTCTTCTTATATCGGATATCGTCGAGATGCTTTTTGAACCAGTCGCCGATGGTCGTTTCTCCAAAATGGCCGAAGGGAGGATTCCCCAGATCGTGAAGAAGCCCCGCGCAAAGCAGGACCGAGGAGATCCCTTCCGCAGCCTCCGCATTGATATCTGCCGGCCTGTACTGGGTTCTGTTTTTGGAAAGCATGATTCCCAGCTGGCGCGCCACTGTGGAGACCTCAATCGAATGAGTCAGCCTGGTCCGGATAAAGTCGCTTTTATCCAGCGGAAAGACCTGCGTTTTGTCCTGCAGCCTGCGGAATGCAGAGCTGGAGACAATTTTGTTATAGTCTTTTTCGAATTCATTCATGGGATAACGGCTGAATTCTTCCGGCTCCTTTTCATCGTTACCCAGTTTCTGTGTTGACAGCAAAGCTTCCCAGTTCATGGACGTTCCCCTCTCTTCTTTTGTAGTAAATGTTCTTTCCAAAATCATTCGCTGCGGTACAGCGCTTCATACACCGCCGCCTTCCAGGTATTCATTCTGGTCTTTTGCTCGTCCTGCATCCGCTCCAGTATTTCCTGTCTTGCAATCTCTTCCCCGCACCGCTGAAACAATCTGTGAATCCAGCGGATTTCCGTCGTAAGCATCTCTGACGCATACGGTTTTTACAGTTCATTCAGCTTAAATACTTCCAAATGATTTTTTTCTCGATTATATTTCTCATTTGTCCAGGTGTCTGGTCTGCATACATAAAAACGGAAGGCCACGGGTTCTTCCTCAATGACCTCTGCTTTGATCCACACCGCATCATCAAGCATATCGTGATACGAATGTATGGTTTCCAGTTCCCACGAATCCGGCGCTTCAGCCTGCTTGGCCTTATTGCAGTCAGAGCAGCATGGAATCAGATTATAGGGGACCACGGCCAGCAAAGGATTTAACTCCCTGAACCTTGGAACGACGACCTGTTCAAATGCCTCCTGTTCCCTGCGCCGTCTTTCCCTATTAAAATATGAATATTGGGTGGCGGCTTTGCCTCGCATTCTACATTAAATGACAACTACGCTCCATCCTCCGCAAGCTCAGAGGGCAGTCTGTATATAAAATCATAATCCATAACCTGGTACTCTTCCAGCTTTGCGTTATAATAAACAACCTTATATGCCGTCTCAAATTTAAACCAGTCGTCCCAGTTATCGTGAATCAAATATATGGTATTCTGTATCGGTCCCGCTATGCTGAATACAACCCTGATTTTATCACGTTCTTTTTTCTATTCTTCATGATTGAGCATTGTGTACCTCCAGCCTGTCTTCTATGATTTAGGCCTTCTCCTTCACCGCCCGGTACACTTCCCGGTAACTCTTTCCACTCTTCCGTGCCAGCTCCCTCACACTCTCATACTCCGGATAAAAAACCTCTCCGCCGTCCGGCAGCGTACACACCTTGACCTTCGCCGTTCCCAGCGGCGTCTCGACTTCCGCAAGCCGCCGCTCCAGAATGTCGCGCTCTACCCGGCAGCGCCGCACGCCGATGGTGGTCGTCTCCCGAAACAGGATATCATCCATCTCCCGGATATGCTCCTCATCACAGAGCACGGAAAGCTTGTAGGCCGGCCGGTTTTTCTTCATGTAAACCGGCGTGAAAAACGCGTCTCTGGCTCCTGCTTCCAGCAGGCATTCCATGGCATAGCCAAGGGTCTCTCCGGTGCAGTCGTCGATATTGGTCTCCAGCAGCCACAGGTCTCCCTCCGGCTCTTCCTCGATCAGCATGGCCCGCAGGATATTGGCTTTCGGGAATTCTTTTTTGCCGGCTCCCAGGCCCACCTTCTTCACGCGGAAGCGTGAAGGCCGCTGTCCTTCGGACAGCGCGGCGATGGCGGCGCCGGTAGGCGTCACCATCTCGCCCTGCTGCTCCGTCAAACGCAGGGTGAGGTGGTGCGCCGCCGCAATCTCCAGCACCGCGGGCACGGGTACGGGCAGCACTCCGTGCTGGCAGCGCACGTGCCCGCTGCCTTCCCACAAGTCGGAGACCAGCACCTTCTCCACGCCCAGCTCTTCCAGGCAGGCTGCGGTTCCTACGATATCCACGATGGAATCTACGGCGCCCACCTCATGGAAGTGCACCTTCTCCGGCGGACAGCCATGGGCTTTTCCTTCTGCTTCCGCCACAGAGCGGAACATCTGTCTGGACAGCTCCAGAACCCGCGGCTTCAGATCCGCGGCTTCCAGAATCTCTTCGATGTCCCTCCAGGTCCGGTGTATGTGCGCATGCGCATGACCGCCGTGGCTATGATGATGTTCCTGGCTATCCCCGTGAATATGTTCGTGGCTGTGATGGTCCTCATGAGCTTCCGTATCGTGGACATGCTCATGGCTGTGCTCTGCCTCTTCCTCCAGAATCACGTCAAAATCACAGACTTCCAGCCCGTTTTTTATCAGTCTCTGCACTTTTATCTCATACCCGCCCACCGGAAGCTTGGCAAGGGTCCGGCGCAGGTTCTCTTCAGTGGCTCCGAGATCCAGAAGAGCCGCCACAGTCATATCTCCGCTGATGCCGGAGCGGCACTCCAGATATAAAGTATTTTTATCACTCATGTCTTTTTTTCCTCCTGCAAAACAATTTCCAACCCGGGGTAACGGAACATACGGAATTCTCTCTATCCGCCATGTTCCTCTCTCTTCATCATAACGGAAATCCGGATTATTTCAAGTTATTTTTCCCGACTCCCGGCACAGCTTCATAAATGCTTTCATATTTTTGGTAAGATACTTACCCTTATGGTAAATGATATTCAGGCTGCGCTGCAGCGGATGCTTCAGAGGGATCTGCTTTACTGTCTGCGCTTCGATATCTTTCTTGATGAGAAGATAAGGCAGCACCGCCACGCCCAGTCCCTCGGCCACGCTGCGCACAATGGCCTGGGTGCTGCTGCTTTCCATCCTGGGCCGCACAGAAATCTGTCTGACCGCAAAGCAGGCGTCCAGAATGTCACGTCCGGCGCTTCCCTTTTCCCGCATGAGAAAGGGATATTGGGCCATTTCTTCCAGCGCAAGCTCCTTCCGGCAGGACAGAGGATGCCCGACCGGAACGATGGCGCACAATTCATCCTGCATAAACGGCCTGGAACAGATATCCGGATGCTCGGGCTGGTTTTCAATCAGGCCGATGTCTATGGAATTGTCCAGGATCTTTCTTTCTATGAACGCGGAACGGTTGACGACTACTTCTATCGTAAGCTCCGGATACATTTTCTGATACCGTTCCAGAAGAATCGGAAGAATGTGCGTGCCGATGGTGATGCTGGTTCCCAGACGCAGGGTACCCAGCGTATCCCAGTTTTTGATTTTTGTCTCCATTTCATCGAACAGGGAGACGATGTGGAGCGCGTACCCGTAAAATTCTTTTGCCCCTTCTGTGGGAGAAATCCCGCGCCCTATCCGCTCAAACAGACGAATGCCATAATATTCTTCCAGTTCCTTGATCGCAAGGCTTACCGAGGGCTGCGCCAGATGCAGCTCCTCTGCCGCCCTGGTAATATTGCTGTTTCGAAAAACAGCCGTAAATATTTTCATATGTCTGAGTGTCATTTCTATCCTCCTTATCGATGTTCTTCGTTGATATTCTTCATTGCCGCTTTTTATTCATAACAAATTTATTATCCTTATAATAGATTAATACTATTTTACATATGAATCAAGACTGAATATACTGAGTGCAAAGGAGGAAAAGTGAATATGAAAAACAAAAAAGAAGTACTGTTCAAGCTATTTATTTCCACGCTGTATCTGAGCGCCTTTACCTTCGGCGGCGGATATGTGATTGTAACGCTGATGAAGAAAAAATTTGTAGATGAGCTGCAGTGGATCGAAGAAGACGAGATGCTGGATCTGGTTGCGATCGCCCAGTCTGCTCCGGGCGCGATCGCGGTAAACGGAGCCATCGTGGTAGGCTATAAACTGGCCGGGATCATCGGTGTCCTTACGGCTATTATCGCCACAATTATTCCGCCTTTTGTTATCATCTCTCTGATTTCCGTTTTTTACGCCGCTTTTCGGAGCAATGTGATTATCAGCCAGCTTCTGGAAGGAATGCAGGCCGGTGTCGGAGCCGTCATCGCCGCGGTCGTATATGAGATGGGCCTTGGCGTCGCCCAGAGCAGGAACGCCGCGTCCATCCTGATTATGATAACCGCGTTTGTTGCGGCCTGTGTGTTCCAGGTCAATGTCATATACATTGTGCTGATATGTATTCTGATTGGTATTGTCAGAACCTGTATCCATCATAAGAAGGAGGCGGTAAAATGATTTATTTGCAGCTGTTTTTAAGCTTTCTCCAGATCGGCCTGTTCAGTTTCGGCGGCGGATACGCAGCCATGCCCCTTATACAGGGACAGGTAGTGTCCACCCATGGCTGGCTCAGCATGAGCGAGTTTACCGACCTGATTACGATTTCCCAAATGACTCCCGGACCTATCGCTGTCAATTCCGCCACGTTTGTGGGAATCAAAATCGCCGGCATTCCCGGAGCGCTGATAGCCACTATCGGATGCATCCTGCCTTCCTGTATTATCGTAACGCTGATTGCGAAGCTTTATCTGAAATACCAGAATGTAGACACGCTGCAGAGCGTTCTGAATTCTCTGCGTCCTGCCGTAGTCGCCATGATCGCCTCCGCCGGAATTTCGATTCTGATCTCCGCCTTCTGGGGAAGCGAAGCCATCGTTACCCTTGCCGGCACCCGCTGGTCTCTGGTGGCAATCTTTGCGGTCTGCGTCCTGCTGCTTCAGAAATTTAAAATGAATCCCATCTGGGTCATGATTCTTGCCGGCGTTATAAAAGCTGTCCTGTCTTTTGCCGGACTCTGATGAAAGGTTTGGAGGGTGAGAAAATGAAAATTACCGTAAAATCATGTGTAAACAGATATGAACTCTACACAGAACCAGATAACAGACTGATCGGCCAGCTTCGAAAGAAGCGCTGCGGCGGAAAGAAACTGGACATTCTGGATGCTGAAGGAAATCTGGCCGCGTCCGTCCACCAGGAAGAAGAAACGCTTTTCATCACAGGCAGAGACGGCAGGACGGTTTCCTGCATGCTGCTGTACAAAGAAGACGGCAGCGGGCACAAAATTTCCGGCTCTCTGGTCCGTCCTCCCATGCCGGAACGGATTCAGCTGAATCTTCCCCAGGGAAGTCTTTCTGTCATTCAGACGCCCCGCCGGAATTTCGAAGTCTATCTGAATGACCGGAAAATCTGCGAAATGACACATATGCTTGGGCTGGCCAAGGAGATTCATATTCTGTCCGACGGAATTCAGGATACCTATTGCAGCATTCTGTTTGCTCTTGCGTTTCTGATGCTGCACGACGACGATATCGACATCATCTAATTTTTTCCTTTGATACGGAGGCGGCGCCCGGACACCAGGTCCGGGACACCGCCTCCCTTTTTCCACAGTTCTGCCTGCCCGGCTTACTGCCGTCTGCCCTGGCTTCTAATTTCTTTTCCCGCAGGCAAGCCGGTTAATCTGGGTCGCCACATAAGCCGCCCCGTAGCCGTTGTCAATATTTACTGTCGTAATCCCGTTCGCGCAGGAATTCAGCATGGTCAGAAGCGCCGACAGTCCTCCAAAGCTGGCCCCGTAGCCTACAGACGTGGGAACCGCGATAACAGGCACATCCACCAGACCGGCCACCACGCCGGCCAGAGCCCCTTCCATGCCGGCTGCGGCAATGACGCAGTTCGCTCCATGGAAGACATCCAGATTCGAAAGCAGCCGGTGTATTCCGGCCACGCCCACATCAAAGAGGCGGACCACATTCGTTCCAAAAAACTCTGCCACCTGAGCGGCCTCTTCCGCCACAGGCACATCGGCCGTGCCTCCGGTGCAGACCACAACGCGTCCGATATGTTCTTTTTCCCGTTTTTCCACTTTCAGAATCCGGGAAATCTCATCCCATACAGCTTCCGGGACAGCCTCTTTCACCGCCTCATACTGTTCCCGGCTGGCTCGGGTTCCCAGCACATCGATTCCTTCTGATGTCAGAGTCTGGTAGATCCTGACCAGATGCTCCGTGGCCTTGCCCTGGCAGTAAACCACTTCTTCAAAGCCCTGGCGGACCTTCCGGTGATGATCCAGCTTTGCGAAGCCCAGATCTTCATAAGGAAGATTCTTCAGCTGTTCTTCCGCCTGCTCTATCGTAATTTCATTGTTTTTCACCTGAGTCAACAGTTTCGCTACGTCCATGATGTCTCTTCGCCTCCTCGTGTCTCCTGCGGGGAACTGTCCGCGCAGATCATGTCTTTTTCGTCACGGTTCAGGCCCTGAACCGTGATTTTCTTCATCATACCACAGTCTGCATCCCGGTACAAGCGCACGGCTCCTTCCCTTTCTCTTTCCTTTTCACAGCGGACAGAATCTGCTATACTGTAAAAAGGCCCAAATGACTATTTTCATATATTTCCGAGGAGGTACTCTTATGTCAGATTTATCACTTACCCGCAGCGGTCTTGCTGCATACATCGATCATACGCTTCTGAAGCCTGACGCGTCCCGCGCCCAGATAGAGGCTGTCTGCGCAGAAGCGAAACAATACCGCTTCGCCTCTGTCTGTGTGAATCCCTGCTGGATTCCTGTCGTGGCGGAGGAACTGAAAGGCACCGGCATAGCGCCCTGCTGTGTCATCGGTTTCCCGCTGGGAGCCAGCTTTTCTTCCATAAAAGCGGAAGAAGCCAGAACTGCCGTTTCCGCGGGAGCAAAGGAAATCGATATGGTCATCAATATAGGCGCTGTAAAAAGCGGAGACTGGGAACTGGTGCGAAAGGACATCGCCGCTGTGAATGAAGCGAAAGGGCCTGCGAAACTGAAGGTGATCATGGAAACCTGCCTTCTGACCGATGAGGAAAAGATCCAGGTCTGCAAAATTGCGAAGGAAACAGGTGCGGATTTTGTAAAGACTTCCACCGGTTTCTCTACCGGAGGCGCCACCGTTCATGACGTGGCTCTTATGCGGAAAACAGTAGGACCGGATATGGGCGTAAAGGCTTCCGGCGGCATCCGGACACTGGAGGACGCCTTATCCATGATCGAGGCGGGCGCAAACCGTCTCGGAGCCAGCGCCGGCGTAAAGATCGTGGAGGCCCTCTAACTCTTTTTTAACAAGGCGTATTGCGGCATTTCGCCGCGCAAAGGGATAAAGGAGCAGTCAAAATAACCTGCCTGTTCCTGACAAAAGAGCCGGGGAAAATTGCCCCGGCTCTTTTGCCTTTGATCTATGATTATCCTAACACTCTCACTCTTATCTCATGGTCCGATACAGCGGTCCGTAAGTAGCGCATGCACGGAAATCCTGTCCCTCTTTGTCCATTCCAAACGCGTTCCATGCGGCCGGACGGAAGATCTTCTCTTCCGGCACATTGTGCATGCACACCGGAATTCTCAGCATGGAGCACATGGTAATCAGGTCTGCGCCGATATGGCCGTAGCTGATTGCGCCATGGTTTGCGCCCCAGTTGTTCATCACATCATACGCGCTCTTGAAGGCTCCCTTTCCTGTGCAGCGCGGTGTGAACCAGGTGCAGGGCCAGGTCGGATTTGTACGTTCCATCAGGATATCTGAAACCTCATCCGGCAGTTTTACAGTCCAGCCCTCTGCGATCTGCATCACAGGTCCAAGTCCCTTTACCAGGTTCAGACGAATCATGGTGACAGGCATCTCGGCTCTCGTGGTGAAGTGAGAGGAGAATCCGCCGCCGCGGAAGTTATCAAAGCCGGCCTCGCACCATACGGTAGCATCGGTCATCTTCTTGATATCCTCATCGGTTACATCCCACCACTGCTTCATGACATGGTTGCCATTTTCGTCTGTGCACTCGCCGCAGGCATCCAGGCAGGCAGCGCCGGAGTTCAGCAGATGGATGATACCGCCGTTCTCTTTTGCATGTCCCTCAAGGTCATAGCCGGTCACGCGCTTGGTAGCCTCCGGTGACCAGTAAGTACGCACATCCGCAAAGATCTGGGCGCGGTTGGTCAGAAGTTTCATGAACAGCATTCCAAGACCATTCAGCACGTCGTTCTCCGTAGCCAGAATGATGGGCTCTTTCTTTCCTTCAAAATCAAAGGAAGAGTTCAGAACTGCCTCCGGATAGTCGCAGTTCGGCCAGTGGTCTGTCCACTGACGCTGTCCCTGGAATCCGCCGGCAATGGCGTTATGTCCCAGCATTTCCTCATCAAACTGCGGCGGCAGGTTCTTGTTGCCTTTCATCAGATCCTTGATGATGCAGTACATTTTGATGGTGAATTCCCACTGCTTATCTTTCTGCTCACGATTGAATTTTACAAAATCAGGATTGTCGTCGCGGCCTTCCTTACAATGTTCCTTTGTCCAGGCAAGGGCTCTCTCATACTCTTCATGATCATAGATGCCCTCTTCCATACGGCGGAGAATCTCCACCTCATCGATAGACTCTACGCGCATGCCCAGATACTCTTCCATAAACGCCTGATCAATGATGGAGCCGCCGATTCCCATACACATGGAACCAATCTGCAGATAGGATTTGCCCTTCATGGTAGCGGCTGCAATAGCAGCGCGGCCGAAGCGGAGCAGCTTTTCCTTTACATCCTCAGGAATCTCCGTCACCTGATCTCTATCCTGTACTTCATGTCCGTAAATGCCGAATGCCGGAAGTCCCTTCTGTGCGTGGGTAGCCAGAACGGATGCCAGATACACTGCGCCCGGACGCTCGGTTCCATTGAATCCCCACACACCTTTGATGGTCAGCGGGTCCATATCCATGGTCTCTGAGCCGTAGCACCAGCAGGGAGTCACTGTCAGCGTAATGCCCACGCCTTCCTTCTGGAATTTCTCCGCGCAGGCGGCAGACTCCGGAACACGGCCGATCGTCGTATCTGCGATCACGACCTTCACCTTTGAGCCGTCTGAATAGCGAAGATTCTCTTCAAACAGCGCTTTGGCAGCCTCAGCCAGTGCCATAGTCTGATCTTCCAGACTGTCTCTCAGCTTCATGGGGCCGGTTCTTCCATCGATAACAGGACGAATGCCGATTGCGGGATAACTTCCGATAAGTGTTTTGTTTGCCACTTTCAATACCCTCCGTTTCCTTAAATTACTTTTCCGTTTGATAAAGGATTTGCGCAAAGCGGAAATCCCCGTTCTTGATGACCTAATTATATAACAGTTCAGGGAAAATTGCACGTAAAATTCCATTCATATCTGGACATTTTTTGTGCTAATTGTTATACTTTCTTTATAACAAAACCGCTTTTTTATTCATTCCACCCAAAATACACTTTCAAGAAAGGCACAGGAGAGATATGAAAGCATTCCACGAGGTGCGCAGCTACGATTCGGATTTCATGGTCTGGCATTCCAATTACGAAAATATCGGTTTTCTCGCCCACTGGCACAAGGAGATCGAACTGATTTACGTGCGTTCAGGAAGCTGTTCTTTAAGCATCACCGATCACTCTTTCACAGCCCATGCCGGCGATCTGGCCGTCTGCGAAAGCGGCGTGATTCATTACAGCGATTCTCACGGCATGGACAATTCCCTGGATTTCATCATATTTGACACTTCCATTCTGGGACAGCTCTTTCAGAACCCGGGCTTCACCTTTCCGCTGGTGACAAAAGAGCAGCTGGAAAGCTATGGCCTGACCGCCCGCCTGGAGGCCCTGATCCGCACCGTATCCAGCGAGCTTACAGATAAGGCGCCTTTCTACCAGGACGTGGTTACTTCATCCATTCAAACCTTCTGGGCCCTTTTAAAACGATTCCATCCCAGAGCCGACGCCGATCAGCTTCCCGACGGCCGCCGCTCCCGGATGCTCTCGGAGCTGCAGGAGCTCCTTGCCTATATCGATGTGCACTATGCGGATAACATCTCCCTGGAATACGCGGCCGGGCGCATGAATTTCAGCCCCAGCCATTTTTCCAAAACCTTTAAAAAGCTGATGGGAATTAATTTTGTAACCTATCTGAATATGGTACGGGTGGAACAGGCCGCGCAGGAACTGCGCCATACGGAAAAGAAATTTACAGACGTGGCGTTAAGCTGCGGCTTCAATAATATCCGGACTTTCAACCGGGTCTTCAAGGAGATCACCGGCTGTACGCCTTCGGAATTTCTGGCTCTGCCGGACCCGGATCTCTACAAGCGCACCTACTACAACCGCCGTTCAGAAGAAAAGGAGTATGTGAGAGATGATTCCATGACTCTCGTGAAAAACTTTCAATAATCCAGAGCGATGACTGCCATCGTATGAAGCCGCCGCGCCCCGCAACCGCAGCACTGCTTCATACGCCGGCCTGCCTTTCTCTCTCAAATTTATATCATCAATATAATAAGAAGGAGGCTTTTTCATGTCAGAAAAACCCGTATTGTACCGGAAACGCCTGATCCCCTCTGAATGCATCCGCCTGGACAGCGACGAGATTCTGCTGCGCAGCGGCCGCCTGCTCGTCACCCGTTGGAAAACCATCCGTCCCAAGAAAACCCTAAGCCACGGAGCCTCCTGCTATCTTCTGGACAAAGGCTGGAAAATCAGCCGTTTTCTTGATCATGAGGACCGTCTGATCTGCTGGTACTGCGACATCATCGATTATTCCCACGACGCCGGAACGGATACCTACATCTTCACCGACCTGCTGGCCGATGTGCTCATCTATCCCTCCGGCGAGATCCGCGTCGTAGACCTGGACGAAGTGGCCCAGGCCCTGGAAGAAGGACTGCTGACTCCGGAGCAGGCCTGCGTCTGCATGCGCAGACTGGACGGCCTGCTCCGGGAAATCTACGCCGGCAGCCTGCTGCCGGCGCTGGAGGAGTATTGGCCGGGGTGAGGAAGGTCTCCATTGACACAGCACAGCTTTATAGTATTTTATAAAAAAGAGCTAATTCACAACCACCACTTCAAGTGGTGGTTGTGAATTAGTTCAAAGGACGGGCGTTTGGATATATGCTAAAAAATTGTGCTTGCCATCCAATTTCTGCGTGAAACTGCAGGAATTTCCCGGATATCTGTTTATACAGCGCCCTTATTTTACATATACAAGAAAATGTATCGTATATATCCAAAAACAGCGGTCGTCAACCTTTCCACCGGCTCCGTTTCACCACTCTATTTTCTGCCGCCGATGATAAAAACCTGCTTTACGAGGATGGCCGTTATGAGGGACGTCCCCTGTTCCTTTGCAAGCAAGTGGCGGAAACAATCTTCATGAGCTAAAGTATTGAGTTTTTAAGATACAAATCACATTTTCAATGTGGGAGTTTTGTGGCAAAATAATTAAACAAATGTCGAATCTAACTTCTACAAGCAAAACAGGAAAGGACCGCGCTGTCTGAACAGCACAGTCCTTTCCTGTTTTCTATCATCTTATAAACTTATTTATTTAATTCATTTATCTGAATTGTTCCAGTCTTACCCCGTCACTCTCTCCGTATACACCTTGATCTTCGGCTCTGTTCCTGACGGCCGGATCTGGGCCTGGGAGCCGTCCTCCATCCACAGCTGAAGTACATTGGAGGCCGGGATGCCGTCGACGCCATCCTTGTAGTCTGTATAGCGGGTGACTTTGGAACCGGCGAATTTCATGCCCTCCGGGCTCTTCAGGCCCTCGCGGATGCGGCTCATACGGCGGTCTGCCTCTTCGCCGGTGAATTCGTAGGTCTTAAGCGTGGTCTCGTAGTGACCGTAGGTCTGGTACAGTTCTTCCAGATAGTCCCACAGAGTCTTCCCTTGTGCCTTGCAGGTATCGGCCAGCTCGCAGAGTATCATGGCCGCGCCTACGGCGTCTTTATCGCGGACATAGCTGCCGATCAGGTAGCCGCAGCTTTCCTCGAAACCGTAGACGAAGCGGTCTGCCTCGCCCGCCTGTTCCAGGCGGCCGACGGCTCCGCCGATCCACTTGAAACCGGTCAGAGTCTGAATGACTTCCGCGCCGTAATGCTCCGCTATCTTATCTGTCATGGTCGTGCTCACGATAGTACGGACGACAGCAGGATGCTCCGGAAGGGTGCCTGCCTCCCTGCGGCTCTTCAGAATATAGTCCAACAGAAGAATTCCTACCTGGTTTCCGTTCAGACGCTCGTATTTCCCATCCTTTTTGGCGACTACGCCCAGGCGGTCGCTGTCCGGATCGGTTGCAATCAGAATGTCAGCGTCTGTCTTTTTACACCACTCAATGCCCAGCTCCAGCGCTTTCGGATCTTCCGGATTCGGATAGGGACAGGTGGGGAAATCTCCGTTCGGTTTCGCCTGCTCTGTCACTATCTGAAGATTTTTTACGCCGATATATTTCAGAATGCTGGTCACGAGGCTTAAGCCCGCTCCGTAGAGCGGCGTGTATACTACCTTCAGATCGGACTCCAGCTGCTTCTTTGTCCGTTTCCGGATAATGGCAGCCAGAAACGCTTTCAGAGTCTTGTCGTCAATCAGAACGATGTCTCCGCTTTCCACGAAATCTTTGAAGGTTCTGGTATCGGCCGCTTCCACCCGGTTGGCTGCCCAGATAGCTTTCTGAATACTGTCCGCCGCCTCGCTGGTTACCTGGCAGCCGTCGGAGCCGTATACCTTGTACCCGTTATATTCTCTCGGATTGTGACTGGCCGTGACACAGATTCCCACGGTGCATTTCAGGTGGCGTACCGCGAAAGACAGGGTGGGTGTGGGCGACAGCTTTGGATAGATGTATGCTTTCACGCCTTTTAACGCCAGCACCCGGGCTGCCTCTCTCGCAAACTCCTCCGAATGATTCCGGCTGTCATATGCGATAGCCGCGCTCGGGCTTTCACTCTGCTCCTTTGCGTAAGCTGCCACGCCAAGCGTAGCTTCCTGAATGGTTTCCAGATTCAGGTGATCCGGCCCCGGCCCCATTGTGGCCCTTAAGCCCCCCGTTCCAAATTTCAGATTCATGTTCGATACCTCTCTTATTCTTTCTGCTCTGTCCGGCCCGGCTCAGAGGCCTCCCGGCTTTCCTCTCCTGTAGATACCAGCAGTTTCATTTTTCCTTCCAGCCGATAGAATTCCATTCCTTCCGGAAGGCAGATACTCATGCCCGCGTCAAGACGCAGACTTTTTCCTCCTCCCGTAAGGACTCCTTCTCCCTCCAGTATCAACAGGGAGCGGAAGCCCTGAAGGGTATCCCCCTCCAGATTTTCTTCTATCTCGTATAATTGTACCACAAAATAAGGACATTGCACTAATAAAGTTCTGGAATAACCATTTTTTTGAATCCTTGGACCCATGGGGTGGTGTCCGGCCAGCGGCGGCATGAAACCTGCCACCAGAGCCGCCTTATCGATGTGAAGCTCCCGCTTTTCGTGCTGTGCGTTTTCGCGGTTGTAATCATAGACCCGGTATGTCACATCTGAGCTCTGCTGTATCTCTGCCACAGTAATTCCGGCTCCAATGGCGTGAAGAAGCCCTGCCGGGATGTAGAAGACGTCGCCTCTTTTTACCGGCACCTTTCTGCAGACTTCCAGAATGGTCTGGTTTTTGATTCGTTTGCGGAACTCATCTTCGGATATTTTGTGCTTCAGTCCATAATAAAGGTATGCGCCGGGCTCGCAGTCCAGCACATACCACATTTCCGTCTTTCCGCTTTTCTGTTCCGCCTCTCTGGCAAATTCATTGTCCGGATGCACCTGGACAGACAGAGCTTCCCTGGCACGGATGATTTTGATCAGCAGCGGGTATTTTTCCATTCCTTTATGCAGCCAGGAGAACATCCAGTCTTCTGTTCCCCAGATGTATTCCTTTCGTATGGGTTCCAGTATGACAGGGGCAGGACTCTGTTCCATCTGACGCTCTGCCGGCTGCTTTAACGGCTGCTTTAACGGCTGTTCCACCGGCTGTTTTTTCTGTCCTTTCATTCGCTGTTCCATCTGACGCTTACCGCTGGGCGAAATCGCCGGATTCATACCGCTCACAAAACCACTCGTAGGTCTGCTTGAGGCCTGTCTCCAGATCAATCTTCGGCTCCCAGCCCAGGGCTTTTATCCTGCTGATGTCAGTCAGTTTCCGGGGGGTGCCGTCCGGCTTGGAAGCGTCGAGCACAATCTCTCCTGTATATCCGGTTACCTTTTTTATCAACTCCGCCAGTTCTCTTATGGTCACCTCTCTGCCGTATCCTACATTAAAGAATTCGTTGCCGTCATAATGGTCCATCAGATACAGGCAGGCGTCTGCCAGATCGTCCACGTTCAGAAATTCCCGAAGCGGACGGCCGCTGCCCCAGACCGTGACTGCAGGCGCGCCGCCAAGCTTCGCCTCATGGAATTTCCGCATGAGAGCCGGCAGTACGTGAGAGTTTTCCAGCGCAAAGTTATCGTTGATTCCGTACAGGTTGCAGGGCATCACGCTGATATAATGGGTTCCGTACTGGCGGTTGTAAAAGGCGCACATCTTCAGTCCGGCGATTTTGGCCAGCGCATAGGCTTCGTTGGTCTTTTCCAGATACCCGGACAGCAGGTATTCTTCTTTGATGGGCTGGGGGCAGTCTCGGGGATAGATACAGGAGCTTCCCAGAAACAGCAGCTTTTTCACCTGGTTTTTATATGCCGCGTCAATCACGTTGCACTCGATCTGCAGGTTCTTCATAATAAAATCCGCGGGATAGGTATCGTTTGCGTAGATGCCGCCCACCTTTGCCGCTGCCAGAATGACATACTCCGGTTTTTCCTGCTCAAAAAACGCTTCCACATCCGCCTGGCGGGTCAGATCCAGCTCCGCGTGTGTCCTGGTAATAAGATTGGTAAACCCGTCCTTTTCCAGCCTCCGCACAAGAGCAGAACCCACCAGCCCTCTGTGGCCGGCCACATAAATCTTTCCGCTGCGGTCAAGAGGTTCTGTCTCCCGGCGGACTTTTGCAGTTCTCTTTTCCATATCCTTCATTTCCATGCTTTTTCCTTCTTTCTCATTCCTGCGTGCGCAGCTTTCCTATTTCAGCACGCCTTCCGTTCCTCCGCGCTTTACCAGTTCTATATCGTGCTCTGTCATGATTTTCACCAGCTCGTCAAAGGAGGTCTTCCGCGGATTCCATCCCAGAAGCTCCCTCGCCTTCGCCGGATCGCCCAGCAGCAGTTCCACCTCCGCCGGCCGGAAGAATTCCGGCGATACCTCCACCAGCACCCGGCCTGTGGCGGCGTCGATTCCTTTCTCTTCCACGCCTTCTCCTTCCCAGCGGAGGCGGATGCCCGCGTGGGCAAATGCCGCTTCGGTAAATTCCCTTACCGTCCGGGTCTCGCCTGTGGCAATCACAAAATCCTCCGGCGTGTCATGCTGCAGGATCATCCACATACATTCCACATAATCCTTCGCATAGCCCCAGTCGCGTTTTGCGTTCAGATTTCCCAGATACAGCTTCTCCTGGCGGCCTGCCAGAATATTCGCCACCGCCAGGGTAATCTTTCTCGTCACAAAAGTTTCTCCCCGGCGTTCCGATTCATGGTTGAACAGGATGCCGTTTACCGCGTACATGCCGTAGGCTTCCCGATAGTGCCGGGTGATCCAGTATCCGTAGAGCTTGGCCACGGCGTAAGGAGAACGGGGATGGAAGGGCGTGGTCTCTTTTTGAGGAATCTCCTCCACCTTCCCAAACAGCTCTGATGTAGAGGCCTGATAGATCCGGGCAGTCTCTGCCAGGCCGGCGATACGGACTGCTTCCAGAATTCTTAAGACTCCGATCCCGTCCGCGTTCGCCGTATACTCCGGCTCTTCAAAAGACACTGCCACATGAGACTGGGCCGCCAGATTATAGATTTCATCCGGACGGATTTCCAGCATCAGGCGCACCAGATTCATGGAATCTGTCATATCGCCGTAGACCAGGTGAAGGCCATCTCCTTTCTTTTCCCGTTCTTCCAGGAGATGGGCGATACGCTGGGCTGTGTTTGTGGAGCCCCGGCGGAAAAGCCCGTAGACCTGATATCCCTTTTCCAGCAGAAATTCCGCCAGATAGGAACCGTCCTGTCCTGTAATGCCTGTAATCAGCGCTGTTTTGCTCATCGTTTTTCTCCTTTTCTTATAAAATATGACTCAGTTCAATCTCGTCCCAGTTGAACGTGATCCGGTTGATATCCTCATTTCCCACACTTGTGCCCACATGGATTTCTATATATTCAAAGTCCTGCAGCGCCTTCACCGCGTGACGCTGGTTCTTCCGGATGCAGACAGCCTTCCCGGGGCCCAGAGGTATCCTTGTTCCCTCCAGAATCAGTTCCCCTGTTCCGCTTAAGATGGTCCAGATTTCATCCCGTTCCTTGTGGAAATGATAGCTGGAAGTCATTCCATCGTAAATATGAATTTTTCTGGTGAGTGTGGACAGCCCCCGGTATTCTGTCTCGTCCAGGGTCTCCAGCGTGCCCCAGCGGCGCTCCTCGAACATGGGGCGTGACGCGAAGGCAGCTGCCACTTCTTTTACTCTTGCGCTCTGGTTTTTATCTGTCACCAGAATTCCGTCCTGGGAAGCCACCACCACCAAATCCCTGGCTCCGAGCACTGCCACCGGAACCTTCAGTTCGTTGATCACCTGAGTATTCTCACAGCTTTCATCCAGGGCCACATTTCCAACTGTGTCCGTGCTCATCTGGTCGGCCATAGCATCCCAGGTTCCGAGATCCTTCCAGTATCCCCGGAATTCCACCGCCGCCAGGTTCCGGGCCTTTTCCAGCACTTCATAGTCAAAGCTGATTCTGGGCAGCCGGTCATACGCGGCGCAGAGCCCTTCGTAATCCTCCGGCACGCCATAGGAGACGGCCCTCTTCAGGATATCTCCTATGCGGACGCAGAATACGCCGCAGTTCCAGAGCGCCCCCTGCTTCATCAGTTCTTCCGCCTTTTCCTCATCGGGTTTCTCCGCAAACCCCTTTACGGAGATCCAGCCGTCTTTGCGTTCTCCCGGCAGGATGTAGCCGTATTTCACGGATGGATAGGAAGGAACAGCTCCCATAAGCCCCACCTCGGCGCCAGACTTTTTCATGACCTCTTCCAGCTGTTTTACCGTCTCAAAATAGGCCTCTTCCGTGTATGGATCTACAGGCATAACCGCCGCGTAATCATCCTTAGAGGCCCCGCCTCTGCTCCACAGCCAGGCGCAGCTTAAAAGCACAGCTCCGAAAGTATCACGTCTTCCCGGCTCCACCGCAATCTGCGCTTCCCTGACCTGGCTTTTAATCAGCTCTCTCTGATCTGCTCCGGCCGTAATGACAGTACGCTCTGCCATTCCCGCCTCCTTCAGCTGCGCCCAGACACGCTGGAGCATGGAACACCGCTCCATGGAATTATCTTCTTTATTCACCAGCTTCAGATACTGCTTGGGCCGCGCTTCGTTTGAAAGTGGCCACAGCCTTCTGCCGGAGCCTCCTGACAGCAGCACATAATACATCGTCTCATCCTTTCCCTGTTTACTGTTACCGGACTTCCGCCGCGGAACTGTATTTTATTGTAGAAATTTATTTCTCATTTATTCTTGCTTTTGCAAGTATAACCCTGTATATTTGAGTTAACAAGTGAGGATATTGCCGAAAACAGGTATTATATTGCTATAGCGTATCTGACATAAAATCAGAAGAAAAGGAGAAATCAGCCATGGATGACTATTTTGACAGATTTCCGGACTCCTATGTGGAGAGCTCCCGCCGCAGAATCCAGACTCCCAGCGCTTTTGCCCGTTCCGCGTTCTTCTACGTACAGGAAACCGGCTATCTCAAGCTTCGGGAAAGCCATGTAGCGCGAAGGAAGAATCTGGAGTCCTATCTGGTGGTTCTCGTCCTGTCCGGCAGCGGCATTCTCATGTATGGGCAGAAGACCTACGAGCTGAAAAAAGGCTCCTGTTTCTTTATCGACTGTATGGTTCCCTATTACCACCAGAGCAGCAGCGCCGATCCCTGGGAACTGGTCTGGGTCCATTTCAACGGCTGCACTTCTGAGGAATATTACCGTTATTTCTCTTCCAACAGTCTTCCCGCTTTCTCTCCACCCAGCTTTCCGGAACTGCGGGAGAAGCTGGAAAGCCTTCTGGATGTGAATTCCGTCTCGGATTTTCAGGCAGAAATCACTTCCTCCCGCCTTATAGTGGATATTCTCTCCATTCTGCTTCAGGACATTACCGGCTCAAAAGAAAAAAAACACCCCGACCGTCTGAAAATGGCCGAGGTGCGCAAATACCTGGATGAACATTATACGGAAAAATTTTCTCTGGATGATCTCTCTGAACAGTTCTTTATCAGCAAATACCATCTGTCCCGGGAATTTCACCAGTATTACAGTGTCACGCTGGGACAATATGTTATCTCCCGCCGTCTGACCAGGGCAAAAAAGCTTCTTCGCTTTTCGGACTGTACTCTGGAGGAAATCGCCCGTTCCTGCGGGTTCTACGACGCCAGCTATCTGAACCGTCAGTTCCGGAAGTCGGAAGGTATCAGCGCCTCGGAATTCCGGCGGAAGTGGATCAATTAGGTGGTAAATGATTCGTAAAACGGACGCTGCCGGTTTTCTATATCCTGTGTTCGGCCCAGGCCGCCCTCTCTTGCCACATTGCGGCAATTCACCTTGCGGACATCTCAGAGCCATCTGTATGCTCCCGGACGGACTAAAAAGCAGTCCGCCGTTATCACACAGATGGCTCTGAAAAGCCGGACACTTGGATAATAGAAAACCGGCAGCTGTGTTTCCCGAAAAATTTACTTCAGTTAAGTTATAACGTTAATTTATCTATATCTCAGATAAAAATATTCACAGAGCAGTCCAAGTTACATATCGGTACCATACCGCTGCATCATCAAAATTATTTATATATCAACAGCTGTGTGGCCGGGTCGTTCAGGTTTTCGGCCGTGATCCAGTAATAGCCGGTTTCGATAACAGAGGCATTTTCCATCCGGGCGATTTCCCGCATGGCGGCTACTGCGGATGCATAGCCCATTCCATAAGGATTCTGAGCCATGACGCCGGCCAGAGTTCCATTCTGAATCGACTCAATTTCGCTATGGGCCGCGTCAAAACCGGTCACGGTAATCGTACGGTCCTCCGGGCCGTACATCTCCAGAGCTGACAGCAGCTCCCGCGTCGTGTCTTCGTTCATGGCGCTATAAGCCTTCAGCTCCGGGTACTCCGCAAGTACGGCCGCAGCAATGTCATCCGTACTTCTTTCGTCCTGATCCTGATACGCCACGTTTACGATTTCCACATTGGGATGATTCTGCTCAATCTCATCTGTGAATCCCTTTTCCCTCTCGATTCCAGTCTCCGTCTCAGAGCTGTGCACCAGAAGGGCAATCTGTCCCTCGTCTCCAATGAGCTCGCAGAGACGGACAGCCGCTTCCTTTCCGGCCTGATAATTATCTGTCTTGCTCTCGCTGATAATCAGCGAATTCTCGATTCCCGAGTCTACGGCAAATACCGGCACTCCGTTGCTGTCTGCCAGCTCCAGCTGGGTCTTTCCCGAATTGATATCTACAAATCCGATAATCAGGGCGTCGGGACTTTTATCCAGCATCTGGTCTATGATGTCTATCTGTTCCGCAATATCCCCGTCTCCCGGCGCGTCATAATTCAGCTGTACCTTCTCGTCTCCTGTGAATCCCAGCGCTTTGTTGATGTCATCCACCGCCTGCTGCGCGCCCTCATGCACCTGCTTCCAGAAACTGCTGCCGGAATCTTTTCCAACCATAGACAGGCGGATTCCCGGCGGAAGCTGAATTCCTTCTACCGAAAGATAATCAATTCCTTCCGAGGTAATATCAAAATAGTCCTGAAACAATGCCGTTTCACTCTGCTCTGCTTCTGTCTCAGTCTCCTGAGGCTCTTCGCTTTCTGCCTCCTCCGCAGGACTCTCTCCCTCACCCTGCGCCAGAGTCTCCTGCGCCTCCTGCGGCGCAGTATTTTCGGCATTTCCGGCCGTGCATCCGGCCAGAAGTCCCATCACACACAATACCGCCAAAATCTTTTTCTTCATTTCGTTAAAATCCACACTTTCCCGTAAAAACAATGGTCTTCAGTATCGATGTTTCTCAGTATAGCAGGGAAAGGGGTATGCCGCAAGACATACCCCCTCAAATACCGAAAATATTAAGAAATTGTTTTGATTTTGTTAAGGCGCCCTTACCTGCTGCAGAAACTGTCTGCCGCAGACACGGATTTTTATACCACTACGCCTTTCTGCAGCATGATATTTGCGTACAGCGCTTTCTCACTGGTAGCAATGATGGCATAAGCTTTCTTTGCCTCCTCATAGAAAGCGAAGCGCTCGATATTTCCCACACATGCGTCTCCGCGGGAATCGTACTTTTTGATAATATCCTTGTAGGTATCCCAGATAGGCGTCTCCACATCGTCGCCCGGAACCACCTCCATCAGCGTCACCGGCTTTTCCACATAGGTATCCAGCGGCATCAGCTGCAGGATCGCGTCCAGAAGCTCCGGAACGCCGTGTCCGTCACAGCGGATCACGATAGCGTCCTTTCCCATGGATTCTGCCGGGAAATTGCCGTCGGAAATCACGATACGGTCGCCATGTCCCATTTCGCACAGAACCATCAGAAGCTCCGGTGATAAAATCTGTGGAATTCCTTTTAACATTTCTTTTTCCTCCTTCTTTCGGAACCCGGTCCTGCCCTCTGAGCCGCGGCTCCCGCGCGGGGGCCGCGGAGCATCTGCCTGACCGGGCAGACACACCGGCAGGACCGCAGACCGGGTTGTCAAAGGGGCACACCGGATGGTGCGCCCCTCTGCAGTTATTTCAGTTTTTGTAAGCGAACAAGGTTCCGATTACTCGTACAGATTACTCATACAGGTTCTGTGCGATTTCCGGATCGTCCATGTTCTCAGCTGTGTACCACTGGCATCCGGTGTCGATATCTTCTACAGTCTCACCGTTTGCAGCAGCTACCAGAGTCTCAACCAGGTACTCGCCCATTGCTACAGGAGCCTGGGTAACAGCGCCAGCGAATACTCCGCTTCTTACAGCGTTCATGATACTTGCGCCAGAGTCAAATCCAGCTGCGACAACCTGGCCTTCGCCGGTTCCGCACTTGTTCAGGTTCTCGTTAGCAGTAATGATTCCGTTTGCAGAATGCTCATTGGAACCATAGATAGCGATGGTGTCTTCCTGCTCCAGGATAGCAGAAGCGTCTGCTGCGGAAAGCTCGGAAGTAACGCTTGCCGGTACACGAACCTCGATAACTACGTCAGCCTCGTCGTTTACTTCAACGCCGGAGTCGGTTACGTAACGCTCGTTGGATACGGAAGCCATACCAACTGTCTTGCCGGAATCTGCAACCAGAGAAGCCATCTCCTGGATGAATCCAAGACCACGGTTTACAACGGACTCAGAAGTAGCGTCCTGAGCAACTACGCCGATACGAACAGTGCCTTCTGCATTAGCGATTCTGTCGGAAATCAGAGCGTAAACTTCATCTGCTGCCAGTCCGCCTGCTGCCAGGTTGTCAGTGGAGCAGTTTGCTACGATAGCGCCTTCCGGAGCGCCCGGAACACCAGAGTCGAATCCAACGATCGGGATTCCGGAATCAACTGCGGTCTGCAGAAGATCCATTACAGAGTTTGTATCCAGAGCTGCCAGTCCGATTGCGCTCGGATCTGCGTTCAGAGCTGTCTCCAGCTGCTGTACCTGCTGCTGAATGTTAGACTCACTGTCCGGTCCTACAAAGTTTACAGAAACGCCAAGCTCTTCCGCCTTGGAATTAACGCCGTTCAGTACTGCCTGCCAGTATGCATGCTGAAGTCCCTTGGATACGATCTCCAGATGAAGGCCGGAATTGTCTGTCGTTGCTTCCGCATCCGCAGTCTCCTCGGTTTCAGCCGCATCTGTGGTTTCCTCAGTCTCAGCCGCATCCGTAGTTGTGTCTGTTGTCGTGGTGTCTCCACCGCCGCCGCAGCCTGCAAGCAGAGTTGCTACCATTGCTACGCTGATAAGCGCTGCTAAGAGTTTCTTTTTCATTTTGAATCCTCCTTTTACTTTGTTCTCCCTTTTGGGTTTTATGTAAGCCGCCTTGCCTGGCGGTACATATCTTAAATTAAAATTACTGAAATCTTTTCTCTTTCCGTTACCGCCCTTCCGGGCGCCGGGTTTAAGAAAGCTTCTTGTTCTTCAGAACGTCGATGTATACTGCCACCAGCAGCACCACGCCGATGATAATCTGCTGATAGTTCGCCTGAAGTCCAACCTTCGGAAGACCTGTCTGCAGAATCGACATGATAAACACTCCGAGGATGGTTCCGGCTATGGTTCCTGAGCCGCCGCTCATGGAAGTTCCGCCGATGATAGCTCCGCCGATGGCGTTCAGTTCTACGCCGCCGCCTCCTCCGGGAGTCATGGACTGGAATGCCGAACTGTAAGCCAGAGCTGCAAGTCCGGTAAAGAAACCGCAGATCAGATATGCCAGCGTCTGATATTTCGCCACGTTGATTCCGGAAAGGCGCGTCGCCTCTTTATTGCTTCCAATAGCGATAATATAACGTCCCGGCCGGGTCTTATTCAGGATAATACTCATAACCACCGCGGCAATCAGTACCCAGAGAAAGCCCAGCGGAATTTTCGTTCCGGACGGCAGCGTAAATTTGAACAGATTTCTCGTCCAGCCTTCCGGAGTACCCGCGATCGGCCATGTGATACTGGAGCCGCCGGTAATGATGGCGCCCAGACCCCGGACAATCATCATCGTACACAGCGTAGCCAGGAACGGAGCATGCCCTCCCTTTGAGACAATCAGACCGTTTACCAGTCCTACCAGAATTCCCATGCCCATAGTCACCAGAATTCCCACGATAACCGGCATATCCAGTTTTGTAATCAGATAACCGCCGGCCAGCGCGTAACAGAACATTCCTGTTCCGATGGAAAGATCCACGCCTCCCGTAATCAGGCAGAAGGTTACGCCTATTCCTAAGAAAGCCAGGTAATAAGTATAATCCATGATACTCAGCAGAGAAGCATAGGTCCAGAACGATGAGCTTTTCACGCTGAAAAAGACAAGCAGAAGAATCAGCACCAGCACAACGACGATTTTCTGTACGCCAATCGCTCTCACTATCGGATTGTTCGTAAATGCGTTTCCTTTTTTCTTATTTGTCATTGCTCTGTTCCCTCCTAATTTCTAAGCGTCGCCGCATGCATAATCCGCTCCTGGGTCGCTTCCTCAATTCCAAGCTCTCCCGTCTTGCGTCCCTCACACATGATCACGATTCGGTCGCTCATACGCAGTATCTCTGTCATCTCCGAGGAAACCATGATAATGGATTTTCCTTCCGCCACCAGTTCGTTCATCAGATGATAAATCTCACTCTTGGCTCCTACGTCGATTCCCCGCGTCGGCTCGTCAAAAATAAGGATGTCACAGTTGCGCACCAGCCATTTGGCGATAACCACCTTCTGCTGGTTTCCTCCGGACAGGTTCACCACCAGCTGATCCACGCCCGGCGTCTTTGTCTTCAGGATATCCACATATTTCTGCGCTACTTCCTTCTCTTTCTTCTTGTCTATGAAGAGTCCCTTCATATACTCGTCCAGAGAAGCCATTGTGGAGTTCTCAGCCACCGTCTTATCTACGATAATACCAAAACGCTTCCGGTCCTCGGAAAGATACCCGATGCCGTGGCTTACAGCGTCTTTGGGCGTCTTGATGTCTACCTTCTCGCCATTGATATAGATATCTCCGCTCTGCTTGGGGTCCGCTCCGAACAGCGCTCTCATAGTCTCTGTACGTCCGGCTCCCATCAGTCCGGAGAAACCTAAGATTTCACCCTTGTGAAGCTCGAAGCTTACATCCTGCACCATTCGTCCGGCATTCAGATGCTCTACCTTCAGAACCACCGGGGCATCCTTCGCCACCTGGCTCTCCGTCTTCGGGTCCTCATAGATGACACGGCCTACCATCATGTTGATGATATCTTCCTTGGTACAGTCTTTCGTAATCAGCGTTCCCACATAGCCTCCGTCACGCATGACGGTTACGCGGTCCGTAATGACTTTAATCTCATCCATACGGTGGGATATGTATACGATTCCCAGCTGTCTCTCTCTCAGATCGCGGATGATTTTGAAGAGCTCTTCTATCTCCGCCTCTGTAAGAGCTGCAGACGGCTCGTCGAAAATGATAACCTTCGCGTCATGGGAAATTGCCTTTGCAATCTCGCACATCTGCTGTTTTCCTACTGTCAAGCGGCTCATGGTCTCCGTCGGATCAATGTCGATGCCCAGCTGGTCAAACAGCTTTCTGGCCTCTTCATTCATCTTTCTGTCGTCGATGAATTTACCTTTCATAAATTCACGGCCGATAAAGATGTTCTGCGCTACGGTCAGATGGCCCAGCATGTTCAGCTCCTGATGCACGATTACGATTCCCGCGTCCTGAGCCTCTCTCGGATTGGTAAATTCCACTTCTTTTCCTTCAAAAGTAATGGTTCCTTCGTCCTTGCTGTAGATACCCGTCAGCACCTTCATCAGAGTGGATTTTCCCGCTCCGTTCTCTCCCATCAGAGCATGTACCTCGCCTCTGCGGACTTCCAGATCCACATGATCCAGCGCATGTACACCGGGGAATGATTTGTCAATGCCTTTCATGGTTAAAATTACGTCGCCCATTTTTCTCTTCCCCCTTCCCTTTAATTGCGCCGGCGGCGGCTTCTCAGGTCCGCATATACTACTACCAGAACGATAAGTCCGGTAATAATGTACTGATAATTAATCTGCAGGCCCATGGTCATAATGCCCTCCTGCAGAAGAGCCATAATCAGCACGCCGATCAGGGTTCCTCCGATGGAAGCCACGCCTCCGGTCATGGATGTTCCGCCCATAACGCAGCCTGCGATAGCCTCGTTATTGAAGGTGTCGCCCAGACCCGGCTGAACCGTCGTGTAAACGCCTACATAAAAGATAGCTGCTATGCCGGCCAGGGTTCCGCAGAGAATGTATGCCAGCGTCTCCCAGCCCTTAGTATTGACACCGGACAGACGAACTGCTTCCCGGTTGCTGCCGATGCAGAGAATGTAGCGTCCGGCTTTTGTCTTATTCAGAATGATTGCGCAGATAACAGCTCCGATTACAAGAAGCACCAGTCCCGTAGGAACAGTCATTCCTCCGACCTGCATTCTGACCAGATTCCGGTACCAGCCGTTTCCGCTCGCGTCAGACAGCTGCGGCCAGCTCACCGGCTGCGTCTTCGTGAAGACAGAGCCAAGTCCCTTTGCAATCATCATGCTTGCCATGGATGTGATAAAGGACGGCAGCCCCAGATAAGTTACCAGAAGTCCGTTCAGAACTCCGAAAGCTGTTCCCACCAGGATACACAGTATCAGGCAGAGAGCCAGCGGCCATCCATTCGTAGTAAGCTGATAGCCCGCGATCAGCGCCGCGCAGAACATCACAGGACCGATAGAAAAATCGATTCCTCCGGTCGCGATAACAAAGGTCACGCCCAGCGATAAAAAGCCCATAAAGCACGCATAATTCATGGCACTGAGAATATGCGCCCAGGTCACAAAATTTGCATTTGCGTCAGAGTTCACGACTGGTACCAGAACCGCAAACAATATGTACAGCAATATCAGAATGCAGAACAGTACCAGACTGTTGAATCCGATCTTCTTCACAAATGCATTCTCTTTAATCTTATCCACGTTCTTCCCTCCTAGTTACCGGGCATATTGCCCTTCCCGTCCAGTATCCTGCAGAAACGGCGGTAAAGAACGATATTTACCCCTTGTCCGTTTCTGAATCTATGTACATTATATGTCCAAACTGTGAATAAATTAATAGAAAATCCTTTTTGAAAAGGTTAAAATTTTCCACATCTGTGATATGTGAAGAAAAAAATAAGACACATTTTATTTTATAAAAAACACAAGACATCCCTCCAGCCCTTTCATGGCCTTCGGGATGCCTCATGCTTTTTAGAGAGTCTTTTTATAGAAACTATATAACATACACCGTTAATCATCCGCTGGATCTACGTCTATTAAAACTTTCATAGTTGTCTCACGGTTTTCCTCAATATACTGATAAGCTTTCTGATAAGCTTCAAAAGCAAAGTGGCGGCTCATCAGAGGCTTCAGCTGGATCTTTCCCTCATTTACAAGGCGTATTGCATCCACATAATCTTCATGACGGTACATCATTGTAGTATCCAGATCCAGTTCGTGATCATTCAGCGTAAAAAGATCCACCGTAGCCGGCCCTGCAAATACTGCCACCAGTACGATCTTGCTGCCTTTCCGGGCATACTTGATGGCCTGGCCCATGGTAACATTATTTCCCGCACAGTCATAAATCACATCTGCCTTATCTGTCCCAAAAGCTTCCGTCATAGCTTCCCCAAAATCTTTTTCCGATGTATTTACAGCGAAATCCGCTCCTACACTCTTCGCCAGAGACAACCGGTAATCCGACACATCCGTAATCAAAACCTGAGAGGCTCCCAGAGCCCTGCAGGACTGAGCAAGCAGAATTCCAATGGGGCCGCATCCCAGGATAGCTACTTTTGCCCCTTTCAGCTGTTCAAAACGCTTGGCCGCATGTACTGTAACTGCCAGCGGTTCCAGCATAGCTCCTTCATCATATCCCATGTCATCAGGAAGCGGAGTTACCTTAGAGGCATCTACTGCAAAATATTCACTGGCCGTCCCTGTCGTCTGAAATCCCATGACCTTCAGATTTTCGCACAGATTATATTTGCCATGAGTGCAGGGATAGCATTTTCCGCAGTATACCTGAGGCTCAATAGTCACCTTCTGACCCACATGCAGCCCTTCCACGCCGCCGCCCAGCTGAACAACTTTTCCAGACACCTCATGCCCCTGAGTCACCGGATAGCTGGTTGTAGCATGTTCGCCATAATAAACATGAATGTCACTGCCGCAGATTCCTATCCTTTTTATTTTTACCAGAACCTGTCCCTCCTGCACCTCCGGAACTGGAATCCGCCGGAAAGTAATTTTCCCGGGTTCTGTCATGACCTGTTGAATCATCGTGTTTTCCACTTCGCATCACTCCTCTCACACATTTCTCGCGTATCTCCTGCGCTCCTCTTCCCTCAGTCCACCAGTCCTCCGGCAAGAGGCAGCCAGTCAAGCACCCTGCGGATATAGGGATCCCAGAAATCAAAATTATGTACGCCCGGACCTTCCTCATAAGTCAGATCCACAGATAAACTCCTGGCCAAATCCCTGAATCTGAGATTGCTCTCATGAAGAAAATCTTCTGTACCGCAGCACTGATACAGCCTGGGAAGCTTTATTCCCGCTGCCGCCTGATTTCTCAAAATCACTGATACATCATGCTTTGCAGGATCAAAGTATTCGTTGTTCATTCCATAACAGCTCCGGTTCCATGCCTGAATATAGGGCATGGCTCCTCCAGGAGCCTCCACTTCTGCCTCCAGGCCCCCGGAAAGGCTTGCCGCTGCCGCATATTTTTCAGGATTCAAAAGTGCTGCTTTAAATGCTCCTCCCCCTCCCATGGAAAGTCCTGCAATAAAATTATTTTCCCTCTTTGCAGACAACGGCAATAAAGAACGAAGCATCTCCGGAAGTTCTTTTATCAGATAACTGTAATAATTGCCTCCCCACGGATTATCCACATAATGACTGTTATATCCGTCAGGCATCACGACTGCTATATTTTTTTCCTGAGCATATCTTTCAATTGAAGAGAACCTCTGCCAGTCCGATTCATCTGCTGAAATACCGTGAAGCAGCCAGAGTACCTGATATTTCTGCCCCGGTTCCGGAAACTTTACTGCCGACTCAAAAAAGCAGTTTCCAGAGTCGGGAGTCGGAAGCGTTACATTAACATTGACGCTTCGAAAAAGCTCTTTTGAAAATAACTTGCATTGAAATAAAGCCATTATTCTGCTCTCTCCTTTCTTATGACCAGGGATGGATCATAACTTTAATGGATTCGCTGCTCATCTGCATATGAACTGCTTCATCCAGATGTTCCAAATCATAGGAATGAGTAATCAGCTCTTTGATCATCATCCTTCCGCTGTTCAGCAGATTGACCGCTCTCTGATGTGTATCCGGATTGATAATGGAACCGGTAATGCACAGCTCCTTTTTATAGATATCAAACAGCGGCATCTCCACAGTGGAATTCACGCCCGGCACACTGAACAGAAGGATATGGCATCCCGTTCCCGCTGCACTGAAAGCCTGCGTCACCGCCACAGGTTTTCCCACGCATTCTATAATTACATCTGCTCCATCCCGGCCAGTCATCTGGCGGATACGTTCAGACACATTCTCATGAATAGGATCGATCACTCCGTCCGCCCCTGCCTGCAGTCCGATTGCGCGGCGCATCTCCACCGGTTCACTCAGCAGAACTGCAGAAGCTCCGGACAGCCTTGCAAGCTGTACCATAAGAAGCCCGATTGTTCCGCCGCCAATAATCAAAACTGTCTGCCCCGTCTGAATCTGGACCTGATCGATTCCGTGTACTGCGCATGCCAGAGGCTCCACCATAGCTGCCACATCAAAATCCAGATTCTTATCCACTCTAAAACACTGGCTGTCAGGGCACAGACTATACTGGGCAAAACCGCCATTGGCATTCACGCCCAGCGCATACAGATGCTCACAGTTCTGTTTCTTTCCCATCCGGCAGGGAAAACATTTTCCACAGTACATATTGGGATCTATAGCCACATGATCGCCCGGCTCAAGCCCTTCTACAGCACTGCCGGCTGCTTCTACGATTCCCGCAAATTCATGTCCCAGTATTACGGGAGGCAGGACTTCTGCGCTTCCTTTTTCTCCATGATAAATATGAACATCTGTCCCGCAAATGCCGCAGGCCATATTTTTTACAAGGACCTCATGAGGGCCTGGTTTTCCGAATTCCATCTCTCTCACCTGGAATTTCGGTGTATGATCTGAACCCAGAAAATAGGTTCCTCTGCTCGTCATAACAGCCCTCCTCTCTATTGTTCTATCTCAGGCATTGCCTTGATAATATCATCCATGGCCTCAAATGTTTTCTGCTGTGGCCGGTTCAGAAACGCGTGAACCATGCCTTTGTAAATTTTGTATTCCACCTGATTTCCCTGGTCCTGAAGTTTAGCCGCATACATCAGTGCCTGGTCCAGCAGAGGATCACACTCTGCGGATGTGAAAAACGCAGGCGGAAGATTTGAAAGATCTTCTGAAAGCAAAGGTGACACATATGGATTCTGCGTGTCCTCCGGATTTTCAAGATAATAAGAATATCCGTATTCCTCGCTGTTAATTTTCAGGAAATAGTCCCCATTCCCATAGCGCTGCTCGGACTTTGTTCTATACCCGATGCCCAGCACCACAGCAGGAAAAATCAAAAACTGCTTATGTATTCTGGGCCCTTTGCGGTCCCGTGCCATAAGACTCACGGCAGCCGCAAAATTTCCCCCTGCGGAATCTCCGCAGACGCTGATGCTTCCCGGACTTCCGCCATATTCCCGCGCGTGTTCGCAAGCCCACACGAGTGTGTCATAACAGTCTTCCAGCCCTTTCGGGAATTTATGTTCAGGCGCCAGCCGGTATTCCGGTGTGACGACAAGCACATTTCCGTATTTTGCAAAATAGCGGGGCACAAAATCATATACATCCAGGCTGTTCATGCTCCAGCCGCCGCCATGATAAAACACCAGAACTTTATGAGGTCCTTCTCCCTCCGGCAGATAGACCCGCACTGGAATATCATAATCCTCTTTCTGAATAAATGTATTGACTGTTTTTACTGTCATAATCTTTCGAAAGCAGAAGCAGCTTTTCCACTGATTTGTCAGGGCCGCTATCGTCTCAAAGTTCATACAGATGCGGGCTTCCGTGGGATGCTCCAAGTCCATATTCTGCGGCTCTTCCACGATAGCGTCCGGCGCCGCCTCCCCATACTCCGGCTCCAGAAATTTCCGATAAAGTTCTTCCATCACACAGCCCCCTTATGCTTTCTTCTTAAAATGAATTCCAAACAGATTCAGACTGTTGTGCTGAATACTGTCAAGAACAACAGCCAGCAGGAATACAGAACCTGTAATTACCATCTGTACATATTCGTTGACCCCGGCCAGTGTAAGTCCATTGGTCAGCATCGTGATCAAGAGGATACCGCCCACAGCTTTGGTTACCTTTCCTTCACCGCCCAGGAAGCTGACACCTCCAATGACCAGCGCAGACAAAACATCCATATCCAGAGTAGAACCAGAGGTGGGATTTCCGGAACCCACTCTTCCAGCCATCAGAAGGCCGGCGATGCCGCACATGGCACCGCAGATGGTATAAGCCGCGATAAAGACACTGTCCGCATTGATTCCTGACAGTCTTGCTGCCTCTCGGTTGCTTCCGGTGGCGAAGATATAGCGTCCAAAATAGGTATACTTGAACATAATACCCATGATAATAATGATCACTGCCGCAAGAATAATCGGTACCGGCAGAAAACCGATGCTTCCCTGATAAAATACCTTAATGCTGTCAGGAATTCCGGAGATGGGAAGTCCTCCGCACATCAGGTACGCAGCTCCGCTGATAATGGTTGACAGGGCCATCGTTCCGATCATCGGTACAATTTTGGTCTTGTTAATAATCACTCCCGTGAGAAAGCCTACTGCAATATTAAGCAGGACCGTCAGAAGTATAACCACCGGCCAGGGCAGTTCCATGTGGACTGAAAGAATCGCAATCAATACAGAAGACATGGCCACGCAGGCTCCCATGGAAAGATTCAGTCCGCCTACCACTATCAGGCTCATTTCTCCCATGCCCAGAATTCCCATGATACAGGACTGGCGGAGAATCGTCAGGATATTGCTGGTCCTGAGAAAGGCGGGATTTTTTACTGCAAATACAATCGCCAGGGCGATCAGAATGATAAAGATGGTATATTCTTTGATAATATCAACTGCCTTTTTCATGTAAAGCACCTCTTTCTTCTTATTCGCCGGAGGCATAGGTCAGGATCTTTTCCTGTGTATATTCCGCGCGTTCCAGCTGTCCGGTCAGTTTTCCTTCATATAAGATCAGCATTCGGTCTGTGATGCCTATCAACTCTTCCATATCCGATGAAATCATGATGATACCGCATCCTTTTGACGCCAGCTCATTGATCAAATTGTAAATTTCCTGTTTTGCGGCCACATCAATTCCCCGGGTAGGCTCATCCAAAATCAGCACCCTGCAGTCATTGGCCAGCCACTTTGCCAGTACTACTTTCTGCTGGTTTCCGCCTGACAGGTTATTGACTTTCTGCTCAGCAGAAGGTGTCTTAATCCTCAGTGCCTGTATCTCTTCATTTGTGATATCACGTTCTTGTCTGCTGTTCACAAAACCCGCTCTATTTGAAATGCGTTTTAAAATCGGCAGTACTATATTTTCCCGGATATTCATCCGCAGCAGCGCTCCGTTCAGTTTCCGGTCCTCGGGTACCATTCCGATGCCGGCCTTTACCGCGTCTCTGGGAGACCTGATGTCAGCCTTTTCTCCGTTGATATAAATTTCTCCGCATTCTTTTCGCGCCGCTCCAAAAATCAGCTGTGCGTATTCTGTACGTCCAGCACCCACCAGACCTCCGAGTCCCAGCACCTCGCCCTTATGCAGCTGCAGAGAAAACGGCTTTACTCCATTGCCCCCAAGGTCTCTGGTCTCCAACAGTATCTCGGACGTCTCCGTATTCCGTCTTCCGAAATTCTTTTTCAGTTCACGGCCTACCATATAGGCAATCAGCTGATCCTTCGTCACATCCTTTGTCTCCTGGGTTGTAATGTAACATCCGTCACGCATAACCGTTACCCTGTCAGCCACTTCATACAGCTCATCCAGCCGGTGGGAAATATATATAATTGTTATCCCTTTCTCCTTCAGCTCTTTGATAATTCGAAACAGGACCTGCACTTCCCTGTCAGTCAAAGGCGCAGTGGGTTCGTCCATAATAACCAGCTTGGCGCTTTTGGCAATTGTCTTCGCAATCTCTACCAGCTGCTGATAGGCTGTGGGCAGTGTACGCACCAGGGCAGAAGCTTTGAGATTTTCTACTTTAAACTGATCCAGAATCTCCTGAGCCTTTTTATTCATCAGCTTTTCGTTCTGAAACAAACCTTTTGTCAGATGCTCTCCCAGGTAAATATTTTCGGCAACACTCAGAGGGGGACAGAGATTAAACTCCTGATAAATAACCCCGATTCCGAGCTCCTTAGAGAGCGCCGGTGTCAGCTCCGAATATTCTTTCCCCTCAAAAACAATTGTTCCGGAGTCCGGAGTAATCGCTCCTGCTATCGACTTGATCAAGGTGGACTTGCCGGCTCCGTTTTCTCCCACCAGCGCATGGCATTCGCCCCTCCGCACTTCCAGAGAAAATTTGTCCAGAGCCGTAACTCCAGGATATGTCTTGACCAGATCATGGATTTCCAGAATATTTTCCATGAATCCTTCTCCTCCTTTTTAAGGTAAGATGCAGGCACAACCGCCTCCGGCGGATTATGCCTGCATGATTCAAATTGTCAGAGATGCTTTCCGCAAGGCTGTCTTTTCATGCTGTCAGCCCTGCCTTCTGCTGTCCTGCAGCCGTTCTGTTACATCCACTCTTCCACATTGTCCGCTGTAATCAGTGTAAAATCTCCCCAATGATCGCCCTTTGCACTTTCATCGCCTTTAGCCAGACCTACTGCAATATCGATAAATTCCGGAGCCAGCTTTACAAGTCCCGTATTGATTGTTCCTTTATAGATGCCGCCTTCTGCAATAGCATCCAGAGCTTCGGGATCAGAATCACATCCAAACAGGCCCAGCGTCTCAGGATCTCCATAACCTGCTGCCTGGAACGCCTGATATACGCCGCATAACCCGGAGTCATTGATTGCACAGACAAGGTTCAGATCATAGCCGCACTGAGTAAAGTTCTCGCCTGCTGTTACACCATTATCAGTTGTTCCTCCTTCTGCTTCCACAACCCAGTCGATAGTTGCTTCGCAGAGCTCATCAAGAGCCGCTTTATATCCTTCTTCACGAGTCAGCAGGAAGTCCGCGGACGGATAGTTATTGCTGGCAGCATATACCGTATCGCCTGCTCCAAAGTTTTCATTTACCCAATTAGCCGCATTGGTTCCGATAGCATATCCCAGATCGTAATTATCCCAGCCATAGTAAGCATCATCGCCTTCGATCTTTGTGTCGTAAGAAAACCATGGAATTCCTGCCTCCTGGCAGTTCTTCATGCTTTCTGCAAAGGTATCAGCACTGGTCACATGAACAATCAGGCAGTCAACACCCATCGCAATGTAATTATCGATGGCTTCCAGCTGAGCATCCGTCTGCTCCTGTGCGCTGTACAGAAAATTCACTCCTATCTCATCACAGTATTCCTGCATGGCCGTCACCTGGTCGCGGAATATCTGCGTAGTCAGAGCATTCGTAGAATAGGCAATTGTAATGTCACTATTTTCTTTTGCGCCGCTGTCCCCGGAATCCGCAGCTTCACTCTGAGAATCCGTACTTGTCTCCGCACCTCCGCTGCAGGCTGTCAGCGACATCCCCAGTGCCAAAACCAACAGTAATGCCATAAGCTTTTTCATTTCGTAGTCCTCCTTTTTCTTCTCGAATTGGTATACTTTCTTTCGCTCGTTTATATACCTGCTTTATTAAGATACTTTATTTATACCACATTTTGCACTAAAATTCAATATTGTTTTGGCATTCTACTGTCTTTTTGTCTATTTGTACAAAGAATCCCGCGAGCTCACTTCGTTATTTCGCTCACATTTGTGCTAAATATCCAAATTTGATACACAGTTTTTTACAATTTCTCAATGAACTGTTCGATAAAATGAAGGGCTCCTCCCACCGCTGCCGCCTCTTCTCGGTACCGGCTGAGAAAAACAAATTCTTTCGATTCATCAAAAATATTATGTCTGATAATTTTCTCCTTTAATTGAGACAAATAGGGAGCCAGATAACTGCCCACGTATCCGCCTATCACAATATCCAGATCCGTGAAAATATGAAGATTGTAAACCATAAGAGCCAGCATATCCAGGTACTCATCGAAAACTTCTGCAAGCCGGGAATCTCCTTCCTCCAGCCGCGCAAAAAATGTTTCCACTCTTCCGCCCGCCTGCTCAGCCAAAACCCGGGCAGAACAATAGGCATCAAAATGTCCGCGGCGTCCGCAGTAGCACTTTTTCCCGCCGGGAACCAGGCAGATGTGTCCGATTTCTCCACCTCGTATGTTTTTCCCTTCCACAATTTTCTTATCAATCACCATAGAACCGCCCACCGTATTACTCAGCATTACATAGACAAAGCTGTCCGGCATATTTTCGGAATAACATTCCGCCATACAGCAGGCCGTTCCATCATTTACAAACATATATGGGTACTGAATATCTTTCGATATATTCAGGCGCATGGGAGTTTTCAGTTCAAAGATATGCGAATATTCCAGCCATCTCTGATTTTTGCTTACGATACCAGGCATAGAGCAGCTTTGGCCTACCAGGCTGTCGTTTTCAATTCCATATTTTTTCAAGAACTCTCGTTTTCTCTGCACCAGGCCATGATAATAGGTGAGCAGATTCGCAAACTCATACTCCTGCCTTTCACCCGCTATAATTTCTCCACGCAGATTCACTACCACAAAATATACATGATTTTTTGTAATATCTATTCCAAGAGACAGCCTGGCATTCTCTATGAGCTGAAGGGCAATGGCAGGCCGGCCTCCATTGGAAGCCTGCATGCCGATTTCGCAGAGCAGCCCCGCCTCCAGAAGTTCGCCCACTATCAGCCCCACCGTCGGAAGGCTCAGCTGCAGAGCAGCGGCAATTTCCGGCTTTGTAGCCGTATCTCTTCGGATCATATATCTCAGAATCCTTTTTTTATTTTGTCTTTTTACTTCTGCACTGCTTAATTTTTTCATTTATTTCACTCTTACTCCAAACAGAAAATTTCCGGCAGTTTGTAATTTTATTCCCCCACCGGGAACAGCAGCTTCTGATTTTCCTCCGTATACATATTTTCCTTCGTAATCAGCTCAGAGCCGGAATCTACATACGCTTCCACCTTTTCGCCCCGGGCGGCCCGGACGGCTGCCTCCACGCCCAGATAGCCCATATTGAAGGGCTTCTGGATGGCCAGAGCCTCGTAGACTCCCTCTTCCAGGAGCTGTATCTGTTCCTGAGAGCTGTCGATGCCTGCCATCCGGATGCTGTCTGACAGTCCCTGCTCCTTGACTGCCCGGGCAGCGCCTACGGCGGAATATTCGTTGAGCCCCACAATCATATTCATGTCCGGATACTTCTCCAGAAGCCCGCAGGTCAGCTCGTAAGCCCGTTCCGTGTCGGAATCACAGAATACAATCTCCGCCACCTGGTCTCCCGCCCCGCCAAGGCCGGCACGGAAGCCTTCCTCCCGGCCTGTGGCTGTAGAGCTTCCCTGCACATGGCCCACGATTCCAATCACAGTGTCTTCCTCCACAAACTGCTTCATATAGCTTCCCATCTTATAGCCCAGCTCATAATTGTCGGTGGCCACCACCGCTTTTCCTGTCTCCTCTTCCATAGTCGAATCCAGCAGCACCAGAGTGATGCCCGCCTCCTCAATCTGCCGCGCGTAGGGCAGGGTCTCATCGCTGCTGCAGGGGGCCAGGACAATGGCGTCCGGTTTCCGGGCAACCGCGTCCAGTATCATCTGGTTCTGGGACTCCACATCCTGTTCCCGCTCCGGTCCCACGGCAGTCAGCACGGCATTGTACTCCTGGGCCGCCATTTCCCCGCCCTGATATACGGAGGTCCAGAAATCCGTATCATCCATGGCTTTCTGAATCAGAACAATCTCATAGGGCTCCTGCTTTGACAGGGTCCTGTTCCACAGAAGCACAGCGAGAGCCGCGCAGACCAGAAGCCCGGCTGACAGAAATCCGATTTTAATTCCGTGTCTTTTCATCCGGTTCCGCCTCCTTTCTGCCTGGGAGCCGTATGACAGCCAGTGTGCCCCGTCCCGGTTCACTTTCGAAGCTCAGACCGTATTCCGCGCCGTAAAACAGACGGATTCTTTCCTGAACATTCTGCACTCCGACACCGTTGGACTTGGTATCGCGTACATGCTTCTCGAAGATATGGGCCAAGGTATCCTGATCCATTCCCTTTCCGTCATCCCGGACCTCCAGCACGATATCCGTGCCCACACGGCAACCCCGGATCTCAATCAGGCCCTTTCCTTCCTTATATTTGATTCCATGATAGATGGCATTTTCCACCAGGGGCTGAAGCACCAGCTTCACAGTCTCTTCCTGACAGATGTCCGGCTCCACCTCTATCCTGTATTCCAGCTTATCCTTATACCGCATTTTCTGAATGGTCAGATAAGCCTCTGTATAATCTATCTCCTCCGCGATAGTCACGACCTCCCGCTCGTTGCTGATGCTCCTGCGCAGCAGACGGGCCAGGGAAGAAGTCATTTTTACCACTTCCTGATTCTTTCCCCATTCTGCCATCCAGATGATGGAGTCCAGTGTATTATAGAGAAAATGCGGATTGATCTGCGACTGAAGTACTTTGAGCTCATATTTGCGTTTCGCCTTCTGCTCTTCCTCGCTCTGTTCCATGAGCTTCTGGATCTCGCTGGTCATGGTGTTGAAATTTCGCGTCAGGCGGCCTATCTCATTGTTGTCCCGGGCCTCCAGAGCCGCGCTCGAAAAGTTTCCTTTTTCCACCTCTTTCATGGAAAGCTCCAGAGCTTTAAGCGGCCTGGTGATCTGATCCGACAGCAGAAACGCCAGAAACATGGCCACCGCAAGCAGTCCCAGCGCTACCAGAAGATACGTCGCCCGGGCCTCGTCCGCCCTTTTCATCAGTTCTGATACATAGGAAACACCCACCACAATCCAGCCCGTGGCCTCGGAACGGGAAACCGTATACAGCCGCCCGTCGTCCGTCAGAAATGAGGACACCTCCGTATCCATAACCTCGGAAATCAACTCTTCCTTCATTCCACTGTAGATGAGCTGCTGCTGCGGATGGTAGACGATTCCGCCGTCCTTATCCAGAATATAGATATAGCCCTTGTCTCCCAGGCTGATACGCTCGCAGAGATCACTGATGGCATTATAGTTAAGGTCCACAAAAAATACTCCGTGGACTCCCGGGCTTGCGTTATTCGTGATGCTGCGGCTTAGGGTCACAACCCAGTCATATTTTCCCGCAATGGCATTCTGCACGTGGGAAGTAGAGATTACAGCCTGTCCTCCGGCGTCCAGCGCCTCCTGATACCATTCCAGCTCCTCTGTCTCTGTATAGGGGTTCAGCGTATCTCTGCCGTCATTGATCATCGGAGATCTTCTGTCCGGAAGAAGCGCAATGTTCGTGATATCCTCACGTGTACTTGAAACCGTCTGGAACAGTGTCACGATTCTTTCCTGAAGCTCTTCCGAACGTTCCGGAGTCAGATTTTCCGTAAACAGATAGTCTCTTACGTCAGAGTTGTGTGTCACGATGAAGGAAATATTTTCCATATAACTGATATAAGAATCGATGTCATTGTTTACCTGGCCAATCAGCTGGGATGTATATTCCGTAGAGTTATCCAGCACCGTGTCTTCCGTATACTGCAGAGAAATGATGAAATAGGTAAGCAGGGCAAATACCACCAGCACGCCGAAGGATACCACAATGGAGGTCCGGACACTGCGGAACCGCATCAGCAGATTTTTTTTCATCTTTTCCGTTTCTCCTTCGCGTATTCCGTGGGCGTCTTTCCGGTGGCTTTTTTAAATGCAATGCTGAAATAATGCGGATCGGAAAATCCCACCTCTTCAGCCACCTCATAGGCCCGCTTTGACGTATTTTCCAAAAGGCTCCGTGCTTTTTCCATGCGCTTCCTCGTAAGAGCCTCGATAAACGTCTCCCCTGTATGAGTCTTGAAAAGCGTACTGAAATAACTGGTACTCATAGCCAGATGACTGCAGACGGAATTCAGGCTCACATCGGTATTCATATAATTCTGATCGATATATTCCAGCGCCCTCATGGCCTGCTTCTTCCCGTAGCTGTCTCTCTGTTCATTGAGAAGCCTGGACAGGCTGCAGCAGATGGCAATCACGTCCGTAGCCATATCCCGGAGCCGCTCGTAGGTATAGAGCCGGTTCATCAGTTCCTTCTCTTCCTGCAGAATCTGATTTTCCTGCTCCTCCGCCAGCTCCGCCGCGTTCACCACGGTAAGCAGAAGATTCTGCATATAAATAATCGCGCGGTTGCGGTTCGTGCGGGATTCCCGGATCTCCTGGGCAAAATCCCGGACCGTATGCTCAATCTCTTTCTCATCCCCAGCCTTCACGCTCTGCCAGACCTTATCCGCCCAGTGGGACACGTCGATGGGCGTACTCTTCCTGGTATCCAGAAGGCCGCAGCGCAGCACCTGATTGCCTCCCATCAGCCACTTGAGTTCCAGAGCCGCCTTTGCTTTCTCAAAGGACTGGTAGAGCTTTGAAAGCTGCTTCACCGCCTCTCCCACGCCTACTGTGGTCTCAATCAGAAGCAGATCCCGGATCGTGCCGCGCACGGCGGCCAGCACCTCTTCCATATCCGCCTTCAGTTCTTTTCCTTCTGTCCCGCAGAAAATAATCACTGTCTTGGCGTCCAGGTTCTGAAATACCACGCCCAGCTTTTTCTGTTCTATCAGCTCCTGGGTAATATTAAAAATGGAAAAGAGCGCAAGCTCATCCCGTACTCCCGGATAACGGTTCAGAAACGGCGACAAATCGTCTCCTTCCACAATTGCCGTATTAAAAACAGAACCCGGAAGAGAAATATCCAGCTCTCTCATTTTCTCCTCCAGGTCCTCAGGCCGTTCGTCACCACGCAGAAGGCTGTTCAGAAAACGTCCCCGCAGCAACGGCTTATTGACACGGTAAGCTCCCTTCAGTTTTTTCAGAGTTTCGCTCTTTGCCCGCGTCTCATCCAGGCTCGCCCTGGCCTTTTCCAGCACTTCCGTAAGCTCCGCAGGCGTAACCGGCTTCAGGATGTATTCCATCACCTGATAGCGCACCGCCTGTTTCGCGTATTCAAATTCATCATAGCCGCTGATAATCACCGTCCGCGTATCCGGACAGTTCTCATGGATATAACGGGCCAGCTCAATCCCGTCCACATAAGGCATGCAGATATCTGTGAGAACCAGATCCGGCGGATTATTTCTGATTACCTCCATCGCCTCTCTTCCGTTCTCACAGTCTGCTATCAGCTCAAACCCCATCTCTTTCCAGTGGATATTCTCCCGAATCGCTTCGCGGATCAGGATCTCGTCATCCACCAGCAGTACCTTATACATCCCCTGCAGTTCCCCCAATACCTTTTTCCGTCTCTTTATTCAAGCAGGCTGTTAATCAGCTCCACGATCCTGTCAAAAAACCGGGTAATGAAATTTCCTACCTGCTCGGTATCAATGTTTTCCAGATCAAGCCCCATTCCCTTCAGCTTCTCATAAAGCTGGGATGCCTGCTGGGCAAGCGCGTTCACATCGATGTCCAGCTTGCTGATCTTGTTCATCAGCTCTACCAGCTTCGCCACATCCTCATCAGACAGACTGATATCGAATTCCTCCATGGCATTGCGGATAATGGTCTCGATGTCTGCATCGCTGTCCACACCCTGCTCAATGATCTGCTGCTTAATGTAGGCCACGATATCGGACGCCGTCTCGGAATCTCCCAGAACGTCTCCAATCTCGCCTGTCACCACCAGCTCGTTCACCGCCGTCTCCAGGGCAGTCTCATCCACAGAACTTCCTGTCATGTCCGCATAACCCTTGACCGCTCCGATCAGAGCCGAGGTTCCTGAAATATTGGAGGGCGCCGCCACATACACGTCCGCGTCCTCCAGGCCCGCTGTCAGAAGCGCGTTCGTATACATGTCAATCGTGCAGTAGCTGATATTATAGGTCGTCACATTCAGTCCCGCCCCTTCGTCCGCCGGACGAATCAGCACGGAAGAGAGGGCTCTCGTCCCGATCACGCTGGAACTTAAATAGGCGTCCAGATACTGATGCTCTTCCTGATTGGTCACGTAAATCACATCATAATTGGCCAGATCCGCTTCGCTCACGCCCAGAATTCCCAGAACCGTGGTTCTCTGCTCCGCGCTCAGGTCAGCGCCCAGAGCCAGAATCGGCTTATCGCCCGAGGCTGCTCCGGCATTGATGCCCATTCCAAGAGTCATCGCAAGCACCAGCAGTAACGAAATCCATTTTTTTATTTTCCGCATGTCATTTTCCTCCTGTTTTCGCGGCGCGGGTCTGAAGCCCGCACATAGAGCCAGGCATACAGATCACGCAGCACCGTCCCCCGGTCTGTCTCATTTAAAATCTCATGCCTGTCGTTTTCATAGAGTATCCAGGTGACGTCCTGCATCCCGGCAGCCTCAAACTGCCTGCGCACCTGTTCCACTCCCTTTCCAAATCCCCCCACAGGATCTTCTGCCCCCGACATGAACAAAACCGGAAGATCCTTCGGCATACGCTCCAGGTTCTCCTGCTTTCCTGCTTCCTCTATGCTGGTAAACAGATTGTAATAACCGTTCACCGTAAACCGGAACGTACAGCGCTCGTCAGCCAGATAGGCGTCCACGATCCTGCCGTCCTTTGTCAGCCAGTCCTTATCCGTCCTGGCCGGCCTGAAATGCTTATTATAGCCTCCGAAAGCCAGACTGTCCACCAGCCGGCTCCGGTAATGCCAGCCGCGCAGCTTCGCGAACAGGGTACAGAGCTTCTTCCCCATCTGAAGCGCAGCCGCAGGCTGCGTCCCCGTGCCCATGACGACGGCCCCGTCCAGCTCATCCCCATACCGGAAAAGATACTGGCGCAGAAGAAAGGACCCCATGCTGTGTCCCAGTATAAAATAGGGAACCTTCGGCCATTTCTTTCTGGTCTTCTCATGGAGCTTCCGCAGATCTCCAAGCACTGTCTCATTTCCATTATTTTCGCAGAAAAATCCGTAATCCTCTTTTGAGACTATGGAGCCCCCATGCCCCAGATGATCGTTTCCGACCACCACAAAGCCTCTCTCTGTCAGATATTCCGCTGTATCTTCATAACGCTCGATAAACTCCACCATTCCGTGAAAAATCTGTAGCACGCCGCAGATTTCTCCCTTCTCCGGTCTCCACTCCACCGCATGAATCTTTGTCCGTCCATCGCCGGAATCAAATGTAAACTCCCGTTTTACCGACATTCGTGCAGTTCCTTTCTCTTTTGTTCATTCACATTATTTCATTATATCATGTCCTTCAAAAATACGGAAGGGGGAAGTCTCCGGACCTCCCCCTCTTATGTATTTTACGTTACTGCTCTCTGTCAGCTTTCCCGGTTCCAGCCAAGCATATTGGCCGCGAAATCTTCGATGGCCCTGGCCGCCTGCTCGTAAGTCATGGCCGTCGTGTTGATGCACAAATCATAGTTGCGCATGTTCTCCCACTCCTGGCCCGTAAAGTACCGGTAGTAATCCCGGCGGTACTTATCTGTCTTTGAAATGAACCGATCGGCCCGTTTCCAGTCTATCTTCTGCCGGTTCATCTCCTTCTCAATACACTTCTCTCTGGACGCGTAGATAAAGACGCGCACCAGATTGGGTTTATCGCGGAGCACATAGTCCGCAGCCCGGCCGATGACCACATAAGAAGATACATCCGCCAGCTCCTGGAGCACCTTGGCCTGGTAATTAAACAGATTGTTGTTCGATGTGAAATCTTCTCTCTCCGGCGGGATGACGCCTCCCTTATATACCTTCTGGGACACCCGGAACAAAAGGCTCTGCTTCTGATCCTCGTCCGCTCTGGCAAACAGTTCCTGGCTGATGCCGCTGTCATCAGATGCCAGCCTCAGAAGGTTTCTGTCATACAGCTCCACACCCAGATTTTTTGCAAGAATTCTCCCAATGGAAGTAGCTCCGCTGCCGCTGGTTCTCGTTATCGCAATTACGAAATTCTCCATATGCATACCTCCCGTTTATCTGTTCCCCCACAGACATGGCTGCCAGGTCCGCCTGTCTGTGTGAGATACTTTTCTGACTTTATCATAAAATTTTTCGGGAGCTTTGTCAATTCTTATGGCGGAATCCCGTAAAAATTGTGCCGGAAGTCCGCGCCGGAAGAGCCGCTGTGAATAACTCAGGCAAAGGCCCGGAAGCTTGGAATTGACACCTCCTTCCGCCTCTGCTATGATCACTTTAAATGGGCAAAACAGCCCTCATGCGGCTCGGAAAGCATTCTGGTGATATGTCAAGAACTTTTTGAAGATGATTTTGATGTGTTTTTCAGAAAAAAGGGTAACTTTAATAGACCTTCGGTATGTATTTCAAAAAACCGAATGTCAGTTCGGT
>NZ_NFLF01000021.1 GCF_002160765.1 Lachnoclostridium sp. An138
AAATTTATGTAATAGAGCCTGTAAAGTGGCTCTGAATTACCGGAATATGTGGCTCTCATTCTCCGGAATGGTGGCTCTCAAAGTTCGGACAGGTGGCTCAAAGAGCCCCGGAATAATCACCGTTGCCAACCAGAAGGGCGGCGTTGGCAAAACGACCACCTGTGCTAACTTAGGGATATGTGGCCTACCGCAGGGCTGGATATTCAAAGAAATTCCGGCAGGAGCATGAGGAGGAAATCTTGCTGCACCAGGCCGCCAAGGAAGCCTTCAACGAGCTGAACGTGAAGAAGCTGCCCACCATCAAGGAGCTTCAGACCGAGTACGCCCAGCTGCTGGCGGACAAGAAAAAGGCTTACGGAGAGTACCGGCAGGCCCGCGCCGCCATGCGGGAACTGCTGACGGTCAAGAACAATGTGGATCGTGTCCTGGCGGTGGAGCAGACCGAGCCGCAACAGAAAGAAAAAGACCACGGCCAGCGGTAAGCTGGTCGCGGTCAAAAGCGTTCGCCAGAACGCGCAGCCACAGATTGAAAATCTGTGTTCCAAGGGGGCTTGGGGGACTTCCCTCAACAAGCGCGTGGGGCTATCTGGATAGCCACAGGCATCGCTTGCTGCTCGCTGCTCGTGTGCTTACATTATTATATATAGCTTCTCAAAGTGCGTATTTGTAATTTCCCGGCGCAGAATGCCCATCCTATACAATAAATATGAAAAAAGTATAGGAGGCAGGAATCTAAAAACAATACATGGAATCACAGCACAGGCTGCTGCGCCGTAATCTGTACCAGCAGTAAAATTTTTCATAATTTTATGGTATTCTTATCTATATACCCGGATATGTAGAAATAGAAAATCCGTAGTTTGTGATCTCAGACTCTAAAGCGGCGCCGCAGTTTGTCGATATTGGCATGGAGAATGAGGGAAGCAGCGTGACATATACAGACGTCGAAGGCAGAGTATATGAATATGAGATCACGGCAGTAGTGACCGGATACTAGTCAGAAGAAGGCGGTGGAGCACTCGTACTAATCATGGAAGAACAGTTGTCAGGACAGAGAGTGGAGATACATTGCGCACAGATACCCTGACTGCCTGGGGTGTTGCCGTTCTCAGTAGATCTGAGATGAAAAAATCTATAAAAACGGTAACTTTTACAGCTTGAATATGGTATTATTATCAGCATAGAAATGTGTTTTCAGAGGAGTGAGAGGATGGACAAGCTATATAAAACAGTGCTCGCAGCGGTGACAGCTGCTTCGGTACTCGTCTGCAGCGCCTGTGCGGGCGCTCCGGCAGCAGATCAGGTCCAGGACCCGGATGCCGGAAAAACATTGCCGGAGATGACAGAGAAGATTACCATACCTGCCTCGATATTTAAGTTTGCCAATACAGATATCGAGGACAACATGGAGGCTTTTGAAGATTACTGTACCGATGTAAGGCGTGACGGGGATGATCTAATTCTGGAAGTGACGCCGACGCAGAAAGAAGAACTTATAGAGATGTACGCCGGGTCCATTGACGATGTGCTGGAAGATATGGAGAAAGACGAACAGGGCTATTATGTAGAGGCGGATACCGATCACAGCCGTTTCATATATCATATCGACGAGAATATCGACGGTATTCTACAGGCAAAGATGCTGTTGACGATCACGACATCGGATGTCCTGACCGGAATCATGGAAACAGGGGATCCAAACTGGAGTGTCAGCGCAAAGATCGTGAACTGCCATACGGGGCTGACTGTCGGTGAAGGCACATTTCCGGACGGGAGCATCACCTTCGGGCCCGACGAATGGAAGGCCAGCTATGACGGCGGCGCATGGCTTGGTGCCAGACAGGAAGAGGTTATGGACATGACAGGCCTTACCGGGCCTTATGAGGAACTGACCGATACACAGAAAGGGGTCGTTACATCTGTCGTGCAGATGCTGGACTGGATCGAAGGGAAATATGAGCAGCAGTTTCATTATATATCCTACGCGCCGGGAGACGCCGTCGAGCAGGAACACCTAAAGGTGTATCCGGAACAGGGCGGTGAATCGGATGTTGTGACAGTGTACCGCACATATGAAAACGGCATGTACCGGTATGAAGACGATTACGGGGCGATCCTGATGCGCCCCGCCTATGAAGAGCAGGTACGCGCATTTGCAGAGCAGTATCTGCCTTCCGAAGGGATAAAGATATACACGGAGATAAAGAACGGCGGCAGCGGCGCGGCAGAAGAAGAAGCGATACTGAACGAGGTTTCCGCCGTGACGTATATTTTTATGGACGACGCCCTGTGTTCAGAACAGTACGAGGCGTTTCTGGAGGCTGTGCCGGACTGGCTGACGGAGAACTGTCAGGGCGTGCCGGCCGGGATCTATCTGCGCATGGCAGAGTCTGAAGCGTGGAAACAGATTGGCAGATCTGATTATGAGGATAAGCTCCGGGAAGATATCTATACCGAAGAGGCGGAGTGCGCGATATCCGGGAGCGGGAAAGTGACCGTATATTAGCTGAAAGGAAGAGAATTTATGAGGAAGGTATTACTGCTTATCGTATGCTGCGCCCTTGTATGCAGTTTGAGCGGATGCATCGTTTTCAGGCGGGGATCATCCAATGCATATCGTTCTGATAAAGAATTGGCGGATGAAATGATAGAAAACATTATCGGGTGCGCAGAGAAGGAAGATGCAAAAGCGCTGACGGGATTATTTTCGCAGTATGCCGGGGACAGTACGCTAAACTTAACGGAACAGGCGGAAGAATTCATAGAGTTTTTTCAGGGCGAATGTAAAAGCTGGAAAGGAAATGCAAGTTCCCATGAAAAAAGTGAACACGGAAAAATAACATGGCGGGAATTGAGAGGGCACTATTCGGTTATTACAGATGAAGCACAATATGAAATCGCATATATTTATATTCCTTTTTACAGAGAAGAACCGGATAAAGAAGGGCTTACTGCGATAGAGATCACTACGGAAGAAACTTTTAACAAGGATGAATTTCTCTGGAGTCTGGATCAGAAACCGGGTATCTATGTGACAGAAACCGGGGAAGAGACGTATTCGGAACAGAGGCTGATCACTCCGGAAGAACTGATCCGGGCGGCAGGACTTACAAAAGAACAGTACAGCAAAGTTGATCTGGAACAGTTTATTGAGGATTTTGACATCACGACAGAAGATGTGGATACGCTCAACATACCTTTGCTCCTGGAAGAATACGAACCGGAACGCAAATTCGGCATGTATGATGTAAGTTATCTCATTGAAGACGGCATAGAAGAACGCACATCTGATTTTACAGAAAATGTATATGCTGTAGCTTTTATGGAAAATAAGAATACAAGTACAGAATGTGTATATTATGATCTGCCGGACAGAAAAAGGTATCAAACGTCGGACGCGTATCTCTTTGATGACCTCTACCAGATACAGGGCGGATATTATGCGGACGGACAGCAGATCATTGAGGCGTTAGACAAGTATGGTGTTTTTGGCTGGGAATCCGGAACGGGTGAAGAGGAAATTACAGATCCCCAGCATATGGTGCTGGCTGTATTATATGATGACGGAACGGTCTTCCGTGTAGAAGCGTCCGGCTTGTTGTCGCAGGCGCTGCCGGACGAATACGATGAAGTGAAAGAAATGCTTCTGTCAGGAGAATACAGCGGAAGTTAAAAAAGAGTTTTGTTTCAAAGGGGGACGCTATGGATAGAGTGTTTGAAGATGAATTTATGGATGCGCAGTCACGGATTATTTCACTATGTGTCGAATTTGCGGGGAATAGGACTGATAAAGTTTATGCCTATGGCTCTATCGAAGAAAGCAGTATTTCGTTCAATGCATTTTTCAAGATTGATGGTCAGATAAAAACAACAAATAATATAGCTGCCGATCCGGACGCGATATGGGATTTTCTGGATCTTGGGGAAGCGGATCTTGAGAAGATAAGACAAATATGCATACATTACGAAAAACCTGTCCCCACGGAATTAAGAATGATTTATGACTGTAAAAGCGGTAAAATAGACACGGAATATAAGTATGAAAGTATCTGTTCCGCAAAGACGGGGACAGATTCAAGCGAGATTTTTATGAAGTGGTTAGATGAGGTTCGCCAAAGCACATGGAAGAGATAAAACAGCATTGTGAAAAAGTCATACAGATACTCCGTTCCGATTATAGTACGCAGTTACAGTATTCGGGAATAATCAAAAAAATATACGACGTTATGCTGCAGATCATATGGCGTCCATGTGGAGCAACAGAAAAGGGATGAAAATATTTACCAGATTGCAGAGCAGATAGTCCAATTACATCAGAAAGCCTATGAGTTTTATTTACCATTGGTTGAAGATGTGTGCAGCAGAACTGTGTCGGAAGATGAATTGTCACATTTGTTAGATTATTTACTGGACTTTGCGTGTGATGAAAAAATCCTGGGATTGTACAAAAGGGTATGTAGAAAGTATTTGGATGTATATCCCGGTTGTATTAGGGATTATATTGAAGCATATCGGGAAATGTGGGAAGATGAAGATAGTTACTCAGCAGATTTCTCTTAAAGGGAAAAGAATACGGTGTTTCAAAATGTTATGGTTTGCTTATGGGAGGTATAATGGGAAAAATAATTAAGGATACAATTCATGCGGCTGGGGTTGATATTGGAATTTATACGCAGGATTTTGAAAATGAATTTATTTCCTTGACGGATATTGCCCGATATAAGAGTGATGATCCGACAGCAGTTATTCAAAACTGGATGAGGAATCGGGATGTGATAGAATTTTTAGGTCTCTGGGAAAGGCTACATAATCCAGATTTTAAACCCCTCGAATTCGAGGGGTTTAAAAAGCAGGCTGGTGCCAATGCGTTTACAATGTCACCTAAGAAATGGATAGAAGCAACAGATGCTATTGGCATTGTTTCAAAAGCAGGACGTTATGGAGGAACATATGCCCATAGCGATATTGCCATGTCTTTTGCAACATGGATTTCTCCAGAGTTCCAGTTATATATTATGAAAGACTATAGGCGTTTAAAAACAGACGAAAATAGTCGGCTATCGTTGAATTGGAATTTGAATAGAGAAATTTCTAAGTTGAATTACAGGATACATACAGATGCGATTAAAGAAAATCTAATTCCACCAGAATTAACGCCTGCACAGGTGGCATATACCTATGCGAATGAAGCGGATCTATTGAATGTTGTTTTGTTTGGAAAGACGGCTAAGCAATGGAAAAATGAAAATCCAACAGTGAAAGGAAATATGCGAGATGTAGCAACACTGAATCAATTACTGGTACTTGCAAATCTGGAAAGCTATAATGCAGTTTTAATTAGTCAAGGGAAGAACCAGAAAGAGCGGATGGAATTACTTCGACAGTTGGCGGTGCAACAGTTGCAGACATTGGAGATGATAAGTTTAAATAATTTGCCGAAATTGGAAGATGGGTTTAACAAGAAGTAGGAAAAAAGTGATAGGTAAATAGTTATGAAATATGAACTTTTCTTTTTAAATAATATACATGATTCTATGGAAATGGTAAATGTAGAGCTAGATTCGTTTTTGGATTTGTTTAGTCAGGGTGATTTTGATGAATTAACCATAAAACATATTATATTGAATCTAGCAAGAAACTAATGGAACGGAGGAGGCTTGAATGATGGAGGATAAAAAAGGCGGTTCCGATACTGTTGGAAGTGAAATTATCATATATCAAACGGAAGATGGGCACACAAAAATTGACGTTAAGTTTGAAGATGAGACCGTTTGGCTTACACAGGCGCAATTATGCGAACTCTACCAAACCAGTAAATCCAATATCAGTGAGCATATTAAACACATTTTTGAAGAAGGCGAACTGGAAGAAAATTCAGTTGTTCGGAAATTCCGAACAACTGCTTCTGACGGGAAAAAATATAATACAATACATTATAATCTTGATATGATTATTTCTCTTGGGTATAGAGTAAAATCAAAAATTGCTACAAATTTTCGCCGGTGGGCTACTGAGCGCTTAAAAGAATACATGATAAAAGGCTTTACAATGGATGATGAGCGGCTGAAAAATCTGGGCGGCGGTAACTACTGGAAAGAGCTGTTAGACCGCATACGAGATATACGTTCGTCTGAAAAGGTTATGTACCGACAGGTTCTTGACCTTTATGCAACGAGTGTTGACTATGATCCTAAGAGCAGTGAATCTATTGCATTTTTTCAAATGGTGCAGAACAAATTGCATTATGCAGCACATGGACATACAGCAGCGGAGGTTATATACGAGCGTGCGGATGCGAGCCAGCCTTTTATGGGATTGAAGAGTTTTTCTGGTGACTTTCCTACTTTAAAGGATATAGGCATTGCAAAGAATTACCTTAATGATGAAGAATTAAAAATATTGAATAATATTGTATCGGGATATTTTGATTTTGCAGAAATTCAGGCTATGCGCCATAATCCCATGTATATGTCAGATTATGTGGAGCATCTTGATAATGTTTTGAAGACTACCGGGGAAAAGGTGCTGCAGGGTGCCGGTACAATCAGTCATGCGCAGGCAATTGAGAAGGCAACAGAAGAGTATAGAAAATATCAGGTACAGAATTTGTCACCGGTGGAAGAGAAATATTTGGAAAGCATTAAAAATATTCAAAGCATAGTAAAGAAAAAAGATAATAACTAATAGAACAGGATGCTTCCATGCAAATATCAAAATTGTTAAGGAGACTATCCATGTAAAAGGTATTGACAACAGGAATCTATACTACAAATTTTGAAAATGAATTTATTTCATTAACGGATATTGCAAAATATCGAAATGAGGACGCCCCGAGATTTGTGATTCAAAACTGGATGCGAAATAGAAATACGATTGAGTTTTTAGGCGTTTGGGAAGAATTGTATTGACACTATCATTGCATAATCCAGATTTTAACCGTGTGCAATTCGAGGCGGTTAAAAATGAGGCTGGATTAAATCGTTTTGTTATGACACCGACAAAGTGGATTACGCAGATTAATGTGTAAAAAGGAAATGATGATAGAAACACGGATATTTTACAATGTACCGGCGGGTTATCCTTATGGGGATGGCGTGTCCGGGACAGCGGTTTAAAGATAAGGAGACATAAAATTGCGTGCAGACACAGAAATCATGAATCTGATTATCCATACGGCTCAAACGGATGACAGAGTCCTGGCGGCATATCTGAAGGGATCGCGGACCAATCCGCATGCCCCGAAGGACCGCTATCGGGACTTCGATGTAATGTATGTGGTTAAAGAGACAGAAAGCTTTATTTCTAATCCGGTATGGCTGAATGTGTTCGGAAAGGTTATGCTCAGGCAGGAACAGGATGATGATTTTGGATATGGGGAGAGATTTGGAATACGCGGCCGTTATGAGGAAAGCTATTCCTGGCTGCTGCTGTTTGAGGATGGAAGCCGTATCGATATTGGCGTGGAGACGGTTTCGGCGCTGGAAAAGGGCAGCAATCGAAACAAGCTGTTTCTTCCGCTTTTGGATAAGACGGGATGTCTTCCGGAGTGTCCGCCGCCCACAGATGAGGAGTTCTATGTGACTCCGCCGGCCGCGAAGAGATATCGGGGCTGCTGCAATGAATTTTTCTGGTGCCTTTGTGATGTGGTCAAGGGGATTGCCAGAGATGAACTTCCCTTTGCCATGACGACCTATAATATGCTTGTGCGCAGTATGCTGGAGCAGATGCTGGTCTGGTATGTGGGCATCCTGACGGGGTATTCCGTCTCCTGTGGGAAAATGAATAAGTATTTCAAAAAGTATCTGCCGGCAGAAGTGTATCGGCAGTATCTGGAAACGTATTCGGACAGCAGCACCGGGCATTTTTGGAAGGCCATTGACACAGCCTGCGGCCTGTTTCATCGAACGGCGCAGTTTGTTGCGGAAGAGTCTGGCTTTCGATATCCGCAGGAAGATGAGGAGGGCTTTCGAAAATACGCTGAAATAGTAAAATCGATGCAGTCATATCAGTCTGACGAGGCAGGGAAAGAATAAAAGCAAGACAAAAGGACAAAAAGGACAGGCAAGACAGGAAGAAACGCAGAAACGCAGGAGGGGCATACGACATTTCCGGAAACAGGAAAGAACGTATGCCCCTCATCTCTATCACTTCACATACATATATTTTTCATCAAATTCTTCCGCGCTCAGGGGCCTGCTGTACAGGTATCCCTGTCCCACGCCGCAGCCGATCTCGCGTATCAGCTGTTCGTCTTCCGGAGTCTCGACGCCTTCCGCTACAGTGGAGATGCCGAGGCGGCCGGTCAGCCGTACGATTTCCTCCAGGATGAGCCGGATGCGTCCCTGATTCTGGGAGGGAGCGTTCATCAGGAAATCCCGATCCAGTTTCAGCTCATTGATTTTCAGGCTCCCGAATACATTCAGGGAAGAGTAGCCGCTTCCGAAATCATCCAGAGAGACCCGGAAGCCTTTTTCCTGAAGCTGCAGGATTCTGGCGTTCAGTTCGTCTACATTTTCCAAAGCAAGCCCTTCCAGAATTTCCAGAGTGATAAGGCTGGCGGGAATCTGATACCGGTCCAGCAGGCAGGTCAGGTTCCGCACATAATCCCGGTCGAAGAAGAGCAGCTTTGACTGGTTTACAGAGATGGGAACGGGGTCAAGGCCCCTGTCCAGCCAGGAACGGATCTGGCGGCAGGCCTGCTCAGCCATGTAGAGATCCAGATTGACGCAGAAGCCGTTCCTTTCAAAGAGAGGAATGAACTGTCCGGGGTAAATGGTGCGCCCGCTGTCTGCCTGCCAGCGGACCAGGGCCTCCGCGCTGTCCAGTCTGCCGGTTTTCAGATTGATTTTCGGCTGCAGGTACAGCTTGAATTCCCGGCTCTGCAGGGCATGGTGCATATGGCTTTCGATATAGTTTTCCAGTTCTTCCTGTTTATGAAGCTCTGTGTCGAAAAACCAGATGGTGCTGCTGTGTCCGCCTTTGGCCTTGTCCAGAGCAAATTGAACTCTTGTCAGCATATTTTCCGCTTCCAGCTCCGGTTCAATGCCGGCAGAGGAGAGGGTCACGCCGCAGTACAGGGCCAGCTGGTAGTCTGTCCGGATGTTCAGGGCATTTCTTTCGATTTCCGAGGTAAAAGCCTCCAGGCGTCTTCGTATGATTTCCGGATTCGTCTCCTGAAAAAACAGGTAGAAGCGGTCTTCGGTGTCATGGCAGAAAAATTCGTTTTTCTTTATATGTCTGGAGGCTGTTTCCTTAATGTGGCAGAGCAGCTCCACAGATTTTGTTTTGCCGAAGATTTCCGTCAGAAAAGGAAACTGGCGGATGCTGAGGGCGGTGACGCTTCCCCCGGAGGCGCTTAAGGAATCCGCCAGTTTCTGGCGGAAGCGGGTCATATTTTCCGCGCCGGTGACAGTATCGTGATAAGCCAGAAACAGCAAATCTTTATTATAATTACGCAGCGCCCGGTATCCATAGATCATCAGGAAGACGATCAGAAGCAGCACAGTGATAAATATGGACTGTATGATGCGCACGGAATTATCAGTGCCGGCGCTCAGCCCGTCGCCTGTGCTGACGCAGAACAGATACCAGTTGTTGAGTCCCACAGGTTCCATCAGAAAGGGGTATTTTTTCCCTTCATAGGTAAAGATGGAAAAGGTTCTTTCCTCTTTCTGAAGGGCTTCCTGCACCTCTTTTCTGGAATCCCCTTCCAGATAGGGACCATCAAAGATAGAAGAAATATCGTCCTTTACGACAGTCTTTGGAGAACGTACCAGAAAATCTCCTTTGGAGTTAATCAGATTGATATAGCCGCCCCCTCCCAGGACGGTGTTCCCGGACAAAATGTCAGAGAAAATCTCGATGTGGTCGCTGGCGGCCAGAGCGCCGATTACTTCACTGCCGTCATAGACGGGAACGCTGTATACGAATACGCGGCGGTCGGAGATGGTGCTTTCGAAAAGCTTTGAAACAGAGGCTTCTCCCGCAAGGGATTTTTCCACCGCCGCCTGCCCCTCGGCAGAGAGATCGGAAAGCTCCGCTTCGGTCAGGATGCTGCCCTCATAGTTGGAAAGGACGCCCTTTCCATCGCGGCTGAAGTAGACGATATTTACAAAATTGGTATACTTCTGTGTCTGCTGCAGGCGTTCTGCCAGAAGGTCCCAGTCCGAATAGGATGCATCCTTCAGAAATACGGACAGCGTTGAAAGGGTCTGAAAATCAGCCCGGAGCTGTTTCATGATCCGGGATTTGTATTCTTCGGCTTCCGTAATCACCTGTTCCTTCATGGTCTGGTTCCTGGCGGCCCGCAGATAAGCGGAAAAGATTCCGCCGCATACAAGGAGGCTCAGGTTGATGCAGACGACCAGGATTGCGGCCCGTCTCAGCCGTTTTCTCAGTTTTTCTTCTATCATGTCTGTACACTCCTTTGTCTTAAGCCGGAAATAAAATACGTATTCCCCATTGGCGTTTTACAGCTTTTTCTTCAGCATTTCCGGATTGGAAGCATGGGAAAGGGCTTCCTCCCGGGTGATCCGGCCGGAACGGCAAAGGGCCGCCAGGCTGGTATCCATGGAAAACATGGTATCTGATGAAGCGGAATAGATCATGCCGTCGATCTGCGGAATCTTATTTTCCCGAATCATATTTCGGATAGCGGGGGTCATAGTCATCAGCTCAAAGGCGGCGGTTCGGGCAGAGCCGTCGGCGGCCTGGAGCAGCTGCTGGGATACTACTGCCTGCAGGGTCGTGGACAGTTGTACAGCTATCTGGCGCTGCTGCCCGGGCGGGAAGACATCGATAATCCGGTCGATAGTGCTGGCGGCTCCCGGCGTGTGAAGGGTGGAAAGCACCAGATGGCCGGTTTCCGCCGCGGTCATGGCGATGGAGATAGTTTCAAAATCCCGCATTTCGCCAAGCAGGATCACGTCCGGACTCTGGCGGAGAGAAGCGCGCAGAGCTGTCACATAGCTCTCCGTATCAGAACTGATTTCTCTCTGGCTTACGATGCTTTTTTTATGCCGGTGAAGATATTCCAGCGGGTCTTCCATGGTAATGATGTGCTTCTCCTGGGTCTGGTTGATGGCATCTATGATGCAGGCCAGGGTCGTGGATTTTCCGCTTCCGGCAGGGCCGGTCACCAGCACCAGGCCTCTGGGGAGGCTTCCGAGACTGATGACAGCCTCCGGGATACCGAGAGCCCGGGGGTCCGGCAGCTCAAAAGTGATGATGCGTATTACCGCGGCCATGGAGCCGCGCTGCATATAAGCGCTGACACGGAAACGGGAGAGGCCGGATACCGCAAAGGAAAAGTCATCGTCTCCCCGGGTCTGAAGACGGGAAAGATCCCGGCCGTCCGCCAGGGAATAGATATCCCGGATCAGCTGCGCCGTATCTGCCGGCATCAGGCGTTCTTCCCCTATCGTCTCGATTCGCCCGTCCTTTTTGCAGGAAAGCTGGCGTCCGGCGACGATGAAAAGGTCGGACGCCCCCATTCGGATGGTCTGTGTCAGAAAATCTAAAGCATTTATCATAGTACTCTCCATTCTTCCGCCTTTGTCCGGCGGTTATTCCTCCATCAGCATATCTGACAGGGCATCTTCGTCCAGAAGAGGCAGACTTTCGTCAGATTCCCACTGGTGGGTGGACTCAGTGCGCCATTTCAGAATGCGGAAGCGGCTTCCGTTCCAGAGGGCTTCATAAGAGAGCTCCAGGGATACGCGCAGCAGCTGTTCTTCTTCCAGGGGAACCGCGTACTGCAGAGTCCGCTCGTCTGTAAATGTGATGCCTTCCCGTCCTTCCAGTTCTTCCTGTACCTGAGCGTAGAAAGAGGTCTCATTTTCGGCGCCGGAGTACTGCTCCAGGCAGGAAATGATATCCAGAAGAATGTCATTTGCCCGGTTCTCCGCGTCGTAATAGGCGGACGTGCGGTCCGCGCTCCGCCGGCTGAGCCGCAGATCGGCTCTGGCAGTAGCCAGAGAGAGAACGGAAAAGGTCAGCAGGCAGAGCATGACAAAAATCAGTACAAAGGAAGTAATGCCGACGCTGGCGGCAGAGCGTTTGTTTTCAGGATTCATGAGCCGATCCTCCTTCTGTCCCGGTATGTTCAGACGGATAACGCAGGTCAAGCTTATAGATGATAGTTCCGTCCGGCCCGGTCATGGACAGGCGCGCGTCTGTGCGGATGCCTTCCTGACTGGTGTGAATCAGAAGCGTATAAGCAGCTTCCTCACGGGAACAGGGCTGCCGGCTGCTGTCATAATAGACGGCGCAGGTCTGTCCGTCCGAGAGGGCAGCAGGGTCATCAGAGCCGGAGGCGCCAGTGACGCCGTCGGTGCTGACAGCCGCGGCTCCCGGAAGATAGACGGAAACGGCTTCCGGAGAACCATCCGTATACCGGATGACGGAAGCGGCGCTGGAGACCTGGGCGGAAGCAAAGCTTAAGTCCGAGGCCGCCTGGCTCATCAGATGCGCCTGGGCAAACGCCCGTACGCAGACGGCGCTTCCGGCGGAGAAAAACAGGATGGCGATGATGAGCTCTATCAGAAAAAGACTGGAGCGCGCGGGTTTCAGACGTGTCATATTCCGCCTCCTTCCGTATTCCTCAGATGCAGGAGAAAGGAAAGGACCTGTCCCCGGCTGTCCGGAACGGTAAAACGCAGGAAGCCCTCTCCCAGGTCCTCGATGGCAAAGCCCTCTGCCTGCAGAATCTGCTGTCCCATGGAAGCAAAGACTTCCGTGCCCTGCCGGACCACAAGCTCACAGAGATACCCGCCGTCCGGGTAAATATAAGTCTCGTAGATGCTGCCATCGATCTCGTCTGTCAGCAGAATGGCGTTTCTTCCTTCCAGCTGAGTCAGAGCCGTCTGCCCCTCTGCGTCATGCTGCCGGATTTTCTCCGCCACATAGGAGAGCGCAGTACGCGCGCTGTAGGTATCCTCCAGATACCGGGCCGTGGACCGGTATACCTTTACGCCCATGGAAACCACCAGAAACGCGCAGACAGCAAAGACGCAGAAAAGAGACAGGGTAAACAGAAAATCCACCGTATGGGACTGGAATTGTCTTCGTCTCATGAGCCTGCCCCCCTTTCCTTCAGAGGAATCACTGTCACGTCCGGCATCAGATTAGAGCCGATGACCTCATAGGAAACTACGTATTTTTTTGAGTCGTAGGATAGTCCGTAGTGTTCTTCCAGATAATTTAAATCTTCCGGATAAAAGCCCTCCAGCGCATAGCACTGGACTGCGTCCTGGAGCACAGTTTCCCGCAGCCTCAGCGCCTCTTCCCGGGCGGCGGCAGAAGAGACGGAGGAAAGGCCTTCAAGAAGCAGCAGAAGCATGACGCAAAAGAGCAGAGCAGGAAGCAGAACGCGGAGATACCGCAGCCGGCCCCTGCTTTTATGGAAACGGTTCATACATTATCCTCCGATATTTACCATGATGCCGAGAAGCGGCAGCATGACAGAGAGCAGAATCAGACCCACAGCCACGGACAGGACCGCCACCAGAGTAGGCTCCAGCCTGCCCAGGACTGTGTCGATTCGTTCCTCGATCTCTTCCTCGTACTGAGTGGAGATCTGCTTCATGACTTCCTCCAGGGAGCCGGCCCGGAAGCCTGCGGAGAGCATCCGCGCGTAAGTGCCTGAAAAAATCCGCGCCCGGGCAGCAGCTTCGGCGAAATTTTCTCCTTCCGCCACATTTTTGCGGATTTCCTGAATCTGATCCCGGACTTTCGGATGCTCCACCAGCTGTTCCGTCATTTCCAGGCTCTGATCCACATCCAGTCCGCTGCTTATGGACAGCGACATGGCGTCTGCAAAACGGGAGCAGGCGATCTTTTCAGCCAGCCTGCGGGTGAACACAGAACGGTTAAAGAGCCGGGAAGAGAGCCGCCGCCCCTGTTCCGTAAAAAAGAGGAAGACGCAGGCGGCAGCCACGGCCGCGGCCAGAATCAGAAAAACGGCGCTGTAATCGCCAAGGACGCCTCCCAGCTCCATGACAGCCCCCGGAAATCCGGTCATCTGCGCGCCCAGCTGGTCGAATACCTGGCGGAAGATGGGCATTACTTTTATCAGGAGCACGGCCATCACAGCAATCATCATTCCAAGCATCACCAGCGGATAGGCCACGGCGCTGCGCAGATTTCTGGAAAGCGCCTCTTCCCGACGGTAGTGGGCCGCCAGAGACTCCATCACGTCGTCCAGACGCCCGGTCTGTTCGCCCAGCTCCACCATGCTGCAGAGATAAGCGGGGAATACCTGCGCGGACTCCAGAGAACGGCTGAGGCTGCCTGTCTCCTCCATTTCCCGAATCAGCTGCTCCAGGAGAGTACGCCCGTCTCCCCCGGGGGAATCCTCCAGCATCAGCGACAGGCCTTCCAGAGAAGAAATGCCGGAGCGCAGAGTGAGAGCCAGCTGGCTGCAGAAAAAAATCAGTTCCGTGTTATTTAAAGCTTTCATAAGACTCCTTTCTCACCGGATATACTGAGTGGTATAGTTGGACCCGTCGCCAACATATTTCAGGGCGGCGCTGCTGCTGTCATTTCCGGCAGCCAGCGTGGGGTCCATGCGGGTCCAGCCCCCGGAGGTAAATTCAATCAGCCGGTCGATCCAGCCGGTTTCTTCCGTATAAACGCTGATCCAGGCGTGATAGATATCGCCGGAATAACCGATTTCCAGGCGTGTGGGAATATTCTGGGAGCGGAGCATGGCTGCCGTCAGCGAAGCGTAATCAAAACAGATTCCCTTTCCGGTCCGCAGAGTCTCATCCACATCCGGCAGATAGCCTGCGGCCACCGTCTCAGCCTTTTCCAGATCATAGGCGACATGCCCGATTACATAATGGTAGATATCCGCCACAGCGTCCAGGTCGTCGGACGCCTCCGCCGCCGCTTCCGCCGCCACAGCGACTGCTTCGGTCCTGGCATTGAAATTCACGTACTGGTTGGGATACAGAAATGGAAACAGCTCATTTTCCAGGCTGACCTCCGTGGTTTCGCGGAAAAGAACGGCGTACTGGGTGCCAGCGATATTTTCGTATCCGTCTATCTGATAGGTTCCGTCGCCGCTGGTCAGCGGGAGAGAGATAAAAGAATCAGACGGCGTAAGAAAATACTTGTAATGAATGCCGTCCGGTCCGGTGATTTGAATATTGGCTTTGGCAGCGCTGCCCGTATACCTGGCCATGACATAGCCCTGGTCTGTATGGGAAATGTCTACGATCAGAGGCTCCTCTCCAAGGGTGCTCTCCAGCGGAGCCTGAGGCTCGTACACCACCGGCGTATTGGGCCGGACGCCGCTTTGTCCGCCAGCCTCAGCCTCTCCTTTTTCCGCGGCAGCCGTGTTTCCGGCGGCCGTATTTTCCGGAAGCTTTGCTTCCGCCTCCGCTCCGGGTCCGGGACTGCTGCCAGAGCAGGCGGACAGGAAAACAGCAGAAAGCAGAAGCAGGAACAGGACCCGCCAGGAAGCGCAAAATCTTAAATGCATGCCTTCTCCTTCTTATATAAATGTATATCAGCTATAAATGTATATCAGCGCCGGTGTACAAAGGAAGTACGCCGGCGCTAACAGGTGAATTTTTTCTGCAGATACTTTCGTACCTTATTGATGGCCCGCTTGACCGTACTCAGACTCACTCCGAGGAAATCAGCAATTTCCTCCAGCTTCAGATTATTCTCATAGCGCAGAAGAAAAGCCTGCCGCATAGGGGAAGGAAGCTCGTCCAGATATCGATCCATACGCTCCTGGAAATCTTTGTCCCAGATTCCCTGAAAACAGTCGTTCTGCTCTGTCAGATTCAGCAGAAATTCCGTATCATCATTGACAGAAGTCTCATGGCTTGCCACAAGCTGGGATTTTTTCTGAAAATCACAGCATACATGGTAGGCGATCTGCTTGGCCCATGGATAGAACAGACGGTTCTCCTTCAGGGAAGAGATGGAACGCCATATTAAGATGTAGATTTCGTGCAGCGCATCCTGTGCCAGATGAACATCCTTCAGGAAATAACAGGCGTATCGGTACAGGTTCTTATATGTAGCGTAGTAAAATTCAGTAAAAGCCTCAGTGTCATGGTTCCGGATGCGTTCTGCAAGAAGCGAGTAATACTCGATATCAAGCTTATTTTCCATAGAGGGAACTCCTGCAAAAAATATGTTACTTTGTGAACGCAATTTGATATGCAGGACATTGCCTGCTGTGAACGTAGATAAAAATACGTTATTAACGTACTTAAGTATAACACCAATGAACGTAAAGAACAAGGAAAAGATGGTGATTTCATGCAAATGGGGGAAATTTACAGGAATAAGGCGGAGAATGTGTTTCTCCGCTTCTGGTGCCTGGGGCGCGCATATCACATTCCGGTGTTCCCGTTGAAGCTCCGGTGCTTCCAGAAAAAGCAAGAGATCTTTATCCATTATTAAGGAAGAAATAAGTTTCTGTTTATAAAAAATTTAAAAATGTGAAAAAAATGTGACCCATTTGTGAACTTATGACCGTCTTTAATTAACAAAGGGGTTAGAAAGAGTCTGTCTGAGGGCTCCCTCCGGTGGGGAATACTTGAGGGGCCCGGCCGGACAGATTCCTGACGGATAAACAGTAAGTGACAAGAAAAGGAAGGAGAACGTCATGAAAACCAGGAAGACGAAGAAAAGGAACATCATAAGGAGAACCGTCGCATTCCTGCTCTGCATGACCATGGTATTGGGACTGGGCATGCAGGATGTCATTGAGCAGGTGTATGCGGAAGGATTGTCCGCAGTATCGGAGCAGAGCGCGGATGTTCCGGAGACGCAGGAAGTGGAATTGACAGAGACCACGACTCCGGACGAAGAATCTGAACCGGAAGCTTCAGGAGAAACGACGGGTTCTGAAGAAACAGCGCCTACGACTCCGGAGGAGCCGAAAGATCCGGAAGTAGATACGGAGCCGACAGAACCGGCGAATCCGGCAGATACGGAGGAAAATACGGATGTCACGACTCCGCCGACGGAGACGACAGAACCGAGTGCTCCGGCAGAACCGACTACTCCGGCTGACGGCACAGAGAATACGGAGCCGGCAGAACCGGAAGTGCCTGAGACTCCGGCTGTTCCGGATGGTTCAGAGTCTTCCGATGAGACGACTCCGGGTGAAGATACAGAGACAGACGAAGAGGGGACTCCGTCTGAGGGAGAGGAGCTTCCTGTTGAGGAAGAGCCTGTATCCGAGCTGACCTATGCGGCAGAGGACGGAAGCTTCAGCGTGAAAGCTACAGCAGTGAGCGAAGATGTGGATCTGAGCGGTATCGAGATTCATGCGGCTCAGGTACAGGAGGACGGCGAAGAGTACGCAGCTGCAGAAGAGCTGGTAGCTGCTGCACTGGACGCGGAATCCCGTCAGATAGAAGAGTTTCTGGCATATGACATTTGGTTTACATATACAGAGAGCGGAGAGACGGCTGATCTGTCCGGTCAGGTGCAGATTTCTCTGGAGTATACTGAGCCGGAATTTCCGGAAGGAACGGACATGCAGCTTGAGGTATTCTGTCTGAACGACGGTGCTGCAGAAGCAGCTGGCGGAACAGATGCACTGGAAGCAGGGTACGATCTGTATGCGCTGGCGTGGACTGCATCTGCAAATGCGACTTATGAGACAGTCGTAGACGGAGTCAAAGTGATTGTAAAAGCAAAGCCGGGAGTCCTTCCGGACGGAGCGGTTCTGTCTGTGGAAAAGATAGAGTCTGAGGAGACAGAAGAAGAGATTAAGGAAGCTGTTGCAGAAGATATTGCAGCAAACAATACGACCATCCAGGATATGATGGTGTTTGATATCAGATTCCTTGTGGACGGTCAGGAAGTACAGCCGGACGGTGCAGTAACAGTAGAGTTCGAGAACACAGGATATGGAGCTGAAAATGGCATCTCCGTTTATCATGTGGATGATGAAAATGCAAACGCTACAAATATGGAAGCTACTACGGAGACAGAGGCGGACGTAGCGTTTGAGACGACCCATTTCTCTCAGTATGTCATTATAAACAATGGAAACAGTGAGGTAAAGGTAACCATACAGCATTTTCTTGAAGATGCTCAGGGCAGCGGTCAGCCGGTAAAAATATACCGTGATTTCGAAACTACCCTTAAGACGGGAACAGAAGAGCAACAGTTGACGGGATTCACCAAAGAAGACGAAGATTATGCCCTGAAACGTGTTGTAAAAGTAGTTGGTTCTGAGGAAGAACCTGTGTCTGGAGAACGGATTATAGTGGACAGTGATGCAGTATTTAAATGCTATTATACTGCGATAACAGGCACTTACGAAAATGGAACGACGTTTTTTGATTATGTAAATGGAGATGCTTCTGATCGTCGTTCTATTAACTATTTTGGTAACTACAGCGGAGGAAACGATAAAAACACATACAATAATCGGCTGGGTACTATCGGTGCAGCAAATGATTACCGGCTCATGGTGGAACGGACAGTAACAGTTAATGGGACTGAACAGAGCGGCCGGTTCAATGCCAATGCATTCTGGAGAATAGATACAGAAGATGGTGACATAGGAAATGGTTCCATTGAAGGGCTGGATGATAGAAATTATACGAGAGATCAGTATAATGGAAGCGATTGGGCAAGTAATCCACATGACTTTAGCTGGCCGATTATTACCGGATTAATCACACGCCTTAGCGGAGACAAGTGTGAAACTGTAAATTTCGCTTGTGACGAGCCGGGATTCTTTAGTAAAGAAAGCAAGAATGGTAAGACAATATACGAAGATTATGACCTGGTTTTTGATAAAAACGGCAATCGGTACACTCTTTCCAGAGTGGAAGAAAATAACGTAACAGTCGTAGATAATTTAAGTCAGTTCTTCCCACTTAATAATAAAAATGACGGTCAGAAGAATGAATATTTCGGAATGCGTTATGATTTCGAGTTTTCTGTGGGTGATTATCTTGGGGATATGACCTATTCCTTTACAGGAGATGATGACCTGTGGGTTTTCCTTGACGGTGAGTTGATTCTGGATTTAGGCGGAATTCATGCTGCATATGAAGGTTCAGAATATAATGAACTGACAAATTCGCTGTGGCCGACAGAAGTGGATATCTGGTCAGTCCTTTTGGAGAAGGAAGGAATTATCCAGTCGGGAGCAGACTATACAGAAGATGACAAATTGCAGGTAGATACGGAGGCAAAGCATACCGTAACGGTTTTGTATATGGAACGTGGCGGTGAAGCATCCAATTGTTATATGGAATTCGTTATGCCTAATGTGCAGGCTTCCGATCCGGTAATTTCTGCCACGCCAAAGGCAGAGCTGCAATTTACGAAAATAAATGCGGATACAAAGGCAGGTCTTCCGGGGGCAACGTTTACGCTGTATTCAGATGAGCAATGTACAACTATGATTGAGCAGGCAACATCGGATGCTAATGGAATTGTAAAATTCAATACACGGTTAAAGGCGGGAACTTATTATTTGAAGGAAACGGCTGCGCCGGATGGATATATTGCGAATTCAGAAAAATATACTGTAACTGTTACGGCGACGACTGATTCGGCAACTGCAGTTATAACGAACAGTAAAAACGAAAAAATTACGTCTATTTCGAATACCGAAATCGTGAAAGCCATTGAAAAAGATAAGACGGCGCATGTAGTAAACTGGGATGAAAGAATATATGAGATCGACCTGTCTGCGTCCTCACGTATGCAGTCTTCTATTCCTGGAACGGCCAAGGCAGTAGATGTAATGCTGGTTTTGGACGCGTCAGGAAGTATGTGCGAGTACAGCGGTTCCCTGTCGGGTGAGGAAGTCAGCTGGACGAGTGCGCAAAGTAATTATAATAGCGAGTATTACTTTGAACAGAACGGTACTCTATATAAAGTAAGTTATGCCCGCAGTTGGTTTGGCGAATGGAGGTGGCGAGTTTATTCTGAGTATGGAAGTGACGGAGGCGAACAGCAGTGGTTGGAGACTGATCGTGTAAATATCCCGGCAACTGTTAATACTGATTTTATTTCCAGAAATGAGGCAATGAAAGCAGCAGCCACTGAGTTTGTAAATCTGCTGGATGAAAAATCTCCGGACAGTAAGGTGGGAATTGCAGGATATTCAGACGGCTTGATGAATTGGCTGGCTTTAACGACCGTCGGAACAGATAAGGACAGTATTATTAATGCGATAAATAGAATTGATGCAAATAGCAGTACCTATGCATATCATGGTTTGCAGTATGCTAATACACAGCTGAGTTCGAGTGAAAGTGGAAATGATAAAATTGTTGTTCTCCTCAGCGATGGAGCGGATAATGGTGAAAATAGCGCGGAGTGGGTAGCTAATACATTAAAGAATAATGGAACCACTATTTATTCAGTTGGTTTCAAGGTTAATAGCAGTACGAAGAACTTCCTGGAAGGCATAGCGACAGATTCAGGGCACTATTATGGTGCAGACAGCATGGAAGAACTCGTGAATAGTTTTAAGCTGATTGTAGAAGGCGGTCTGGAAGGAACTACAATAGAGAATGCTACTGTCACGGATGTGATTGATTCCAGATTTGATGTCGTAGATGAAAATGGTAATCTCCTGTCTGATGGTGCCGAGATCGAGGATGTCAACGGAAATATAGGCATATTACGCAAAAATTCATCAGGCGAATGGTACGTGGAATGGTCTGGTATCGACATAGCGCCAAAATCTGAAGGCAGTAATTTGCCGGGATGGTCCGCGAAGATTTATGTCAAGGCAAAAGCCGATTATATCGGAGGCAATGACGTTCCGACCAATGCTGCTGGTTCAGGCATATCGTTCTCGGGAAATACAGTGCCGTTTGATCCGCCCAAAGTCAATGTAAAGGTGGAATTGGATATTTCCAATAAGGAAGTAACCATTTATAAAGGCGATACAGTACCGACGGGTGATACGATATTGGCTCAGCTGTTCAGTACAGAATACATAGGCAAATATGGAGTGACGGAAAACAGCTTTACATGGGGCTGGTATGATAATGAGGATTGCACTGGTACTCCGCTGACAACAGACCAGCTGGTTTCACAAAATCCGGAAGCAGATACCACATATTATCTGAAAGTGACATATAATGCAGGTGATCCTTCCGACGCCAGCAATACTAACACTACTTTGGGTGGAACTATTTACCATGCCGGCGTGGCTGACGGCGCTGGAAATTATATCGTTGAAGCTGTCAATGATGGTCTTGAGGCAGGAAGCACTCAAAATGATACCTTTACTGACTATGAAGATAAGCACTATGGAGTTTATAAGATTAATGTTATTTCAGGAGAAATAACAATTACGAAGAAACTGACGGAAGCAGCAGCTGAGGCGCAGACATTTAGTTTCCGGATCACCAAAGACGAGGCTCCGTTTAATCCTGCTGATGGAGGAACAGAGTGGACGGTTGATGTAGCTGCAGGTGCGGCGGAGGGTACTCAGACGATTCTGAACCTTGCAAGAGGGAATTATGTAATCACTGAAGTCAGCCGGGATGGATATGAATTGCGGAGCGTAGAAATTAATATAGGCGCTCCCGGCGGTACAAACTGTGAGAATACACGGGATGGTATGTCAGCCACTTTCGGACTGGGTAAAGACATGCATGGCAATAATGTCATTGGAAACGATTATACCTATGATGCAGAGGATGGTGGCACAAAGGGGGCTGTAACATTTACAAATGCAGCGGTTATTGGAAACTGGAGAATTGTAAAGAGGAGCAGCAGCGACACAACATTGACGCTCGAAGGCGCTGTATTCAAGCTGGAATCGAATGACAGCGGTTCAACACCCGGCGAACCTGGCGGACAGACAAAAACCACGTATTACGGAAAATCTGACAATGCCGGAATAGTAAAATGGTACAGTGATGAAGCGTGCACAAATGAAGTTACATTTTTGAGGTCAGGAGAGTATACACTGTCAGAAATTAAGGCACCTGTTGGATATACACTGAGTGAGGAGACATGGACAGTGACACTCCTAAATAACCGGTTAGAGTCTGTGACCAAGGCTGATGAAACCCCCATTGTGCCCAGAATGGAGACAGATGAAAGCGGAAAAGAGATTTATGTGTATACTTTCTATGATGCTATCCTTTATGATCTTCCCTCCACTGGAGGCCCGGGTATCTACCTGTATATGCTCGGCGGAGTCGCGCTTATGATGGCAGGCACGCTGTTAGTATATAAGAAACGGAAAGAGGAGGTGCTGAGAAGTTAAACTTTGAGAAGTGGCTTGTCGGCATCCCGACCGCCGGGACGGCTGCAGAAATACAATAGAAGCAGCCGTCCGGACGGCCCGGCAGAAGCAAGACTTGCCGGACGTTTGACAGACAGTCAAGTCTTAAAAATCAAAAAATCAGAGGGAGGTCCCTCGGAAAAGGAGTAAGAGAATGAAAAAGGTAAAGAAATTGTTGGCCTTGGTTATGGCGATGACAATGGTGCTTGGTATGGCGATTAGCGTATCAGCAGCTCCGTCGACAGAAAAAGGAACGGCTACAGTGATGGGAGTTACAGAAGAAGGTGCACAGGTAACTGCCTATCAGATGGTTACTTATGACGACACGGGAGTATACAGTGTTGTTCCCGCATTGGAAGGAAAGTATACAGTTGGCGAGGATGATGCGGCTGTAATTACATCCATTGCCAGTGACACAGCGCTGTTAGGACAGTTAAATGCAAAGAATCTTACAGATACAGATGGCGATGGAAACTGGACAGCAGAACTCACAGCTGGTACATATCTGGTACTGGTTACTGGTACAGGGGAAGCTATTTACAATCCTATGCTTCTGAGCCTTGAGGTTACCTATGAGGCAGGTGGCGTTGGCGACGGTGAGGTAGATGCAGATGGCGACTATGTGGTTAATGATGTGGTAATTTATGCAAAATCTACGGAAAGTGTTCCGGTAGACAAGAAGATCACAGGTGTAAGCGGAACTGCAATTGGTGTGGATAATCTTGGAAAAATCGATGATGTATCTGGAGGAGATACCGTTTATTTCACCATAACAACAAAAATTCCCTCCTACAGTGATCTGTATGATAACGAGAATCTCACATTTAAACTTACAGATACGGCAGATGAAAGACTGACACTTGACAATGAAAATGGCAAGCTGGTTGAGGCAATTCAAAACTGCCTTGAGGATGATGCGGCAAATGTGACTGTTAACGGTCAGGTGATCACTGTTGAGTTTAAGAGGGAATATATTCTTGCAAATGGGGGAGAAACGATCACGATTACCTATCCTGCTGTAGTAGAAGGCAAAGATGAAGATGCATTGCTTACAAAGGAAACTTTTGAGGCAGTGGAAAACAGCGTTGTTCTGGAGTATTCCAATACACCTACAGAGACAACAAAGAGTGATCCGAGTGTAACGAAGCATTATACATTTGATTTTCTGGTTTATAAGACAGATGCGACGACCCATGAGCAGCTGGTAGGTGCAGAGTTTAGTCTGACAAACACTGTAACCAACGAAACAATTACATCTACCTATGATAAATATTATCAGCAGCACAGGTATATATTTGGAGATGTGGATGCGGGAACATATATTCTGAAAGAGACGAAGGCTCCGGCGGGTTATAGCTTGTCTAATGAAGAGTATACTGTGAAAGTTACTCCTTTTTATGGAACTGGAAAAAATTTAATGAACTATACTGTAGAAATTCGTGATAGTGCAAATAGGCAGGTTGGCTTAACTACCTATCAACTTATAGGAGGTGGTGTTGCGATTCAGAATGCAAGTGATTTGAAACCGAATATTCCGAATACCGAACTTGCCTCTCTTCCCTCCACCGGTGGCATCGGTACTACGATCTTCACCATCGGCGGCTGCGCTATCATGATTGCAGCAGCAGCTCTGTACTTCGTGAACAGAAGAAAGTCCGAAGAGAACTAATGAAAGCAAACATCATATCTTTCAAAGTCTGAAGATGAGAAAGATACATAAGAATTCCAGGGCGGAATCTCCGCCCTGGATTCTGAAAAAATTACAGCCCAGATGATACTGGAGAATCGATACAGCATAAAGGAGAGTCCGGATGAAGAAAATTACTTACAGAATATTGGTGGCAGTCATATTTTTAGCCGGGTTGTCCTTGCTGTTGTATCCTTTTGTAGCAAACGAGTGGAATACATACAGGCAGGAACAGCTGATCAGCAGCTATGACGAAGTGGTCAGTGAAAAGACAGCCGCTGGAGCGATAGATTATGAAGGAGAATGGCTGAAGGCCCAGCAGTATAATGAAGAACTGCTGCCTTCGATTCTTCCTGATTCCTTCGCAGTGGCGGAGGCTTCGGAAGAGGACGAAGAATACATGTCGGCCCTGAATCTGGCGGGCGACGGCATCATGGGAACGGTGGATATTCCGAAGATAGGAATTACCCTTCCGATATATCACACGACAGATGAAGAGGTGCTGGAAAAGGCAGCAGGACATCTGGAAGGAAGCTCTCTTCCCGTAGGCGGAGAAAGTACTCATGCAGTTATATCGGCACACCGGGGACTGCCCAGTGCGTCGTTGTTTACAGATTTGGATCTGCTGGAAATCGGAGATCATTTTCTGATAAAGGTATTAGATGAGACTCTCTGCTATGAGGTGGACCAGATTCTGACTGTGGAACCGGATGAGACAGAGGCTTTGCAGGTAGAAGAAGGGGAAGATCTGGTGACGCTGCTTACCTGTACACCCTACGGAGTGAATACTCAGCGCCTGCTGGTGCGGGGGCACCGGGTTCCTTACGAGGAGACGGTAGTGGCAGAGGAAGAGACGCCGCTTGGTGCGGTAAGTCTCCATACGAACTATCTGCTGTGGGTGTTCGTGGGACTTGGCATAACGGCACTGTTTATTATTGGACTATTCCTGTGGGATCGCAGGAATCGCAGAAAACGTAAGGGGCGGGAGATAGAACATAAGGAGATAGAACATAAGGAGACAGAACAGTCATGAAGAAGATACTGAATGTAGTGTTCGCCCTGATGTTTGCGGCAGGCTTCCTGCTTCTGACATACCCGACGATTTCTGACCAGTGGAATACCTACCGTCAGAGTAAGTTGATTAGCAGTTATGAAGAAGCTGTGTCTACTATGGAGCCCGAAGATTTTTCGGAAGAATGGGAAAAAGCCCGGGCATTCAATGATACGCTGACAGAGAATAATATTTACGGGGATGTGTTTGCCGGGGAAGATGAGGACCTGGAAGATACGGAATACTGGTCCGTGCTCAATGCGGCAGGCGACGGAGTGATGGGATATATCTCCATCCCGAAAATCAACGTAAAGCTTTCCATTTATCATGGCACTTCCGATGACATTCTCCAGACAGGTGTAGGCCATCTGGACGGAACGAAGCTTCCCATCGGAGGTGAGAGCACACACTGTGTTCTGGCAGCTCACCGGGGACTTCCCAGCGCCCGGCTGTTTACAGATATCGATCAGCTGGAAAAGGGAGACCGTTTTTATATTCATGTACTGGATGAGGTACTTGCCTATGAGGTAGACCAGATCTATGACATGGTGGATAAAGACGACATGGAGACGCTGGAAAGTGCCATGTCCATTGTGGACGGAGAAGACCATGTGACGCTGTTTACCTGCACCCCATACGGAGTGAACACCCATCGGCTGCTGGTGCGGGGCGTGAGAGTTCCCTATGAGGGAGAGGAAGATGTCGCGGCGACTCCGACGGAGACCATGGTGCGGGCTGTGCAGGATTACTACATGCTTTATCTGGTTCTGGGCCTGTCGGTGACGCTTCTGGTAATATTGATTCTGAGATGCCTGATCAGGCCGAAGCGGCGTAAGCGCGGAGGCGGGCAGGCTGATTCCGGAAAGAGATAGATAGATCTTTAGGAGGGTAAAAGGAATGAGAAAAAAGAGATGGCGTAACAGAAAAGGAGCGGGGCTTCTGGCATTGGCGCTGACGTGTGTCTTGGCGCTTTCAGGTACGGGGGCGCTGGATTCGCAGGCAGCGGATGCGGTGGATGTGAATAAGAATGACTGCACCCTGACGGTAAATGCGAGTGAGCTGGAGATAGCGTTGGATAAGGATTATGTTAATAAGTATGATGGTTCAGCGCTGGATGCAAAGCCGGAGGATGTGAAGCTGACAATAGCATTATACCGGGTTGCGGATATTGACGTGAGCGGCAGGTATACAGCATTGTCTTATGTAGAAAATGAAAAGGTAGTAATGGACGGCAAGGAGCGAGGAACATTTGGTCAGATTGTGTCTGTTGTGAATTCTAATACAACACAGGCAGATTGGCTGGCAATGGCGGACGCAGTGTCAGGAGCTGTTGAAAGCGCTCCAGAGGATGCGGCTTTTACTCCAAAGGTTGCTGATAAGGCTAATGGTTATACAGTACTGTTCGAAGGGTTAAAAACGGGCCTGTATCTGGTAATGCCTCAGCAGGTAGAGACACCTTATTATATGTATAACTTTACACCGTATCTCATTTCTCTGCCGAGCAACTTCTATGTTCCTGAAAATGAGGAAAGCGATGACAGCTGGGTATATAACGTTGTTTCTTTGCTGAAAATGGAGAGTGAGGCGCGCCAGGGTAAACTGGAGGTAAAGAAAAACCTGCTGGATATGAACGGAACTCCTGGAAGCAATTCACCTGCTTTCGTGTTTAAGATCACGATTGATCCGCTTAAGGGAGAGATGGAAGAACGTTATGAAATGCTGGAGTTTAGTGAAATAGGCACAAAGCCCTTTATAATAGAGGGAATTCCTGCGGGCTCCACAGTAACTGTAGAAGAAGTATATTCTGGAGCCGGATACGAAACTGCTGATGGGACCAGCAATTTCTGGAAAGGCGTGGTAGGTGCCAATGATTACAGTGATGAGAATGTTTCAGCGATAAGCATCGATTTTACGAATCAGTCTGACGGTACTACGACAGGCGGTTCTGGCATTCGGAATCATTTCTTTAAAGATGAGAATGGATCATATCAGTATGACGGGCCTTACGGGTCACATGGCGGCAGCCAGTCAGAATAGGGAGGTGGATGAGCAATGAAAAACAGCAGAATCGGTAAGACAGCGCTTATAGCAGCTGCGGTTACCCTGACAGCTTCCCTGTCTGTAGGGAGTGCACTCGCGTACTTCACTACATACTGTACAGCTGAAGGAGCCTACACGATGAATATGGGCTTTCCGGATACAGATCTGGAAGAGCACGTGGATGAAGAAGGGAAGCATATATGGATTGAAAATACCGGAGAGTATGAGGCATTTGTAAGGGTAAAGGTATTTGCGCCGGAAAACTTAAATGTGTCTTTCAATCCGTCAAATGGCTGGGAATATCATATGGATGATGATTATTGGTATTATAGCCCTGTATTGCAAGCTGATGGCAAGACTACGGAGCTTCTGGTAAGCTATACATTCCCGGTTGACGAGGCGCCGAATGATGAGATTGATACCAGACCGGATGAGTTTAATATTGTGGTAATATATGAGAGTGTTCCTGTGCTTTATAATGAGAATGGAGATGCCGATATGATGCTCAGCTGGAGTAATGTAGCGGCGATTGAAAGTTCTGGCACAGCCACAGACGATGAAACAGAGAATCCGGATGATACGGATACCGCAGAGCAGGAGGGGGAATAAGCCATGAAAAAGAGAAAAAAGAATTCATTTCCGGTTAAGCCCGCTCTGCTTCTGGGAGCGGCAGCGCTTCTTCTCCTGAGCAGTACGGTGGGAAGCACAAGAGCGGCGCTGACCTATTACAGTGATAATTATGCGGCACAGATCGAGATGTCCAGCATCGGCGTGGCGCTGTTGGAGAATAAGGCAGAGGTCAGTGGTCAGAATTATGGGGATAATGCCACCACGACAGGAACACTGCTCAAAAATATGCTTTCGGATGGTGAGAAATTTACACCGGGCAAACCGTACGATGAGGCGCTTAGCGTAAGGAATACCGGTGATATCGATACTTTTGTCCGGGTAATCATCACAAAAAGCTGGCAGGACGCGAAGGGTAAGGATACCACACTTGCGCCATCTCTGATTGATTTTAACATTCTGGAGAATACCGGCTGGGTAGTGGATGACAGCACAGACTATTCCGATGAGCGTATCGTCCTTTACTATACGCAGGCTCTTGCTCCGGGAGAGGAGACAGAAGCCCTGTCGGATACGATCCGGATTGAGCCGGAGATTGCGCAGAGCGTGACGGTCGGCGAGGACGGGAAGTATGAATATGTGTACAACGGCTACAGCTTCCATCTGGAGGCAGAAGTGGACGCCGTGCAGATGCACAATGCCGAGGACGCCATCAAGAGCGCCTGGGGCGTGGATGTAACCGTTTCGGATGATGGCAGAGCCATTACTTTAAACTAGGAGGTGCAGGATGAAGAAGAAATTTTTGTGCCTCGTGATGGGGCTTGTAATGGCTGCGGGCATGTCTACGACAGCCTTTGCGCAGGATTATCAGGGAGCGTCCGACTGGACGGCGGAATTTAACGGGAACGACATCGTTACGAACTTTGCCAGCAGCAATGTGGCAGACTCCATGACGCAGGTTCTTCCGGGTGACAGCATTGAGCTGTATGTTACCATAAAGAATTCGGACAGTACAGAGACAGACTGGTATATGACCAACGAGGTGATCAGAACGCTGGAAGATACGCAGGCTTCGGCGTCTGGCGGAGCTTATGAGTACCGCCTGACCTATACAGACAGCAATGGCGTGTCCACTGACCTGTACAGCAGCGATACGGTCGGCGGAGAGGAAGCGGCAGGCGGAGAAGAAGGTCTTCATGAGATCGCCAATACTCCGGGCGAGTATTTCTATCTGGAGCGGCTTCAGCAGGGAGAGACAGGACGCGTCACCCTTTGGATGCGCGTAGACGGCGAGACGCAGGGTAATGGTTATCAGGAGACTCTGGCGCACCTGCAGATGAATTTCGCTGTAGAAGAAGTGCCGGAAGCACAGGTTCGTACAGAGGTCAATCACAGGGTAAACACCGTGAGCGGCGGTACAAGAGTGGTAACGACGGTTCAGACAGGTGATACGACTCCGCTGATGATCTGGAGCGCGGTAGCTCTGGGATGCGGTGTGATTCTTCTGATTGTCGGCATCAATGCCTGGAAGAGAAACAGAGAGAAAGGGGAGTAGTGCAAAATGAAGAGATGGAAGAAAGCGCTGGTCTCCCTTCTGACGGGATGCCTGGTATGCGGTATGATTCCGGTAAACGCGAAAGCAGCTGAGACACAGCCGCAGGAAGATGGATATGGATATACAATTACTTTATCAGCAGGAAATAAGGGGCTGATTGACGGTCAGTCGAAGATCGTTATGAAAGACCAGAAGCTGAACAGTGTAGTGAATTTTCAGCAGAATCTTCAGGACGTAGAGATATCGGATGACCGCTATTATGTAAAGGGCGTCCGTCTGAGCGGACGGGACAACGAGACAGCGGAAAATATCGTCTCTCCTGTATTTACGATAACTGGCGATGCAGATTATGTAATCGCTTATGGAGTGATAGGTGATCAGGTGGCTTACACCGTCCAGTATCAGGACGCGGACGGCAACACATTGGCGCCCAGCCAGACCTTCTACGGAAATGTAGGCGACAAGCCGATTGTAGCATATCAGTATATCGACGGCTATGTTCCTCAGAGCCTGGCTCTGACCAAGACATTAAGCGCCAACGAGGCTGAGAATATCTTCACTTTCGTGTACACGCCGGGAGATCCCGGAGATATCGTGAATACTGTAACGGATACGACGACGGTAACCGGTGATCCTACCATTGTGACGGTAGTAGTTCCGGGCGCAGGTACCGGCGGAGGAGCAGCTGCAGGCGGCGGAGCTGGCGCGGGAGCCGGAGCAGGCGGCGCTGCGGATGAAGGAGCGGCTGCAGGCGGCGATGAGACTACAACCATAGAGGAAGATCAGACGCCGCAGGGAACTCAGGATATCCAGGATCTGGATGAGGAAGAGACGCCTCTGGGAGATCTGGAGATTGAAGAGGAAGAGACAGCCAAAGGTCTTCCTCTGGCGGCCAGCGTCGGTATTGGAGCTGTAGCTGCTGTTGTACTGATTTGCCTGGTAGTATGGCTGATCAAGGGAAGAAAATCCGGAGACGGCGGAGCAGCTGAAGAGTAAGACACGGAAAGGTTGACAGTTTTTTGAAGAAAAGGAAACGCAGACCCGCGGTATTGCTGTGCAATGCCGCGGGCACAGCTGTATTAGTGCTGCTGATTCTGGCATGTCTGCCATTGACGCTTCCCCGTCTGGCCGGGTACCGTCTGTATACAGTGGTGAGCGGCAGTATGGAGCCGGAAATCCCGGTGGGAAGTCTTGTGATGGTTCATGACGCAGAACCGGCAGATATTGTGGAGGGAGATATCATTGCCTTTTATGGGGCGGTCGACTCGGCGGCGGTCATTACGCACCGAGTGGTGGGAAACAGCCCGGCTATGGGTGAGTTCATAACCAAGGGCGACGCCAATGAAGAACGGGATGTGAACCCTGTGGATTACAATGAGTTCATAGGAAAAGTGGAGCATGTAGTTCCCGGAGCAGGCGGAATCGCCGAGGCAATGACAGGACCTGCGGGCAGAAGAGCCGCAGGCTGTTTGATTGTCCTGGCGGCGGGTTTCCTGGTGCTGGGTTCTGTACTTGAGCATACAGGAAAAAGGAAAAAAAGGAAAAGCGGCGAACGGCAGAGTGAGCCGCGGTGATTTGGGGAATTATTTTTTGATTGCAGAGTTTCTTATATGATCTAAAAGAATCAAGGGCTGAAAGCTTCAGGATAGCTTTCAGCCCTTGATTAATGATGACTTCTTTCTTGCTTATTCGCAGTTTTTCCAAATTTCCAGACCACAGCGGTTAAGAAATCCCATCCGTATTCAGACGATTTACCCTATTGCTTAGTTGTGTACCTTGCTGCCTGCCGTAAGAGATACATTTATGTATGTGACAGAGAGAGCACTCGATAGTTGCCGTTTTTATCCGGTATCTGAATCAAAATCGGTTCTTCCGGAACGGCGAATGCGATACAGCCGCTGATTTCATCACACCAGGCCGGAGATACAGGCTCCTCTGTGGCGGAGGTACGGGCTGAAATGGAATTGTAATCCACACCTACCCCATCTCCGTCGCTGACATAGATCAGGATCAGGTTATCCTGTCTTTCATGGGAGACGATTACAGGCGCTTCCGAATCGATGCCCGTGATTTCCATACCGTGGGAAGTGTGCATTCCGGTCACGGAGTAGATATCAAGTAGGAGGTAGCCGTTCTCTTCTACCATGACCTGATACTGCTGGTAGCCGCTGGACTCCACAGAAAGACTCCGTTCGTTGATCTGCGCTGTCACATCCTGTACCGGAATCAGGGTATCTACCTGAAAGGATATCTGCACGGAAGAGGAATCTGTGGCCGGAGCGGCCGACACATGGGAGACTGAAGCGGGTACCACGGTACCGGGAGCCAGAAGAACAATAAGCAGGACTGCGCAGGCTGCTGCTGCGGCACGTTTCACTGCGTAGCGTCTGACTGCGATACGACGGTATTTTCTCTTTCTGCGGCCGGAGCCGGTCTCATATTCCAGATGGAGATCATCCAGAATATGGTTCAGCAGGCGGTCAGCCTGTTCGGGTGCAAGTTGTCTGTCTGAAGATGTCTGGTCCTGGATGCGCTTCATTCTGCCAGCTCCTTTCTGTCAAATGTGACCTTATTATATACGAGAAAACAGTATTTTGCAAATTATTATGTATAATAAACGGAAAATAATGCGTATAATTTCTCTATATAAAAAAGGACGGTAAAAAAACGGAGAACGGCTCAGGATCATACACATTTTATTATAGGAAACTGCAAAAAAAGCTGAAAATCAGGGGTAAAGCTGAGATCCGGAGGGAAATTTACCCTGCCGGAAGTAATTTTTTCGTGACCCATTTCACCGGTTTCTGGCATTGTCTCGTCACCAGGCCTACGCAGACGGCTGCTGCGACAGTTCCCTCCCGGATGCCTTCCAGCCCTCCCAGGAAGAGGAGGGACGTGAGGATGGAGATACATACGAGCGTGACATCGAAGGCAATTTTTACAGTGCTGAATTTTACGGGAAAGACCTGGCATATGGCAAGCACTACACCCTCGCCGGCAGTGGTGACAAGACCTGCGGCTACTTCGAGACTGACGCCCAGTCCTACGAGAAGGATGCCGATGACGCAGAGAAGCCACTGCTGAAAATAGTCTGCGAAAGTAATTCCCTGAATCAGCGCTCCGCCGGCGTCGATCAGCAGTCCGAATACAATTACGGCGGGAAACTGCAGAAGCTGAAACCACTGATATCTGTTCCTCAGAATGGGAATCTGAATCAGCACGAAAAAGGTGTTGACGATTATGGTGGTTGTGCCGACGGACAGGCCGGAGATACGGCTGGTGACATAGGGAAAGCTGGAAATCGGCGAAGTGCCCAGGGAGGCTGTGATGGAAAATGCTACGCCGAGGGCCATGACAGCCAGTCCAAGGCACAGAAGCACACACCGGGCAGGTAATTGTTTGAGAGTAAGCTGATGTTTCATTTTGCGGTCTTCCTTTCGTAGTTGTTGTCTGACAGAACCAGGGAAATCTTTTTCAGGGACTGCTTCAGCTGTTCCAGTTCTTCTGCTGTCAGCGCGGAAGCAGCCAGCTCATCTGTCTTATCAAAGACGGCCTGCATATTTTCGGCAGCCTGCATTCCTTTTTCTGTGAGGGATACGTAGAGAGAACGGCGGTTGCCTTTACGCTGTCTGCGGTGAATCAGTTCTGCTTCTTCCATGCGCATGAGAATACTGCCCGCAGTCGCCTGCTCGATTTCGCAATGTTCTGCTATGGTCTTCTGGTCCGCCTCCTGGGCTTCCCGGAGAAATTCCAGAATTTTAGGCTGGCCGGAGGTAAGCCCCATCTGGCTGGCTTCCCGCATAATGCCCCGGGAAACGATAGAGTTGGTTTTCATAAGAAGATAATGAAGTGATTCCATGAAACTTCCATCCTTTCATATCAAGAAATAACTATATTATAAGAATTAATATTATAAGAATTGATATTATAATGATTCTCACTGTATTATAAAAAGCGTCTTCTGTTTTGTCAAGAACGCCATGGACAGGCGCGGGAAGAATCGGGAGGACGGAAACTGAAGTTCACAGAATAAACATGGAACAGACACAGAACAAACAAAGAATGGTCACAATGGTCCGCTATAATGTGAGACATTACAGGAAAGAAGGAGCATGATATCAATGAAGAAATTTATGAAGATAATTGCCATAATGTGTGTTGCGACGCTGGTTTTTACTGCGCTTGCCGGCTGCGGAGGAGACGAAGACACTACGTCGGATACTGCGGCTGACAGCAGCTACAGCACCGATACGACAGACGATACGGAGACGACGGATACTTCTGCCTCTGATACAGAGGAAGATACTTCAGACAGTACCTATAGCACAGACAGCACAGAAGACAGTACAGAAGACAGTACATACAGCACAGACAGTACAGATTCCAGTACAGAAGACAGTTCCAGCACGTACTGATGGATGTGACGGACCTGGAGCCAGGTGCGTAGATTCTATTCAGTTTATATTTATATAATATCGGATTCATATCAGCCGGGATGCGGAAAGAAATCTGCAGACCGGCTGAAAAAATTAGAAAACTTGTGAAAAAGTGCTTGCATTCTAACAGATTCTATGATATAGTAATCAAGCTGGCAGTGCGCCAGAGGAAATGGTCGATTGGTCAAGCGGTTAAGACGCCGCCCTCTCACGGCGGAAACAGGGGTTCGATTCCCCTATCGACTGCTTTGGAACCCTTGAATTTCAGTTCAAGGGTTCTTTTGCGTTATATGGAAATTAATGTTATATGGAAATTGTGGTTATATGGAAATTTTGCGCGGCGGGACACCGGCCGGAGCGCGGCAGATGAAAAAAGTACGTGCGGATAAGAAAGGAGGGCGGTGAAGATATGCTTCAGATAGGAGTCTGCGATGATGACAGCAGAATGGCCTCCATGTACGCGCAGGCGGCGGAAGAGAGTCTGAGGCAGTGCGGGGCTGTGGGAAGGGTACTTTCCTATACGGACAGCCGGAACCTGCTCTGGGATATTACGGAAGACGGATTCTTTTTTGACCTTCTCCTGCTGGATATTGAGATGCCGGGAGTCACAGGCATGGAGCTGGCGGAGAAAATCAGGGATGTGCTGCCGGACATCCGGATTATTTTTATTACGTCTCATATGGAATATGCCATTGACGCCTTTGAACTGTCTATCTTTCGTTATGTGCCGAAAAACCAGCTGGAGCAGAGGCTTCCGGGAGCTTTGCGTGATGCGGTCCGTCTGCTGGAGCTGGAGGACGGCAGGGCTTATACGATTCAGACGAACAGCAGGCTGGAAAAAATTCCGTATAAGGAGATCTTTTTTATAGAGCGGGATGGAAAGAATGCCTGTTTTACCACAAAAGCCGGTACTGCCAGGGTGCGGAAAAGTCTTCAGCAGGTCTGGGAAGAGCTGGACGCGGAAGAATTTATTTTTATTGACCGGGGATGTATCGTCAATCTGATACATGTGATGCGGATGAAGGACGGCATGGCGGTGCTGAAGAACGGGACAGCCCTTCCCGTCAGCCGTTCTCATCTTCAGAGTGTCCGGGAACAGATAAACAGGTATTGGGGGAAACATGTATGATGAGAGAACTGCTGGCTGTGTCAGAAGGACTTGCCGGAGCGCTGCGCGTATGTGCCGGCCTGTATCTGATTTCCCATATCCTGGAGGCCCGGAAGCCTGAGAAAAGAGAACTGGCTGCGGCAGGATTTGCGGGTGCCTGCCTGGCCGCTGCTGTTTTTCTGACAGATATTCCAAAGCTGTATGGCATGGCCGCGGAGGCGGCTTTGATTTGCGGCGCTGCCGCGCGGGCGCAGAAGACGGAAAGAAGGCTGAGCCTGTTTTTGAGCGTTTTTTATGAAATAGCAGTGTATCTGTGGAGCTTTCTCACGGCGGCTTTTGTGGGAATATGCGCCCGGTCGGAAAGCTTTCTTGACAGGAGAAAGCCGGAAGGACAGGCGGCTGTCTGGTGCTTTTATCTGGCGGCGCTGGCGATTCTGGCAATCCTGCTTCTGCGCCGCTGTCTGCTCCGGAAAAAGGAGCAAGTGGAAGAACAGGGGGCTTCAAAAGGGGGAAGCCGCGCGGTTTCCCTTCTGGCTGCGGCAGGGTTTGTGGTTTCCGTCACCTTGTCCGAACAGGAGATTCTTGTATTTTCAAAAAACGAACTGGATGTATGTCTGCTGTTTTCTCTGCTTCTTCTGGTAGCTGTCATGGTCTTCAGTATGAACCGCCAGTACAGGGCGGAACAGGAGCTTGCGGAGATGAAGGCAGAGCAGGCCCGCCTGCTGGAACGGGATTATACGGCGTTGAACCGTGTCTATGAAATGAATGCCAGGCTGTTTCATGATCTGCACCGCCATCTGGGAGCGCTGCACCAGCTGCTTTCCCATGAAAAATACGGGGAGGCGCTCCGGTATCTGGATGAGCTTCAGGAACCTGCGCGGGAAATGACAGACCGGGCGTGGACCGGGGAAGAGACTGTGGATTATCTGATTGGGACCAGGGCCGCCGCGGCGGCGGAGAAGCAGATACGGTTTCAGGCAGAAGCAGAGTTTCCCAGGCATACGGGAATTCGGGATGCGGATCTCTGCGCGGTTCTCGGGAACCTGCTGGACAATGCCCTGGAGGCAGCTGAAAAAGTGGAAGCTGCCGAGGGCCGATGGGTGCGCCTGACCATGCGGGGAATTCATCAGATGCTGGTCATCCGGGTGGAAAACGGCTTTCAGGAAAAACCGGTAGAGGAACGAGGAGAATGGAAAAGTACCAAGACAGAAGGGGGACTGCATGGCTGGGGCCTGAAAAGCGCCCGGATAGCGGCCGAGAAATATGAAGGAACAGTAAGTACAGTCTGTGAGCAGAATGTATTCCGTGCAACGGCGACGCTCTGCTTTCGGCTCTCCCGTGAAGAGATAAGCGGGGATTGAAAAAGAGGAAAGCCGTCCGCGGGGAAAGAAAAACCGCCGGGCGGCTTTTTTGCGGTCAAAATCCTGCAGTTGGCGGACATTTCGGCACAGAGGCTTTTCATAGAGTATGATGCAGTTAGAAAGATATATAGCGAAACATCAGCAATCATAATTATATGAAACGCGGGCGGCGCGGTTAGGTACAGTGATGGAGAGAGCAGCGTCAGGAAACCCGCGGGAGGACTAAAAGGAGGAAATGAGAGATGCGTCGTCATATGTATGTAAGAGCCATTCTTGCGGTTATGCTTGTGATTGTGGGGCTTATCAGCCTGAATCCCCTGTTTCTGGTTCTGGGAGGAGTCTTTGGGTATTCAGCGCACTCGCTCTGGGAAAAGGAGAGCGGCCGCCGGGAAACTCATCAGGAAAAGGAACGTGGGAGCCGCAGCGATGGAGAGGAGCGTTAAGCATGGAAGATCTGCTTTTGTCGGTCAGACATCTGTATGCCTGGTATCAGAAGGAACAGATGGTTCTGTCAGACCTTTCCCTGGAGCTTCGGAAGCATGAGGCAGTGGGGCTGATTGGCTTGAACGGGGCCGGGAAGACTACGCTTCTTAAAGTGCTTTCCGGGCTCCATGGCGGGTTTCGGATGGAGAATACCCTGAATCTTCGGGATAATGCCTTTAAGCGCCGCCGGTATACGGTATTTGCAGAGGATCATTCCTTTGGGTACTTTACTTTTCGGGAATATTTGTCTTATGCTGCCGCGGCTTACGGCAGAAAGCCTCAGAGAGCAGAGGAGCTGGTGCGGGGATTTCATTTTGAGTCCTGTGAAAATATGCTTTTAAAGGAGCTTTCTACAGGAAATCAGAAAAAGGCTTTTCTGATCACAGCCTTTGCTCTGGAGCCGGAGCTGCTTTTGCTGGATGAGCCCGTGAACGGCCTTGATTTTCAGAGCACGGAATTTCTGTACCGGGAGATAGCCGGATATAAAGAAAGAGGAACTGTGCTGTTTGCGTCTCATGTGCTGGAAAGCATTACGCTGACAGCTGACCGCGTCCTGGTGCTGGAGAAAGGCAGGATAAGCCGGCAGTTTGAGAAGGAAGAGATAGACGCGCCGCAGATACGGGAAGCTCTTTACAGAGAAGAAGACTGCAGAGAAACAGATGACAGAGAATAAAATTATAGAAAAGAAATCTATAAAGAAGACTGCAGATAAGGGGTTGGAAGTCAGGAGGGAAATCGAGATGAAACACAGGGTTTCAAAATATCCGGCGCGCAGAATGGGCCGTCTGCTTTCTGCCTGCCGCGTATATCGGATATTTTCCGGAAAATTATTTGGAAGGAAACGGGAAAGACTGGTCAGCTCTCTGCTTGTAAGCGTTGCGGTATATTACGGCCTGCATACGGCAGAAATCCGTGTCACGGTCCATCCGTCAGTCCTTTTTCTGACGCTTTCAGCCTTTACGGGAAGCATCATGTGGCAGGCTCTGATGACGGAGAGTACGGTGGAAAACATGCAGAATCTCTTTATGCTTCCCTTTGAAAGGAGAGAAATGGTTTTCGGCTATGTGGCAGCCATGGGCCTGTATACGCTGGGGACAAAGACTCTGCCGCTTTTTGCGGTTCTGGCTGCTGCGGCAGAGCCTGGAGGAGTGGAAAGCATGACGGGACTGCTGGGCGCGGTACATGCGGCGCTGGCGGCAGCCTGTATCTTCGCGTTATCCGGGTATGCCTTTCTTTTGGGCCTATTTGCCTGCCTGCCTCTGGCGGCCTTCCTTTTCAGCCGGAATATGGCGGTATATGCGGCGCTTATGCTTGTGGAAGCCGGTGTGCTGACTGAGCTCTTAAATCGCGCGGACGCGTATGTGTTCTGCCGCCAGAAAAGCCTGAAACGGAAAGCGTTCAAGGGCGGGAAGGGACATTCTGTCTGGCGGTATTTCGGACGGTATCTGATGTCCCACAGAAACTATCTGCTGAATTCTGCGGGGCTGTGCGGCGCCGCCTGTCTTCTTCCCTGCATATTCCGGGGAATGAAAGCTGAAATGGTACTGCCCCTGGGCTTTGCCATGCTGACATTTCACACACCGCTCTGCATCCTGCTTTCCTGCGATCCGTTCCTGGAGCAGGCGGTGCGCGCCCTGCCCGGACAGAAGAGAGCGTTTTGTGTGCCCTATGCCCTGTTTCTTTCCGCGGTCTTTCTGGTGACGGACATCGTGTTTCTCTGCAGCTGGGAGATGCAGAACGGCAGTATCAGGGCAGTCTTTTTCGCGGCAGCCTTCTGTTTTGCGCTGGCAGGCGGCGCGGCCTCTGTGCTGATGGAATGGTACTTCCCGATTCGGAACTGGAAGACAGAAAGCGATCTCTGGCATCATCCGAGAAAGTATGTGGTTCCGGGAATTCTGCTGATGCTGGCAGGCGCTGCTGGGAATCTGCTGTGACAGCAGGGCTTCTGAAACTTCATGTGGATGAGATTTTCTTCCTGGAGGAGGATGGATAGCCGGGGCTTATATTCTGGAGGAGGATGGATAGCCGGGGCTTGACAAATATTTTCCCAGCCGATATAATGAACCCAGATTTATATAAATCCAACATACCAGAAAGGCTTTGACGGGAACAAGTAGAGCTTAAGGAGAGCCGTACAGAAAGCAGCCGGAGGATGAGAGGCGCACGGAGTACTTCAGCTTGAATACCTCCCTGAGCTGCGCACCCAAAGCAGGAGTCTTCGGACGGCGAGTAGGCTGCGACGTAAGAGACGAACGTTACAGCGTCAGGGTATTCGGCTGTTCGGATACCGACAGAGGCAGCTGTCGTGAGGCAGCTGTGAAGTAAGGTGGTAACACGGGAGAATGTACACTCTCGTCCTTTCAGTGAAAGGGCGGGAGTTTTTTTACAGGAAGCGCGCTGCTTCCCGCGGGAGCATTCAGACTCATCGCCCTGTACAAATACGGAAAAGAAAACCAAAGGAGAGAAAAGAACAATGAAAATCTATGATGAACTGACAGCCCGCGGCCTGATTGCCCAGGTGACGGACGAAAAGGAGATCCGGGAACTGATTGACAACGGAAAGGCGACCTTCTACATTGGATTTGACCCGACTGCGGATTCCCTTCATGTGGGCCATTTCATGGCCCTGTGCCTGATGAAGCGCCTGCAGGAGGCCGGCAACCGGCCCATCGCCCTGCTGGGAGGCGGAACAGGAATGGTGGGAGATCCTTCCGGACGTTCCGATATGCGTCAGATGATGACGGTGGAGACTATCCAGCACAACTGCGACTGCTTCAAAAAGCAGATGAGCCGTTTCATCGATTTTTCGGAAGGCAAGGCTCTGATGGTAAACAACGCGGACTGGCTGCTGAATCTGAACTATGTGGATTTCCTGCGTGAGATAGGACCCCATTTCTCTGTAAACAGGATGCTGACCGCAGAGTGCTACAAGCAGAGAATGGAGAAGGGCTTAAGCTTCCTGGAATTCAACTACATGCTGATGCAGAGCTATGACTTCTACGAGCTGTACTTAAGATACGGCTGCAATATGCAGTTTGGCGGAGACGACCAGTGGAGCAATATGCTGGGCGGCACGGAACTGATCCGCCGGAAGCTGGGCAAGGACGCCTACGCTATGACCATCACTCTGCTTCTGAATTCTGAGGGAAAGAAGATGGGCAAGACCCAGTCCGGCGCCGTGTGGCTTGATCCGGACAAGACCTCACCGTTTGATTTTTACCAGTACTGGAGAAATATCGCGGACGCTGACGTACTGAAATGCCTGCGGATGCTGACCTTCCTGCCTCTGGAGCAGATCGATGAGATGGACAAATGGGAAGGAAGCCAGCTGAACCGCGCGAAGGAGATTCTGGCCTATGAACTGACGGCTCTGGTTCACGGCGAGGATGAGGCGAAAAAGGCTGAGGGAGCGGCCAAGGCCCTTTTTGTCAGCGGAGGCAAGACGGACGATATGCCGACGACAGTGGTTCCGAAGGCTGATATGGAGGCAGGAAAAGACATTCTCTCCCTTCTGGTGGAGACGAAGCTTGCGCCTACCCGTTCTGAGGCCAGACGCCTGGTGCAGCAGGGCGGCGTAACGGTTAATGACGTGAAGGTGACGGATGTATATAAGACCTTTACGGCAGACGATCTGGATGAGGACGGAGCTCTGATTATCCGTAAGGGCAAAAAGGTATATCATAAAGTAAAGTGTGAGGATTAATGCCGGTGCAGCAGGGAGCGGAACGCTTCTTGCTGCATTGCGCAGAAAAATAGAAAATAAAAGCAGATGGAGGGTTAGTTCTATGATGAAAATGACGAAAGAAAACTGTATGCAGGCTCTCTATGGAGGTCTTTTCCTCGGAGGAGGCGGAGGAGGAAGCCTTCAGATGGGAATTGACGCCATGGAGGAAGCCTTCCGCCATACAGACGCGATCACGCTGATGTCCGTGGATGAACTGAAGCCAGAGGATATCATTGTGAATGTGTCTATGGTGGGCGCGCCTTCCGCGAAGGATACCTGCTGTACGGTAGAGCACTGGAAGACCGTATTAAAGAACTTTGAGAATGCCAGCGGAACTTCGATTGCCGGCTTTACTTCCTGTGAAAACGGCGGTGTATCCACCTCGAACGGCTGGGTGATATCCGCTCTGACAGGAGTTCCTGTCATTGACGCTCCCAGCAACGGACGGGCACATCCCTCAGGACCTATGGGCAGCATCGGCCTGAATGCCATTCCGGATTACAAGACTGTTCAGGCGGCGTGCGGAGGCAAGGGAGACAAGTATGTGGAGACAATCACAAAGGGAACCATGAATGCCACCTCCCATATGATCCGCCAGACAGCTGTGGCTTCCGGCGGCCTGTGCTGCGTACTGCGCAATCCTGTCACAGCAGAGTACACGAAAACCCACGCGGCTGTGGGGGCCATTTCCCAGGCAATGGATATCGGAAAAGCCTACATGGAGAACAAAGATAATGTGGAAGGGTTTCTGGCATTCCTGCAGAAGAACTATGAAGCTCAGGTCATCTGCCGGGGCGTGACCAGCGGGTACAATCTCTGCATGGACGGCGGCTATGATGTGGGCGAGGTTCATATCAAGGATGGCGGCAGTGATTATGAGCTGACTTATTGGAACGAGTATATGACTCTGGAAAAGAACGGAGAGCGTGTGGGAACCTTCCCGGATCTGCTCTGCACCCTTGACGCGAAGACAGGTCTGGCTTTATCCAGCGCGGAGATCGGAGACAATATGGACGTGATTATTGTGAAGATCCCGAAGGAAAAGCTGCTTCTGGGCGCAGGTATGCATCAGAGAGTACTGTTTGAGGAAGCGGAAGCGGTGATCGGCAAGAAGCTGGTATCCTATGACGAAGGACTGTTTGAGGATTAAGCGGAAGAGTTCTTCGGGAGAGAAGAGAAATCCTGTCAGGCAGGAGATATCGGAAAAATCGGAAAACATAAAAGGGAGTGTCGCAAAATCATCAATAACGGATGATTGAGCGGCACTTCCGCTCGTTACATTCAAAAATCCGGCGCCTTCTCTGTTTTCAGAGTAGGACACCGGATTTTTGCCGTACTTTAATAAGACCTTTCGGATTGCCTGTTTTTAGGCATAAAAAGGGAGCCGTTGCTCCATAGATGATTTCTCATCTATGGAGCAACGCCCCCTGGTCTTATGCGCCGGCCGGCGCACGTTTCTTATTCAATTTTTTTGTGTAAATTCAGATAAAACCTCAGACCATATCTACCAGCTTTGCAGCCGCATCCTGGAGCATCTGATAGAAGCCTTCCTCATCGGATGTGGTTTTCTGCTTTCCGGTCTCAATGATTTCCCGGAGTTCTTTCAGATCCGGATTATCCGGATCTTCCTTCAGCATCAGGCTGCACAGGCGCTCGGATGCTTCAATCATGCGGAGAGGCCCGTAGATTTTCGGCTCGCCTTTCAGGCCTGCGGCACTGGTAATCATGTAAACAAGCAGTTCAAAATAATCTTCCTGTCTCATACTTCCTCCTGCCATGCGTTGAAATGAAGGATTTCCTCCATCGGACGAAGGCGTCTGGGCCTGGGTTCTCCTTCCGGATAGCCCAGGGAAATCAGAAGTTCAATCCGGTAATCCTCCGGAAGCTTTAAGAGCTTTCGGACTGCCGCGTCATTGTAGGACTTGATGGCACAGGTGCCGAGTCCCAGGTCTGCGGCTTTCAGCATGATGTTTTCCGCAGCCATGGCGGCGTCCATGATGCAGCCGTAGCGTTCGGAATTGGGAGAACCGTGTACTGCGGCGTATCCCATATCGGAACAGATGGCCAGGATGACCGGCGGATGGCCGCTTAAGCCCGGGCTGAAAAGGTCTACCTTTTTCACCAGCTCCGGATCTGTCAGAAAGAAAAACTGCCAGGCCTGAAGGTTGCTGGCGCTGGGCGCCAGGCGTCCTGCCCGGGCCAGCTCCAGCAGAAGTTCTTCAGAAACCGGTTTGGAACTGAAGTTTCGAATGCTCCGTCTTTTTTCCAGAGCTTCCGAGATAGTCATATCTGTTTCCCTCTTTATGAATCGCTTCTGTTAAACAATCCAAGCGTAGCGGTGAAGAAACTGCACAGAGCAGCTCCGGCCAGAGCGCCTGCGCCCAGAATATTCAGGGTCTGCTCATGCTCAGCGTTGCGCTTCAGCAGGATGTGGCGGATCAGAAGACCAATCAGAATGGTGACGCCGTTCATGGTGGTTCCTACCAGAAGACCGGTAGCGAACAGGATACCGATCTGACGCTCGCCGCCGATCAGCTGAATGATTGCGCCCGGGATAGCCCAGATAAAGAGCCATTTTGCGATTTCAGCATTGGTTCCCGCGTCAATGGTAGCAGCAAAGGTGGCGCTTACAGGAGCAAAAAGTCCCTGATCGAAGTAGCGGTTTGCCATAAAGATTACGATAATCAGAGCAACGGCGAAGGAGAAAATGTTCGCGCGGTACTGCTGTTTTCTTCCTTCCATCTCCAGCTCCGGATCTACGCCTGAACCTCTTAAGATGTAACCAGACTTCAGGTCATAAGCCATATCTGAGAAGGCGGGACCGGTGGCGGAAGTGTAGCCTACCATCAGAGCCAGCGGAATCGGCGGGAAGCCGATCAGCATACCTACCAGCAGGAAGATCAGAGCGGTAGCGAATCCCGGGAACCAGCCGGAATGCATAGCGGAAATTCCTACGATCAGCTCAGACGCGATAGCGGCAAAGGCTGTGTAAATCAGCCAGATGATCAGCTTGACCGGAGACATATCGGTAAGGATACCGCATCCGAGAGCCAGGATAAAAGCTCCGATCAGATACACGCCGTAGCCGCCCACAAGAGTCTTCTTTAAGCTGTTCATGCTGCGGGTATATTTTCTTCCGGTAGCGGAAGTATCGGTGCCATTCTTGCCTTTTTTCATCAGCATGACTGCGCACTGAATCAGGGAGACGGCGCCTGCGCCGATCATAACGCCGTGGGGCATGTAGGTGATCATGGCGCTGGAAGAAAAGCCTTCCGGGAAAATGCCTGAGAACAGAGACGCGCTGTGGCCAAACAGGGACAGAACGAATCCATTGTCATTGATCACGCCGATGACGATGGAACCTACGCCCAGAGCCAGCATGGCAAAGAAATCGCCGAACCAGGATACGCCCAGCAGGTCCGTGGGAATCCCGGCAAGCTTGCCGACCCAGCCGATTACAATACCGACAATCATAAGGAAAGCTTTCTTTCCTTTTTCTACAACAGCCAGGATGGACTCGGCAGAAGCTACTCCTGGCGGCCATGCGCCGTCAGCCGGGAACATTTCAGAGTCAAAGCTTCTGTAAAGAATGGTAGCGTCGATAACAGTAGCGATAAATACGCCGATCAGCATCGGAAATACCAGATCCGGACGTCCCATAACCACCGGAATACCGATGGGCAGAAGCAGGCAGTTGGCCGCGGAAAAAGTTGCGCCTGAAATAGAGGTGGCAATCAGATTCTGACGGTGCACGCTGCGGAACTTCTGACAGAACGCGACGGGAATCCGGGACAGAACGATGGCGAACAAAGCTCCGATGATAGAGGTGTTCGGCGTCACGCCTGTACGGACGATGAGCTCAAGACCGATGATGGCGCCCAGAGCACACATAATAATATTTAATATCAGTGTCGGGCCTTCAAATGCCTTGGGGTGTTCGGAAGCAGGAATGATTAATTCCTTTGGCACTTCGTACTTGGGTTTTTCCATAAACTCACACTCCTTTTAAAAATAACTTCGCTCAATTTTCTCATTAAAATGACAAAATGTCAAATAAAAATAAAGAGAATCTAAAGAATTTATGAAAAAATGCAAAATTTTTCATGAACTTTTCCATATCATTACAGAGAAAAAACATTTTACAGTATTTTCCAGACCAGAATAAATGTCAAAAAATTCGTTGCGTATTCAGAATAAAAGCTTTATAATCATAAAAAACGACATAGGAGGTAGATCATTATGCTGATTAAACAGATTATGGAAGTGTTCGATGTACTGGACAGCAGTACGGTGACAGGCAAGTCCGTGGAGGAATATCTCCGCAGTATCAAGGCTGACGCGAATATTGAAGTCTATGCGCTGAAAGGCCCCAAGGGAGAGAGCACAGACATGGTTAAGGTGCGTATCCCCGGAACAAAAGGAAAGATGTCAGGCGGAGAAGCGCCCACCATCGGCCTTCTGGGACGTCTCGGCGGTATCGGCGCGCGTCCGGAGATGATTGGCTTCGTATCAGACGGTGACGGAGCCCTGGCTGCAATCGCTATCGCTGCGAAGCTGCTGGATATGCAGAATAAGGGAGATTATCTGGAGGGCGACGTATTTGTTTCCACGCAGATCTGCCCCCATGCGCCCACAGCGCCCCATAAGCCTGTACCCTTCATGGGATCTCCGGTAGAGATGTCACAGGTGAACAGAGAAGAGGTATCTCCGGATCTGGACGCTATCCTGTCTGTGGATACCACAAAGGGCAACCGGGTCATCAATACGAGGGGCTTTGCGATTTCCCCGACTGTAAAGGAAGGATGGATCTTACGTACCTCCGAGGATCTACTGGAGAAGATGCAGATTACCACGGGACGCCTTCCCTATGTGTTCCCGCTGACCATGCAGGACATTACGCCTTACGGCAATGATGTATACCATCTGAACAGCGTTCTTCAGCCCTGTACGGCTACAGACGCTCCGGTAGTCGGCGTTGCCATTACCGCGGAAGTGATGGTTCCGGGCTGCGCGACAGGAGCGACCCATTTTGCGGATGTGGAAGAGGCTGCCCGTTTCATGCTGGAGGTAGCCAAGGACTTCGGCAGGGGCGAACTGAAATTCTACGATGAGGAAGAGTATGCGCGTCTTCAGAAGCTGTATGGCTCCATGAAGCATCTGCAGACACTGGGCAAAGAAGACTAAGGAGGGAATGCCATGAAGATCGGAGCGATTACCATCGGACAGGCTCCCAGAACAGATGTGACGGCAGATATCATGCGGCTTTTTGACGGCAAAGTAGAGCTTCTCCAGAGAGGAGGACTGGACGGGCTGACAAAGGAAGAGATCGCCCGTTTCGCTCCTGAGGAAGGGGATTACGTTCTGGTTTCCCGCCTGACGGACGGTTCTTCCGTGACCTTTGCGGAGCGCCACATTCTGCCGAGACTTCAGGAATGCATTCATGAGCTGGAGGATGAAGGCGTAAGACTGATTATGTTTTTCTGCACCGGAGATTTTCCGGACAGCCTTACTTCCAAGGTCCCCCTGGTGTATCCCTGCAACATTCTGAACCGTGTGGCCCCACTGCTTACCAGAAAGTCCAGTATCATTACGATCACGCCATCCCCCCTTCAGGTGGAGCAGTGCGAGAAGAAATGGTCCCAGTTTGTGGATCATGTAAAGGCAGTGCCTGCCTCACCCTATGGGGACTGGGAGACACTTGAAAAAGCCGCCCGCCAGGTAAAGGATATGGACGGCGACCTGGTAATTCTGGACTGTATCGGATTTACCCAGGAGATGAAAAATATGTTTGCCAGGGAGACTGGAAAGCTGGTAGTTCTGCCGAGGACGCTGCTGGCCCGCGTGATCTCTGAGCTGACAGACGTGGAATAGGAGACGGACAATGGATTTAGTAACGATTTCTGAAAATGTGTTAAGAGACTGTCTGGGAGCGAAAGCCGGGGAAGAGGTCCTTATCGTCACGGATGACACCAGGGTCTCTATCGCGCAGGCCTTGTATGAGGGCGCGAAGAATCTGGGCTGTGAGGCCATGATGACTGTGATGAAGGAGCGGAAGCTCAACGGCGAAGAGCCGCCGAAGGCGATTGCGGAAGCCATGAAAGCGGCGGATATCGTGATCTGCCCCACAGCCAAATCCCTGACCCATACCAATGCCAGAATCCAGGCAGTGGCTGCAGGCACCAGAGTGGCTACCATGCCGGGCATCACGGAGGAGATGTTCTCCCAGGGGGCCATGACGGCAGATTACAGCGCTGTGGCAGAGCTGACCGCGAAGATCACGGAGATGCTGACGGAGTGTCAGACAGCCAGAATCGAAAAGGACGGCTGTGTGCTGACTCTGAATCTGGAAGGACGAAAAGGAGTTCCCAGTCCCGGCGTATACAGGGAGGCCGGACAGAGCGGAAATCTGCCCTCCGGGGAAGCCTATATCGCGCCTCTGGAGGACGGCGTCAATGGCGAGATGATTATTGACGGTTCCATGGTCGGCATCGGCAAGCTGGACGCTCCTCTGAAGGTCATTATCCGTGACGGAAAGCTTCAGAAGATCGAGGGTGATAAGGACGGCAAGCTGGAGGTCCTTCTGGCCAATGAGCGCAATGCCACAGTAGGAGAGCTGGGGATCGGCACAAATGAGGCCGCCATTCTGAACGGCATTATTCTGGAAGATGAAAAGGTGTACGGAACCGTGCATATCGCTTTCGGAACCAATACCTCCTTCGGAGGCGTCAATAAGGCGGACTGCCATATGGATGGAATCATCCTTAAGCCGACGCTGTATTTCGATGACAAACTGATTATTGATAAGGGGAAATTCGTGGTTTAGGATTTCTCCTTGCGCGGAAGCAGAAGGTATCGGCATAGAAGGGCTGCGTATAGATTACATGGAATATTGTGTATAAGGTATAAGGAATAAGGAAGGAAATAGATCATGGATAAAAAATTTACTGTGGGAGTCATCCGTGTTCTGACCTCTGACGATCCGGAATTTGTGGGTATGCATGGGCGGTTTATCGAGGAGCATTATCCCGGAATCCGCTGTGTTTCCAAATGTATTCCGGATCAGCCGGAAGGAATTCACAGCCATGAACTGGAGCGGATTGCGGTGCCCAAGATTGTGGAGACGGCAAAGTCCTTTGAAGATGTGGATATGATTATCGTCAGTTGCGCCGACGATCCGGGTGTGCCCGAGGTGCGTGAGGCGCTTCCAGGTATTCCGGTGACAGGAGGCGGAGAGACCACAGCCGCGCTGGCGCTCCGTTACGGGGAAAAGATCGCGGTTCTGGGAATTGTGGATTATGCTCCCAAGGCCTATCTGCGGATGATTCCGCCGGAAAAACTGGTGGCTGTGGGAAGACCCGAGGGAGTAAACAGCACACTCGATCTGATGACGCCGGAAGGAAGAGAATCCTGTTTCCGGAAAGCGAGGGAGCTGAAAGAAATGGGCGCGGAGGTAATTGCTCTTGGCTGCACAGGTCTGGCAACCATCGGCATCGCCCGGGATCTGGAGAAGGATCTGGGAATTCCGGTGATCGACCCGGTCCTGGCGGAGGGGCTCTTTGCCTATTTTGAAGCTGTGCGCAGGCAGGGCTGAGCGGTATTTCATTTCCACGCGCATAAGACTGCGGAATAAATACGCAAAATAAGTACACAAAACAAAAAACGTGAAATAAAAAACGTGAAATAAAAAACGGGGGATTTTTTCCGGACCGGATGCTCAGGAACGGAAAAGATCCCCTTCTGTTTACAGCTGAAGTATGGTATACTTTCAGGTATCACAGAAGAAAGGAAATAATCCTATGTATGATTATCTGATCGTGGGCGCGGGACTTTACGGCGCTGTGTTTGCAAGGCAGGCAAAGGAACAGGGGAAATCAGTTCTTGTCATCGATAAACGATCTCATATCGCAGGCAATGTCTACACAGAAGAGGTGGAGGGCATCCAGGTGCATAAGTACGGAGCCCACATCTTCCACACGAACAACCGGCAGGTATGGGAATATGTGAACAGATTTGCCCGGTTCAACCGGTTTACCAATTCTCCGGTAGCGAATTATCATGGGGAGCTTTACTCTCTTCCCTTTAATATGTACACCTTCAATAAAATGTGGGGAGTGGTGACGCCGCAGGAAGCCGCGGACAAGATTGAAGAACAGAAGAAGGCGGCCGGAATCACAGAGCCGAAGAATCTGGAGGAGCAGGCCATCAGCCTGGTGGGAACAGATATCTACGAGAAGCTTGTGAAGGGATATACGGAGAAGCAGTGGGGACGGCCCTGTACAGAGCTGCCGGCCTTTATCATCCGCAGGCTTCCGGTCCGCTTTACCTTTGACAATAATTATTTCAACGCTCTGTATCAGGGAATTCCGGAAGGGGGCTATACAGCCCTCGTGGCTGCGATGCTGGACGGCATCGAGGTACGCCTGGGCGTAGATTATCTGGAAAAGAAGGAAGAACTGGACGGTCTTGCAGAGAAGGTGGTATACACAGGCCCCATTGACGCGTACTTCCAGTATCAGCTGGGATATCTGGAGTACCGTTCCGTCCGTTTTGAGACAGAAGTGCTGGATATCCCCAATTTCCAGGGAAATGCGGCGGTAAATTACACGGACAGGGAGACACCCTGGACGCGGATCATTGAACACAAATGGTTTGAGTTCGGAAAAGACGCGGAAGGCAGAGAACTTCCCAAAACGGTTATCAGCCGGGAATATTCCTCAGAGTGGAAGCCGGGAGAGGAGCCCTATTATCCGGTCAACGATGAGAAAAACAGCGCCCGGTATGAGCAGTATCGAAAGCTGGCAGAAGAAGAAAAAAATGTGATCTTCGGAGGACGGCTGGGAGAGTACCGGTATTATGATATGGACGCAGTAATTGCAAGCGCTCTTGCCATGGCAGAAAAAGAGCTGCGGGGATAACAGGAAAAAGCAGAAAAAGAAAATTTAAAATACGGGAAACCGGAAAACAAAGAATCGTAAAAACAGGAAATCAGAAAAGAATACCAGAAAACAAAGGAACGCAAAAACAGCAGGGAAAGGTGTCGGGCGGAAAATATCTGCCGGAGCACAGGATCCCTGCTGTATTTGTTTCAGGCCTTTATGGTGGACCTGTTTATCATTGGCAGTCTGATGTCTCAGGCAGTCTACAGGGTAAATGCTCCGCATGAAATACCTTTTACATGTAAATAAGAAAAAACAGAAAATCAGAACAATAAGAATAGAAGAAAAAAGGCATATGCTTCCGGCTCTACATCCGATTGATGAATTGCTCGACAGTTTGAACCTGGCGGGCCAGAAGAAACCAGTGCTTTAGCTGAAAAAAGCTTTTCTGTTTCAAAATTTTTTCCTGAATTCCCAGTGGAATTCTGCCGTAATCAGATAAAGTTTCCAGAATACATTCTGCTTTTCCTTCCGCCACTCCCAGGTCATGGGCTTCGGCGTGAAGAAGACAGCAGGTATCCGGATGGAAAGCGGGCTTCTGCTGCATGAATCCTCCTCCTTCCTTTGATGTGGATTTTGTGCGGACAGGCAAAATGCAAAGAGCAGTGCGGGCTGTGAGGCGATCTCAGAAACGAAATTCCCGGTAAAGGGAGTCGTTTTATGCGAATATTATAATCTGCTTAAAACGTAAAATCAAGGATAAAAATGGAAAAGACAAAGACAGACATTGTGCAACATGAAAATACAAACGCATTTAAAGAAAGCCGGCACATATTGAAAAATGTGAAATCAGACAGGTATGAAAAGGGAAAATAGCAGCAAAATGAAAAGGATGAAGAATAAAATCTGCAGGAGGGATTGTTTACAATGGAAGAACGAATTATAACGGAAGATATGCTGCTGCGCTACAGAAAGTATCTGGAAGAGGAAGAAAAAAGCCGGAATACAATAGAAAAATACATGAGAGATCTCTGCGCCTTCCGATCCTGGCTGTCGGGGCGTCCTGTCAGCAGACAGGAGGTGATGGCCTGCAAAGAAAAACTGAAAGAGACTTATGCTGTGCGGAGTGTCAATTCCATGCTTTCTTCCATAAATGGTTTTCTCCGGTACTGCGGCTGGTCAGACTGCTGTGTACGCCAGCTGCGTGTACAGAACCAAATCTTCTGTCCCCAGGAAAAGGAGTTGTCAAAGGAAGAATACAGAAAACTGGTAGAGACGGCCAGAAAGCAGAAAAAGGAACGGCTGGAGACTGCCCTTCAGACGCTCTGCGCTACAGGCATCCGCATCAGCGAGCTTTCCGCTATCACGGTGGCGGCTGTATTCCGGGGAAGCGCGGAGGTGTCGTGCAAGGGAAAATGCCGCCAGATTTTCCTGCCCCGGAAGCTTCAGATGATTCTGAAACAGTATATCCGCAGAAAGAAAATCCGTTCCGGCCCGGTTTTCATAACGGATGGAGGAAAGCCCTGGGACCGGAGCAATATCTGGAGAGAAATGAAAGCGCTGTGCCGGGAAGCGGGCGTGAGCCCCGGAAAGGTGTTTCCCCATAATCTGCGCCACCTGTTTGCGAGAACCTATTATAATATGAAAAAAGACATTGCAAAGCTGGCGGATATCCTGGGACATTCCAGCATCAATACGACACGCATTTATATTATTTCCACGGGAAGAGAGCATCAGAGGCAGATAAGCAGGCTGGGACTGGTTCTGTGAAATAAAAAAACAACATAATGCCGATTATGTTGTACGTAATGTTTCTCTGAGATTTGACTATACATAGTTTACCATTTCCTGGCGGAAAAATCAACAGTAATAACGAAGTTTCAAAAGTGTTTTTCGTTGTACTTTCGAGAAAACAGGTTAAAAATTTCGGAAAAACTTATAAATTTCAAGAATTGCATGACAAATAACCGGCCGAATCAGGACCGGTTTGTTTTGCGTGTATTTCTTTTCAGATGTTTTCTGTACCGCTCTTCTTCAGGCGGATATCCGCAGTTTACTGTTTTCTGGAAGATTGTAAGATTCAAGAAAAACAGTTTTCACATCCAATTCTGGAAAAATAACTCAAAATACGGTAAAAACGTACCACATAATCGGCATTATGTGGTAGCTCTGAGAGCTGACATACTATATTTGGGAAAATGGAGGGAAGACAGTGAAAATAAAAAAGGGCCGTCATGTGAGATGGGCTGTGCTGCTGCTTGCAGCGGTGCTGACGGCCTGTTCTTCCGGCGAGTCTCCGGATATATATGCAGAGGCAGGAGAAACAGTTCACACAGGACTGTTTGATTTCGTTGTCAGTGATATTTCCGTAGTTCGAAGTTATGGAATCCTGATACCGAATGATGGGAGTAAGCTGGTGCGGATGGATTTGTCTGTCACCAATACCAGTGATGAAAAATATACGATGTTTGCCCAGGATTTTCAGCTGCAGTGGGGAGACGGGGAAGAGGATTTCGGCACCTGTCTGGCTGCGGTAGATGAGGATATGACGCCTTATTCCTACACGCTTTATCCGGGTGACAGCTATGACAGCGTTATGGTAGTGCAGATTCCGGAGGATGCGGACAAGCTGACGGTTGCCTATCAGGAGAAACTTTCCAGTGGAGAGGATGGGTCCGCTTATTTTGTGGAGGCTGACCTGTGAAATGGGTGAAGCATGCGGCGGGAATGCTTCTCTATGCTCTGGGAGCGGCCCTGATTGCGCTTCTCATCTGGAAAGGGCCGGAGTGGTTTGGCGAATGGAGGCTGAGACAGGAAAAGCCGGGGACACCTGTCGTCACGGTGATTGAGCCGTCCGGAGCCGGAGATTCCGGCGATTCCGGAGAAAATGCAGAGGAAGAGCTGTCTGCGGAAGAAATTGAGGCGGCGCAGCGTGAAAAATATGCTTCGATTCTGGCCCGCAATCCGGATGTGGTGGGCTGGATGACGATTGAGGATACACCGGTGGATCTGCCTGTGCTGCAGACGACGGACAATGAATTTTATCTGCATCACAACCTGGACGGCGAGTATGACGCCGCCGGCCTGCCCTTTGTGGATTATGAATGCGATGTGAAAGAGGGACGTCATCTGATTATCTACGGCCACCATATGAGCAGCCGGTTTGATGCTCTGGCGGAATATTATGAACCGGATTTTTATGTGGAGCACCCGGTCATCCAGCTGGACACGCTGTATGAAAGCAGTCTGTATAAGGTTGTGGCGGTATATGCGGTCACGGCGCGTACAGAAGACGCAGATTATTTTGCATTTAACACGTATGTGGATTTTGAAAGTGATGAAGAAGAGCAGGAATATCTGGATGAGATAGAGCAGAGGGCGTTTTACACGACAGGGGATTATGTGCGCGCAGATGAAAAGCTGTTGTCTCTGTGCACCTGCACGTACCAGATGGAAGATGCCCGTCTGGTGGTAATGGCCCGCCCCTTGCGGGAAGGGGAGAGCCCTGAAGCTGACACAGTTACGGTAAATCCCGACCCGCTGGTGCCGGCGCGCTGGCCCTGAGGGCGTACGCCTTCGGCAGGCCTTATGTGACTTTCAGGATTTCAAACGCTGCGGCCGAAAAAACAGGGCCCAGGCTGCGGCGGTTTGGAATAAATTTTATGAATGAAAAGGAGTAATGAAATGTTGAAGACGAAAAAGCTGCATCGTCTGATGGCAGGGTTACTGGCGGTTCTGATGCTGTGTGTTTCTGTTCCGTCGGTGGCGTTTGCGACGGAAGGTAACCAGGAAACTAAGAGTGTAGGTGTGAACTATTGGGATATCGAGAATAACGAGCAGGCAGGGGAAGGTGAAGTAACAGTAGCAGGAACTGCAACTAATGTGAATACCAGCGCCCTGACAGATGTACCGAAAGGCTATGAAATAGTTTCTACTGGCGATATAGCAATCAGTGACGGCTGGATTTATGTAGAAGTGAAGCCTGTTGCAGAGAAAGAGATCGGTGTAAACTATTGGGATATCGAGAATAACAAGCAGGCAGG
>NZ_NFLF01000022.1 GCF_002160765.1 Lachnoclostridium sp. An138
ATAGTTTCTACTGGCGATATAGCAATCAGTGACGGCTGGATTTATGTAGAAGTGAAGCCTGTTGCAGAGAAAGAGATCGGTGTAAACTATTGGGATATCGAGAATAACAAGCAGGCAGGAGAAGGCAAGGTAACAGTAGCAGGAACTGCAACTAATGTGAATACCAGCGCCCTGACAGATGTACCGAAAGGCTATGAGATAGTTTCTACTGGCGATATAGCAATCAATGACGGCTGGATCTGGGTTGAAGTGCGTCCATGTGAAGAACCTTCAGAGCCTGTAAATACTGTCATTATGAACGTCCAGTTCGTTACAGCTGATGGTAAAGTGGCTGGAGGCGGGGACTACTTCCTGCCGGAAGGAGTACAGAATTATTCTGTCCTGAATCAGTATGTGCCGGAAGGATACAAGCTGGCCGTAGGTGGTGACTTCTTTGTTAAAGAAGGAGATAGCATCGAAGTTCGCGTTGAAAAGATTGTTGAAGATATTATCATGAATATCAGCTTCAAAGACGGCGAAGAGGTTGTCGGCGGAGGCGACTACTTTGTACCTGCAGGAGTGCAGAACTATTCTGTATTAGAGCAGTATGTGCCGGAAGGCTACAGAATGACAGTATCCGGTGATTTTATGGCTGAAGCAGGTGCGCATCTGGACATCAGTGTAGAGAAGGTTGAAAAAGATGTTATCATGAACATCCGCTTTGTAACTGCTGACGGTACTTTTGTCAGCGGAGGAGATTATTTCCTGCCGGAAGGTATTCAGAACTATTCCATTCTGGAGCAGTATGTGCCCGTTGGCTATCAGATGGTTGAGTCTGGAGACTTTACAGTAACAGAAGGTGGAAAAGAGGACGTAACAGTTGAGAAGATCAGCGATGAAGTAATTGTTAATATCAGCTTTATTGACCGTTATGGTAATGTGATTGCTGGAGGAGATTACTTTGTTCCGGAAGGAATACAGAACCGGAATGTGCTGGATCGTTACGTGCCGGATGGATATACCCAGGCTGAAACTGGTGACATTAACTTTACAGCAGGCGGGCATTATGATATTGTTCTCGATGAGGCTACATCAGTTGTAAATATTCAGTTTATTGACCGTGAGAGCAAAGAAGTAGTTGCCGGAGGAGATTATACGGTTCCTACAGGTATTCATAATCGTAGTATACTGAATCAGTATGTGCCGGAAGGATATCGCCAGGTTGTAACCGGAGATATTGAATTCATCTATGGACAGCATTATGAGATTTTGATTGAAAAAGATACAGCGATTGTAAATATCCGTTTTATAGATCGTGATGGTAATTTCATTGCCGGAGGAGATTATTTTGTTCCTCTTGGCATCGTAAACCGTTCTGTGCTGGATCAGTATGTACCGGAAGGATATCGTCAGGCGGTTACTGGAGATATTGAGTTTGTGGCCGGTGGAGAATATGAAATCATCATAGAAAAGATTGCTGAGGATGTAGTAAGCAAGACAGCTATTTTCCGCAAGGGTGAGACAGATATTTGGAATGAGAATCCGGATAATCCGGACGAAGTACATTATACCTTCTTCAGTGATGATAAGACCGCAACACGTATAGTTCCTTCTGTTACAGTGGCAGATGAAACAAAAGAACTGGATTACTGGGTATCAGATGTAGATGAAACAGTAAAGCTGTATCCGGGTCAGGCGTTCTGCTACAATGATCTTGACAAGGGAGAACTGGAAGGATATGTTGGTGACTTTGCCTTTTATCCGGTTTACAAAGATAAGGCGATAGAAGAGCCGTCAGTTCCGGGAACGGAAGAACCGGCAAATCCCGGCACCGATCAGCCTTCAACCCCTGGTAACGGCGGTTCCGATTCGGGCAATTCAAATGGTTCTTCTGGCAGTGGAAGCGGAAGCAGCGCCTCCAAGTCTGATGCTCCGGCAGATAATTCTTCCAAGATCCTGCCGAAGACCGGATATGGTGAAAGTACGATTCCTGTCGCCGGCATTACAGCCGTAGCACTTGCAGCTGTGTGCGGCGCAGCAGGCTATGTCTTCATCGCCCGCAGAAGAGTAAGATAAACTTTCAGAACACTGGAAGAGAACTGAATCTGCAACATGATGATTTTATTTTGAGATTGTTCAGATAAGGCGCGAAACAAAGCGCAGGAAAAGGACGAGGTCTGGCGCCCCAGCGGCTGCCGGGCCTCGCTGCATATCGGGAAAAACGGGACAAAATGTTACTATCCGTTTGACAGTGGACAGAAAGCAAAAGGAGAACGGACATGAACCAGAAGGAACAGCTTTATAACAGAAGCGAGGCAGGAGAACGAATCCGGAACCGCCGGGAAAGGATAAATCTTTCCCGAAAGGAGATGGCGGTTCAAATCGGAAAGGCAGAAAAGTATTATGGGGATATAGAACGCGGGTACTGCGGAATGTCTCTGGAAACGATGATAGAAATTGCGGGATGCCTGGGCTTGTCGCTGGACTATCTGCTTTTTGGAAAGGAAGATGAGCACGAATTACCGGAGGATTTTCGCTGTATTCTGTTTCATCTGAAAAAATGTGACGAAAAGAAGCGGAAGAAGATAATAGAGCTATTACGGATCTATCTGTCGGAATAGTGGAATATTCGTAAAGATACAAATAATAAATGAAAAAGGGAAAAAGACATTCTGAGAGTTGAAAGGACTTAAGGTATGTCTTTTTGTGCTTTCTGCAGGTTGCAGATTTCCACCCGCCGCCCCACATGCGCACTCGTCGCGCTTGGCGCGCTCCAGTTCCGCCCCTGCGGGGCTAAGACTGCTTATGTGGGGCGGTTACGAGGTTTCACCTCGTAAGCAAGGCAGAAAGACAGCTTCTTACCCGCAAGCGGGACGAATCAGCCTTTCTGCCTTGCTCCGGGGCCACAGTGACGTTCAGCCATGCAGCCGGCAGAAGCCAGAAAAGCAGGGCTTCCGCCGGCTCAGGGGCGTCCCCCCTATGTAAGAATTTGCACAGTCCATCCTTAGTGAGCAAGCTCCCACGGATGTTCTGCACAAATTCTTCCGCATGGCTGAACTGGTATATGCATGTTCCCCAAAAAATACAACAATAAAATGGACAATCATCAGTCAATATGTTACAATCAACTATGTATGAAGATATCATAAACGCCTTGCCAGGGCTGCCTTCCGTTTACAAGGCCACACACGTTTCCGGGAGCGGGATTTTCCGCGGTGCGAAGGGTGTATGCTCTTGTAAACCGAAGGTAAAAATAAGGAGGAAAAACAAATGGCTAGAAAAATGAAGACCATGGATGGAAACCATGCAGCGGCGCATGTATCCTATGCGTACTCCGACGTTGCAGCTATCTATCCGATTACCCCTTCATCCGTAATGGCGGAAGCCACAGATGAGTGGGCCACACAGGGAAGAAAGAACATCTTCGGACAGACCGTACAGGTAACCGAGATGCAGTCTGAGGCTGGTGCAGCAGGTGCCGTACACGGCGCGCTGGCAGCAGGTGCTCTGACGACTACATTTACTGCATCCCAGGGTCTGCTGCTGATGATTCCGAACCTGTATAAGGTTGCCGGCGAGCAGCTTCCGGGTGTATTCAATGTATCTGCCCGTGCTCTTGCAAGCCATGCACTTTCTATTTTCGGAGATCACTCCGACGTGTACGCATGTCGCCAGACTGGAGCTGCTATGCTCTGCGAGTCCAGCGTACAGGAGGTTATGGACCTGACTCCGGTTGCTCACTGCGCAGCAATCAAGGGAAAGATTCCGTTTATCAACTTCTTCGACGGATTCCGTACCTCCCATGAGATTCAGAAGATCGAGACCTGGGATTATGAAGATCTGAAGGACCTGGTAGACATGGATGCCATCGACGCATTCCGTAGAAACGCGCTGAATCCGGAGCATCCCTGCGAGAGAGGTTCCGCTCAGAACCCGGATATCTTCTTCCAGGCAAGAGAGGCATGCAACCCCTACTACGATGCAATGCCCGCTATCGTACAGGAGTACATGGACAAGGTTAACGCTAAGATTGGTACAAACTACAAGCTGTTCAACTATTACGGAGCAGAGGACGCAGAGCATGTAATCGTTGCTATGGGTTCTGTCTGCGACACCATCGAGGAGACTATCGACTACCTGCTGGCAGCAGGCGAGAAGGTCGGCGTTGTAAAGGTACGTCTGTACCGTCCGTTCAGCGCTGAGGCTCTGGTAGCTGCGATTCCGGAGACTGTAAAGAAGATTACAGTTCTTGACAGAACCAAGGAGCCGGGAGCTCTCGGAGAGCCGCTGTACCTGGATGTAGTAGCAGCTCTGAAGGGAACGAAGTTCCATGACACACCGGTATACACCGGACGTTACGGCCTTGGTTCCAAGGACACCACTCCTGCTCAGATCGTTGCTGTATACCACAACGACAGCAAGGAGAAGTTCACCATCGGTATCGTGGATGATGTGACCGGACTTTCTCTGGAAGTAGGCGCTCCCATCGTTACGACTCCGGAAGGAACTATCAACTGCAAGTTCTGGGGACTTGGCGCAGACGGTACGGTAGGCGCGAACAAGAACTCCATCAAGATCATCGGTGACAACACTGACATGTATGCTCAGGCTTACTTCGATTATGACTCCAAGAAGTCCGGCGGTGTGACCATGTCCCACCTTCGTTTCGGAAAGAGCCCGATTAAGTCTACATACCTGATCCACAAGGCAAACTTCGTAGCATGCCACAATCCGTCCTATGTACGCAAGTACAACATGGTACAGGAGCTGGTAGACGGCGGAACCTTCCTGCTGAACTGCCCCTGGGATATGGAAGGACTGGAGAAGCATCTGCCGGGCCAGGTAAAGAGCTTCATCGCGAACCATAACATTAAATTCTACGTGATCGACGGTATCAAGATCGGTAAGGAGATCGGACTTGGCGGACGTATCAATACGGTTCTTCAGTCTGCGTTCTTCAAGCTGGCGAACATCATTCCGGAGGAGCAGGCTATTACGCTGATGAAGGCTGCCGCAAAGGCTACCTACGGAAGAAAGGGCGATGCCATCGTTCAGATGAACTACGACGCTATCGACGCAGGCGCAAAGCAGGTAGTAGAGGTTACTGTTCCGGAGAGCTGGAAGAATGCGGCTGACGAGGGACTTGACTTCACACATGCAGAAGGCGCGCGCAAGGACGTTGTAGATTTTGTAAACAACGTACAGGCAAAGGTAAACGCTCAGGAAGGAAATACTCTTCCGGTATCTGCGTTCAAGGATTATGTGGACGGCACGACTCCCAGCGGTTCCTCCGCTTACGAGAAGCGCGGTATCGCAGTGGATATCCCGATCTGGAATCCGGAGAACTGTATCCAGTGTAACCGCTGCTCCTATGTCTGCCCGCACGCAGTCATCCGTCCGGTGGCTCTGACAGAGGCGGAAGCCGCTGCAGCTCCCGAAGGAATGAAGATGCTTCCGATGACCGGAATGGCAGATTACAAGTTCTCTATCGCTATCTCTGCTCTTGACTGTACCGGATGCGGCTCCTGTGCAAATGTCTGCCCGGGCAAGAAGGGCGCAAAGGCTCTGGCTATGGAGAACATGGAAGCAAACCAGGGCGAGCAGAAGTACTTCGACTATGCCGTTACACTTCCGGAGAAGGCAGATGTCATTGCGAAGTTCAAAGAGGCTACTGTAAAGGGAAGCCAGTTCAAGACTCCGCTGCTTGAGTTCTCCGGCGCATGCGCAGGCTGCGGCGAGACTCCGTACGCGAAGCTGATCACTCAGCTCTTCGGAGACAGAATGTATATTGCAAACGCAACAGGATGCTCATCTATCTGGGGTAACTCTTCACCGTCCACACCGTACACGGTAAATCAGAAGGGACATGGTCCTGCATGGTCCAACTCCCTGTTTGAGGACGCCGCAGAGTTCGGTTACGGCATGAGCCTGGCTCAGCGCGCCGTAAGAGGCGGACTGAAGTCCAAGGTTGAGGCTCTGATGGAGAAGGCAAATGATGATGTAAAGGCAGCAGCTCAGGAATGGCTGGATACCTACAATGTAGGAGCAACCAACGGCGCTGCTACAGATAAGCTGGTAGCTGCTCTTGAGGCATGCGGCTGTGACGAGGCAAAGGATATCCTGAAGGATAAGGACTTCCTGGCTAAGAAGTCTCAGTGGATCTTCGGCGGCGACGGCTGGGCATATGATATCGGATTCGGCGGTGTAGACCATGTTCTGGCAAGCGGACAGGATGTAAACGTAATGGTATTCGATACCGAGGTTTACTCCAACACAGGCGGACAGTCCTCCAAGGCTACTCCGACCGGCGCGGTTGCACAGTTTGCTGCAGGCGGCAAGGATGTGAAGAAGAAAGACCTGGCTTCCATCGCCATGAGCTACGGCTATGTATACGTTGCTCAGATCGCTATGGGCGCTGACTACAACCAGTGCGTAAAGGCCATCGCAGAGGCTGAGGCTTATCCGGGACCCTCTCTGATCATCGCTTACGCTCCGTGTATCAACCACGGCATCAAGAAGGGCATGAGCAAGGCTCAGACCGAGGAAGAGCTGGCTGTAAAGGCTGGATACTGGCATTGCTTCCGCTTCAACCCGGCTGCTCCGGCAGAGGGCAAGAGTGCGTTCACGCTGGACAGCAAGGAGCCCACGGGAGACTACCAGGAGTTCCTGGACGGCGAGGTTCGTTACAACTCCCTGAAGCGTGCAAATCCGGAGAGAGCAGCGAAGCTGTTCGCTCAGTCCGAGGCTTCCGCAAAGGCTCGTTACGAGTACCTGAAGAAGCTTGGGGATCTGTATATGCCGGCCAAGGTAGAAGAGTAAGAGCTTCTTGACTTCCGGTTTTACCGGACAGTGATAAGATAAACCAAGGGAAGGCCCTGGGATTCGTTTTCGGATTCCAGGGCCTTCCTGCATTACGCTTTCCCCTCCGTTTTCAGCGGAATTATTTAGCCGTTTATGTTGATTTCATAAAATTTTCACCCAAAAACCAAGAAAAATGCCTATAAAAGCCAATCGGAACATGATATAATATAAAAAACGTCAGACTGTCATGTACAGCCGATTCGCAACGGCTGCGTATGGCGGGTGCAGCTGTGAATGGTGAAAACATGAGACAGGGTGCAGAACAGGAGGGAAAAGGATGCTGGCTATTGAACGGAAAAACGAGATTCTTGCAATTCTGCAGAAGGAACAGCGGGTTCTGGTTTCCGAGCTGAGCAAGCGTTACGAGGTGACGGACGAGACGATCCGCAGGGATCTGGAGAAGCTCGAGAAGGAAGGCTTCGTAAAGCGGACCTATGGCGGGGCGGTGCTCAATAAGAGAAAAGATCTGGATATGCCCCTTCGGATCCGGGAAAAGACGAACCGGGGAGAAAAGCAGATCATCGCGGGTCTGGTAAAGGATCTGATTGAAGAAGGCGACCGCATCATGCTAGACGCGTCCTCCACCTCTCTGATGATTGCCAAGGAGCTCAAAGAGATGGAAAAGCTCACGGTGATTACCAACTCCGTGGAGGTGCTGATTGAACTGGCGGGCCACGACGGGATTCAGGTGATTTCTACAGGCGGCAATCTAAACGAGACCTCCCTTTCCCTGGTGGGAAACGCGGCTCAGAAGGTGCTGAACGGTTATCACGTGGATAAGGCGGTATTTTCCTGCAAGGGAATCGACATGAAGGACGGCATCACAGATTCCAATGAGCTGGACAGCGATATTAAAAATGTCATGTACGCCTGTGCGGACACTGCGATTCTGGCGGTGGACAGCAGCAAGTTCGACAAGGTTTCCTTTGTGAAATCCATGAGGCTGAAACAGGGAGACATTCTGGTGACGGACCGGCTGCCGTCGGAGGATTGGCAGAATTACCTCCAGGAGCGGGGCGTCCAGCTGGTGACGCCGGAAGCGCAGGAGCAGGATCAGAAATAAAGACAGGAAAAAAAGTCCGGGCAGTGGGAAAGGTTCCCTTTTGCGCGGCCGGGGCTTGGAGATAGAAAGGGGAAGGATTATGGGAGAGACTGTATACAATCTGGCATTTGACTTTGGGGCGTCCAGCGGGCGCATGGTGCTCTGCAAGCTGGAGAACGGGAAACTGGAGCTGGAGGAGCTGCACCGTTTTCCCAATCATGAAGTGCGGATCGGGGGACATATTTACTGGGATCTGTTCGGCCTGTACCATGAGATGAAGCAGGGGCTTAAAAAAGCCGCCGCCAAAAAAGTACCGATTCAGAGTCTGGCGGTCGATACCTGGGGCGTAGATTACGGTCTTTTTGATAAGGACGGCAATCTGATCGGTACGCCTGTAAATTACCGGGATTCCAGGACGGACGGCGTCATCGACGAGATCGCCAAAATCATTCCGCTGGAGGAGCTTTACGACCGGACTGGCATCGAGTTTATGTATTTCAATACGATTTTCCAGCTGTGGGCGGAAAAGAAGATGCGTCCGGTGATTCTGGACAACGCGAAACGGCTGCTCTTTATGCCGGAGCTTTTTGGCTATTTCCTGACGGGCATCATGTATACGGAATATACCTTTGCCAGTACCTCGCAGCTTCTGGACGCCAGAAAGCGGGAATGGGATTTTGATTTGATTGAGAAGCTGGGGCTGAATAAGGAAATGTTCGGTGATATCGTGATGCCGGGCACGGTGATCGGCAGCCTGCTGCCGGAGGTGGAAGAAGAAACGGGACTTCATGACGTGAAGGTGATCGCGGTGGGAAGCCACGATACGGCCTCTGCGGTGGCGGGCGCGCCCCTGGAGTCGGACGACGCGGCCTTCTTAAGCTGCGGCACCTGGTCGCTGCTTGGCATGGTGCTTGACGAGCCGGTGCTGAACGAAGCCTCCTATAAGTACAATTATACCAACGAAGGAAGTATCGACGGAAAGATTCAGTTCCTGAAAAATATCAACGGCCTGTGGATCATGCAGAATCTGCGCCGCAACTGGTGCGAACTGGAAGGGGAGGTGTCTTTCCCGGACATCATCCGCGAAGCCAGGGCAGCGAAGCGGAAGGATTTCACGATCAAGGTCAAAGATCCGCGCTTTACCGCCCCGCTGAATATGATGAAGGAGATCGAGGCTTACTGTGAGGAGACGGGTCAGGGCAGGCCCGAAGGGCTTGGCGAGCTGGCGATGGCGATTTACAATGGTCTGACAGACGAGTACCGCAAATCCATCCAGTACATGGAGGAGATCACGGGCAAGACTGTATCCTGCATCAATATGGTGGGCGGCGGCATCCAGGATGAGCTGCTCTGTGAGCTGACCGCAAAGGCCACTGGAAAACGGGTGATCGCAGGCCCTACCGAGGGCTCTGTCCTGGGCAACAGCATCGTGCAGTTTGTGGCTATGGGAGCTATCGGAAGCGTGCAGGAGGGCCGTCGGATCATTGAGAAGTCCTTTGATGTGAAAATTTATGAGCCGCAGCAAGGAGACGGCCTGGCGTAAAATTTACAAACCACAGTAAGGAAGAAGCGGTCTGACGATGCGCAGGCCGCGCGGTGTATTTTCATAAAAATTCAGAAGAAAAGCTCTGTAATCGAAGAATGACGGTTGCAGAGCTTTTTTGTGATGTAATTTCACAAATAGAACAAGAATATTGTTAAAATCCAACAAAAAAGAACGAAAAAATAACAGGAAAATGTGAAAAAACACTTGCCAAAAATATACCGGGGGGGGGGTAAAATGGAGTAGTATTTGATAATTACGAAAGGAGGTGTGATATGGTATGGGTAAAAGTGAAACAATCATGCGGCTCAAAGAGAATTTCATTTTTGCGGTGATCCGGGCCGGAAGCGAAGACAGCGGTTATGAGATCTGCAAAAGTGTATTTGAAGGCGGCATCAAAAACATTGAAGTAACCTTTTCCACACCCGGAGCAGAACGTGTGATCCGCCGGCTGAGCAGTGATTTCGCAGGTACGGATATGGTGGTCGGGGCAGGAACAGTGATGGATGCAGTGACAGCCAGAATTGCGATTATGAACGGGGCGGCTTTCATCGTAAGTCCGCATTTTTCTGCCGATATCGCACAGACATGCAACAGGTACGCGGTGCCTTACCTTCCGGGCTGCGGTTCTGTGACGGAAGTGCAGACGGCTTTGGAGCACGGAGCGGAGATTCTCAAGATCTTTCCGGGCGGCGTCCTGGGACCTGCATTTATCAAGGACGTGCACGGACCGATGCCCTATGCGCAGATGATGCCCTCTGGCGGCGTATCCATCGACAACATGGATGAATGGATCAAAAGCGGCGCCTGTGCCGTGGGAGTCGGAAGCGCCCTGACGAAACGGTACCAGACAGAAGGTGCAGAAAGCGTCAGAGAAACCGCGGCTGCGTTTGCGGCCAGACTGAACGAAATTAGAAAATAAGAAGAGAGGGATTTTGTATGGAGACATTATCAGTATGGCAGGCCTTGATTATTGCGCTCTGGATCGGCGCGGTCATGTCAAGAAGCTTTCTGGGCGGAGCGACGACGACTTTGCGCTTCACCCCGATGATGACTGGTTTGGTATGTGGTATTGTGATGGGCGACGTAGCGAACGCTATGATCGTGGTAGCGGCGATTCAGCTGATTTATATGGGCGTATTTTCCCCAGGCGGACAGATGCCCTCAGAGCCGGCGATTGCGGCTGCCGTGGCTGTTCCGGTTGCCCTGCTTGGAAATCTGGACGCGGAGGCTTCCATTGCCATCGCGGTTCCGGTAGGATTGCTGGGAAGCTATCTGTATCAGTTCCGTTTCTTCCTGAACACGCTGGTTTTGAAGGCGACGGACAAGTATGCGGCGGAGGCTAACGGGGCGAAGCTGACCTTCTGCATCATTGGAATGCCGATTATTATCGCGTTCCTTCTGTTTACCCCGCTGATGTTTGTGGCGCTCTATTTTGGGTCTCCTGTGATCGCTTCGATCGTAAACGCCGCGGCAGGTACGCTGGTATTCCATGTTCTTTCTGTCATCGGAAACGGCCTTGCGGCAATCGGTATCGCCGTGACCGTGTATGTAATCGGAAGAAAAGAATACATTGTATTCTTCCTGCTTGCTTACTTCCTGTGCGTTATGCTGAAAACCCTGAGTATTCCGATGATTACTTACGCCATTATCGGAACGGTAATCGCGGTGATCTTTGTGCTCGCGCAGAACAGCAAGACCGAATAAAAGGAGGGAAAGAAGATGAGTGAATATCAGGAGAAGTCTCTGGATCTGGCTCCGGAGCAGTTGACAAAAAAAGATATTTGGATCATGTGGCTGAGATTTTATTTTGCGAATGAGATCCCCCACACCTTTGACCGCTATATCGCGCCCAGTTTGATGTGGTGTCTGATGCCGGTTTTGAAGAAGCTGTACAAGGATAAGAGCGAGCTGGCAGCCGCTTATGAGCGCCACCTTCTGTTCTTCAACACCCAGATCTCCTGGGGCGGCGGTATCATCTCCGGTCTAATGGCTTCCCTGGAGCAAGAGAGGGCCGGACAGGTCTACCGGGGCGAGGAAATCACCATCACGGACGATCTGATTTACAATACGAAAGCGGGTCTGATGGGCGCTCTGGCAGGAATCGGAGATTCCATTGACTCCGGTACGATTCAGTACATATTCATTGCGATTGCGATTCCGTGGGCACAGGCCGGACAGGCTGTAGGTGCGCTGTTCCCCTTCATCGCATTCTCTTTGTATCAGCTGCTGATTGGCTATTTCTTTGCAAGCCAGGGCTTTTCCATGGGACGCAGAGCTTCCGAGCTTCTGACCAGCAACACCATGCAGAACCTGATCAACGTGCTTTCGATCCTTGGTCTGTTTATGATGGGCGTTCTGGCGGCGAACTATGTAAAGGTGACTTCGAGTCTCGCGTTTACGATTTCCGGAAAGGAATTCGTCATCCAGGATACGCTGGATACGGTATTCCCAGGTCTGCTGCCGATTCTGACGGTATTCGGCGTATACGGATACTTTGTAAAGAAGGGCATGAACGTGACAAAGGCTCTGATCGGACTGACTGTGATCCTTGGTATTCTGGGCGCGGTCGGCATCCTGTAACTAAAATATGAATCGTTCTTCGGCTGCCTGGGCGGCAGCCGGAGGCATCTTTTGCATAAAAACAGTGAAAAAGCAAATTAGAGGAGGAAAAAAATGGGCGAGGTATGTTTGGCAAGAGTAGACGAGAGGCTGATCCACGGTCAGGTGATGACGAATCTTTCCAAGAAATCCGGGGCGAATTCTATCTTCATCGTAGACGACATGGTAGCCAATGATGCTTTTATGAAAAATATTTTTCTGAGCGCAGGCTCCAGAACAGGACTGAAGGTTCAGATCTACACGCTGGCAGACGCGGTAAAATACTGGGAGGAAAGCCAGTTTGAAAACTACAAATGTATCCTTTTGACTAAGACCATCGACGCCATGTATCAACTTGCGAAGGCCGGAGTGAAGATGAAAGAGGTGAACCTGGGCGGCATCGCCAAGAAGCCAAATACGGTGGCGGTTTTAAGCGCGGTATGTATCAAAGCCGAGGATGCGAAGCAGCTTCAGGAAATGCACGACGAGCTGGGAATCCAGGATATTTATTTCCAGACTATTCCTTCCGCGAAAAGAATCGAGCTTGCGGATGCTCTGAAAAAATTTTAGGCTGACAGGACAGGGAAAGGACAAGAGCAGATGATAGGTTTAACGATTGTCACACATGGGGATATGGCAAAGGGCATTGTCACGGCGCTGAATCTGATTCTGGGAGAACAGGAGAAGCTTAAGACCGTGGGTCTGTATGAAGGCGCGGATTTTGATGAATTCAAAGAGAGCGTCAAAAATGCTGTCGTGGATACGAACGAAGGACAGGGGACGCTGATTATGGTGGATCTCTATGGAGCATCGCCCTATAACGCTTCCGCATACAATATGTCGTATTTCCAGGAGAATCACATTCCGGTACGGCTTTTGACGGGAGTGAATCTGCCGATGGTGATTACCGCAGCCAGTATGCGGGACAGCTTTGAGTCTGTAGATGAGCTGTATGAGGCTGTCATGGCAGAGGCAAAGGACGGAATCAAGGAAATGCTGCAGGAACTTGGATGATAGGAGGCATATGACAAAATGAAGGTATTGATTACACCAAGATCCTTTGGAAAAAACAGTGACGAGGCGTTCCGGCGTCTGGAAGAGGGCGGATTTGAGATTATAAGAAAAGCAGACGGCTCTATCTATACGGAGGAAGAGATGAAGGCGGCGGTGGAGGATGCGGACGCGGTCATCGTGGGCGTAGACCCAATGAACGCGGATGTGCTCTCCTGTGCGAAGAAGCTGAAAATGATTTCCAAATATGGAGTAGGCACGGACAATATCGATCTGGATTACTGTAAGGAGCATGGGATCACGGTGGAGATTACCCGTGGGGCGAACAGCGCTGCTGTGGCAGATTTTGCTTTTGCCCTGATGCTTGGGCTGGCACGCCGCATGGTGGAGATTGACAAAGGCTGCCGTGTGGGCGACTGGTCGAAAAAGGAGAGCCTGGATGTCTATGGAAAGAAACTGGGCGTGCTGGGACTGGGAGCCATCGGAAAGGGCGTGGTAAGGCGCGCGCGGGGTTTTGACATGGAGATCTATGGATACGATGTGTTCCGCGACGAGGCGTTCCTGAAAGAAAACCATGTGAAATTTACAGATGTGGAAGAGATTTTCAGGGAATGTGACTTTATCTCCGTACACCTGCCCCTTTTAAAAGAGACGGAGCACCTGATAGACAAAAAACTTCTGTCCACGGCGAAGAAGAACCTGATCCTGATTAACACAGCCAGAGGCGGTATTATCGACGAGAAGGATCTCTATGAGGCGTTGAAAGAGGGCAGGATCTACGGCGCGGGCATCGATGCGTTTGAATGCGAGCCGGCGTCTGAATCGCCGCTTCTGGAGCTTGACAATGTGATCTTAGGCTCCCACTGCGCCGCTTCTACCAGAGGGGCCGTCGATAAGATGACAGAGATGGCGGCGTCCCATGTGCTGGAATATTTTAGCAGAGAGGAAAGCGGAAAATGAGCGGTTCTGCAAAGCTATCGACGGTAATCTTTGATATGGATGGCTGCCTGATCGACACAGAGCAGGCATATATCCAGGCATGGGCCCATGCCTTTGAGGTAAAGGGAATTCCGATTGCTTCGGAGGAACTGATTTCCTGGGCAGGTACCGGAAAAAACGAGATCAACGACATCGTCACAGGAATCGTAGGCAGCAGGGAGCTGGCTATGGAGCTGCGCCAGATCCGGGAGGATTATTTTTATGTCCTTTTGGAACGGGGGAATATCTATGAAAAACCTTATGCCAGCGAAATCCTGGATTTTTTAAAGCGGCGGGGAATCCGCACGGCTGTGGCTTCTTCTACATTTTCAGATCGGGGAAATATCCTTCTTGAGTATTTCAAGTTTCGGGATAAGCTGGACTGCGTGACCTGGGGGGACGAGGTAGAGCATCCGAAACCAAGTCCGGATCCATATCTAAAGACACTGGAAAAATGCCGCGTTTCCAGGGAGGAGTGCATCGTCTTTGAGGACTCCTATAATGGCGTCCTGGCCGCGCTGAACGCGGGGCTTCGCGTCATCCATGTGCCTGACACCAGTGTAAAGATGAAGAAAGAGCTTCCGCCTGTCTATACGTCAGTGCATGATTTTAAAGAAGGCATGGAAGTGATACGAGGAATCTTGGAAAGTGGAAACTAGGGATTTGATTCTGCGCTATGGGTTTGTGGCCGGAAAGCGCTATACAAGAAGACAGAAGCTTAAATTTCTGCTGGGATTTACACAGGATTTGGAAGAACTTGGATGGCGTACGGAAGCAAAAGAGACGACGGAGAAAAACCTGAAAAATGTAAATCTCTACATAGGGGATCTAGGTAAAGCCAGGGTGATTGCAGAGGCGTACTATGATACGCCGCCGGTCAGTCTGACGCCTGGCGCTTATCGCTTTTTCAGCGTCAGCTGCCGCAGAAACGAACGGATGTATGCTGTCATTGTACCGATGCTTTTGATCCTGGCGGCCGGAGCGCTGTTTTTCTGGAAGGCATCCGCTTCTTTGTTTGACGAAGCAGGGAGACTCAGCAGAGCCGGGGTGCTGAACGTCGCGGTTTTGTTCGTTCTTCTGGCGCTGATGTACAAATGCCGCAAAGGTATTCCGGGAAAGAGGAATGTCATCCGCAATACATCCTCTTTGCTGGCGCTGTACCGGCTGGCGGAGCAGGAAAGAAGGAATAAGCGGCTGGCGTTTGTTCTGACAGATGATGGCTGCGGGGCTGGCCTGGGTGCCAGAGTGTTAAAGGGCAGGAAGAGACGCGATCAGATAGTCGTACACCTTTCCTGTGTCGGAGCGCGGGAACAGCTGTACCTTCTGTATGATTCAGGAACACAGAATGAGGCAGGGCTTCCGGGGCTTCTTAAGCTTTGCGCGGAAAACGGGCTGGAAGCGCTGGATATTCGGTCAAAGCCGGACTGGAAGCTGGAAGGATTTGAAGGCGCAGATCTGTATGTGGCTGCCGGGAGACCGGAAAAGGATGGCTTCTTTTTGGGGAAGAAGCAGCTTTTGGAAGCGGAGCTTTCAGAGGAAAACATAGAAAAAACGACAGCATTTTTGGCGGGACTGGAAAAAATATTGCGTTAAAAGAGGAGAAAGGGACTATGAAGAAATCAGATATTGGCCTGATTGGACTTGCCGTGATGGGAGAGAATCTCGTTATGAATATGGAGAGCAAAGGGTTTCAGGTAAGCGTGTTTAACCGGACGGCCCAGAAGGTCACAGATTTTCTGGAGGGCCGTGCGAAAGGAAAGAAGATTCTGGGCGCTTATTCGCTGGAGGAGCTGGCAGGGCAGCTGGAAAAGCCCCGCAAGGTTATGATGATGGTGAAGGCGGGTCAGGCGGTGGATGATTTTATCGAGAAGCTGATTCCGCTTCTGGAGCCGGGCGACATCATCATCGACGGAGGCAACTCCCATTTTCCTGACACGATCCGCAGGACGAAATATGTGGAGAGTAAGGGGCTTTTGTATGTGGGATGCGGCGTCTCCGGCGGAGAGGAAGGCGCGCTGAAAGGGCCGTCCCTGATGCCAGGAGGTTCCAGGGAAGCATGGCCTTATATCAGGCCGATCTTTCAGGCGATTGCCGCAAAGGTCGAGGACGGTTCCCCTTGCTGTGAGTGGGTCGGCGGCGACGGAGCGGGCCATTTTGTGAAGATGGTGCACAATGGCATCGAATATGGCGATATGCAGCTGATCTGCGAAGCGTACCAGATCATGCGGGATTATCTTGGTATGACGCCGGATGAGATGCACGATGTATTTGCAGAATGGAACAAGGGAGAGCTTGACAGCTATCTTATCGAGATTACCCGCGATATTCTGGCTTATAAAGAAAATGGTACGCCGATGGTAGATCTGATTCTGGATACGGCGGGCCAGAAGGGGACTGGAAAATGGACAGGGATCGCGGCGCTGGATGAGGGCGTGCCTCTGACGCTGATCGGCGAGGCAGTCTTTGCGCGCTGCCTGTCTGCAATGAAAGAAGAGCGCGTGCACGCTTCTGAAATTCTCAAAGGGCCAAAGCCCGTGTTTGAAGGCGGCAGGGAGAAATTTATTTCCTGTATCCATGACGCCCTGTATGCCGCAAAGATTGTATCGTATGCCCAGGGCTACGCGCTTATGAGAGCGGCGGCCAAAGCTTACGGCTGGGAATTAAATTACGGCGAGATCGCGCTGATGTGGAGAGGCGGCTGCATTATCCGTAGCGTATTCCTTGGAAACATCAAGGAAGCCTTTGACAAGAATCCAGATCTTGAGAATCTGCTTCTGGACGACTTTTTCCACAGTGTAGTGGAGAGAGCCCAGGACGGCTGGAGGGAGGTATGTGCGGCGGTGATGAAAAACGGCATCCCGGCCCCTGCGATCTGCTCCGCTTTGAACTACTACGACGGATACCGGAGCGCAAGACTGTCTGCAAATCTTCTGCAGGCCCAGAGAGACTATTTCGGCGCTCATACCTACGAGCGTGTGGATAAGCCCAGAGGAGAGTTCTTCCACACCAACTGGACGGGAGCCGGCGGAAATACAGTAGCAACGACATACAACGCATAGGCACGCATTTTCTGCGCAATGCGCGGATGGAGGGTGTTCCGAAAGCTGTAAACGGCTGGAGGGACGCCCTCCTTTTTTCTCTAGGAAGGAGTGAAAGCATGGCTGGGGATTTTTGCAGTTCTTGAATCTTTACTTGCCTAATTTCGGAAAAAAACTTATAATAGCGTTGGTGTGCGGACACTGGCGTGCCGCTGCCAAAATAAGTCTGAATCGAAAAGCCTGCGTTCCGCCGCATACGGAGGAACACAGGAAGTATATTTTCACAGATACAGGGGAGAAGAACTATGAGTGACAGAAGCATACAATTCCGTTCAGGCATTGTAGATGGAATACCGATAGCCCTGGGCTACCTGGCGGTATCCTTCACCTTTGGAATCATGGCAGGCGATGCGGGGCTTTCGGTGGCGGAAGCTGTGGTGCTGTCCTTTACGAACCTTACCAGCGCGGGGCAGTTTGCGGGCCTTGGCGTCATGCAGGCGGAAGCTTCCTTTGCAGAAATGGCGCTGACCCAGCTTGTGATTAACCTTCGCTATTGCCTGATGTCCTGTTCGCTGTCCCAGAAGCTGTCGCCGAAGATGCCTTTTTTCCACAGGTTTTTGATAGCGTATGGCGTCACCGATGAGATTTTCGGCGTCTCGGTGTGCCGGGAAGGAACTTTGAGCCCCTGGTACAGCTATGGGCTTATCAGCGCTGCCGTTCCTGGCTGGACCATCGGTACGCTTCTGGGGGCTGTGTCGGGAAATCTGCTTCCCCAGAGGCTTTTAAGCGCCCTGAGCGTGGCGCTTTATGGGATGTTCCTGGCGGTGATTCTGCCTCCGGCCAGGGAAAATAAGGTCCTGATGGGTATTATTCTTGTATCCATGGCGGCAAGCCTGCTCTTTGCGGCTGTTCCGGTACTGAGCGGCATTTCTTCCGGTTTTAAGATTATCATTTTGACTGTTTTGATAGCGGGAGGGGCTGCCTTCCTGTTCCCGGTAAAGGAGGAAAAAACCGATGTATAGCGTTTTTGGATATATCGCGGTCATGGCGGCAGTGACTTATCTGATCCGCATGATTCCGCTGGTGCTGCTGAAAAAAGAGATTACAAATACCTGGGTGAAATCGTTTCTGTTTTATGTGCCTTATGTGACGCTGGCGGTGATGACCTTTCCGGCGATTCTGGAGGCGACGGATTCTCTGATTTCCGGCGCGGCGGCCTTGCTTGTGGCAGTGGTTCTGGCTTATCGGGGAAAGAGTCTGATTCAGGTAGCGGCTGCGGCCTGTGCGGCAGTGTTTGTGCTGGAGCTGTTTCTCGTGAGGTAGAGAATAGAAAAGTATAGATACCCTTAGCAGACAGGAGCGTTCCCGCTCTGCTGAGGGCATTGCCCCCTGTATACCGGCGCTGTCCGTTAGCCGAATAGGGCAAAACACATTTCATATCAGCCGATACTGTAAAATCCGTCAAATTATGAATGACATGGCGGAACTGTTACCAATTTGGGTTTCAATTCTAAAAAAAATCCTTGAAGTCCCCCTAATCTTATAGTATAATAAATCAGATTTAGAGGAATATATGGCTACACGTGCGCAAAGAGGCAGTATCTGTCTTTTTTTTTGAAAATTTTTAACTATGAGCTTCGTTCACATTTTTCACGCTGTGGCAGCTGTGGAAGGCAAAAGTGAATGGCAGCGAAACGAAGCGCCGGGAGACAAGGAAAGGAACAGGTGGATTATGAAAGCTTTTCTGATACTGGAAGACGGACATGTGTTTACAGGCACCAGCATAGGAGCGCAGCGCGAGGTGGTAAGCGAGATCGTGTTCAACACCTCCATGACGGGCTATCTGGAGGTGCTGACGGACCCATCCTACGCGGGACAGGCTGTGACTATGACGTATCCGCTGATTGGGAATTATGGCATCTGCTATGAGGATATGGAATCGGAGCGGCCCTGGCCGGACGGTTATATCGTCCGGGAGCTGTCCCGGCTTCCCAGCAACTTCCGAAGCCAGGATACGATTCAGAACTTCCTGGAGAAATACGGGATTCCGGGAATTGCCGGCATCGACACCCGTGCGCTGACAAAAATCTTACGTGAGAGCGGCACCATGAACGGAATGATTACCACAAAGGAATATGAATCTCTCGATGAGGTGCTGCCGCGTCTTAAGGCCTATACCACAGGCAAGGTGGTGGAAAAGGTGACCTGCAGAGAGAAAAAGGTGCTGGAGAACGATGGATTTAAGGTGGCCCTTCTGGACCTGGGCGCCAAGCGGAACATTGCCCGTTCTTTGCACGAGCGGGGCTGCGAGGTGACGATTTACCCGGCGGATACAAAAGCGGAGGAAATCATCGCAAGCCGCCCGGACGGCATCATGCTGTCGAACGGCCCGGGAGACCCAAAAGAGTGCGGATCCATCATTGAGGAAATTCGTAAGCTTTACGAGACGGACATCCCGATTTTCGCTATCTGCCTGGGCCACCAGCTGATGGCGCTGGCGACCGGAGCCGACACCTATAAGCTGAAATACGGCCACCGGGGCGGCAACCATCCGGTGCGCGACCTGGAGACGGGCAGGGTCTACATTTCCTCTCAGAACCACGGTTACGCGGTGGATACAAAGAGCCTTGATCCGGCTGTGGCCGTGCCCGCCTTTGAAAACGTCAACGACCGGACGAACGAGGGGCTGCGCTATACGGGCAAACATATTTTTACCGTACAGTTTCACCCGGAGGCCTGCCCTGGCCCCCAGGACTCCAGCTATCTGTTCGACCGTTTTATTCATACCATGGAGGTGAAGAAGAATGCCTAAGAATCCTTCTATTAAAAAAGTTCTCGTAATCGGAAGCGGTCCTATCGTCATCGGACAGGCCGCGGAGTTCGACTATGCAGGCACCCAGGCCTGCCGCTCCCTGAAAGAAGAGGGAATCGAGGTGGTTCTTCTCAATTCCAACCCGGCCACGATCATGACCGATAAGGACATCGCGGATCATGTATACATTGAGCCCCTGACCGTGGAGGTGGTGGAGCAGCTGATCCTGAAAGAAAAGCCGGACAGCGTGCTGCCGACCCTGGGCGGCCAGGCGGGCCTCAATCTGGCGATGGAGCTGGAGGAGTGCGGCTTCTTAAAGGAACACGGCGTGCGGCTTATTGGCACCACCTCTGAGACGATTAAAAAGGCAGAGGACCGTCTGGAATTTAAGAGCACCATGGAGAAAATCGGCGAGCCGGTGGCGGCATCCCTCGTGGTAGAAAGCGTCGAGGACGGCGTTGCCTTTGCCAGCAAAATCGGCTATCCGGTGGTGCTGCGTCCGGCCTACACCCTGGGCGGCAGCGGCGGCGGAATCGCCCACAATCAGGAGGAGCTGGAAGAGATTCTGGCCAACGGCCTGAGACTTTCCCGTGTGGGACAGGTGCTTGTGGAGCGCTGTATCGCCGGCTGGAAGGAAATCGAGTATGAGGTAATGCGGGACGGCGCAGGAAACTGCATCACCGTATGTAATATGGAAAATATCGATCCGGTAGGCGTACATACCGGCGACAGTATTGTGGTAGCTCCCTCCCAGACCCTGGGCGACAAGGAGTACCAGATGCTGCGTACCTCCGCGCTGAATATTATCAGCGAGCTGAATATCACCGGAGGCTGCAATGTGCAGTATGCCCTTCATCCGGAAAGCTTTGAATACTGCGTCATCGAGGTAAATCCCCGTGTAAGCCGTTCCTCCGCTCTGGCATCCAAGGCCACCGGATATCCCATTGCCAAGGTGGCGGCGAAGATCGCCCTTGGTTATACGCTGGATGAGATTCCGAACGCGATTACCGGCCAGACTATGGCCAGCTTTGAGCCCATGCTGGACTACTGCGTCGTGAAGCTGCCCCGTCTGCCCTTTGATAAATTCATCAGCGCCAAGAGAACCCTGACTACCCAGATGAAGGCTACCGGAGAAGTTATGGCCATCTGCGATAACTTTGAGGGAGCTCTGATGAAAGCCATCCGTTCTCTGGAGCAGCATGTGGACAGTCTGATGTCCTATGATTTTACCGCCCTTTCCAGGGAAGAGCTTTTGAATCAGCTGAAGGTGGTGGATGACCGCCGTATCTGGGTGATTGCCGAGGCCATCCGGAAAGGCATCTCCTACGAGGAGATCCATGCGATCACCAAAATTGACCTCTGGTTTATCGATAAGATCGCGATTCTTGTGGAGATGGAGCAGGCCCTGAAAACGCAGGAACTGACGGTGGATCTTCTGAGGGAAGCAAAACGGGTGGAATTTCCGGACAATGTGATTGCCCGCCTTACGGGAAAGGCAGAAGAAGAGATTCGGGATCTGCGGTACGCGAACGGCATCACGGCTGCCTATAAGATGGTAGATACCTGCGCGGCAGAATTTGCGGCCAGCACGCCCTACTATTATTCCGTATTTGGAAGCGAGAATGAGGCGGAGACCGGCAGCGGCCGTAAGAAAGTGCTGGTACTGGGCAGCGGCCCCATCCGGATCGGCCAGGGTATCGAGTTTGATTTCTGTTCTGTACACTGTACCTGGGCTTTCTCGAAGGAAGGCTATGAGACTATTATTATCAACAACAATCCGGAGACAGTAAGTACGGACTTTGATATTGCGGATAAGCTGTATTTTGAGCCCCTGACTCCCGAGGATGTGGAGAATGTGGTACGGCTTGAAAAACCGGACGGAGCGGTGGTTCAGTTTGGCGGCCAGACGGCCATCAAGCTGACAGAGGCTCTGATGAAGATGGGAGTACCGATCCTGGGAACCTCCGCGGAAAATGTGGACGCGGCCGAGGATAGGGAGCTTTTTGACGAGATTCTGGAACAGTGCGGCATCCCGCGTCCGAAGGGACATACGGTATTTACGGCGGAGGAAGCCAAGAAAGCGGCGAATGAGCTGGGCTACCCGGTTCTGGTGCGCCCCTCCTATGTGCTGGGCGGCCAGGGCATGCAGATTGCTATCAATGACAAGGATGTGGAAGAGTTCATCGGCATCATCAACCGGATTACCCAGGAGCATCCGATCCTTGTAGACAAATATCTGCAGGGCAAGGAGATCGAGGTGGACGCGGTCTGCGATGGTGAGGATATCCTGATTCCGGGAATCATGGAGCATATCGAGCGTGCCGGTATCCATTCCGGAGACAGCATTTCCGTGTATCCGGCAAAGAGCATCAGCGACAAGGTGAAGGCTACCATCGAAGAGTATACCAGAAGACTGGCCCGTTCTCTTCATGTTATCGGCCTGATCAATATTCAGTTTATCGCGGTGGGCGATGAGGTGTATGTCATCGAGGTAAATCCCCGATCCAGCCGTACCGTGCCCTATATCAGCAAGGTAACGGGCATTCCCATTGTTCCGCTGGCTACGAGAGTGATCCTGGGCCACAAGATCCGGGAGCTTGGCTATACGCCGGGACTTCAGCCGGAAGCGGATTACTATGCCATCAAGATGCCGGTATTTTCCTTTGAGAAGATCCGGGGAGCGGATATCAGCCTGGGACCGGAGATGAAATCCACCGGAGAGTGTCTTGGCATCGCGAAGACCTTCAATGAAGCCCTTTACAAGGCGTTCCTGGGCGCTGGAATCCGCCTGCCCAGGTATAAGAATATGATCATCACGGTCCGGGATGAAGATAAGCCGGAGGCGGTGGAGATCGCAAAGCGCTTTGAGGCTCTGGGCTACCAGATTTACGCCACAAAGGGAACGGCAAGGGCTCTGATGGAGGCAGATGTTTCCGTGCGCCTGACCAGAAAGCTGGAGCAGGAGTCTCCGAATATTCTGGACCTGATTCTGGGCCACAAGATCGATCTGGTCATTGATACGCCTTCCCAGGGTGTGGAGCACAGCCATGACGGCTTTATCATCCGGCGCAATGCCATCGAGACAGGCGTCAATGTGCTGACGGCTATTGATACGGCAAAGGCTCTGGTGACCAGTCTGGAGAATACAGACGCGAGAGCGCTGACACTGATTGATATTGCGAAAATCTGACAGGATAACGAGTTCCGTCTGCGGAGCTCTTCACAGACTGCCATGGAAAGCCGGACGGACAGGGCCGGTTTTTCATGTGCAGTCTCTTTTGGCATAAAAGGTGATTTGTAAAAGCGTCCGGAAAAGGAAAGGAAGTGGCGGCATGAGAATTGCGTCAGCGGCGCAGATGAAAGAGATAGACCGGGTGGCAATCGAAGAGCGGAAGATACCTTCGCCTGTTCTGATGGAACGGGCAGCCCGCCATGCAGCGGAAGAAGCATTGGCGTTTTTGAAGGAAGGAAAGAAGCGGGAGCCTTTTCGGATCGCTGTCTTCTGCGGACCGGGCAATAACGGCGGCGACGGCGTGGCAGCGGCCCGTTTTCTGGCAGAGAAAGGGATGAAGGTCCGCGCTTTTTTGGTGGGAAGCCGTGAGAAGCTGACAGCGGATACGCGCCTGATGGAAGAGCGGCTCCGGGAAGCAGGGCTTTTGCTTGAGGACTGGCAGGCGGAAGCAGAGAATTCGGAACAGAAATCCTGGTGCGCTTCTGCGGATCTGATCCTGGATGCCCTTCTTGGAATCGGCCTGAAGGGAGAAGTGCGGCCGGATGTGAGAGAGGTCCTTCTTTGGCTGGATTCCCTTGGAATTCCGGTGCTGGCGGTGGACATTGCCAGCGGCATCAGCACCGACACGGGAGCGGTTCTGGGCGCGGCCCTTCATGCGGCCCTGACTGTGACTTTTACTCTGCCCAAATTCGGCCATTATGAGGGACAGGGTGCTTATTACACAGGCAGGCTGAAGGTCTGTGATATCGGAATTCCGGAGGACGCGGTGGAACAGGTTCTGTCTTCGGGAGCGGCCGAAGGAGCAGAAGAAGAGGGACAGAAAGAGAGGGGGCAGCAGGAGAAGGGCAGGGAGCGGAATCCTGTCTTTGAGGCCTGTGACGCGGCCTGTGCCGGAGCCCTGCTTCCGAAACGCCGGAAGGACGGACATAAGGGGACTTTCGGGAAGGTCTCTATTACAGGCGGAAGCGTAGGCTTTACGGGAGCTCCGGTGCTTGCCTCGCGTGGAGCCGCCCGCTGCGGGAGCGGTCTGGTGTTCTTAAGCGTTCCTGAGAGCATCTATCCGATTACGGCGGCTTCCTGTCTGGAGGTAATGCCTTCTCCCCTTCCGGAACAGAACGGAAAGGTTTCTTCCGGAGCCTTCTTTCAGATCCTGGAGCGTCTGAACGCCTGCGATGCGGGACTTATCGGGCCGGGACTGGGAAGAAGCCAGGAGCTGTCTCTGCTGGTCTGCAAGCTGCTGGAGCAGACGGCCACGCCTCTTGTGCTGGACGCGGACGGGCTGTATGCCATAAAGGACAGAAAGGAGCTTCTGTGCCGGCGGTATGAAAAAGGCCTGACAACTATCCTGACGCCTCATGAGGGAGAATTCGCTTATCTGGGCGGCGATCTGTCGGAAGGACGGAAGATGGCGGCTCTCCGATTCGCGCAGAAGTATGGCTGTATTCTGGTACTGAAGGGCCCGGCGACTGTCACGGCCTCGCCGGAGGGAAAGGCCTATATCAATACGACAGGAAATAACGGAATGGCAAAGGGCGGAAGCGGCGACGTGCTGGGCGGCATGGCATTGTCCTTCCTCGGCCAGGGAATGGAACCTCTGAAGGCAGCCGCTCTGGCAGTGTACCTTCACGGCCTGGCCGGCGATCTCTGCCGCGACAGGCTTGGGGAATACGGCATGCTGCCGGGGGATCTGGCAGAGGAGATCCCTGCCGCCATTCTGCGCCTGCAAAGAGGCTGCGGAGAGGAGTTGAGGACATGGTAGATATGAAAAGCCTGCTGACCATGCAGGGGATGATGTTTCTGATGATCCTGATTGGCGCGGGACTCCGGAAAATACAGATCGTGACCACGGAAGGCCGCCGGAGCATGACGAATCTTGTGGTCAATCTGGTCCTTCCCAGCAATATTTTGTACGCTTTTTCCAACGCGGACGCTTCTGCCTTCCGCTCCATGCTGGTGGTAGTGGCCATGGCCTTCCTGATTCAGCTTGTCTGGTATCTGCTGAGCAAGGTCCTCTGGAGAAATATGCCAAAGAGCCGCCGGGGCGTCATGCGCTACGCTTTTCGGTTTTCCAACTGCGGTTATCTGGGAAATCCGGTCATAGAAGGGCTTTACGGAGCTCCCGGGCTGGTGTACGCCTCAGTCTTTCTGCTTCCGGTCCGTCTGTTTATGTGGAGCGTCGGCCTGGAATGTTTTCAGGAAGGAGCAGGAAGCTTCCGGAAGACAGTAAGACGGGCGCTGACTCATCCCTGTGTGCTCGCTACGATCCTGGGCGTGCTGTGGATGTTCTTTCCCATAAAGCTGCCGGATTTCCTCTATAATACCATATCTGGTTTTAACCAGTGCCTGACACCCCTGACCATGCTGGTAATCGGCTTTATCATGGCAGAGACGGATCTGCGGAAAATGTTCTGCAGAGATCTGTTTGTGATTACGGGGCTTCGGCTGCTGATTCAGCCCATGCTGGTGCTGGCAGTCTGCAGGCTGCTGAATCTGGAGACGCTGGTGGCAGAGGTGGTCACAGTGCTGGTGTCCATGCCTGTGGCGAATACCACGGCGCTTCTCGCGTCCCAGCATGACTGTGACTATACATTTGCAAGCAATGTGGTGGTATTTACCACGCTGGTGTCCATGATTACGATTCCCATGTACAGTCTGCTGGTGGGAGCGGTCTTCGGTTAAGCTTGCCGGGGCTGTGGATTTATGGTAAGATGTGCAGAAGGGATGGGCAGACTGGAGAAAAGGTCTGCCGGGAAAGCCGCTCTGCGCGGCAGAAAGGAAGATAATCAGCATTGAAGTGGAAGAAATATACATTAAAAACAAGGACGGAAGCGGAAGATTTGATCAGTTCCATGATGCAGGAAGCGGGGATTGAGGGAATTGAGATTGAAGACAAAGTCCCTTTAAGTGAGCGTGATAAGGAGCAGATGTTTGTGGACATTCTGCCGGACGCGCCGGATGACGACGGAGTGGCCTATATCAGCTTTTATCTGGAGCCGGATGAGGATCAGGCAGAGATGCTGCGTAAGGTGCAGGAAGGTCTGGATGAGATCTGCGGCTGGGGTGTGGACGTGGGAGAGGCTACGATTACAGCTTCCGAGACAGAGGATAAGGACTGGATTAATAACTGGAAGGAATTTTTCCATCAGTTTTATGTGGATGATATTCTGATCAAACCTTCCTGGGAAGAAGTGCAGCCGGAGGACCGGGACAAGCTTCTGATTCAGATCGATCCGGGCACGGCATTCGGAACGGGTATGCATGAGACGACTCAGCTGTGCATCCGCCAGCTGCGGAAATATCTGACGCCGGAGACAGTGCTGCTGGATGTGGGAACGGGAAGCGGAATCCTTTCTATCATCAGTCTGAAGCTCGGCGCGAAACGGGCGGTGGGGACGGATCTGGACCCCTGCGCTCTGGAGGCGGTCAAAGAAAATATGGAAGTCAACGGTATCGATCCGGCGTCCTTTGAGATGATGATTGGAAACATCATTACCGAAAAGGAAGTACAGGACAGAGTGGGGTACGGCTGCTATGACATCGTAGTGGCGAACATTCTGGCGGAGGTGCTGGTGCCTTTGACGCCGGTGATTCTGGCCCAGTTAAAGCCTGGCGGAATCTATATCACTTCCGGGATTATAGACGACAAGGAAGAACTTGTGGTACAGACGGTAAAGGACTGCGGACTGACGGTGCTTGAAGTGGCGCATCAGGGAGAATGGGTCAGCGTGACAGCCCGGAAGGATCGATGAAAAATCAGTTCAGAGGATAAAGGAGTTTTCGCGTATGCATCGTTTTTTTGCGGAGCCCTCACAGATTGGGGAAAAGGAAATCAGAATCACCGGGCCGGATGTGAACCATATCCGGAATGTTCTGCGCATGCGGCCGGGAGAGGAGCTTCTGATTGCGGATGGAACTGGCGGAGAATACCGCTGCCTGATCTCTGAGATCAGAGAAGATGAGGTGCGGGCGGAAATCTGCTGGAAGCTGGCCGGAAACGCGGAGCTGCCCTGTGAAATCACGCTGTTTCAGGGACTGCCCAAAGGGGATAAGATGGATTTTATTGTCCAGAAATGCGTGGAGCTGGGCGCGGCCCGGATTGTTCCGGTTTCCACCAGGCGGACCATTGTGAAGCTGGACGCAAAGAAAGAAGAAAGCCGCAGAAAGCGCTGGGCAGGGATTTCAGAGAGCGCGGCAAAGCAGTCTGGCCGGGGTGTGATCCCGGAGATTACCGGTGTCAGAAGTTTCCGGGAGGCTCTGGAAGAGGCGGGAAAGCTGGATGTCTGCCTGATTCCTTATGAGAGAGCGGAACATATGGCACATACCCGGGAAGTATTCGGAAGCATTGCTCCCGGCTCTTCCATTGGCATTTTCATCGGGCCGGAAGGCGGATTTGAGGAAGAGGAAGTGGAGTACGCCATAAAGGCGGGGGCAAAAGCCATTACCCTGGGACGCAGAATACTGCGCACCGAGACGGCGGGCATGGCGGTGCTTGCCATGCTTGGATATTTACTGGAGGAATAGTTATGGAAGCATATCTGGATAATTCGGCGACGACCCGCTGCTACACGAAGGCGGCGAAGCTGATGTATGATATTATGACGGAGCATTACGGCAATACCTCTTCCCTCCATACCAAGGGAGTGGAAGCCGAGCGATATAAGCGGGAAGCGGCAAAAATCATTGCCCGCAGCATGAAGGTGGAAGAGAAGGAGATCTGTTTTACTTCCGGCGGCACGGAGAGCGACAATCTGGCGCTGCTGGGCTGTGCCCGGGCCAACCGCAGGGCAGGAAACCATCTGATAACCACCTGCATTGAGCACGCGGCCGTTCTGAATACCATGAGAGCGCTGGAGGAGGAAGGCTTCCGTGTGACTTATCTTCCGGTGGACGAAAAAGGTGTGGTCCGCCTTTCGGATCTGGAAGAGGCTCTCTGTGACGACACGATTCTGGTTTCTGTCATGTATGTAAATAATGAGATAGGTTCCGTACAGCCCATAGGAGAGATTGGGGAACTGCTGAAAAAGCAGAACCACAGGATTCTGTTCCATGTAGACGCGGTGCAGGCTTATGGAAAGTTCCGCATTTATCCCAAAAAGCTGGGGATTGATCTGATGAGCGTCAGCAGCCACAAGATTCATGGGCCCAAGGGCGTGGGCTTCCTCTATGTAGACTCCCGTGTGAAGATTCTTCCGATCCTGTTCGGAGGCGGCCAGCAGCGGGATCTGCGTTCCGGTACGGAGAACGTTCCGGGGGATGCCGGATTTGCGGAGGCTGTAAAAGAGGTTTATACAGACTTTGACGAGAAGATAGAGCGTCTTTATTCACTCAGGGAATATTTTGTGCGGGAAATCGGAACGATAGAGGGAACTACTGTGAATGGTCCCGGGGGCCGGGAGGGAGCGCCCCATATTGTGAGCGTCAGCTTTGCAGGCGTGCGCAGCGAGGTCCTTCTGCATGCGCTGGAGGAAAGGGGAATCTATGTATCTTCCGGTTCTGCCTGCTCTTCCAATCATCCGGCCTTAAGCGGTACGCTGAAAGCCATTGGAGTAAAAAAGGAGCTTTTGGATTCCACGCTGCGGTTCAGTTTCTGTGAATTTACCACAAAGGAAGAGCTGGATTATACGCTTGGAGTTTTAAGGGAGCTTCTGCCGGCTCTGCGGCGGTTTACCCGGAGATAGATTAAGAGAAACAGCAGGAGAGAAAGGGGAAAGAGATGTTTCACGCATTTTTGATAAAATATGGAGAGATCGGAATCAAGGGTAAGAACCGGTATCTGTTTGAGGACGCGCTGACAGCCCAGATCCGCCATGCGTTAAAGCCGGTGGAGGGAGAATTCCGAGTAACCAAGGAGCAGGGCCGTATCTATGTCCAGGCCCAGGGAGACTTTGATTTTGACGAGGCAGTGGACGCTCTGCGCCGTGTGTTCGGCATTGTGGGAATCTGTCCGGTGGTGATTCCGGAGGATCAGGGCTTCGAGAAGCTGGGGGAGGATGTGATCTCCTACCTGAAGGATCGGTATGGGGAAGATTGCGATAAGACCTTCAAGGTCCACGCGAAGCGCGCCCGCAAGACCTATCCCATGGCATCCATGGAGATGAACGCGGAACTGGGAGCCCGGATTCTGGACGCCTTTCCGAAAATGCAGGTGGATGTGCACAAACCGGAGCTGATGCTTCATGTGGAGATTCGAGAGAAGGTTTACTTGTATTCCGATGTGATTCCCGGTCCGGGCGGCATGCCGGTGGGAACCAACGGAAAATCCATGCTTCTGCTTTCCGGCGGCATCGACAGTCCGGTGGCAGGATACATGGTGGCAAAGCGCGGCGTCAAGATTGACGCGGTCTACTTTCACGCGCCGCCCTATACCAGCGAGCGGGCAAAGCAGAAAGTGGTGGATCTGGCGGAGAAGGTATCCCGTTTCACAGGCCCCATCTATCTGTATGTGGTGAATTTTACAGAGATTCAGCTCTACATCTATGAAAAGTGTCCCCATGATGAGCTGACCATTATCATGCGGCGCTACATGATGCGGATCGCGGAGCGGATCGCGGAGAAAACAGGAAGTCTCGGCCTGATTACCGGCGAGAGCATCGGACAGGTGGCGAGCCAGACGGTTCCCAGCCTGGCGGCGACCAACGAGGTCTGCACGATGCCCGTGTTCCGTCCTCTGATTGCCTTTGATAAGGAAGATATCGTCACGATCTCCAAGCAGATCGATACCTACGAGACTTCCATCCAGCCCTTCGAGGACTGCTGCACGATTTTTGTGGCAAAGCATCCGGTGACGAAGCCGAACATCAACGTAATCAAGCGTTCCGAGCTGAAGCTTGCCGAGAAGATAGATGAGATGGTGGACAAGGCCATCGAGACGGCGGAGCTGATTGTGGTAGGATAACAGTGACGATGTTACCAAGGCGCATTGTTCCTTGGATACCGACATTAAAACATGAAATATACTGGAAAGCCTTATGGAAGCCTGGCAGTGTTTACCAGGATTCCGTAAGGCTTTTTCTGCGGAAGGCAGGTTTATGCCTTTTAAGAGTTAAAGTATTGATTTTTCAAGGTCAGAACACAGAAGAGAGTGAGAAATTTGAAAAAAATTAAAAAAACCTCGTCGAAAATTACTTCTCATCCGTCTAATAGATATAAGACAAAGAAAAAGGAGAAAAATTTATGAAAAAGAACATCGTATTATTATTAACAGCAGTTATGGGCTTTGCGGTTTTAGCAGGCTGCGCAGGAGGAACAAAGAACAGTACAGCCAGTGTGGAGATGACAGGAAACGGTACGCAGAGTTCTGCGGATACAGATACAGAGACAGGAAGCGCGGCCAAGACAGGAGCTGCGCAGGCGGATGCCGGCACAGTTTCCTTTGACTGGCTCCCGGCAGGAGTGGAGCAGCAGAAAGCGGAGACAGAGCACAATGAAGAGCTTCAGAAGCTGATAACGGAATATTACGAGATTCCCGATTACGAGCTGGCGGATTCCAGATATTATTACAATTATGTGGATCTGGACAGCGACGGGGAAAATGAAATCTTTGCCGTTGTAGTGGGAAGCTATACCAGCGGTTCCGGCGGATCTTCTGCTCTCTGGTGCGCGGAACAGGACGGAGAACTTGTGGTGAAACAGGCGTTTACGCTGGTGAACATGCCTGTAATTGTGGTGGATAACGAAGATGGCGGAGCAAAAGATCTGATTCTGGAGCGTTCCGGCGGCGGAGCAGAGACAGAGTATGTGACGCTCACCTGCGCGGACGGTGTGTATACCAATGTTTCTGACGCGGAGACGGTCAGCAGCAGCGATCTGCAAAACGTACAGGGCGTGGCTATCCTCTGCAACGATCTGGCGGAAGACATGCAGACGGGAAACTATCTGACTCTGGAATAATGCAGAGAAATAAAGAAATGAAGAAATAAAGAAAAACTATGAAAAGGCATTTGGGAAAACACGAATTTGCGGATAAAGTCATGGAAAACCGTAAGAGGTTTTACTGCATTGCCTACAGTTATGTGAAAAATGAACAGGATGCTCTGGATATTATCAGCGAGGCTACCTGCAAGGGGCTGCTTCATTTAAAGGAGCTGGATAAGGCGGAGCATCTTGTCACCTGGATGACGCGGATTATCGTAAATACATCCATTGATTTCATACGGAAAAATTCCCGCACTGCCGCGCTCCCTGAAGATTCGAAAGGATATCCGGATGACGCGGATTTGAGAAACTCCCAGGCAGAAGAGCCGGAGAGAGAGGCTCTGATGGATCTGTACAACGCGATGGATATTCTTGATCCTGAGGAGCGGACCTGTATTGTGCTGCGTTATTTTGAAGCCTATAATTTTCGTGAGATCGCGGAAATGCTGAAGATGCCTGAGAGCACAGTAAAATCCCGCACCTACAGGGCACTGGAAAAAATGAAACAGCACATGACTGGAGGATAGAATATGGATGCAGAAAAATTTGCTTACGAAATGATAGAAGTGCCTGATGACAGACTTGTGCAGGCCATATACAAAGGGATGGGAAAGGCGCGGCAGCTCAGAAGAAGACAGTATGTGACCCGGTCCCTTACGGCAGCGGCAGCAGCTTTTGCGCTTCTTGTGTGCAGCGCCAATGTCCCTTCGCTGTACGCGTATGCCAAAGAAATCCCCGTCCTGGGCGAATTCGTCCGCGCCCTTCATGTGGGCGGCGGCGGAGAATCTACGAGGCATGAGGATATTGAGATTGAGATTTCTGACAGCGAGCTGGTGCTGCATTTTATAGACAAAGGGAGAACTACCGACACCGTAGCTCCTTACGAAGTACAGTATTACAGCGCGCCATCCCGGATTGCGCTGACGCTTCAGAGCCTGACAGAGGAAGAATATGGAAAGCTGGAAAGCGGAATTCGGTCCATGAATGGAGTGGAGGATGTCTACCGCACGCAGGCGGAGGGAAAGGATGAAATCAGCTTTGCGATAGTCCTTGACCGGCTCTATGACTATGAGGTCATCGAACAGATCTTCCCGGGCATGCTTTCTATCCGCCTGTTTCAGGATGCCTATTACACAGCGGAAGAAAGGGCTCCGGAGCAGAAAGTATATTATCTGCGGACAAAAGGAATGGAGCAGGACGAAGAATTCAGAAGCCTTCTGGTTAAATATCGGGCCGAGTCTCCGGCTCAGGTGAAGACGCAGGAAGGAAGCTTCATTCTGACAATCGGAGAATTTGCATCCGAGGAGGAAGCAGAAAACCGGCTCGCGGAGTTACAGAAGAATTACGGGGGAGCGGCGGAATTCCGGGTATCTTCCGGAATGGCAAAAGAAGTGCCGGAAAAATGAATAAAGTATTCGCATAAAGCATACCTGTGGGTGACAGGAGAGAAGTGTACTCTTGTCATCCGCAGGTATTTCTTTTACAATGGAAGAAAGGGAGAAGATGATGATAAAATATATAAATTAGGAGAATCCCAAATAGCGGAAGAAGGAAAAGAAACATGAACATACATATCCGAACCTATACATCGAAAGACTGTCTTCTGCTTGCTCAGCTCTTTTATGACACCGTTCATACAGTAAATGCCCGGGATTATACACCGGAACAGCTTCAGGCCTGGGCGCCCGGCCTGCCGGATTTGGAGCAGTGGGATCGTTCCTTTCTGGAGCATACGACATTTGTGGCGGAGGCGGAGGGAGTCATCGCCGGCTTCGGGGATATAGACGGGACAGGTTATCTGGATCGGCTGTATGTGCATAAGGATTACCAGGGGAGAGGAATCGCCACGGCTCTCTGCGATGCGCTGGAGAGGTCTGCCGGAGAGGCAGAGCGGATTGTAACCCATGCGTCCCTGACAGCAAAGCCCTTTTTCCTTTCCAGAGGGTATCGGGTGAAAAAGGAGCAGCAGGTGGAAAGAAACGGGACTCTGCTCACGAATTATGTGATGGAGCTCCGGAAGGACGGAAGGCCTGAAAACCGGAAGCTTTGAAAAGGGGAAAGACCTGCACAGGACATTTCTGCCGGTTGCCCTGCTATTCTATCTGTGATAGAATAGGGAGAATCGATGCGGGACCAGAAAAACGCTCTGGACCGCAAGGTCAAGAGAGCGGCCTGGGCCGCGTCCAGATGGCTCACTGCCCGCGAAAATAAAAAAATAAAAAATCTGCCCGGCAGACCGGACAGATTCCTGACAGCGCACACGCGCAGGATTCGTTTGTATGTGTAAGATGCCTGTGATTATTCGATGATGTAGGGCTTCAGAACCTCAAGAATTGCGTCCATCTCTTCATTGGCATGGATGTTCAGGTCGATGGGTTTGGACAGGTCCAGGCTGAAGATGCCCATGATGGACTTGGCGTCGATCACGTACCTTCCGGATACCAGATCGAAATCTACATCAAACCGTGTAATCGCATTTACAAAGGACTTTACCTTTTCAATGGAATTCAGGCATATCTTGACTGTTTTCATATTGCATAACCCTCCTAATGATATTCTGTTGAATTCATTTAGATCTTAATACCGGGGTTGGTAAAAGTCAATGCTAAAATCTTAAATTTGAAAGGAAAATAAACCATGAAAAAGGCCGCTTTACATAACCTTGGCTGCAAGGTGAACGCTTATGAGACGGAGGCCATGCAGCAGCTGCTGGAACAGGCGGGATACGAGATCGTGCCCTTTGAGGAGAAGGCAGACGTCTATATTGTGAATACCTGTACGGTTACGAATATCGCAGACCGCAAATCCCGCCAGATGCTGCACCGGGCGAAAAAACAGAATCCGGAAGCGCTGGTGGTGGCGGCAGGCTGTTATGTGCAGGCGGCGGAAGCGGAGCTCAAAGAAGACAGTGCCGTGGATCTGCTGATAGGAAATAACAGGAAGAAAGACCTGATTTCCATTCTGGAGGCCTATGAGTCAGGAGTCCAGGAGGATGCGGTCATCGACATCAATCACACGAAAGAATATGAGGCTTTATCCGTCACCCAGACTGCGGAGCATACCCGTGCCTATGTGAAAGTACAGGATGGCTGCAACCAGTTCTGCAGCTACTGTATCATCCCCTATGCCAGAGGGCGGGTGAGAAGCCGTCCGGCTTCGGAGGTCTGCCAGGAGATAGCATCCCTCGCCCGGGCCGGTTACCAGGAAGTGGTCCTTACCGGAATCCATTTGAGCTCCTACGGACTTGATCTGGAAGGGGAGAGCCTGCTTTCTCTGATTCAGGCGGTTCATCAGATAGACGGAATCCGGAGAATCCGCCTGGGCTCTCTGGAACCCCGGATTGTGACGGAGGAATTTGCGGCGGCTCTGGCCGGCATGGAAAAATTCTGTCCCCATTTTCATCTGTCGCTGCAGAGCGGCTGTGACGCGACGCTTAGCCGAATGAACCGGCGCTATACGGCGGAAGAATATGAGAGGACCTGTGAGCTTCTACGCAGAACCTTTGACCAGCCTGCGTTGACGACGGATGTGATTGTGGGCTTCCCGGGAGAGACTGAGGAAGAATTTGAAGAGACGCTTGCGTTTCTGAAGAGAATCCGTCTGTTTGAGACTCATGTGTTCAAATATTCCAGGCGCAGGGGTACCCGGGCCGCAGTGATGGAGAATCAGATACCGGAACAGGTGAAAACGGAGCGGAGCAGGATTCTCATGGAGCTCGACCGTGAGAATTCGGAAGCCTACATTCTGGAGCAGAGAGGCCGGGATGTGGAAATCCTGATCGAGGAGAAAATGGTTCTGAACGGGACGGAATACCAGGTGGGGCATACAAAGGAATATATCCGCGCGGCTGTGATTGCAGAGCAGGATCTGACGAACCGGATTGTTTCGGCCAGAATTGAAAATATGCTGGAAGAAAGGCTCTGTCTGGCCAGTCTGCGGTGAATTCCGCGCGTTTGAACTGCCAGGAATTTTGTCTTGTATTTTCAGATATTTTAGAGTACAATAGTGGGTAGTGGTGTTCAGGAGCGTGAAAATATGAGCAGAATAGATAGCACACAGAACTTCAAAGTGGTGTCTGAGTCTGAGAACCGTGTGGGAGATATTCTTACGCAGGTCTATCAGGCAATGACAGAGAAAGGTTATAATCCGGTGAATCAGATCGTGGGTTATATCATGTCCGGAGATCCGACCTATATCACCAGCCACAATAACGCCCGGAGTCTGATTATGAAAGTGGAGCGCGACGAGCTGGTGGAAGAGCTTCTGAAGGTGTATATTTCAGTAAAGGTATGACAAAAACTGGTATTCAGGAGCAGAATATGAGAATTCTTGGTCTGGATTACGGTTCCAGGACGGTTGGGGTGGCAGTGAGCGATCCCCTTGGTATTACAGCCCAGCCGGTGGAAATTGTCCGGAGAAAAGCAGAAAACAAATTAAGGCAGACCCTTGCGCGCATCGAAGAACTGGTAAAGGAATATCAGGCTGAGCTGCTGGTGCTGGGACTGCCGAAGAATATGAATAATACTCTTGGAGAGCGGGCTGAGAGAACTCTGGAATTTAAGGATATGCTGGAGCGGCGGACAGGACTGCCTGTAGTGATGTGGGATGAGCGGCTTACGACTGTGGCTGCGAACCGCGCGATGATGGAAGGCGGAGTGCGCCGTGAAAACCGCGGCCAGTATGTGGATGCTCTTGCGGCGGCTCTGATTCTGCAGGGCTATCTGGACAGCTCAGGAATGCAGAAGACTGCGGAAGCGCAGGATGAGGAATAGAGAATGGAAAAAATTTCGTTTACTTTGGATGAGACTGGTGAAGAGGTCTTATTCTATGTATTAGAAGAGACACGTCTGAACGGCACCGACTATATTCTGGTGACAGATTCCCAGGAAGGCGATGGAGAAGCGCTTATTTTGAAAGATTTATCTTCGGATGGGGAAAGCGAGGCTCTCTATGAGATCGTGGATGACGATCGGGAGCTTCAGGGCGTTATGGAGATTTTCGAGCAGCTGCTGGAGGATGTGGATATCACCCTGGAATGACAGGAACGCAGGTGAATATCATTGAAGATTGACAGAGAGAGTTTTAAAGAGCTGCTGAAAGAAAAAGGTTTGAAAATGACCAGGCAGCGTCTGGTTGTGCTGGAGGTGCTGGCGGAGAATCCGGAACAGCATCTGACGGCGGAAGATATTTACGAGAGAGTAAAAGCAGCGAATCCGGATATTGGATTGGCTACTGTTTATAGGACAGTTCAGCTTCTGCTAGAGCTGGAACTGATTGATCGGATTAATCTGGATGACGGCTTTGTCCGCTATGAGATTGGAGATATCATGGGGGAAAAGCAGCATCACCACAGGCATCATCATCTGATCTGTCTGAAATGCGGCAGGGTATGCGCGTTTCAGGAGGATATGCTGGAAGCGCTTGAGACGGGGGTGAAGGAAGCGCTTGGTTTCCGGGTAACTGATCATGAGGTGAAACTCTACGGATACTGCAGGGATTGTTCGGAAAAAGAAAAAAGAGAGAATCAGGAGGAAAAAATTTGAGAAATATCAACAATTCAAAATTGCGGATCATTCCTCTGGGCGGACTGGAGCAGATCGGAATGAACATTACTGCCTTTGAATTCGAGGACAGTATTGTTGTCGTGGACTGCGGACTTTCCTTCCCTGAGGATGACATGCTGGGCATCGATCTTGTTATCCCTGACATCACCTATCTGAAGGAAAATATTGAGAAGGTGAAGGGCTTTGTTATTACCCATGGACATGAGGATCATATCGGTGCGCTTCCCTATGTGCTCAAAGAGATCAATGTGCCGATTTACGCCACGAAGCTGACCATAGGGCTGATTGAGAACAAGCTGAGGGAGCACGAGCTTCTGAACCGGGTGAAGAGAAAGGTGATCCAGCATGGACAGTCCATCAATCTGGGCGCTTTCCGTATCGAGTTTATCAAGACGAACCACAGCATCGTGGACGCTTCCGCTCTCGCGATTTACTGTCCGGCGGGCATCGTGGTGCACACCGGAGATTTTAAGGTGGATTATACGCCGGTGTTCGGTGACGCCATCGATTTACAGCGCTTCGGTGAGATTGGAAAGAAGGGCGTGCTGGCGCTGATGTGCGACAGTACCAACGCGGAACGGCCGGGCTTCACCATGTCGGAGCGGACTGTGGGCAGAGTCTTCGACAACATTATGTCAGAGCACAGAAATTCCCGTATTATCATTGCGACTTTCGCGTCTAATGTGGACCGTGTGCAGCAGATCATCAATTCCGCCTATAAGTATGGACGGAAGGTTGTGATTGAGGGGCGCAGCATGGTCAATGTAATCACGACAGCTTCCGAGCTGGGCTACCTTACCATTCCGGATAAGACACTGATCGATATTGAACAGATGAAGAATTATCCCGACGACCAGGTGGTTCTGATCACCACGGGAAGCCAGGGAGAGTCTATGGCGGCCCTCTCAAGAATGGCGGCCAACATTCATAAGAAGGTGCAGATTAAGCCGGGTGATACGGTTATCTTCAGCTCAAAGGCGATTCCGGGAAATGAGAAAGCGGTATCCAGAGTGATCAATGAGCTCTCCATGAAGGGAGCAGACGTCATTTTCCAGGACGCGCATGTATCCGGTCATGCCTGTCAGGAGGAAATCAAGCTGATTTATTCTCTGGTCAGGCCGAAATACGCGATTCCGGTACATGGCGAATACCGTCATCTGAAAGCACAGGCAGATCTGGCCCACAGTCTTGGGATCGAAAAGGAAAATATTTTCATTCTCTCCTCGGGAGATGTGCTGGAGCTGGGCGCTGACAGCGCGAAAGTAGTGGATCATGTACACACAGGCGCGATTCTGGTAGATGGCCTGGGTGTGGGAGATGTAGGAAATATCGTTCTGAGGGATAGACAGCACCTGGCCGAAGATGGTATTATGATAGTGGTCATGACGCTGGAGAAGCACAGCAATCAGCTTCTGGCCGGGCCGGACATTGTATCAAGAGGCTTTGTCTATGTAAGAGAATCGGAAGATCTGATGGAAGAGGCGCGGGCCGTCGTGGAAGACGCCGTGACGGACTGCCTGGACCGGGGTGTGTCTGACTGGGGCAAGCTGAAGAATGTCACCAGAGACGCTCTGCGGGATCTGATTTGGAAGAGAACCAAGCGTGATCCCATGATCCTGCCTATTATCATGGAAGTATAGAGGACGGAAGATGAATACAAGAAAAGCAGCTTTAACAGTCATATCCATTGCGCTTAAAATCGTCATATTTGCGGCGCTGATCGTGATTTTTTTCAGAATCGGCAGTATTGCCTATAATTATGGTCATGCTGTTTTTGAAGAGGAAGCCCTTGACGAGCCTCCCGGAAGGACCATCACGGTCACCGTAGAGGACGGTTCTTCGTCGATGGACATCGCCAGATTGTTGGAAGAAAAAGGTCTGGTAGATGACTGGAAGCTCTTCTATCTTCAGATCCTGTGTTCCAAGTACGCGAATACCATGCAGCCAGGCACTTATGAGCTTTCTACGGCTATGAAGCCCAGGGAGCTGATGGCGGTCATGTCTGGTGAGGAAGTGGAGCTCGAATGGGAACAGGGAGAGGGATCATAAGTGATTGCGGGAGAGAGAACAACAGCCTATATCAATTCACTTGACAGAGGCAATACGGAGCTTTTAAATCAGATAGAAAAAGAAGCGAAGGAGGCCTGCGTGCCGATCATACGCCAGGAGATGCAGAGCTTTTTGAAAACGCTGCTTGCAGTGAAAAAGCCGAAAGCGGTTCTGGAGGTAGGAACAGCCGTAGGCTTTTCTGCGCTTTTGATGTGTGAGTACGGGCCGGCAGACATGGCTCTTACGACCATTGAGAAATATGAAAAACGGATTCCTGTGGCAAAGGAAAATTTCCGCAGAGCAGGCCGGGAGTCCCAGATCACCTTTCTGGAGGGAGACGCGGCGGAGATACTGAAAGAGCTTGAGGGAAGCTTTGATTTTATTTTTATGGACGCGGCGAAAGGGCAGTACATTCATTTCCTTCCGGATGTGCTGCGGCTTCTGGAGCCGGGAGGGCTTCTGATCTCCGACAATGTGCTTCAGGACGGAGATATTATGGAGTCCCGTTTCGCGGTGGAACGGCGGAACCGGACGATTCACAGCCGGATGAGGGAATATCTGTATACCCTGACTCATCATCCGGAGCTGGTAACTTCCGTGCTGCCCCTGGGCGACGGAGTGACCTTAAGTGTAAAGGAGAGCAGATAGCAGATGAAAGAGCAGAGGAAAAAACCGGAGCTTCTGATACCGGCCAGCAGCCTGGAGGTCCTGAAGACTGCCGTGGCTTTCGGCGCGGATGCTGTCTACATCGGCGGAGAAGCCTTCGGTCTCAGAGCCAAGGCGAAAAATTTTTCCCCGGAGGATATGAAAAAAGGAATCGAGTTCGCTCACGAGCATGGCGTACGCGTTCATGTGACGGCGAATATTCTGGCTCATGACCGGGATTTGGAGGGAATCCGTTCCTATTTTCAGGAGCTGCGGGAGCTGAAGCCGGACGCGCTGATCATTGCGGACCCGGGCGTGTTTATGCTGGCAAAAGAAATCTGCCCGGAGATCGAGCGGCATATCAGCACGCAGGCCAATAATACCAATTATCTGACCTGGCGGTTCTGGTATGAGCAGGGCGCAAAACGGGTGGTGTCTGCCCGGGAGCTGTCTCTGCAGGAACTGAGGGAGATCCGCAGGCAGATTCCGGAAGATATGGAGATTGAGACCTTTATTCATGGCGCCATGTGTATTTCCTATTCCGGCCGCTGCCTTCTGAGTAATTATTTTACAGGCCGGGACGCCAATCAGGGCGCGTGTACGCATCCCTGCCGCTGGAAATATGCGGTAATGGAGGAGTCCAGACCCGGCGAATATCTGCCGGTTTATGAAAATGAGAGAGGCACCTTCATTTTCAATTCCAAGGATCTCTGTATGATCGAGCATATTCCGGAGCTTCTTGATGCGGGAATAGACAGCTTCAAGATCGAGGGACGCATGAAGACAGCCCTTTATGTGGCTGCGGTAGCCCGGACCTATCGGAAGGCCATAGACGACTGTCTGGAGTCGGAGGAACTGTACCGGAGCCATATGGACTGGTATAAAGAGCAGATCGCGGCCTGCACCTACCGGGATTTCACGACAGGTTTTTTCTATGGGCGGCCTGATGAGAGCGCTCAGATCTATGACAATAATACCTATCGGAAAGGATACACCTATCTGGGAATTGTGGGCGGCGTGACACAGGAAGGCCGCGTCTGTATCGAACAGCGCAACAAATTTTCCGCAGGTGAACAGATAGAGATCATGAAACCGGACGGAAGCAATCCGCTGGTTACGGTAGAAGAAATCCGGGATGAGGAGGGAAACCTGATGGAAAGCGCTCCCCATCCGCAGCAGAAGCTTCAGGTAAGGCTTTCCGGACAGGCAGAAATCTATGACATTCTGCGCAGAAAAGAGGAGGGCGCCTCATAACTGCCGTAAAAAGGCATGTATGATTTGGACGGAAAAAGAATAAGAATTTAGGAAAGGCACTTCTTTGGGTCAGTTATCATAAGATAGTATAAATCCACCAAAGAGGTGCCTTTTTGAAGACTTTTCCGCAACCATTACCGGCGAAAGAGGAGCAGTATTACCTGCAGAGGCTGAAAGAGGGCGACGCTCATGCACGCGATATCCTGGTGGAGCATAATCTCCGGCTTGTAGCCCACATTGTTAAAAAATATCAGGGGGCAGAGGAGGAGATGGAGGATTTGATTTCCATAGGAACCATAGGGCTGATCAAGGCCATATCCACCTTTGACAGTGATAAGGGGCCCCGTCTGGCGACGTATGCGGCCCGCTGTGTGGAGAATGAGCTCCTGATGTATTTCCGGGCAAAGAAGAAGACGGCCCGTGAGACCTCCTACTACGAGCCTATCGGGACAGACAAGGAAGGAAATGAAATTCACCTGCTGGATATTATGGAAAGCAGCGAGCGGGACGCTTTTTCCCAGATAAGCCTGAAGGCGGACAGTAAAAGGCTGTATGAACTGCTGGGCAAGGTCCTGACCCCACGGGAACAGAAAGTTTTGATCATGCGGTATGGACTTTACAATGGAAGAGAGTATACGCAGCGGGAAATTGCCGGGGAGCTTGGAATTTCCCGCTCTTATATTAGCAGAATCGAGAAAAACGCTCTGCTGAAGCTGAGGGAGTACTTTTAAAAAAGGCTGTGTCAGGGTGCAGGCTTCGGGATTTTCTGTATCCGGTGTTCGGTCCAGACCGTACACCAGGATAGCAGAAACCCCGGAGAGAACAGAAGGAGATTTATAAAAAATACATTATTCGCCGCAGATGTTTCGGGATCGTCTGTTATCATGAGGAGCCGCATGCAGATGCAGTTCCCTGTGCAAAATGACGAATTTTGTGAAATACTGGAATCATGCGTGACTTTCAGGTAAAAATAAGGTAAGATGAATCTATCCCGCACCGCGGTCCCGCGGTGCGGAGCTTTCACCGGCATTCGCCGGAAGCTTTTCCATGATTTTAAAATTGAACAAAAGAGAAAAATATCGGAGGGATGAAAAGAAAGGAAGGAATCAGATTGTTCAGCAAGGTATTATCGGCCGGAATCAGCGGAGTGGACGCTTATCCGGTCCGGGTGGAGGCGGACGTAAGCGAGGGCCTGCCTCAGTTTCTGATGGTAGGATATCTGGCATCCGAGGTAAAGGAAGCGGGAGACCGGGTGCGGACGGCGCTTAAAAATACGGGATATCCCCTGCCGGCCAGGAGAATCACCGTAAATCTGGCCCCGGCTGGCGTGCGTAAGGCAGGCTCCCGGTTTGATCTGGCTGTAGCGGCGGCTGTGCTGGCTTCCATGCAGAAGGTTCCGGCAGAGAATCTGAAGGGGCTCATGATCGCGGGCGAGCTGAGTCTGAGCGGACAGGTGCTGGGAATTCCCGGCGTGCTGGCCCTGGCGGAGGCTGCCAGAGCGGCAGGCGCCGGAAGATGTATCGTGCCCGTGGCGAACGCGCGGGAGGGAGCCCTGATACAGGAAGTGGAGGTAATAGGCGTCTCGGATCTTGCGGAGCTGATCGAGCTGCTGCGCCATCCGAAACTGGGGAAAAGGACGGTAGTGGACGGCAGCAGACTGCTGGAGCAGGGCGTGCAGACTCTGGAGGAAGATTTTGCGCAGATCCGGGGGCAGAAGGCTGTGAAGAGGGCTGCGGAGATCGCCGCCGCCGGCATGCACAATTTTCTGATGATTGGTCCGCCGGGTTCGGGAAAGACCATGGTAGCCCGGAGAATTCCCGGAATTCTGCCATCTTTAAGTCTTCGGGAAAGTCTGAAAATCACAAAGATTTACAGTGTGGCGGGACTTCTGCCGCCTGAAGAGCCTCTCGTTGCCCGAAGGCCCTTTCGGGCTCCCCATCATACGACCACGGCAGAGGCGATGGCGGGAGGAGGAAGGCTTCCGCTGCCCGGAGAGATCTCTTTAAGCTCCGGCGGCATTCTGTTTCTGGATGAGCTGCCGGAATTCCGCCGCCCGGCCCTGGAGATTTTAAGGCAGCCGCTGGAGGAACACAGAGTCTGTGTATCCAGGACTGCGGGGACTTATGTGTTTCCGGCTGATTTTATGCTGGTGGCGGCCATGAATCCCTGTGCCTGCGGATATTATCCGGACAGAACCCGCTGCAGCTGCGCTCCCCGGGAGATATCCCGGTATCTGGGCCGTTTAAGCCAGCCTCTGCTTGACCGGATCGATATCTGTATGCAGGTGCCGAAGCTTTCCTATGAGGAACTGCAGGAAGACGGAAGTGAAGAAAGTACGGAAGAGAGCGGGGCAGAAAGTATGGCGGAAAGTACAGCGGAAAGTACGGCGGAGATCCGAAAACGGGTGGAAAAGGCTCATCAGATTCAGAAGGAGCGCTTCCGGGGAATGGCGGCCTGCTTCAACTCCCGCCTGAATGTACGGGATACGGAAAAATTCTGCCGGCTGGGGCTTGCGGAGAAAGAATTGCTCCGGCAGGCTTTTGACAGACTGTCCTTAAGCGCCCGGGCCTATCACAGGCTGCTGCGGACGGCCAGGACCATAGCGGATCTGGCAGGAGAAGAAAAAGTGCGGGAAGAACATATTCTGGAGGCTCTGGGATACCGTCCGCCGGAGCGCGGCGAATGGCTGAAGGAGGTATACTGAATGGGAAAACCGGATAGAGAGATGGAACAATACTGGCACTGGTTCTGCGCGCGGCTTTTTTCAGATCCGGCTCTGGAGCACCGGCTCCTGGAGCGGTTCGGCACACCGGAGGCGGTATATCTGGCAAAAGAGGAGACACTTCTTAAGGCCTTTCCTTCCAATCGGGAAAAACTTTCCGCTCTCTGCGCGGGCCGGAAAACGTGGGATTTTGAAAAAGAGAGGGAGAGACTTAAGCGCCTGGATGTCCATTTTGTGAGTCTCTCTCATCCGGATTATCCGGCCCGGCTGAAAAGAACCGGCAACGCGCCCTGCGGCCTGTTTTTCAGGGGAGGCCTTCCTCAGGATTCGGTTCCTTCTGTGGCAGTGGTCGGGGCGCGCAGCTGCAGCCCTTATGGCAGGAATGTCTCTTTCTGGTTCGCGCGGGAGCTTGCGGAACGCGGTGTTCAGATCATAAGCGGCATGGCGCGGGGGGTGGACGGTATAAGCCACAGAGGGGCGTTTGCAGCGGGAGGAAAGACTTTCGGCGTACTGGCAGGGGGCGTGGATATCTGTTATCCGGAGGAAAACAGGGATATCTATATGAGGCTGGAGAGCCAGGGAGGGCTGATTTCCGAAAGCCCGCCGGGCATTCGTCCGCTTACGTTCCTGTTTCCCCAGCGAAATCGTATTTTAAGCGGTCTCTCAGACGCGGTTCTTATAATAGAAGCAAAAGAGAAAAGCGGCTCTCTTATCACGGCGGACTGCGCTCTGGAGCAGGGCAGGGAGGTTTATGCGGTTCCGGGGCCCCTGGGAGAACCCTTAAGCGCAGGCTGCCATAACCTTATCCGGCAGGGAGCGGGGCTGGCCGTGTCGCCGGAAAAGCTGCTGGAAGATCTTGAGATTTTACCCGGAATTAACATGAAAAATATGCAAAAGAATAAAATTACTCTTGAAAGGTCTGAAAATTTGGTGTATAGTTGTCTACGTTTACAGGCCCAGAATCTGGGGGAAATCTGTCAGAAGACAGGGCTTTCCCCAGAGGAAGCCTTAAGCGTATTAGCAAAACTGCAGCTGAAGGGATACGCCAGGGAAGTTTCCAAGAACTATTATACTGTCGTGAAATCAGATTCTGTAAGTATTTAAAGGCAGAAGTATGATGTATAAGGAAGAAAAAGGAGCGCGGCGTCATCCCTGAAGCAGAGGAAATATCAGAGAAAGAGGAAGGATATATGGCAAAAAATCTGGTGATCGTAGAGTCTCCGGCCAAGGTGAAGACCATTAAGAAATTCCTGGGGTCAAACTACGAGGTACTGGCTTCTCAGGGACATGTCCGCGATCTTCCCAAAAGCCAGCTCGGCTTTGACGCGGAGCACGGCTATGAACCCAAGTATATCACTATCCGCGGCAAGGGAGAGATTCTGGCGAAGCTTCGTAAGGAAGCGAAAAAAGCTGACAAGATCTATCTGGCTACCGACCCTGACCGTGAAGGGGAAGCGATTTCCTGGCATCTGTCTCAGGCACTGAATCTTGACGGGAAAAAGGTATATCGAATCACATTCAATGAAATCACCAAAAGCGCAGTCAAGGAATCCTTAAAACATGCCAGGGAGATTGACATGAACCTGGTGAATGCCCAGCAGGCGCGGCGGATGCTGGACCGCATGGTAGGCTACCGCATCAGTCCGATTCTGTGGGCAAAGGTAAAGAGGGGATTAAGCGCCGGGCGCGTGCAGTCTGTGGCGTTAAGACTGATTGCGGACCGGGAAGAAGAGATCAACGCCTTTGTGCCGGAGGAATATTGGACGCTGGACGCGGATTTTCTGGCAGCCGGGGGGAAAAAGCCTCTGCAGGCTCATTTTTATGGCACAAAGTCCGGGAAAATGACTTTGAAATCCAAAGAAGAGGTAGAGCAGGTTCTGGCCGATCTGGAAGGCGCGTCATATCAGATCAGCGAGGTGAAAAAGGGAGAGAGGGTAAAGAAAGCGCCGCTGCCCTTTACGACGAGTACACTGCAGCAGGAGGCTTCCAAGACGCTGAACTTCTCCACACAGAAGACCATGAGCGTCGCCCAGCAGCTCTACGAGGGAATTGATATCAAAGGAAATGGTACGGTCGGTGTCATCACATATCTGCGTACGGATTCCACCCGTGTGTCTGAGGAGGCTGAGAAAGCGGCAAAGACCTATATCAGTTCTGTCTATGGAGAAAATTATGTTTCCAAAGGGCAGAATTCCAAAGCATCCGGGAAAAAGATCCAGGATGCCCATGAAGCCATCCGGCCGACGGATCTTTCCAGAACACCGGCAGCTCTGAAGGATTCACTGACAAGAGAGCAGTTCCGTCTGTATCAGCTGATTTGGAAACGTTTCGCTGCCAGCCAGATGTCAGACGCGGTCTACGAGACTTCATCTGTGAAGATAGACGGCGGGAAATACCGGTTTACCATGTCAGCTTCCCGGGTATCCTTTGACGGTTTCCTTTCCGTCTATGCCCAGGATGAAGAAAAGGAAGGTGACAGCCGGATTCTGAAGGGACTGAGCACAGAGACGGAGCTGACGCTGCAGCAGTTTGAGCAGAAGCAGCATTTCACCCAGCCGCCGGCTCATTATACAGAGGCGGCTCTGGTAAAGACCCTGGAAGAGCTGGGAATCGGGCGCCCCAGCACCTATGCGCCCACGATCACGACGATCCTTGCGCGCCGCTATGTGGTGAAGGAAAATAAAAACCTGTATCTGACGGAACTGGGTGAGGTCGTCAATAACATGATGAAGCAGGCGTTCCCGAGCATCGTAGAGACGGATTTCACGGCAAATATGGAAGGACTTCTGGATAAAGTAGAGGAAGGCACGGTCAACTGGAAGACGGTGGTGGAAAATTTCTATCCGGATCTGGAGTCGGCTGTGGAAGCCGCAGAGAAGGATCTCAAGGAAGTAAAGGTAGAAGACGAGGTCACAGATGTGATCTGCGAAGAGTGCGGACGCCATATGGTAATCAAATATGGCCCCCACGGCCGATTTCTGGCCTGCCCGGGCTTTCCGGAATGCCGGAATACGAAGCCTTATCTGGAAAAAATCGGCGTGCCCTGTCCCAAGTGCGGCAGGGATGTGGTCCTGCGCAGAACTAAAAAAGGCCGGAAATATTACGGCTGCGAGAATAATCCGGAATGTGACTTTATGTCCTGGCAGAAACCGTCCAGAGAGAAATGTCCTGAATGTGGAAGCTATATGGTGGAAAAGGGAAATAAACTGGTCTGCGCCAATGAGACCTGCGGTTATGTGACAACAAAGAGGGAAGAAGCGAAAACTGGCTCATAAGTCTGGCAAAAGGGAAAAATGTCAGAATTTTTTGAAAAAGTGATTGTAAAATTTGATAGTATGTGTTAAAGTTTTACTATAGTTAAATCAGCTCTTCTTTGTATGAAAAAAGGGAAGAGACGGTGAATCCGGAGAGATACAGTGGAGGGAATACAGTGAGTGTACAATTATTAGACAAGACAAGAAAGATCAATAAGCTGCTGCACAACAACAGCTCCAGTAAAGTAGTATTTAACGACATCTGTGAGGTATTGACGGAAATTCTGAATTCAAATATTCTGGTAATCAGTAAGAAAGGAAAGGTTCTGGGAGCCAGCCGCTGCGAAGGTGTCGAAGAGATACAGGAGCTGATTACCGACAGCGTGGGCGGCCATATTGACGAAGCTCTGAATGAGCGGCTCTTGAGTATTCTTTCCACCAAAGAGAATGTAAACCTTCAGACTCTGGGCTTTGTTTCAGAGAATGTAAATGATTATCAGGCGATCATTACGCCCATCGATATTGCCGGAGAGAGACTGGGAACTCTTTTCCTGTACAAATACAAAGAGCAGTACGACATCGATGATATCATTTTAAGCGAATACGGCACCACAGTTGTGGGGCTGGAGATGATGCGTTCTGTGAACGAGGAAAATGAAGAAGAGAAGCGGAAGGTTCAGATTGTGAAGTCCGCCATCAGCACGCTGTCTTTCTCGGAGCTGGAAGCTATCACGCATATTTTTGATGAGCTGAAAGGAACAGAAGGCGTGCTTGTGGCAAGTCGTATTGCGGACAGCGTGGGAATCACCCGCTCTGTCATTGTCAATGCGCTCCGCAAATTTGAAAGTGCAGGCGTTATCGAATCCCGTTCTTCCGGTATGAAGGGAACCTATATCAAGGTTGTGAACGATGTGGTGTTTGATGAGCTGGCGAAGCTGAAAAAAGCATAGAAAGCGCCGGAATCAGAGTTCCGATTCGGGGAAGGCGCAGCGCTGAATGAACATTTGAAATAGTAGATAAGCAGAAAACGGGCATCTCTCGTCAGGGAGATGCCCGTTTTCTGCATGTGTCTGATTTCGTCTGCACAGTATTTTTTCCCCGCTCAGGAAAGCTTCGGCGGCAGATCAGAATCCCCTTTTTGTATATGGGTCCGCACAAGCTGTTTCATACAGTAGTCGTATTGTCTGCTGCTGAAGGCTGTATATAGGATATCCACGATATTCAGCTGGGAAATTCGTGAAGACATGGCTCCGTTCCGAAAAAGCGATTCGTTGGCGGCGGTATGAAGAAGGTAATCGGCCAGCTTGGCCACAGGGGAGGGCGCATAGCGCGTGACGGCAATGCAGGGCGTGCTGTTTTCTTTCAGAGCTTTCTTACATTCGATGACCTCCATGGTCTGCCCGCCGTAGGAAAAAGCGATACCCACATCCCGGGGCGTGGAATTGCGTGCCATCAGAAGCTGGGAATGCCAGTCCTCATTGACGACGCAGGGCTTATTCAGGCGCAGAAACTTCAGATAGGTATCCTTTGCAGCCGCCAGGGAGGAGCCCAGACCGAACAGAAGAATGGTATCGCAGTTGATTAACAGATCGACGCAGGCGGAAAAGGTATCCGGATCCAGAAGCCTCTGGGTGTCATTCAGAGAACGCATGTTGTTGAACGTTACTTTCTCGATGATGGTGCTCATGGAATCGCCGATGTTGATATTTTCTTCCTGGTGGGCGATATCCTTTCCCAGAACTTCCAGCTCCAAAGACAGGGCGTGGCGGAACTCCCGGTAGCCGGAGAAGCCTATCAGCCGGCAGACTCTCACAATGCTGGAAGGCGAGGCGTAGGTATTGCGCGCCAGCTCCCGGATAGTGAGGCGGCTGGCCGTCTCCGGATTGGCCAGGATATATTCGGTGATATTGGCCTCTGTGCTGCTCATGGAACTCTGAGCGTTCCGCAGTTTCAATAGTGCACTATACATAAAAAACCTCCAAACGTTTGATAGAATATGGGTAAATTATCAAAATACCCCCTCTGTATAAAACATTGTACCATAATTAAGAAGAAATATTGATAATTTGTTTGAAAAACATTATAGTAAATGCACGAAGAAAAAACGTTTTCTATGAGCTCAGGAAAAACGGGTTTTTAGAAAGGGGGAACTGAAAACGGAACTGAGAAAGTTTACAACAGAAACAAGAAATCCGGATACGATGAATCTGGATCAGATGACACCGCTGGAGATTGTCACTGCAATGAACAGAGAGGATCGCAAGGTGCCTGAGGCGGTAGAGAAATGTCTGCCCCAAATCGCAGAACTGGTTTCCGCGGTGGAAAAGGCATTTATGGAAGGCGGAAGGCTCTTCTATATGGGAGCCGGTACGAGCGGAAGGCTCGGTGTGCTGGATGCGTCCGAGTGTCCGCCCACCTATGGAGTGCCTGCCGAGATGGTGGTAGGCCTGATTGCGGGCGGAGACATCGCGCTGCGGAATCCCGTGGAAGGCGCGGAAGATGACAGGACGCTGGGACGAAAGGATCTGGAGGAGCGGAATCTGACTGCAAAAGATGTGGTGGTAGGAATCGCCGCTTCCGGCCGGACGCCTTATGTTCTGGGAGGCTTTGAGTATGCGAAGAGCCTGGGCTGCGTGACTGCAGCAGTTTCCTGCAATGTGGGAAGCGCTATCGGACAGGCGGCGGATATCGCCATCGAGGCAGAGGTAGGACCGGAGGTCCTCACAGGGTCCACCAGACTGAAATCGGGAACGGCTCAGAAGATGATTCTCAATATGATTACAACCGCTTCTATGGTAAGAATCGGAAAAGCTTATCAGAACCTGATGATAGATGTGGTGCAGAGCAACGAAAAGCTTCACACCCGCGCTGAGAATATCGCGATGGATGCCACAGGCGTGTCCAGGGAGGAGGCGCGCCGGGCCATCGACGAAGCGGGCGGCAGCGTCAAGCTGGCGGTGACCATGCTTCTGGCTGAGTGTGATGTGGAAACGGCCAGAGGACTGCTGGAGAAGAGCAGGGGGCACGTAAGAGAAGCAATACAGAGTATAAGTAGGAGGTAACCGGTGATGACGAATGAAGAACTGGTAAAGGTTATTCTTGATAAGGTTGGCGGGAGAGATAACGTTCTTGCTGCCACGAACTGTATGACACGTCTCCGCATCGATGTAAAAGACGATGCAAAGATTGACGAAGAGGGATTAAAGGGTACCGAAGGCGTCATGGGTGTGGTACATGACAAGGTCGGCTATGTGGAAGTCGTAGTAGGACCCGGAAAATGCAGAAAGTGCGCGGATATCTGCGCGTCGATGGACATTCCGGCCGCGGCCGGCGTACAGGCTTCCGAAGGAATGTCTGTGCAGAACGACTGGAAGGCAAATAAAGAGGCCGTAAAGGCAGGACAGAAGCAGAGCAAGGTAAAGGCAATGCTGAAGACCTTTGGTGAAATCTTTATTCCGCTGCTTCCGGGCGTAATTGCCGCCGGACTCTGCTCCGGTCTTGCCACTCTGCTTACACAGGTGGTTCCGGGCTATGCGGAAAGCTCCGTATGGAATCTGATTTACAACCTGCTGACGATGATCAATCAGGCCTTCCTGACCTATCTGACGGCCTGGGCAGGCTACCGAGCAGCAGAGAAGTTCGGTGCGACTCCCATCCTCGGCGGTATGCTGGGTATGATTACCACCCTGGGCGGCATTGACAATATCGCAATGATTCTTGGCCTCTATGACGAAGCGAACCCGCTGAACGCGATTCTGCGCAGCGGCCGCGGCGGTGTTCTGGCAGCAGTTATCGGCGTATGGTGCCTGGCAAAGGTAGAGAAGTGGATCCGCAAGCGTATGCCGGATGCACTGGATATCATGTTTACTCCGATCCTGACTCTGATTGTGGTACTGATTCCGTACATACTCGTTATCATGCCGGCAACCGGTTATATTTCCACCGGACTTTGCTGGATCGTGGAGCAGGTGTGCATGAGCGATGTGCTCGTGGTACGTATTATCGCAGGATATCTGTCAGCTCTGCTGTTCCTTCCGATGGTTGCAATGGGAATGCACCACGGACTGGTAGCCCTGTATACGGTACAGCTTGAAACTCTGGGCTTCGTAACCCTTTATCCGGCACTGGCCATGGCTGGAGCAGGACAGGTAGGCGCGGCGATCGCTATCTATCTGAAGGCAAAGAAAGTAAAGAATACAAGAATCCAGTCTGTTATCCGCGGAGCGCTTCCGGCAGGTGTGCTTGGTGTAGGAGAGCCTCTGATTTACGGCGTAACGCTTCCCATGGGCAAGCCCTTTATTACGGCAGGTCTTGGAGCAGGCTTCGGCGGCGCCTTTGTAATGGCCACGCAGGTAGCTTCTACTACATGGGGACCCTCCGGCCTTCTGGCTCTGTTTGTAATGACAGGCGGACCGGGCGGAGCGGCCATGTCTGTAGGCTGCTATGCAATCGGTCTTGCAATCAGCTATGTGATGGGCTTTGTGATAACAAATCTTATGATTAAGCCGGAAGAGGTAGAGAATATCTGATATGTTTGGAGCTTCGGTTTATCTTTCCGGGTTTGACGGGCAGCAGCCCCTGTGGGACGAAGCGGATATTTATTTTACTTCCCTTCACATCGCGGAAGAATTTTCTGAGACTTATGGGGAACGCGCGAAGGCTTTGCTGAATACCCTGCGGGAAAGTGGGAAAAAAATTATAGTGGATATTTCTCCCAGAGGCGTAAAGATGCTGGGGTACAGCAGCCTGCGCCAGTTCGCGGAGGAGACGGGAGCTGACGTGGTACGCTGCGACTACGGATTTTCCGAGAAGGAGATGGAGGAGGCGGCAGGGAGCGCAGTTCTGTGCTTCAACGCTTCCTCCGGAAGCTTCGAACTGGCCGGAAAACTGAAAGCAAAAGGACTGGAAGTCTGTGCCATTCATAACTTTTATCCGCGGCCGGAGACGGGGCTGGATGAGGAATATTTCGAAAACAGAAATAAAATTCTGCGGGAGCTGGGAATCAGGACAGCGGCCTTCCTCTCGGGAGACGGGCTTCGCAGAGGTCCTCTGGAAGAGGGGCTTCCCACACTGGAGTGCCACAGGAATCTTCCGCCTTATGTGCAGTACCTGCAGCTAAAGGAAAAGTATGGAATGGATCTTGTCCTGGCGGGGGACCCGGGTGTGTCAAAAGCGCAGCGGAAGCTGATTTCCGAAACCGAAAAGGATGGGGTGATCAGGATTCCTGCCTGCCTTGACGGGCGTTACCGGGAGCTGTATGACAGGACGTGGACGATCCGGGAGGACAGTCCGCGCTGGACTGCCAGACTGGAGGAGAGCCGTGGATACGCTTCCCAGGGAAGAAAGCTTCCGGCGGAAAACTGCCTGGAACGGACGCCTGGTTCCATTACCGTGGACAATGAAAAGTATCTGCGTTATTCCGGTGAGATACAGGTGGTGAAGGAAACGCTTCCGGCCTGTGACAGAGTGAATGTGATCGGCGCGGTGGATGAAGCCTATACGGGGCTTCTGGAGCTTCTCAGAGGAGGGAAAAAGCTGCGCTTTGTGGAAAAGGAGAAACTGGTATGTTCGGATTTTTGAAAAAGAATGACAAAGCGGAGAAGGCAGCGGCCGTTGAAACGGGCGAAGTGATTGGAGCGCCCATAAAGGGAACGGCGGTTCCAAGCTCTGAAATCAGCGATCCCACCTTCCGTGAGGAAATGCTTGGAAAAGGCATGGCCATCCGGCCGGCAGAAGGAAAAGTATATGCGCCCGCAGACGGCAGGATCGAGGTTATGATTGAATCCATGCATGCAGTCAGCATGGTGTCTGACGGCGGGGCAGAGATTCTGATCCATATTGGCCTTGATACGGTAGCTCTGAAAGGAAAGCATTTTACCGGCCATGTAAAAGAGGGCGACCGGGTGAAAAAAGGAGATCTGCTTCTGGAGTTCGACCAGAAAACCATTGAAGCTGCGGGGTACGATATGATTTCGCCGGTCATTATCTGCAACAGCGATGATTACCGGGAAATTACGCGTTATACCGGACAGCATTCTGGTGATATGTCAAGAACTTTTTGAAGATGATTTTGATGTGTTTTTCAGAAAAAAGGGTAACTTTAATAGACCTTCGGTATGTATTTCAAAAAACCGAATGTCAGTTCGGTT
>NZ_NFLF01000023.1 GCF_002160765.1 Lachnoclostridium sp. An138
GGCGATTGACATTATACCAGAAAAGGGAGGTCAATGCTCTTTTTATTTGCAAATCTCCGAAAAATCAAGGTAAAGCGTAACTTTTACAATAAAAAAAGAAGGTAGTTTTGACACTACCCCGGAGAAAAAGGAGGAATAAGATATGGTAACGATAGATCAGGAACTGTGTATCGGCTGCGGAATATGCGCGAAGGACTGCCCGGGACATGCGATAGTGGTGAAGGAAGGAAAGGCGCAGGTGATTCACTCCTGCATTCAGTGCGGCCACTGCGTGGCAGTCTGTCCGGTGCGGGCGGCGGCGATTCCCGAATACGACATGGAGGATGTGGAGGAATATGATCCGGAGACCTTCCGTCTTTCTCCGGAGACCTTTCTTCATGCGGTAAAATTCCGCAGAAGCATCCGTAATTTTAAAGAAAAGCCTCTGGAGAAAGAGAAGCTGGAACGGATAATAGACGCAGGCCGGTATACGGCCACGGCAAAAAATGCCCAGGCATCTACTTTTGTGGTGGTTCAGGAGAAGCTTGCGGAATTCAAAACAATTTTCTGGGAGGAGCTTCCTTCTGTTCTGAAGACGCTGCAGGAGGTGGCGCCCGCCTATGTGCGGCCCTTCCGGCTTTTCTATGAAAAATGGAAGAGAAATCCGCAGGATGACACCTTTTTCTTTAACGCACCCTGCTTTCTGCTGACAGCCGCGGAAAACCCGCTGGACGGAGGACTGGCGGCGGCCAATATGGAAAATCAGGCCGTGGCCGAAGGAGCAGGAGCCCTTTACAGCGGCTATCTGATGCGGGCGGTTTCCGCAAGCCCCAGGCTCCGGGAATGGCTGGAAATCGGAGACAAGCCGGTGGCCTGCTGTATGCTGCTGGGATATCCGGCTGTGTCGTACAGGAGGACGGCTCCCAGAAAGAAGGCGGATGCGATCTGGAAATAGCCCCTGTCCTCAAAAGCGTCCAGTCTGCGGAAAGTCCGGGAAAAGCGGTTCGGGAAAAGCTCCGGAAAAAGTCTGCGGAAAGTCCGGGAAAAGTCAGAAGAAACCGGGCTTTTCCCGGTTGACAAAAATCATTTCAATGCTATAATGGACTTCAGGTGGAGACGGCAGTAACGGCGCGTTCCATCAGATAAAACAGATATTGTATAAAGCGATGAAGAGACGAGTAGGCTGTGGAATATGCCAGAGAGGGATGCGGGAAGCTGTGAGCATCCTCATAGGAAGCAGAGGATTCATGACCGCGCAGCAGGGAATGCGGAGGCGCGAAGAAGGAATCCATACTGAAGACCAGCTCAGAGCGGCCCTAATCCGGCCCGGTGACCCCGTTATCGTCTGAATGGAGTGGTTTCGTCGCCGGCAGAGGCCGGAGGATGAAGCAAAGAGGGTGGAACCGCGATAGATATCGTCCCTTTCTGTCAGCAGTGGCAGGAAGGGACTTTTTTGCGCGTAAGCCATGAGCCGTGCAAAAGCATGGACAGACACGTTTTCCGCGCTTGCGCGGAAGAACGGGGATGGACATGCTTTTATAGGGCGAAGCCCGTGACCCGGATTTTAGGATAAAATCCGGGTGCGCACGGCTCATGGGCAGAAGTATTACAGGCCGTGCAAAGGCATGTACAGCCGAGTCTTTGTGCCTGCACAGACTGACACATAAAAAGATGAAAATAAAAGAAGGAGAAAAGAAAATGAAGATTACCCTGAAAGACGGCTCCGTAAAGGAGTACGCAGAGAGCAAATCCGTATACGACATTGCCCTTGACTTAAGCGAGGGACTGGCCCGCGTGGCCTGTGCCGGTGAGATCGACGGCGAGGTTGTAGACATCAGAACGGTAGTGGATAAGGACTGCCAGCTGAATATCCTGACGCTGAAGGACGAGAAGGCTCTGCCGGTGCTGCGCCATACGGCAAGCCATGTGATGGCCCAGGCGGTAAAGCGCCTGTATCCGGGCGTGAAGCTGGCTATCGGACCTTCCATTGCGGATGGATTCTATTATGATATGGAGTTTGAGACGCCCCTTACCTCCGACGATTTCGAGAAGATTGAGGCGGAGATGAAAAAAATCATCAAAGAAAATCTGGAGATCGTACGGTTTACAAAGCCCCGCGACGAAGCGATTGCTTTTATGAAGGAAAAAGGCGAGCCCTACAAAGTAGAGCTCATCGAGGATCTGCCCGAAGGAGAGGAGATCAGCTTTTATCAGCAGGGTGAGTTCGTGGACCTTTGCGCCGGCCCGCATCTGAAGAGCACAAAGGAAGTAGGCAAGGCATTCAAAATCATGAGCCTGGCAGGCGCTTACTGGCGCGGCGATGAGCACAACAAGATGCTGACCCGCCTTTACGCGACGGCGTTCCCGAAGAAGGAAGAGCTGGAAGCTTACATTACCATGATGGAAGAAGCCAAGAAGCGTGACCACAGAAAGCTTGGAAGAGAGCTGGGACTCTTTATGATGCACGAAGCCGGACCGGGATTTCCGTTCTTCCTGCCCAAGGGGATGGTTCTGAAGAATACGCTTCTTGATTACTGGAGAGAGATCCACAAGAAAGCAGGCTATGTGGAGGTTTCCACGCCGGTGATCCTGAACCGCAGTCTCTGGGAGACTTCCGGACACTGGGATCACTATAAAAACAACATGTATACGACGGTTATCGATGGAGAGGACTATGCCATTAAGCCGATGAACTGCCCGGGCGGCGTGCTGGTATACGCTTCCGAGCCCCGTTCCTACCGCGACCTGCCGATCCGCATGGGTGAGCTGGGCCTGGTGCACCGCCATGAGAAATCCGGACAGCTGCACGGCCTGATGCGTGTGCGCTGCTTTACCCAGGACGACGCTCATATCTTTATGACTCCGGAGCAGATCAAGGATGAGATCAAGGGCGTAGTGGCTCTGATCAACGATACCTATTCACTGTTTGGTTTCCAGTACCATGTGGAGCTGTCCACCCGTCCCGAGGATTCCATGGGAAGCGACGAGGACTGGGAGATGGCTACCTCCGCTCTGCAGGGAGCGCTGGATGAGCTGGGCCTTCCTTACGTGATCAACGAGGGAGACGGAGCGTTCTACGGCCCGAAGATCGACTTCCATCTGGTGGACTGCATCGGACGTACCTGGCAGTGCGGAACCATTCAGCTTGACTTCCAGCTGCCCCAGCGGTTTGAACTGGAGTATGTGGGAGCGGACGGCGAGAAGCACCGCCCGATCATGATCCATCGTGTGGTATTCGGTTCCATCGAGCGCTTCATCGGAATCCTGATTGAGCATTTTGCGGGAGCCTTCCCCACCTGGCTGGCTCCGGTACAGGTGCGCGTGCTGCCTATTTCCGAGAAGTACATGGATTATGCGAAGAATGTGGAGAAGAAGCTTCAGGATGCCGGTATCCGCACAGAACTGGACGAGCGTTCCGAGAAAATCGGCTATAAGATTCGTGAGGCGCAGACGGCCAAGATTCCTTACATGCTGGTAGTGGGCCAGAAAGAAGAGGAAGAGGGCACTGTGTCCGTAAGAACCCGCGCTGGCGGAGACCAGGGAGCAAAATCTCTGGATGAATTTACAGCGGACATCCTGAAAGAGATAGAAGAAAAGGTAAGACAGTAATAAACATAAGATAGTAAGGATAAGACAGGAAACATAAGATAATAGATATAAGGCAATAAAGATAAGACAGCGAAAATGAAACTGCAGGATGAAGACTGCAGAGAAGAGACTGGGCTGGCGCCGGCGCAGGGGCTATTCTGCCTCTGCATGCCGGCGCCGGAGTGCATATGGGCTGCGGAGGAGACAAATGGGTATTATTGAGCGTTTTATAGAGCATCCGGAGCTGGGGAAAAAAGAGTATGCGGAGCTTCTGCAGGCATCTGAGTCTTCGGAGGGCAGGGAACGGCTGAAAAAGGAGGCGCTCCGCCTTCGAAGGCTGTACTATGGGGACACCGTCTATGTGAGGGGCCTGATTGAGTTTACAAATTACTGTAAAAATGACTGCTTTTACTGTGGAATCCGCCATGGAAACCGGGAGGCGGAGCGTTACCGGCTGACGAAGGAAGAAATTCTGTCCTGCTGTGAAGCCGGATATGGTCTGGGTTTCCGGACCTTTGTACTCCAGGGAGGAGAAGATCCCTGGTTCACAGATGGGCGCATGGAAGAGGCAGTGCGCTCCATCAAGGAGAGGTACCCGGACTGCGCGGTGACGCTGTCCATCGGGGAACGTTCCTTTGAGAGTTACCGGAGGCTCCGGGAGGCCGGTGCGGATCGTTATCTGCTCCGTCATGAGACAGCATCAGAAGAGCATTACCGGAAACTGCATCCGGCAGAGATGAGTCTCAGTCATCGGAAACAGTGTCTCTACAGCCTGAAGGAGCTTGGATATCAGGTGGGAGCGGGGATTATGGTGGGATCGCCTGGACAGACCTATGAGGAGCTGGCGGAGGATCTTATCTTTCTGCGGGAGCTTCAGCCTCAGATGGCTGGTATCGGCCCCTTTGTCCCCCATCACAGCACCCCTTTTAAAGACGAACCGGCGGGAAGCGTGGATCTGACCCTGCGGCTTCTGTCCATCATTCGGATTCTGCTGCCGAAGGTGCTGCTTCCGGCTACGACGGCTCTGGGGACCATGGACCCGCTGGGAAGAGAAAAAGGATTCGCGGCAGGAGCCAATGTGGTGATGCCGAATCTGTCTCCGGCAGAAAACAGAAAGCAGTACGAACTTTACGACAATAAGCTCTGCACCGGAGCTGAGGCTGCGGAAAGTCTTGCAGATCTGAAGAAACGCGTTGAGGCCGCAGGCTGGAAACTGAGCATGGAACGGGGAGACGCGGCAGAGGAGCCTCTGCAGGAGAACTGAGAGAAGCACAAAAAGGTACTGTGAAGAGCGAAAGAGAAGAAATTGAGGAGGATACGAAGATGATTCAGGACATTGCGCCGCACATCTATCACAACGAATATAAGCCGGTACAGCCTGAGGAGGACAGCTTTCTTCTTTATTTTGAAGAAAAAAGAGCGCTTGCGGACTGGGACGGAGAGGAGCTTTCATTTCCCAGATTCCGGGATTATCCGGAAGTGGAGCGGAAGCTTTCCGGGACTTTGATTTATCTTTTTTCCATTGATGATCAGCATTTTTATCTGGCAAAAGAGCTGCGGACTCCGGAAAGAAAGGGATACCGCCTGGACAGCATCCGCAATTTCCGCACGGCCGCGCCCCAGTGGCTTTCTTTTGCGGGAATTACAGCGCATCAGCTCTGGCACTGGTATGACAGCCATGTGTTCTGCGGCCACTGCGGCTGCCCGATGGTACATTCGGAAAAAGAACGGATGCTTCAGTGTCCGGAATGTGGACAGACGGAATATCCGAAGATTTCTCCGGCGGTGATCATCGGGGTGATCCACAACGACAGGATTCTGATGTCCAAATACGCGGGCAGGGGCGATATTACATATTACGCGCTGATTGCAGGCTTTACGGAGATAGGGGAGACCGTGGAAGAGACAGTGAAACGAGAGGTTTTTGAAGAAGTAGGACTTCATGTAAAGAACCTGCGGTATTATAAAAGCCAGCCCTGGTCTTTTTCAGAGACGCTGCTCATGGGCTTCTTTGCCGAGCTGGATGGAGAAGACACCATTACCCTGGACACAGAGGAGCTGGCCACAGCAGGCTGGTTTACCAGAGAGGAAGCGCCGGCCCAGCCTTTGAATATCAGCCTGACCAGCGAAATGATCTGGAAGTTTAAGAATGGCGAGGTCTGAGTTTCGGCGAGAAAACAAAGCGGCTTCTGCCGGCGTCACAGGCGTAAAAACGGGGAATAAACCTGCGGTAAAATTTTTTTGAAAAATTATAAAAAAAGTGCTTGACTTTTGTCGGAACATAATAGTATAATAGCAAAGCGGGTCGGAGATAACGGCCCACACGAATGGGATCTTAGCTCAGCTGGGAGAGCATCTGCCTTACAAGCAGAGGGTCATAGGTTCGAGCCCTATAGGTCCCATTACGGCGAGGTAGCTCAGCTGGCTAGAGCATGCGGTTCATACCCGCAGTGTCGGGGGTTCAAGTCCCTTCCTCGCTACTGATGAATAGCTCAAAGACGTTGTAGAAGCAATGTTTTTGGGCTTTTTTCATAATATGCAGAGTTTTATTTTGACGATGATTTTGCGTCAGGAGGGCAGAAGGAAATGACGCACGAACTGCATGAGATACCACCGGTTTTTGATGAACACTCCCGGATTCTGATTCTGGGGAGCTTTCCTTCCGTAAAGTCCAGGGAGGCGCGTTTTTTCTACGGCCATCCCCAGAACCGTTTCTGGAAGGTGCTGGCGGCTGTGACGGATCAGGAGACGCCCCGGACGATTCCGGAGAAAAAGGAATTTCTTCTGAGAAACGGGATTGCGCTCTGGGATGTGATTGCCAGCTGTGATATTCAGGGTTCCAGTGACAGCAGTATCCGGAATGTAGTTCCCAATGACTTAAGTGAAATTCTCAGGAAAGCGGATATCCGGCAGATCTACGCAAACGGCGGTACAGCCTTCCGGCTGTATCGGAAATATACGTATCCGGCGGTCGGAAAAGAAGCAGTCCGTCTGCCTTCTACCAGCCCGGCCAATGCGGCCTGTTCCCTGGAAAAGCTTACGGAGCAGTGGAGCGTGATCCGGGAATTTCTCATTGGTGAAAGATAGCGCCGGTGTATCAAGGGCGTACCGCCCCTTGTACACTGACGATGGTAAAAGCGTTGAAGCGGCAGTAATAAAGTGATAAAGTGATATAAAAAGTATTCAGACATTTTACGGCAGGCTCCGTAAAGGAAAGAGGTGTATGATGCGGGTAGGAATGGGTTATGATGTGCACAGACTGACAGAAGGCCGGGAACTGATTCTTGGCGGCGTGAAGATTCCCTATGAGAAAGGACTTCTGGGTCATTCGGATGCGGACGTGCTTCTGCACGCGGTGATGGACGCGCTTCTGGGAGCGGCGGCCCTGGGGGATATCGGAAAGCATTTCCCGGATACGGACCCGGCGTATAAGGGCATTTCCAGCCTGAAACTTCTGGAACATGTGGGAGATCTTCTGGAAAAGGAAGGTTATACCGTGGGCAACATTGACGCGACAATCATTGCGCAGAAGCCGAAGATGGCTCCCCACATTCCGGCTATGCGGGCGAATGTGGCCAGAGTTCTTGGAATAGAGGAAAACCAGATTAATATCAAGGCAACCACGGAGGAAGGCCTTGGCTTTACCGGAAACGGCGAGGGAATTTCCTCACAGGCTGTCTGCCTTCTGATTCCCGCAGAGTATGTGTATGACGATGTGATGGAAGCCGGGAAAGGCTGCGGCGGCTGTATGGGCTGCCCGGGAACTTCAGAAAATCTTGGATAAAGACATGCAGAGTCAGGTCTGTAAGTCGGAAAGAGGTGTGCAAAATGGAAATTCGGTATCTGGACAGAGAAGAGCACGAACGTTCCAGAGCTCTTTACGAAGAGGTTTTTGTGGAAGATGAGGAAGCATTTGTAGACGCCTATTATCGGATTAAAGCGGCGGACAATGAAATCCTGGTAGCGGAGGATGAGGGACAGATTATATCCATGCTGCACCGGAATCCCTATACTTTCTGCTTCCGCGGAGAAAGCGTTCCGGCAGATTATCTGGTGGCGGTGGCCACAAAGGTGACTTTCCGGCACAGAGGGCTGATGCGCGCGCTGCTGACGAAGGCCCTGCGGGATATGGAAGAGCAGGAGCGGCCCTTCACCTTTCTGATGCCGGCGGATGAGGCCATCTATACGCCCTTTGATTTCCGGCTGATGGGAAATGACGACGAAGAGGGGCTTGCGGATGCGGACGGGGAGACACTGGCAGAGGACTATGAGATTTTTACGGAAAAGAACGCAGATTATGAAAGGCGCCATATTTTCTGGCCTGAGTGGGAGAGCACGCCCATGATGATACGGCTTTTGTATCTGCCGGCCTTTGTGAAAAATATCGGAGCGGAAGAAAATCAGAGTCTGCTTGTGGAGATAGAGGACCCGATCCTTTCGGAGAATAACGGAGTGTTCCTCTGGGAGTTTTCCGGAGAACGGAGCGCCCTGGTTCCGGTAAAGGCCAGACCGGAGATTCGGATCTCCATTGCGGATCTGGGAAGCTTTCTCTGCGGCATGCTGGGACCGGAAGAGCTTCCGGGCTTAAAAGACGCGGAAGATCCGGAAACTGTGCGGGAAAAGCTGGAGAAGATCCGGGTGATAGACGGCATCTATATTAATGAAACCGTATAAGAAAACGGCTTCAGACAGCACTTGACAAAATCCTTCCCATTGCATATTCTATTAACGTAAGAAGTTTTTGGCATAAGGAAAAAGGCAGAGAACGGAAAAGTAATCTGGTTCAGAAGCATCAGAGAGGAACAGCCGCCGGCTGAAAGCTGTTCCGGTGGATGAACAGATGAAGTGCATCCGGGAGCTGATTCGGTGAGCGGAAGAATCCGGTAGCTGAATACGTGAAAGCGCACGTTACGCGCCAGAGTGGAAAGGCAGACTGCCTTTTAAGAAGAGTGGAACCGCGGATACTTTCGTCTCTTGGAGAGGAAGGTATCCTTTTTATTTTGAAAATAAAGGGGAGTAAGTATGGGAATCATCAAATATATCAAGGAGGAGTTTCAGGTCATTACAGAGCGCGATCCGGCCATCAAGACGCCGGCGGAAGTGCTTCTGTACCCCAGCTTCCGGGCGATATTAAGCTACCGCCTGGCGCATAAGTGGTATCTGAAAGGACATTATTTCTGGGCCAGATGGCTCTCCCAGCGGACGGTGCGCAAGACGGGAATCGAGATTCATCCCGGAGCAACCATCGGCAAGGGACTGTTTATCGATCACGGTTCCGGCGTTATTATCGGAGAGACTACGATCATCGGCGATAATGTGACGCTGTATCAGGGAGTGACCTTGGGCGGAACTGGAAAGGAAAAGGGAAAGCGCCACCCGACCCTGAAGGATAATGTAATGGTCAGCGCGGGCGCCAAGATTCTCGGGTCCTTCACAATCGGGGAAAATTCCAAAATCGGCGCAGGCTCTGTGGTGCTCAAGGAGGTGCCGCCTAACTGTACGGTGGTGGGAGTGCCGGGCCGCATCGTGAAGCGGAATGACGTAAAAGTACCGCGCAGCGATATGAATCAGGTGGATCTGCCCGATCCGGTTATGGAATGCCTGACAAAGCTGCAGCAGGAGAACGACATGCTGCGCGCTCAGGTGCTGGAGCTGGAAAAGACGAAAAAGAATAAGAAAGAAAAAAAGGAAAACAAAGAACACAGAGAAGAGAAAGAAAGCAGAGAAAACAAGGAACACAAAGAAAATAAGGAGAAAAAGGAGAAAGTTCATGAAAATCTTTAACACGCTCACAAAGAGAAAAGAAGAGTTTGTTCCCCTGGAGGAAGGAAAGGTCAAGATGTACGTCTGCGGTCCTACCGTGTACAATTTTATCCATATTGGAAACGCAAGACCCATGATTGTCTTTGACACCGTGCGCCGCTATCTGGAATACAAGGGATACGACGTCAATTACGTATCAAATTTCACGGATGTGGATGATAAGATCATCAAGAAGGCCAACGAGGAAGGAGTGTCCGCCCAGGAGATTTCAGAACGTTATATTGCCGAGTGCAAAAAGGATATGGAAATGATGAATGTGAAGCCGGCGACAACCCATCCGCTGGCGACTCAGGAGATTCCCGGCATGATCGAGATGATTCAGGAACTGATTGACAAGGATTATGCCTATGTGGTGAATGGCACCGTATATTTCCGCACCCGGAAATTCGGCCCCTACGGCAAGCTTTCTCACAAGAACCTGGACGATTTGAGAAGCGGAAACCGTTCCCTCCTGGTGTCCGGTGAGGATGAAAAGGAAGATCCCCTGGATTTCGTGCTCTGGAAGCCGAAAAAGGAGGGAGAGCCTGCCTGGAGTTCTCCCTGGAGCGACGGCCGCCCCGGCTGGCATATCGAGTGCTCTGTCATGTCTAAAAAATATCTTGGAGAGCAGATCGACATTCACGCGGGCGGAGAGGATCTGGTATTCCCGCACCACGAAAATGAGATTGCCCAGAGTGAGGCCTGCAATGGCAAAGAATTTGCAAAATACTGGATGCACAACGCGTTCCTGAACATTGACAATAAAAAAATGTCCAAATCCCTTGGAAACTTCTTTACTGTCCGGGAGATCAGCGAGAAATACGATCTGCAGGTGCTGCGCTTCTTTATGCTGAACGCCCACTATAGAAGCCCGCTGAATTTCAGCGCGGAGCTGATGCAGTCCTCCAAGGCAGGTCTGGACCGTATCGTGACGGCTGCGGATAATCTGAAGCATCTGGCCGCCTCTGCCAAGGATGGAGGCATGACGGAGAGCGAGCTGGCGCATTACGACGCTTCCGAAGAGTTTGTGAAGAAGTTTGAGGAGGCCATGGATGACGATTTTAATACGGCTGACGCCATTTCCGCCATCTTTGAGCTGGTAAAATATCTGAATACCCATACGGGAGCAGATAATTCAAAAGAATATCTTCAGAAATGCCTGGAGCGTCTGAAGACCCTCTGCGATATTCTGGGTCTTGTGATTGAGAAGAAGGAAGAACTGCTGGATGCGGATGTAGAAGCTTTGATCGCAGAGCGCCAGCAGGCCAGAAAGGAAAAAAATTTCGCCCGGGCGGATGAAATCCGCGCCGAGCTTCTGGAAAAGGGTATTGTTCTGGAAGATACCCGTGAGGGCGTAAAATGGAAAAGAGCGTAAAGGATCTGATGGCGGAGATACGGGAGAGCTTCGGTCTGGAGGAAATGGATATCCGGACCTATTCGCCCCTGACTCTGGCTTATGTGGGGGACGCGGTTTACGAGCTGGTGATCCGCTCCCTGCTGGCCGGCCGGGGAAATGCGCAGGTGAACCGGCTTCACAGAAAAGCCAGCGGTCTGGTCAATGCGGGCGCCCAGTCAAAATCTCTGGAACGGATTCGGGAAGCGCTGACAGAGGAAGAGCTCCACGTATTCCGCCGGGGGCGCAATGCCAATTCCGCTACCATGGCAAAGCACGCCACCATGACAGACTACCGGAGAGCTACAGGTTTTGAAGCGTTGATGGGCTGGCTTTATCTGAGCGGGCAGACGGAGCGGATGCTTGAGCTGATCCGCCTGGGACTGGAAGATGACGTGGCCGGAACAGAACACTGAGGGAGGAACCATGCGGTATAAAGAACAGACTATAGAAGGACGAAATGCGGTGCTGGAGGCATTCCGTTCCGGAAAGACCATAGACAAGCTTTATATTCTGGATGGATGCCAGGATGGAAGCATAAGCAATATCAAGCGGGAGGCCCGCAGACAGGATACCATCATCAATTTTGTGACGAAAGAGCGGCTGGATCAGCTTTCGTCCACCGGACATCATCAGGGGGTGATTGCCCAGGCGGCAGCCTATTCCTATGCCACGGTGGAGGAGATGCTGGAGACGGCCAGGGAAAAGGGAGAAGACCCTTTCCTGATTCTTCTGGACAATATTGAAGATCCCCATAATCTGGGCGCTATCATCCGGACGGCCAATCTGGCCGGCGCGCACGGCGTGATTATTCCCAAGCGCAGGGCAGCGGGGCTGACGGCGGTGGTGGCAAGGGCTTCCGCCGGGGCGCTGAACTATACGCCGGTGGCCAAGGTAACAAATCTGACGGCGGCGATAAAGGAGCTGAAGGAAAAAGGCCTCTGGTTCGTATGCGCGGATATGGGCGGAGAGACCATGTATGAGCTGAAACTGACAGGCCCCATCGGCCTGGTGATTGGCAACGAGGGGGAAGGCGTCAGCCGTCTGGTCCGGGAGGCCTGCGACTTTACGGCATCGATTCCCATGAAAGGAAATATCGATTCTCTGAATGCTTCTGTGGCGGCAGGCGTGCTGGCCTATGAGATAGTCAGGCAGAGAATGAAAGAATAAGAGACAGATGTGCAGATTAGAGAAACTGACAGACGAGGAGCTTGTAGAGCGGATTCGTGCGGGAGAGACCTCCTGCATGGACACTCTGATCGAGCGATATAAGCGTCAGGTGAGAAATCAGGCAAGGACCCTCTATCTGATCGGAGGAGACAGCGATGATCTGATACAGGAGGGAATGCTGGGACTGTTCAAGGCAATCCGGGATTACAGGCCGGAGAAGGAGGTCTCCTTTGAGGCTTTCGCGAAGCTGTGTATATCCCGGCAGCTGTACAGCGCGGTGCAGGCGGCGGGACGGCAGAAGCATGTGCCGCTGAATACCTATGTGGAGCTTTCGGACCAGCTGGACGCTCAGGACGACGGTCCCCAGGGTAAAAGTCCGGAAGAGCTTTTAATTGACAGAGAGAATATGGAAAAACTCAAGGAGGAGATTTGGCAGCTCCTGAGTCCCATGGAGAAAAAAATCCTGCGTTCCTATCTGGACGGGGAGAGCTATACGGAAACGGCCTCCAGGCTGAATAAATCGCCCAAGTCAGTGGATAATGCACTTCAGAGAATTCGAAGAAAATTAAAGAAATTTTTATCAAAATAGCATCCACTTTTCTCCATATTCATGTTATACTGAAAAAAGGGAAAGGAGGTAATTTTTTGTCGAATTATTTTGGAAGCGTTACGCCTTATCTTCTGACCGGAATTGTCGTATATCTGATATTCCGGGCTTTCATCTGGCTGATGTATTACCGCGGCCAGATGCGGGTCCCCATTCTTCATGAGGCGGGATTCCTGCTGCTGGCGTTCTGGTTTCTGACGCTTTTTTCATCGTCCGTCACCCCGGCGCTTGAATTTTCCATCAAACCCACATTTCCGGGGACGGATTTGATTCCCATAAAAGGAATGATAGATCTGGCTTTGGACAAAGGCTTCGGAGCAGTCCTGGGGGCGGCGCTCAAATATGTGCCCCTCGGTTTCCTGATTCCGTTTTTGTTCCGGAGGTACCGCCATTTTGCCAAGGTGCTGGCCCTCTGCGGAGGAACGGCTCTGTTCATAGAGGTATTTCAGCTGTTTCTTCCGGCTGTGGACTGCCGTCTTGACGATGTGATTCTGGCTCTTCTGGGTACTTTTATCGGATATTTTCTGTTCTGTCTGCTCTGCCGGTATTTCCGGGAGGCGGAGAGGATGGGAACTGTGAAGCGCTCCAGGAGAAAGAACGTACCTGTTCCGGTGCGGTATGAGATGGAGCTTCTGGTTCTGCTGATGCTGCTTGCCGTGATGGGACGCGGCACGCAGCTGGAGGCGGCCCGGGTCCGGGAAGTAAAGGCGGCCCAGGAAAAGCAGGCAGAGGAAGAAGCTGCGGCAGCCCAGGCTGCGGCGGAAGCGGAAGCCCAGAGACTTGCGGAAGAGGAGGCCAAAAAGCTGAAGACGGCAGAGAGCATGCCGGAACTGTCTGTGGAATCGGAGGCAGTCTGCCTGTTTTCCATCGACGACGATCTGATTCTGTATGAAAAGAACAGCACGGAGCAGGTGACGCCGGCCAGCACAGCCAAGCTGATGACGGCTTTGACGGTGCTCCGGTACTGCAGTCTGGACGAGACCATGACCGCGGGCGAGGAGATTCAACTGATCAGCGAGGGAGCGTCTACAGCCAGCCTGGAGGTGGGAACCTCCGGAAAAGTAGAGACGTTTTTGGGAGCCCTGCTGGTTCCATCGGGAAATGACGCGGCCTACGCGCTGGCAAACTATGCGGGACACAAGATTCTGGGAAATGAAGAAGCCTCTACAGCGGATGCGGTAGAAGCCTTTATGCAGGCGGAAGCGGATCTGGCTGAAGAACTGAATCTGGAAAATTCCAGCTTTGTAACTCCCGACGGCGATCAGGCGGACAACCAGTATACGACAGCCCGGGATATGGTCCGGATTGCCAGAGCCTGTATGGAAAATGAAACCATCATGAGGCTGTGCGGCGCGTCTACTTACCGGGCGCTGTTTGACAACAAGGATGTGACTTACCGGAATACAAATCAGCTGCTTCAGCCCTCCAGCGACAGTTATTACGAAGGAGCCAACGGCCTGAAGACAGGAAGCTACAACGATTTGAAGTGCCTGGTGGCTTCTGCCGAGATTAACGGAAAGAGTTATGTGGCGGCTATTATGCAGGGCAGTGATACCGGACGCTACGCGGACGCGAAGACTCTCTTTGATTATGTGGCCGGCACAGGAGAGGGAGAAGAAGCGTCCATTGACACCTCTTCCTCTGACGAGACAGCGGAGGATGCCTCCGGGGAAGAATAGGCTGCATAACTGAAAAATTTATGGAAGCTGGAAAAGCTGTATAAACTGTAAAAGTTTTAAAAGCTATAGAAAATGCAGAAGCGGGAGACACCTTGGAACCGGTGACTCCCGCCTTTTTTATGAAACGCGTTATTGCCGTTCATCCTTCCCGGACGGCTTGGGCTGGTAGTGATAGATTTCTTCGTAGGAATCCCGTTCTGCCTGGTTTTTTGGAGCGCTGGGAATCAGGCCGGTACAATCCGTGGCTGAACTGGAATTTCCAAGATAGTCATATCCGTCTATGACTTCCTGATTTTCGGAATCCGCCTTTACTCTGGACATTACCGTTGTTTTCCTTCCGTTCGCCTGTTCTTTGTTTCTGCTCATCTGAAAAATCTCCTTTCTCAGTCAGTATGCCCGGAAGGACACAGAAAAAACACAGGAATACCACAAATTCTCCATAGAAACGCCATAATTGCATCACAGACCTTTCTTATAATGACAGTATCAAAAGAAAAAAGATAAACCTAAGGAGGTCTTAGATATGTTGAAAATAAGAAAAGGAGCAAAGATTATCGCAGTGGCGCTTACCTTTGGTGTAGTGGCGAGCATGGCGTTTCAGGGTACAAATTATTTATTTAATCAGTTTGACAGCGGAACGGAGGAGAGCCAGACGGCAGAGCTGAATGTGGCACAGACTTCTGCATCTTCTTCCGATACGGCAGAATCCTCTTCCTCCGGCAGCGCTTCGGATGTATCTGCTATCGCGGAAGCGGCCATGCCTTCTCTGGTGGCTATTACCAACCAGAGTGTGCAGGAGATGCAGAACTGGTTTGGCCAGAGTCAGGTATATGAGAGTGAGAGCAGCGGAAGCGGCATCATCGTTGGCCAGACGGATACAGAGCTTCTGATTGTTACCAATAACCATGTAGTAGATGGGGCCCAGACGATCAGCGTGGGCTTTGTGGATGAGACGGTCGCGGAAGCACAGCTTAAGGGCGCAGATTCCGATCATGACATAGCGGTGGTTTCCGTGAATTTAAGCGATTTATCATCGGACACCCTTTCCAGTATTAAGCAGATTGAAATCGGCAGCTCTTCAGAACTGAAAGTCGGTGAGCAGGTCATTGCCATCGGAAATGCGCTTGGTTACGGACAGTCTGTCACCACAGGAATTGTCAGCGCACTGAACCGGCCGGTTACTATCGACGGTGTTACAAATGAGCTGATTCAGACAGACGCGGCTATCAACCCCGGCAACAGCGGCGGCGCGCTTCTGAATATGTCAGGGCAGCTGGTGGGCATTAATTCCGCCAAGTTCTCAGACACGAATGTAGAGGGCATGGGCTATGCCATTCCTGTAGATGATGTGAAGGGTATCATTGAAGAACTGATGAACCGTACGGTCCGTACAGAGAAGGCTCCGGAAGGACAGCAGGGCTATCTGGGAATCACAGGCCAGGATGTGACCAGCGAGGTGGCAGAGGCTTACGGAATGCCCAGAGGCGTGTATATTACCTCTGTATCGGAAGGATCAGCGGCAGAAGCGGCAGGACTGCAGACGGGCTATATCATCACAAAATTTGACGGTACGAGTGTATCATCACTGTCGGGACTGCAGGATCTGATTTCCTATTACAGTGCTGGAGAAACCGTGGATGTAACCTACAGCGCAGTGTCTGACGGGGAATATGTGGAGCAGACAGTCTCCGTCACACTGGGAGTCAATGAAAATGCCGCGGCAGCTTCTAGCAATTAAGCCGACCGGAAGAAATTGAGAGACCATAGAATAACAGGCAGCAGGAAAAAGAGGGCCCTGGGTCCGGGAGTTCCCGGACCCAGGGCCCTCTTCTGCCAGTGCGAAGCCATATAAAAAGTAAAAACATTACAATTCCAACACGCAAAATCGGACGGCCGGGAATAGTAACGGCGGGTAAAAAATTTGTCAAAAAAATTTTTATTTTATCCTTGACAATTCCCGGTATAAATGCTAATATAATCTAGCGCGTTGCGCAAGATGCTGCTGTGGCTCAGTCGGTAGAGCGTCGCATTGGTAGTGCGGAGGTCACGGGTCCGATTCCCGTCAGCAGCTTTGCGAATGAAATGCCTGAGACATTTACGGAAGAATGTCTCAGGCATTTTTGTATCTGGATAATTTGTAAAATTTGAAGCATATTTAAACGACAGAGAATAGTGTAAGAGGTAATGTATTTTTAAAAAGTAAATAAAACGGTAGTCACTATTCAGGAAAGCGTGTTATAATAAATAAGAATAAGCGCTGGAGGAGGGAGTACCATGATTTCCAATCAGGTAATTCAGATGACAATGGAAGAACTGCATTCCATTACTAAAATCGATCTCTGCGTGCTGGAGACGGACGGAAGCACGGCGGCTTCGACATTTGAGCCGGAGAATATTTCTCAGGAGATGGTTCGTATCTTTGCGCAGTCCCCTGCGGAGGGACAGAGCCTGCAGGGATGTCATTTTTTCAAGGTATATGATGAGGGGACGCTTGCATACATATTGCTGGCGAAGGGCAGCGGCGAAGATGCCTACATGATTGGAAAGGTAGCCGTCAGCGAACTCCAGAATCTGATCGTGGCATATAAAGAACGCTTTGACCGGAACAATTTTGTTCAGAATCTGCTGTTGGACAACCTGCTGCTGGTGGATATCTACAGCCAGGCCAAAAAGCTGCATATGGATACGGAGGCCGTGCGCGTAGTATTTCTGGTGGAGACCAGAGATGAAAAGGATGCTCTGGCGCTGGAGGCTGTGCGGAGCGTATTTGCGCCCCGGTCCCAGGATGTGATCACAGCAGTGGATCAGAAGAATATCGTGGTAGTGAAGACGGTAGGGGAGCGGGACACTTACGAGACCCTGGAAGAGATCGCGGGTATGCTGGCGAAAATGCTGAATACAGATGAGGCAGACCGGGTACGGGTAGCATACGGAACCATGGTGAGCCAGATTAAGGATGTGTCCAAGTCCTACAAGGAAGCAAAAATGGCCATGGAGGTGGGAAGGATCTTCTACCCGGAAAAGACGGTGACCGCCTATCATACGCTGGGAATCGGCCGGCTGATCTATCAGCTTCCCCAGCCCCTCTGTGAGATGTTCATGAGGGAGATTTTCGGAGAGAATCTGCCGGATACTTTTGATGAAGAGACTCTTACCACCATTGAGAAATTTTTTGACAATAATCTGAACGTATCCGAGACGGCCCGGCAGCTTTTTGTCCACCGGAACACGCTGGTGTATCGTCTGGAAAAGCTGCAGAAGACCACAGGGCTGGATATCCGTGTATTTGAAGACGCGATGACCTTCAAAATCGCTCTCATGGTAGCCAGCTACATGAAATATCTGGACAGGCTTTCCAATTGAGAAACAAAAAAGGCTGAGGCTTTTGGGATGCTTGAGTCCGGAAAGTCCGGCAAGTTCTGAGAAATCTGAAGAAAATGAAAAGAGACCGGTCATTACTCGGCCTCTTTTTCTTTGTGGTTCTTTTTGGAGGGCTTGTCCCGTTCCGGGAACTGATCGATCAGTTTTTCGATTACCTGCTTTTTCATGTATACGTCAAAGCTCAGCATACAGATAAAGGCGAAAAGCTGAAGGAACTCCCTGTCTTCCCCGGAAGCGTCGGAAAAGGTGTTTTCCGAAAGCCGGTACTTCTGAATCAGATCCTCCTTCAGGATTTCGATCTGGCTTTTTTCCAGACTGAATACCTCTGTGTAAATGCGGTCCAGCTGGAGATCGTTCTCTGTGTGGAAAAACCGTTCCGTCAAGGGAGCCAGGAGACTCTGAATATCATTTATGGACAGAATGCTTTTAAAATAATAAATGAAAATCAGAAGCAGCATATGCTCCCTGGAATATTTCTTCTTTTCCGGAGGCGGAAGCAGATGATTCTTTGCGTAGTTATTGATCATGGTCTTCGTAAGAATCTTATCGTCTTCGTACCGTCTGGAGGAACTCAGCTGGCTGTCCATAAAGGTTGTCACCTGATCCATATACAGATCAATGCCGGGAATGTCTTCCGGGCGGATATAGTCGATCCGATCCAGACTCTTTAAAATACTCTCCAGAAGATTTTGACTGTCAATGGTCATAATCATTCACCTCTTAGTAATTCATTATATAGTATTCAAAACTATATGACAAGTGGCAAATATTTAAATTTCTTTAAAGATTCCAGCCGGGAAGCAAGCCGCTCGCAGATTCTGCGGTAGGGAGACGGGGATTTATCCGCAGCCGGAAAGAGGCGTATTTCCTCTTGTGCGGAGGTGTGGAAATGTAATATAATAAGACGAAGAAAACACGTGCCGGCGGCAGTGTCAGCCGTCCATACAAGGAGGAAAAGAATGGCAAATATTTTAAAGAGGTTTGGAGATATCATGTCGGCAAACATCAATGCGCTTCTGGATCGTGCGGAAGACCCGGAGAAGATGATCGATGAGTATCTGCGGGATATTGAGAGCGATCTGGGAAAGGTAAAGGCTGAGACCGCTGCGGTTATGGCGGCCGAGACCAAAGCCAAGAGAGAGCTTGACGAGTGTACGGATGGCATTGCGAAAATGCAGCGGTATGCGGAAAAGGCTTTGATGGCTGGAAACGACAATGACGCGCGGCAGTTTCTGGAAAAGAAGGCGCAGCTTGTAAAGCAGCAGGAGAGCCTGAAGCAGTCCTATGATCTGGCGGCGGCCAACGCGGCGAAGATGCGGGAGATGCACGATAAGCTGGCAAAAGACCTGGAGAATCTGCAGGCGAAGCGCGACGCGGTTAAGGCCAAGGTGGCGGTGGCGAAGACCCAGGAGAAGATGAATAAGATGGGCTCCAGTATTTCCGGAGCAGGAGAGGCTATGGCTGCCTTTGATCGTATGGAGGAAAAGGCCAACCGGATGCTGGACGAGGCGAACGCCATGTCTCAGCTGAACGCCCGGGGAGACAGCATTGAGGATCTGGCAAAGAAATATGATATGGATGAGAGTTCTTCATCTGTGGACGATGAGCTGGCGGCCCTGAAGGCCAAAATGGGATTATAGATAACCGGGAAGAGACAAGATGGACAATCAAATATACTATTGTGAAAACTGCGGCGGTGTCATGGAGTTTGATGTGGAGACCCAGAGTCTGAAATGTCCTAACTGTGACACGGTGGTTCCGATTCTGAACGAGCAGGAGCGCATCGTGGAGCACAGTCTGACCAGGCATGCCATGCAGACCATACGGGCGGAGGAAAAGACGACCCAGACCATGGAATGCAAGGGCTGCGGCGCGAAGATCGAGGTGGACCCCACGAGCACGTCTGTGGAGTGTCCTTACTGCGGTTCCAGCTATGTGCTGGCGGAGAAGCAGGAGGACGCCATTATTCCGGACGGTGTGCTGCCGTTTCAGATTGACAAAGACCGGGTGGGAGAACTGTTCCGGCAATGGATGAAGGGACGGTGGCTGGCCCCCGGAGAACTGAAGCATCTGTACCAGAGGGAGCGTCTCCAGGGGATTTATCTGCCCTATTGGACCTTTGACGCAAAGGCGGACGCCAGATATACGGCTATGGGCGGACGCCGCAGAACAGTGACGCGAAAAGGGCCGGACGGGAAGACCACTCACCATGTGGTGACAGACTGGTATCCTACCTCCGGGGCGTTGCGCCATGCCTTTGACGATGTGCTGGTGCCGGCGTCTCATAAGCTGGACGGCGATCTTCTGAGAAGAGCGGGAGTCTTCGGAACCCGGCAGATGGCTTCCTATTCGCCGGAGTATTTTTCCGGCTATGGAGCGGAATGTTATACAGTGGATTTGGACGACGCCCACAGGGAAGCAGTTCAGACTATGGAGCAGCAGCTGACGGAAATGGCCAGAAGCGATGTGCTGCGACGCTTTGACGACGCGCGGGATATACGGATTCGGACGGAATACCGGGATGAGACTTACAAACATGTGATGATGCCTGTCTATACGACGGCCTATACATATAAGGGAAAACAGTACCATGTGCTCATCAATGGCCAGAGCGGCCGGGTGGAGGGTGATTATCCCAAGAGTCCGGCCAGAATTGCGGCGATCGCGGCGGCGGTCCTGGTGATCGTGGCGCTGGTCTACTGGTTCAGTGAAGGTGGAAGCGGAAGAAGACACGCGGATCTGGGCGGAGTATGGACTGCGGCCTGGACTGCGGAGTCAGAGACAGAACTGGAAAATGAGGAGGAGATTCCATGGGTTTATTTGGAGGACAGTTTGCCAACGTAGTCGAATGGCAGGAATTCCGGGACGACATGCTGTTCTGGAAATGGAGCAACAAAGAAATCAAAAAAGGCAGCCGGCTGATTATACGGCCGGGACAGGATGCCATTTTTCTCTATAACGGCAAGGTAGAGGGAATTTTCCGGGATGAGGGAAGTTATGATATCGAGTCCGATATCATTCCATTTCTGTCTACGCTGAAAGGCTTTAAATTTGGATTTAACAGCGGTCTGCGGGCTGAGGTTCTGTTTATCAATACGAAGGAAGTGCTGGTGAAATGGGGAACCAAAAGCCCGGTTCTGATCCCGGCGCCGGGGCTTCCGGGCGGAATGCCCATCCGTTCTTTCGGGACCTTTACCTGCAAGGCAGCGGATTACGACGCGCTGATTGAGAAGGTAGCCGGCATCCGCCAGCAGTTTACGGTAGAAGAGGTGAAAGAACGCATCACTTCCATGCTGGATCAGCTTCTGATGAAATGGATCGTCCAGGAAGGAAAGGATATGTTCAATCTTCAGGTCAATGCCAGGGAGATCGGACGGGGAATTCAGGAAGATCTGGATATGGAGATGCAGAAAATAGGCATCGGCATCACAAGCTTTGCCGTCTCCAGTTTCAACTATCCGCCGGAGGTACAGAAGATGGCGGAGAAGGCGGCTGCCCAGAGCATGATTGGGGACGTGGGACGTTTCCAGCAGGTGGCTATGGGCGAAGCCATGGCAAACGGACAGGGCGGCGGGACGGCCGCGGATATGGCGGGCCTTGCCATGGGAATGGCTATGGGTCAGCAGATGGCAGCGCAGATGGGCCAGAATCAGAACGTGGCCGGCGGACTGCAGGCCGCTCCCGCAGCGGCAGGCGGAACCGGGAGCGGGACTTCCGGCAGCGCGGCGCCCAACTTCTGCCCGGACTGCGGCACAAAGACGAACGGCGCCAATTTCTGCCCCAACTGCGGACGGAAGCTGGTATAAGCTGCGTTCGAGGAAAAGCACTGAAAAAGTGCAGATGATTATTATAGATTAGAAAGAGACAACGGATTATGGACAGTAATACTCTAAACCAGGTTACTTTAAATCCGGAGCAGCAGGAAGCGGTGCTTCATACAGAAGGGCCGCTTCTGATTTTGGCAGGAGCCGGCTCCGGAAAGACCCGCGTGCTTACGCACCGGGCCGCATATCTTATCGAGCAGGGGGTAAATCCCTGGAATATTCTTGCCATCACCTTTACCAATAAGGCGGCCGGAGAAATGCGGGAGCGCATCGACCAGATCGTGGGGATGGGCAGTGAGAGCGTGTGGGTCAGCACCTTTCATTCTACCTGCGTGCGCATCCTGCGCCGTTACATAGACAGACTGGGTTTTGATACGTCTTTCTCCATCTATGACACAGACGATCAGAAATCGGTGATGAAGGATGTCTGCAAGAAGCTGAATATAGATACGAAAATCATCAAAGAGCGGACACTGCTTGGGGCCATCTCCAGGGCCAAGGATGAGCTGATAAGCCCGGCGGAGATGGAATTGAACGCGGGAGTGGATTTTCAGCAGCAGAGGACTGCGGCGGTATATAAGGAATACCAGGCGCAGCTCCGGAAAAATAACGCTCTGGATTTTGACGATCTGATCATGAAGACAGTGGAGCTGTTTCAGAACTGCCCCGAGGTGCTGGACAGTTACCAGGAGCGTTTCCGCTATATTATGGTGGACGAGTATCAGGACACGAATACGGCCCAGTTCCGGCTGGTGAGTCTGCTGGCGTCCAAATACCGGAATCTCTGCGTAGTGGGCGACGACGATCAGTCCATTTACCGGTTCCGGGGAGCCAATATCGGAAACATCCTGAATTTTGAGAAGATTTTCCCGGACGCAAAGGTAATCAAGCTGGAGCAGAACTACCGTTCCACAGGAAATATCCTGAACGCGGCCAATGACGTAATCCGGAATAACGCAGGCCGCATGGACAAGCGGCTCTGGACGGAAAACGGAGAGGGGGCTCCGGTGCATTTCCGGCAGTTCCAGAACGGTTTTGAAGAAGCGGAATATGTCATCGGAAATATCCGCAGCCATGTACAGAAGGGAGAGGGAGATTACCGGGATCACGCGGTCCTCTACCGGACCAACGCCCAGTCCCGCCTTTTTGAGGAGAAGCTGATTTATGCCGGCATACCGTACAAGCTGATCGGCGGCGTGAACTTCTATGCCCGCAGGGAGATCAAGGATCTGCTGGCGTACCTGAAAACCATTGACAATGGCCGGGATGAGCTGGCGGTGCGCCGCATCATCAACGTCCCGAAACGGGGCATCGGAGCCACCACGCTCATCCGGGTGGGAGATTACGCGGCGGCTTATGGAATCAGTTTTTACGATGCCCTTCTGAAGGCGGATGAGATCCCCGGAATCGGCCGGGGAAGCTCCAAGGTGCTGCCTTTTACTGTGCTGATTCAGACTCTGCGGGCAAAGCAGGAGCAGATCAGCGTCCATGAGCTCCTGGAGGCCGTGATTGAAGAAACAGGCTATGTAAAGGAGCTGGAGCTTGAGAACACAGAGGAGTCCAGGGCCAGAATTGAAAATATCAACGAGCTTATCAGCAAGGTCCAGGATTATGACGATACGGCGGAAGAGCCGTCCTTAAGCGGCTTTCTGGAGGAAGTCGCGCTGGTGGCGGATATCGACAATCTGGAAGAAGAGAGCAACCATGTGGTGCTCATGACCCTTCACAGCGCCAAGGGACTGGAATTCCCCTACGTCTATATGGCAGGCATGGAAGAAGGACTTTTCCCCAGCTACATGTCCATCATGGCTGAAAATCCCAGAGAAGAGATCGAGGAAGAACGCCGTCTCTGCTACGTGGGAATCACCCGCGCGAAAAAGGAGCTGACGCTGACGGCGGCCAGACAGCGGATGGTCCGGGGAGAAATACAGTATAATCAGGTTTCCCGTTTCCTTCGGGAGATTCCGGAAGAGTATCTGGATGTGAAAAACGAGACTCCGGGGCAGCGCGCAAAGGAAGAATGGGAGAGCCGCCGGGAGAAACGCAGGGAAGCCGTGCTGGAGGCCCGCAGAAGCCTGCGCTCCAAACCTTTCGAGACCTCACCGGTCACCGTGTCAAAAGCCGATCATCTGGATTACGGCGTGGGAGACCGGGTGCGTCATCTCAGGTTCGGAGAAGGAACCGTGCTGGAGATTACAGAGGGCAGGAAAGATTACGAAGTGCGGGTCGAATTCGACACAGCCGGCGTAAAAAAACTCTTTGCTTCTTTCGCGAAACTGAAAAAGATTTAGGAAATGATAGTAATTTTGTCCTCTTTGTGATATAATATGAGCAATTAACAGGCGTGGATGTCCCATGACGCAGAAAGGAAGTATGAGCCATGAATAAAATGGAAGATTTTTTAACAGCCACCCGGCTGAACGACCTGCTTCGCAAAAAAGAAGAGGATGAAAAGAGCAAGAATACACTGCTCTGGGTTCTGGCGATAATCGGAGCTGTAGCGGCTATCGCGGGAATCGCATACGCTGTGTATCGTTTCTTTACTCCGTCCTATCCGGATGAGTTTGAAGACGATTTCGATGATGATTTCGATGACGACTTTTTTGAGGATGGAGAAGAAGAGTAGCACCTGACAAAAAGAGTGCCTCAAGACGAAGAAATGTTTTGAGGCGCTCTTTTTTAGAGCGCGGCAGCCGGAACATGCCCGCATGTTCCGACAGAAAAAAGAGGAGGAAAGAAATTTGAAAAAGCAGCGCAATCCGCTGGCACAATTTGTAATCGGCATGGTGATGCTGGCGGCAGGATTATACTGGTTCCTTTCTAATGTATCAGTCAGTACCTATTTCGGCTTAAGCCTCTGGGGCTTCCGCTTCGGGGCCGGGCTTGTGGTAGTGCCCTTTATCGCCGGAATCATCTGGCTGTTCCTGAATGTGGACTCTGTGGGGGCAAAGATCCTGACCGTTCTCGGAATCGTCATCATTCTGGCATCCATCATTTCCAATATCCGGTTTGTATTCCGTTCTGTGAGCCTGTACGCCTACCTGATTATGCTGATTCTTATTTTCGGCGGCGCGGCTCTCGTGGGGCAGGTTCTGTTCCGCTGGCCGAAGGATAAGGACGATAATTAGAGATGCACATGTATTTCGAGTCGAGAGGAAAAGCAGCAGAACGATAAATGGAAAAGTAAGATCATAGAAAGACAGCAGAAAGCAGTAAAAAATAAAAGAAAGTAAAAAGAAGGCGGAGCCCGGGGCCCCGCTTTATCTGAAGAAGAGGAGTATTCATGAAAAAGGGAGAGATTTACGAGGGAATCGTTGAGAAGACCGAGTTTCCGAACCGGGGAATTATCAGGGCGGAGGACCGCCGCATTATCATAAAGAATACGCTGCCGGGCCAGAAGATTCGTTACCGGCTGAAAAAGCTGCGCAAGGGAACAGGCGAGGGCCAGCTTCTGGAAGTGCTGGAGCCCTCGCCTCTGGAAGTCAGTCCCGCCTGTCCGCATTTCGGCCAGTGCGGCGGCTGCGCCTATCAGAATCTGCCCTACGAAGAGCAGATCCGACTGAAGGAGGGCCAGCTTCGGGAACTGCTGGACGGAGCCATAGAGAAGCCCTATGTCTTTGAGGGCGTGAAAGAGAGCCCCCGCCGATTTGCTTACCGCAATAAGATGGAATTTTCATTCGGTGATGAGGTAAAAGACGGACCTCTGGCTCTGGGAATGCACAAGAGGGGCGGATTTTATGATATTGTCACTACCGATCAGTGCCAGATCGTGGACGAGGATTACCGGAAGATTCTGACCTGCACCCTCCAGTACTTTCAGGAAAAGGGTCTTCCCTTTTACCACAGGCTGCGCCACACCGGCTATCTGCGCCATCTGCTGGTGAGAAAAGGCGCGAAGACCGGGGAGATCCTGGTGGACCTGGTGACAACGACCCAGCTGGAGGAAGAAAAAGCTTCTGTTCTTCAGGCCAGGTTGGAAGGAGAGCAAAATGAAAATCAGGGAGAAAGCCAGGGAGTGAATCGGGTACAGGCATCCTCATCTGACGGAGCAATGGAAGAGAAGAAGGCTGACGGAGAACAGAGGCTGCCCGGCGGGACTGGAAGTGAAAGCAGTCAGATTCAGGAGACAGACGCAGCCTGGGCGGAACAGCTGCGTGCTCTGAAGCTGGAAGGTGAAATTGTCGGTATTCTGCACACTTATAATGACAGCCTGGCTGATGTGGTGCAGAATGACAGAACAGAGATTCTCTGGGGAAGAGACTATTTCTATGAGGAGCTTCTCGGCCTGCGCTTCAAAATTTCCCCCTTTTCCTTCTTCCAGACAAATTCACTGGGAGCCGAGGTGCTTTACAGCACAGCCCGGGATTATATCGGGGAGACGAAGGATAAGGTCATCTTTGACCTTTACAGCGGAACCGGAACCATTGCACAGATCCTTGCGCCAGTGGCGCAGAAGGTAGCAGGCGTGGAGATTGTGGAAGAGGCCGTGGAAGCTGCGCGTGTAAACGCGCAGCTGAACGGCCTGGAGAACTGCTCCTTCCTTGCCGGTGACGTGCTGAAAGTGATAGATGAACTTCAGGACAAGCCGGACCTGATTGTCCTTGACCCGCCCCGGGATGGGATTCATCCCAAGGCACTGCAGAAGATTATAGACTTTGGGGTGGAAAGAATTGTGTATATTAGCTGCAAGCCCACGAGCCTTGTAAGAGATTTGGAGATGCTGCAGGGCAGAGGGTATCAGGTGGAAAAGGCTGTTGGTGTGGATATGTTTCCGGGGACGGGGCATGTTGAGACAGTTGTCTTGCTTTCCAAGGGAGAAATCGACTCGAAGAAGGTTCGTGTGGAGTTCTCTCTGGAGGGTATGGATATGTCCGGGTTCCAGAAGGGCGCTACCTATGAGCAGATCAAGGCGTATGTGCTGGAGCATAGTGAGTTGAAGGTGTCCAGCCTGTATATCTCCCAGGTCAAGCGGAAGTGCGGGCTGGATGTGGGACAGAATTATAATCTATCCAAGAAGGAAAATGCGAAAGTGCCAAAGTGCCCGCCGGAGAAGGAAGCGGCGATTATGGATGCGCTAAAGCATTTTGGGATGATTTGAGAATATGAATATTATGACAGAGAGGGTGAAGACGCTTTGTGAGGTGTCTTCGCCCTCTCTGTCATGTGGAGAAAACGCTATGTTGCCTGTTGACACTGCCATGACTGTAAAGTATAATTTGTTATACAAATCATACTTTTGAGGAGGAAATATAATGGGTAAGCCAAAAGGAAAATACGCCTGGACGGCCACAGTGGGAGAAAAGGGGCAGATTGTGATACCGAAACAGGCACGAGAAGTATTTGATATTCATCCGGGAGATACACTGGTGCTTCTGGGGGATGAAAAACGGGGGATTGCCATCCCTCCAAAAACCATGTTTTCACAATTTGCCACAGCCGTATTTGAAACGGAACAGGAGGTAGATTAGATGCCTCTGTGTGAGATCAATAATCTGAGAAAAACCTATCCTTCTTTTACCCTGTCTGACCTGTCTTTTCAGTTGAATGCTGGACGGATTGTGGGATTCATTGGCCGAAATGGAGCCGGTAAGACCACAACCATCAAATCTATGCTGGGCCTTGTCCATCCGGATGGCGGCGAGATTCGTTACTTCGGGCTGCCATTTGCCCGGCACGAGAAGCAGATCAAGCAGCAGATCGGGTATTCTACGGGAGCAGTCAACTACTATCCAAAGAGAAAAATAAAAGACATCGTTGCTGTTACAAGGATGTTCTTTGACACATGGAACGAAGAAACCTATCGGGAATATCTCTCCTTGTTTGCGCTGGACGAGAACAAGATGCCCGCTGAGCTCTCCGAAGGGATGCGGGTGAAGTTTAATCTGCTGCTGGCGCTATCTCATAAATCGGAGATTCTCATTTTGGATGAGCCAACCAGCGGCCTTGACCCTTTCTCCCGTGATGAGTTGCTTGACATATTTGAAGAATTAAAAAAGCGGGGCGTTTCTATCCTGTTTTCCACCCATATTACCTCGGATATTGAGAAATGTGCTGACGATATTCTGTATATTCGGGATGGAAAACTTGTAGCCAACTACCCAAAAGAGGATTTTCGGAAAAACTGCTGTGAAGCAGGCGAAACCATAGAGCAAGCGATTTTGCGAATGGAAAGGGGTGCCAGCGTATGATACGACTGTTGAAGAAAGAAATGAAGCTGGCAGCTTCGCCGCTTTCCTATCTTTTTATTATCTTTGGCTTGATGGCGTTTGTTCCTGGTTATCCCATCCTGGTCAGCGCCTTTTTCCTATGCCTCGGCCTGTTCCAGTCTTTCCAGGCGGCGAGAGAAGCAAACGATATCACTTATACGGCGCTCCTGCCAGTGGCCAAGGCAGATGTGGTCAGAGCGAAATACCTCTTTTGCGGATTTGTCCAACTTTGCTATTTTGCGCTGACTGCCGCTGTCACTCTGATTCGTATGACTGTACTATCTGAAGCGGCGGTTTACAGGAGCAATCCGCTGATGAATGCCAATCTAGTTTACCTTGGCTTCGTGCTGCTGATTCTGGGGCTGTTCAACGGGATTTTTGTTGGAGGCTTTTTCAAAACCGCCTATCGACTGGCAAAGCCCTTTGTTATCTTTATTGTTGCGGCCTTTTTGGTTGTAGGAATTGCAGAGACGCTGTTTCATATTCCAGGGATGGAGGCTCTGAATGCGTTCGGATTTGCATATATTGACTTGCAGATATGCGTTCTTTTGCTTGGAGCGAGTTTGTATGCCGCACTTACCTTGATGTCCATGCAGAGGGCAATGCGTGATTTTGAAAGGATTAACCTGTGACAATATGGATCATGTAAATAAAACTTTATATATTCCGCTGTACGGCAAGGCAAAGGTCAGCCAAATGGGGATTATTCTTGAGGATAGGACTGCTGAAAAGATATGGGCGGAAAATGCGGTACAGTTGGGAAGAAAATCAAAGTCAAAATGGCTGGCTTACTTTATGGCAATGCGGGCAAGGGTTTTTGACGAATGGGTCAGAAAGCTGATTGCAATGGATTCCGAGGTTCTCGTATTGCATATTGAGTGCGGCCTGGACAGCCGTGTACATCGTGTCGGGGCATCTGGTGTGCTCTGGTATGATCTGGATTTTCCGGAGGTCATCGCCCGGCGAAGAAGGTATTACAGAAAATGTTGCAGTGAATATTAAGAAGTGATATCTGCAACAAAGAAAAACCGCTGCAATTTCATCCCCATGCAGGATGAAGTTGCAGCGGTTTTGTATTTTCTGAGCAAGGGCGTCAAACTGCATTTTTACAGTTTGGGTACCATTTGCGAGGAAAATATGCGGGTGTCCAGAGGGGCGCAGCTCCTTTGGCTCTGGGTTTCCAATAGGGGCGAGAGCATCCCTGTTGGCACACGACTTTCCACGGAAAGTCTAGTGTGTTATACCTTTTGCTCCCGCTGGCGCTGGAAAGGGGCTGCGTTTGTGGCCGCACAGACACTTTCCAGTGACAGCAGGACAGGCGGATTTTGCCGAATTGAATACGCAAAAGCTGAATGAAGCATGAGCGAAATCTGCCTGTCCGTATGTAGGCGGTGAGAGGAAATCCGAAGTGAAGCGCAGGATTTTCTCGTGCCGCCGGAGGGAGCAAAAGGGATATATAATCTGCTCACTAAAACATAGCTTTGCAATAACAACCAAATCTCTCGGCACAAAAAGGCCGCCATCTCAACACCCAAAAATTGAGATGGCGGCTGACCATGTGTATATCCCGGATTATCGGCTGCCGTGCAATCAGCAGATCTGTACCGGTAAGAAAGGCGGGAGAGATGGGCGGAATCTTCCCTCTCGGTAGATTATCCAGCTGATTTTCGTAGCCAAGATGTCATCCCACCGGCTGTCTGCATCATAGCGTCCACCGAAATAGCTCCGTGGGTCATAGCCGTAGGTGAAGGAGTCGCCATACATAGCAGATGACATTCATCGCTCATTCCCTCTCTTTGCATTACTCAAACCGCCGGTAATAGTCTTTCAGCTTCTCATCGCAGATCCGCTCAATCTCCTGCTTTTCCTCCCGGGTCAGCTTCTTCCAGACGGACTCGTCCACCTGGATCACGCCCAGGGTCTTGGTGTGATGGAGCATCTGCATATCCTCAAACCGCTTGAAAGGGTTGGACAGGATATTCCGCTGAGCCTGGGCATCGGTGTAGCTGCCCTTGGCGTAGATGCTGTTGGCCTTCTCCACCACCAGACCAGCAGCCCGACGGGCCTCGTAGAACTCCCGGAAGTAGGTGACAATGTCGCTGAGTTTTACCCGGCCCTTGTCATCGGCAAACAGCAGCACCGCCTTGAGGAGTACCGGTTTGTAGGAGTAGCTCATATCCATCTGCCGCACCATATCCAAAAACAAATCCTTGCGGTTGGAGTCGTCGATCAGCGTCCAGCCGTACTGTTCCGCATACTTCTGTAAAGTTTCCTCCTTGAAATACTTGAAGGTCCGGTGCTCACTCATGGGCACCACCAGATCGGGCACCAGCATTCCGTCCCGGACATACCGCTCGATGGTCTCTGTCTGCACATCCACCCGGCGGACAAACTCCATCTGGGAGATCATTCCGGCGGCTTCTTCCTGCCAGTTGAAGATGTCCACCAGCTCGTAGTCCAGGGCATCCACCGGCCAGTCGATGAGGGCATTGGGGCGCTCGCCTTTGTCATAAAGCCCCTGTTCAGTGGTTTTCTGCTGTTTTGTGCCCAGCACCAGTGCTCATGTACGGTAAAGAAGCAAGAAATCGAAAATAAGAGATAGACCGCCAGCACCACACTATTCCGAACAAAAGAATCAAAGAGCAAGACCAAAAGAAAAGCATTATGGAAATGTGCATAACAGGCTATTCCGTCATGGATAACTCTGTTCACAGAACATGGAAAAGCTAAAGTGCAGCTTTCCCACATTCTGCAAACAGAGTTACCCACAACTCCATAAGCCAGCCAGTTATACACATTCCCACAATGCCGACTACTGCGGAATCCCTCTCATACTTATCTGCAAAAACATGATAAGGATTCAATACCTTAATTTGGAAATATTTGTTGACCGAAAAAAGTATTGATATTTGCACTTTCAAAAAATACTTGCGTGCGCAAGCATATTGATCTATAATGCTTTCTGATTGGAGGTATATATCTATGCAACTATTAAAATGGCTTTCCGTAACAGACCGATTTTACAAAATCTATTTGGACAAACAGCTTGCCCCCTATGGAATCAACAACAGTCAATATATGTTCTTAATCAAAATCTGTCGTTCGCCCGGTATTCTACAAGATTCTTTGTTGAATATGTTCTATGTTCATCCAAGCAATATTGTACGGACGGTTGCGACATTGGAAAAGCAGGGAATGATTACACGCTCTCCCAATGATAAGGATAAGCGGACATGTAAATTGTATCCTACAGAAAGAGCATTGTCTATTATTGACGAGATACAGACGATATGCGAAAAGACAGAAGCTCTTTTATTGCAGGGCATGAGCGAATCCGATCAGAATCTTTTTATGGATTTCTTAATACAGGCGGGCAAAAATATCACATCGGAACTCCATATAGAGAGAAAGGGGGAGGAGTTCAATGACTGAAAATCCGCTAGGCTATGAAAAAATTTCAAAGCTGTTGAAAAATTTTGCTGTTCCCAGTATTGTGGCGTCTCTTGTCGGCTCAATCTACAATATTGTGGATCAGATTTTTATTGGTCAAGGGGTCGGTTATTTGGGAAATGCAGCAACCAATGTTGCCTACCCGTTTTCTACCATCTGCCTTGCCATTGCACTACTGGTCGGAATTGGCAGTGCTTCCCGTGTTTCCCTCTGTCTTGGACGCAAAGAGCCGAAAGCTGCCGCCAAAGCAGCGGGAAATGGTATTGTTCTGATGGGAATTTTCGGAATTATTTATTTGCTGGTTGGAGAAACTTTTCTGTCTTTGCTCCTAAAGGCATTTGGGGCAACGACAGATGTATTTCCATATGCAAAGCAGTATGCCAGCATAACATTGATTGGAATGCCGTTTCTCATTGTAACGAATGGTATGAGCAATTTGATTCGAGCAGATGGAAAACCAAAGTATTCAATGGTCTGCATGGTTGCGGGAGCTATTATCAATACCATTCTTGACCCCATTTTTATTTTTGTTTGCGATTGGGGAATTGCCGGCGGAGCTTGGGCAACGGTTATTGGGCAAATTTTTTCTTTCATACTCGCACTCCGTTATCTATGGCGTTTCCAAACAATCCATTTTGAAAAAGAGTCGTTTTTATTGGACATTAAAGAAAGCCTGAAAATTTGCAGCATGGGGATAAGCAGCAGCTCAAATCAGATTGCAGTTACCGTGATTCAAATCATTCAGTACAATTCGTTGACTTATTACGGCGCATTAACAAAATATGGAACGGATATTCCCTTGGCAGCTTGCGGAATTGTTATGAAAACAAATGCCATAATCCTTGCGATTGTTGTAGGAATCTCGCAAGGGACACAGCCGATTATCGGTTTCAACTATGGAGCAAGGCAATATCATCGGGTACGGGAGGCTTACCTGCTTGCAGTAAAGTGGAATCTCGTTGTTTCCATTATTGCTTTTATCGCATTTCAATTTTTCCCGCAATCTATCATTTCACTATTCGGAGACGGGGACGAGCTGTATTTTGAATTTGCTGTTTTGTTCATGCGTACCTATCTTTTCATGGTGTTGGTAAATGGTGTGCAGTTGCTTTCTTCCAGCTTTTTTACCGCAATAGGAAAAGCGTTAAAAGGTGCTCTGTTGGCATTAACAAGGCAGACCTTTTTCTTGATTCCGCTTACCCTGCTGCTCCCGCTCCGTTTCGGAATTATGGGAGTATTGCTAGCGGGGCCTGTTGCTGATTTTTCAGCGTTTGTGCTATCTATTGTGTTAGTGGGAACAGAATTAAGAAAGCAAAAAAATGCAACACATATTAGTCCACAGTAAAATGAACGGGCTACGTCCGCTATTGACAGCCCCGCCTGTCTTTGCTTTTAGGCAATATCAACCAGTCACAATGCTCTTTGTGGGAGAAAGGAGGAGTTTTCTATGGCTTACACAAAAGCATACAAGGAACACATCATGTATACTTTTAACGGCTTTTGCAAAGTCGTGATACGCTATGCGGCTATCAACGCATGGCGGGAACGGAGCAGGCGGCGGCAAAGGGAAATATCCTTTGAATACCTCACAGAAGAAAAATTTTACCCATTCAGTACATCAGATGAAGCACCTTGTCCCGCCACAGCGTCACGCCCTAAAACCACCACGGCAGCTCCAGCCAGAGATTGTCCATGGCTTCTTCCTCCAGCTTCTTTGCCCGGCTCTCCCGGAGGCTGAAATGGATTGCCGTCCCAATCAGCGTATGCTCCGTATCGTCTGTAAAGCCATAGCGATACAGGAGATATACCTGCTCTCGCTCGGAGAGTTTTCCCAAGCCCTCATACAGCTCCTGCATTGTCTCCCGGTCAATGTAAATCTGCTCCGGGGATTTGGCTGCGGAATTGGCAATGGCCTCGATCCTCAGCATCCGTTCATCGTCAGGCAGGATTTCATCCAGCCGGACTTTCTGAAGTCCCGGCCCGTTTTTCTTGTCGGTCATTCGCTGTTCATACTGTGCAAAGGCAGAGCGCACCAGGTCAGTCATGGCGTTTTTGATAGAGGGCGCAGCATAGGTCAGAAACTTAATGCCCTTGCTGCTGTCAAAGTGTGAGATGGCATCCAGCAGGCCGATGCTGCCCTCCTGCGTCAGATCATCCATCTCAATTCCAAGGTCACTTTCTCCCAGATTCATACTCCGATATAGTTCTGCAGCAGTTTGGCAGATAAAACCATAATTCTTTTCCAGAAGAAGGCTGCGGGCATTTTCGTCCCCTTTTTGAGCCTGAGCGCAAAGCCGCTCATTGCTCCGGGTCTTCATTCTTGTTCTCCTGTTTTGCTCCCTGTGCTATACCATATATCAGGTCAGTCAATGCCTGACCGAATTTCTCCAACACATCTGAAGAAGCCTCCTCCATGCAGGAAACGCTGTCCAGAACGGCTTCTGTGATCTGTTCCGGCGTGATGTGGGGATTCTCCATATCCTGCCCTTTCGTCAGCTCCGTAAACATCTGTTGGGCGATTTCCTTGGTGAATGCCTGCTGGACAGAAAAGTCATGGCCGATTTCTTTTTTTATTTCTTTGACCGCCAGCATAAACTGATTTTCTATGGTAGCAAGGTCTGCCTGATAGGGAGATGTCCGCAGGCGGCTGATGTCCTTTGCAGTTTTTTCTCCGGATTTGGATTTTACCGTTTTCCGGGTCAATGCGCTGAGAGTGGCATACATTTGATTTTGTGCGGCGAATCCGGCGGCAATGGTGTCATTGAAATACTGCTCCAGCGTGTAGGTCAGCTCCGCAAAGCGGGGGCTTTCCAGCAACCGATTCAGCACCGCTGTATTGACTTTTTCTGTGAATAGATTGCGTGCTGCTTCTGCGGATAAGCCCAACTCGTCAATGGCATAATTCTTCCGGTCGGGAACATTGGTTATGCCCAGCAGGAAGTCGGTGGACACGTTGAACACTCTGGCAATGCGAATGATATTTTCATTGCTGAGTTTATCAGTCTGCCCGGAGATGAAACGGCTGAGAACGCTGTCTCCGCAGCCGATTTTTCTGGCAAGTTCCGTCTGTGTTACCTTTTGGTCTTTCATCAAATCGGTAAGCCGTTGGCGGACGTCACCGGGCAAAAAGGTTTTCTCCATTTAGGGTGTCCCTCCTTCCTCTGACTTGAGTTTTCTGTATTTCCCGCTTTTGATCCGGGCGTCGGCGGGTTTTTCTGCGTCTTCCGGGATAATCCAACGGCTCCCCGCCCGCTGTGCGCCGGGGATTCTGTTTTCATTGCAGAGGATGGCCACACGCCGGTGAGAAATCCCCCATTTCTTCGCAACTTCAAAGGTTGATAGGTATTTCATTCTCGTCCCCTTCGTTTGAAACTAGCAACATAGAAAAGATTATTTGGCTCCAGCTCTTTGAGCATTTATTGCTGATCTGGCTGCATTCTTTCTTAATGCCGGGATATCTTTATCCTGCAAATGATTCGCAGTTTTAGGAATGACATTTTTGATGAGAAATTCGTCCGTCAGATTTTCATAGTTCTCTGGTAAAATTGCTGGAGCAATTTCTTCTAATTTGTTTAATGGCAATCCGTGTTTCCAATCATGCCGCCGATTATAAGGACAGGCATCCTGGCAATTATCGCAGCCGCATACCCACTGCTCATACATCTCATCAGAAAGTCCTTCCGGTGTATCGCTATTTCCAAATGTAGTCAGAAAAGAAACACACTTAAACGGATTCATTGTGTATGGTGCTTCCAAAGCCTTCGTCTTACAAGCACGTCGACACAAATCACATTTTTCAGAACAAGGCGGAGCGCTGCATGTATGGATAAGTTCACACTCCTGATCAATCACGTAAGCAAATAAATTGTTATAGGAGCCGTTCTCCGTATAAAAGAAATTATTTTTACGGATAATACCCAGTCCGGCTTTCATTGCCATATACCTGAGAGGGCCAACGCTGAGTGAGCCAAACTGCTCTCCGCCTTTCGCTTGGATACCATTTTCATAAAACCAGACTTCCAAGCGTTCCAGATCGAAGCGTTCCCTACTTTTTTTCTCTGGTTCCAGAAAAAAAGCTTTTCCGTATTTTCCCTGTAAAGATTCTGGGAACCTATACTTTCCATAGTCAAATACAAGAATTACGATGGATTTGGACCATGGAAATCTCGACTTTGTTTCTGTTAAATTTCCAACGCCTTTATAAAAATATTGGCTTACCGGAACATCATTAAGCCTTTGTTGATATAACTGTTTAAATCCGTCCAGTGCAGAAATAGATATGATTCCGCATTTATCAAATCCGCAGCGCAATGCCTGGTCGTAAATTTTTTGAGATAAGCTGTCCATTTTCCCGGTCCTCCATCTAAAAATAAACAACAAAGAATGTTATTGACTAAGTGACTTGGTAACTCAAATATATTATAGTCGATTACTGGAATAAAATCAAGATGAAATAGAACATACGTTCTATTTTGACATTGCATTTTTGCAAAAAAATCCGGGCGAAAATTTCTTTTTTGCAAAAGTGCCGGATTTTCCGGCTGAGAGCTATTTTCTCCGTATATTCAGGCAGACGGGCAGAAACCGTCAAAAAATATACGGAGGTATGACGCATGAATCTATTTGAAACAGTTAAGGCGGCTGTCACGGTACGGCAAGCCGCCGAACACTACGGTTTGAAAGTGGAACGTAGCGGCATGATACGCTGCCCTTTCCACGATGACCGTCATCCCAGCATGAAGCTGAACGAGAGCTATTTCTACTGCTTCGGCTGCGGAGCTACCGGCGATGTGATCGACTTCGTTGCAAGGCTGTTTGGCCTGAGCAGCTACGAGGCAGCACAGAAGCTGGCTTACGACTTCGGCATTGACCCGGACAAGCCGCCCGCTGCGGCGGCGCTATCAAAACCGAAATACCCGCTGGCAAGGGCGTTCCGACAAGAGGAGCTGCACTGTCAGCGGGTATTGTGCGATTATCTGCACCTTCTGGAGAGCTGGAAGGTGCAGTATGCACCAAAAGCACCGGAAGAAGTCTTAGACGATCACTTTGTGGAGGCTTGCCAGATGCTTGACCGTATCGAGTATCTGGCGGATATTCTGGCCTTTGCAGAGCTGGAAATCCGTGTAAAAACGGTGGATATGCTCCATCGGGACGGCACGATTGAGAAACTGGAAGAACGCTTGGAGCGGCTGAAAAAGGAGGCGAGAACCCATGAAGAACCGGAAATTTGCTGATGGCCCCGTCTGGTTTGACGGCACCAATATCAACGAGGCATTGTTCTGTGATGAGTTTCTGAGCCATCGCAAAATCATCTTTGCCAACGGCGCTTTCTTCACGCCGGACGGCAGAGTGACGGATGTTCTTCCTCTGCGTGGAGAGATTTATGAGGAATTGAAGTGCTGCGCTGTGAACAACATCCCCCGGAAGATCACCAACATTCTGGAGGTATTGAAGCTGGCAGCTCATGTGGATGACTTCCCGCCGGAGGCAGACCGCATCCATCTGACCAACGGCACCTTGAAGCTGGATGGTACGTTCACCGAGGGCAGGCCAGAGATTGTGCGAAGCCGGTTGCCGGTGGCCTACAATACTGGTGCGCCTGTCCCTTCTCAGTGGCTTGCATTTCTGGATGGCTTGCTCTATCCAGAGGATATCCCCACCCTGCAGGAGTTCATCGGTTACTGCCTGATTCCCAGCAACAAAGGGCAGCGGATGATGGTGATTAAGGGCGAGGGCGGCGAGGGCAAGTCCCAGATCGGCGCTGTGCTGTCTGCTTTGTTCGGCTCCAATATGAAGGATGGCAGCATCGGGAAAATCTCTGAGAACCGCTTTGCTCGTGCCGATTTAGAGCATATCCTCCTGTGTGTGGATGATGATATGCGGATGGAGGCCTTGCGGCAGACCAACTATGTAAAATCCATCGTTACCGCCCAGGGCAAGATGGATTTGGAGCGTAAAGGCAAGCAGAGCTATCAGGGATGGATGACCGCCCGGCTGCTGGCCTTTTCCAACGGCGATTTGCAAGCGCTTTTTGACCGCAGCGATGGCTTTTACCGCCGTCAGCTCATTCTCACCACCAAGGCGAAGCCAGCGGACAGGAAAGACGATCCAGATCTTGCGGAGAAGATGAAGGCCGAGGTAGAGGGCATCTTCCTTTGGGCATATGAGGGTCTGCGGCGGCTGGTAACGAACAACTTCAAATTCACAGAGAGCCAGCGCACCAAGGAAAACCGGGAGGCTGTTAAGCGGGATAACAACAATGTGTATGATTTTCTGGAATCCGCGGGTTATATCCGGCTGAAAGCGGACAGCAGCATCAGTTCCAAGGAGCTGTATGAAATTTATGGGATGTGGTGTGATGAAAACAGTTTGACCGCCTTGAAACGGCGCAGCTTCAGCGATGCGGTGATTGCCAGTCAGGGCAAGTACCATTTGGAATACTGCAACAAGATCACCAACGCCGCCGGGCGGCGGGTATGGGGCTTCTACGGGATTGAAGCGGTCGCCAGACCCAATATAAACGGTTTTTTTGAAGTTTCGGAACGTACGTACCGGAGGAATGGCGGGATTGATTCACGCTCCAACTTCGTGTACGTATGTACGCAGCGATTTACCCCAAAACACCAATAGTATGATTTTCTCGTGCTGCCTGTCCCCTGTTTTGGGTGCTGGAAATCAGGTCAAATGAAAACAGGAAACTATTTGACCCGATACAGAAATCTGTTCACGGAAACGTGCTTCTCTGAATCGTGCAACAGATTTCTGGAATCATGGGGAAATGCACGATTGCAACCAAAGTCACATGAAACAGGAAAGTCGGTAGGTGGCACTTATGGGCAGAGCATCATACCGGCCAAGGAAAATGCAATTTATGAAAAGCAAATATTTCACGATACAGCGAAGCAGATACGCCATTGAGCGCATTGGCTTCGCTGTTTCGTTATCTCAGAAATGGAGGATTTGAATATGAGTGTACGCAACGAAGTCAAGGCACAGATCATTCGTGCCGGTTATACCATGCAGGAGGCTGTTGACCTTTTGCATGACGAATACGGCTGGTCGGACAGCGTTTCCAACCTGTCCGCCAAGCTGCAACGGGAGAGCATCCGCTATAAAGAGGTCAAGGAGCTGGCTGATGTGCTGGGCTATGACATTGTCTGGGTAAAGAGGAGGGACGAACGATGATGAAACCGCAGCACGCTATTTTACGCTTTGCAAAGTATAAAGGCCCGGAGATTGCCAATATCGAAGCCCACAACGAGCGCACGAAGGATAAGTACGCCAGCAACCCGGACATTGATCCCAGCCGCAGCCACCTCAATTTCCATCTGATTGAACCGAAACACAGATACCGGGCGGAGGCAGAGCGGCAGATCAAGGAGGCCGGATGCCGCACCCGCTCTGACAGTGTGCGGCTGGTGGAGGCTCTTGTGACCGCCTCACCGGAGTTCTTCCAAGGCAAGAAAAAGGCTGAAATCAAAGCCTTTTTCCAGGAAGCGGTCACCTTTATCCAGCAGCATCAAGACCCCAAGACCATTGTTTCCGCAGCGGTGCATATGGACGAGAAAACGCCCCATATGCACCTTTCTTTTGTCCCACTGACCGAGGATGGGCGGCTGTGTGCCAAGGAAATCCTTGGGAACAGGAAAAAGATGACTTGGTGGCAGGATCAGTTCTGGGAACACATGGTACGGAAATATCCCGATCTGGAGCGTGGTGAGAGCGCCAGCAAGACCGGGCGTGACCATATCCCTCCGAGGGTGTTTAAGGAAATGACCCGGCTGAGTAAGCAGAAAGCCAAAATCGAGGAGGTTTTGGCTGGCGTCAACGCCTTCAATGCGAAAAGCAAGGCAGCGGAGATTGAGAAACTGCTGGATCAGTATATCCCAGCGGTGGAACAGATGCACACCACTTTGAAGAAGTATCAGATAGCATTCACGAAAACCACCAAGGAAAACAAGAAGCTGAAAAATGAGAACGCACAGCTGGAGGAATCGCTGGATAAAGCCAATCAGAAAAGCACCTTGAAGCAGCTTGCTGATGCGAAGCTGCGACGGGACTATGAGGACGCTGTGGTGGTGCTGGAGCGGATTCCGAAGGAAGTGCTGGATGTGTATGCTCGTGGAAGTCGCGGGAGAAAGGAGCGGCCTATTGAGCAAAGTTTATGAAAATCCGAAGTATAATGCGGCATTTGACCGCTGTATTGATGTAATGGCGAAATTGATGTTGAAATATGGCAATCAGGTTTTGGAGAAGCGGGAGGGCATACCTCCCCTTTCTCCAGATGGACAGCCTGACAAGAAAGAAGCCGGTATTTTCGGTCAAGCCGCTTAAAGATAGAATTTACACGTTGCGTAATTATTGTGCTTGTGCTATAATAGTTACGCAACGTGTTTTTTTGTTTGTGGAGATGATGTGATGGACTGCAAAACCAAAATCAAAGAATTGCGGGAATTGACCGGCATGAACCGCAAGGAATTTTGCAAATATTTTAATATCCCCTATCGGACAGTGACGGAATGGGAATTGGACAATCGTCATGCGCCGGAATATGTCTTGCGACTGCTGGAGTATTACATTCGCAAAGAGGGATTGGTAAAGCTACCGGCAGATATAGAAAACGCCGGAGAAAGGAGTTCCTGCCATGAAAAGACGGACTAAATGTTACATCTATACGAGGGTATCTACAGCTATTCAGGTGGACGGATACAGTCTGGATGCCCAAAAAGATAAGCTGCGTAAATATGCGGAATATGAGGATATGATTGTAGCGGCTGAGTATTCTGACGAGGGCTTTTCTGGAAAAAATATACAGGGTCGTTTAGAATTTCAGCGGATGTTAAATGACATTCAGGAGGGCAAAGACGGGGTATCCTATGTGCTTGTCTTTAAGCTGTCCCGCTTCGGTCGCAACGCCGCTGATGTCCTCAATTCCTTGCAGCTTATGCAGGACTTCGGTGTAAATCTGATTTGTGTGGAGGACGGTATCGACTCCTCCAAAGACTCCGGCAAGCTGATGATCTCCATCCTCTCCGCTGTTGCGGAAATTGAGCGTGAGAACATCCGCACACAGACTATGGCGGGCCGGGAACAGAAAGCCCGTGAGGGAAAGTGGAACGGTGGCTTTGCTCCTTATGGTTATCGCCTTGAAAATGGAAATCTGGTGATTGCAGAGGACGAGGTGGAGGTTATCAGAATCATCTATGACCGCTATATCCACACCAACGAGGGGTTGTCTGCTGTAGCGAATTACTTGAATAACCATGGCTACACAAAGAAGCTCCGTCAAAATGGCACGATTCCCAGCTTTTCTTCCAACTTTGTAAAGGATGTTCTGGACAATCCGGTGTATATGGGGAAGATCGCCTACGGCAGACGCAGAACAGAAAAAAAGCTGGGCACAAGAAATGAATTTCATGTGGTTGAGAAGGATGAATTTCCGGTTTATGAGGGCCAGCATGAGGCCATCATTTCAGAGGAAGATTGGAATTTAGCCCAGGAGAAACGGAAAATCAACGCCTTTAAGCGGGAAAAAGTACATGACCCGGAACACGCACACATCCTGTCCGGTATTCTCAAATGCCCCTGCTGCGGCAAGAGCCTGTACGGGAATATCGCCAAGGCGCACAGCAAGGACAAAAAGACCCGCTATTACTACTATTGCAAAAACACTGTGGGCGCTACCGGCCACAAATGCACCTTCCGTGTGAACATCGAACAGCAGGAAATGAATCGCATGGTGGCGGCAATCATATCCGCTATGGTGAATGATTCGCAGTTCTCAAAGGCGATTAAAGAGAAAATCGGCACGTCTGTTGACACGGAGGATTTGGAGAAGCAGCTTGCTGCATTGCAGGCACAGCTCCGACAGACTTTGGGCATTAAGACAAGACTGGAACGGCAGATGGATACAATGGACATCAACGATCCGCACTTTGACCGAAAAATTCTGGATTTACAGCGGCGATATGACGAGCAGTATGGCAGGATAGAGGAAATCGAGGCGCAGATGGATGAAGTAAAGAGCCAGATTCAGAGCATCCGGCAGAAGAAAATCTCCGGTGATAATATCTACCAACTTCTACTGATGTTCGATGAGGTGTATGGAGCCGCTACGGAATTTGAACAGAAAGAATTTATGCAGGCGTTCATTGAGCGGATTGATCTGTACCCGGAAAAGCAGGAGGACGGCAACTGGATCAGGAACATTGTGTTTAATTTTCCAGTGCCAGTGAACGGACAGGAAGTGAAAGAATTGCCCTTGGAAACCGGGACAACTCTTGAAACAGTCTGCCTTCTGTCAAGAAAAGCTCAATAAATCAAAGGACTTCGCCATTTTGGGAATAAAATAGATGTGTGTTTCTGTTTCCGTAGAGTGATGATATAACTGGAGGTTTACCCCAGGGGATAGGCTTTGGAGAACGGGAAATATACATTTTGGCGAAAGGATACTTTTTCGCAAAAATATGAAGCGTTAAGATGTTGATGGATTAATTGAAAATAAGGTGGTGATTGTATGATACCTAATATTATTGAGGCAACACAAATATTTTTAAATGCTCAGGGGTTAAATCAAAGAGTAATTGAACAAAGACCAGTTACATTAGGAGAGGGGAACAAATCAACTGTCCAAATAACTTTTTCTGAGCATATAGGGTTTTCAAGTCGTGAGAAAGAAATCCCTATTACAATACAAATTATGACAATATTTTCAATGTTGGACACACATATAGATTTAGTTTATCCCCATTTACAAGGCGTGAATTTTCTTAGGAGATACAAAGCACTGCCGGTGAATAGTGATAAAGAAATAATCTTTAAAGAAATATATCGTATATTTAGAAAATTGAGAAATACTGTGATTCATAATAGTAGTACCATAAACATTATTGGAAATGAAAAAGTAGACTTTGATGGGTTGAGTATTGATATTGATACGATGTATTGGTTATACTCAGCAGCATGCGAATTATTTTCTTGTGACAATAAAAAGTATTATTCTCCGATTTATCATGAATGTGTATTACGAGCGTACTATAGAAAAATATTAGAAAAATTGCGTGGATTAAGTTATAGAGATGATATTGAAAATAGTCTATTAGATATTTCGACCAATGTTAGTGTTTTAGTTACAGTGAGATATCCTGTTGTAAACCCTAAATATGTTATTGATGAGATGAAAATTAGAATAGCCAAGTATGACTGTGGAGATGAGCATTATAGAGCAGATTATCATATTACTCATGAGGGGGATGCATACTGGGTCCCAGATGAAGCAATAGATGTTAATGGGGAACTCAGTTTAAGTGAACTTGCATATTGGCGCTTAGAGAGTTTGTGAACATGAAATTATACAATGTGATTCGGTTTTCAATGTGAAAAGTGAGGGATAAAATTGTTACCCCACTTTGAAAATCTATTGCATATGGTTTGCAAGAAATACCGTCACCGTTCTAAAGTTCGCAAGGGAACTGAAAGAACTGGGTGTCGGTATTTTTTTTGAAGAACAGAACATTAACACTCTATCAGGGGACGGTGAGATGATGCTTGCCGTCCTCGCTTCTTTTGCACAGGAAGAAAGCAGAAGCATGAGTGAAAACAATAAATGGTCCATTCGGAAGAAGTTTGAGAGAGGAGAAGTGATGATTACCACATCCCGCTTCCTCGGTTATGACAAAAACGAATATGGAGATTTGATTGTGAACAGAAAGGAAGCGGAAATTGTCAGTCTGACTTTCGACCTTTATTTGATGAATGTCGGTTCGTCAAGGATTGGGGAGCTGCTTGATTACCTGGGCGTGAAAACGGTGACGGGAACAATATGGGAAAGCGGGACCATCAATGGGATGCTTTGCAATGAAAAGTACAAAGGAGATTTTCATCTGCAGAAGTATTACACCCCTGAAAACAAAAGAAACCATACAAGGAAAAACAACGGGGAAGTACAGAGTTATTACATTTCGGAAAATCACGAACCAATTGTATCGCCAGAGGTGTGGGAACAGGTACAGAAGGTCAGAGAGCAGAGAAAGCGTGACAGGAATATTGGACAGGACAACACAATGAAGTTCCAAAACCGCTATCCCTTAAGCGGAATGCTGATTTGCCCTTACTGCGGAAAAACGCTCCGGCGCAGACAGGTTTACAAGAAGAAAATCCAATGGCTTTGCAGCACCTACATTGAAAAGGGAGTCAAGGCATGCAAAGGGATAAGGATTGATGATGCCGAATTGCAAGGCTTGAACATTACGGAACAGACAGTGATTGAGGAGGTGGTTAAAAATGGCAAGAAGCATTACTGTTATACCAGCAAAGCAGATTTAGACTGCGGAATCAGGAACAGCACAGTCAGTGCAGAAATTGAAGATGGCAGCGTACTGCCGAGTGTCAACCGACCAAGAAGAACAGTTATTAAGCTATGAGAATCAGGTCAATTATTACACAAATTATATTAGCGAAAATCCTCTTTATGAATATGCAGGGACTTATGCGGATGAAGGAATTTCGGGAACCAATACCAAAAAGAGGGATGAATTCAACCGCATGATTGCTGATTGCAGGGCGGGGAAAATAGACATGATTATTACCAAGTCCATTTCCCGATTCGCAAGAAATACGCTGGACTGCTTGAACTATGTGCGAGAATTGAAAGATTTAGGGATAGGGATTATTTTTGAAAAGGAAAATATCAATACCCTCGATGCAAAGGGCGAAGTGCTGCTGACCATTCTTTCCTCACTGGCACAGGATGAGAGCCGGTCCATTTCAGAGAACTGCACATGGGGAATCCGTAGAAGGTTTGAAACAGGAAAACACAAAATGAGTACAAAGCGTTTTCTTGGCTACGATACGGATGAAACGGGGAAGCTGGTAATCAACAGGACACAGGAGCCGATTGTAATTCGGTTGTATCAGGAATTCCTGGACGGAAAAACAACCGATTACATCAAGAGGATTTTTGAACGAGAAGGCGTGAAAAATTGGGATGGCGGTACGAAGTGGCAGTCCACAACCTTAATGAGTATGTTGGAAAATGAAAAATACAAGGGTGATGCCTTGCTGCAGAAAAGTTATACGGTGGATTTCCTCACCAAGAAACGGACGCAGAACAAAGGGGAAATTCAGATGTTTTATGTGGAGGATGACCATGATGCCATCATTTCAAAGCGGATATGGGAATGTGTACAGCTTGAAATAAAACGCAGGAAAAAGTATCTGGAGGAGCATGGGACAAACTCCTATTCCCACCGGCCGGAAAGCAATCCATTTGCATCCAAGATAATTTGCGGAGACTGCAATAAGGTTTTTGCACGGAAAGGCTGGCGGAGCAGCACGGGTGTTGACCGTAAGGTATGGCAATGCAGTGAACGGTACAAGGTCAAAGGAGTCATGGGATGTGTCAACCGCCATGTGGAGGAAGAAACGCTGATAAAGGCTTATCTGATGGCTTGGAACGCATTGGTGGAGAACCGAGAGGATTTCATGGAGCAGTGGACAGAACAGCTGCAGAGCGAGAACCTATTGGAAGGTTATCGGGCAGAGAAGTTCATAGAATACACCGATGGAGCAGAACCTCTGACAGAGATGGATACGGACTTCATGCTGAAAACACTGGACCACATCAAGGTTTTTGAGGATGGAACATTGTTGGTGGTGTTCCTGGACGGAACGGAGATTGAATGTAAAAATGAAGAAGAGTAAGAAAAGATGCCGATTGGGAGTTGCGATTCCTGATCGGCTTTTTTCTTGTTCTTTTGAAGATGGTAAAATAAATGGGAATATGGTAAAATAATGTAGAAATTAAGGTGTTGAGTATTTTTAATATATATAATTATACAAACCGTTACTTGCTACAGTTATTAGTGAGGATATGAATTGAAATTAATGAAGGGGTTGAAGATATGATTTTATCTGATAATGAAACCAAAGTTGATTTACTTAATAATGAAGCAATAGCAAAGACAATAGTTTCTCTTATTAAGGATAGTAAAGAACAACCGATTTCTATCGGTATTCATGGGGACTGGGGTGCTGGTAAATCCAGCATTCTTGAAATGGTAGAAAATGAAGTGAAACTGGCTTCTTCAGTGTCAGGAAAGAAGTATTCTTGTATCCGATTTAACGGTTGGAAACATCAGGGATTTGAAGACTCAAAAGTAGCTTTGATGAGTTCTATTATTTCAGAGCTTGAGAAGAAAGAGAAACTTGGCGTTAAGTCTGGGGAAATATTAAAAAAACTGTGGAAAAATATTAATTGGATGACTGTTGCTAAGACTGCGGGTAAAACCGCTTTAGGAATTGCGACAGGTACAGCACCGCTTACGTTATTATCTTCAACAATGGATATTTTAAAATCAACCGTAACTACAGAAGAGGGAATTGCTGGAGCAATTGAATCTATTGGAGGTTATTTAAGTGACGCAAAAATCACAGAGGACATATCAAGTAATAAAGAATTTTCAGAGTTTCAGGAAAATTTTGCCGAACTGCTAGAAGATGCAGCTATTGAGAAACTTATTGTTTTAATTGATGATCTTGACAGATGTTTACCTGATGTGGCGATTAATACGTTAGAGGCTGTAAGACTGTTTATGTTTACGGAAAAAACAGCATTTGTAATTGCAGCAGACGAGGGAATGATTCGCTATGCGGTTAAAAAACATTTTCCCGATGCAACAGATGAAAATAAGTTTAATGCAGGTGAGGCCTTTGCAAATAAGTATTTGGAAAAGTTGATTCAAGTTCCGTTTAGAATTCCAGCATTAGGTGAGGTAGAAGCGTGTATATACATAATGCTTCTTATGGTGGGTTCTGTTTTGCCAGATGAAAATGAAAACTATAAAAAGCTGAGAGAAGAGGGATTATCTAGAATCAGAAAGCCTTGGAATGTAGAAAGTCTTACGGTTGATGACGTGAAAGAAATTCTTGGAAATGATTATGAAAAGTCATCGAAGGAAGTATTAATTGCCACTCAAATATGCCATTTATTAGCACAAAATACAGATGGAAATCCTAGAAAGATAAAAAGGTTTGTAAATATGCTCTTGTTACGTTATGAGATTGCTAAGAATCGTGGCTTTGGAGACGAACTGGAACTTGCGATTTTGGCAAAGATGATGTTGGCAGAATACTATGAACCAGATTTTTATAAGGCATTACCTAATCATTTGGATTCTGAAGGGAAATGGGATGAAGTTCCTGAAATACTAGCTGATATAAAAACTATGGTCGAAGATAAGAAAACAGTAGAAGCAAAAGAGCGATGGTATGATTTAAACAAGATTTGGAAGTGGATTACTACAGAACCAGAAATTACAGATAAGGACTTAAGACCGTATTATTATGCATGTAAAGAAAAAATGGATTATTTTTCAGGTAAAACTTCTAAAAATGATCTATCAGAAATAGTTGAGCTACTTTTTAGAGATGAAATGATTATTGTAGGTCGTGTTGAAGATTTGAAAAATTTGACAAATCAAGAATCAGATCAAGTGTTCGGAATTGTTGCTCAAAAAATTATGGAAAAAGGGCAATTTGATATGAAACCAAAAGGGATTGATGGTTTGATTGTATTGGTACAGAATAAGCCGGAACTCCGTAAAAGTTTAGTTGATTTTATAGATGCTATTCCTGTAGATAAGGCTGGAGTGTGGATTATACATGGCTGGGATAAAGCAATTCCAAAAGATTGTGATGAAAGAAAAGGAGTAAATCAATATTTTGATAAATTGAAAAGCAGTGGGACGGCAATTGTTAAAGCAGCTTTAAAGAAGATGTGAGGTAATTAATAAATGGGAACATCAACACATAATGGAGGACAAAAAGGTGGAACACCTTTGGTACCGTCATGGTTAGAGCAACCAGATGTAAATCCACAAAATGAAAATGGACTTGGTCCCGATGGTAGTCAAATTCCACCAGTGGGTGATGTGGATCGCTTTAGAACACCACGAGGAGAGTTCACGAGGTATATAAATTCAGGAGGACGGGATAGCAGTTTAGGCCGTAAAAGTGTCTCTAATTACATAAGAAATTCTTTGGGTGGTAGTTCAAATGCGACACAGAGAATGGGAGCTGCTAGAAGCAGTTCTGCAAGATTATTAAATGTTGCAGGTGTATTTGCTTCAGGTGGTGCAAGGGCTGTTGAACAGTATCTTTCTATAGAGAATCTCTCACATAAGACAGCTAGTGACGCATTTATAGCTATTACAGACTTTATCTGTCCAGATGGGGGACCACAAGATGAAGGCATTGCGAGGTCGGCTTATATTTCCGCAATCGAAGAATCACCAGAAATAGCTACAATTAAATTTGAGGATTTGACTTCAGAGCAGATTATGGTGATTGTGGAACGCACCATGGCAAATGCGATATTTAATAGAATCACGAATGATATTGGTAACAAGATTATATTGTTGCCGCAAGAACGAGCTATATCAGACAGATTAATTGTTCAAATGAAGGATTTTGTTAAGGGTTCTGTATCGGATGCTGTTATCAATTTAGATATCAAGGCTGGAAATATTCGACAAGGTGATTCTTTAAGAATAGTGGACCGGGTGTATAAGGCAGCGTTTGAAATTATGGTAAGTGCAGGTGAAAATGAATGAGTCGATATAAATTAAGAGCAAATTATGATATTGAAAATATAGATTCGCAGAAAATGGATGGCACAGTTATTGTTGATGTCCCTATGCTTTCTAATGGCGAACTAAACTATGGATTAAGCCACATTAAGAAAAAATTATATGAAGAAAATGTGTATCCCTCTGAAATTGGATTTGATATCATGTCGCTTGCAACAATGGTTTATATGGCTGATACGCGAATTGAGAGAGTGGTGCATGGACAGGACTCTTGGACGAGAGAAATTGAACTAGAAATACCGGTATCAAATGTAGAGATATGGGACTCACAGATTCGTACGGTTGAACGTATGTTAAAATTTCTTACAGGAGATTTATGGAAAATTACGTTGTCGAGTAGAGCATGGCAGTTTAATAATTTGGAGGAAGTAAGAGAAAAATCAAATAAATATGATGAAGTATCATTATTCTCTGGTGGAATGGATAGTCTTATAAGTACCATTAATTTGATGGAGAATAAGAAAAATACCTTGTTAATAAGTCATGCTGGAGAAGGACTTACTAAAAATGCTCAAAAAAATATTGTGAATAAATTTGACTTGTTATATCCAGATGTTTTACATACATGGTTAGATTTGTGGATGGTGTTTCCACGTGATTATATTCCGGCAGGTGGTAATGATAACAATACAAGGAGTAGATCATTTCTATTTATCGGTTATGCCCTTTTTGCAATGACTGGCATGGATAATATCAATGAACTGTTAGTTCCGGAAAATGGTCTGATTGCTTTGAATGTACCATTGGATGAAACAAGAGTAGGTTCATTTAGTACAAGAACAACGCATCCATTTTATCTTTCTTTGTGGAATGAATTATTAGTGGGATTAGGGTTAAATCTATCAGTAAAAAATCCTTATTGGAATAAAACAAAGGGAGAAATGGCAGGGGAATGTAAAAACAAGGATGTTCTTTATGAGACGATGAAATTATCATTCTCATGTTCTTCACCAGGAAAAGCAAGATGGAAACAACTCAGTCAACAACATTGTGGTTATTGTGTTCCTTGTTTAATTAGAAGAGCTGCAATGCATAAAGCGTTTGGGGATGATGGAACAGTGTATACCGAAACGTCTATTTATGAAATGCAGAATAAAAATGCAGAAGGAATGGGAATTCAATTGCGCTCTTTCCAGTATGCAATAGATAAAATAAAACAGGATAGAAATCGTGCTTTATTTTATATACATAAGCCAGGTCCATTACCGCAGGATGATGAGTATTTGAGAGAATTAGCTGATACATATATACGAGGATTATTAGAAGTAGATGCTTTTATACAGGATAATTTAGCACAAGAGGATGAGAATAATGATTTATGATGCACATTGTCATTTAGATTTAATGGATAATATACTAGAGTTTATAAATGAAATACAGAATTCTGATATGAATTTATTTGCGGTTGGAACTACACCGAAGGCATATAGTAGAGAAATACAATTTTGCAAGAATGCTAGAAATATTCATGTTGGTTTAGGGATGCATCCGCAATTAGTATCTAGTGGCTATGATGATATGCAGTTATTTAAATCTCTCATTGAAAAAAGCCATTATATTGGTGAGGTGGGATTGGATTTTAGTAAAGGATATATTCAGACCAAAGAATTACAAATAAATATTTTTAGTGAGATTGTTAAGTTATGTGAACAATACAGTGAAAAAGTGATTTCTATTCATTCACTTAAATCGACAAGTACGGTAATTGAAATTTTAAGAACATACAAAAGACAAAAGAGTAATAAATATATATTTCATTGGTTTACAGGTTCTATGCCACAATTAGAAAAAGCGATTGAATTGGGATGCTACTTTTCAATAAATCCGGGAATGTTGAAAACAAAATCGGGAATGGAAGTGATAAAAGCTATACCAATTGATCATGTGTTGTTAGAGACGGATGCACCATTTGCACTCAAAGTTCAACACATAGATGAAATAGAAAAGGAACTCAAAAGAACCATGTCGAGGATATCGGATGTAATTGGATTCGACATATCTGATATAATTAATAAGAATTCAAAAGAAGTGTTTTGCTACTGAATATTTAATGAAGAAACATTGATAAAGGCTAACTGATGACGTGCTACTAAGAAAGGATACTAATAGGAGTCACAATTTCTGGTTGGCTTTTACTTAATCTTCTATGATAGTGAAAGATGTTGGATATGGTATGATAAATGTGCGAGTATGCTTAGAGGTGATTTAAATGTATAACTTAACAAAATGTGCATTGTGTGGAAATGAAGCAGAATTGGAATTGAGCCATACAGTGCCAAAGATGGCTGTAAGGACATTAAAGAAAACAGCAATAGGTAATATTCGGAGTACAGAGAACCCTAACAAAACCATATAGGATAGCGAGAAGTTGTACATGTTGTGTGGAGATTGCGAGGATTTATTTAGTGAAAAAGAAACTTGGTTTGCTAACAAAATATTTCATCCTTATTTAAAAAAGGAGAAAACTATTTTTGACTACGATGAGAATTTGGCTTACTTTATAACTTCTGTTAATTGGAGAAGTCTTTATTTGGATATTTTAGATTTTGTTGAGAATTCAGTGGTTGGCATAGATGCGTTGGAATGTTTGATTGAATCTGAAAAAATAATGAATGAATTCCTGCGAGGAAAACGTAATGATTTAGGGAAAATAGAAAATCACATTTTCTTTTTTGATGACATAAAAGAATTATCTGTTGGTGCGAGCAATTTTGCAGATTTGAAACCGCATGCGATTTTTCATAGAGGGATAGGTAGTTACACTTTTTGTTACGAAGATGAAAAGACCTATGGTACTTTAACAAATATGATGGGAGTAATACTTGTTACTCTTTATCATAAAGGGCAAAGAGAAGTATGGAATAATACAGAGATTTTGAATGGCGTGGGGCGTATTGAAGCGAAAGATCAGCAGATACAGAGTGTTTTTGGAAATGAGTTAATACATATCATGGAAACAGCAAAGAAAGCATCTGAAGCTATGAGTGTAGCACAACAAAAGAAAGCAGAGGATAGAATAAAGGCTGCTGGAGAAGATGTAAAAAATTATTCAGTTTTTCAAGACTGGATGAATGATATGGATTTAAAGAACAGAATCACAGATAAGTGATACAGAAGTGGGGGTAAAGGCTATCCCCATAAGAGGGGTATAAACCTTTTCGCAAAAGATGACGATTTCGCTATTTAGTATAAGAAGTAACTTTCACCGCATGTGGAGACGGTAGTTCTTTTATCCCACAAAAAACCAGATAGTTATATCCACATTGACGTGGAGTTTGGCAAGGGCGAAGGCAAGATTCCAGTGGATAAAATTGTCCAGAGAGCGGAGCAATATAAGCCAAAAGAACGTGTTACCTACAAGAGAATCAAGGAATATATTCTTGAAAAGTATGGTTTTAAGGTTCATACCGCTTATATTGCAGAGGTAAAGAGAAGTTTAGGACTGCCTATGTATGATGCTCCCAATGCAGTTGAAAAATTGAAACAGGCCAGAAAGCATCCTACACCGGAGAAAGTAGAAGCCATAAAGGATGCACTTCACTATTTTGCGGTAATATAATCTTTACATAAAAGTAAGCGCTTAATAATACAACGGCTATCTTTTTAAACCACGTTCTACTATTATTGAAGTAAAACGCTCCAACTTCAACTTTTTGATTCAATCCTGCATCTTTGCTGTATCATGTCA
>NZ_NFLF01000024.1 GCF_002160765.1 Lachnoclostridium sp. An138
CCCCCCCCCCCCCCCCCCCCCCCCCCCCCCCCCCCCCCCCCCCCCCCGGCTCAGCGTATCTATACTACCTCTTTCTGTTCCTGTTTCCGCATTTTCTCCGCGAAATCCATGATTTCGCGGACGCTCACGCCATCCATATAACGCTGGTAAAACGGCAGGATGTAGAACCAGAGCGGGCTGCTCTCTTCCAGACACGCGATCGTACCCAGCACCTGTCTGGCCTTCTCCATGCTCTGCTCCTCTCCCGATTCCCGAATATATTCATAGACGGCGCCGGCCGTACCCACGCTGATGAACACCGGATAAATCCCATTTTCCAGGCAGAGCAGGGACGCGCCGGTCAGCCGGTCCGTGGGAGAAAGCTTCCGCTTCGGATCTCCGCCCACACGGCTGCAGGTATCCTTCAGCGCCCGGTTTTTGAACCGCATCAGAAGATCCTGAAAATGGCGGATCAGCGGTTCCACCGATACCCCATAGGCTCTGGAAAGCGCCAGGGCACTTTCCAGCATTGCATTCTGCACAATGTTCTGAATACAGGGATCTTCAATCGCCTCAGAAATATAGTCCCTGTGGGTATAAAGTCCCAGATAGGCGCAGACCGCATGGCCCATATTGTGTACAAACAGCTTTCTTCTGATATAAAAATCAAAGGGCTCAAAGGGAATCATATTCTGAATCTCCGGTATTCCGCCCTTGAAGGCCGCCTTATCCACCGGGAGAAACCCGTACCGCTCCACGCAGACGCGTAAGGGATTTCCTGCCTTCATCTCCTCTGTCTGCACCGGCACCATCCTTCCGATGGACGCTTCCACCAGCCCGATATTCTGCTCAAACCAGGACGCTTCTTCCTCTGTCAGCTTTTCTTTGATCATCCCTTCCAGCACCTTGTTGGCGTCAAGCAGATTTTCACAGATGATTATGTTCAGCGGACCGCCCTGCCTCTGCATTCTCTTCCGGATTCCTGCTGCCAGATTGGGAACAATATATTTCAGCACATTGACGCCCACCGCCGTGGCCATAATATCTGCTTCCGCAATTGCTTCTGCGGCCGCTTCCTGATCGTTTCCATTTACCGCGCAGACGTTTGTCACCTCAATATCCTCATGGCCTTCGCTGGATACGATCCGCACCGGATATTTCTTCTCCCGGTTCAGCCCTTCGATGACCGGTTCCGCCACATCAATGAAGGTCACTTCATAGCCCGACATGGAAAACAGCATTCCGATAAAGCCGCGGCCGATATTGCCGCCTCCGTACATGACTGCTTTCATTTTTCCATTTTCCTCCCATCAGCCAAATCTGTCCCAGAGCTTCAGAACTTCTTCTGCCGTCCCTACTCCTTCTGAGGCCCCCGGCTCTGAAAGGGATGCCGCGGCAGCGCAGGTGCCAAGGCGGATGCTTTCCGGAAGCGCCCATCTCTTCTGCGCCCCATAAAGCACTCCCGCGCAGAAAGCGTCTCCCGCTCCCACCGTTCCCTTGATATAGCCTTCCGGCAGTCTGAGGCTTGACAGGCTCACATATCTGTTTTCTTCATCCAATCCGTATCCGCCCTCAGGACAGTGAATCACTGCCCATGTGGAGACACCCAGCTCTTTCATTCGTTCCAGGGCCTCTTTCATGTTTTCCGGATACAGTTTTTCACTCTCGTCCCTGAGTGGCACGCCCGTGATCTGCTGAGCTTCCAGTTCGTTGATCACGCAGTAATCGGTATACCGGAGAGCCGGAGGAACCAGCGTCCGGAAACGGTCTCCCGTCTCTGTCACCACATCGATGGAGGTCTTCAGACCCCGCCGCCGGGCTTCTGCCAGAAGCCGCGCCATCTTCGTTCCGTATTCCGCATCCTCCTGGTCAAGAGCGTCCAGCAGAAGAATATATCCCACATGCAGAAGCTCCGCGTCTATTTTCTCCCAGTCGATAAAACTCTCATCAAAAAGAGCGTTTGCGCCCCGGTACTGAAAAAAGGTTCTGGCCTTTGTTCTGTTGTCACTCATAACCGCCGTAAAGGAGGTAGCCCCCTTTCGTCCAAGCAGGCTCAGGTCCACGTTCCTGTACTTCCCAAGCTGTTCCAGAATAAAATCGCCCTCCGCATCCTGGCCGATGACGCCCAGGGCAGACAATGGCAGACTTTTGTCCATCCTGGCCAGATCGGTAACTACATTACAGACAGCCCCTCCCACGGAGCGGGTTATCCCCTCTGTGATCGTCGTCAATTCACTCTGCCTGGGCCAGCGTTCTATGGGATAGGTGATGTCTACGACTAAATTTCCCGCCACACAGATTCCCTTCCGCATGTTTTTCCCTCCTGCCTCTGCTTTTTCCTTCCTGCAGAATCCGCGTGCCAGGGGCGCACGCCCCCGGCACAGCGGAATTTCCTGTCTTACTCGTTTTTCAGCGCATCGTCAAAAGCGAAATCAGAAGCCGAGAAATTGATCTGCTTTGTAAACTCGCAGGCCTCCGTTCCTCCGAATACACGCTCCATTCCACTGTCTTCCCACTCGATAGACAGCGGCCCTGTGTAGCCCTTCTGATTCAGCACACGGATGATATTATCAAAATCCACGTCTCCATGGCCCGGAGAAACAAAATTCCAGCCTCTTCTCTGATCCCCAAAGGTAATATGGGAACCGAGAATTCCGTTTCTTCCATTCAGATTCAGTTTTGCGTCTTTGATATGTACATGGTATACCCTGTCTGCAAAATCAAAGAGGAACATGGCCGGATCTACTCCCTGCCAGATCAGGTGGCTGGGATCGAAATTGATTCCAAGGGTGGGCCTCCACTCAAAGGTATCCAGCAGCTTCTTCGTGCTCCAGTAGTCAAAAGCAATCTCGGTGGGATGCACCTCAAGGGCAAGCTTCACGCCGCATTTATCATATTCGTCCATAATCGGCGTCCAGAGTTCCTTTACCTTCTGATACCCCTCTTCCACCATTTCTTCAGAAGTCTGAGGGAAGGAGTACCAGAATTTCCATATGGGGGAGCCCATAAAGAAAGTCACCACATCCACGCCCAGATTTTTCGCTGCATGGGCCATAATCTTCATCTCTTCCACAGCCCATTTCTGAATCTCATCCGGTTTTCCCGCAAGAGCAGAAGGCGCAAAGCCGTCCAGACGCGGATCGTAAGCCCACGGAAGGGAATCCGATACACACTGTCCGGTCAGGTGCGCGCTGATGGCCCAGCAGCCCAGATCGTATTTTGCCAGAGTTTCTCTGATTTCTGCAGCGTAAGCCGGAGTCTCTGCCATCTTCGCCGCATTGAAGTGAGCGTCTTTGGCCAGCTCCAGTCCCTCGTATCCCATCTGCTGCGCGAGCCTACAGATCTCTTCCAGCGGAAGATCACCCCATTGAATCGTAAAAAGCGTTACCGGTCTTGCCATCCTTTTGTCCTCCTCTCTCTATACTTCTACCCACACGTTTCCTTTTGCGTTGCTTTCCAGACAGGCCTCCACATATTTCAGTCCGGCCACGCCTTCTTCTATCGTCGGATAATCGATGAGCTCCGGCGTGAAATGTCCTTCCTTTTTCGCCTTCACACAGGCCCCGAAACTGTCATAGAGATTTCCCATGGCCTCCAGCCATCCCTCCGTATGACCAGAGGGCAGTCGTCCGTACTTTGCCGCATCCGGCGTTACAGCTCCATAACCGCGCTTTACAGAGCGGGCAATGCCGTCTTCCCGGATCAGAATCACTTCTTCCGGATTTTCCTGGAACCACAGAAGCGTACCCTTGGAGCCGTAGATCCGGAGCCGCAGGCTGTTGTCACAGCCGATGGCAAACTGGCTGGTCCAGTTGATTCCGGTGGCGCCTCCCTCATATTCCACCAGAATCTGATCGTTGTCGTCCAGCTTCCGCCCGGGAACGACCACATCCATCTTTGCCAGCACCCGCTTGATTTTCAGCCCGGTCACAGTGGCCACGGCATTTTCCACATGAGTTCCCAGATCTCCCAGGCAGTTCACTCTTCCAGACTGGGCGGGATCACAGCGCCATTCTCCCTGCTTGCCGCCCCAGCTGTTTTCATCGTAAAGCCAGCCCTGCGGATATTCTGCCATCACAGTACGAATCGTTCCGATCTCTCCGTTTTTCACCAGGTCCCGCATATATTTCATCGTTACATGACCTGTATAGGTATAGGTCACCATAAAGAGAAGATCCTTTTCATCCGCCGTCTTCTTCAGATCCTCCGCCTCCTGAACCGTAGTAACCAGAGGCTTGTCGCAGGCCACATGAATTCCTGCTTCCAGAAAAGCCTTCGCAATGGCGTAATGGGTATTGTTGGGCGTCACAATCACAACAAAATCGATCCCGTCCTCCCGCGCAGCTTCTGCCTCCGCCATCTCCTGATAGCTGGCATAGCAGCGCTCCGGCTCCAGTCCCAGCGCTTTTCCCTGTTCCAGCGTCTTCTCCGGTGTTCTGGAGAAGCAGCCTGCCACAAGCTCTGCTGTTCCGTCCAGACTGACTGCCTTTCTGTGAGCGTCTCCAATGAAGGCTCCGGGGCCTCCGCCGACCATTCCATACCTAAGCTTTGCCATTTTCCGTCCTCTCCTTTCCTCTCTCTTTTCCTCACGCTCTGTCTATTTCAGACCCATCAAAAGCTCCATCACATACATTTCCAGTCCTTCAAAATCTCTGTTTTCCACACATTTCTTCTGGAATTCATAATCAAAACGGTCTACCTTTTCCTCCAGGGCCCTGAAGATTTTCAGGCTGTTTTCCAGATGCTTATAGCTGTCCTCATCCGTCGTGGTCCGAATGGCTTTCACATCCAGCCCCACATACTCCCCATGTTCTCCATATCCGTTCTCTTTCAGAACCTTTACCTGATTAAAGGCAGCACGCAGATTCTCCACGCCAAAGCTCTTATCCTGATCGTATTTCATTCCGTTCTGATCATTCAGGTGCACCGTCATCAGCTTGCCCATAGCCAGCGCAAAGCCAATCTCATGAGCCGGGTCAAGGCCTGCCAGTACCGCATGGGCGCTCTCCAGATTTCCTCCTACCCGGGAAGGATCGATGGTCGCCGCGGACACCGCCATGACGTGCCCCATGGTTCCGCAGATACTCCGGTCAATGGGCTCATTGGGCTTTGGCTCGATGCAGATCCGGATGGTCTTATCATACTCCAGCATCTTGTTGATTGCCTCAATCAGCATCTTCGTGGCCCACACCGGGGACTTGGACTCCGCGCAGAGGGTTCCTTCGCGGGCCAGCCACAGTACAATCAGATCACAGCCCAGCTCTCTGGCAATATCAATCGAACGATACGCCCTCCACATGGCATACTCTCTGTCTTCCGCCCGGGTACTCATAAAACCGCCGTCTATCGTATGGGAATCCATCCAGAGGCGGGGAGCCACAAACTCCGCTGCCAGTCCGTATTTATCCAGCAGCGCTTTCATTTCCCGTGCTTTTTCCCTGATCTCTTCTTCCGTGTATTGATTGATGTTCGGAACCGCGTCGTCATCGTGAAACTGAACCGCAGAAAATCCCAGCTCGGCAAATTTTTTAAATTTTTCCTCAATGGGAATATCTTTTCTGGTTTCTGGACCGTAGGAGTCTGCTCCCGGATGTATGTTCCATGGTCCTACGGAAAATCTGAATCTGGACATATGTCTGACCTCCTTTATATATTGTACTAATATAAATACAATATAGTATGAAAGGCGGATGGACGCATTGCTTATCTTAACTTTTCCCACAGATTAATTTGCTGTTTTCTCCCTGAAGCTTTTTCTCCCCATACAAAAAGGACGCCCCTGAAAAGACTGAAAAGTCTTCTCTGCAGGCGTCTTTCTGACACTCATTGATTTTCTCTATCTTCCATACCGCTCTTCCGCAATTTTCAGAATCTCCAGACTGTCCTCTGTGGAACAGAAGGTCTGTGTATTGATCACATCCTCCTCTTTCCTGTCTCTTAAAACTGAGATTTCATGGCTGCTTCTGTATTCCATGGGAGTATAGCCAAGCTGTTTTTGATAGATCTTATTCAGATAGCGGTAATCGGAAAATCCGCACTCCATGCAGATCTCCGTGATGCTTCTGTTTGTCTGCTCCACCATCTTTCTGGCACGCTCAAACCGCCGCAGAGCGATGTATTCCTGAAAGGAAATCCCCAGCATTTCCCTGAAAAAATGAGACAGATAGTAGACAGAAAGGCCCTCAAGCTCAGATATATCCGAAAGCAGCAGCTTCTCCGTAAAGTGGTTCTCCACGTAGTCCATGATACGGCTCATCCGCTTCCCCTTCGTATAACGCTCTGATTTTTCCTTTTCCGAAATCAGATGGCAGGGCTGGCTGCGCAGCAGTTCCCCGAAAAATTCCGACAGATAGGCCATGCAAAAGAATTCATATCCTTCCTCCTTTTTCAGATATGCGGAAGCAAGCTTTAAAATCAGCGACTGCATTCTTCTCCTCAGCTGCTTATCTCCGTCTGCCAAAGCAATGCTTCCAAACTCCAGTCTTGAAATTTCCGGATAAATCCTTTTATAGAAACCGGAAGCCACCTGCACAGAAAGGATCAGGGAATTCTCCGTCAGACCATGGAGCTCATGAGTCTGCCGGGGATTGAATAAAATCAAATCTCCCTTTCGGAAGTCCTGTCTCTGCCGGTTCGTATAGACCGCGACTTCTCCGGAAAGAATCATGCAGATCTCAAACTCCCGATGCATATGGGGACACCGGTATGTCATCTCTACCAGAAAAATATTCAAATCCTCAATCTGGGAATGTTCCACGATTTCATACTCTTCCTTCATGTCTTCCCTCCAGACAGGCTTTTCTGCATTGAACGGACAGGAAAAGCATCTTTCCCTGTCCGGAGCGATACTGCGGGCATATCGCGCAAAAAGAGCGACACAGACTTCTCATATGCCGCCCTTCCCTATCCATTTTATTCACCCAGATAGGCTTTTTTCACCTGTTCATTATCCAGCAGATCCTTCGCATTGCCTTCCAGCACAATCCGTCCTGTCTCCAGAACATATCCTCTGTCTGCGATAGAGAGCGCCTTCTTCGCGTTCTGCTCCACCAGAAGCACCGTGGTGCCGCTTTTGCTGACCTCCTGAATGATATCAAAAATTTCATTTACAAAGATGGGGGAAAGACCCATGGAGGGCTCGTCCATCAGGATAATCTTCGGGTGGGACATAAGCGCCCGTCCCATAGCCAGCATCTGCTGCTCACCGCCTGACAGCGTACCCGCGATCTGATTCTTTCTTTCTTCCAGACGTGGAAAACGCTTATATACCCGAATCAGAGTCTCCTCTATCTCTTCCTTATCTTTTCTTGTAAAAGCGCCCAGCTTCAGGTTATCCAGAACAGAAAGCTGTGCGAATACACGCCGTCCCTCAGGAACATGGGCCATGCCCATGGACACGATCTTGTGGGCCGGAACGTGGGTAATCTCCTGTCCCTCGAAGAAAATCTGGCCCTTCTTCGGAGAAATCAGGCCTGTAATAGTCTGAAGCGTCGTCGTCTTTCCGGCGCCGTTAGCTCCGATCAGAGCGATTACCTCTCCTTCATTGACCTCAAAAGAAATTCCTTTTATAGCCTGAATCACGCCATAAAATACTTCTATATCCTTGACTTCCAGCATTGCCATAACTACTCGTTCCTCCTATTCTCCAAGGTAAGCCGCGATGACCTTCGGATCGTTCAGTACCGCCGTGGTCTCGCCCTCTGCCAGGATCTGTCCGAAATTCAGAACCGTCAATCTCTCACAGATGCCGGACACCAGTTTCATATCATGTTCAATCAGAAGAATAGTCATGTGGAACTCATCCCGCACAAAACGGATGGTCTTCATCAGTTCCTGCGTCTCATTGGGGTTCATGCCCGCCGCAGGCTCATCCAGAAGCAGCAGTTTCGGATCAGTCGCCAGCGCTCTGGCGATCTCCAGCTTTCTCTGCTGCCCGTAAGGCAGATTGGAAGCTTTATAGTACGCTTCCTTATCCAGACCGAATACTTTCAAAAGTTCCATGGCCCGCTCATTCATTTCCTTTTCCACCCGATAATATTTCGGCAGACGCAGAATGCCTGTCAAAGTGGAATAAGGATGATGGTTGTGAAGTCCTGCCTTCACGTTGTCCAGAACGGTCAGTTCACTGAAGAGACGGATATTCTGAAAGGTACGGGCTATGCCGTGTCTGTTGATCTCTATGGTCTTTTTCCCGGTAATATTCTCCCCGTCCAGCATGATATAACCATCCGTAGGTTTATATACTCCTGTCAGCAGGTTGAAAATCGTCGTCTTTCCCGCACCATTGGGTCCAATCAGACCGTACAGCTCGCCCTGCTCAATAGTCAGGTTAAAATCGTCTACAGCACGCAGGCCTCCGAAGGAGATTCCCAGATTTTTTACTTCCAGCAGTGCCATTTTTCTATGCCTCCTTCGTCTTCTTTCGTTCAAAGAACAGCTTAATCCGTTCCTGAATCTCCTGTCCTCCCGGACTGGAGGTAAAGATCATCGTAGCAATCAGGATTACCGCGTAAATCAGCATACGGTAATCGTTCAACCCTCTTAACAGCTCCGGAAGAAGGGTGAGAACCACAGCCGCAATCATAGAGCCCCGAATGTTTCCTATGCCTCCCAGAACTACAAATACAAGAATCGTAATGGACATGTTATATCCAAAGTTTTTGGGCTGCGCCTGCAGGGTAGAAAGGTTATGCGCGTAAAGAACACCTGCCGTACCAGCCAGCGCCGCTGAAACGGAAAAGGCCAGAAGCTTGTATTTTGTCACATTGATACCTATGGATTCCGCTGCAATCCGGTTATCCCGGATAGCCATGATCGCCCGTCCGGTTCTGGAATTGATCAGATTTATCACAATGAAAAGCGTAATCAAAATCAGAACGACTCCAATCAGGAAAGTGGAATCATTCGGCGTGCCTGTAATTCCCTGCGGTCCTTTGATGATCACGTCGCCTCCCTGTTCCAGTCCCAGGGAAATACTGTCCTTTGTGGAAATGTGAAACCCTCTGCTGTCGCGTCCAAGATAAATCACATTAACCACGTTCTTGATAATCTCACCAAAAGCCAGCGTCACAATGGCCAGATAATCACCTTTAAGACGGAGTACCGGTACTCCGATCAGAATTCCGAACAGAGCCGCAAACACCGTACCAATCAGAATGGCCAGAGTGAAGCGGATGCCTGCTGCCGGGATCATCTCCTCCATGCATCTGGAAAAGAAAGCGCTCGAAAAAGCTCCCACACACATAAAGCCTGCGTGTCCCAGACTCAGCTCACCGGAAATACCCACTGTCAGGTTCAGAGACACCGCCAGAATCACATACATACACAGGGGTACGAGAAGTCCTTCCAGAAGACTGGATACCATACCGGCACGCAGAAATATCTCTACAATAATATAAGCTGCCACCACTATTCCATAGGTGATGATATTGCTCTTTGTTGTCCTGCTTAAATTATGAGTTTTCGTTTTCATTCCATTCACCTACACTTTCTCCTGAATCTGCTTGCCGAGAAGACCAGTCGGCTTCACAAGCAGCACAATGATCAGCACGGCAAACACAATGGCATCCGCCAGCTGGGAAGATACATAGGCTTTTCCCAGAATTTCTATGACACCCAGAAGAATACCGCCGATAAAGGCTCCGGGTATGGAACCGATACCGCCGAAGACTGCTGCCACAAAAGCTTTGATGCCGGGCATGGAACCCGTGTAGGGAGTCAGAGAAGGGTAGGAAGAACAGAGCAGTACGCCTGCAATGGCTGCCAGCGCGGAACCGATCGCAAAGGTCAGCGCAATGGTGGAGTTCACATTAACACCCATGAGCTGCGCAGCTCCACTGTCCTCGGACACTGCCAGCATGGCCCGTCCGGATTTGGAATATTTCATGAAAGTCATCAGACCAATCATTATGATGATACAGGCGGCTACCGTCACAATCGTCTCTCCGGAAATTACAAGGGCTCCGTCTGCCAGAGTCAACGGTTCTATCGTTACGACAGAGGTAAAGGATTTCGTATTGGCTCCGTAAATCAGAAGAGCTACATTCTGCAGAAAATAACTGACTCCGATCGCCGTAATCAGAACAGCCAGCTTGGAAGCCTTGCGCAGAGGCTTGTAGGCGATGCGCTCAATCGCCATGCCAAGCAGCGTACAGGCCACCACAGAGATCAGAACGCCTATCACCGGGGGAAGACCTGCGCCGCTGACCGTGGAAAATACCACGAAAGCTCCGATCATAATAACATCTCCGTGCGCAAAATTCAGCATTTTCGCAATACCGTATACCATGGTGTACCCCAGGGCAATGATCGCATACACACTTCCCAGGCTGATTCCATTCACCAGGTAGGATATAAATCCTATCATACATAACACCTCTTTATCTTTTTAGTCATTGCCGGCTCTGTAAGGGACAATCCGGCTGTCAGAGCAACAATTTGCACTATATTATAGCACAGAACCAAAGCCTGCACAAGTAAAATCAAAGACCCTGCTGCCATTCTTCCTGTTTTCAAAAAACAGAGGGAGCCCCTTTAAGGGTTCCCTCTGTTGGGTAGCCGTCTATATCCGGAATTTACAGCTCGGTGTACTCGCCATTGACAACCTGTACTACCAGCGGCGCCTTATTCGGCTCGCCGTCTGTCCAGGTGATGCTCTTTCCGGTTACGCCGTCATAGGTAACGGAAGGCATAGCACCTACCATAGCATCACACAGATCGGAAGCGCTCATGTCCGGAGTAGCGCCGGCAGCCTCGATGGCAGCCTTTACCACATATACGGAATCGTAAGCGTCAGCAGCGAACTGGTTCGGAGTCTCGCCATAAGCTTCCTCATACTTGGTTACAAAGTTCTGAACCATCTCATCCTCAGACTTGGCAACAAACGGAGCCAGGAAGGTCAGGCCCTCAGCCAGAGCCACATCAAAGTTCTCTACGCCCAGGATGCCGTCCATGCCGTCACAGCCGAAGAATACCGGCTCATATCCCTGCTTGTCGCACTCAGCAAGCACCAGGGACGCCTCTGTATAGTAGAAAGGCATGAACAGAAGATCTGCTCCTGCTTCTTTGGACTTCTGAACCTGTACGGAGAAATCAGTCTTGCTGTCAGCTGTGAAAGCCTCAACAGACACAATTTCGAACGGCTGGTTCGCAGCCTCAGCAGCAAATGCCTCATAGATACCTGTGGAGTATACGTCAGAGCTGTCATAGATAACAGCTACCTTGGTAGCCATTCCGTTCTCGCCAATGTATTTTGCGGACTCAGTACCCTGTGTCGGGTCAGAGAAGCACATACGCAGTGTATTCTCATACTGTACACACTCTACAGCAGTTCCGGAAGGTGTGATCTGGAACATGTTGTCATTGTGAGTCTCCTCAGCAACCGCGATACAGGGAGCACTGGTAACAGTTCCTACCAGAACCTGCATGCCCCAGTCCTTCAGAGTATTATACGCATTGATGGCCTTCTCGGAATCGCCCTCATCATCCTGGAAGTCGTAATTAATCTGATATCCGTTGATTCCGCCTGCTGCGTTGATCTCGTCAACTGCGATCTGAATACCATTCTGTACGGCTGTTCCGTAAATGGCTGTTCCTCCGGTAATCGGTCCGATGCCGCCAATCTTAAAGACAGCCTCTCCGCTTCCTTCACTGTCCGACGCTTCAGTCGTGGTGCTCTCCTCTGTGGCTGCGCTGTCTGTCTCCGCGCTGTCACTGGAAGAATTTCCACATGCCGCGAGGGAAAGAGTCATTGCGCCCACCAGCAGTAAGCTTAATGCCTTTTTCATAATAGTTTCCTCCTTTATAGAAATTCGATATATTACTATATCGTTTCTTATCTTACTCCCAGGAAATAAAATTTGTCAATTCTTTTTTGCAAAAAAATACAGGAAAAGCGCCGGTTTCTGTGAAAAAATGCATAAAACAGGGGCGTTTCACGCCCATTTATGCGCAAAATGCCCCTGAAACTGCCTGTAATCCCTTTTACGGCCGCCGCCCTGTTCAGTTCTGCCGTTTCAGGCATCCTTCCAGAACCGCCACGCTTCTCGGCTTCAGACAGATTTTATCCTGGCCGGCGCAGGATTTTCCTTCCGGATAAATCTCTCCGGCCTCTCCCTCTCCGGTACAGACACATATCTCCCATGCATCATCTTTCGGCAGAGCCGGAAGTTCCAGCCAAACCTCCTCCCACCAGGGATTTACCGCCAGAAAGACCAGGTCATCCCTGCCTGTTCTTCCGTCATAGCCCGCGTACAGGACACCGAAGGCCTTCGTATCCGCAGTCAGATTTCCATCCCAGGCATGTTCTTTATGAATACTGATCTGCGGAAAACCGCACATAGCTGCCGGAAGCTCCCGGGTAACTGCCGGATGCCTCTTTCTAAAGGCAATCAGAAACCGGAAAAACCGGAACAGCTCCTGATTTTTCTCCAGGAGCCCCCAGTCCAGCCAGGAAATCTCATTGTCCTGACAGTAGGCGTTGTTGTTGCCGTACTGCGTATTCCCGAACTCATCTCCGGCCAGGAACATGGGCGTCCCCCGGCTGCACATAAGTACTGCGCAGGCATTTTTCATCAGACGCAGGCGGAGCCGGTTCACTTCCGGATCATCTGTCTCTCCTTCTGCCCCGCAGTTCCAGCTGCGGTTATCATTTGCTCCGTCCGTATTGTTCCACCCGTTGGCTTCATTATGCTTTTCATTGTAGCTGTACAGATCCCGCAGGGTAAAGCCGTCATGACAGGTCAGAAAATTCACAGAGGAATTGTAGCCGCTGTAACCGCTCTTATTTTCCGCATACAGATCATGAGAGCCTGTAATCCGGCTGGCGGCCTCCGGCGCCAGCCAGTATTCCCCTTTCAGAAAGCTCCGGAGGGTGTCGCGGTATTTTCCGTTCCACTCTGCCCAGCGCTTCCAGGAGGGAAAACTTCCCACCTGATACAGCCCGCCCGCGTCCCAGGCCTCCGCAATCAGCTTTGTATTTCCCAGAAGCGGATCGAAGGCCAGCCGCTTCAGAAGAGGCGGATTGCTCATGGGAGAGCCGTCCTCACTGCGCCCGAGAATGCTTGCCAGGTCAAAACGGAAACCGTCTACCCGGTACTCGCTGACCCAGTACCTTAAGCATTCCACAATCATCTCCTGAACCACAGGATGATTACAGTTCAGCGTATTGCCGCAGCCGCTGAAATTATAATAATAGCCGTCCGGCGTCAGCATATAGTAAACCTGATTATCAAAGCCTTTAAAGGAAATGAAGGGACCATGCTCATTGCCTTCCGCCGTATGGTTAAATACCACATCCAGAATCACTTCAATGCCCGCCAGATGAAGCTCGCGGATCAGCTCCTTCAGTTCTCTTCCTTCCCGGTTATATTCCTCCGCCGCCGTATAGCTGGTATTCGGCGCGAAAAAGCTTACCGTATTGTAGCCCCAGTAATCGAGAAGCTGGCGTCCGTCTACCTCCCGCTTTCCCATGGTCTCGTCAAATTCAAAGATCGGCATCAGTTCCACCGCCGTGATGCCAAGCTCCTTCAGATAAGGGATCTTCTCCTTCAGTCCCGCAAAGGTACCCGGATGTTCTGTACCGGAGGAAGCATGTTTGGTAAATCCCCTCACATGAAGTTCGTAGATAATCAGATCGCTCATCTCATAGAAGGGGTCCGGCGCGTCTCCCCAGTCGAAATTGTTTTTTACTACCCTCGCGTGATAGAGTCCGTCCTTCCTCTGACTTTCTCCCCAGACACTCTGGCCTGTCACGGCTCTGGCGTAAGGGTCCAGAAGCACATGCTTCCGGTCGAACAGCAGCCCTTTTTTCGGGTCCCAGGGGCCGTCCAGCCGATAGGCGTACTCAAATTCCTCGATATCCAGGCCAAACACAATCATGGAATACACCTGACCGATTTTATAATGATCCGGGAACCTTAACACCGCGTAGGGCTCTTCTTCCTTTCTGTGATATAAAAGAAGCTCACAGGAAGATGCTCCCTGTGAGTGCACGGTAAAGTTGACAGCCCCTTCCAGGGCTGTCGCTCCATATACTTCATAAAAGCCGGGGCGTACCAGAAAACCGGACACCACATCCAGCGGTTTCAGCGCCTTACGTTCTTCTTTCATGATTTCTTCTCCTTGATGCTGACCAGGTTGCCGTTTACCGAAAGCTGGCGGATGCTCCGCAGAAAACTGGACAGGCGGCTGTAGCCGTAATCCTTGATATCAAAGGAAGGATGCTTCTTGTGAATCTCTTCATAGACCAGTGAAAGATTCTCCACCTGGCCTCCGTTATTTTTCACAAAAAGCAGGATCTCCTTTTCCAGCTTCTGGCGGTCCAGCTGACCGCTTAAGCCTACCGCGTAGGCAGAATCCACCCGGTACAGGGAAAGTCTCGGGCAGGTGTCCTCCAGAAATACCACCAGTTTTGTATAACCATAGTTACGCACGTCAAAATCTGTAAATTTGTCGTTCAGACGGCTTCCTATCTCACCCAGATAAGTGATCTTTCCCTTGTTCTCATTGTCATTGATAATGGAAATCACCGCTTCCTCAATCTGAGCAATGGGCGTAACCGCGCTTCCGTGTTCTTCTTCCGCAGCTCTGCCTCCCTTCTTCCGGGAGTTTGCGGGAAGAGCGGTCTCCTCGTCATTCACCTGCTTATTGATCAAATTCAGATGAATGAATTTATTGCAGGCTTTGGTCAGGGCCATGGGCGTCTTGGATTCTCCCATACCGATCACGTACATGTTTTCTTCCCGGAGCCGCATGGCAAGCCGCGTAAAATCACTGTCGCTTGTTACCAGGCAGAAACCGTCCACCTTCCCCGAATAAAGAATGTCCATAGCGTCGATGACCATAGCCATATCCGTAGCGTTCTTTCCGCTGGTATAGGCAAACTGCTGTACCGGCGTGATGGAATTTTCAAGAAGAATCTCCTCTTTCCAGCCGTTCGCCTTGTTGGACCAGTTGCCGTAGATGCGGCGGAAAGACGCGTATCCGTAATTTTCAATCTCATTAAAGATACTGGACGCGTATTTCGCGCTGATATTATCCGAATCTATCAGAACCGCAAACTGTTTCTTTTCTTCGATAATCTCCATTTACACCCCTCCTTTCTATTCTCACATTGCCGTTCTCCTGTTTCCGCAGGCCTTACGAGCCTGCGGGCTCTCCTGCCTTCCAGCTCTCGCTGGGCGGTACATTGAAGGTGATGCTGCTTCCGTCAGACGTGGCTGTAATGGTCCCTTCCTCGTCTGTACGGAACACCTTGATTCCCATTTCCCGGAGACGGTTCAGCACCTCCGCATGGGGATGACCGTAGCTGTTGCCCTCGCCGCAGCTGATCACCACATAACCGGGGTCTACCCGTTCCAGGAAAGCTTCCGTATTGGCCGTCCTGCTGCCATGATGGGCAGCCTTAAACACATCCGCGGACAGGTCCATACCGCTGTTCAGCATATCCGCCTCCGAATCCTCTTCCGCGTCTCCCGTAAAGAGGAACCGGTTCTCTCCGTGCTCCAGCAGGATTCCCACGGAATAGTCATTGGCATTATCTCCGTAATCTCCCTGGGGAGCCACAATCGTAAATGCCGCTTCTCCCAGCTCATAGACCGTTCCCACCTGAGGCAGCGTAAGCTCCAGCCCCTTCTGGTTCATCACGTCAATGACTTCCTCGTAAGTCTTGGTCTCCTTCTCATAATCCGGCATAATCACCGTACCACAGTCAAACGCTTCCATCACCACATCCAGACCTCCGATGTGATCTGCGTCCGGATGGGTTCCAATCACATAATCCAGGTCTTCGACTCCCTGGTACTCCAGATAATCCCGGACATCGTCTCCCCAGCTGTTATTCCCGGCGTCAATCAGCATGGCACCGTCTCCGCAGACAATGAGCGTGGCGTCTCCCTGCCCCACATCCAGGTAATGCACCTCCAGCGTGGAACCGTCCCGGAACACGCCGGAAGCGGCAGCAGATATGTCTTCCGCTGCCGCATTTCCTGTTCCGCCTGAGTTCCCGCCGTCATCCGCGAGCTGTTCCTGCAGGGGGTAGACCGCTGCCAGGCACAAGGCCAGCACCGCCAGGAACAGCTTCCTGCCCCGGCTTCTCCTGCTTCTTCTCCTTCTTCCTGCCATATGTCTCTCAAATTCCTTTTTCTGTCAGTCTAGTATGTCTTTTCCCGCCTCTGTCCTCACATATCTGCGGACAGCAGGCTGTCTTCTCCGGCGTCCCTTACTGGGCCAGCAGTTCATCCGCCAGCTGCTCCATAGTCTCCCGGTTCTCCGGCTTCATGGAAGAGCGGATGGTCACCATGGTCTCGCATACCTGAAGATTCTTCATCTCCTCCAGGTATCCCTTCATCACCCGTCCCGCGGAGGGAGCCCAGGTTCCGTTCTCAATCAGGCCGACCTTACGGTTCTGGAATGCCTTGTATTTCAGGTGCGTCAGGAAGTCCTCCATGCAGAGGAACACGCCTCCGTCATAGCTGGCTGCCGCAAGAACCAGTCTGTCATAGCGGTAAGCTTCCGCAATCACAAGGGCCATATCATCCCGGGCCAGATCGTATACCTTTACCGGAATGTCCGTCTTGCTTTTCAGAATCTCTGCCATCTCTTTCGCGGCCTTCATCGTATTTCCATGAATGGAAGCGCTGGCAATCACAATGCCGGGCTCCTCCGGACGATAGCTGCTCCAGGTATCGTAAAGGCCGATGTAATATCCCAGATTCTCCTTCAGAACCGGTCCGTGCAGCGGGCAGATCGCCGCGATGTCAAGGCCTGCCGCCTTTTTCAGAAGCGCCTGTACCTGAGCGCCGTATTTTCCGACGATATTGATGAAATAGCGTCTCGCCTCATCCGCCCATTCCTCTTCCGTATCCAGAGCGCCGAATTTTCCGAAGCCGTCCGCGGAAAACAGAATCTTCTCCGAAGTCTCATACTCCACCATAACCTCCGGCCAGTGTACCATCGGAGCCATCACAAAGGCCAGCGTATGGGAACCGAGGCTTAAAGTATCCCCTTCCTTTACCGTCACGCAGCGGTCCGTCAGGTCCAGGTCGAAAAACTGGGGCAGGAACGCAAACACCTTCGCGTTGCTCACCAGCTTCATATCCGGATATTTCTCAGCAGCCTTCTGAATATTTCCCGCATGATCCGGCTCCAGATGGGAGATTACCAGATAATCCGGCTTCCGTCCTCCCAGAGCTTCCTCCAGATTGGCAAACCATGCTTCCTCCGCTCTCGGATCTACCGTATCCATCACTGCCACCTTCTCATCCATAATCAGATAAGAGTTGTAGGAAACACCGTTCGGAACCACGTACTGGCTTTCGAACAGGTCGATGGTCTTGTCGTCTGTTCCTATATAATAGACGGAATCTGTCACTTTGCTATACATGTCTTTTTCCCTCCTGCATCGTATAATCTTGATCTCCGGCTGTCAGAATCCCGTTTTTTCTGCCCGCCGGAGGCTTTCTGTTGTCCTATAAAATTGTACACAAGAATCCGGCCTGTGGCAAGTCTTCTTTCACATACATGAAAAAAATTATTCTCAAAGCACTGCCGTTCACGCCGCGTCTGTGGAAGGGAACAAATCGTCAGCCCTTCTGAGCTCTTTCCCCGGCTTTCAGCTCCCGCCCCACCAGATACAGCATTGTCAGGTAGCAGGCCAGTCCGCCGATGATATTGGTGACAGGCTCTGCCGCCAGCACGCCATAGATGCCCAGATTCCAGAGATGGGGCAGAAGCAGAATCAGCGGAACGCCAAGAATCACCTTCCGGAACAGAGAGAAAAAGACAGCCTGCTTCGCCTTTCCAAGGCTCACAAAAATATTCTGGCCCGCGTACTGGAAGGCCATAAACACAAAGAGCACAAAATGAATGCGCAGAGACAGGATTCCCACCTCAAGAAGCTCCTCTTCCCCGTTAAACAGCCGGATAAGCTGTCCGGGAAACAGCATGAGAATCAGCCAGGCAAAGGACGCAAAAGCCAGAGACACGAAGGTGACAAACCGGATTCCCTCCCGGACGCGTCCGTATCTCTTTGCTCCGTAATTATAGCCAAGCACCGGCTGGGCCCCCTGCGTAAAGCCCTGCAGCGGCATCTGCACCACTTCCCGGATGGAATAGATGACCGTCATAGCCCCCACATACAAATCTCCGCCGTAGAACTGCAGAGACGCGTTGCAGAAAATCTGCACCAGACTATTGGTCACAGACTGGGTGAAGCCGGACAGTCCCAGAAACAGAATCTGCTTCATAAGCTCAGTCCGGGGCCGGAGCGCAGACAGCCTGAGCTTTAAAATTGCTTTTTTCCCGCACAGAAACGCCAGCACCCAGACTGCCGATACCATCTGGGAAAGGATCGTCGCAAGAGCCGCCCCTTCCACGCCCCAGCCGAAGCCATAGATAAAGACCGGGTCCAGAATCAGGTTCAGAAGAGCTCCGATGACCACTGTCAGCATTCCCGTCTTCGCGAATCCCTGGGACTGGATAAAAGGGTTCATGCCAAGTCCCAGCATGACAAAAATATTTCCAGCCAGGTAAATCTGCAGATAACCGTCCGCGTAAGCAATCGTCTGATCGCTTGCGCCAAACAGATAGAGCAGGGGCGTCTTGAACAGATAGCCGGCGGCCGTCAGGACCACGCCGAGAAGCAGAAGCAGCACCAGGGAATTTCCCATGGTCTCTTCCGCCTTCTTCAGGTTTCCCCTGCCTCTTTCAATAGAACAGAGGGGAGCCCCTCCGCTGCCGCACAGATTGGCAAAGGCATTGATGATCGTAATCAGAGGAAAAGCCACGCCTACGCCCGTCAGGGCCAGACGGCCATCGCCTTCCATATGCCCCAGGTATACCCGGTCCACAATGTTATAAAGCACGTTGACCAGCTGTGCCATAATCATTGGAACAGCAATGCGCAGGATGCTTCCCCTCATGTCTCCCACTGTAAAATCGTTCTTTTCTTCTGCCCTGTATTCTGCCGTATCTCTCATAACAAAGCGGGTATCCCCGCATCCACTCCCGTCCGCTCAAATGGAAAAGGCCTGCGCCGCCGGACAAAGGTCTCAGGCTCAGGCCTCTTTCTCTTATTTTTCATTATAATACGAAAATCGGAGATTCGGAAGTATTTTCTTAGAATTTATACCGCTGTGGTTTCTACAGTGGTTTCTGCCGCCTCCAACGGCCGGTCCAGCACCTCCATAAATTCCTCGCCTGTAATCGTCTCTTTCTCATACAGGAACTTGGCAATCTCATGGAGCTTGCGTATATTCTCGGAAATCAGCTTTCTTGCCTTATCATGCTCTGTTTTTACGACCTCCACAACCTTCCTGTCTATAAGCGCCGCAGTCTCCGCCGAGCAGGCCAGAGAGGTGTCGCCGCCCAGATACTGATTGGTCACAGTCTCCATGGCCACCATATCAAACTCATCGGACATGCCGAAGCGGGTAATCATGGCTCTCGCCAGTTTGGTCGCCTGCTCGATATCATTGGAAGCGCCTGTGGTCACGGAGTGGAATACCAGCTCCTCCGCCACACGGCCTCCGGTCAGCGTAGCAATCTTGTTTTCGATTTCCTCCTTCGACATCAGATTATGCTCACCCTCGTCCACCTGCATGGTGTAACCCAGAGCTCCCGAAGTACGGGGAATAATCGTAATCTTGTGCACCGGAGCGGAATGTGTCTGCAGGGCCGCCACCAGCGCATGGCCCACCTCGTGGTATGCCACAATCAGCTTCTCTTTGTTAGAAAGGACTTTATTCTTTTTCTGGTAACCGGCGATCACCACCTCCACGCTCTCTTCCAGGTCGCTCTGCACCACATACTTGCGGCCCTGGCGGACAGCCCGGAGGGCCGCCTCATTGATCATGTTCGCCAGCTCCGCGCCGGAAGCCCCTGCCGCCGCGCGGGCGATGGCATTGAAGTCCACGTTATCGCCAAGCTTGACTTTCTTCGCATGTACCTTCAGGATATCCTCGCGTCCCTGCAGATCCGGAAGCTCCACCGGAACCCTCCGGTCAAACCGGCCGGGACGAAGCAGCGCCGGGTCAAGGGAATCCGGCCGGTTGGTCGCCGCCAGAATCATAACGCCCCTGCGCCCGTCAAAACCATCCATCTCTGTGAGAAGCTGGTTCAGAGTCTGCTCACGCTCATCATTTCCGCTGAAGCCCGCGCCGTCACGCTTCTTTCCTATGGTATCGATCTCGTCGATAAACACGATACAAGGCGCTTTCTCATTGGCCTGCTGGAACAGGTCACGCACCTTCGCCGCGCCCATACCCACAAACATCTCTACGAACTCCGAACCGGAAATGGAAAAGAACGGTACGTTCGCCTCTCCTGCCACAGCCTTGGCCAGCAGTGTCTTACCGGTTCCCGGAGGGCCCACCAGAAGGGCTCCTTTCGGCATGGAAGCTCCGATTTCAGAATATTTGGCCGGGTTATGCAGGAAATCCACAATTTCCTGAAGGATTTCCTTCGCCTCATCCTCTCCGGCCACGTCAGAGAATCGGATGCCCGTCGTGGATTCCACGTAGATCTTGGCGTTGCTCTTTCCAAAGGTCATGGCATTTCCCATGGCTCCGCCCATCTTCTTGGTGACGCTCCGCATCATCAGCTGCCCGATGGCAATCAGAATGATAAAGGGCACCAGAGACATCAGAAGCGACATCCACGGGGACACCTGTTCGATAATCTGCGTTCCGTAACCTCCTTCCACTCCCGCATCCTGCAGACGGGTGAGCAGATCCGGGTCCGGGAAAATTCCCGTCTCATAATAGTTTACAGGATCGCTTTTATCTGAAAAAATGATCTGATTCTCCTGCTGATCAAGCTGTACCTCCTGCACTTGCTTCTCCTCCAGCATACTCAGGAACGTATCATACCCTACTTCCGTAACCGTGGGCGACAAAAGATTCGGGAACAGGAAGAGATTCAGCAGAATCATAATCAGTATGACAACCGCGTAATAAAAAATAAATGGTTTCTTGTTATTTTTGACTTCTTTCATTCTTTTCTCCTGTTGTTTTAAGGCAGACAGACAAACTGCCTGCCAGTATGAAAGAAGTCTAGCATTTTCCAAAATAACAATCAATAAAGGAATTCTAAACAATTCTAAAAATTCTATGGAATCCCGTATTCTGTCCTAATATGTGATGGACTTCTCTGTATCCGTGTTCGGACATTTCACGGCTTACAGGCTCTCCTGCCGGATACTGTCTATGATATTCTCGTGCTTCATCCTGCCTCTGGCATACAGCATCGCAGCAAAAACCACCGCAAACACACTGAAGACAGCGATCAGAATACTCAGCGCCGGGACATAAAAATCTGTATATATGCTGTCTGACACCACCCGGTAAATCTCCCAGGTCACAAGCAGAGATACGGGAATTCCATATAGCAGCGCCTTTGCTCCGTACAGCAGGCACTCAAAGTTCAGCATCCGGTTCATCTCCCTCGGCGTCATTCCCACAGACGAAAGTACCGCAAATTCTCTGCGCCGCAGAAGAAAGGCTGTGGAAATGGTATTGAACACATTGGCCGCCGCTATCAGGGAAATCAGCGCAATAAATCCATAGGAAAAGATATCTATCGTCAGAAGCATGTTTCTTTCTGTATTCAGAGCCTGCCTGCTGTCATATACAAACATATAAGCTCTGTCCGCGTCTTCCTTTTCATCCGCCAGTTTCTGGATGCGCTCCGTCACAGCCTGGTGATCCTCCGCCTGCAGGTACAGGGTCCTGCGCGCCAGATATACGTCTGCTTTATCTCCTGCGGCGGCGCGGAAAACGCTTTCCGGCATAATAAGATAAAACCCGGAATTCCCCGCAAGCAGATTCATGGGCCCCTGTTCCGCAAAACCTTCCACCCGGAGCCGCACAGACTGCTGATAATCCTCCATCGGAACATCCTCTTCGGAACCACCCGCCGCCTCTGCCGCTTCCATGGCCGCCACCCAGGCATCGGAATCTGTCAAAAGAAGCGTAATTTCCGCATTTTCATTTTCCAGAATTCGAAAGCTCTGGTATCTGTCCGCTGCCGCGTCATAGCTCTGGGTCCTGTCATAAGCCATCACAGACGGAAAATCTTTTACTCCTGTCCCCGCCGTATCCATTCCCTGCCTGGACATCCATGTTTCATAATCCGCGTCCTTCAGAATCAGGACGCTTGTGGAGAGCGACGCCTTCTCTTCTGCCCCGGTGTCTTCAGACCTGTCTGCAGTCCCGCCGGATTCTGTCTCCGGTTCCCACTCTTCCGCTGCCGGCGCTCCGGCTTCCGCCTCATACATGGCCAGCCCCTGCTCTGTCATATCCTCCACGGACACCAGCGAATCTGTATAAACCCAGGCCGTATCCAGCGCCGCGCCGACTCCCTCCGTCCGGGAAATCTCTCCGGCCAGGCTCTGCATCTCCTTTTCCAGATGAACCTGAATATCGTAATCCGGCACACTGCTGATATCAAACACACTTCTCCGGATATACGAAGAAAAGGAGCTGGCAGAGATAAAAAGCACAATACTGATAAACAGCGAAAAAATCGTAACCCGGTACTGCCTTTTTTCTCTGGCAAAATGCCTGCCCGCCACCATGGCGGGAAGCCCGAACAGCCGGTAAGAAAATCTGCTGCGGACAGAGCCGTTCCGCCGGGAAAAACGGGTCTGTTTCGACGGTTTTCTGATGTCTTTGGCCTGCCGGACCGCCTCTATGGGCGGTATCCCGGCCGCGCGTCTGGCCGGAACCCAGGCAGACACCAGGACTGTCACAAGCGCCGTCAGAGCCGCGATTCCCACCGCAGTCCAGGATACATGAAGGCTCATGACCACCGAATCGCTGTACATAAGGTAGACAAAGTAACTTCCTGTAAAGTGAAGCGTCACACCGATTCCTAGGATTCCCGCCCCGATTCCCAGAGGAATCCCTATGGCGCCCAGAAGCAGGGCTTCCCGGAATACCATGCCCCGAAGCTGCTTTGGCGTAGCGCCCACCGAAGACAGAAGGCCAAACTGCTTCGTCCGGTCGCTGACGGAAATCGCAAAAGAATTGTACACCAGCGAAATGCCGCCTGTCATAATCAGTGCGGTCAGAATCGCCGCCAGCCCGTACAGCATCCGCATATAAGGTCTGTTCCGGGAAGATCCCAGATAGCGGAGAAGCTCTGAATTGTAGGTACGCTCACAGCCGGACAGCTTCTCGTCTGTAAAACGGTAGATATCCGAAGCATGTTTCGTCCGGATAAAGCAGCTGTAGGAAGCGTCCGCAGCCGGGTTTTCATCCATGACCGTCAGGCTGTACAAAGCCGGATGGGTGCTGCTGTCCATAAACGCAGGCGTCTCAATCATACCCACCACCGTATATTCCCGCGTCCCGGCAGGGACAAATTCTTCCAGGACCCGGATACGATCGTTTCGCTCATCCGCATAGATAAGCGGATTGTAAGGACCCAGAGTCTCCCCGTCCAGCGTCCTGCTGCCCAGCTCCAGAGTCAGTGTATCGCCGATCTTTACATCGAGAAGCCCCCAGTTCACCGCCCAGTGGGAAATCACAATCTCCCGACTGTTCTCCGGCATCCGCCCTTCCGTGAGCACAATCGGCATCATATCCGTAAATCCCTCTCCCAGACCGGCCACATAGAGGTAGGGCGTCCGGTAAGCATTCAGTTCTTCCTCATCCAGATTCTCAAAGAAGGCATAGCCCAGCTCCTGCCAGGCTGCAAGACCTGTCACTTCCTCATCCTCTGAGAGCTCTGAAAGCTTCCCCGCCGGAACCTGGAATGCCGCCCCGTACCAGTTTCCCTGGTCCTCAATGGATACCCGAATCATATACTGCCGGAGACTTGAAATGAAGGTCGTGACCGCTGTGAGCATGGCTGCCGCCAGCAGGATGCCGATGATGGTAACCAGCGTCCGCGTCCGGTTCTTTTTCAGGGTCTTCCAGGTCACATTAGTAAATACATTTTTCATCGGCGGATCACCTCGTCTCTGGCAATCCTTCCGTCCTCCATCACCATGATCCGGTCCGCCTGCAGAGCCAGATTTTCATCGTGGGTAATCATAACCAGAGTCTGGCCGAATTTCCGGTTGGACAGCTTTAAAAGCTCCATGATCTCCTGGCTGTTCTTTGAGTCCAAATTTCCTGTGGGCTCATCCGCGAGAACGAGGGCCGGGGCATTCATGAGCGCCCGCCCGATGGACACTCTCTGCTGCTGGCCGCCGGAAAGCTGGTTCGGAAGATGCTTCCTGCGGTCTGAGAGGCCGAGAAGCGTAAGCAGCTCCTCCAGCCGTTCTTTATTAACCGGACGGCCGTCCATCAGCACCGGAAGCGTGATATTTTCCTCCACGTCCAGTACCGGAATCAAATTGTAGAACTGATAGACAAGCCCCACCTCCCGTCTCCGGAATATGGCAAGCTGCTCTTCGTTCTGCCCATAGATATCCTTTCCGTCCAGATATACCTTCCCGGATGTGGGTCGATCCACACCTCCCAGAATGTGAAGAAGCGTCGATTTGCCTGATCCGGACGGTCCGATGATCGCCACGAACTCTCCCTGCTGAATGTAAAAAGATACATCGTCCAAAGCCCGGACCTCATTTTCTCCTGAGCCGTAAATCTTGGACAGATGATCTGCCTTTAAAACTTCCATACTGCTCCCTCCAGTGATGTTTTTCAGGATAAGTATAACAGGAGCAGGTGACGCTCCAGTGACTTGAAACTAACAATATTGTCACTTTCCAAAACGCCGGCGCAGTGTAGAAGGGGCATACCGCCCCGTTCTCCTGCGCCGGCGCTATACAATTCCTTTATAGAAGCGTAAGGTGAACCGCGCTCCGCCCTCCGGGCGGTTCTCCGCCTTAATCATTCCGTTCTGGGCGTTTACAATCATCCGCGCCAGGGCAAGGCCAATGCCCACGCCCGTGCCAAAGGACTGTTTTCCCCTGTAAAACCGTTCAAACAGGTGGGGAAGATCCTCCGGATCGATGCCCGGGCCGTTGTCCTCTATGACAAACTCTGTATACAGATTATTTTCCTGCGTTCTGATCCACAGCCTGCCGCCCTCTCCCGCATGCTCCAGACAGTTTTTCACAATATTCCCAAGAGCCTCGGCGCTCCAGTCTGCGTCGCCCGAAAAAACCGCCCCCTCCTGCAGCTTCAGCTCCGTCTCCTGCCCGCGGATCTCCATGGGAATCCCAAAGGGCTCCAGCGCCGCCTGCACAAGGCCTGACGCGTCCACCCGGTTCTGCGCGAAAACTGCCGTTCCCGCGTCAATCCGCGCGATTTTCAGCAAAGCTTCCACCAGCCAGCTGGTGCGCTCCAGAAGCTGTCCCGCCTCATAGACCAGACGCCTCCTGTTCTCCTCGTCCGTCTCACCGGGCAGCCTTGCCAGAAGCAGGTTCAGAGAGGTCAGGGGCGTGCGGAGCTGATGGGAGATATCCGCCAGCGAATCGCTCAGGTAGACCTTTTCTTTCTGCAGCCGCTGCGACTGCTCCTGAAGCCTGGAAATCAACTTCTCGAGCTCATTTGCCAGAATCGCAAGCTCCCCTTCTTCATACTGTCTGAGATCCAGAGAGCGTTCCCCATGAAGAAGCCGGTCCGCTTCGGCGGCCAGCTCCTCCAGCCGGCGGTAGCGGCGGACGGTAAAAGCTGTCCAGAAAAGAAGCTGCACAAGGCCGGCCGCTCCCAGAAAAACCGCGCAGACAACCCCTCCGGGCAGAAAGAGCAAAGCCAGACATACGGCTGCCGCCCAAAATGCCAGTGAAAAAAGAAGCTGCCGTTTCAGCTCCGGATTCCGCAGATAACGCATCACCATTTCCTCCCGTCTCTTTCATCCTCTGATCTTGCTATTCCCCGAGTCTGTATCCCAGGCCCCGTACCGTCCGGATAATCGTCGGGTTCTGGGGATCGGTCTCGATCTTTTCCCGCAGCCTCTTGATATAGACAGTCAGTGTATTATCATTCACAAATTCTCCGGCCGCATCCCAGATCTCTTCCAGAAGTCTGCCCCTGGAGAGCACCATTCCCTTATGATTCAGGAAAAACAGCAGAAGCCGGTACTCCAGCGCTGTCAGAAGGCAGTCCTGTCCGTCTTTTGTGACTGCGGCACGCACTGTATCCACTCTCAGGTCCTCAATCTCCAGCACCGCCTGGCTCTTTCCGCAGCGGCGCAGCACGCTTCGAATCCGGGACACCAGCTCACGGGGTCGGAAGGGCTTGCTCACATAATCCTCGGCTCCCAGCTCCAGCCCTGTGACGACACTGAACTCATCCCCGGAAGCCGTCAGGAAAATCACGGGGATGTCTGAAACCGCCTTCACCGCCGAGCAGACCGAAAAGCCATTGCCGTTTTTTAAGGATACGTCCAGAAGAAGCAGATCGAAGCTTTCTTCCTCCACAGCCTGAAGAGCCTCCTTCTGCCCCTCTTCCGCGCGGACCTGAAAGCCCTCCGCCCGCAGCACGGCGCTCAAATTTTCTATAATGTCTTTATCGTCTTCTACCAGCAGTATTTTTGACATGTTTTGTTCTCCTGTTCTGTCTCTTCAGCGGCAGGAAGCTCCCTGCCCGCTGAAAGATTTCCTCTCGTTCTACGATAGCATAAGCCCGCCCTGCCTGCAATGAGTATTTCCTGTTCCCGCCGCTTCCGATTTCTTTCAGATTCTTTCTGTAAAAAATTTCAAATCTCATAGACTGTTCAGGGGTTTTCTGGTATAATCAGTATAAATTATCCTGAGCAGAAAAACTGTCTGTTCAGACTTATTTTACAAAAGAGGAGGAATCTTTATGAAATGGTATCAAAAAACAGGATGGATTATTCTTCTCCTTCTTGTCTTTTTCCCTGCGGGCTGCTATCTGATGTGGAAGTACAAACCTCAGTGGCATAAGTGGATAAAATGGCCCGTCTCTGTCGTGTTTGGTATCTGGTTTCTGGCGATCGCAGCCTCGTCCCTGCTGCCCTCCCAGTCTCCCGGCTCTCTCGTTCTTTCCGGGGCGCCCGATGAACCGCTTGCCACGAACGAATCCGTAAGTCTCAGCCTGGAAGCCACACCCGCAGACGCTTCTCTGGATGGTCTGACCTTTATTTATGACGATTCTCTTATCGATGTTCAAAAAGGACCGCAGCAAAATGAACTTATCGTCACTGCAAAGGATACGCCGGGAACTGCCGCCGTCTGCGTCAAATCCGCAGACAGTTCCGCAGTCAGCAACATTGTCGTTCTGGAAATTGAGGCTCCTGACGCCGCAGAAGCCGCTTCCGCGGAAATAGATTCACAGATACAGGCCGCTGTCGATGAAGCGCTCGCAGAGACGCAGGCTCTTCTGGAGCAAAAAGAAACGGAACTAAGCGATACAAAAGCAGCTCTGGAAGAAACACAGCAGCAGCTGGCTCAGGCACAAAGCGAACTGGAACAGACACAGGACGAGCTTGAGGAAGCCCGGAATTCCAGAAGAGAAACTTCTTCCGGCACGGCTTCCACTGATTCCATAAGCGAAAGCTCTTCCTCTTCTGCTTCTTCCTCTGCCGATTCCGGAGTGGCAAACTCTCAGACGGTGCTGGTCACCCGGACAGGCAGCAAGTATCACACTCATAAATGCGGAAACGGCACTTATTATGAGGCCACCCTTGACGAGGCTCTGGCCAGAGGACTGACTCCCTGCGAAAAATGCTATTGAGCCATGCTGGCGGAAGATCTCTCCCACCTGGCAGACCTGTCAGAAAACCGGGATGCTCCGGCCACACGGATATAAAACCAGGGCGTTCTGAATCTGATGTTCAGAACGCCCCGTATATTACTTGCATATTACCTCTGTATACTGCATCGCAGTTTACATCTTCTGAGATTTCTCTCTATTTTTTCTCCCGCCGCTTTCCAGTCATGGACTCAACGGTCAGCTTCAGCACTCGTGTCTGGGCCACCACGGCTTCGTTATAATGGAAACCGGCCGGAACCGGATAGTGCTCCATCAGAATATCGAGAGCTTCTCTTTTTTCTTCCTCCGGCACATCCTCCACAGCGCCATACCCAATTACGCTTTCATAGCACATGGTGCAGTTTCCCTTTTCCATATCCGTAAAGAGCATATGGCCGCAGTCCATCTCAAAGCAGACCTTATTATTTTTTGAAAGCAGCTCATATTTCATGCCTGTCTGCGCCCCGTGGAAATACAGGACTACCTGCTGTCCATCCACCGCCATGCCGAAATTGAGCGGAATCACATAGGGATATTCATCGCCCTGCATGGCAATCCGGCAGACGTCGCATTTTTTCATGACTTCAAGAATTTCATCAAAATCCCGAATCTCTCTGTCACTTCTTCTCATGCCTGCTCATCTTCCTTTTTCTTAGGACCGGAAATCTTTCCCATGAGCATTACAAGAAGTGTCAGAATGCCGATTACTACGAAAATTCCGGCCATTCCCTTTAACATAATTTCCAGTGCAATGATAAAATCACCCATCTTAATGCGCACCTCCTACAGATAAGCAGCCACAAGGCTGATGACAAGACCTCCGGCGATAACGGAAGCAATCTGGCCGGATACGTTCGCGCCGATGGCATGCATCAGAATCACGTTTGTCGGATCTTCTTCCATCGCCATCTTCTGAACGACACGGGCCGACATCGGGAACGCGGAAATCCCGGCAGCTCCGATCATCGGGTTGATTTTTTTCTTGCGGAACAGGTTCAGGAACTTCGCAAGAAGCACTCCGCCGATACTGTCAAAAACGAAAGCAACCAGACCAAGCAGCATGATCAGAAGTGTGTCAAAGTTCACGAAAGCTTCCGCACGCATACTGAAGGAAATCGTAATTCCCAGAAGCAGGGTGATCAGATTGGCCAGCACGTTCTGAGCCGTATCAGACAGGTTTCCAAGCACACCGCACTCACGCAGCAGATTTCCGAACATCAGGAAGCCTACCAGGGCAACGGACTGGGGAGATACCAGACCTACCAGAAACGTAACAAGGATCGGGAACGCAATCTTCATCTTCTGGGAAACGGTTCCCGGTTTATAATCCATGTGAATCCGGCGTTCCTTCTTGGTGGTGACAAGACGAATCGCAAAGGGCTGTACGATAGGAACCAGGGCCATATAGGAATAGGCCGCCACCGCAATGGGTCCCACATAATTGGAATGCAGTACCTGAGACACCAGAATCGAGGTCGGTCCGTCCGCGGCTCCGATAATACCGATAGAAGCAGCGTCCTTCAGGTCAAAGCCCAGCAGCACTGCCACGCAGATCGCGAAGAAGATACCAAACTGCGCGCCTGCGCCGAACAGGAACATAGACGGCATAGACAACAGCGGTCCGAAGTCAATCATCGCTCCGATACCGATAAACAGCAGAATCGGAAGCGCCTCAGACGCGTCAATGCCTACATTAAACAGCCATTCAATAATACCATTTACCACTCCGATGCCTTCCATCTCCTGGTTAATCACACCGGACAGCGGCAGATTCACCAGAATGGCTCCAAATCCCATCGGAAGCAGAAGCGCGGGCTCATAGTCCTTCTTAATCGCAAGGTAAATCAGCAGGATTCCCACCAGATACATCACAGCCTGCTGCCAGGTGATGGACAAAAGCCCCTCCCATAGAAATTCCATTTCCTTTCCTCCTTATCGTTTACACAAATCGAGACTTCTGACACCTTCGCCAAAAGTCTCTCTTTTTCTACCAGAAATGATAGCATATTTGCCCTGTCGTGTCAATTCATTTGAGAATTTCGGGAGAATCTCTTAGCGCCCTTTTAACACTCTTTTTACCGCTCGCTTTTTCCTGTCTCCTGAGATTCTTCTGTTCTTCAGATGCCTTCACAGTCAAATGCCGGAATAAAGCTTTCCTCTGCTGTCCCGCCTTCCTGAATAAAACCGTTTTCCACTCCCAGCTCTACGGCGAAATCAAGCAGACGCTCATATTCCCGTTTCGTCACTTTCCGGTTCAATTCCGGCCATTTCTCCATGCCCGGAAGCGGCGTGTACTGATTCATAAGGCTTATATATACCTGATTTCCATAAGTCTCATACACATATCTTACCACTTCTTTTGCGTTTTTCAGGTGGCCGGGAAGGAGAAGATGCCGGACAATCACTCCCCGCTTCATCATGCCTTCTTCATCGAACTCCGCTTCTTTTCCGCCCATCTGACGCACCATTTCCCGAAGTGCCTCCTGCGCAGTCTGCGGATAATCCGGCGCGTTGGAATAGCGGGCCGCGGTCTCCGCTTCCATATATTTGAAGTCTGTCAGATAGATATCTACAATTCCTTCCAGCATCTGCAGCGTTTCCACCTTCTCATATCCGCTGCAGTTATACACGATGGGCAGCTTCAGGCCCAGAACAAACGCCTGCTTCAATGCCCGCACAATCTCCGGCGTATAATGTGTGGGCGTCACCAGATTGATATTCGCCGCGCCCTTCTCCTGAAGCTCCAGAAAGATTTCAGAAAGCCGTTCCGGCGTGATATCCTTTCCTGCCCCGGCCCGGGCGATATCCCTGTTCTGGCAGTATACGCACCTCAAGGGACAGCCGCTGAAAAATACAGTGCCGGAGCCCTGCTTTCCCGAAATGCAGGGTTCCTCCCACATATGAAGCGCTGCTCTGGCACATTTTATCTTTGTTCCCGCTGCTCCGCAATAGCCTCGCTGTCCCGCAGCGCGGTCGGCGCGGCAGCTGCGGGGGCATAAGGCGCATGGTGGCATGGTTATTCCTCCGTCCTGATAAACACCCAGCTTGTATTATCGGAATGTTCCTCGTCAAACACATAGCCCAGCCGGTCAAATTTCTTTGCTTCCTCCGGGCTCTCCGCCCGGCGTTCCGCCAGAAAGCGCACCATTTCTCCTCTGGCCATCTTGGCGTAGGTGCCTTTCTGCGCGATCTTTCCCCCGGACCACTCTCCGAAAATGCAGGTGATAAAATGCGTCTCCGGCCTTAAAAACCGCTCCACACAACGGGAGTACTCCTTTGACGCCAGATTTATGATAACCCCGGCAGGCTCTCCGGAATCTGCGTCTCCCGCACAGATCTCTTCACAGATTCTGCTTCCCCAGAAGTCATAGAGATCTCTGCTGCCGCCTGCCGAAAGCCTGGCCTGCATCTCCAGCCGGTAGGGCGTTACGCCATCCATGGGCTTTAAGACCCCGTAAAAGCCGGACAGAATCCGCAGATGGCTCTGCACCCAGGACAGCATCTCCTCTTCAAAGACAGCAGGAGCCATATACTGATACTGGATTCCCTCATAGGAGAGGATGGCCGGTGTCAGATTCCGGCGCAGATCCATGGTCCGGAACCGTTCAAAATTCTGACGTGCCAGCTTTTCATTGCATCCCCAGAGCTTCTTCGCTTCCTCGTAGGACAGTTCCCGCATACGGGCCAGCAGTTCTTCCGTCTTATCCAGAAACGCCGGCACCCCCTGAGGCGCCAGCGTATCCGTATCCACATTCATTTTCTTCGCAGGCGAGATAATCACCCTCATGAAAGCTCCTCCAGCATCTGCGCCGGATTTTCCGCCGCCTTTACCTTATCGAAGGCTTTGACAATCATTCCTTTTTCATCAATCAGGTAAGTGGTCCGCACCACGCCCATGGATACCTTCCCGTAATTTTTCTTCTCTTTCCATACATCGTAAGCCTGTATCACCTTCAGCTCCGGATCGGAAAGAAGCGTAAAGGAAAGGCCCTGTTTCTCTTCAAACCGTTTATGGGAAGCCACGGAATCCCTGCTGACTCCCAGAATCACCGCGCCCTTTTCCTCAAACTGAGGCCGCAGTTCAGAAAAGCCGCAGGCCTGCCTTGTGCATCCCGGCGTATTATCCTTCGGGTAAAAATAAAGAATCACTTTCTTTCCTGCGTAATCAGAAAGGCTGCGCATCTCTCCATTCTGATCCGGCAGTGTAAAGTCCGGTGCTTTTATTCCTGTATCCAGCATAACCAATTCCTCCTGTTGCTCTATTTTTTGTTACTCTGTTATTTTGTTATTCTGCCGCTCCGCCGCGCTGTTTCTCTGTTTCATTGGTTCTTTGCTTCTTCATTCTCCTGAAACATCTGCATCCGTCTGCCGGCTGACTCTTCCCCCGCTGTCGATCGAAATGCCGGAGGAAAGGCCTTCCATATTCCGATAAAAAGCTTCCGTCTCATCCTCTTCCAGCAGCCGCATGCGGTTTGCTTCACTGACGCAGGGAATCAGGCGGATCTCCGTTCCGTTTTCCCCGAAAGTCAGCTCCACCAGCATACTCTCGTAGGTGCCGTTGTTAAAAATAAAATTTCCAAGGCTGTAAAAAACCGGCTTTCCCTGATAGTATTCGATCCCCTGGAGCACGTGGGGATGCGCTCCTATCACAGCGTCAGCTCCTGCATCGATATACTGTTTCGCCAGGGTCCTCTGATATTCTTCCGGCTGCGTGCTTCTCTCCACGCCCCAGTGCACGTAAACCACCGTAAAATCACAGCTTTCCTCGGCTTTTTTGATCTGTTCCACCAGCGCTGACGCGTCGTAAGTAGTAAAGAGTCCCGATGTACTGGACGATGCATTCCAGGAATACTCGGGGATCACCCGGCTGGCTCCCAGAAACCCGATGGTTCTGCCGTTTACTTCAAAGGTTTTCAGCGCTTTTGCTTCCTCCAGGTTTTCTCCGGCTCCCACATGGGCGATTCCCGCGCCGTCAAGGGTATTCAGGGTCTCTGTAAGGGGACTGCGCCCAAAATCCAGCATGTGGTTATTGGCAAGCGTCACAATATCCACGCTCAGATCCGAAAGCACGGAAATATAACCCGGGTCCACCCGAAAAGTGTATTCCTTTTCCGCCATGGCTTCTCCGGTCGTTCCGAAAGGAAATTCCTGGTTCAGCATGAAAATATCCGCTTCCCGGAGCGCAGAAAGAAGCCCTTCTGAGGCCGCGGCTGAAATTCCCTGCTGGCTGTATTTCGTCTGAAGCAGATCCGTAAGAAACAGATCTCCCGCAAAAAGCATCTTTACGGGACCTGCGCCGCTGTCTGTCCTGCTGTCTGCCCCCGCATCCGCGCCGGCAGACGCGGCTGTTCCCTCCCCGCCTTCCGTTTTCCCGGCGGCCGGAGATTCCGTCCCCTGTTCCGCTGTATTTTCCGCAGTCTGCGTTTCCCCTCCTGCCTGTTCCTCTTCCTTCGGTTCAATTACGTATACCTTCGGAATCTCCGCGTCGCTTTCACCGGCCTCTGGAATCCAGAAAAGCCCTGCTGCCAGGCAGACTGACAGACTGAGAACAAGCAGTCCCGCGCACAGAAGAACTCCTCTTGCCAGATATTTCAGAAATGCCCGCATTCATCTCTCCTTTGCCGCTCAGGAGCATTTACTCCATCCGCAGTTTTTGCAAATATTGCAGCCGCCCTCAAAGCTTAAGGGCTCCCCGCACTCGGGACATACCACCTTCGCCTTCTTTTCGGCCACGGCTTTGGGCTTCGGCACCGGCTTTGCCTCTCCGCCCTCTTTGATTCTTCGCTCCTTCAGCTCCTCCTGTACCTCCAGGTACATATCCAGAAGCGCGTTTCCTACCGCCATGGGACAGCAGGACCCCTTGCTGGTATCCCCCTTTGTGGCCCTGCGCACCGTATAGGAAGGACAGGAGCCTGTGGAATTCAGCTGGTCAATGATGGTATAGATATCTATGCCGCCCCGGGCGCTGATGGAAATCATACGGGACAGGCCAATCATAAAGTTATTGCAGCCGCCCGTAGACCCTTTGCTCAGGTATATCTCAAGAAGGGCGCCTGTATGGGGATCAAACAGGGCGATACAGTGCAGGCTTCCGCAGCCTGTAATGAGCTTTCTCTTCTTTCCCAGCACATCATCGTTCACTTTGATGATCTCGCCCCGGCCAAGGCCTTCTCCTGCGGCCACGCCCTTTTTCTTATCTGTGCTTAAGATTCCCACCCGTTTACAGCCGTCGCGGAAAATGGTGATTCCTTTCAGGCCTCTTTCATAAGCATAAAGATACAGGCGCTCTGTCTCCTCTACCGTAAAGGAATTGGGTACATTCACCGTGGAACTGATGGACGCGTCGATATGCTCCTGCCATACGGACTGCATATCGATCCGCTGCCGGTAATCCAGCGTCATGGCTGTCACAAAGAAATCCGGCAGACTTCCTTCGTCTTTTATCTTATGGTCTTTCATATACCGCTCCACAATCGGAGTGTACACTTTATAGTAAACGTCACTTCCGTGCAGGGATTCCGTCTTTCTCTCATAATAATTGGCATAAATAGGCTCGATGCCGCCGGAAATACCAAGCATGGTAGACAAAGTTCCCGTGGGCGCAATCGTCAGCAGCTGGGAATTACGCAGTCCGTATTTCTGCACCAGCTCCCGGGTACGCTCAGTGGTATTGTGCAGGAAATAGGGCGTCTCCATGATTTCTTCCACATTGCACCTGGGGAAGGCTCCTTCCTCCTTAGCCAGGAGCGCAGAAGTCTCAATGGCAGTATCCGCCATGGCAAATCCTATGCGGTCACAAATCTCCACCGCTTCCGCTTCTCCATAGGTGAGGCCCAGCTTCAGCAGCATGTCCGCCAGCCCCATGATCCCAAGGCCGATCTGCCGCCAGTCTGCCACGCTCTCCTGCTGCTCCTTTAAGGGATGCAGAGGCAGCCCCTCGTCCAGGACCTCATTAAGAGCTTTCACACAAATCTTCACGCAGTCCTTAAACAAAGCGAAATCAAAATAAGCGTTATCCTCAAAAGGATTCTGCACAAATTCCGACAGATTCATGCTGCCCAGAAGACAGCTTCCGCCTGCGGGCAGCGGCTCTTCCGCGCAGGGATTTACGCCCGCATAGGAGAAGGACTTCGTATTGGAGAGCAGATTCCACTCTTTAATCCGATCCCAGAACAGAGCTCCCGGCTCCGCGTAATCCCAGTTTGTCTCCGCCAGGTGATGGAACAGATCCCGGGCCATAATCTTCTTTTCTATCTTCTGTCCTGTCTCTTCCCTGGTATAGTGAAGGGTGAAAGGCCTGTTTTCCTTTACCGCCTCCATAAACTCATTGCTGACCCGGACGGAGATATTGGCCTTTGTCACCTTATTCAGATCTGTCTTCAAATCTACGAATTCTTCCACATCCGGATGGGAACAGTCAATGGATATCATCAGAGCGCCCCGTCTTCCGTTCTGCCCGATGAGGCTCGTTACAAGGGAATAGAGTTCCATAAACGACACAGCCCCGCTGGTCTCCTTGGCCGCGTTATTGATCGTGGCTCCTCTGGGACTTAAGCCCGAAATATCGATGCCGCAGCCGCCGCCGTAGCTGTAGGTCCGCGCAAGCTTCGTGGCGCAGTTGAAAATACTTTCGATATTATCTTCCGGCGGCGTAATCACATAGCAGTTGGACAGGCTGATCTTCTTTCCATGACTCTGAAGTCCCCGGTTGGACAGAATCCTGCCGCCAAACAGAAACTTCTTTTCCTTAATCAGCCTCGCTGCCTCCTGGTTTCCTCCGCTGATACGCGTAATCCACTCTTCAAAATTTTCATTCTCAAAGCAGTATTTCTTCTTCCAAATGTCGATTCCCAGCTGGTTTTCTGCCCCCAGCCACTCTTTTTCATCCATTTCTTTCCCCACTCCAATCCATAGATATAGTTGTGTAATTTCTATACTAGCACAAGATATAGATTTCCTCAAGAGGTATTTTTATGCCTCCAGCCCCTCATCCTCGATAAGCTCTGTGCCATCCGCAGCCGATGTGGCCAGAAAATCACACCTCTCGTTCTGCTCATGTCCGTCATGGCCTTTGACCCAGATAAATTTCACCTGATGAGGCTCCTTTGCCTTCAGAAGCCGTTTCCAGAGATCCACATTTTTCACGGGTCCAGAGCTTCCCCTCCAGTTCTTTTTCAGCCATCCCTCCACCCAGTGCTTATTAAAGGCGTCCGTCACATATTTCGAATCCGAATACACCTCCACCTGGCAGGGGCGGTTCAGGGCTTCCAGCCCCACAATCACAGCCATCAGTTCCATCCGGTTGTTCGTCGTCCGTTTATAGCCCTGGCTGTACTCCCGCACATGGAGCTGTCCTTTCGCGTCCTCACAGGTCAGAATTACTCCGTAGCCTCCCGGACCGTCCGGATTTCCTCTGGCTGCCCCGTCTGTATAAATTTTTACAAGCATACTTATAAACCTCCAAGCGCTTCTTTTCTGACTTTTCTTTCTGCTCCGTCCGGGATTCTGAAGCGCCGCAAAGTCCTGCGGCTTCCCGGTCCGGATTCTGCGGATCAGAAAAGGGGGACACACCAGCCGGTGTGTCCCCCTTTGATGTTCTATCCTATTTTACCTGATAGCCTTCAGGAATGCAACCTGTCTTCCGCCCTTTACAGCAGCGCCAGCAGAACAAAATTCAGCACAAACAGGAAGGTGCATACCCAGAGAATCGGATGAATCTCTTTTGTCTCCTTCTTGCAGATCTTTACGATACAGTAGAAAATGAAGCCTGTGGCAATACCATAGGAAATACTGTAGCACAGAGCCATCACAAAGCCTGCAAAGAATGCCGGAATCGCCTCGCTGAGATCTTCCCAGTTAATCTCTCTGAAGGAAGAAGTCATCATGATACCTACCGCCACAAGAGCAGGAGCAGTCGCCGCGAAGGGAACCGCGCTTACAAAGGTGGCAAGGAAGGCGGAAAGCGCAAAACAGATAGCTACTACTACAGAGGTAAGACCGGTGCGTCCTCCCGCTCCGATACCGGAAGCGCTCTCCACGAAGGTTGTAGTGTTGGAAGTTCCGAACAGAGCTCCGATGGAAGTAGCTGTCGCATCCGCGAACAGAGCCTTGTCCAGTCTGGATTTGAAGCCTGCGCTGTTCTCCATCATCTCCTCATCCTCAGCGCTGAAGATACCGCTGCGGCGTCCGGTTCCGATAAAGGTTCCGATGGTGTCAAAGGTATCTGTGATGCTGAATGAGAAAATCGTGATCAGCACCAGCGGAATCTTGGCCGGATCAGAAAACAGGGTTCCGATGCCGCCTTCCTTGAAAATGGCAAGGAATGTGGTCGGCAGAGCCGCGCATGCCTCAGAAAAGCTTGTGGTATCCTGGGGAGATGTTACTCCAAAGGGAATACCAATCAGGGTAGTCGCAATAATCGCAATCAGGATTGCTCCCTTTACGTTGCATACAAGAAGCACAATCGTCAGAATCAGGCCAATGATAAATACCCAGAATGCCGGCTGATTCAGTGTAGCCAAAGCGGGAACGCCGCTGTCAAAAGTGATGATTCCCACGTTCAGAAGTCCGATATACGCTACAAAGATGCCGATACCGCCGCCGATTGCGTTCTGCAGACCTGTCGGAATCGATTTGATAATGTATTTCCGAACCTTTGTCACAGTGATCAGGATATTTACCACACCGCAGATGAATACCATGGACAGCGCCTGCTGCCAGGTAAACCCAAGTCCGAAGCATACGGTATAAACAAAGAACGCGTTCAGGCCCATACCGGGTGCCTGCGCGTAGGGAACGTTCGCCACCAGACCCATAACCAGGGTTCCAATGATAGAAGCAATGATCGTAGCAAGGAACACAGCTCCCCACTCCATGCCGGACTGGGACAGAATGCTGGGATTGACCACAATGATGTAGGACATCGCAAAGAATGTGGTGAGTCCCGCCATAATCTCAGTGGAAACAGACGTGCCGTTCTCTTTGAGTTTGAAGAATTTCTCCATTACATAACCCTCCTAGTTTTCTCGCCCCTTTCGGGGATTTGCAGGTTGTCCGATCTGCCGCGGAATTCAAAACTTTACACAGCTTCAAATTCTTCCGGCGATCAGAAATACCCTTCTATGGTAGCACAGAATCTGAGAAAAGTCCATGTAATGGAACCGATTTTCACTCTTTCGGATTTCCTATAAATATTCATTAGTTATTCTTATAAATATCCGTACCCTCAGTTGCCAAGGACACTCGCGCCTTTTGTCAACTGAGGGTACCAATTCTCTTGTCTTATGTTCCCTCTTATCTTTCTTCTTAATTTCCTGTTTAAATTCCGGCCTCTTCTCTGAATTGTCCGATGTTTTCCGCTTTTGCCGCCAGCTTCAGCCAGCTCTTCAGCTTTTCCAAATCTGTTGTTTCCTGAATCGTCCTGCAGAGCTCTTCCGGAGCGGTCCCCAGTTCGGAAAGAAGCTCCAGGATATCTTCCGCTTTTCCTTCTGCTTTTCCTTCTGCTTTGCTTATCCTTCTGGTCTCCTGTACATCATACGCTTCAAAACTGTCAAACAGCATCTGAAATTCGCCTCCTTTGATCTGATCCGTGAACTGCTCCACTTCCCTGCGGGGCACATTCAGGCGGTAAAGAAAGACTGCTATGATTTTCCCGATCAGCTCCAGCAGATACTGCGGCGTCTTTTCCGAAAGTTCTTCAAAATACTCTGCCGGAATCTCCTTCAAGGTTTTGAAATCCCCGGAATTTCGCAGCTTGTTGATAAGCATAATCAGCGACAGCTCGTCTTTCTTTTCTATCAGTTCCCCATTCGTATAAGAAGCTATCGGCACTACAAGATACTCAAAATCAGGGATGTACTTCCCCAGGACCTCATTCAGGTATACCCTCTCTTTAAAATGCCTTACTGCCGTCCACTGGCTCGTCCCTTCATAGTATACGATGGGAATAATCGGCGGATACCTGAATTCTTTTGTCCTGGTAATGCCCGGCCTCTTCTTTTCCTCTTCTCTTTCGTAATCCGTCAGCACCATGACCGTGTAGCGCAGCAGCTTAAACGCCATGTCATAATGCACATGTCCGTATAGCCGCGCAGAAACTGCGCGCACAGAATGGGATCATCAAAAATAAGCTTCGCGCCATTGTCATGGATCTTTGTGTTATCCGGCCCATTTTTCACATTTCTTCCTCCTTCCGGGGAAATATGAAAAACGGACCTCTGCTGCTGATTTTATTATAGCCGCTGTGCCGGAAAATGACAATGAAAATCCCTTTTTCATATTTCCGCATTATTTTGTTTCCGGGAAATTTTGATTTCAGACCGAAATCAAGAATTATCTACAGCTGCACAGGAGCCGGCGCACAAGGGACAATATGGTTCCCTGTGCGCCGGCTCCTGTGGCTTCAAATAATGATGCAGACCAGGCCGCCGCTGCTCTCGTTCACAATCTTCTGCATGGTTTCCTGCAGCTTTGCCTGGCTCTCGTCTCCAATCTGATAGATTTTGCTCCGGATGCCATCCTCCACCAGTTCTTCCACGGACTTTCCGAAAATATTCGTGTTCCAGATTCCCGCCTCCGAACTGCCGCTGTCTTTGAGGAAGCGGATCAGATCCTGTGCCTGCTCCTCACTGCCTACGATGGGGGCAATCTCTGTCTCGATGTTTGCCCGTATCATATGGATGCTGGGCGCGACAGAACGAATCTTTACGCCAAATTTATTGCCCTGGTGGATTATCTCCGGCTCTTCCAGCGTGATCTCTGACTGATCCGGCAGAACCACCCCGTATCCCTTCTGACGGACAGAAGCCACAGCTGATCCCACCTTTTCATATTCCTGCTTCATGCGGGACAGCTCCCGGATCAGGGCAATCAGCTCATATTCTCCCAGGATCTCGCTTCCGGTCAGCTCACTTAACAATTCATAATAATACTTCTCATCAATTTCCAGCGTTACCTGGCCGCAGCCGCTGTCCATATGGATCGCGTCCAGTTTGACCCGCTCAATATACGGACTTTCTGTCTGGAGATTTTCTGCCCTAAGTTCCCGGATCGTGCTGATCCGCTCTGAAATCTGCCGGATGCTCCCGATAATATCCTGCTTGATTTTATGCTCCACAGGAAGCATTTCCACCCATTTGGGAACATAAAATTCCAGCTTCGCCAGGGGAAACTCATAGAGAATCTGCTCCAGAATCCTGGTGATATCCTCCTTTTTCAGCTGTTCGCAGTTCACCGGCAGAACGGAAACTCCGTATTTTTCTTCCATCTGCTCCGCCTGAATCCGCACAGCCTCGCTGTATGGTTTTTCTGAATTCAGCAGAATGATAAAAGGCTTTCCCAGCTTCTTTAACTCTGCCACAGTCCGCTCTTCCGGTTCTATGTAATTCTCTCTGGGAATCTCCCCAAAGGAGCCGTCACAGGTCACCACGATTCCGATGGTAGCGTGATCTGTAATGACCTTCTGCGTTCCCAGCTCCGCAGCCTGGGAGAAGGGAATCTCATAATCAAACCAGGGCGTCTTCACCATCCGCTCTGCTCCGTCCTCGATATGACCCTCGCTTCCCGTCACCATAAAGCCCACGCAGTCGATCATGCGGACCCGCACTTCCACATCATCGGAAATTCTCACGGCCGCGGCCTCTTTGGGTATGAATTTGGGCTCCGTGGTCATAATTGTCTTCCCCGCCGCTGACTGAGGCAGCTCATCCCTGGCCCGGGTCCGGGCGTGCTCATCCTCGATGCCCGGCAGCACGCAGAGATCCATGAACCGCTTGATAAACGTGGATTTTCCGGTGCGCACCGGTCCTACCACCCCCAGATAAATCTCGCCTCCCGTCCGGGACTGAATGTCCCTGTACAGGTTATATTCGGAACTTTTGTCCATAAAAATACCCCTTCCATATATACTGCTACAATATATGCAAGAGGTATTTTCCCTATGTGTTTCAATTTTGTTACTATTCGCAGCCGATTCAGCGAATCCGCCCGGGACGTTACTCGATCTCGATGTCCAGAGGCTTATCGAGTTCTTCCGACACATATTTGCCGTTCTTTTTCCGCTGCCGCACACATTCCGTCAGAAGATATTCTATCTGTCCGTTCACAGAACGGAAATCGTCCTCAGCCCAGGCGGCTATCTGGTTGTACAGCTTTGTGGAAAGGCGGAGCGGGATCTGTTTTTTCTGGTTATCTGCCATAGGCTCATTTCCTGTCTAATCAGTACAGGCTGCCTGAATTTACCACAGGCTGGGCGTCATGGTTTCCGCAGAGAACCACCAGAAGGTTGGATACCATGGCGGCCTTACGCTCGTCGTCCAGCTCCACCGTATGCTTCTCATCAAGGCGCTCCAGCGCCATCTCCACCATGCCGACGGCTCCTTCCACGATCATCTTTCTGGCATCTATGATTGCCGAGGCCTGCTGTCTCTGCAGCATCACTGCCGCAATCTCCGGAGCGTAAGCCAGATACGTAATGCGCGCTTCCAGAATCTCCAGGCCAGCGTCCGCCACCTTGCTCTGAATCTCGTTCCGGATACGCTCTGCCACTACCTCACTGGAACCCCGCAGGCTCCCCTCATCCGCAATGCCGTCTCCCGTGGTGTCCACACCCGGAGCCACATCATAGGGATAGATGCGGACAATATTGCGCAGCGCGCTGTCGCACTGAAGAGAAAGATATTCCTTGTAATTATCCACTTCAAACACAGCTTTCGCTGTGTCCACCACACGCCACATGACCGCGATGCCGATCTCCACCGGGTTTCCCAGGCAGTCGTTGATCTTCTGCCGGTTATTGTTCAGCGTCATGATTTTCAGGGAAATCCTTTTTCCCGTGGCTTCCACAGTGCCTGCCTGGGCCGCCGCGTTCATCAGCATCTTTCCCGCGTCATTCACGTCTCCACTCTGGTTCAGCCTGGTCTTCGCCGCCGGATTGACCGCCGTACAGAAAGGATTTACATAATAGAATCCTTCTTCCTTCAGCGTTCCCACATAGTTACCAAAAAGTGTCAGCACAAGAGCTTCCTGAGGCTTGAGCACCTTCAGTCCGCACAGAGGAAGCCAGCCAAGAGCCATCCAGAGCCCTCCGATGACGATCATCGCTACCGCCAGAGGCATCAGCGTCCCTGCCTCTGCCATTACACAGCCTGCCGCGAAAATTCCGATCCCCGCCGCATACACCAGTAAAATCAGAAACAGCATCGCCAGTCCGTTCTTTTTCCCTTTCAGTATTTTTTCCTGCATCACGCATACCTCCTCTTTTTGATATCAAAATCATATCACAATAATATTTATATGTCAATGCGCTTTCCCACGTGCCCCTGCAAAAAGACATGGCAGAAAAAAGAACCGGGCGGCAGAAGGACCCGCGTCCAGGCAGGCTTTTTCCCCCGGACGCAGGTCCCTTTTTTCTCCTTTTTCTTTCCTTTTTTCCTTCTCTTTTTTCTCTGTTCTCTCTCTTTCTTCCGGCTTCTCTCTTACCAGCGGGAATCCATATCACCCTTTCTTCCGCTGAATGCCAGCACAATGCTGTCGATGCCTAGCAATACCAGATAACAGCCGATGATCGTATCCAGGGATAGAAACGCTGCCGCAGGATTGAACAGCATCAGCACTGCCAGAATCAGCCCCAGAATATTCAGTACCAGCGTCAGATAGTAGCTGAAGGGATTCAGGAATTTCAGAATGCGGGGCTGGGTGGCCAGTCTGGAAATGCAGTGGGCCAGAAACCACAGCGGAAACAGAACCGCGGCCGCTATGCTTCCCGCTCCCGGATACACCAGAAGCATGACGCCGGCCATCACGCTTAAAATTCCTGAAATCAGCGATAATATGGGGCCGAAGCCTGTATAACGCTCCATTTTTACATAAAACAGGATGTCCGCGATACCGGTCAGAACCGCCAGCAGTCCATACAGGAGCACAAGTCCTGTCAGAGCCGCGCCTGGATGGCTCAGGGTCCATATTCCAAGAATCACCAGCAATATTCCTATTATAAACTGCATCCATCTGAAGCCCGAATATCTTCTCATCTCTTTACGCCTCCTTACGCTCCAGAATTTCCATGAATTCCCCGCCTGTGATCGTTTCCTTTTCATACAGATAAGCCGCCAGCTCATCCAGCTTCTTCCTGTTCTGCTTCAGGATTTCCACAGCCTTCGCATGTTGTTCCTTCACAATCGCCACGACCTTCCCGTCAATTTCCTTCTGCGTCTCAGGCGAGCAGGCCAGAGAGGTATCTCCGCCCAGATACTGGTTATTCACCGTCTCCATGGCCGCCATATCAAACTCATCGCTCATACCGTACCGGGTAATCATGGCACGGGCCAGCTTCGTGGCCTGTTCGATATCATTGGAGGCTCCTGTGGTAATCTCCCCGAATACTACTTCCTCGGCAGCCCGTCCGCCGGTATAGACCGCAATCTTGTCCTCGATCTCCTTCTTGGTCAGAAGATATTTATCGCCCTGCTCCACCTGCATGGTATAGCCCAGAGCGCCCGACGTACGCGGAATGATTGTAATCTTCTGCACCGGAGCCGAGTGAGACTGCATGGCCGCCACCAGCGCGTGTCCCGTTTCGTGATAAGCCACCACGCGCTTTTCCTGATCAGAAAGCACGGCGTTCTTTTTCTGATAGCCTGCGATAACTACCTCGATGCTTTCCTCCAGATCTGCCTCCGTTACATAGGCGCGTCCGTCACGCACCGCGCGGAGAGCCGCTTCGTTCACGATATTTGCCAGTTCCGCTCCTGAAGCGCCTGACGCCATCCGGGCAATCGTGTGGAAATTCACATCATCCGCCAGCTTCACCTTTTTCGCGTGTACCTTCAGGATATCCTCCCTGCCCTTTAAATCAGGCAGTTCCACGGGGATACGCCTGTCAAAACGGCCGGGTCTTGTAAGGGCCGGGTCCAGAGACTCGGGCCGGTTGGTAGCCGCCAGAATCATAACTCCGTTATTTCCCTCAAAGCCGTCCATCTCTGTCAGCAGCTGGTTCAGAGTCTGTTCCCGCTCGTCATTGCCGCCCATCTGGCCGTCACGCTTCTTTCCGATGGCGTCAATCTCATCGATAAAGACGATACAGGGGGCCTTTTCCTTGGCCTGGCTGAACAGGTCGCGGACCTTCGAAGCGCCCATACCTACGAACATCTCCACGAATTCCGAACCGGAAATGGAGAAGAAGGGCACGTTCGCCTCTCCGGCTACTGCCTTGGCCAGCATGGTCTTTCCTGTTCCGGGAGGGCCCACAAGAAGAACGCCCTTGGGCATGGATGCTCCCACCTCTGTATATTTCTTCGGGTTATGCAGATAATCCACAATCTCAGCCAGACTTTCCTTGGCCTCCTCCTCGCCTGCCACATCATCAAACCGGATGCCCTTGGTAGACTGCACATAAATTTTCGCGCTGCTCTTTCCCATGCCAAAGGCCATGGAATTCTTTCCGCCCATCTGCTCCATCAGCTTCTTATTCATGTACTGCCCCAGAGCGATAAAGATAATCAGCGGCAGCAGAAAAGTCAGAAGACTGGTCAGCAGGGAAGGCGAGCCGTCGTCCATATTCCGGTCAAAGACCGCGCCTGCGTCATAAAGCCGCTGAGTCAGCGTGGGATCTTCCATGACACCCGTTCTGTATATCTGAGTATTATTCTTATCCGTAAACAAAATCTGGGTATCATCTACCTCCACACTGCCAATGTTCTGTTCCTCAATCATGTCCATAAAGGTTCCATAATCCACATCTGTCACCTGAGCCCTGCTCAGCATCGGTGTCAGGAAAAGATTCACCAGCACAATGACAAGCAGCACAATGCCATAGTAATAGTACAAAGGCTTCTTTGGCGATTTCACTTCTTTCATGTTCTTTCCTCCATTTCTATGTGCTTAAGAAAGCTCCTCTTCCGCCTGTTTTCCAATTGCCTCCAGAGAAATCAGAAGCGCCCGGTCCGCAGCCTGGCTGGCAAAATCCAGACTGTATTCTGCCAGCAGCAGCCATTCCTCCGGAGACATCTTTTTCTGGCCGCCTTCCATTTCATTCCTGGCCCCTCGGACCGTTTCTTCCATTTTTTCATAGATTTCTGATATTTTCCCAGCCATCTCTGACCTGCTGAACTTCAGCCTTCTGCTTAAGCTCTGCTGCTCCTCCTCGCACTCTCGGCGGATGAGCTTCGTCTCTCTTGCCAGGCTTTCTCTGTCAGAAGTCTGACTGAACTGAATTCTGCTGTGAAGTCTGCCCAGCTTTTCATCCAATTCGTACAGCTTCACGGAAAGCAATTCATGAGCCATATATACCGCACTCCTTTCCTCTTGCAGTCCTTTATTCCCGCGTCCTTTGGCGGATGCCGCGAAGGTCAAAGACCCGCCCCTTGCGGCGCTGCCAGTTTGATGCCCCGCTGCTTGCAGCGGGGTATCTGCCTTCTCTCACCAGCCAAATTGTAGCAGAGCTCTTCCGCAGAAACCATGATCAGAACGCTCTTTCTGTATAGACAAAAAGGCCAAAGTGTAAAAATTCTTTACACTCCGGCCAATTCTGTAAAAGTATTTTCCATGTCATACCTGCAGGGCTGACGCTGGATAAGAATTTATGCTGCATAACAGACAGCTTTCAGAAAGCTTCTCCGCTCATGGGCGCCATTTCACCCTTCAGAATCCGGTAGACACTGTGAACAATATAGTCCAGATCCTGCGTGTCCTTTTCCGTCCAGCTCTGCAGAAGCCCCATAAGCGCGGCACAGTGATAACGGATAATCATTCCCGCATCCTTTCCACTGTAATCCTGATACAATCCGCTCTCCACAGCGGCCTGTTCAAAGAAAGCATAAAAAGTCTCTCTTATAATCTGCTCCATCTCATCCCGATAATTGGAAGTCATGCCCTGACGCACAAAGGGCTTCGCGTTCAGCAGCATCAGGAACAGATATCTGAGCTTTTCTTCCGCCCCTTCCTGTTCCATACATTCCTGAAGCAGTCTTTCCGTTCCTCTCTTTATAATCCAGCGGAACAGATCCGGGATATCCTCGAAATGGTAATAGAAGGTCTGCCGGGTGATACTGCATTCTTCCACTATATCCTTCACCGTCAGCTTTTTGACCTTCTTTTCCAGAATAAGCCGTCCTGCTGCCTGCGCGATCATCTCCTTCATATCCACTGCCATGTTCTGTGTCCGTCCTCTCCTGCCGCTTATCCTTTACGTAGTTTTCCGTTTTCACTTTATCATGACGGACCGTTTTTTTCAAGCCAGACCTTTTACTCTTCCATACCTCTCATCTGCGGCTGTCGGTGCCTCCTGGCAGCGGCTTCTCAGTCCCGCTTCTCCCCCGCGCCGCTGAACTCACACTCTGCCAGACGTTCCTCCGGCAGATGGCAGATACGCCGTTCCTGATCCACCAGCTTTTTCACAAAATCTGTGGCCGGATGCCGGACAAGCTCTCCCGGAGCGTCATACTGCTGAACTTCGCCCTTGTCCATGACAAGCACCTTTGTGCCAAGCTTCAGGGCCTCGGAAATATCGTGGGTCACGAAGAGCACGGTGATGCCCGTCTGCTCGTAAATCCGGCGCAGCTCCGTCTGAAGCTGGGAGCGCGTCAGTTCATCCACGGCTCCGAAGGGCTCATCCATCAAAAGGATTTCCGGCGAAGCGGCAAGAGCCCTGGCAATGCCCACACGCTGCTGCTGGCCTCCGGACAGCTCTGAGGGATAGCGGCTTTTCAGTTCTTCGTCCAGTCCCACAATGCGCATCCACTTGCTGACCGCCTCCTTTGTTCTCTGCCTGTTTCGCTTATTCAGCAGATTCGGAACATAGGAGATATTCTGCTCCACAGTCATATGCGGAAAGAGGACGCTTCCCTGAATGGCATAGCCGATATTTCTCCGAAGCTCCGTCTGATTCCTGTCCCGTATATTTTCTCCATCTATCAGAATGTCTCCCTCCGTGGGGGAAAGAAGACCGTTCACCATCTTCAGGGCTGTAGTTTTGCCGCAGCCGGACGAGCCGATGATGGTGACGAACTCTCCCTTTTCAATGGACAGATTCAAATCCTTCAGGATCACCTTGTCTCCATAGGCTTTTTTTATATGCCGAAACTCAATGACTGTCTGCATCTTCCGATTCCTCCTTTATCCCTTCTATTTCAAAAGCCCGCGGGCATCCAGGAACTCCTCTGCCACATCCCTGGGCTCCCGTCCTTCCGTCTCTACCTGATAATTCATCTGCGCCATATCATTGTCCGAAATAATGCCTGTCACCTTCTCAAACACCTCATTCAGCTCCGGATGCTCCTCCAGAACCTCGCTCCGGATGATGTTTCCGCAGAGATAGGAAGGGTAAAACTGTTTATCGTCCTCCAGAACCACCACATCCGAGGCCGAAAGCTGTCCGTCCGTGGTGAACACCACCATCACGTCGATCCGCTCCTGGTTCAGCGCCTGATATTTCAGGCCGATATCCAGGTCCATGGTCTCCTTAAAGGAAAGTCCATAGGTCTCGCAGAGAGCGTCATATCCGTCTTCCCTCTCGAAGAAATCATACTCCGCTCCGAAAATCAGCTGGTCTGACACTGCCGCCAGATCCGAGTAGGTCTTTAAGCCATACTGTTCCGCGATCTCTCTGCGCACCACCAGCCCGTAGGTATTGTTAAAGCCATACATGCCGGCCCACTGCATGGAATAACGCTCCTGGTATTCCTGTTCCATCTCCTCAAAAAGGTCCTCCGTATACAGACCTTCCTCCTTCAGAACCATATTCCAGGCCGTTCCCGTATACTCCGGATAGATGTCAAACTCTCCGCTCTCCATGGCCGGCTGGATATTGGAGGTTCCGCCGCCCACGCCCTGGGTCAGCTCCACTTCCAGATCCGTATCCTGCTCAATCAGAATGTCCAGCATCTCTCCCAGCACATACTGCTCCGTCATGGGCTTGGTCGCGATATGAATGGTCTCTCCCTTTCTGGAGGACAATGCCGCCGCCAGAATGGCAAGCAGGCAGAGAAGCAGCGCCGCCAGTCCCAGAAAACGGTTCGTCCTCTTTGCCCTGGCGCTGCGCTTCGTCATACGCCGCTCAATAAAACCGAACAGGAAATCCAGCAGAAGCGCCAGAAGGGCCGTCAGAAGGCTGCCCGCCATGGTCATGGCCCCCTGGTTCGTGGTAATGCCACGGTAAATCGCCACGCCCAGGCCGCCGGCTCCGATAAAAGAAGCGATACCGGCCAGGGCAATGGTCATGGTCACCATGCTCCGGATGCCGGACATAATCACAGGCATCGCCAGGGGCAGACGGATCTTAAACAGAATCTGCAGACGCGTGCTTCCCATTCCTTTCGCCGCCTCCAGGATGGCCGAATCTACATTCGTCATACCGGTATAGGTATTCCGCACCATGGGAAGCAGGGCATACACGGTAAGAGCACTCACCGCTGTGGCGTTTCCGACGCCGGAAAAAGGAATCAGGAAGCCCAGCATGGAAATAGACGGAATCGTATACAGGAAATTCACCGCTCCAAGCGCAGGCTTCGCCGCCTTCTGAAACTCACTGATAAACAGACCGAAGATTCCTCCGATTACAATCGCAATCAGAATCGCCAGCAGAGAAATCTGCAGGTGCTCCAGAACCAGTCCCGCAAAAAAATCCTTCCTTTCCCAGAGAAGACTTCCTATCTCCTGCAGCATTATGCTTCACCTCTCCTTTCTATAGCCTGTACGGGGCAGTTTTCCTGACATAATCCGCAGTGCAGGCAGTTTTCCTGCCGGATCACATAAGGCGCGCCCTCTTCTATGCACTGCTGGGGGCAGTTCCGCATACACTCCCCACAGCCTATGCAGGCGTCTGTGATCTCAAATCCTTTTCGTCTTATTCTTCCCCTTCCAAGGCAGAAGCTTTCCCGGTAAATCGGATTTTTTCCCAGATCAAAGAATTCTGCCTCTCCTTCCTCTATGCAGAATGGTTCCAGGATATACCGGCTTTCTCCCGGGTATACTCCTTTCATGGACGGATTTTCCTCAAAAATACGGTCAATCCATGCTTTCTGATCTGAAAGCTTCCGTACCTTTCCGCTTACCCTCACCATCTGGTATTCCCGGTTCAGCCCTGTGACTGCTGCGCGGCCGGAAGAGATAAGCTGCCGGTAGAAGTCCTTCCCTCTGGCTGTGCAGAAATAAAGCTTTCCCTCCTCCACCAGCATCACATCGATCATCCGCACCTGAGGAAACCCATCCTCATCTGTCGTGGCGAAAGCAACATCCTTCACATTCCGCAATATCTGCAGACATTCCTGCGCTGTCATTTTGCATTTTCCTCCTGTCATTCCTCTGAATTCTGTTTTTTTGAATTCTATTTTTGAATTCTGTTTTTTGATACTGTCTCCGCTGTCTTCATTTGTAATGTCCCGTTGACAGCCTCCGTCTTTAATGCTATTGTATGGATATAGAGACAGATTATAAAGTAAGCACAAAAAAGTGCTATAGTTACCCAAAAGATACTATTGTGTGAAATGGAGGCTTAGTGTGAAAGAAAGTAGAGGCCAGCCGAAAAATGGCGCACTGAAACAAGCTATTGAAAAATAGCCATTTGAAACAAGGTTGATTTTGTTGAGATATGCTAAGAAGCAAGCA
>NZ_NFLF01000025.1 GCF_002160765.1 Lachnoclostridium sp. An138
AACTGTATAGATGGGAATCAGGATGAGGGGAGTACCTCTTAGAAGTCCTTACCATCTATACCAAAAAAGAATAAGTCTGTAAGCTGTTTTTCTTGCTTACAAACTTATTATACGAGGAGATTTATCATGAAAAAAATTATACAGCATTTCCGCAGGATGCCCCAGGCGGCTCAGGCTCTGTTCCTGCTGTTATCCGCGGTTTTACTGGCTCTTATCATAGAAATCGGCGTTTTTCAGTTTTCCTTTTTCACTCAGAACTCAGAAAATTACCCCGAGACAGAACTGGATCTGTCTTCACTGGACGGCTGGAACGGAGAGGCGCTCCCGCTTCTTCCGGAAAATGCCACCGTCTCCTTTGACGGGCTTTCGGTTCCGGCCCGCAGCGTGACCGTCCGCACCTCAGGTCCCTCCGGCGTCCTTTCCGGCAACATTGGCATCTGCGACGAAGCCAGCGCCTATAAAACCGTGGGCGCAGGCAGCTTTCAGGTAAATCCAGGCGGCGCCGGGAACACCTTCACCGTACGGCTTTCCAGCCACGGGAATCTGTCCAGGCTGCGAATCACATTTACGGACGAGCTGACGGAACCGGTCTTTCTTCTGTCCGTGACTCTGAACGCCAGACAGCCTCTGACAGTCAACAGCCTGCGGCTTTTCCTGATGGCCGGAATCCTTGCACTTGTATTTCTGACCCTGCATTTCCGTCTTTACCAGGAAGAATACCAGCCCCGGAAAAAAAGCTGCCGCCTGATGAACGCCGCGGTTCTGCTTTTGTGCCTGCTGCTCTGCGGAGCCGTATTTTACGCCCAGGACGCGGACCATGCGCTTCTGCGCCCCTATCCCACGCTGGAGGAAATCCGTTCTCCGGAAATGGTGGTGGATGCTTATATGCAGCAGCTGGACGCTTTCGAAAAGGGACAGATCGAGCTGGATCTGGACGTAAATCCCCAGCTTGAAGAGCTTGACAATCCTTATGATACGGGAGAACGGAACGAAAAAAACGTCTCTTACCACTGGGATCGGGCTTTTTATAACGGAAAATACTATTCCTACTTTGGACTGGCCCCGCTTTTCATGGTTTATTATCCGGTCTACTGGCTGACCGGCATGCTGCCGACAACCGCTTTTGCCGGTTTTCTGCTGGCCGCCTTCGCGGTGGTCATGATTTTCGCGGCCATTCAGGGGCTGATGCGCCTTTTTGCCCCCCGGGCCAATCTTCTTCTTTTCCTGACCGGGGAACTGGCTGTGGTCTGCGGAAGCTTCCTGTATCTGATGCAGGCTTCCTCCTCCAGCTTTTACTATCTGCCGCTCCTGGCCGCGGCCGGATGGCTGGCCGCCTTCGCCGTTCTGGCCAGCTATGGCGTCTGCGCCTGCCGCCCGCTGGCTGCCGAAGGCCGTCTCTGTCCCTGGAAACGAGTCCTGCTGTTCGCCCTCTGCGGCGTCTCTCTGGTGATGCTGGTGCTTTCCCGTCCAAACATGGCTCTTCTGGCCGCTGCTTTCGCGGCTCCTCTGTTTGTGCTTCTTCTTCTGAACCGGAAGCTGAGCTGGCGCCAGAGACTTCTGGAAAGCGCCTGCCCCTTCCTGATTCCGGTGCTTCTGGGCGCGGCAGCCATAATGTATTACAACTACATCCGTTTTGATTCTGTATTCGAATTCGGCACCACCTATCAGCTCACGGAAAGCGATATCCGCTGGAACGGCATCGTCCTCAGCATTCACCATTTCGGCTCCATGCTGTACCATTATTTCCTGGAATCCTTTGTGTACACAGAATTCTTTCCGTTCCTGCGCTTTACTACAGAAAAATGCGTGGATTTCGGAAATTATCTCTATCAGGAATACAGCGCCGGCCTGCTTCAGATGCCGCTGAATCTGGGCCTCTTCCTTGCCGTTCCGGTTTTCCTGGCAGGGCGCCGCGAAAAAAAGGACTCCCAAAAGAAGCTGGTCTCTGCCTGCCTGCTTGCGGGAATCCTTATACTCGGTTACGTAAACTTTCTGCTTGGCGGAATTCACATCCGCTATGTATGCGATCTGAGCCTGGCCTTAAGCCTCCTGTCTTTCCTTCTGATACTGGATCAGGTTCATTTCGACGGAACACGCTCCGCCCGCATCCTGTATGTGGCCGCGCTCTGCGCCCTCCTTCTCACTGCCGGACGGGGCCTGCTCCTCATCTTTTCCAACGAAACCAACGACGTTCTTCTGAACAATCCCGATTTCTATCTGAAGATCAGCCGTATATTCCACGGATGACGGAAAGCATCAGATCCGTGGGAAGAATCCGATAAAGCAGACCAAGAAGCTGGTTGGACGCGCCCACAATCCGGTGCGCCGGCAGCTTCTTTTTTTCTGCCAGCCGGTATACCTCTTCTGCTGCCCGCTCCGGGGTCATGCCGTTTCGCTCAGAACGCTCCATTTTTTCCACCGAAGCGCGAATCGCGCCTCCGTAGATGCCGTCTCCTGTCTCCGTCTTCTTTCTGCTGTCTGTGAAATCCGTCCGCACATCGTTCAGCATCACGGTACAGGTCTGCACGCCGAAGGGGCGCAGTTCAATTCCCAGCGCGTCGGAAAACACATTCATTCCCGCCTTGCTGGCGGAATACAGACTCTGAAAGGGCAGAGGAAAAATGGCCGCCAGAGAGGAGATGAAAATAATCTTTCCGAATCCCTGCTTCCGCATGACAGAAGCCGCTTTCCGGGCACAGCGCACGGCTCCCATCAGGTTCACGTCTATCTGAAGCTCCGCGTCCTCCTCTGAGGTGAATTCCACCGCTCCGGATATGCCCATGCCTGCGTTGCAGACCAGAAGATCCAGGCGTCCCGCCTGCATGCAGGCGGATTCCAGGGCCTGGTTCACGCTTTCCGGCACCGACACGTCGCAGGGAATCCACGGAATCTCCTCCACCGGCCCCTCCGAGCGGGACAGCCCGAACACCTGCCAGCCTGCCGCCAGCAGCCTTCTGGCAATGGCCAGGCCGATTCCTCTGGATGCCCCTGTGACAACCGCTGTTTTTCTTGACATTCCATACCTCCTGCTTCTTCCCCGCAGCGGGCCAGAGAGTCTGCTCTGTCCGCGGAGAATTTTCATTTCGAGGGAATACTATTCCCGATTACGTGAAAAAGGACCCCTATCTCTAAGGGTCCTTTTCTCTTGAGTCGGCGTGACAGGATTTGAACCTGCGACCTCTACGTCCCGAACGTAGCGCTCTACCAAGCTGAGCCACACGCCGATTGTCTGCTGTACTCGCCGTCAGCAGTAGATATCATATCACATCATTTCCGGTTTGTCCAGCAAAAAATAACAAATTATATAAATTTTTTTACTTAACTCGATTGCAAAACTAAATTCCACCCCTTTGGCTTTAGATGTGGAATTTCATTCATCCAAATCTGACGGTGGAATTTACCTCTTCCCGCAGAGTCCTTACAGGCCCTGTCCTTTTACCAGTTCCACGGCCCTGCGGGCGCATTCTGCCGCGTCCTCCGTATAGGCATCCGCGCCTATTTCATCCGCCAGCGCCTGCGTCACCGGCGCGCCTCCCACCATGATTTTGATGTTCCTGCGGAAAGAAGCCCGGTTCAGGTATGCCACGGTATCCCGCAGGGCCTGCAGCGTAGTGGTAAGCAGGGCAGAGCAGCAGACCAGACTGATATCCGGATTTTTCTCTATGGCCCTGGCGAATTTTTCTCTGGACACATCCACGCCCAGATCGATCACTTCAAAACCCGCGGACTCCAGCATCATGGCCACCAGATTTTTACCGATATCATGAAGATCGCCAGCCACTGTTCCGATGACCGCTTTGCCCGCAGTGCCCACAGCGCCGGTCACAAGATAGGGTCTCAGGACCTCCACGCCCTTTTTCATGGCTCTGGCAGACATGAGCATCTCCGGCACAAAGATCACTCCCTCTTTGAACTGGGCCCCTACTTTATCCATGGCTCTTATCATTCCGGCATTCAGAATCTCTGACGGGGCGCAGCCTGCGGCAAGGGCGTCCTGCACAGCCAGCTCCACCGCCTTGGTCTTTCCCCGGACTACCATTTCATATACTTCATCAATTCCCGCCATTGTCATCTCCTCTTTCCTGTCTTTCACAGCCGTCAGGCTCTCTTCTTTTTCCTGGCAAGCGGCCGGAATACTGTCACCCGTCCGATAAAACAGATCATCTGCACCAGTATTACCCCGGCCGCAATCCCGATGCTGTCTATCATCACGTCTCTTCTGGACGGGGTTCTCCCTGCCACAAAGGATTGGTGGTATTCATCCAGACAGGCAAAGCCCACACAGATGGTTCCCGCCAGCAGCAGAAGCCAGATTCCCCGGACCCGGTACACGTAAAGCGGAAACGAAACAGAAACCGCCAGCAGAAAATACTCTGTCATATGGGCCAGTTTTCTGACCGGATAGTGGATTCTTTCAATGTAATACTGCTCCTGGTCCGAAGACCAGTTCAGCTCAAATGCCTCATTCGCCGTCTCTACGATGATTTCACTGACCTTATAGCTTAAATTCCCGGATGTGACACCATCCTGGGCGGAAAAATTGAATATCAGATACATCATAAGAATTGCCGGAATAAAGGAAAGAGGCTTTAACAGAATTCTCAAAATTGTCTTTATCATATCATTCTCTCTCTTCATTCTCATCCGCCGGGAGCTTCCGCGCCCGGCGGGCCGTAATCTCATAAACACACAGATACATACAGCGGCGGGGAAAGAGGAATCCTCTTTCCCCGCCGCTATCATAGCACTAAACCCCGATTCTGTCCAGAGAACCGTCGAGAATTAAGGAAAGCATAAGATTTCGACGGCCTCTTTCATCCTTTTCACATAGGCCTTCACTTCCGGCACGCAGCCCCGCCCATACCGTTCGCAGAGCTTTACGATTGCCGATCCCACAATGGCCCCGTCAGAGCAGGCCGCCATCGCCCTTGCCTGCTCCGGCGTGGAGACTCCAAAGCCTACCGCGCAGGGAATATTCTTTTCCTGCTTCACCAGCTTCACCATGGCTCCCACGTCCGTGGTAATCTCCGTTCTCATTCCCGTGACACCCAGAGAGGAGACACAGTAGACAAAGCCTTCTGCTTCTCTCGCAATCTCCGTAATCCTTCCCTCCGAAGTCGGCGCAATCAGGGAAATCAGATCCAGGCCGTACTGCCGGCAGACCGAAGCAAATTCCTCTTTCTCCTCGAAGGGCACATCCGGCAGAATCAGGCCATCGATCCCGGCCCCCGCTGCCTTCTTTATAAACTGTTCCGTCCCGGAAACTGTTTTTTCCACACCGGCTCCCGCGCGGCCGGCGCGGCAGCCGCCTGCGTGATAGGAAAATACTACGTTGGCATAGGTCATGAAGACCAGCGGAATCTCCGTCCTTTTCCGAATTCTCTCCACCATCTCAAAAATTCTGTCCGTTGTGGTTCCGCCTGCCAGAGCGCGCATATTGGCTGCCTGAATCACAGGTCCCTCCGCTGTAGGATCGGAAAAAGGTATCCCAAGCTCCACCAGATCCGCTCCCGCTTCTTCGCAGGCGTATACAAGCTGTTCCGTCGTCTCCAGGGACGGGTCCCCGCAGGTGAGAAACGGAATGAAAGCCTTTCCGTGGACAAATGCCTCTGCAATTCTCTTATTCATGAATATCCTCCCCTCTGTAACGGGCGATGGCCGCGCAGTCCTTGTCGCCGCGCCCGGAAACGGTAATCACAAGAATCTGGTCTTTTCTCATGGACGGCGCCAGCTTTCTGGCATAAGCCACCGCATGAGCGCTCTCAATGGCCGGAATGATCCCTTCTGTCCGCGAAAGATATTCAAAGGCTTCCACGGCTTCCTCATCCGTAATGGCCACGTACTCCGCACGCCCCGTATCATACAGATATGCGTGCTCCGGGCCCACGCCCGGATAGTCCAGCCCTGCGGAAATGGAATACACCGGGGCGATCTGGCCGTACTCATCCTGGCAGAAGTAGGATTTCATCCCATGGAAGATTCCCAGCCGTCCCGTAGCAATGGTCGCCGCCGTCTCCGCCGTGTCGACGCCCCGTCCTGCCGCCTCGCAGCCGATCAGCCGGACCTGTTCATCCCCGATAAAATGATAAAAGCTTCCGATGGCGTTGGAGCCGCCGCCCACGCAGGCCAGCACCGCGTCCGGCAGCCGTCCCTCCTTTTCCAGCAGCTGCTCTTTGATCTCCTTCGAGATAACTGCCTGGAAATCCCGCACAATCGTCGGGAATGGATGGGGCCCCATGCAGGAACCAAGCACATAATGGGTGTCCGCAATCCGGCTGGTCCACTTACGCATGGTTTCCGATACAGCGTCCTTCAGGGTCGCCGTACCGCTTTCCACCGCATGGACCTTCGCTCCCAGAAGGCGCATCCGGTACACGTTCAGCGCCTGCCGCTCCGTATCTTCCTTTCCCATGAAGACCTCACACTCCATGTCCATCAGCGCCGCCGCCGTAGCTGTGGCTACCCCGTGCTGCCCGGCTCCTGTCTCTGCGATGACACGTGTTTTTCCCATTTTCTTTGCCAGAAGTACCTGTCCCAGCACATTATTGATCTTGTGGGCGCCCGTATGGTTCAGATCTTCCCGTTTCAGGTAGATTTTTGCCCCGCCCAGGTCCTCTGTCATGCGTCTGGCATCATAAAGCCTGGACGGCCGCCCCGCGTATTCGTTCAGAAGCTCTGTAAGCTCCCGGTTGAATTCCGGATCGTTTTTATAATGATTGTAGGCTTCCTCCAGCTCCAGCACCGCATTCATCAGCGTCTCCGGAATGTACTGGCCGCCGTGGATTCCAAATCTTCCATTCGACATGTTTCCTGCTCCTCTCTTTCTTCTTCTCCCTGCTTTTTCTGCCTGTTATAGCTCTCCGTTCCCTGAGGTCCTGCTGCCTGTTATCATTCTCCGCTCCTGAGGTCCTACTGCCCGTTCAGCCTTCCCGTCAGTTCTGCTGCCCGTTCAGCCTTCCCGTCAGTTCTGCTGCCCGTTCAGCCTTCCCGTCAGTTCTGCTGTCGGTTCAGCCTTCTGACCAGGTCCACAGCCCGCAGAATTTTCTCCGGATCTTTCTGCCCGTCCGTCTCCAGGCTGCTGCTCAGATCCACCGCCCAGGGCCTCACCTGCCGGATGGCCCGTTCCAGATTCTCCTCTCCCAGACCTCCCGCCAGAAAAAAGGGCCTGTTTATCTCCGGAAGCAGAGACCAGTCAAACGTCTGTCCCGTACCTCCTCTGCCCTGATCCAGCAGCAGATAATCTGCCCTGCTCTCAAGCGCCCGTTCCGCGTCTTGTCCTGTCTGTATGGAAAACGCCTGAATCAGCGGCTTTTCTGTCAGCCGCCGCAGCTCTGCCATATAGATTTCGTCTTCCTGTCCATGCAGCTGGGCCAGATCGAGGGTTCCTTCCTCCAGAAGCTCTGCCACAAGCTCCGGCGGAGCATTCACAAAGACTCCTACAGACAGAATCCCCTCTTCCAGCCTGCCCGCCAGCTCCCGCAGCTCTCTTTTGTCTACCGAACGCCGGCTTCCCGGAACCTCCACCACAAAGCCCGCGAAATCCGGCCTGGCCGCGTTCACAGCTTCGATATCCTGCGGCCTTCTCAGGCCGCAGATTTTTATTTTCGTCATTCTGTTCTCCTTCCGGCGGCCCCAGGCAGGCATCCCGTCCTTCTTCCGAAACCCTCAAGAGGTCCCCCGTTCAGTCTCTCGAGCGCGGCCTGCTTATCCGGGCTCCGCATGAGCGTTTCTCCGATCAGCACCGCGTCCACGCCGTTTTCCCTCAGAATCCTGATGTCCTCCGGTTCCCGGATTCCGCTCTCCGACACGAAAAGCACCTCTTTGGGCGCCAGCTTCCGCAGCCGGACGCTGTTCTGCATGTCCACCTCAAAGGTCCTCAGATCCCGGTTGTTGACGCCGACGATGCTGGCTCCGGCCTTCAGAGCCTGCTCTACCTCGCCCTCATCATGGGCTTCCACCAGGGCGTCCATTCCAAGCTCCTCCGCCAGTTCACGGCAGGCTTTCAGCTCCCCGGCGTCCAGAAGCGCGCAGATCAGGAGCACCGCCGAGGCCCCCAGAGCCCTGGCCTGATAAACCATATATTCCTCTGTCACAAAATCCTTCCTGAGAACCGGGATCTCCACCGTTTCCGCTATCTCCTTCAGATACTGCCCGCTTCCCTGAAAATAGCAGGGTTCCGTCAGGCAGGAAATGGCGGAAGCTCCCGCCTGCTCATATTCCCGCGCAATTTCAAGATAAGGAAAATCCGGGGCAATCAGTCCTTTGGACGGCGAGGCCTTTTTCACCTCGCAGATGTAGGACATGCCGGGAGCAGCCAGAGCCTTTCGAAAAGGAAATGCCTCTGGCTCCGGCTGCCTTCTCTGCTGATGTTCCAGCTCCCGTATCCGGGCTTTCAGCTCTGCCAGAGGAAGCCCCCGCTTTTCCTCTGCAATCCGTTCCCTGGTCTTTTCCGCAATTTCATTTAAAATATTCATGCTGTTTACTCCTGACTGCTCTCCCGAATGAATTCCTCCAGCTTGGCAAGGGCCGCCCCGCTGTCGATCAATCTTTCCGCCATGCGGACTCCCTGTTCCATGGTTTCTGTTTTTCCCGCAATATAAAGGGCCGCCCCCGCGTTCAGGCAGACTGCGCAGCGCTTCGCTCCCCTGTCACTGCCGTCCAGAACCGCGCGCGTAATAGCCGCGTTTTCCTCCGGCAGTCCCCCCTTAAGCTCTTCCTTCCCACAGCGGGTATAGCCGAACTGCTCCGGCGTCAATTCGTAGGACTGGAACCACCCGTCGCGGATTTCGCACACGGAGGTGGGCGCGCACATGGAGATCTCATCCAGGCTGTCCTGTCCGTAGACCACCATGCCCCTCTTTACGCCAAGCTTCATCATGACCTGGGCCAGGGGCTCCACCAGCGTATCATCAAAGACGCCCATCAGCTCCATATTGGCTCCGGCCGGATTGCTCAGGGGACCCAGGATATTAAATACCGTGCGGATGCCCAGTTCTTTTCGGATCGGCGCCACATACTTCATCGCGATATGGTAGTTCTGCGCGAACAGAAAACAGATATTGATTTTTTTCAGCAGCTCTGCGCTCTTTTCCGGGGAAATGGTAATCTTCACACCCAGAGCTTCCAGCACGTCCGCGGCCCCGCTTTTGGAGGAAGCGGCCCGGTTTCCGTGCTTCGCAACCGGCACGCCGCCTGCCGCAATCACCATAGAGGCCGTCGTGGAGATGTTGAAGGAATTGGAGCCGTCCCCGCCTGTTCCCACAATCTCCAGCACGTCCATATCGTGGAGCAGCTTTACGCAGTGGGCTCTCATTCCCGCGGCTGAGGCCGTAATCTCATCAATGGTCTCTCCTTTCAGGGAGAGGGCCGTCAGATAAGACGCCATCTGCACCGGGGTCGCTCCGCCGCTCATAATCTCGTTCATAACCGCTTCTGCTTCCTGATAGGTCAGGTCTTCCTTTTTTGCCAGTTTTAAAATCGCTTCTTTAATCATGCTTCACTGCCTCCATAAAATTTTTTATGATTATTTCTCCGTCCGGCGGCCGGCCCGCTCACGGCTTACGTGAAAAAGAAAACGCCCGTCCTGACAGATAGATCTCTATCTGCCAAGGACGAGCGTATCAATTCATCCACCCGCGGTGCCACCTTGATTCACGGCATGACCCGTGCGCTTAGCGGAATACCTTCATATTCCCGGCAACTGACGTATGCCCCACGTCGCAGAATACTCGGCTTTCCGGTGCCGCGCCTCACGCATCTGCGTGCCGCGCCTTTCCTCTTAAGTCCTTTGACTGCGCCCTCAGCGGTCCATTTGACAATCTGCATCTCGATCCGGCTTCCACCTGTCCCGGACTCTCTGTGCGCGCATAACTGCCGTTATCTCCGCTTCATCGGTTTAACTGTTTACCATGTTAAATTTTCTATAAATTATCACAGATTTTTTGCTTTGTCAAGAAAAATTTGAACACTCCTGCTTTCCAGAAATTTGGATGGTCCGGCTCTCCCTGCGCCGGAAGCGGAAAGCAGACCGTTACTGATAATCCTTCCAGACAGCCTCTTCGCTCTTATAATTAAGCACGGCCGCGGAGTAGGGAGGCATAAAGATCTCTATCTCTCCGTTCCAGACCAGATAGTAGGCCTTTTCCAGCGTAAATCCATCCTCCACCGACATGATCTGCCGGTTCATCAGCACGCCGTCCGGCGTCTCCAGGCGCCAGACCGGAAGTACCAGCCTGCGGCCTTCCTCTGTATTATTCAAAACCGTAACCACATAATTCCCGTCCAGGAATCTTCCGAAAGAAATACAGCCTCCGTCCGCCAGCAGCCATACGCTGCAGCCCCTGCGGCAGGCCGGGTTTTCCTTGCGGATGCGGATCAGCTCCTTGTGGAAACGGATCAGTTCCTGATCCTCATGACCCCAGGGATAGGTCCTGCGGCTGTCCGGATCGGTAAAACCGCAGACGCCGGCCTCGTCTCCGTAGTAAATCGTAGGAGCGCCATGCCAGGTCAGCATAAAGGTAACTGCTTCCCGGAAGACAGACCTGGATACGCCTTCCTCCGCCGCATGGCTCCCCAGCTCACCCACACGTCCTACCTTATGATTGGTTCTGGTCAGGAAACGGGAGTGATCGTGGTTGGAAAGCTGATTCATCGCCACCTGATAGGACTGTCCATAGAAGGCCGGCGTCTTATCCTTCAACAGGTTCAGGAAAAAGTCCGCATTGTTCATAAGCTCCGGATGGTAGGCGTCGCTGTGCTTCTCCATTCCGGTGAGATACCAGGTCACCGGCTCCATAAAGGTGTCGTAATTCATGACGGAATCCCACTCGTCGCCCTGAAGCCAGGCGGAAGCGTCCCCGTAATGCTCCGCGAAAATCACCGCGTCCGGATTGGCCTCTTTCACGTTTTTCCGGAAATCCTTCCAGAACTTGTGGTTAAATTCCTCGGACCAGCCCAGATCCGCAGCCACATCCAGCCTCCAGCCGTCCACGTTGTAGGGCGGAGAGACCCATTTCCGGGCGATGCCCATAATATAGTCATACAGCTCCTGAGAAGTCTCATAACTGAGCTTGGGCAGCGTGTCGTGCCCCCACCAGCCGTCATAATATTTATTATACGGCCAGTCGTGCTTGTTGTTGAATTTAAAAAACTTCCGGTAAGGGCTGTCTGCGGAAATATAAGCGCCCTTTTCGTAGTCGCTGTCGCCTTCGTAAAGTCTTTCTCTGTCCAGCCATTTGTTAAAGGAGCCGCAGTGGTTGAACACGCCATCCAGGAGGACGCGCATCCCCCTCTTGTGAACTTCCTCCACAAAATGAATGAAAAATTCGTTGCTGGCTTCCAGGTTCTCCTTACAGACTACGCGCTTCATGTATTTGGTCGCTTTGGTATTGTCCAGCTCTCCCGGAGGAAGAACCTCTCCGCCGTCATTTTTAATCACTGTAAAATGGGGATCGATGTAATCATAATCCTGGGTATCGTACTTGTGGTTCGAGGGAGATACGAAAATCGGGTTCATGTAAATGACCTCAATTCCCAGATCCTGCAGGTAGTCCAGTTTATCCAGAATTCCCTGCAGGTCGCCGCCGTAAAAGCAGCGGACATCCATCGCCTTGGGATATTCGTCCCAGTTCTCCACACGCTCTACCTGCTCGCCAATGTAGCTGTACTCTCCGGTCAGCACATCATTGGAGGGATCGCCGTTGCAGAAACGGTCCACGTAAATCTGATACATGACCGCGCCCTTGGCCCACTCCGGCGTGGAAAAACCCGGAACGATACCGAAGGCATAACAGCTCTGCAGATCGTCCGTCACGTTCTGCTTATTATAGAAAAGCCTTTCATCCCCGGAACGGACCTCAAAAAAGTAAGGAACCAGCTCTGTTCCCACGTCTATCTGTGTCTCATAGTAATCAAAATATCCTTTGGAAGTGACCTTTTCCATGGCCCAGCGAGATTCTCCGCTGATGACATACACCTTATCCACGTTGTCCTTCCCTGTACGGAATCTCAAGGTCACTCTGTCGCCAGGCTTCGCTTCCAGCGGAATCCGGTAAACGCTGGATTCGTCCGCGTAAAGCGCCTGCTGATTAATTTTTCCCATATATTCACTCTTTCTACTATGCTTTTCCCTGTTATTTCATTGTATACCACCCCATTCTCAATTACAACCTTTTTCCTGATATTAGAAACGGCGCAGGTCCTTTTCCGCTTCTCTGCAGACAGATGAGAGGGACTTGCGCCGCTTTGTTCCCGCAGGCAGCTCACGGCGAAGCCGTTCGCCTGCCGGGCATATCGCGTATAAAAGTGAAACAGACAGCTTACGCTGTCTGTTTCAGGAGAAGGTATTTCTTTTACTTATGGGGTGTAGCAAAAACTATATAATGTATTGGGGGTTTTACGAGTATTATTATAACACGGTTCGGGAATAAGTGTGCACAAACTTCACAAAAATCAAATTATGTTTTTGTGAAAAATTCACATATCATTTCCGGCATAATGACGAAATAACTAAAAAGGCGCCCCGGCGCAGATACAAAACGGTGAATCTGCTCCGGAGCTTCCTTCCTGGTGTTCTTTTTCTTTTTTCCTCAAATCCGGCATACCAGGGCCACTGCGGCCGCCAGCGCGCCGGCTCCGCATTTCAATCAGAATCCTCAGCCTGCCTTCTCTTCAAACAGCGCTTCAAACTCCTCCCTTGAAATCTTTTCCTTTTCCAGAAGCAGCTCTGCTGCCGCATCCAGAACCTTTCTGTTTTCCAGGATAATGGCTTTTGCCTTCTCGTAGCACTCGTCTACAATCCGCTTGATCTCCGCGTCGATTTTCCCTGCCACGTCCTCGCCGTAGCTCTTCGTATGACCGAAATCCCGTCCGATGAAAACCTCCTCATCGGAATCGTAGGACACAAGGCCCAGCTCGTCAGACATGCCATACTTGGTCACCATGGCTCTGGCCACACGGGTAGCCTGCTTGATATCCTGAGAGGCACCCGTCGTAATATCATCAAAGACGAGCTCCTCCGCGATACGGCCGCCCAGAGACACCTCAATATCCTGAAGCATCCTGCCCCTGGTATTAAACAGCTCATCCTTCTCCGGCAGAGGCATCGTATAACCCGCAGCGCCGATTCCTGTAGGAATGATAGATACGCTGTAGACCGGTCCCACGTCGGGCAGCACATGGAAGAGAATCGCATGGCCCGCCTCGTGGTAAGCCGTAATCCGCTTCTCTTTTTCCGATACCACGCGGCTCTTCTTCTCTGCGCCGATTCCCACCTTCACAAAGGATTTCCTGATATCTTCCTGGATGATATAAGGGCGGTCCTCCTTTGCCGCGTAAATCGCGGCCTCGTTCAGAAGATTTTCCAGATCCGCGCCGGTCATGCCCGCCGTGGTCTGGGCGATCTGCTTCAGATCCACATCCTCTGCCAGAGGCTTGTTTTTGGCATGTACCTGCAGAATCTCCTCTCTGCCGCGCACATCCGGCCGGCCCACCACGATCTTCCGGTCAAAACGGCCGGGACGTAAGATAGCCGGGTCGAGAATATCCACCCGGTTCGTAGCAGCCATCACGATAATACCCTCGTTGACGCCGAAACCGTCCATCTCTACCAGCAGCTGGTTCAGCGTCTGCTCCCGCTCATCGTGGCCGCCGCCCATGCCGCTGCCGCGGCGTCTCGCCACCGCGTCAATCTCATCAATAAATACAATACAGGGATGGTTCCGCTTGGCATCCGCGAACAGATCACGGACACGGGAAGCGCCCACACCCACGAACATTTCCACAAAATCAGAACCGGAGATACTGAAAAAAGGCACGCCGGCCTCTCCTGCCACCGCTTTCGCAAGCAGAGTCTTACCGGTTCCGGGAGGTCCCTCCAGCAGCACGCCCTTGGGAATCCTTGCTCCCACGCGGACATATTTCTGGGGCAGCTTAAGGAAATCCACGATCTCCCGCAGCTCCTCCTTCTCTTCCTGAAGACCTGCCACATCTTTAAAAGTGGTATGGATCTGCTCCTGGGTGGTCATTCTGGCCCGGCTTCTGCCGAAATCCATCATCTTTCCGCCCCCGCCGCCATTCTGGCGGTTCAGGAACATCATCATAAGCACAACCGTCACCACTGCTGCCAGGAGCGAAATCCCCACAGCGCCAAACAAATTCTGCTCCCTTACCTCCCGGAAGGACACGGATACCTGATTATTCTGAAGCAGATCCCGCGCCTCGATTGTATCCGGCACGTTGACCTGCCTCTCTGAGCCGTCTCTCAGCGTCAGGCGGACCGTGCCTGTGGGCACCGCCTGCGACTGCTCGATCACGGCGCTCACTACCTGTTCGTTTTCCACGGCTGTTTCAAACTGTTCATAGGTATAGGTGTTTTCCATGTCCATATTCGCAATCCACTGCACAAAAAGCAGGATCACAATCATCAGGATTACCATGGAAAACCCCGATACCCGAAATTGTCTGCTGTTCAAATTCTTTCCTCCTTGCGGACCGCGGCGTCTTTCGTCGTCTCTGCTTCCGCTGCCCAAGACAGCCTTTTCCCGCAGCCCGTTCTGCTCTCCTTTTCGTCAGTCTACAAATTCCAGCACGCCGATATAGGGAAGATTCCGGTATCTCTGATCGTAATCCAGTCCGTATCCCACCACAAATTCGTCAGGGATCTGGAAGCCTGTAAACTCCACATCCACATCCACGACTCTCCGGGACGGCTTATCCAGAAGCGTGCAGAGGGTCATGGTCTTCGGATTTCTCTGTCCCAGAAGCTTAACCAGATGGCTCAGTGTTCTTCCGGAATCAATAATGTCTTCCACGATAATTACGTTCTTGCCCTGGAGCGGCTCATCCAGGTCCTTGCTCAGGCGTACTACGCCGCTGGACTTGGTCTCCGCGCCGTAACTGGACACCTGCATGAAATCTATTGTCACAGGCAGCGTGATTCTCTTTGCCAGCTCGCAGACAAAGAATACGCTTCCCTTCAGGATACAGATCAGATGTACTTCCTCTCCCGCGAACTTCTCACTGATCTTCTCTCCCAGCTCCCTGATCTTTGCGTCTACCTCTTCCTCTGAAATCATGACTCTGATTTTCTCAGCCATCGTTCTCTCCTCCATCGATTTGTACTTTCAGGATTCTCTCTGTATCTTGCGTCACCTTATATCCTTCGCTGATTCGGTATCCCGGAACCCAGAGGATATGAGGACCGTCGGCAAGCAGCCACAGCTTTTCTCTTTCCGCGGCCGGCACCTTTTCATCTACCAGATAAGACTTCAGCTTTTTCCGGCCGTGGTCCCTGTTAATCTCCAGATAATCCCCCGGCTGTCTTTTCCGGATTACCAGACATTGTTTTATTTTATCATAGTCAAACCATTTCGTATATGTTTTTTGCGGAATAATTTTATCTTTTTGCGCATTTTCCAGCGAAAAAGACCAGATCCGGCCGCCGATCCGGAGACTTTCCGGAAATTTCACCGGCGCGGGAATTCCTGCTGCCCCGGCCCCCGTGAGACTTTCCGGCATTTCCAAAGCTTCTGCCCCGGCCCGGGAGTCCGGCGCTTCTCCCTTACCGCCGCCACGGCTCTGCGGGTCCGCAGCCCTCTTCAGACTGATTCCCCGGTATTCCCTCCGGGCCTGCCTGCCGCCCGGCAGATCTGCCCTGCTTCCCGTCTGCTTCTCCATCAGTTCCAGGAGAATCAGGATGTGAACCCGCTCCACATCCTTCAGGCCTCCCGTTCTCTCCATGCAGAGGCGCAGCAGCCGCCTCTGCAGGACCGGATCAAGCTTTTCAAAACCTGCCTCAAACAGAAAACAGCCTTCCTCTTCCTCCCGGACGCACAGGCGGAAAGCCTCCTCCGTCCTCTTTTCCAGAAAACGCTCGATTTCCGAAAGCTCCCCTGCCGCTTCCGCGATGTGGGGGACCGCCCGGGCATTGATATGAGCCGCGGCGCAGGGAAGAATCTCACTGCGAATCCGGTTCCTTGTGTACTCCACGCTTTCATTGGTGCTGTCTGTGCGCCAGTCCAGCCCCCGGCTTTCCAGCCATTCCAGAATCTCCTGCCTGCGGACGCCAAGAAGGGGACGGATAATGTCATCATGCACCGGCTCCATTCCGCACAGTCCCCGGATTCCTGTTCCCCGGAACAGATGAAAGAGCACAGTCTCCGCCTGATCATCCGCGTGATGCGCCACGGCAATGCGGGCTCCTCCAAGCTCTGCCGCTGTCTCCCGGAAAGCTTCATAACGGCAGAGCCGTCCGGCTTCCTCCAGAGACAGTTTCTCCCGGGCCGCCCGTTCTCTCACATCAAAAGAGAAGACCCGAAGGGGTATCACCTCCCGGGCGCAGAGCTCCCGGACAAAGGCTTCATCTTCATCGGCCTCCTCTCCCCGCAGGCCATGGTGGACATGAACCGCGCACAGGCAGGCCTCCAGTTCCCGGCAAAGCTCTTTCAACAGCAAAAGCAGGCATATGGAATCCGGGCCTCCTGATACGCCCGCCGCCACCTTTCCGCCCGGCTCAATCATCTGATGTTCCTTTACGTAAGCCCGTACCCGATCCAGCATCTTCCCGGCTCCTTTCTCCCTCCGGAGGCTTTTCATTCAGTATACAGGCTTTTCTTTCCGGAAGTCAATACTTTACAAGGCCCATCACCAGCACCGTCATATCATCCGAGGGCTCCTTTTCCCGGTACTGGCGGACCCGTCCCAGAATGTAGGACGCCAGTTCGGCGGGATTTCCCGTATCATGCTCCATGATAATATCTTTCATCAGACTTTCCTGATGGGCGGCAGGCAGAGCGTCCATCACCCCGTCCGTCACCATGATCACCATGTCTCCGTCGTAAAGCTTCTTTCCGGTACAGTCCGGCTCCAGCTTGTGGAAGACTCCCGCCGGCAGGCTTGTGGACGAGATCGTCTCCACCCAGTTTTCCCGCCGGATAAACGTAGTGGAAGCCCCTACCTTCAGGAAATCGCACACCCCTGTATACAGATCCAGAGACGCAATGTCGATGGTGGAAAATACCTGCGCGTCCGAGCGCAGAATCAGCGCAGAATTGATCATCCGCACTGCCGTCTCCTTGGAAAATCCAGCCTCCAGAAACTGTTCCAGCAGATCGATCACCAGCTCGCTCTCCCGGTATGCCGTAAGGCCTGAGCCCATGCCGTCCGACAGAGCTCCGATAAACTGCCCCTCCCGGCAGTAACGCAGAGAAAAATTATCGCCGGAAACCCTTTCCTTTCCCTTCACAGCCTTTTCTACCCCGTAAAGCACCTGAAAGTTCGTGCGTTCCACAAAGAGCACTGTCACTCTTTCGCCGCCCACAAATGCCCGGCTGTCTCTGGCCGGCATCATGGCCTTTTTCATCAGCTTTGTCAGCGCTGCCGCAATATCCTTTACCGCCACGCATCTGCGCCTTCGTGTGCTCATAGTCAGATAGACCTCCTGGCGCCTGTGTTCCTCGCAGTAGACCAGTACCGCATGAACAGACAGGCCCATGGCTCTCAGCTTTTTCCTCAGATGTTCTTCCAGTTCCTCATCACTGTGGGTATCCCAGGCGTGTTCCACCGTGTCCGTCATAATCTGCGCCATCTCATTCAGCTGTACAGCCATGGCTTCCCGGTTTTCCTCCAGTTTTGTATTCCATAAAAGATTCATTTTCGCCGGAGCATCCAGCACGGCCGCCCCATCCTCCGAAAGAAGCTCTCCCTTTATCCCTTCTCCACCTTCCATGGCTTTTTGGGCCGAAAGACCCGAAAAGCTCTGCGCCAGGCTTCTGAAGGCCGTCTCGTATTCCCGGACCCGGGCGCGGACCGGCCCCAGACTGCTTCCCAGCTCTCCATTTTCCGCCGGCAGCGGGCGCAGCAGCCATTCCATAATACTTCCGCAGATCACGGTCAGCGAGCAGACCAGCAGTCCCTGAGCCGCTCCCAGAATCACTGCGTAATCCTGTTCCATCTGAAGCATTCCCACTCCAATCTGCATAGCCGCCACGCAGGCCCCGGCTGTGATGCCGTAGAGCCAGCTCCAGCTCCTGTTCTTTTGCTGTTCCTCTTCCCTTTTCATTTCCTGATCCTCCTAATCTTCTGTGTGTGTCTGTGTGTTTGGGTATTATAGAGGACGGAAAACAAATAATTTGTCAAACTACGGAAGCAGAAATTGGAAATTTTAGACATTTTAGGACATAGAATCTGTCTTAAGAAATTAAAAGCTGCCGTGACATATCACATCTGAACCTTTCGGCTTCACACCTGATATCTCACAGCAGCTCTCTCATCCGCTCTCCGAATCGTCGGAATCCCATATTCCAAAATATTATATTCTGACAGAGACTATTCCTCTGCCTTAAAGAGGATCTCATCCTCATAGACCAGCCCAAGCCGCTCCTTGGCCACTTCTTCCACATACTTCTTGGTCTGGACGTATTTCTTAAGCTCTTCGATTTCCTGAGTTCTCTCCTGCTCTTCAGAAATCTGAGCCAGAAGCTCCTCTTCCTGTTTCTGGTACGCTTCATTCTTCTGCTGCAGCCGGAGCTTCCCGAAAGAAGCCACTAGCAGTAAGCAGAGAACAGCCGCGAAAACCAGCTTGAATTCCATACGCCGTTTGCGCTTCATCACGCGCCTGGTCTTCGTCGTCATGACTTCTTTCCTCCCTGGGTAGACTTTAAGGACATTATACCGCTTTTAACTGAATTATGCAATTTCTTTCTTACTTTTTTTAATAATTTTTCTAATTGCAAACACAATAACATCCCCAGGATTACAGCCGCAATCGCAAATCCCCGGATCGCGCCGCTGTTCTCCTCATACAGCATTCGAAATATCAGAATTCCGCAGGCCAGCCAGTACAAAATATCCTCCACTGCCAGCGCCAGCGTCCCGTGGCGGACCAGGCAGCGGAAAAGGCGGATGAAATCATAGAGGAGGGCGAGGAACACTCCCCACAGAAACGCCCTGGCAAAGAACTGCAGCTCCAGCAAAATTCCCTCGCTCATATCTATTTAAACAGGCGGCCCAGAAGCGACGCTCCCGCCTTGTGGAAATCTGTCACTTCCGAATAGGCCATGCTGTCAATACGCCCTTCGATGTCCACCTCGCCCTTTTCCAGTGTCAGGCGGTTCACATGCAGATCCGCGCCTTTTATGGTCAGCATTCCCTGCTCCGTCTCCAGCAGAATCTCCGCAATGTCAAAGGAAATGACGTCTGTCACGCCGCTCACAGTACCTGTCCTTCTATTGTTCAGCAAAAGCTTATGCGCCTTTGCATACTGCTTTTCCTCCACAAAAAGACCTCCTAACATACTTAATCTCTTGTTAAATATATTAGAAGGTCTTCCGTTTTATTCCATATTTTCATTTAAAGATAACGGTACAGCTCTTTGGCATCCTCTTTACGCACAGTCTCCTGTACGTCCAGAACCTCCACCTTCACGGCTTTGCTTCCAAACTGTATCTCTATCACGTCGCCCGCCTTGACATTTACTGACGCCTTCGCGGTCTTGCCGTTCACCAGAACACGGCCCGCGTCGCAGGCCTCGTTCGCCACGGTTCTCCGCTTAATAAGGCGGGAAATCTTTAAATATTTATCCAGGCGCATAATATATTAGTTCAGAGCGTCCTTCAGTGCTTTTCCAGCTGTGAACTTCGGAGACTTGGAAGCCTTAATCTGCATAGTCTCGCCAGTCTGCGGATTTCTTCCCTCTCTTGCTGCTCTCTCAGATACCTTGAAAGTACCGAATCCAACCAGCTGAATCTGCTCGCCCTTCTTCAGTTCCTCAGCTACTACATCAGTGAAAGCCTTCAGAGCCTTCTCTGCATCTTTCTTGGATAACTCACTCTTCTCTGCAATCGCAGCAACCAATTCCATTCTGTTCATTCGGATAATTCCTCCTATCAATAATACTTCTTCTTGGTTTCGATGATATGTCTGTGTGTGCGTTCTCCATATCTTCTTTCCTATTTATACCCGTTTCCAGTATATTTGTCAAGGAGTTTCCCTTATTTTATATTTTTTCACAGCCGGCCCGGCTGGCGGAACCTCCGCTCTTCCGACGTTCCCGCTCTTCCTTCTCCATCCGCTTTACGGCTTCCCAGCTTGCCAGGCCTTCTTCCGCGGTCAAAGCCTTCTGATCCCCGAAGACATGAGGATGGCGGCGCACCAGTTTCTTCGCCAGCATGTCCACCACATCCTCTATGGTAAACCGGTTCTCTTCCGCCGCGATCTGGCTGTGCATCAGCACCTGCAGCATCACGTCGCCCAGCTCTTCACAGAGGTTTTCGTCATCCTTATGTTCAATGGCCTGCACGACCTCTTCACATTCCTCCCGCAGACACTTGATCATACTCTCATGGGTCTGCTTCCGGTCCCAGGGGCAGCCATGGTCGCTGCGAAGCTCCGCCACAATATCCAGGAGCTCTTCATAGGTATATCGTTTTTCCTGTTCCATATTCCGTCTCTCCCTTAACGCCGGTGTGCCGGGAACCAACATCTCCCCGGCACACCGTACTGCTGCTTTTTCTGTATAGTTTTTGTACTTTTATGCCAGTATCGGCTTCAGGGCCGCCGCCAGCTTCTCTTTCTGCTCCTCTGCCTCTTTCAGATCCTTTCCAAGCGTCGTGAAATAGGTCTTGATCTTCGGCTCGGTGCCGGACGGGCGGACGATAACCTCGGCTCCGCCTTCCAGCTTGTACATCAGCACATTGGCTGCGGGAAGACCGGTCTCCTCTGTATTTTTGAAATCTGTCACCTTCACCACCGCATAACCGCCGATCTCCGCGGGCGGATTCTTGCGCAGGCTTTCCATGATTCCAGCCATCTTGTCCATACCGGACAGGCCCGGGAACTCAAAGCTGTCCACCTTATTCAGGTAGCGGCCGTATTTGTCATAAATCTCTTCCAGTCTCTGCTTGATGGAAGAACCGATGCTTCTGTAGTAAGCAGCCATCTCACAGATCAGCATGGAGCCGATGATGGCGTCCTTGTCACGCACATAGGGGCCTGCAAGGTAACCATAGCTCTCCTCGAAACCGAAGATGAAGCGGTCCACCTCTCCTGCTGCCTCAAGCTGGGCGATCTGGTCTCCAATCCATTTGAAGCCTGTCAGAACACTCCTGAGCTCTACGCCGTAATTCTTCGCCACCGCGTCAGCCAGGGGCGTGGAAACGATGGATTTCACCGCAACCGGATTCTCCGGCATGGTGCCGCTCTCGATTCTTCCGGCACAGATGTAGTCCAGAAGCAGAACGCCCATCTCATTTCCGGATACCAGCTCATAGCTTCCGTCCGGACACTTCATGGCGATTCCCACACGGTCCGCGTCCGGATCTGTAGCCAGCATCAGGTCTGCGCCGCTCTTCTCTGCCAGCTCAAGGCCGAGCCGCAGCGCCTCGAAAATCTCCGGGTTCGGATAAGGGCAGGTGGGGAAATTGCCGTCCGGATACTGCTGCTCCGGCACAATTGTAATATCAGTAATACCGATATCCTTCAGCACCCGGGTAACCGGAACCAGGCCGGAACCATTCAGCGGAGAGTACACCAGCTTCAGTCCCGCCGTCCTGCAGATGCCCGGACGCACGCTGCGGGCCTCAATCGCCGCATAGAGAGCTTCCTTGCAGTCGTCTCCCACGTATTCAATCAGACCGGCTGCCTGTCCCTCCTCGAAGGTCATCATCTTTGCTCCGGTCAGGATATCTGTCTTCTGAATCTCGGCATATACAATGTCCGCCGCCTCGTCTGTCATCTGGCAGCCGTCCGGACCATATGCCTTATAACCGTTATATTTCGCAGGATTATGGGACGCCGTCACCATGATTCCCGCGTTCGCCTGATAATAGCGGGTCGCAAAGCTCAGCGCCGGAACCGGCATCAGCGCGTCGTAAATGCGGACCTTGATTCCATTGGCAGCCAGCACGCAGGCTGCTGTCTTCGCAAATACATCGCTGTTGATACGGCTGTCGAAGCTGATGGCCACCAGCTGATTTCCGCCCTGGGTCTTTACCCAGTTGGCCAGTCCCTGAGTCGCCTGGCGCACCACATAAATATTCATGCGGTTTGTTCCTGCTCCCAGCACGCCCCGGAGCCCTGCGGTACCGAATTTCAACGCCACCGCAAAGCGGTCCTTGATCTCATCTTCCTTGCCCTGAATCGCTTCCAGCTCTTCCTTCAGAGCCGGGTCCTCCAGGTCTGCTTCCATCCAACGCTTGTAATCATCCATGTACATAGCTTTTGCACCTCACCCTTGATTTCTGAAAACTGCCGGGCCGGAAGACCACCGGCCCTTTTTTCTCTATAATTGTAAAATGTTTGGGTATAAAAGTCAATGAATATCCATGGTTTTGCAGAATTTATACAGCAATTTATACGGCAGTCCGCCGGCGCCCGAAAGGGCTTTCCCCCAGGGAAACGCCCCCGGCCGCCGGCTCCGGCGGCTCGGTCAGAAGCCAACGGAAAACAGTTCTCTTATCATTCTCTTCCGCCTTTCATCCTGTTCCAGGAAAACCCGCAGTTTTTCCGTACTCTTTTCCGGCACCCAGGCCTTGTTCGAATTGTAATAGTGATGGATCAGCTTCCAGACCTTTTCCGGATAGTACAGGCTCACGGCCAGGTAAAACCGTTCCTGTTCCGACAGCGCCAGCTCCCGCTCGTAAGCCTCCAGCATCCGGGCGGCCAGCCTTCCGTTCCAGTTCTGCTTCTCCATGATTTTCCGCAGAAAAAGACAGATATCATTCACCTGCACATTGATTTCAAAGTGCTGAAAATTAACCACCGCCGTCTCCTGGCGGCTGATCAGAATATTATGGTGGATATATTCTCCATGGCAGACATGCTCTTCCCGGAGCGCGCGCTCATAGAGCTCCCCGCAGCCTGATGCCTCCAGCTTTTCCAGCGCCAGGCGCCCGTCCCGGAAGACGGCTTCCGCGCACTGAAGAAACAGCAGTTCAAAGCTTCCCTTTTTATGCCTGTTCCGGATAAAGCTCTGCGCGCGCTTCAATTCCCGGTTGTGCTTTTCCAGCTCCCGCAGGCGCTCTGTACCCGCGCACTTTCGCTTTTCTTCCTCTCCAAGCTGCCACACGCCCCTGGCTTCCCTGTGAATCCGGGCCAGAGTACGCATACTTCTCTGAAGCTCTTCTTCATTTCTCGGATCACATTCCCGGCCTGGCGGCCAGTTTTTCAGGATGTACGGCGTATCATAATCTCCTGTAGACACCAGGTTTCCGCTCCGGTTGGGAACAATCCGATCCACTCCGCAGACTCTGCGCTCTTCCAGACGTTCCAGCAGCGCCTGCTCACAGGGAAGTTTTGTCTGAGAGCCTGCAAATTCTTTCAATAATTTTAATCCCTGGTCTGTCTCAAGCATCAGGCTTCCGCGCCCGCCGAAACTTCTCTGAAGCCGGATATCATACTGCTCTAAAACCTGCAGTCCTTTTTCGTTCACACAAATCCCCCCGTTCCTTTCAAATCTATGAAGAAACGGGGGGTATTATTCTTTTTAAAAGCGATTCTTTTGTATTATATTCCGGATGCTCGATGACCAGCTCCAGAAGCTCGTTTAAGGTCTGTCCAAGCTGAGGTCCGGGCTTCATTCCCGCGTCAATCAGATCCCTGCCCGTCACAGCCAGCTCCTTCAGGGACAGGCACTCCTGCTCCTCCAGAATTTTCTTATACAGCCGTTCTATTTCCGCCAGGGCTTCCAGCTTTTCTTCCTGAAGCGCCGGATTCTGCGCCAGAATGTCAGCCCGGCGCACCTTCAGGTAATCCGGAAAAATATCCGCTCCTATCCGGTGCACCGCCCGGCGCACGCCTCTCTGGGTGGCCGGGATCTGCAGATCATCGTGAACCAGCACCAGCTTCACTGCCTTCTTCCGGGTATCGTTGTCAAATTTCAGCCGGCGAAGAATCTGATTGGCAAGCTCCGCGCCCTTCTGGGCATGATTGTAGAAATGATCGATTCCCTGCTCATCTGTGGTCCGGGTCAGAGGTTTTCCAATGTCATGAAGCAGAACCGCCAGACGCAGCGTCTTATCCGCCTCCACAAAGGGCAGCGCATGCAGAATATGCTCTCCCGCGGACCAGCAGTGATGCGGATGATTCTGAGGCGTCTCCATGCAGGCGTCAAATTCCGGAAGAATCACAGCCGAAATCCCCGTCTCCCACAGAACCCGAAATGTCTCCGGATGGGGGGAGGTAAGAAGCTTGACCAGCTCGGTCTGAATCCGTTCCGCGCTGACTTTGGACAGACGGGGCGCGAATTCGGAGAGGGCCGCCTTCGTCTTTTCCTCTATGGCAAAATCCAGCTGGGCGGAAAAGCGCACTGCCCTTAAGATGCGCAGCGCGTCCTCCGTAAACCGCTCTCTCGGATCGCCCACACAGCGGATCTGGCCCCGCTTCAGATCGCCGAGGCCGTCAAAGGCATCCACAAGCCCTTCCCTGTCATTGTATGCCATGGCGTTAACCGTAAAGTCCCGCCTTTTCAAATCCTCCAGCAGACTGGGCGTGAACGTCACCTTTTCCGGATGGCGGCCGTCCAAATACTCCCCGTCGATCCGGTAGGTGGTGACCTCAAAGCCCTCTCTCCCCTGCATGACCGTCACCGTCCCATGCTGAAGCCCCGTATCCAGCGTCCTGGGAAAGAGCGCCTTCACCTGCTCCGGCCGGGCGTTCGTCGTGATATCCCAGTCCGCCGCGTTCCGCCCCAGAATGGCGTCGCGGACGCAGCCGCCCACCACGTAAGCCTCGAAGCCGGCTTCTGTGAGAACTGATATGATATGATTTGCTTTTTCCGGGATCTGGATTCGTATCATGAGGTCTTCCTTTCCACCTGTGAATTTCCTTGATTTACAGGTTATTATAGCCCAGACCGGAATTTGTTTCAACTCATGAAAACAAAAATGGCAGCGTCGGTGTACCAAGGGGCAATACGCCCTTGGTACACCGACGCTAAACAGGCCGCAAAAAAAGCTGCTCAGATTTCCCCGAACAGCTTTTTTCTTATTATAATTTATAATGTGATAATGGTTTTTGGTTTATGATTCCTTTATTATTCCGTACGCCTTCCCTTAGTACGCCTTGCCCCAGTATACGAGCGCTTTCGCGGGCTTTCCGCAGCAGACGCACACATCGGAAAGCTTCTCCTGCTTGAACGGCATGCAGCGGGCCGTAGCAGTCGTATCTTCCTTAATCTTATCCTCGCAGGCCTGATCGCCGCACCACATGGCGCGCACAAAGCCCGGTTTCTCATTGATAGTCTTTACAAACTCCTCATAAGTCTGTACGTCATAGGTGTGGGAGTCTCTGTGAGCTCTCGCGCGCTCCAGCATCTCCTTCTGCATGGTATCCAGGACCTGAGCCAGCTTCGCGGAAAGATTCTCCAGAGCTGTCACAATCTTCTCGCGGGTATCGCGGCGTACAATGACTGCCTGTCCCGCCTCAATATCCTTGGGCCCGATCTCGATACGCACCGGAATTCCCTTCATCTCCTGCTCGGAAAACTTCCAGCCGGGACTCTTGTCAGAGTCATCCACCTTGACCTTGAAGCCTGCCTGAATCAACTCGTCACGGATGGCATATGCCTTGTCCAGCACGCCTTCCTTGTGCTGCGCAATCGGGATCACCATCACCTGGGTCGGCGCGATCCGCGGCGGCAGCACCAGGCCGCTGTTGTCTCCGTGCACCATAATGATCGCTCCGATCATACGCGTGGTCATTCCCCAGGAGGTCTGATGCACGTACTGAAGCGTATTGTCCTTTGCCGTATACTGAATTCCGAAGGCCTTTGCAAAGCCGTCGCCGAAATTATGGCTGGTGCCTGACTGAAGAGCTTTTCCGTCATGCATCAGGGATTCGATGGTGTAGGTCGCCTCCGCTCCCGCGAATTTCTCCTTGTCCGTCTTGCGTCCGCGGATAACGGGAATGGCCAGCACCTCCTCGCAGAGGTCCGCATATACATTCAGCATCTGCTGGGTTCTCTCTTCGGCTTCCTCCGCAGTAGCGTGTGCCGTATGGCCTTCCTGCCACAGGAACTCCCTGGAACGCAGGAAAGGACGCGTGGTCTTTTCCCAGCGCACTACAGAACACCACTGATTGTACACCTTCGGCAGATCCCGGTAAGACTGGATCTCCTTCGCATAAAAATCACAGAACAGGGTCTCGGAGGTCGGACGTACGCACAGGCGCTCCTGCAGCTCTTCCATTCCGCCATGGGTTACCCAGGCCACCTCCGGCGCAAAGCCTTCTACATGATCCTTTTCCTTCTGAAGCAGGCTCTCCGGAATGAACATGGGCAGGTACACATTCTCTACTCCCACCGCCTTGAACCGAGCGTCCAGCTCCTTCTGAATATTTTCCCAAATCGCGTAGCCTGCCGGCTTGATGACCATGCAGCCCTTCACGCTCGTATAATCCGTAAGCTCCGCTTTCTTTACAACGTCCGTATACCACTGGGCAAAATCCACATCCATCGATGTGATCTCTTCTACCAGCTTCTTCTCCTTTGCCATTTGCTCTCTCCTCTCGCCGCCCCGGGGCAGATATTCTATATCCAGACTGCCCGTGAACAGGGCGTATCTTCTAGTTATTCTATCGCCCCGGGACAGTCTTTGTCAAGCCTTCCAGTGCCTAAAACTGCAAGACTACGAAATCTCGTAAGTTCATCTTCATCCGCTCATTCCCTGATATCTACGTCTAAAACTATCGCGTCACATAATTCATAAGAATTATATGACGCGGAATAGTATTATTTCTGTGTTTTTTTGCTTATTCTGTAATTTTATTCTTTATCTGTCTTGAGCCATTAAAACTCAGTCCCTGAAATTACACGAAGATAATCTATATCCGAAGTCGCCGCCTCATCCTCGCCATTATCTCCATACACATATATGATGTCTCCATCACCACCTACATAGGTCCTCAAAATATCAAATTTTCCATCCGTAAAAGATATCTGATAAGTTTCTTTACGTCCATCTGTATATGTCGTCTCTTCTGTTGCCGGACCATCCCATACTCCGTCTATCACTCTTCCTTTCGTTATCATTTCCGAATTAGACGTTTGTATTTCTTCTGTAAATTCTCCATTGGGCAAATCCTGCTCCCAGGTCCCTTGAGCTACATACATCCACTCTTCTTCTGCCATCCCATAATTGCACATCCATATGCCTTCTCCCTGTCGGATCCGTCCTTCATATTCTCCATAATATATTCCATGTACGTAAAATCCCAGCCCTATATTACCTTCCTGAAGAAAAATCAAATCTCCCTGAAAGTTTTTACACAGCTCCGCATATTCTTCTCCACGCATCAGCTCATAGATCTGTTCATAATCTTCCGAAACAAATAAATCTAAAATATTAGCCAGCAAATCCGCATACTCTTCCCGGACTAATTCTTCCTGTTTTTGAGCTTCTATCTGCTGATCAAGCTCTTCAATCTGATTAAGCACTGTTTCAAGCCATTCCTGCACCTCTGTATCCTCAGGATTCTGTTCCAAAACTACTTCATATTCTTCTGCAGCCTGGCTGAAATAATCACGCTTTTCTACTATATCTTCAACAGCTTCTCCACAATATTGATACGCCTGTCCTAACCCTTTATGGGCCTCCACCTGTTTCGGTTCCAGCGTGATCACTTTTTGAAACGCAACAATCGCTTCTTCATACTGTCCCTCAGATAAATACTGTGTTCCCAAATCTAATTGCTCACGAATCTGAAGCTCAAGCCTTCCACTGCAAGCAGTTAGAAAAATACACATAATACAGACTACAAAAATATATTTTTTCATTCTCAAAACTCCCTCCTCAACTTAATATCCAGTTCCCTCGATCCTATGAATATGTTCAGTATTTAAAACAGCCCTCGATCTGTGACCGTCCGCACTTATAAAATATTCAGTTTTTCCTTCTGTAGTGACATCTGTAAACAACACATCATATTTCCCCATTGTAAATGATACATTATAAATATAACCATCATTCCCTATTTCCTGTGCCGGACCATCCCAGAGTCCATTGATAACCGTTCCCACCGTTTTATTACGAGAGTCTTGCTGCTTATCTATGATACTTACTTCAAACTGTCCGTTCGGCATATCACTTTCCCAGCTTCCCTGCGCCAGATACTGTTGTTCTATCTGATCATCAGAAATTATTCGCAGCCACACTCCTTCCCCTTCTCTCATCTGACCCGAATATTCGCCATAATAAACAAAACCTCCCACATAAAATCCCAGTCCAATACCATCTTCTCCCATAACAATTAATGGTTTTTGCTTTGTGCAAAAATTCCGCAGCGTCAGGAAAGTTTCTCCCTGCATCAATTCATATACCTGATCATAATCTTCTGCACTACAGCATTGTCTGACAGATTCTATCAGTTCCAGATAATCCTGTGCATTTCCTTCTACCTGATTTGTATTCAGAATCTCCAACAATTCAATTTCGTCTTCCAGCTTACTAATCTCAGCACGCAAATCATCCAATTCATCTTCCGTGTTTTCTGCAGAAGATTTCAGTTCTGCTGCCGTTTCATATGCCTGTACTGCAAGACGGTAATACTCCAGTCCTTCTTCCCAGCTATTTTCTGCAATCAGTGTCTGTGCCTGTCCCTGATAAGCCTGCCCTATTCCCTGATAGCCTTCCGCCTGATTCGGTTCCACTTCTATAGCAGCCTGAAAAGCTACAACAGCCTCTTCATAATTTTCGTCTATCAGATATTGAATACCTAAATCATACTGCTTCTGCCAGCGGGACTGACTGCTGCAGGCGCATAAAAATACCCCCGCCACACAAATTGCTATAATCCACTTTTTCATTCTCATCAGTAATTCTTCTCCATTTTATCCATGATTTTCTTCTTTGCACTTTTCGCAGTCACTGCAATCCAGACCATAAAGCTCAGTCCTGCTGCACACAAAACGATACCCGCACCCATCATTAGTAATCCCGCACTCATTTTCTCCCCTTTTTTATAACTGCACTCTTATATCCTATAAAAGCGTTCATTCTTAACTCACAGCCAATTTCCATCCTTCAAATCCTGTATCAGATTATCCAGCATCTGCATTTCCTGATCTGTATCCTGAACTCCATAAAGTTCTTTTGCCCGATCATAATACTCCTTCATCAAACTATAATCCCTGTTTTGAATGTCTTTCTCCTGCTGGCGTTCAGCTTCCATATACGCCAAACGTTTGTAGCTGATGTAGGAGTCCGGATATTTTTCTGTCATAGCGAAGAGCATTTCTTCCGCATGATCATATTCTCCCAATGCCTGATACACAATTGCCAGATTCTCCATCATCTGTCTGGTAGAGTAGCCGGACTCATACAGTGTGAGAAATTTTTCCAGAGACTTCTGATAATACTTTTCCTGATTGTCAATGTCCACTTCTGCTTTTCTGGCATAGGCATCTGCCAAGCGTTCCGTCAAACTCATAACAGATGCCGACCCTGACGCGCGGCCTTCTTCCTGTTCCAAAAAAGCAATTTCTTCATCCAAATAACTGTTTCCTTTTTCTTTATATACATCGTCACATAAAAGCACCGCCCGATGTCTCAACTCGGCGTCAACACTGGTTCGAATCGTCTTCTCCAGATATTCCAGCGCCGCATCGATCTCCCCTTTCGCAAAAGCAATCTCTCCCTGAACCATGTAGATAGAATCCTCGCCAAGCCCAAGCTGTACTGCTTCCTGCAATGCAGATTCAGCCTCGTCCACGCTTCCTTCTTTCGCCTGGGATAACGCATAGTCCCGAAAATAAACGCTATTGGACTGGTCAAGTCTGACTGCATTTTTCAGGTTCAGCGCCGCGTTAGAATAATCCTCCATCTCCATAAAAGCATGTCCCGCAATATAATACAGTTCAGCCAGTATGTAATCATCATCCTCATTCTCTGCCAAGAATGGAGGATCCTGCATGAGGCGCGAAATATAATGAACACATTTTTCATACTCCCCCATCTGATATTGGCGAAGTGCTTCTTTTTCGTAAGCATCAATTTTTTGAGAAAAAATTTCTTTGGCCATTTCCAGATGCTTTTCCGCATCTTCAAAATTTCCATTCTCTATCGCCTGCTCAGCAACATCTATATTTTGATAATATAAGGTGTTCTTTTCTTTATGACGCACTGCTGTTCCAAATGCCAGAAGCAAAATGCCAGAAGACAGTAAAGCTAACGCTGTCAGCTTCATCCTACGCCTTTTATTTTTGTATTCCCGATACTCTGTATCCAATTCATAAATATGATGAAACGCTTCCAGAAGTTCACCGCCATTTTGATACCGGTTCTCTGGACAAAGCTGCATCATTTTTTTCAAGATTATCCGAAAGCCTTCGCTCATATTAATCTGATACTGATCAATAGGAACAATCCTTTCAAAATCCTTTTCCGGTTTGACACCTGTAAGAAGATGATAGAGCGTAGCGCCTAAACTGTAAATATCAGAGCGTTCATCCACTCCGCGTCCGACAATATCTTTAATATCAGTGAAGGCTGCATCCGTTTCCTTTTCTGATAAAAGCACTGTTTCATCATTCACTGTTTCCTGTATATCAGAAAGACTCCGGTACATAGCCATACTTCGATACTGCTCCGGAGGAGAATATCCTCCGCTGATACCGACAGAATGCTTATGATTACTGTCAACCGCCAGTGAAATATTGAAATCAATAAGACAGATATCTCCCTCCGGAGTAAGCATAATATTAGCAGGTTTTATATCACTGTGAATTACCGGTGGTGCTTGACGATGCAAATAATCCAATACCTCTGCCAACTGGAGCGCCCACCGATATACTTGTTCCGACGGGAAGGCCTTCTGCTCTTTTAATAGCTTGTCTAAGCTCTCCCCTGGTATATAATCAATTACCGTATAGATATCACCGTCAATTTCCAGAAAATCGTAGATTCTGGGAAGATAAGCATGTCTGAGCCTTTTCAGAATATCTGCTTCTGCCCTACTTTCCAGAATCCCTTTCACATTCTCTTTAATCTGTTTTACAACTACATAAGTTTTCAAACGTTCATGGTAGGCTTTATATACAACCCCTCCACCACCTGATCCAATTTCATCCACAATCGTATAAGTATCGTTTAATCTTCTCATTTGCCGTTCACTTTCTAAAACACCAACACACTATCTAAAAATAGATATTCATTTTCTCAAACTCGTCACTATATTTTGTATTTTATCAAAACCCAATCATTTCCTCAAGCTGTATATTTACAACAGCTGACATTTCTGCTGTCAGACATTCTACACGGCATATATTTGATTGCATGGTTATATTGTCCAGCTCTTCGACACCATCTATTTTAGGGCTTTGCTTACTATGACTTCTGCGGACTTTTCACAGTTTGCTGTTACTAAGGTAAGTATCACCGTCCATAAGACCTCATGGTATAAGCCGGTCAGTCTTTTCTCGTCTATCTGCTTAATTTACGCACATGAATCACAGTTGCCTCTTTAGGACTTCACTGCCTCAGACCAGCTTATCCTCCATATACGCCTCATATCAGTTTTTGTTCGCTAACAATTACGTTCCTTGAAACTTTCTCCACAGGCTGACAGCATGCCCGTCATACGTGAAAAATGGAACCAAACAAACTCAAACTCCATTGTCTATTTACTAACGGAAAAACCCAGGGCAAAAATGTTTTGCCCAAAATTGAGGTTTCAACAGTCTTTCCCTAAAGCTCCGGCGCCCCGCTTAAGCTCTTCGCCTCTGCCGCGTCCACCTGCCTCCACAGTTCCTGTATCAGAAGCACGGACAACGGTCCCAGAAGAATTCCCCCGAAACCGTAAAGCTTTACTCCCGCATACACGCTGGCCAGAATCACCACGGGCAGGATTCCCAGCTTTCCGCCGATCAGCTTTGGCTCCAGAATCTCTCTGGCCAGCACGCAGACTCCGTAAGTAACCGCCAGAATCAGGGCTGCTGAATAATTTTTCTGAAAGACGAGGACCAGCGCCCAGGGCAGGAAGACCGTCCCCGTCCCGAATACCGGCAGAGCATCCAGAAACCCGATTCCGATTCCGGCCAGTATGGGATTGGAAACTGTACCGGATATCCAGATTCCGGCTGTGCAAAGCAGCATGACGATACCCATGATAATGCACTGCGCCCGCAGGTATCCGCCCACAGAGCGCAAAATTCCCCGAATGACGGAAGACACAGCCTCATAGAGGGGCCACTTTCTTCCCATTTCCCGAATCTTTTCAAAATCCTCCGCAATCAGAAGAAGGGCCACGCCCGTCACCAGGAGAGCCGCTCCCCAGGCGCCCGCGCCTTTAAGAAATTCCCAGGAGCCGCCGAAGGCGCCAGGCAGAATATTCTGTCTGGCGTGATCCCGAAATACGTTCAACTGCTCTGTCACGAAGACGCGGACATCCTCCGATTCCAGATGCATCAGCTCGCTGAGTCCATCGCAGCATTCATAAAGAATGTTCTCAGCCGTTCCCGGTTTTGTAAACATCTCTGCCAGGTGCCGGGCCAGCTCTCCGATGCTTTTCCCCAGCCAGATTCCCAATCCCGCCAGGAGGGCCGCCGCCAGAATCAGAAGAACTGCCATTACGAAGGCCGGTTTTATGCGAAGCCGCCTCTGGGCCCACTGAAGCAGAGGCCAGCACCAGCACACCAGCAGAGCCGCAATAAAAAAAGGAATCAAAAGAGGCACCAGATATTTCATACCCAGATAGACGCCTGCTGTGATTCCGATTTTTTTCCATATGATATGATTTTTTCTGATCCAGTCCATGGGCCGCCTCTCCTTTTGCAACTCTTTCCGACCTCAGCGCTTTTCCGGGCCGGCCTGCGCATTTTCGCCGGCCGCGGAACTGCACTTCTGTCAGAAATAGTATCTGCAGATTGAAGAGTTTTACCCTGCTACATTCATCCAGTCTGCCTGTGGACTTAGATGTGGATAACTCGCTATTTTGTGGATAAAAAAGTGGAAAACACAGGATTTTGTGGTTTAACCTCAAATTCCATCCATTTTCCTGTGGACGGGTGGCGGAACCGGAGCCTGTATGCACACAATGCCGGAAAAAGGTTATCCACATTATCCACACAGTTTTCGACATTCTCCATGCCATACTTCCGGTCACCCACAAGAGGCATTCCCCTCCCCGCCATCTGGACCCGGATCTGATGGTGCCGCCCTGTCTCAAGGCGGATTTCTACAAGCTCTCTGCCCTCTTTCCGCTCCAGAACCCGGTAACGCAGAACCGCCTTTTTCGCTCCCGGCCGGGACGAAGGAACGATTTCCGAACGGTTTTCTTTTCCATTCTTACACAGAAAATCCACGCATTCGGTCCAGTTATCCACCAATTTTTCCACATTTTCGGGTGGTTTTCCACATATATTCTGTCTTTTGTGAATATCCACATCTCTGTTATCCACAACATGGCGGACCGCCAGGTAAGTTTTTTCCATTTTTCTCTCTGACGACTGACGGCTTAAATCCGCTGCCGCCTTTTGCGTAAGGGCAAACAGAACCAGGCCCTCCACCGGCTGATCCAGGCGGTGCACAATTCCGAGATAGGGCGCTCCCTTTCCCGGATTCTTTTCATAAAGATAATTTTTTACCAGACTTTCACAGTCCTTCGCGCCCACGCGGGCGCTCTGAACGGGAACACCCGCTGGCTTGTACAAAACCAGCAGGTGCTCATCCTCATAAATAATATTTAATTTCATGCTTTACAGTCTCTTCAGGAGCTCCTCGCGCTCTTTCTCATAGCCCGGCTTTCCAAGCAGAGCAAACATGTTCTTCTTATAAGCTTCCACGCCCGGCTGATTGAAAGGATTCACGCCCAGAATGTAACCGCTTACGCCTACCGCAAATTCGAAGAAATAGAAGAGCTGGCCCAGGCAGTACTCGTCCTGGCAGGGAATATTGATACGAAGATTCGGAACATTTCCGTCCGTATGCGCCAGAACGGTTCCGTTCATCGCGTTCTTATTTACAAAATCAACAGTCTTTCCTGCCAGATAGTTCAGGCCATCCAGATCTACCGCTTCCTCCTGAATCGTAATCTCAGCAGGACTCTCCTCTACATTCAGAACAGTCTCAAACATATTGCGCTGGCCGTCCTGAATCATCTGTCCCATGGAGTGCAGGTCTGTGGAAAGGTCTACCGCTGCCGGGAAGATACCCTTCTGATCCTTGCCCTCGCTCTCGCCGTAGAGCTGCTTCCACCACTCAGATACATAGTGCAGGCTGGGCTCGTAATTTGCCAGAACCTCGATCACCTTGCCCTTGCGCAGCAGAATATTGCGGATCGCCGCATACTGCATGGCGCTGTTCTCAGCGAAAGGCGCGTTCAGCGCTTCCTCTCTGGCTGCCGCGGTTCCTTCCATCAGCTTCTGAATATCCGCGCCGCTTACGGCAATCGGAAGAAGTCCTACCGCTGTGGTTACAGAGAAACGTCCGCCTACATTATCCGGTACTACAAAAGTCTCATAGCCCTTTTCGTCAGACAGCTTCTTAAGAGCTCCCTTTGCCTTGTCTGTGGTCGCGTAGATCCTCTTCGCGGCCTCAGCCTCTCCGTACTTTTTCTCCAGCATTTCCTTGAAAATGCGGAAAGCGATTGCCGGCTCCGTGGTGGTACCGGATTTGGAAATGACGTTCACAGAGAAATCCCGGTCTCCGATCACATCCATCAGATCTTTAATATATTTGCTGCTGATGCTGTTTCCCACAAAATAGATTTCCGGAGCCTTACGCACCTCTTTGGAAACCACATTGAAAAAGCTGTGTTTCAGAAATTCGATGGCCGCTCTGGCTCCCAGATAGGAACCGCCGATGCCGATGACCAGAAGAACGTCAGAATCGCTGCGAATCTTCTCAGCCGCCTTCTGAATTCTCGCAAACTCTTCCTTATCGTAATTCACAGGAAGATCCACCCAGCCAATGAAGTCATTTCCGGCTCCCTTGCCTGATACAAGAAGCTCTTTCGCGTTCTCCGCGATCGCTTCCATACTCTGAATCTCGTTTTCGCCAATTACATTCAGTGCCTTGGAATAGTCAAATGAAATCTTATTGCTCATTTTCGTTTTCTTCCTTTCTTTGCGCCGGCTTGTGCCGTCTCCTATTTCATTCTAGCAAATGACGTCATAGGGATCAAGTTCCAGCCAGAAAAAATATCCTTTAAATTCCTGTTATCCCAGGAATTCTGTCAGAACCTCATCCAGAACCTGCTGCTCCGACGCGTTCAGCGGCACCCCCTGCGGCTTCTTCTCTTCTGCTCCCTGTTTTTCCCGATTTTTCTGCCTCTCTTTTTTCTCCTCCTCCTGAAAATTCGGGAAGCTCTCCGCCGCCCTGGCATTTAAGCTGCCGCGGAGTATTTCCCGTTTGCTTTCCTTTACAATCCCGGCAATCTCCCGCACATCCGCCCACAGATAGAGCAGCAGCACCAGGAGCACTGCCCAGGCAATCACGATAAAAACCCGAAACATCCAATTCCTCCCCGCTTGTCCTGTTTTTACTTTCATTATACCCGCGCGCCCGGAAAATAAAAAGAGCAGGCGCTCGCCGCAAATTTCCCTTTTCCGACAGCTTTCCCCAGCTTTCCCGCTTTTTCTGAAATACCGCAATATACAAATATACAGCGCCGGCATGCCGGAAGACAGCTCTCTGACCGCGCTGTTCTCCGGCACACCGGCGCCAACTTACTTATTTTTATAATTTTTATAATTTCTATGATTTTTATACTTCTTAATACTTCCTATATTCTCTCTTTTCCCCAGGTCCTCTGCTTTCTGCAGTTTCTCTGCGGCCTCTTTGCTTTCTGTAGTCTTTCTGCTTTCTGCAGTCCCTCTAATATCTACAACCTCTTTTTGTAAATGTTCCCGGGTTTTTTAAAATACATCGTCCGGAATCCGGCCCACAAAATTCTCCACCAGCCTTACGCTGTGCTCAATGGCCTGCTTTTCAAATTCCGGATAATCCATGGAAGCGCTGTCATCGGCTTTGTCCGAAATCGCACGCACAATCACAAAGGGCACCTTGTTCAGATACGCAGCCTGCGCAATCGCAGCCCCTTCCATCTCGGTGCAGTATCCATCCGTCCAGGAAGCGATCTCCTCCTTGGTCTCCCGTCCGGCCACAAACTGGTCTCCCGTTACCACACGGCCCACAAACACCTGAATCTCCGGATTCACTTCCTCACAGGCCGCCTTCGCCATCCCTATCAGCTCCGGGTCCGCCGGAAAACTCAAGGTATCCATCCTGGGAATCTCGCCCCTTGCATAGCCAAAGGCCCGGGCGTCCATATCATGCTGCAATGCGTCCGAAGAAAGCACGATATCTCCGATATTGATCTCCGCTTTCAGCGAGCCCGCAATTCCCGTATTGATCAGCCGGTTCACATTAAACACATCCACCAGAATCTGCGCGCAGAGCCCTGCATTTACCTTGCCAATGCCGCTCTTCACCAGCACGACCTCTTTTCCATTCAAAGTTCCCTGATAGAACTCCATGGAAGCCTTCTTCACAACAACCTCTATCTCCATCTTTTCTTTCAAAAGAATAATCTCTTCTTCCATCGCTCCAATGATGCCTGTTCTTCCCATAATCGACCTCGCTTTCTGCGTCCGTTTTCATCTATTTTACCAATACTTCCATATAATTTCAACCCGTTTCGGGTTTTGCGGTTTCCGGCTCCTATGATGCCGGAAACTATTGGCGGTATCGCATGGGATTGGAAGCTTGCTTTTGGATGGATAACGAGAAGGACCGGCAGGTATACGCTCCCCTGCCGGCTCTTCTCGGGTGTGTTGTTGTTGATTGTGTGATTCTTTGTTTTTGATTTTTTGTTACTTTTTTGTTATCAAGTGTTCAAGTGTTTTGTGTTACCTCATATAAGGATTTGGTTTCGATATTCAGTTGTTTTTTGGTGTGTTGCCTTTTTGTGCTTGCGGTTGCAAGACGGGTGGTTAGGATGCTTTCATTGCTTTGGTTTGGGTACTGATAGTTTCTGTTGTAGAGCCTTCTGTTACGGTATGTACACCCCGGACGCAATACCACCAACCTGAAGTTACAGAAATGTTGGATTTACTACCATAGCAAGATGATGTATTTTTTTCTTCAAAATAATAACTTCCGATAGTTCCAAAACTCTTTCCACCATCATCACTTTCATCCAAATAAACCGCTGCTTTAACCTTGTCACATACGGAATTTGCATTTGTCAAACCAGAAACATTCACCTTACCTGTTCCAGCACTCTTCAATCCAACTGTGCCACTCTGCAAATAGGTTCCTCTTGCAATTCCATACCAAGTATCAATCACTTCTTCTTCTGTCGTAATGTATTCATGATACCCTGGTACCGTTATTTCTGCCGCTTGACTACTTAATGATTGAATATTCCATAAGCCAATTACAAAAAGAAAACATACAATCCTTGTAACTATTTTTTTCATATTCCAATTTTCCCTCCTTTCTCTTTGAATTTGAAGCAAATTGCTACAATAAAGATACGAATAACATTTCAAATATCACATTACTTCAAAGAATATTCCTTGAACAATTCTTTTGAACTCCTCTATATCTAGATTTGAAGTAACATAATAATATGCGTTGCTATTTTCTAATTGTACTGCTAAAAGTTCCGAATCATTTCCATTCATTTGTAAAATATTAATTTCTTTATCATACTGAAACATTTCTACGCTATCTATAATCTGTCCATCGGTTTGTGTTTCGAAAACAGCTCTTTCATGCTGTTTATTTTCATAAATTTTTAAAATAACACTTTCATAATAAAACTCCATCTGGGCTTCGCCCATATCTTCACCTATAGTTACTTTAGTCAACTCCATCCCCTTCGGCTTATACCCAAGCCTCAGCGCCAATATCCCCAATCTATCCTCAATCTCATCATAAGCTTCTTCTTCCGTAACATCCATATAAATCTCTTCATCCCCGCTTATAATGGTCACATTATACTCCCCATCCGCAATCTCGCTCTCCACCGTCGGAGCAAAGAGCCTTTCGCCGCTGGCGCCCAGGCCGAGGGCCGCCAGGAGAACTGCTGCCAGCGCCACAGCCACAAGCGTACGCCTGCGGATATGGAAGGGTCTGATCGCGGATGAATTTTCGGCTGCGTTTTTCTTTTCGGCCTCAATCCGGCTCATCAGATCGGCAAAGGAATCTTCCGGCATATGAAGGGACGACAGTTCTGTGTTCTCTTCTGCCTTTTTCTCCAGCGCTTCTGCTTCCGTCTCTATTTCTGTTCTTATCCATTTACGGAATTTGTTTTCCCTCATTTTCTTCCTCTTAATTTCTCCCAATATGAATTGACAGACCGGTTGGAACCTATCATAATAAACATAGACTGTTTTTCACGGAGGTGGAATCATTGAAACGAATTCTTCTGACCGGCGGAGGAACTGCCGGACATGTAACCCCCAATATTGCTCTGCTCCCAAGGCTTCGGGAACTGGGCTACGAGATCTCATATATGGGATCTTATGACGGCATCGAAAAAAAGCTCATTGAAGAATTTGAAATCCCTTACTATGGCATTTCTTCCGGCAAGCTGCGCCGTTATTTTGACCCCAAAAACTTTACCGATCCCTTTAAGGTGATAAAGGGCTATGGAGAAGCCAGAAGCATCCTCAAAAAACTGAAACCGGATGTGCTCTTCTCCAAAGGCGGTTTTGTCTCTGTCCCTGTGGTACTAGCCGCCAGGCATTTTAAAATCCCGGCTATTATCCATGAATCTGATATGACTCCCGGTCTTGCAAATAAGCTCTGCATCCCTTCTGCCTGGAAGGTGTGCTGCAATTTTCCCGAAACACTTCAGTATCTTCCGAAGGAAAAGGCCGTGCTGACCGGTTCTCCGATCCGGCAGGAACTTCTGAAAGGCGACGCGCTGAAGGCTCTCCGTTTCACCGGACTTTCACCGGACAAGCCTGTCATTCTTGTCATGGGCGGCAGTCTCGGCGCCGCTGCGGTAAACGAAGCGGTCCGGAGCGTCCTTCCCCGGCTGCTGAAGGATTATCATGTCATCCACCTCTGCGGCAAAGGCAAGCTTGATCCTTCCCTTTCCGGCCTTTCCGGATACGTCCAGTATGAGTACATCAAAAGTGAGCTGAAAGATCTGTTTGCTCTCTGCGAGATCGTAATCTCAAGAGCCGGCGCGAACGCTATCTGCGAGCTTCTTGCTTTAAGAAAACCCAGCCTGCTGATTCCGCTTCCGGCTGCTTCCAGCCGTGGAGATCAGCTTCTGAACGCGCGCTCCTTTGAAAAGCAGGGCTTCAGCATGGTGCTCGAGGAAGAGCAGATCACCCCGGATTCTCTTCTCTCAGCCGTCCATACCCTCTATGAAAACCGTCAGAAAATGTCTGACGCCATGGCCGCAAGCCGGCAGACGGATTCCATCGAGACGATCATAAGTCTTATCGAAGAAGCCGCCGGCAGAAACAGCTGACAGCCGTTGAACGGGATAGACTGGATAGAGGATAGAGAATAAAGAATAGAATGGGATAGCATAGAAAGGGAATGCGGCTGCATTCCCTTTCAGAATTCTCTGTACTCTTCCTGAAAGTTCTCTTTCATCCAGCTTCTGCCTTTCCGGATGTAATTATCAATCGTACTCAGAGAGACACCACGCTTCTTTGCAATCAGTTTTCTGGGAACTCCCAGGTATTCCGCCAGAATCAGCGCCTCGTACCAGTCTTCATTCTTCTCCCGCAGCGCCTCCAGCATATTGCTGCAGAGGCCTCTGTACTCGACCCGCTCCAGTTCCACGCTGGAAGAGGGCTCTATCGGTTCCGTTTCATTTTCCCAGAGACCGTCTATCAGAACTTCTCTCCGGCTGCTGGATTTCTTCCAGTGGTCATAGACCAGATTGGACGCAACTACTACCAGCCAGCTTTTCACTCTTTCCACAATGATATTGTCCTGATACCCGTACAGTCTCATAAATGTTTCCTGACAGATATCCTGTGCCAGATAATAATCCTTCGTCATATCGAAGGCTACTTTCAGTACCAGATTCTTGTATTTGTCATAAATCTCCTGAAATTTCTCTTCCGTATTCACATTCACAACTTTACATCCCGGTTTTCTATTCACTCAAAAGAGCCGTCAGCTCTTCCTTGGCTTCCTGTGTCAGGCTGCCCGGTTTCCAGGTAATTCCTGCCCCATCCTCTTTGTACCGCGGAATAAGATGCATATGAAAATGAAACACTGTCTGCCCTGCCGCTTCCCCGTTGTTCTGCACCAGATTCAGTCCGTCGCATCCCAGCTTTTCTTTCATACGGCTTCCGATCTTTTTGGCAAGGACAATCGCTTTCTTGCAGCTCTCTTCATCCATCTCAAAAAGATTTGCAAAATGCTCCTTTGGAACAATCAGCGCATGTCCCCGCGCAGCCGGATTCAAATCCAGGAAAACACGAAAATCATCATCCTCATAAATGGTAGCGGAAGGAATCTCTCCGTTCGCGATTTTACAAAAAATGCAGTTTTCCTCTTTCATAATACCTGTCCTTTCCTGTTATCTTAATTTTTTTACTTTCTTTGTCGAATTTTGCAGATTTGTTCTATATTGTCAATTGCTTCCATGTATGCTACACTAAAGCACAGGAGTGATACAAATTATGGAAGACATCAATCTCACAATCGCAAAAATAACGCATGAAATACGCAATCCTCTGACTTTGATCAACAGCTCTCTTCAGCTCATAGAATCTGTTCACCCGGAAGTCAAAGATTTTCAGTTCTGGTCTCAGACTCTGGAAGACGTGGAGTATCTGAATCAGCTTCTCGACGACCTTGCCGCTTACAGCGACAGCCGCCGCTTTTTTATGTGTGAAGTCGATTTAAAAGAAGTGTTCCGTACACTGGAGGAAAGTCTGCAGCCCTATATTCTGACTCATAAAAAGAACTTTGCCGTTCACCTGCCCTCGCAGCTTCCACCGGTCTTCGGAAACCCCATAAAGTTAAAACAGGCATTTCTGAATCTTCTCAAAAACGCCTTCGAATCTACAGGGGAGGACGGATGCGTATCCCTTTCCGCCAGAAAATATCTGGATCAAATCATTATCCGGATTTCTGACGATGGCTGCGGCATGACACCCGAAGCGCTTGAAACGCTCTTTACTCCGTTTTCCTCTCACAAAGCAAATGGTACAGGTCTCGGCCTGGCTATCACTCAGAAAATCGTCAAGGCACATTACGGCCAAATCGATGTCGTATCCTCGCCCGGCCGCGGCACTACTTTTACTGTTACGCTGCCTCATTTATAGTACATATTTTATATTAATTAACTGGATAATACAAGGAATTTTTTTGAAACAGGTTTTTTGTCTCCGGCTCCGCACAGGCGGAGCCTTTTTTGTCATTCTGTGCTGACATTTCAGAATTCTGCCAGTTAGAATCAATTAGAACTTCACAGAACGTTCTACATCAGAGATAAAAATAGTCGCTCCGCCTATTTTCAGCGTGCGCTCCATCTCTACCATTACATTTCCATTATATTCCCATACTTTGCACTCTTCTTCGCGCTCCGTACAGCTCTGGCGGATATACTCCAGAATTTCTTTCTCACGCTCTGACTCCACACAGATAAGCAGTGTAATATTGGTCCTGCTGGAGTACAGACCTTCCGTCCTGAACTTTGTTGCCCGGATGCGGTTTTTGATCAGCAGTCTCGCCAGAGCATCATAATCCTGCTCCTGCACAATTACGATCATCAGCTTCATTTTTCTTTCCTCCTGATACAACAGGGTAGTGTCAAAACTACCTTCTTTTTTTATTGTAAAAGTTACGCTTTACCTTGATTTTTCGGAGATTTGCAAATAAAAAGAGCATTGACCTCCCTTTTCTGGTATAATGTCAATCGCCAAACCAACCTTATACAAAAGGAGCCAACGCTCATGGACATTATACTTTATCTTCTCACCATTATTCAATACCTTTATCAGTTGAATTGCTGGTTATTAAATTTTATCTGCAGATACATCCCTCTCAAGCAGTGGGCGTTTGATGACTCCCATTCCCCAAAATACCAGAAGTACAAGATTGATGAACTTCCTTTGATTACGGATTTCCGTCAGGACTGGACCTATAAGGAACTGATTCCTTACTTCCATAAGCGTTACGGCAAGAAGATCTGCCCCATCAAACGTCAGTCCGAATGTGACATCCCAGAAGAATGTTCCTGTCCCCGTTGTCAGGCTCCAAAACCCTATCTTTACAAGAACAACGGCTCCAAAGGACAGCTTTCCTGCAAAGTCTGTGACGCGAAGTTCTCTCAGCAGGATAACCGCTTTTCTGCCATAAAACTTCGCTGTCCCCACTGCGGGAATACTCTTGTCCCAAAGAAAGACCGGAAGTTCTTTGTCCTGCATAAGTGCGTAAACCCAAAATGCCCTTACTATCTCCATAACCTTAAAAAAGTGGAGCCAGAACATCTCAATGAGGCTTACGGGAAAAATAAATACAAGCTCCATTACATCTACCGTGAATTCACTGTAGATTTCTTTCGCATGGATTTAAACTCCCTTCCGAAAAATGCTTCTTCCCTGAAGTTCAGCCGGCATAACGCCCATGTCATGGGGCTCTGTCTGACTCTCCATGTAAATCTTGGTCTCTCCCTGCGCAAGACTTCTCAGGCTCTCAAAGATCTTTACAACATCCGGATCTCCCACCAGCAGGTCGCCAATTATGCCCGGACTGCCGCCCTCGTCATCAAGCCTTTCGTTGACAACTATGAGTATAAGACCGGAACCACCTTTATCGCCGATGAAACCTATATCAAAGTCCGCGGGATCAAAGGATACATCTGGTTCATCATGGATGCGGTATCCCGCTCCATTCTTGGCTATCAGGTCTCTGACAACCGCGGGGTAGGTCCCTGCATCCTTGCTATGCGCATGGCTTTCCGTAAGTTGAAGCAGC
>NZ_NFLF01000026.1 GCF_002160765.1 Lachnoclostridium sp. An138
ATAATCTCCTTTGCACACAGGCGGTTGTCCTTTGTCAGCGGAACAAAGGTCAAATGCAGGTGGGGCGTTTTCTCGTCCATGTGTACCACCGCCGACACGATATTTTCCCGTCCTACCCGGCCAATGAGGAAAGCCGCCGCCCTCTGGAAAAACGCCTGTATCTCCTTTGGGGATTTCCCCTTGAAAAACTCCGGGCTGGCAGTTACCAGTGTATCGACAAACCGTGTGCTGTCTTTCCTCGTCCGGCATCCGGCCTGCTCGATACGGCTCTGAATGAAGTGGTAATAGCGTCCCTCCGGCTTGACGATATGGAAGTTGTATTTACTCCGGCTTGTGTCAATGTCGGGATTGCTGGCATATTGTTCTTTCTGTCTTTCGTGATGGGCTTCCAGCGGCCTTGCCGGGTTGCCCTTGTGCTTCTCAAACCGCAAAATTGCGTGTTGTGCCATTCTGCTCCTTTCCCCATTCCTTTCCTATCCAGGGTTTTCCACAGGGAAAATCCCGCCAGAATTATCTCTGATACGATAGGAATGGAATGGATATAAATAAATCATTTTAATCTTTGTATTTCTATATACCGTCTGGTTTTCGTACTTCTCAAGATTGATTTCCGTACTTCAAGGGTACGGTTTTCAGTCCTCCGGCGTACCAGAACGGGATTTCTTGAAGTCGGTGTTTGGAACCGCTTCATAGGATTTTGGGAAAATGCGGTTGGGTTTTCCACAGCCCTGCTTCTGGATTTCCACCAGTCCGGCGTATTGCAGTTCCCGCAGGGTGTTCACCGCTTTTTGCCGCCCACAATGGAGCAATGTGACCACTTCACAGATAGGGAAATACAGGAAAATCCGTCCGCAGTCATCCGCCCACCCATTTTTGCGGGATAACTCTGTCCGGCGCAGAATAAAGGCATACAGAACCTTTGCCTCGTTGGACAGGAGCTTGAACGTGGGGGCTTCAAAGAGGAAATTCGGGAGCCGGGTGAAGCTGAACGCCCTTTCCGGCTGATGGATATAGATGGTATTTGTCATAGTGCGTTTTGTGGACGGTTAGAAGCCCGTTTTCCGGGGCGGGCGATACTTTATACCACCTGCCCCGGTTTGGGGCTTGCGAAGCCTGATAAATCAAGGCTTTTTTCGCTCCTAACTGTCCACAGCAGACCTCCTTTTCCGTTCACTTTCTGTTTTCTGCCGCCTGTGAACTCTGGCGGCACAGCCGGGGCAGTATTTTGCCCGGTTGGATTTGGGGACGAACACACCGCCGCAGACCTCACAGCGTTTCAAGTCCTTATCCCGGAAAATCTCCGCTTCCAGCGTCCCGTCCAGCGGCAAGACCGCCCAGCGGAACCACTTACAGCAGACCGAGAAAGAAATCGTCTGCGGACAGGTGCAGGTGTCCCCATCGTCAAGGACAATGCAGTTGCCGTCCTCACAGCAACAGCACTCCCGGCGTATCAGGCTGGCCGCCTGTTTTCTCTGCGCCGGGGTCATGCGGTAAAGGGAACCGTCCGGCCTGCGTTCCAGCGGCGGCAAGTCTTTATAGGGGTTATCTCTCATGCGTTCCCTCCATTTTGCTTTCCGTTGCCGTTCTCCCCGAAAAGGTTTCCTGCCTCGTCGTCGCAAGCTGCGTATCGCTCGTTTCGCCGCAAGCGGCAAAACTCACTCGCTCCGCTGCTCCTCCTCTCCCCACAAAGCCATGCGGCTTTGCGGGGGCCCCGACAATAGCGGCGTATTCCGGCGTTGGCACGCTCCCGCAGCTTCGGGACATTTTGTCCCGAAGTCCGGCTCCTTGCGGTGCTTCCCCAGCTGGGGTATTCCTTTTCGGACGGTCATTCTGTTTTCAAGGTGCTGTCCATCGATGAACTACCCTAAGTCTACACGAAAAAAATGCAATCCCCGGAATTTTGCGAGAATTGCATTTTGATGAAGTTTACACTTTGGAAATTGAATTTTTGCAATCATTCTGTATAATGGAAGTATGCGGAGGAGGTGCGTGTTTATGGCTTTACCCGGAACACCCGGACAGCGGATTTCCGATTTATGCAACGGGAACCACATCACACAAAAGGAACTTGCGGAGAAGATAGGCGTTTCCGCTTCCCAGTTGAGCCGCATTGTCAGCGGCGAAACAAGAACGGTAAGCAGTGATATTCTCATAGGTGTGGCAAAGGAATTTAAGGTATCGACAGACTACATACTGGGCTTGTCTACCGTGAGCGTCCGTAAAAGCTACGATATTTCTGAATTAGGTTTGTCAGAGGGAGCCGTGAGGGGGCTTGTGACGGGTGCTGTTGATGTGCAAATACTCAATCGCTTACTGGAACACAGGAATTTTCCCAAGCTGATAGATTTGATACGGATTTATTTTCAGGACACGGCGGCAAAGGGGATAATGGCACGAAACCAGCTTATAGAGATGGCAACGGCTTCCCTGTCCGACCTGATGAAAGAACACCCGGAACGCCGGGCGGAAGCAAAGCAGGATTTACAGCTTTTGAACGCCCAGAAGATGGGGGAACATGAAGCGGAGATAGAGAAAATCAAAAATGTGTTCCTGGCTATCCTGCGGGATATTAAGAAAGATATTGACAACGGGGAACAGCCGGGGGAAGCTGTGACCGCCGCTATGTTCCAAGCCATGCGGGACGCACTGGCGGAGCAGAAACAAAAGCCGCTTTCCATTGACGATGTAACGGCGATGATAGCCGGACAGATCGGACAGCTTGCACCGATGGATAAAGAAACTGTTGAAATGTTCCAGCAGTTTGCGAAAAAGGTAATTGAGCAAACCAATAAATAATCTATGTAATGTTAGAGGTAACTAAATGAAAAAAATAGGACTTATCGGAGGGATTGGCCCCGCTTCAACAGTAGAGTATTATTTGGGACTTATACAAAAAAGTTTGGCAGAACAAAACAACAGCATATATCCAGAAATTGTGATTGATAGTGTAAATATGCTGAAACATGATGTGGCGCTCGAAAATGGCGACTATTCAGTTTTAGGAGAATATTTACTTTCCAGTCTCTCTAATTTGAAAGCGGCTGGTGCAGAAATTGCTGCTATTACCGCAAATACAGAACATATCGTGTGGGATAGAATATGCAATAATTTTCCGCTACCTGTAATTAGCATTGTCGAGGAAACTGTTAAGGAACTTAAGCGGCTTCGTTTCAAAAAAGCACTTATCTTTGGTACAGAATCAACTTTGCGTAGCGGTCTTTATGAAAAGGCATTAACAGTAAACGGGATAAAAGCGGTTATACCATGTGACGCAGAAATATCTCTATTAGGGAAACTGATATACCCCAATTTAGAGAATGGCATAGTAATTCCGAGCGATAAAGAGAAAATGATTGCACTGGCAAATAAATACATTGAAAAAGAAAATGTAGATGCACTCATTCTCGGCTGTACGGAACTGCCACTTGCCATAAAGTCTGAAGATGTTAATATACCAATCGTGAATACAACCCAAGTACATATCAATGCAATTTACCAATATGCAATTCGATAAAAATAGCAAAGCCAGCCGAGCCAGTCAACGGTCAAGATGAACGGCGCATTTCATGCGCCGCCGTTGACAGCCCCGCCCGCCTTTGCTAAAGGGTAATCAAGGCGGGAAAGCCCTAAAATGGCTTCCCGCCCATTTCAATTTTGAGAGAAAAATCGCTCCGAAATTCAGAAAGAGAGCGGCCAAGCACTTTAAGGGATTGGCCGTCTTGCCCACCCATTTAGCAGGACGGTGGGCGGCGGTCAAGGCCGGGTGCAAACCCGTTCATTTCAGCCTTGACGGTTGCCCGCTGTCCTGCTACTTTTCCGGGAGTGTGGCCACAACTTCGGGACACTTTGTCCACAAGTCGGAGCGTAGGACGAGGGACGGGGGCTTCATATACCTGCCGCCGTTCTCTGAAAACAGACTGTTTTTTTGCTCATTCCCATTCGCAAAAATTCAGCCTGCTTTCCTGCCGGAGCAAACGGGGCGCATAAAGTACCGCACCCCGTTTTCCCCGCCAGCCACGCCAGCAGGTATAACACACTACACTTTGCTTCGCAAAGTCGTGTGCCAAATGGGGGCTTTGCCCCCTTTGGAAACCCCCACAAGAAAAGGCGGTATGCTACCCCTCCACGGGGCGCATACCGCCTTTTCTTGTTATCCAGCCCTCCGGCTGTATCGGTTGAGCAAAAGTTAGCGTGGGATTGGTGTGGTATCTTTATCTAAGTGATACCCCATTTTCCCAATTTGAGATGGTCTGGCGACTCACTCCCAATACTTCAGCAATCTGTTCTTGTGTTAATTTTTTCTCAATTCGGGCTGCCTTGATTTTGCTTCCAATATCATGCTCCATGCCACTGCACCTCCCTTGCATTTTTATTGTAGGGGAAACACCCTATATCGTCTACCAAACGGCTTTTACATCACTTATCATGTACGTCAAAATCTTTTTACATCTGCTGTGCTTTTCACTTTTACCCCGAAAAATCCATATTTATCGCTTCCAATTCATTCAGTTCCGTCCTGGGCGGGTACCGCATTTCATACTGTTCGATTGCCAAGACTCTCACGGTGTCCCGTCGGTCTTTCATCCGCTTCTTCAGCCACGAAAGCTGTTCTTTGGATAATTGCCAGGGAAGGTTGACAAGCCGGGTAATCATCATTTCTTCTGCCTGCTTTTCTGGCGGTAGGGCAGCGCAAATTTTACAGATATGCGCGGCATGGCCTTTGCCGGAAAATTTTTCGTTTGCCTTGTACTCGCCGCAGATTTTACAGTAGTGTCATGCTTTTTCATGCCATGCCCTCGCAACGAGCGAACAACTGCCGAACCGCATCCATGACCGTATTCCATTCGATGTCGGTCGCATAGGAAAACTTTTTCTGATAGGCCGCCCACAGGTCCTGCATGACCGGGCTGGTCTCCACTTCGTCAAAGACTTCGGTGGCCTCAGCCAGATGGCGTTCGGTGCCGCGCTTATGAGCTGTTGCCAGCAGTGCGTCATGGAGAATGTGCGGGTCCAGAGTGCTGTCATAGAGTTGTTGTAGGATGGCGATGTCGTAAAAATCTCTCATACGGGTGTTGGTCGTAGTCCGGGTAATGATGGTCTCCAGCTTCTCCGCAAGCACAGTTTCCAGGTTATAGGCCCACACATCAATGGATCGGTCCTCCAGCATGAGCTTAAAGCTGTACCGTACCTCTTTGGGAGTAATCGCATCGCCAGTGGAAATGTCGATTTTCAGCGGCGTGCGCACCCCGTCAAAGAGTGTTGTCATCGTCACCCGGATGCCGGGATATTCTGCTTCATCCATGATCTCCGAGATGCTTTTCACCCGGAAGGTAACATCGTCATCAATGGGAACAGCGATGATCTCAGCTATCATGTTCTCTACGTCCTCCACATTGACGTTGGTTCCCTTAACCGTTGCGTCCAGGTCCATCGTGGAGCGGGCATCCAGACCGACCATCGCGGCCACCAGCATCCCGCCTTTGAGGATAAATTTGTCCCGGTAGGCCGAGAGAGAAATGCGCTCCAGGAACCGCTCCATCATGTAGTTTCGCATTAGGATCTGCGCGTCCGCAGCGTTTTTCCTGGACAGGTTGCGGATCAAATCTTTCAGCTGCCTTGCTGTCTTTATCATAAGAGTACCTCCAGATACTGGCGTAAAATCTTCTCAACTCGGAACAGCTTTGCGCAGCGCATCAGCGTCTGAAGATCCTTATCCTTCCGTCTGGCATATGCTTTCAAAGCGCCCTGGAAAGTCTGCATTTCCATGTGATTCCGGCTGCGTAGCAGGTCGCAGATCGTCCGTTCCATATCGTAGACCGGCACATCATGGCCGAAAGGCGTCTGCATCGCAATCAGGCCAACCTCGTGCAGCTCCGCCTTGATGGTAAATACCTGGACACCTTCACCTTTGAGCCGGGTAGGGTTATAGCCCGTTTTCACCGTGATGGAATAGGCCAGAGGCTCCCGGTCGGTCAGGTCATGGAAAAACAGCGCTGTTTCATGGGAGAAGATTGCCTGTGGACAGCGCAAGTGCAACAGATACATAGCATCCACCCAAGCATCTTTGGAAAGATAAATCCCATGCGCCGCCTGTTCCAGCCCGCGAGACTGCACGAATTGATAAAAAACAGGCTTTGAGATCCCGGCCGCAAGGACCTGCCCGGTGCGCAGCATCCCATCCTGGTGTTCGAGCAACTGATCCAGTTGTTGAAATTGGCTCATGTTCTTCACCTTCCTTTCATACTAATATTATACGCGAAATTAGCATGAAAGTAAAGTCGAAAAATTGCGGGGATGTATCTCCCGGCAATTCTGCATTTTCGATTCAGCCATACACCGCGTCCTGGATTGCATACCGCAGGTCCTGCACCTTGCCCACCAGCCAGGCGGCGGCCATTGGCAGACCCACCGGGCTGACCAGGAAAACAATCACCAGCAGAATAATGCTGTTCTGCGGCGAGTAGGTCAAAAGCACCGCGATCACCAGCAGCACTTTCTTTCCAGCCTGGGCCAGCCCGATGCCTAAGTTGGCACAGGTGGTCGTCTTGCCGACGCCGCCCTTCTGGTTGGCGACGGCGATGATTTGCGTGTTCATTATGTTTCACCTCGTTTCTGTTGATTGCGTTTGGTTCCTCCCGGCTGTTTGCCGCCACTTTCATTTTCACCTCCGGCGTTTCCCGGATGGTAACATCATAATGGTTCATCGCTCACGCTCCTCTCTAAAAATGGGCAGCAAAAAAGAGCGTCCATTTTCAGAACGCTCTCCAAAAAAGATATTCGTTTTTACCGCGCCTTCTCCTGTTTCAGACGGCGGGTTGGGATTGCCAGCAACTTGCGCACCCTGCCTTCCAAATGCTTCTCAATGGCCTGCAAATATTCTTCCGGCAGGCCCAGGCTTTCGTGGCGCTTGAACCGGAACCCGATCATGCGGCGGAGCTGCTCTTTCTGCTTTACCCCCATGACCTCCGCACACACTTCCTCATAGGAGATGTTGTAGGGGTTAGAACGGGTTTTTGCATACTCGTCCAGATTCGCATAATCTTCCTTACCGGCATAGCAGAACAGGGACAGCCCGTTGTCAAAAATGGGGGCGGGCGCAATGATGTTGCCGCTGTGGTTATCCCGCAGAACGCCAAAGTTTCCAAAGTGGCGGTCCTCATTGTAAATCAGGGCGTCAAAAACCAGCATACTGCGGATTTGCTCGGAAAACTCCGGCCCCAGCTTGTCATAGTAGACAAGGCAGGCGGCAATGCCCCCGGTTCGGACAATGCGCCCGATGGGGATATAGGCTGTGTCGATGTTGGTAAACAGGGCGCACTTAGAGGCGGTAATGCCTTTCCAGTTCTCCAGGTCATAATGCACGGCGTTCAGACGCATGGTTTCCGCAATCTGCGAAGCATAATACTCGCAGTACGGCTCCCTGCCCGCATTGGACGCGCCGGTCGTGCCGCCCTTGTAGAGATAAATCCCATCGTGCTCCACATATCGCCACGCTTTGGGCAGCATACCGCCTGTGGTCAGCTCCGGGGATGTGGTAAACGCCTGCCTGCTCCCGCCTGCGCCGGTATAGGCCACCAGCGCCAGTATCTCGGAAAAGCGATTTTCGTAAAGATTGTATTGGGAGAACTTCCCCTCAAATCCCTCCGGCACCACCCAATAGCTGTCGTTGAGCGACAGCCCCTTGCACACGTCGATAATTCCCTTGGTGTCGCCCAGGCTAAGGCCAAGGGTTTTCAAAATCTCGTCCACAAAGGCGCGGTTTTTGGGGATAACCCGCCGCTCCAGCCAATGGATGACGCCCTTGCCGGTGCGCTCCATATCCAAAGGCAACAAATGGGCCTGCTCTTCGTTGGTGTATAAGATTTCGGCTACAAGGCCGGACAAGCCCTGCTTTTCCATGGAAAAGCGCATTAGCTCTGTATCATAAATGCGGAGACTGTAAACATGACTCATAGGCTCCTCCTTGTCGTTCAGTTCCAGTGAAACATCCTTTCCCAGCGCCGAAGCGATTTTTAAGATCATATCAAGCGTGGGGTTCTGTGTCCCACTTTCCAGGCGGTTAATGCCGGAACGCTGGATTCCCAGCCGCCTTGCCAGCTCTGCCTGGGAAATGCCCTGCTCCAGACGGGCCTCCACAAGCTGGGATATGATTTTCTGCCGTTTGCGCAGTTCATCCATACTCTCACCTCACTGCTTCAATGTTAACATATATGATAACAATTTGCAAGAGGGAGAATCTGTCAAAGATGCAAAACCGGCACTCACCGCTCCGGCTCTTTGCCGTGGCTGCCCCGAATAAGAATCCCCAGCCGGTGGCACAGAAAATCATTCACATCCTTTCCACGGGTCGGCGGTTTGTTCTCCACCCGGTAGCCCTCCGGCATGACAGCCATGATCGCCTTGGCAGCCAGCCGGCCAGCGGTGTCATTGTCCAGATGAAGATAGATGGTTTTCACATGGGGGTGGTCCTCCAAAAATCGGGTGAGGGCCACCGGCAGCTTGCTTTCCTCGATCTTTTTCTTTGGCTGGTACACCCCGGCCAGGGACAGCAGATTGTGCCGCCGCCAGTCGATCCCGTGCTTGGGCTTTTCCTCCTTCGGCGCTGGCACAAAGGAAGGCGGCGGGATGGCCGCCCTGCCGGAGATGGTTTCCATGGCCTCCAGAAAGGAATAGCCGTTGACCTTGATGAGATAGTCCAGCGCACTGTAACCGCCGATCCCACGGGAAAACCAGCACCATTTGCCGTTGGAAATCCGCAGGCTGTCACCTGCCTGCCAGTCAAGTGCTTGGCGTTTTTGTAGGTTTCCACGCAATAAATGAGGAAATCGCCCTGTTTGGTCATATCCACCCTTCTTTCGGCACTGTATCACACTCTTAGATCAGTATGTGTCACTTAGCAGGAAGTCCGCCAAATGCACGATCTTCACGCCATTGATATTTCCTGCCGCCAGCTCATCCAGCGTTACCACATATTTCGGATAGTGGTCTTTGATTTCGAGGAGATTGGCAACCTCCCGATCCGATTCCTCCGGCAGCCTGCGACAAACCTGAACGTAGATACGCTCGTCACGCTGCACCGCCATAAAATCAATTTCTTTCGTTTCATTCTTCCCGATATAAACTTCATAGCCCCGCCGCCGCAGTTCAAAATACACGATGTTTTCCAGCATAGCGGCAATGGACTTCGGATTAAAGCCCATGATGCAGTATTTCAGAGAAGCGTCTGCCAGATAGAATTTTTCCCGGGTTTTCAGCACGGATTTTCCCTGCAAATCATACCGCTGGCAGCGATAGATCACAAACGCCTTTTCCAGCCAGTTCAGATAGTTGTAAACTGCCTCCACGGATAGGGAACGTCCCTCGCTTTTGAGGAACTTTGCAATGGCGTTGGCGGAAAAGGTCTTGCCCACATTTTCCACGATATACTTGACAACACGGTTGAACAAATCAAAGTTCATGATGTTATGCCGCTTTGTAATATCGTTGGTAATCACAGAGTTATAGATTCCCTCCACGATCTGATAGGCCGAGCGTTCGTCAAAGTTGCCGAGCGCCACAATGGGGAAGCCACCCAGCCGCAGATATTCGTTTAATAGTTCCTTTGGGGAACGGGAATCTGATTTCTTGAAATCCAAATATTCAGCGAAAGACAGTGTATAAACCGGAATGGAGATATATCGTCCCGTCAAATAGGTCGAGATCTCGCTGGACATCAGCTTGGAATTGGAGCCGGTCACATAAATATCGGTATTGGCATTTTCCAGCAGGCTGTTGACTGCTTTTTCCCAACCGTCAATCTCCTGCACTTCGTCCAGCAGCAGATAGTAGCGCCCGTCGTCGGTCATCTGTTCTTTAATGCCCTGATACATAGCCTTGTCGGTCATTCCGTCGTCAAAATCCTCCGACGTATAGCGCATACTGATAATGTGGTCTGCGGCAATCCCACTTTTCAGCAGATCATCCCGCAGCATATCTAAAATTGTGGATTTACCACAGCGCCGGATTCCTGCCAGTATCTTCACCAGCGGAACATCCCGATAGGTTTTCAGCGTGTTCATATATTGTGGTCGGATAATCATATCGTTCGCCTCCTTGTTCCTTACTAATAGTATAGCGAAAAACTCGAAGAATATCAGTAGTTTTTACTTGTAATCCGTAAAAACTTATTTTTTTCAAGACTTTTTTGGGTTCGAATGAATTTTGGTATGTAAAAGGCGGCATGCTCCTCGGCAGAAAAGGAAAGTTCTCCCTTGCCCTCCAGCAGAGCGCCAATCGCAGGATTTTGGCGCTTCAGTTCCTCCATCTGGGCCTTTAACTTGGTATATTCCGGGCTGGCAGCTGCCAAATCCATCACGATGTCGCTGTCGATTTCAAAGAACTGCTCGGAAATGCGCTCCGGGAGCAGGCAGTAGCTATCGTCCATCTATCATCACCCCTTGTTACGATTTTTATTATACTATACCTGCCCCGCAGCGCAATGGCAAATGTAGAAGGAACGCTGCACCGCAAATGTGCGAGTTCATCCACTTGAAACGTAACAGCGGCAACTCAGAAGAACAAGATAAACCGGATTCGGTTTGGTCAAATCCTTCCAAAATCGGACAAAGGCGGGCAGACTTTTGGGAAAGGAAAAAGCCCGGAAAACCGCATGGTTCCGGGCTTTTTGAGCATTTTTGAATTGGTTTGTCGGGCCTGTTATCTCTTGGAGAACTGAGGCGCGCGACGGGCAGCCTTGAGGCCGTACTGCGCGAGTTTTAGAGCCGATTTTCCTTGATATTCCGGGCTTTTCCGGCTTTTTAGCTCTCGGTTATCCTATGTGGTAACCACAAAAAACAGGGTTTTTTATTGAGCCGGAGCCTGATGGAAAGCACCGTTTACCACCCCAAACAGCTCCTCTGGTTTATTGTACTTCACCTTGGCGTAGATGTCCATAGTTGTTTTGCTGTTTTCATGTCCAGCAAGGTATTGGACGGTCTTTGGATCAACACCAGCATAGAGCAGATTGGTAATGTAAGTGTGTCGCAGCTGATGCGGGGTTACATCAAAGTCCAGCGTATATCTGATTTTGGGTTGATTTTTCTGGGTCATGCCCAGCGTTGGGGTAACCGTGTATTTGATGCTCTGCCCATTCACATACTTATAATAGTTGCGGGGCTTGGTGGACCGGACAACTACATACTTCCATACTCGCTGAAACTGGGATGCAGCCAACGGCTCTCCATTGCTGTCTGCAATCACAAAGTCCGAATGGGAGGTTTCCTTGGCTTCCCGCAGACAATCCACCAGACACTTGGGAATTGGAATGTCCCTTTTGGCTGCTTTACTCTTTAGCACCGTAGAAACCACCGGTCTGTTATGCTCTGTACGCCACGCTCGCCTTACCGATAGATAAGGTGTAGGCTCATCCAGAAATACGCAGTCCCATTGCAGCGCGAGGATTTCTTCTCGGCGCAGACCGGAATACAATCCAAGCATAATAAATAGGTAGGGAGGAAGCCCTTTGACTGTATCCAGAAGCACGGCTACCTGTTGATCTGTCAATGCCTCCCTCTTTTTTGCTGGCTTTCCGCCCTTGCCCGATATTCCCTCACAGGGATTGTGTTCGAGAATTTGGCTCCGCTCTGCCGTGTAAAAAACACATTTTAGGAGCATATTTACCTTATTATACAATCCCTCTGACTTTTTCGACAGCGGGACAAGCGCCAACCGAATATCATCAGAAGTGACTTCCTCCATATACATCTCGCCCAAGGGTTTGATGATATAGTTTTTCATGTCCCTCGTATAGCCTCTGAGCGTAGAGGCAGAAACTTTTGCCGACTGCATGAGCAACCACTTTTCACAATACTCTGCCACCGTTGGATGCTGCCGATGAAAGATGATCTCCTCCACCTGCCGCCGCGCCTCTAATTCCTTCTCATACAATTCCTCGCAAGTAGTGGCGTACAGACTCACCTGCTTGCCATCTGCGTCCATTATCCGGGTCCTGTAATACTGGATTCCTTTTAATGTAATGGTTCCATACTTCGGGACCTCCGGTTTCTTTTTAGCCATCTTCGATCTTCCTTTCCTGATAATGTGCAGTTTCCGTATCTACACTCTCTTTTTATCAGAAAGCCTCAATTTAATCAAAGATACGGCCTGGGCAAAACAAAGAGCGAGACATCCTTGCCTCGCTCCTGTTTCACTTCCTATTTTATTCTTAAACTGCTTCCCAGCCTGCAAATGCGCTGCTCATTGATCTCACCAGCTCATCCGGCCGGTTGTATTTGACCTTTGCATAGATGTCCATGGTAATCTTGCTGCTTTCATGGCCTGCCAGGTATTGAACTGTTTTGGGATCTACCGACGCATGAATGAGGTTGGTGATGTAGGTATGCCGTAGCTGATGTGGAGTAACCTCAAAATCCAAGCTGTAAACCACCTTGCCATTATGAGCTGCCTTTTCTCCAAGAACAGGGGTAACCGTATGTTTTACACGCTTTCCATCTTCGTACCGATAATATGACCGTTCCTTAACGGTTCTGGTAACAATATACTGCCAGAGCCGCTTAAACTGTGTGTAAGACAGCGGTTCGCCATCCCGGTTTGAAACCACATACTCCGAAGTCGAGGTTGCTTTTGCCTCTTTTAAGCACTCTGCCAAACAAACAGGGAGAGGGATATTTCTCTCCGCCGCCTTTGTTTTCAATTCATCCAGGATGACCGGTCTGTTATGCTCTGTGTGCCATGCTCGCCTTACCGTCAGGTATGGAGTGTCCGTATCCAGATATACAGAATCCCATTGTAGTGCAAGAATTTCTTCCCGTCGTAGACCCGCATACAAGCCGATCATAACAAATACATAAGGCGGCAAACCTCGGATCGCGTCTAAAAGGCGTTCTACCTGTTCGTCTGTCAAAGCCAGCCGATCCTCCTGGGGAACGCCGCCCCCTTTTGTCGTTAGATGAATCGTCGGGTTGTGGTCGATAATCCGGCTTTCCATTGCTGAACGAAAGATAGACTTATAAAGAATCACCACGGACTTGTAAACCGATACGGATTTCTTGGAAACTGGAACGAGAGCAAGCTGAATATCGTCCAGGCAGACCTCTCCCATCCGCTTATCTCCCAATTCTGCAATGATATGCCGCCTGACCTTCGAGGTATAGTCCGTCAAGGTGGTTGCTCGCACATGGACCGATTGCATCAGCAGCCACTTTTCACAATACTCGGCCACCGTGGGCGTTTTCCGATGGAAAGTAGCATTTTCAATCTGCTCCAACGCAAGTGTTTCCCTATTGTAAAGTTCTTCAGGGGTTTTCGCGTAAAGAGCTATGAGCTTTCCATTCGCATCTTTGATTCTGGTTCTATAATACAGGACACCCTTTTTCATGACGGTGCCATATTGAGGAATTATTATTTGCCTTTTGGCCAATTCCGTCACCTCCTAAGAATAAACTCCAGCGCTGTACCTTTGTTTTACCAGACATTTTAGATTCCAGCAAGGATACGGAATAGCTCAAACTCTTGCGCTTCGCGGCTTACGATATGTCGTGCTTTTTTCCATCGGCTTTGCACGATGGGTACATTTTGCAATATACTCCTGAAGGCCAGCATCCGTAAAGTACACGCAACCATTTTGCACATACTGAACATAGGAAATCAGCCCGCTGTTGCGCGCTGCATCCAAAGTTGCAATGCTGATACCCAGGATTTTGGCCGCCTCTTTTCGAGAAATCAGTTTTTCCATAAATGTTCCCCCTTTCTGTCAAGGATGTGGTTGTGGCTTTCAAAATCACATGAATGCGCTGGCAGCCAAAACTGCCAGCGCATGGTATCTGACTTTGAAAAGAAAGCTGTACCCACATTGCGATCTGCTGTTGCTAACAGTAGATGGTTACAGCTTTCCTGATCTAATCGGTTATTTTTCGCCACATTTGCCAAGCACCCCTGACGATGGGGACACTTCTGGTCTCCGCTGGCGCGGCTGTCATAACTCCGCAGCGTCGTTTTACTCGTGCGCCGCAGGGTTCCTCCCAAGTCTTTAGGAGGCCGTGAGGAAGTATCTTTAAGCCCCCATGCAGTCATCGCGCCCCGAAGTGCCACCTTCAGGTTCCAGGCTTACGTTGATCGCTCAGGACAACCGATTCATCACCTCCTTGGCTTGTCCTTCTTGGCGGCGCGCCTGATTCGCTCATACATGGGTTATGTACCAGAAATGCCGTGTATTCACTTGTCAATGTGCCAATGAAGGGGAAGAATTGTCCTTCTAATAGTAGTGAAGAAAATGGCGATATTTTGGCCATGTAAATTAAACTTTTTCAATTTTCTTGGCCAGATACTTTAATCCGCGCTTGATACTCTTATATACCCAGCTGAGATCAACGCCTTCAGCCTGGGCGATTTCCTTGACGGTCATGCCCAGGTAGAACCTGGCATAGATCCACTTGGCCTGCTTGTCCGGCAGCTCCATCACCGCAGCATAGAGCTGATCGCGAAACTGCTGGTCCTCCAGGATTTCTTCCGGGGTCGGCGGGGGCTGCACAATGGCCTTTTCAATTCCGTTGTCGCAGTCCAGGGAGTAGTGAGCTTTGTAGTTATACATCTGCCGCAGGTAGCGCGCTTCCGCTCGCTTGTCGGCCAAGAACACCGCCTGCACTTCATCGGTTACTTCCAGATAGGTGTCCGTTTTATAAATATCGGGATACAGCTCCCGAAGATTGATCTTCTGCATTATGTACCTCCATTTCGGTTCACGGGTCCAGTTGACGGGTGAGCCGAAATGGGGCGGAGAACGGCACCGGCACAATTCGAGGCCATTCCACAAAAAACGACAAACAAAAACGCCAGTCTCCCGAAGTGGGAAACTGGCATTAAGTTCATTTCTTTTGCGACTGCCGATTAACCGGCAGGATAATACCGGTGGAGGAGTGGAAAGAGCCGAGGCACAAGCAAGGCTTTTTTTGATGAACTACATATTGCTGCTCTCACGGCGGCTCCCTCCCTGGGCCGCCGGCTCTGACATCACACTCCTTTTAGGATAATGAAAGCGGCGGCCTTGATTTCTCAAAGCCGCCGCTGGGTGTATGGGCGTGTCAAAAGGGCTGCTGTACGACGGCTTTTTTTCTTTTGCCGTCGTCCGGCAACTTACTTCCTTGTTACTTCTTAAATGGGGCGACCAGAAGAATAGTCACAACAATAAGATATACAGCATATATGGCATAAGTCACGGTATTGCTCCACGGGAAGCTTGTTTCTGGATGTTTGAGAGCAAAAACCACAAAGGCGATGGCAACAATCAGCATTATCATGCCAATTATTCTGGAAATTTTCTTTGCCATTTTTAATTCCTCCGTAGACAGTATCTACGCCCCCCAACAGCGTTTTTTATATGCTGCCGGGCAGATAGCATCCTTATATTTAGATTTGTCAATACTATAAAATTGAATTGTTGCAGAAATGTCCTAACGCCGACTTCTTTCGACAGGATAACGGTCTGAATTGCTTCAATTTTGTAGCAATTCAAAATTTATCTAATTCCTGGACGAAGGAGCACCTTTTTGAACAGGAACATCGTCACGAAAAAATTGATTATGTATATAGCACAGCACCATTCAAAAAGAGCCAATAACCACAAGGAAGCAAACCTTGTGAGTTATCGGCTCTGCGGCTGTGCGTTTGGCGCTTTGATAAATGTCATATGGAATTGCTCAACATCAATCAAACACGCTCTTTTACACTTAGGGCAAAAAAGTAGAAAGTTTTTAAGAATGGTATCTTCTCTAATTTTGTCGTGTGTCGTGTGTCTTGTTTCCGCAAATGGGGCAACGGATAAAATCTGTTATTCCCATATTCATTTTTCATCCCGTTCATTATCCTGTTTCTTTTTTTTATCTCGGTATTTGCGAATGAGCTTATTCCGAGCGGGTATTCCAATACCGAGCAAAAGCACTACTGCCAAAATCGTAAAATCCATACAATTCACCTCACATTTCTTTATTTTTCATAATCTGCACAGAGAACCAGATCGACACAGCATACATAACAACCACCAGCGCAACCGCAAGAGCGAGAAGCAGCACAGGTGAACTTGCAATCGCGTTGATAATGGGGTTATCAGAAGGCAGTTTGGGAAGAAGAAACAAAGTCACTAAAAATCCTGCAACCGGAATATACATGAACACACGGCCTTTGATGGCTCCATATTTGTAATAGCCCGGAATTTGAAATACGGTATAAAGGGCAAACAGGAATAAACCGCCGATGGCTGCACTAATCATATCAAATGCTCCAACACTTTCACCCATTGCCCGCAGCACAATCGGCTGTGTGATAAGAGAAACCACCAGAGCCATCGCGCCCAGCGCAAGAACAAAGAGATACCGGCCTGTTACCATTTCGCTTTTCTTGATGGGTAAAATCCCATACAAACGCTCCATGCTGTTTTTCTCCGTTACAGAGAAAGTGTATCCTGTGGTCATGGCGATAAAGCACATGGCAAAGGAAACGCCGGTCAGGATGGAACGGTTAATGGCCGCAAAAGCGATAGGAAGAAGCATGGTAAAACCGATCACCTTGATATAGGGCTTTACCAGCGAAAAGTCTAATTTTGTTGCTTTTAATGTATTACTCATAATCGTCACCTTTCTTGCTCGTGAATACAACGATTTCATCAATGGTCGCCGGTTCAATACTCAAAGAGGAAAAAGCGACCGTATCTTCGGTCTTGACCAGGGCCTCAAAGCCCGTAGGGAATGTGCGGACACCGACAGCTTTTTCCTTCAGGTCAGCAGACAGTTCTTCTATTCCTCCCTTGACAATGCTGAACATATCGACAAATTCATCCTTGCTGCCGCTGAAAAACAATTCTCCATAGCTGATATAAGTGATATAGTCAGCAGCGCGTTCCAAATCGCCGGTGATATGGGTAGAGAACAGTACACTGTGTTCTCCGTCCTCGATATATTCCGAGAGAATTTGAAGCAGTTCATCTCTGGAAACCGGATCGAGGCCGCTGGTGGGTTCGTCCAGGATCAGCAGCTTTGCGTCGTAAGAGAACGCACAGGCCAGCATCAACTTCATCTGCATCCCCTTTGAGAGTTCTTTCACTTTCTTGGTGGGAGCAATGTGGAACTTCCGCAGCATCTCGGCAAACCGCTCCGACTTCCAGTTGGGATAGAAAACGGAGATGGATTTCTCTACCTGTGTTACCTGCCAATCATCGCTGAAATAGTTGGTATCAAATACAACACCGAGTTCCGCTTTTGCTTTCTGCTCGTCAGCGATATTGTCCAGCCCCATGATCTTGATTTCGCCGCCGTTGCGCTGGAGCATATTCAGAATGAGTTTGATGGTGGTCGTCTTGCCGGAACCGTTTGGCCCGATCAGCCCCATAATATATCCTTTTGGCAAGGTGAAGCTGATATTGTGAAGCTGGAAACTGTCAAAGAATTTCGACAGGTTTTTCACCTCTAAATAGTTAGTCATCTGTATTCGCCTCCAATAAAATATCTAAAAGACGGTGCAGTTCCTCGTTTGGAAGATTTGCTATTCTTGCCGCCTTGATTGCATCGGTCAACCCATTTTCTACTTTGCAGATAAGCTGCTCTCTCATCAGCTCAGAGCCACGGCCCATGACAAAGCAGCCGCGTCCCTGAACATTTTTGACAAATCCCTCTTGCTCTAATTCTGTATAGGCCCTTGTAACGGTTAGGACACTGATTTTCAAATCTTTTGCCAGTGTTCGGAGAGAAGGTAAGGCTTCGTCCTCTTTCAGTTCGCCAGATAGGATCGCCGCCTTGACCTGCTGCTTAATTTGCTCGTAGATGGGTACGCCTGATACATTTGAAATAATTAGTTTCAATCCATCTCACCTTCTTACTGTTTTAACTGTTATGCTATTATACATAACACTATAACACAAAGCGTTCAAAAAGACAATATGGTTAAAGAAAGTTTACAAATAGCAAAAACTGGTCGGGACAAGCAATCTCTGTCCCGACCAGTTTTCTTCTTGAAAGGCAGTGTTTATTCTGCCCTCAGATTTTCAATCAGACTTGTTTTTTCGATTGAACGACAGATGAAATAGCTGACAAGAATCTGTAACCCAATCAGTACAGCAGCAAACAAGAGAACAGGTAACGGATCAATGACAAAGATAACGAATTTCAGAGCCATTACCTTATTTGCCAAAAAGCACAGAAGTCCACCAATCGTAATACCAAAAGCCGCTGCCAATAGTGCCGACTTGATACTGACACTCATACCCTCCCGGTAGAGCATTTTTCGCAGTTGCCGGTTTGTCATCCCAACAGCTTGTAGCAAAGCAAACTCCCGTTTGCGGATGATTGCGCTGTTAATCAGCATATTTATCATATTGAGCAATCCGAATATCACGACAAAGGCAGATATAGCATATAGACTACTCATTGTTACATTGATAAACCCTGCAATCATAGAATATTCTTCCGAATATACTTTGAGCCGTAAATTCGGATTTCCGCTGATAAGAGATGCCAGTCTGTCTTTTACAGACTCCGTATAGTTTTTATCACAAAAGATAGAGATATGTGTTGTATTATTATACGGGGAAATCTGTTCGATTGCTTCTTGAGTGCAATAGAATAATCCCGTCGAGGGGAAATAGGCAATACCTGCAACAGTAAATGTTTCTTCTATGGTCTGTCCACCGACTTCAAAACGGAATGTCAACGAATCTCCAACTTGCAAATCGCCATAGTTGAGTTCACTTCGATCTGTGCGGTATTTATTGATTACAATTTCATTCGTACCTAAATCATCATAGCTAACAGTTCCACTTACGATTTCGCTGACATTGGCGATCAGTTCTGGTGACAAGCTATTCAGCAGTTCCAAGTTATCTTCGGGCGAGGTATAATTTACAGCCGATTCAACCAAACGGCCTATAACACACTCGTCAAGAATGATTTTCTGGACACCAGGAATATCTGTGATTTGTCCCATCAGTTCATCGGATAATGGGTTGTTCTGAATAATTGTCGGGAAGCGTTCGTAGAAATTATCCATTTGGATGCCAATTTGAAAATCTTCATCCATAGGATAGCTTTGCTGTATCATAGCCGGAAGATTGATAGAGGACACAAGAATAGCTAATGCAATCATCAATGTTCCACTGATACTTAACGAAATAATTGACATCCGATTTTTCTTCCGATTTGTGTGCAGATTGCTTTTCGCTAACGAATCGGGGGTGATCTGTTTTAGTTCCTTGTGAGAACCAGCGTTTTCCCCATCCCTGAATTTCATAGCTTCAATGGGTGAAGCATTTGCCAAAAGTTTTGCGGGTTTCCTCAGTGCAAATTTAATAACGACATAAATCAGCAGGATCGCAAATAAAGTAATGAGCGCATCATACAGAAGCCATTGTACTCCAGAGATTAAGACAATGAGCAAAATAGAAATCAATGCTCCAAGCGGTATAAATCTCACTGCCAACATATTGCCTTGCGTATTTAAGAACTGGCGCAGTTGCTTTTGTGTTGTGCCCAATGAGATCAGCTGGGCATACATTGGCATGGAATTTACGATGGAAATATAAAAAATGCTGTATATCACAAAGCTGCTGGCAAACATCAGGAATATGGTGAAAAAGATGACAGCAGCGATCACAGTTCCATCAAAGTAAACTCCATCAATGTAACTCTCATTTATGATAACATCAAAGCTGGGGATGCCCGCAGACTCGCCTTTGCTTTTCAAAAAGTCTTTTTGGGTATCGGAACCTGTACTGGAATAATCCGAATTGAGTAGAACAAGTACATCAACCGTGGCAGCGGTTTCTGTGCTGAAATCCGAAGTTATTTGACTGTATTGTTGGGCATATTTCATTCGGAAACTGTTTGATGTTACAACATAAAACTGCTCTCCACGTTCTTGTTCCTTGTTTTGAATCGTACCACATACAGTAAATTCTTCTTCTCTTTCTTCATTGGTCAAGCTGTCAACATAAGCAAACCGGAAAGTATCTCCCACCGACAAAGCACGATTCTTTAAGTAGGTTTCGGACACAAGCACCTCATTTTCACTGTCCGGGATTACGCCATCTACAAGCCGGAACCCCATAAAGGCCAGCGCCTGTTCGTCCATATATGCCAGATCGGTACGACCATCACGGTCAACCTGATTTCCAAAAGATTTGTAGATGCCTACGGCTTCAAAATCTTTATCCGATTGGAGTGTGGTTTTGGTATCTTCGTTTACTGCCCGATACATAGCATGGTATGGAGCCTGATTCGCTTGACCCAACGCATCATTCACTAAAACCGAAAAAATAGTTGCCATCAGACAGGTGGCCAGAACGATAATGGTTGCAGTTAAAAATGTTTTTAATTTGTGTGTTTTCAGATCAGCTTTCGCAAGACCATGTATTATTCTGCGCGTATCATTTTCAAATGGTAATGTCATATCCGCCACCTCCTTACGCCTTGATTTTTCCATCCTCAATACGCACAATACGGTCGGCAAGCTGGGCAATCTCGTTGTTATGGGTAATCATCACAAGCGTTTGGTTGAACTCCCGGCTGGTGCGCTGAAGCAGGCCCAGCACGTCGGCGCTGGTCTTGCTGTCCAGGTTGCCAGTGGGTTCATCGGCCAGGACAATGGCCGGTTTGGATACCAGGGCGCGGGCAATCGCCACGCGCTGCTGTTGGCCGCCGGAAAGGTTGTTGGGCATATTCTGGAGTTTGTCCTGAAGGCCCAGCATCTTCACGACCTCATCCATGAATTTCTGATCCACGGTGTCGCCGTCCAGCTCCACAGGCAGGACGATGTTCTCATACACATTCAGGATCGGCACCAGATTGTAGTTCTGGAACACAAACCCGATGTTGCGGCGGCGGAAGATGGTAAGCTGCTCGTCGTTCATTTTTGCCAGTTCCTTATCCCGAACCACCACACTGCCGGAAGTAGGGGTATCCAGGCCGCCCATCATGTGCAGCAGGGTGGATTTGCCGGAGCCGGATGTGCCGACCACAGCCACAAACTCGCCTTCCTCCACAGAGAAGGTCACGCCGTCCAGGGCGCGGGTAATGTTCGGCTCTGTGCCGTAATATTTTTTCAGATCGGTTGTCTGCAAGATACTCATAAGAATACCGCCTTTCTATTTTTTTGATAAGAGCAGTCTAAAGCTGAATTGTTGCAGAAATGTCCTAAACGCCCTCTGGTTTTGGACTGAATTGCTTCAATTTTAGGACATTTCATTTTTGATAGTATTTTTTGTAAAGCCGAACGGAAAGCAAGCCGGTAATTGCCAGTTGAATCGCCAAAAAGAACAGCACAAGACAGATGCTCTCATAATAAAATAGCTGTGTCTGAAAGATAACAACATCAATCAATGCCACTACTCCGGCTGCCCATCGAATATGCCGGACAAAGAAGAATTTGAAAACGCCCAGGATAATCATAGGTGGCAGGCAGAGCAGGACCGCATTGAGAATCAATGTCCTTGTAATAGCCATGTAACTTCCTCCTCTCATTGTTTGAGAAAAGCCTACCTCCCAAATGTTGCAGAAATGTCCTAAAATCCATGCTGTGATAATTTTTTGAAAAAGCGGCAGCCCGCACAGGCCGCCGCTTGATTACTCTTGTGGCAGAAACACCGAAAAGGTGGAACCTTTCCCAACCTCGGAAGTCACCAGAATATACCCGCCCTGCATGGTAATGATCTCACGGGCCAGATATAGACCAATGCCGATTCCGTCCACCTCATGCACCGCTTCTTCCCGGTAAAACCGTTTGAAGATTGTAGCCTGTTCCTGTTCCGGGATACCCCGGCCCGTGTCAGTCACATCAATTTTCCAGTACATTTCCCAATTCTGAACGGACACATGGATACTGCCACCAGCAGGCGTGTACTTCACCGCATTGTCCAGCAGATTGAACAGGGCCTCGGAAGTCCAGCGGCTATCATGGGAAATGGTCAGCCCCTCTGGGCAATCCACGGTCAGCTCAATACCTTTTTTCTCCATTGGAGCCAAAATCCCGTTGATGGCGTACACCAAAGTTTCCTCTATTAAAGCGTCCTTTTTCTCCAGCGTAATCACACCAGCCTCCAGCCGGGAAGTTTTCACCATTGCCTGAATCAGAAAGTCCAGCTTGTCAAGCTGGCTGCCGGTTGCCTGCAAAAACTCCCGCCGCTGTTCCTCCGAAATCGGACGGGTCAGCATGGTTTCATTGAGCATTTTCAGATTGGCAATGGGGGTCTTGGTCTGGTGGGAAATATCCGATAACAGAGATTGTAGATCGGCCTTTTCTTTTGCCACCGTATTCCGGTCTTTCTGCATGATGTTGTAGAGCCGTTCCATGCGGTGGCTGATTCTCGCCAGCAGCGTTTCCGCTTCATAGTCCATTTCTGGTCGTGCGGCGCTGTCCATCATGTCATCCAGCGTCCGGCACAGGCTGTCGGTGAACAAGGTCAGCTTCTTTTGAAAGTAGTGCAGGAAAATCCCGCCCCATACCAGAAACACAGCGGTCAGCAGCCCGCCGTACAAAACCAGCCGCAGGTTCTTCGTAACCAAAAACAGACAGAGCAGCACCAGAAAAGAGGTTGCAAGAAGTCCAATCGTAATGAGCCGCAGAAACTTTTCGACAGATAAATTTTCCAGCTTCATGCCTGCTCACCGCCGATCCACTGATAGCCCATGCCGTAGGCGGTCTTGATATACTTATGCTCGTCTGTTTCGATTTTCTTGCGGATACGGCTAATGATGGTGGTCAGGGTATGCTCGTCCACAAAATCTCCGTCAATGTCCCACAGTTTCTCTAAAATCTGCCGCTTGGTCAGGATAATCCGCGGGTTCTTCACAAACAGAAACAGGGTGCGGTATTCCTTCGGGGTGAAGTCCAGCGGTTCCCCGGCAAGGGACGCCCGCTGCTCGGAAAAGTCGATTTTCAGAAAGCCATCGTCAAACAGATCGTGCCGTGGAGCGCGGAGTTCCATATTGGCAAAGACCGCTCCCACTTTCTTACATAGCACCGTCACCGAAAAGGGCTTTGTAACATAATCTGCGCCGCCTACTTCATAGCCTTTGAGCATATCACTTTCCTTATCGTTGGCTGTAATGAAAATGATATAGGTGTGCTGGCCGCGCCCTCGGATTTCTTCGCAAAGGTCAAGGCCACTGCCATCCGGCAGATTGATGTCCAGGAGCGCAACATCAAACTCGGTTTCTTTCAAATGGGAAACAGCATCCTTGCGGTTATAGGCCGCTGTGATTTCATATCCTTCAGACGCCAGGTTATATCCCAGAGTCCGGTTCAAGAGGGTATCGTCCTCCACAATCAGTATCTTTCTCATGCGCTCACTTCCTCTCTTTTTGGGTATATACGATTTATCTTAAAGCTGAAATGTTGCAGAAATGTCCTAAGAATCTAAAAGTTTTTCATTTTCGCGCCCGCTTAAATTTCTTACCGCTTTATCATAACTTATCATATCATTTGCAGCAAGTATAGGAAATCCTTTTCTCACTCCAAATTCGGTATAATCGTGCCAGAAAACCGGAACGATAAGGTTATTCCTCAAATCAAACCGGAACGATGCAATATTATTGAGGTGAACGATAATGCCGATTGATGATTTGACTGCCTTGGGGGACGCACTTCGAGCAGCACGAAAAGAAAAAAATCTGACGCAGGAACAGCTGGCTGATGAATCCCATGTTTCTACCAAACAGATTGCCGACATTGAGAAAGCCAGGAGAAATCCTTCCTATTTGATTTTGAAAGCATTGGCAAAAGTGGTTCATCTTTCGCTGGACTCGCTTATGTACCCGGACCTCACGCCGGACGAAGCAGGACAGAATGAGATGAAGCTGCTGTATATGAACTGTCCGCCGGAGATGCGGGAAACCTTATTGCACCACACTCGTGGATTCACAGAGGAACTAAAGGAACTCTCCAAGAAACTTGAAACAAAGTAGGCCAGTAAGCGAAATCTGAAGGTTTCGTCACTGGCCTACTTTATTCCTGCGGGAAAGAGGCAAGCAATGCCCCTGGATAGCCATTCGGCTTCCGGCGCTGCTTGTTGAGGGTATCCCCCAAGCCCCCATAAACGCAGAATTTCATTCTGCGGCTGCGCGTTCTGCGAACGCTTTGGACCACGATCAGCTTATCGCTGTTCGTGGTCTTTTTCTCTTTCTGTATCGTGTTCCGCCTCCATGTTTAAGAGCCGATCTACATTGGTCTTTGCCGCCAGCAGCTCCCGCATTTCTTCACGGGAGCGCCGGTACTCGGCATAGGTCTTTTTCTTTTCCTCCAGGAGCCGGGCATACTCGGCTTGCAGCTCCTTGACCTTGGGCAGCTTCTTGACCCCCATATTGTCAAAGGCATTTTTGGCCGCCTGATGGAGCAGGATTTCCTCCTCATGTTCCTGGCGGAATCTCTTGGAGTAACCGGCCTTCCGGTAGGCCACATAGGTGTCGCGGGTCTTGGCATAGTTGATGATATGGGTCCGCAGGACGGCGATCTCCGCCATGCGTTTCTCCGCTGCCTTGATTTTTGCAGATAGCTCATTGTGGTGGGCCGTGGCCGCCGCAGCCTTTTCCTCCAGCACAGCATACTCCAGCAGGTTATGCTCGGTGAGATAGTTCACGGTCTGTGCCATCTGTTTCAGATTAAAGACCTTGGCCCACCGCACATACCCGGCACCTTTTCCGGCCTGGAGCTTTGCCTGGATGTCAACCAGCAGATTGACCTTCGGCGGTTCTGCTTGCTTGGCGGACTTCTGACGCGGCGTATGCTCCTTTTGTCCGGCGAGAACGGCCAGCAGGTCCTCCAAGGTGTAGCCGTCGCCCAAACTGTCCAGACGGGACACTTTGCTCCAGCCGGGGAGCTTCAAGCGGTAAGATTTTCCGCGCTTGGATACTTCACAGCCGGATTCCCGGAGCAGCTTCAGCAGCTCGTTCAGATCAGCAGGTTTTTGTGCCAGGGCGTTGTCAATGGCAGCACGGAGCAATTCCCGATGGGACAGTTTCGCCTGGTCCCCCAGCCACTGATCGTAGCTTTTCCCGTGGGGCTTCGGGTTCTCGACAATGGACAGCCCATTCTCAATGCAGATGGTGTCGCTTAATCGGCGGACGGCCTTTGTGCTGCCCCAAAAGTTGCGGAACTTCCGGTCACAGTCCAGGTTGACCGAACTCCAAATGATATGATTATGGACATGGGCCTTATCAATGTGAGTGCAGACGATAAAGGCGTGTTTGCCCTTGGTGAACCGTTTGGCAAATTCTACACCGAGCCGGTTGGCTTCCTCCGGGGTGATCTCCCCAGGACAGAAGGACTGGCGAACATGGTAGGCGATCACATCGTCCGCGCCACGGACCCGTCCGGTGGCGGCAATATATTGGCGCTTGGCCAGCATGAACTCGGCGTCGGCTACACGGCTATCGCACTCATAACCGGTGATAAGCCTGCCGTGGTCTGTCTTTTGCGGATTGGCCACATAGTCGATAATCGCGCTGATGGCACGGCTCTCGGTCCGGCCCTTGCCGATGTGCAGCGGCATGATGCGTGTGGTTGCCATAGAGAAACCTCCTCCCAAAAAGAAAAGGACAGCCGCGTGAGCTGTCCTTTGGTCAATCTGAATTTTCAATATGCTGTTGTGTTTTTAGAACGGCAATCCGCTTGGTATCTACAAAATGAGTTGCATACCATTTCTCGATTTCAGGGTTTCCGCTTTTGCTGAACCGCAGCGGAATTACCGGCTTGTGACCCTGCCCATTTTTCTTTTTATGCCCCACTGCTTGTAATAGCAGAAGGATGGTTTTAAGCCGGTTTTCTGTGCGTATATCCGCATCTGGTGCATGATGAACGAGAGCTTACGCAGATTTACGGTACAGACCTGTTCCAGATAATCCACCTGTCCCAAGCGCCAGTCCTCATATTTCTGTTTTGGCAGAGCGCCGACATCCATCAGCACATCCACAGGAGCCGCATAGCCACGGCGCTGGCATTGATGATAGACCGATGAATGTACTTTTCCAATCAGCTCTTTTTCAGTCATGGCTGTTATCTTTCTTTTCATGCCAGTTTTTCAGAACAGCCTCCACCTGAGCAATCAGCTGTTCCTTGTCCGGCATATAGAGAACATAACGGGATGCAAAGATATTGTTGGACAGACCGCCCAAGGCATATTCTGCCGCGATACTGTCTTTTTCCGTACAGAGGATAATGCCGATGGGCGGGTTATCGTCCGGGTCGTTGACTTCCGCCGCATAGTAGTTTAAGTACATATTGAGCTGACCGGCAGCCTCTGGTGTGAGTTTTGTGGTTTTCAGCTCGATCAGCACATACGCGCGGAGAATTTTGTTATAGAACACCATGTCCACATAGTAGTGGGTGTTATTCAGCGTCACGCGCTGCTGTGTCCCGACAAACATAAAACCGCGCCCTAACTCCAGCAGGAACTTTTCGATCTGCGCGACCAAGGCTTTTTCCAAATCGCTTTCCAGCATGGGCTTATTTTCCGGCACACCCAAAAACTCAAATACATAGGGATCGCGGATGATGTCAGCCGGCTGGCTGATCTCAATTCCTCTCTGCGCCAGAGAAAGGACTTTCTCCTTGTTTGCATCACCATCGGATAAAAGCAGCCGCTCATACAGCGAACTGTCGATTTGCCGCTTTAGCTCCCGAACCGACCAGCCGGAATTGATGGACTCCTTCTCATAAAAACTACGCTTATTTTCGTCAGAAATACTCAAAAGTTCGCAGTAATGGGACCAGGACAATTTAACAGACACTGTCTGTTGAATTGAGTAAGACTGGTAAAATCGTCTCATAAATTGAATATTAGACACAGAAAAACCTTTACCAAATTCCCTGGTCAACTCTTTGGAAAGCTCCTTCAAAGTCTGCTTCCCATAATCCGCGCGAATCTGATTTTGCTGTTCATATTCCACGATGATCCTGCCAATGTTCCAATAGGTTGTCAGGAGCTGTGTATTAACTTGCTGGGCAACATTTTTTCTGGCATTTTCCAGCAATTCCCGGATTTCCAGAATGATGGAGCTGTTCGGCGTCAACTGATTTTCCATACACGCCCTCCTTATCTAAAAACTGTCCGCACATGGCGGAAAAGTATGTTTTTATTTAGTATATCCTATTTTCGGAGGAAAGTAAAATAGCGGCAGGATGCTTTTTATCCATAAACCAAATCCTGAATTGCATATTTCAAATCCTGCACCTTGCCCAGTAGCCAAAAGGCCAGCTTCGGCAGCCCAAAGGGGCTTATGAGAAACGCAATCACCAGCAGGATAAGGCCGTTCTGCGGGGAGTATGTCACCAGGACGGCCACGCCCAGCAGGGCGATCACCGTACTGAGCAGCCCCAGCACCAAGCCGGACACATAGACCAACCCCACGCAAATCCAGATGGCCAGGGTGAGCAGCAGGATCACCGGCGCAATCACAATCTTCATAATCAGCTTCAATACGGTCATTTCATGGCCTCCTCTCGACGATCCAAATACTTCTGGCACAGACGGCGGACCTGTTCCTCGTCGTCCTCGTTTTCTTCCCGGCGTCCCTTTGTCAGCTGAATGGAGGCAAAGGATTCGTACTCGACCAGCAGATGGTCAAACAGTTCCTCCGGGGTCCGGCACACATCACCCTCGCAATAGGGCGGGTCCGGGGGTGAGCCGTTGAAGGACACGCAGACATATCCGTACCGGCTCTTGTAGACTTCCAGCTCCATGTCCTGCGCCAGATAGTCCTCGAAAATCTCTAAAACCTTTTCAAAGGTCAACATCGGTATCTCAACTCCTTTGTGAGATGTGAGAACACTTTGCTATCTGCCTTTATTATCCGGCAAGCCCCGTCAAAAGGCAAGGATACAGACAAAAAGAAAAAGCGGAGGGAGATGCGGCGAAAAGAACGCCGTTCCTCCCTCCGCAGATGGGATATATACCCCTGTCACGAAAGATGGGAGAGCTGGGTCAGGATTTCCTTCACGCCCTCCCATAACTGTTCCTGCCGCTGGGCTATATCCTCCAGGTCAGCGTCGTAGACACGCCCGGTCTCATGCACCCGGCGGGTGAGCTGATTTAAGTTGTTGCTGCTTCGGCGCAGCAGGGACACCAGCTCCTTCAGCTCCGGCAAGTCCAGCTGCACCACATAACCGTCCAGAGCCATCTTCCGCAGATAGGCTTCCCGATTATTGGTCCCAAGTTGGGACATTTTCTGCTCGATCAGCGCCAGCTCCTCCGGGGAGACCCGGAAATTCACCTGGACATCCCGCTTGCGCTTCGGGACGCTCACCGCTCCGGCTCCCGTTTCTTCTGGCCCGGAGCTTTCGGGGCTGCCTGTTTCGGTTCCTGCTTCAAATGCTCCCGGACGGAGGGCCGGGGCTGGCGCAGCTCCTTGGAGCGGTCCTCGCTGGCCAGGATGGTGGCATAGGTTCCGGGCATCCCTTTCATGCCGGTAAACGCCAGACTGCGAAACGGCAGGAGATTCATCAGCCGGTCATGGTCTTTGCTCCCGGCACGGTTCAAAAACTCCGGGGAAATGCGGGCCATGTAATGGATCCCGTGGGGGCTGTTCGGCACATCCGGCGCGCGCAGCGCCCGCAAAATCCGTTCTGCCTCTGCCTGGATGTCCTCTGCCGTCAAGGGCTGGCGGCGCAGATGTTCCTCACGCACCAGATCAATAAACCCGTTCAAGACAGCAGGGTGGCTGTTTAGGGCATAGCCGCACCGGACGGTATCAGAGTTGTAGTTGGGAATGGTCTTGGCCCATTCCTTGTTCCGGGGCGAATAGCGTCCATCCCAGTCCTGGAGCTGGACGGTGTTGGCAAGGACCAGCATGACCCGATCCATGCCGTAGGTCTCGATCACGCCCTTGGCGGCATCGTGACTGAGATACATCCCGTCGAAGTGTTCCCGCACCGCCGCTTCAATGGCTTCCTTGCATTGGAGGTTGGCCCGATTGGAGAACCGGTACTGCTCCAGCTCCCCATGCTCTTTCGCATAGGCAGCGGAGTGAGGGTAAATGGCGGCTTTCCGCAGCTCCGCCTGGGCCTTGCAAGCGTCATCGGCCCGGTTCTCAATGCTGTCCCGGATCACATCCATGTAGCCGGTCTCCAGCTTCTCAAAGTAACGGTACACATCAGCCAGCGGCGTGGGCGAATCCAGCAGCGCCTGGGCCTGGGCGTCGGTCAGCTCCAGTTCCTCCATCGCCATCACGATGTCCTCCCGGATAGTGTACTCATAGGCATGGTTCAGGACCTCTGCCGCGGACTGGCTTTTCAGCCAGTCCCGGAATTTGTCCTGCTCGGCGGCCATCTTCTCATAGAGGGCCGTATTCAGATCGTTGGTATTCATATTATTATCGCACCTCCTCATGCTGTTTCGGTTTCTTTTCAGCGTTGCGTGGCGGCAACGGGCGCTTCAAGCTGTCCAGCACCGAGAGCCGTGCGCTCTTGGCGATCACGGACTCCGGTTGAGAGCGGCCCCTGCCGTCAATGTTCAGCAGCGTATCCAGTTCCACCAAACGGGCGCTTTTGCTTTTCAGCTCGTCCTCATAGGGGAACGGCTTGCCCACTTCCTCCTTGGCGGCGGCCTGCTGCTGGTACAGATTGTCCAGTTGGGCCTTGGTCGCATCCAATCGCTGGGACATCTGTGCAAGTGCATTGTCGATACGGGTCAGGTTGCCGCGTGGGTCTATACCGAGGGTTGCCCGGTGGGTCATCTGGCCTTTCAGCAGGAGTGTATATTCCTGTTTCCAGGCCGAAAACTCCACGGACATAGTGAAGCCCCGGTAGCTGCCGATCTGCACAGGCTCGGAGCCTTTGACCTCCTTGCAGGCGTCCAGCAGGGCTGCACCGGCGTTTTCCTTGTCCGTCAGGGTATCGCCCCGGATTTCCATACCGGCAAAGCCGTCCTCCGGGTGAGGGTGGGCGGCCAGGGTTTCCAGGTCTGCTTCAAAGCCCTGGATGAAGCCTTTGTGCTTTTCGATTTCCTCCGGGAAGTATTTCAGCAGCTGGTCCTCCAGACGGTACTGCTTGCTCTGGTGGTCGGCTTTCATCAGCTTCAGCTTGGAGACCTCCACATCCAGGTCCATGCGCTCCTTGATACGGGGGTCTCCGGCGCACAGGGCCTTGATCTCGGCAAAGGACAGCGCCGTTTCGTCTACATCGTCGCAGCTTCTCACCGGCGATTTGGAAGTCATAATCTGGCTGATGAATTTCTGCTTGTTCTCGACGGTTTGCCACAGGTAGGCATCGAAAGTTCCCTCGGTAACATAGCGGTACACATGGACCAGGGGATTTTGGTTGCCCTGGCGCTCAATACGGCCCTTGCGCTGGGCAAGGTCTCCCGGCCGCCACGGGCAGTCCAGGTCATGGAGCGCCACAAGCCGATCCTGCACATTGGTGCCAGCGCCCATTTTGGCGGTGCTGCCCAGCAAGACACGCACCTGGCCGGTGCGGACCTTGGCGAACAACTCTTTTTTTCTGACTTCTGTGTTGGCTTCATGGATGAACGCGATCTGATCGGCTGGCATCCCCTGGGCGATGAGCTTTTGCCGGATGTCCTCATAGACGGTAAAGACCGGCTCCGGCTCGTCCAGCGGCACAGCCTGCTCCAGCGCATGGAGCGTGGGGTTGTCCAGCGCCTTGGCCGCCTTTTTCGCAGGGGCCGCCTGGGGCGTGGAAATGTCGCAGAACACCAGCTGGGTCAGCTTGTCGGCCTCGCCGTCCCGCCAAATCTGCATGATGTTTGCGACACATTGGTTGACCTTGGTGCCGGGTTCATCCGGCAGCAGCTGGTTGATGATACGCTGGTCCAGACCCAACTTGCGGCCATCGCCGGTGATCTTGAGCATATTGTCCTCCGATGGGTCAACGCTGCCGCTGTGTACCTTGGAGGCGCGCTCGGAGAGAACCTGCACCATCTCTTTTTGGTGTTCAGTAGGCTGGGCCACGATGTTGTGGTATTCCACCTCCGGCGTGGGCAGATGGAGCTGATCGGCGGTTTTGATGTCCGCCACCTCTTTGAACAGGTTCATCAGCTCCGGGAGATTGAAAAACTTGGAGAAGCGGGTGCGCGCCCGGTAGCCGGTGCCTTCCGGTGCCAGTTCCAGCGCCGTCGTCGTTTCACCAAAGCGCGACGCCCAGCAGTCAAAGTGGGTCATGCTCAGTTCCTGCAAGCGGTCATACTGGAGATACCGCTGCATGGTGTAAAGCTCGGTCATGGAGTTGCTGACCGGGGTGCCGGTGGCAAAGATAACCCCCCGGCTGCCGGTGATCTCGTCCATGTAGCGGCACTTGGCAAACATATCGCTGGACTTTTGGGCGTCGCTGGTGGAGAGGCCCGCCACATTCCGCATCTTGGTGTATAAAAACAGGTTCTTGTAATTGTGCGCTTCATCGACGAACAGGCGGTCCACACCCAGCTGCTCGAAAGTCACCACATCATCCTTGCGGCCCTCGGCCTGGAGCTTTTCCAGCCGCGCCTCCAGGGATTTGCGGGTCCGTTCCAGCTGCTTGACCGTGAAACGCTCGCCGCCGCTGGCCTGTACCTCGGCAATCCCCTCGGTAATCTCGTCGATCTGCTCGTAGAGGAGCCGTTCCTGGCGCTCCCGGCTGATGGGGATACGCTCAAACTGCGAGTGGCCGATGATAACGGCGTCGTAGTCGCCGGTGGCGATCCGGGCGCAAAACTTCTTTCGGTTATGGGTCTCAAAGTCCTTTTTGGTCGTGACCAGGATTTTGGCGGAGGGATAGAGCCGCAGAAACTCCGAAGCCCACTGCTCCGTCAGGTGGTTCGGCACCACAAAGAGGGATTTCTGGCACAGCCCCAGGCGCTTGGATTCCATCGCGGCGGCCACCATCTCAAAAGTCTTGCCCGCACCGACCTCGTGTGCCAACAGCGTATTGCCGCCGTACAGCACATGAGCGATAGCACCCAGCTGGTGATCCCGCAGGGTGATAGCTGGGTTCATACCGCCGAAGGTGATGTGGGACCCGTCGTATTCGCGGGGCCGGGTGGAGTTCATTTCCTCGTTGTACTGGCGCACCAGGGTCTGGCGGCGCTCCGGGTCCCGCCAAATCCAATCGCGGAAAGCGTCCCGGATGGCCTGCTGCTTTTGGGCGGACAGGGTGGTCTCCTTGGCGTTCAGCACCCGGCGCTCCCTGCCGTCTGCGTCCTCCACGGTGTCGTAAATGCGGACATCCCGCAGGTTTAAGGAATCCTCCAAAATCTTGTAGGCGTTGGCACGGCTGGTTCCGTAGGTGGTGTAGGCCGCCACATCTTTTTCGGATACAGAATTTTTGCCTGTGACCTGCCATTCGGCGGTGTAAGAGGCGTAATTGACCTGAATGGCGCGCTGGAGGTAGTACGGGGTGTTGAAGGTCTCATACATGAACTGCTGGATATACTCTTTGTCGATCCAGGTAGCGCCCAGGCGCACCTCGATCTCCGAAGCGTCCAGGTCTTTGGGCTGCGCCTTTTCCAGCGCCTCCACATTGGGACGGAAAATCTCGCTGACCTCCAGCGCCCGCTGTGCCTGCCGCAGCTTTCGCCGCACATTGCCGGACAGGTATTCGTCGGCGGTCACATAGGCAGGCCGTTCTCCCTCCGGCACCGGCCCAGGCAGACGGAAGATCACGCCTTGCAGCTCGGCAGCCAGCTCGTCGCTGGTCTTGCCGGTGAGCTGTTCCATGTACTCCATATCCACACGGGCCTTTTCCGCGATGGATACGGCCAGAGCTTCGCTGGCGGTATCCACGGAAGTCACCGCCTCATGGGGCTTGATGGTCCGCTTGGTGAACATATCCGCCTTACGCTCCAGCCTGCCGTCCTCGTCCACGATCTCCAGCGCACAGAGCAGATAATAGCTGGAATCGTCGGCAAAGGCCAGCCGGTTCGCCCGGTCATTGATAAGGCCGTACTTAGCGGAAAAATCGTCATAGAGCCGGTTCAGCTCCGCTTGTTTTTCCCGGATGTGGCTGTCCAGCGTGGCGGCGTCCATTTGCAGGTCGATCAGTTCCTGGACGCAATCCCGCAGCCTCACCATGCCCTTGACACGGGCCTCGGCGGTGGCATTGAGATCAGGGCGCACCATGCGGCTGTTCTCCCGGAAATACACAGCGCCGTCCACCACGGTGTAGGAGTAGTTCTTCACATTGGGGTCGGCGGGGATGGAGGTGTCGATGGCTTCGCCTTCGCCCAGCTCCGGCAGCTCAGCCTCCTGGTAGGTGCCGCGAATGTACTTCACGGCATCATGCAGCTGATCGGCAAGCTCCAGCCCCTCGATGGGATTCACGGTGTAGTCCATGCCATGGGCGGTGCTTTCCGGTTCCTGTCGGCCCAGCACCATTTCCGGGTGGTCGATAAAATAGCGGTTGATGGAAAAGCCGTCCTCGGTCTGTCCGGTCTGCGTCCACTCCGGTGAAATGTCCAGCGGACGATCCCGCTTTTGCAGGAAAACGATGTCCGAAACGACCTCGGCACCTGCGTTCTTTTTGAAAGCGTCATTGGGCAGACGGATGGCCCCCAGCAGCTCGGCGCGCTGGGCCAGATACCGGCGCACAGTGGAATCCTTGGCATCCATCGTGTAGCGGGAAGTCACAAAGGCCACCACGCCACCGGGACGCACCTGATCCAACGCCTTGGCAAAAAAGTAGTTGTGAATGCTGAAATTCAGCTTGTCATAGGCTTTGTCCCGGACCTGATACTGGCCGAAAGGCACATTGCCGATGGCGAGATCATAGAAGTCCCGCCTGTCGGTGGTCTCGAAGCCTGCCACGGTGATGTCGGCCTTGGGATAGAGCTGCTGGGCAATACGCCCGCTGATGGAATCCAGCTCCACGCCGTACAGACGGCTATTTCGCATTTCCTCCGGCAGCATACCGAAGAAGTTGCCCACACCGCAGGACGGCTCCAGGATGTTGCCGGTCTCAAACCCCATGCGGCCCACGGCCTCATAGATGGCCCGGATCACCGTGGGGCTGGTGTAGTGGGCGTTGAGGGTAGACCCTCTGGCGGCAGCGTATTCCTCCGGGGTCAGCAGCTCCTTCAGCTGGGCATATTCCTTGCTCCAGCTTTCCTTGTCGGGGTCAAAGGCGTCGGCAAGGCCGCCCCAGCCCACATACCGGGAGAGGACTTGCTGCTGCTCCGGCGTTGCCTGCCCGGTGGTTTTCTCCAGGTATTTCAGCAGCTTGATTGCCTCGACATTGGCCTGGAACTTGGCCTTGGGGCCGCCTTCGCCCAGATGATCGTCCGTGATGTGGAAATTCTCGGCGCTGCGGCGCAGGTTCTCCTTGTACTCCCCATAAGCGGCTTCCTCGGCAGCCCTGGCATTGGGGAAGGTCTGCCACTCGCCATTGACCTGGATGGAAATGGGATGTTCGTCCAGCACTTCATCCAGGGTCTTTTCCGGTTCGATGGCAGGTGCGGGAGGCTCCGGTTCATCGGTCCGCAGGGTCTGAACCACCACATCATAGGGCAGATGGTTCTTGTCGCCCGGATAGACAGCCACCGTCTCGGCGTGATAAGCCGGGGTTTCGGCAGCCGGTTCCGGGCGTTCCTGTCCAAAGCCGTCCAGCTGACGAGCGTACAGCCCGCGCAGCAAAGGCGCAGCCTCGTCCCAGCGGAAGAACAGCATGGCCAGCCGCTTTTCATCTGCGTCCAGCACTTCCAGCTCGATACCTTCCGGCATCGTGCGGTAGTCGGCGGTGTCGCCAGTCTCCAGCTCCATTGTTTCCACAATGTTGGGATAGGCCCGGCTCAGCCACAGGGCAATCTCCCGGTTGCTCTTGCCGCTGTGCAGCAGCTCAGAAAGCTCCGCCTTATCCGCCTCACCGATCAGGCCATGTGCCAGCACATCCCGCAGGTCCTGGTCTACCGCATCCGGGTTTGCAGGGAGGAACTCGGTATAGAAGTCGTTGCGGTTATCTGCCCGCAGAAGCTGCTCAAACTGTTCCTGACGCTCGGCCCGGTAGATGGGATAGCTCATGCCGGTGGGCAGCAGCTGCACCGTGTCATCCCGCAACTCCGTGATCTGGTGGGCGCGGTCATCCAGATAGACAATATCCCCCACATGGTAGGGAGGGACTGTTGGATCATAAGAAGTCCGTTCCCTGACCGTGCCACGGGCCGCAGCATATTCTTCGTCTGATACAGGAACACGCGCTTTGTCGGAAGAAGGCTGTTCCGGCTGGTCTGCTTGGTCGGTCTCCCTGGATATGGCCTCCACATCCCGCATGACCTGCTGAACAAAGGGATCGTTGTCCAGCTTTTCCGGGTCCACCACATGACCATCCACAATGCCGCGCTGGGCCAGGGTCTCCCGGATGGCGATGGGGTCCACATCGTCCAGATTGTCCTGTTCGACCTGGGTGTAGAAACGGTCCTCCTTGATGAGCTGGGCGATCCGGCGCTGCACCTTGGACCAGGGAAGCGCCGTTCCTTCGGGGCTTTCCGGGCGTACTGCAAACGGGGTCTTACCGTCGCTGCCGTCAAACTCATGGGCCAGCCATGCAGCGGTGTCTTTTTCCCGTGCATGGTCTTTCATGTAGCGGACAACGGCGTGTTTACTCTCGATCCTGCCATTCCAGTCCTGGATAGCCCGGTCAATGTCATTGTCCGAGAGCGGGCGCAGCAGTTCATGGAGCTTGGGATAGGTTTCGTCTGCCACTTCCCGGTGCAGCCGCTGGCGAAATTCCGGCACATCAGAGAACAGGCGGATCAGCTCTATATCGTGGGAATCAAGAATGACGCGGCGCACAGCAGCATTACACTCGATCATAGCGTTTTCATAATCACTGTGACCGCAGGCGTTCCGGTATCTGATGTCCTGGGTAACGGCCTCCAGCACAATGGGCTTGTATCGCTCATGCAGCTCCCGGAGGGTGGGAATGGGCTGCTCCGGCACATCCTCCCGCAGAACATCGGCAGGTTCCGTGTCGGGCGGCTGGGCTTGCAGGAGATCTTCTTCGGCCAGAGCCTTTTCCGCCTGGATTTTGTCGAACTCCTCCTGTTCCTGTTCGGTGAGATAGCGGCCCTTCTGAATCAAATCGGTGATCCGCTTGGCAACCTTCTCCCATGTGAAATGCACATCCGGGCAGCCGCCTTTTTTGTAGTGCAGGCCCTTTCCGTCATGATCTTCCCAGCTGCCCCCAGCGCCTGACAGGGCATGGGAGTGGCCCCCAATGCCGTACTCGTGCCGGAGGAAATCCACCTTTTCTTTATCGGTGTGGGAATTTTGGAAATAGGCAAAAATGCGGCCTTTCCCACCAGAAACACCGCTGCCTCTGGTCATGGCGACATCGATCTCGTCCTCGGTGATAAACTGCTTGACCGCAGGTACTTCCGTCATCTGAGAGGTAAAGGCGGTGCGGGGCAGGGACAGATCTTTCAGGTTTCCCCAAATCTCCTTTGGCTTGTGGTAGTGGAACCGCAGCAAGTCCCGGTCCTGCTGATAGGCCGTCCAGAATGCTGCATATTCTTCTGCAAGGGTCTGGCGGAACTCCGGGCTTTTCAGCTGCTCGGTAAGCCACGCGGATTCTTCTGGGAAACCTCGCCCTGGATTGTTGGCAAGGCTGGGCAGATACCCGGATTCTCTGGCTTCATCGCTGAAATCGTGATACAGATTCCAGAACTTTTCCGCAAGGAGGGAACGTTCATAGCCCTCGGCCTCGGACAGCTCCACATTGGTGGCAAACTGGCCGGTCTGCAAAAGCTGGCCGATACGCTCGGCGGCGCTCTCCCAGGAAATGACCTGGGCGGACTTGTCATAACGGGCAGACTTTCCGTGAGACAGGTGGATGCCGTCCTCGGCATACCATGCGGTAATGCTGCCAATCCCGTTGCCGCCGGTATAGAGGTTTTGCAGATAGGCTGCGATCTCGGCGGTGGACTTCTGCTTTTCAAAAGCTGCCACAATGCGTTCACGCTGCCGGTCAGTGTTGCCTCCCAGCCGCAGCACATGGTCGATGTCGGTCTGGGCAAAAGAAAAAGCAGAGGATGTTTGCACATTCTCTGCTTCGTCTATTCTTTGGATTTGTTCCGCTTCGGAGAGTAACAGGTTTAAGGTCAGCTGTTGATAAGCTCCGCCATCAGAATCTCCTCGGCCTGGGCCTTGCAAGTGTTCATCAGGCCCACCCAGCGCATCGGATCGCGGGCTTTCAGCTCCTCCGTCGCGCCCGCCAACTCCGCCAGCTGGGGCATCATCTGCTCCAGACGGCTGTTCGCCGTCTCGTCGATCTCGATGAGGTGCGGGTACAGCTTCTCGGTCAGCAGCAGCTGGTTGTAAATCAGGGGCCAGTGTTCCTTCAGATACGCTTTCCGCATCCTGCCGTACTTGCCCAGGGGCTTCTCCGGCTGTTCGCTCAGGCTCAGGTCGGGAATCAGGTAATCCCCGTTCTGCGTGTAAGTCAGGGTGTTCTTCATGGTGGTTGCTCCTTTCCGCGAGTTGTTCGCGCTCATAATTCTGGATGGTGACGCCGATCTGCCGCAGCACCTGCTGGTTCACCTGGCTGACCGCTGCGCCCAACGCCCCAACCGTGGCCGGGGTATTGAAATCGAAAATCGGCATGAAGTCCTCATGCTGGAAATATTGTTCCGTATCCAGCCCGCAGCGGGACATCAGGGCATAGGCGATACTGACGGTGGCGGCGGACTTAAATTGGACTTCGATGTTGAGTTCATCGTACTCCTCCAGGAACGAACCGTCAACGATGTAGTGGAAGTCCTGCTGATGCTCGTCCCAATACTCACTCGCCAGCTTTCCGGCCACATCAATAAGCTGCTGGGCAAGATCGTCACCGGCAACGCCGTAGTTGCGTTCCAGCATGGCCGATACAGGCCCGATGTGCTGTTCTTCCAGTTGCCACAGCCAGGGGGTGCGGGAATGTTCACGGGTGCCGGTGTCGGAAATATCGAACACATAGCGCAGCCGGGGCCTGTCGCCGGAATCGTCCACCAGGGCGATACCCTTGGAGCCACGGCGCACATACCGGCCCATTTTCTCATTCCACAGGTCGTACTCGGCGCAGGCGGTGGCGTCCGGGCGCTGGGCGTAAATCATCATCTGTTCATGGAACGGATATTTGTAGAGGCGGGCGGCAGTCGTGAGAAAGGCCGTCCATTCCTTCCAGCTGCCCACAAGCCGGGTCGATACCTGTTCGGCCATCTGCCGGAAAAATTCAGCTTTGGATGGCATGGTTGTTTGTCCTCCTTTCATTTTTGGGGTAAAAGAAAAGCAGGAAACCATTTCTGAACTGCTCCCCGTCAAGAGGACAGAGAAAAAATATAAAATTTTTCCGGCCAGCAGCTAAGCGTTGCTGGCCATATTTCATGCAGCACAGTACAACTCATATTTCTCCATCGGCGTTA
>NZ_NFLF01000027.1 GCF_002160765.1 Lachnoclostridium sp. An138
TCCCATTCGAAATCCGCCGCAAACTTTGCCGGATCATAAAGCACATCTATACCGTCTTTAGTCGTCAAATCTGAATTTTTGCCATCGATTACCGCATCTTTCAGAATTTCGCTGTACGGTGTTCCATATGCGAAATCTCCCAGCTTTCTCTCAACAGCCGCCTCTTCCGTATTTCCATCCCGATAAATGTAGACGTATACCGGATATTCTTTAGCTACATACTTACCGTATAATTCGTATTTTTTAAGTACTGCGAGCGGCTCCGGCTCTCTCTTGGCTTCATTTCCAATATCGTCCTTGTCCTCATACCAGCCGTCGAAAGTATGGCCATCTTTGTCTCCTGGCTGCCAGAGTTCATAGTCCTCTATGTTTCTCGCTGTGATATATTCTGTATGGGTCTCTTCTCCCTCGATATGGTAATTTACCGCATATTGATCATATACCATACAGGTAATACGGTTCCAGTCGCTTTTTTGTACAACACTGCTCTCATCCAGTTCCCATTTAAGAACAGAACCATCTTTATACCATTTTTCATCAAACTCATAGCCGCTGGCCGACTTGTTTTCTGTATAGTATTCATCTAAATCTATATTTGCTGCGATATCACACATATCTGTTCCGAGCGGATATCTTCCAATCACTGCATCCTTCACGACCGGTTCTTCCGTATTTCCATCCCGGTAAATGCTGAGAACCACACGACCGGTTTCTTCCTCCGGAGTTTCGTCGTTGTCTACTGTTATATCGACTTTATCCTCCGGGTTCGTGCCATCCGGAAGTTCTTCTCCGTCATTTGTCTCAGCTCCTGTAATGGTGGCTGTATTATTGATAGTTGTATCAGACTCAACTTCCTCCTTCACCGTTGCTGTGATAGTCAGCACAGCATCAGCTCCACTTCCCAGAGAGGGAATTGTCCAGATGCCAGTCTCGCTGTTATATTGGTTAACAGGGACTGCACTGACGAATTCCAGGTTGAAATTCAGTTTTTCAGAAACCGTTATATTTTTCAGGTCTTTTCCCGTATTATTGCTGACCGTTATCGTATAACTAATAGTATCTCCGGGTTTCGCAGTCTCTTTATTGACTGTCTTATCGATTGTAAGGTCTGTCCAGTCGGTATCCGGAATAGTTGGTGTATTATCACATACAACAGTATAAGTAATTACGGCTCCTGCTGTAACTGTCCAACTGTTATTTTGATATTTCAGAGTAATCTTCTTGCCACTCTGATTTTCCGGTGACAAAGTATGTGATGCAGACATATCCACACTATACTTCTCTACATATTTTTCAGGAGATACTGTAATTGTACACGTATAACCGCTTTCAGAATCGCCTTCTACTTCACCAATGCAAAAAGAGTCTTCCAGCAGAGTATATGTCTTATTTGCATGCGATACCAATGTGTTGGTACAATCAACAGTCACCACTCCTTCCGTGAAAAGATCCATAACCTGCTCCTCTGTGGGCTTTGCAGGAGTGGTTGAAGTATTGTCCTGCCATACGGCGTAGAGAGTCTTGGAGATTAACGAGCCACTAACGTCATCTGCGTAATAACTTACCAAGCACGAGCCACCTGGCTGACGTGTTGCCTCTGATGCGTCAGCATCGTCTGCCCAGCCCCAAAAGGTATATCCTTCACGAATCGGAATCTGAGACGGGATGTTAAAGGTATGACTTCTTTCATATTGTGAGTTAGTCCCATATGTAAGTGTATTCGGCGCACCTGTACCTCCATTAGCATCAAACCTCAGTTCAAAATTCCAAGCATAATCACCTGTACCACCACTTTTCTCAAAGTAATAAGTTGCTAATCCACAAGAGCTATCTGGGGCACCATTACTTGTCAAGCCTGAGCCATTCTCTGTTTTTTTACCGCTACTGTTTCCAGTCCAATAGACGTACGCTACATCAGAAACATTCTCCCATAAATCCGATGCTTTCGGGAAGAAAAATTGTCCATTATTGTCCAAATATACCCACACCGTAATTTCGTTTCCATTTACGCTACGCACCTGATATCTATTGGAACCGTTATAAGAACTTACCCAGTCATTTTGCTGCACTTTTACAGCGCCAAAAGTTCCTCCTTCCGCATCAGTCGGCTGCAAAGTAACATATCGGCGTTGAACTGAAAGTGGTTTTATTCCTCCTGTCAAGCTATCTATGGCCTGTTGCATTATTGCCATCGCTCTCTGTACATCCTCACGCTCCAGTTCTTCTTCTGACAACGTTTCATAAGCATCCAAAGCTACGGCAGTTAATTCACTAAGATCAGTATTTGATATTTCTTCTGTATTCTCTAAACTTTCAAATGCATCTACCGCATCCAAGAATTTCTGTACATTACTAGAAATAGTTTCTGAAGTCTCCGTCTGCGCTTTCTTTCCTTTTTGGAGCTTCGCAATCCGAGACTTTTCGGTCTCCTGATTTTCTTCTTTCTCAGAATCTTTCCGCTCCTCTTCAGTTAAAGATTCCTCTTCCTTTTGCTTATCCTCGTCAGTCTGAAGCTCCTCTTCCTCCGGTTGCTTCTCATCCGTGGATTTCTCTTCCTCCGGTTGCTTCTCGTCCTCGGATTTCTCTTCCTCCTCCGTCTCATCTGCCGGGTCCTGAGCATCGATATCTTTCTTCGTCTGCTCTGTCTTCTCCGGCTCCTGTTCTTCTGGGTCCACTGCCGTCACAGTCTGCTCTGGCTCTGTCGCACTTGCGCTCAACGGCGAGGTTGACAGCAGGCTTAACACCATTACCAGCGTCAGCAAACCGGCCAGCGGACGTTTCCATGCCCTGCTTGCCTTTCTTTTCATTTTCACAACTCTCCTTTTTTGAACATTGTCATATTTCGGAGATACCACGTAATACGGATTATGTTGTACGTTTTAAGCGAAGTTTACAGGAATGCGCCTGAAAGCCAGAAAATTTACCTGCAATAACAGCAGGATTTTTAATACAGGCAGCAGAATTAGACCTCCAGACTGAAAAGTCTAAAACAGAACAGTTTATACACATAGAAAACCGGCCTGACATCTGAGACCGGCTGTTTTTCATGCCTCTTTATAATTTATATACTTCCAGCATTTCTGCTGTCCTCTCAGAAAGTACGTTAAAAGACACCAAAAAACATCCGTTATTACTGTTGATTTTTCTGACGGAAGATGCTAAACTATGTATAGTCAGATTTCGGAATCATATTTTATACAACATAATCCGTATTATGTTGTTTTTTATTTCACAAAATAAGCCCCAGGCGTTCTATCTGCCTTTGATGCTCACTTCCTGTGGAAATAATATAAATACGCGTTGTATTGATACTGGAGTGACCTAAAATATCCGCCAGTTTCGCAATGTCTTTTTTCATATTATAATAGGTTCTTGCAAACAGATGTCTCAGATTATGGGGAAATACTTTTCCCGGATTAACTCCTGCTTCCTGGCACAACGCTTTCATTTCTCTCCAGATATTACTTCTGTCCCAGGCTTTCCCACTTTCTGTTACAAAAATCGGTCCAGACCGAATTCTCTTTCTGTGTATATATTTTTTCAGGATTATCTGTAACTTCCGGGGAAGAAAAATCTGCCGGCATTTTCCCTTACAGGAAACCGATGCATTTCCACAAAGCACAGCTTCCACAGTAATAAATGAAAGCTCGCTGACTCGGATTCCTGTAGCACAAATAGTCTGTAGCGCGGCTTCCAGCCGGTCCTTTTTCTGTTTTCTGGCTGTCTCTACCAGCTTTCTGTAATCTTCCTTTGAAAGTTCTCTGTCCTGCGCACAAAATATCTGGTTCTGTATACGCAGCAAACGCACACAGCAGTCTGTCCAGCCGCAATAACGCAGGAAACTATTCACTGAAGACAAAATCGAATTGATGCTCCTCACAGCATAAGTTTCCTTCAGCTTTTCTTTATAGGCCATTACTCTCTGCCTGCTGATCGGACATCCTGACAGCCACAACTGAAACTCTCTGATATCTCTCATATATTTTTCTATTGTATTCCGGCTTTTCTCCTCTTCTTCCAAATACTTTCTGTAATCTAACAGCATACTCTCAGTAATAGTCCGTTCTTCCATCTGTAATTCCTCCTTATTCAGTATCTTTTCTATCTTCCTATTTTGCAGCAAATTTCATACTTCATACCTGTATAATTTTATATTTTTCCATTAAAAAAAGATATCCCTCAGACTGTTTACGGTCCTTGAAATATCCTTTTTTATTTAATTCTTATTTTTCAGATTACTTTTCATTTTTATTAGGTATGTATTTTCGTAGAGGCTTGCTATTCTGACAGATACACTTTCAGAAGTTCCATAGCCTTCTTCCGCTTCTTCTCATCACAGTTTCCCAGATAGAAAAGAATACTTCTGGAATCCTCGGGCAGTTCCTGTCTGTCTTCTTCTCCGAAAATCATATAATCCAGCGTGATGCCAAGGCAGTCCGCTATCTCAATCATGGTTTCCAGAGACATTCCACAGTAACCGCGTTCTATGTCCGCGTAGTATTTTTCCGCTTTTCCTATCTGCTCCGCCATCCTCTGCCGGGAAAGGCCCAGCCTTTCCCGGCAGCTACGGATGCGGGCTCCGGCCGCTGCTTTGCTGTATATGTGTTTTCTCTGCTGCATGCTTCAGCTCCTTTCTGTCTTCTCTTCTGTGTAAACCAAGCTGTTTTCCAATGCATAAAAAATGAAGGAACTGCCGCAGGGGCAAATTGTCTTTTTATGTCCCTGCGGCAGTCCCGGCTTTCAGTCTGCTGTCCGGTTAATATCTGACTGCTTAATCAGATATTTTCCTTTTAGCTTCTTTTCTTTTTGTAATATACCGTTCCAACTGTTCCCAGCACTGCTGCCGCAATAATCAGCGTCACCACCGGAAGCAGAATATTGGTCTCATCTCCTGTCTGCGCAGACGTGGTCTGGGTCGGTGAGCTGGAGCTTCCGGAACTGCTTCCGGAGCCGCTGCCTGAACCTGAGCCTGAACCAGAACCCGGATCGGACGGGGTGGTGGGTGTCTCTGTTCCGCCAGCGGTTACTGTGTAGGTAACTTCAGGCTTCGGGAACTTCTCGCTGCCATCTCCTCCATCTGTGGATTCATAGATAAGTGTTGCGTCCTCATTGGTCGGTACGGTGTAGCTTCCCTCTGCAGTCTCCTTATTCACCAGTTTCAGGGTATAGGTGAGTTCGAGGGGTTTTGCGCTTTCAACCGGTACATTGATATCCCAGACAAACTGTTCTCGAGAGTCTCCGTTTGTGCCGTTCGGGTAGTAAGTCACGGAATACGGATACTCATTTCCAGTCTTTGTGCCAAAGTACACGGTGTTGCCGGAAACAGTGGTGTTCAGTTTTTCTCCGCCTGCTGCCAGCTCGAAGCTGCCTACGCCGGTCAGGTCAAAGTTATTGCCAATGATGTCGGTGACAGTGCCGGACATGATATCGTAGAGGATGGTGTTCTTTACGTCATTGAACATGCCATCGATAGTTTCATCTGTTGCAGTACCAGATATGCCTCCTACTGTATTCAGGCTAGAAACAAAAGCTGATGCCCACGGATACGACACCTTATATCCTGCATTACCAGCACTGACATCCGCATAAGCATATGCAGAATATCCAGCAGCAATAATATTTTCCCATTCTTTTACAGCTCTGTATACTGCTGCATCATTTGCGCTGTAATGATCTTTCAGGACTTCTCCAGAGATATAATCTCCTTCTTCAAAGCCTGCGTTAACATACGTTGATTCGTACATATGTCCCTTTTCGTCTGCTTGATATTGGCCAGCGCCATATTTATGCTGATATTCATCAATATCTTTGCTGATTGCAGCGCCATGGTTTTCATACCATTCAGAAATGTTTTCAAATTCAGCATAATAGGATTCTGTGTCCGAATGATGGACTGTCATCATATCGTTACCAGCATTAATAGATTCCTCTCCATTAGACGCAGACTCACTGTAAATAGTCATGCCGTCGCCCCACTGATAGGTAATGCCATCCGTCACGAGAACCAGATGATTATCCTGTCCCTTTCTTTCATCCAGTAGCTCCTTTCCCTTTGATAAGCCCAGCTGAATATTGGTTCCGGATTCATTCTTTTTCTCATTAATAGCTGCTTTTATTCCTTCGATAGTGTCAGTTGTCAGTTGTGTCCAGTCTTTTGTGATGCTTACTGTTTTCTCAAAGGTTACCACAGCTACATTAACGACAGCCTCCGAATCAACCTGCGTCAGCAGTTCATCAAGCATCTTCCCAGCCTCTTCGCGAACGTCCGTACTGGTAGACTTGTCCAGGACGAATACCACGTTGGATTCAAGACGTCCCTGTCCTGCTCCTATTTTCAACGTAACCGTTGTCTGGTCATTCGCATCCAGATCTGTTGCCGTCTTATCTACAGATACAGAATCATCCGAATCGCCCGGTTCAGGATCTACAGGAATATTCGATTTTTCTGTATATTTCCATTCTCCAGTAATAATCACATCATCATCTGCAATAATTCCTTTAGATGGATCTGACCATTCACCTAATGTATAAGTTCCTGTCACATTTCCTTCTTCGTCATGTACATAAAGAACAGTACCAGGCATGGTATTATCTACTTCATACGTGTCGCCAGTATTTAAATTTTCAATGCTCTTTGGTATCTCTGGGGTAAGCAAATTCCCTAGTGAATCATAAAATACTGTATTTTCCGGCAGTCCAATCCACTCATATCTTACTGTATACATTCTAGCATGAGCAGCTTTTAAGCCAACTGTAGCTTTATTATCCTCTGTAACGGGTGTATACTCGCTGTAATATTCCTTTTCTGTAGATACAACACCTTGTCCAGGGATTATCGTATAATCAATATATTTTTCTCCCCACTGATACCGTCCAGTTAAGCCAGCTTCATAACCATCGTGATACCAGCCGGTAATGGCATATCCATCAACACTGAGAATCTTATCTCCTCCCATTGCCGAAGCCGCCGGCAGAGATAAGGTCGCAGAGCCATTCTCAGCGACATGTACATCATCGCCTATGGATGATGCTATATTATTATAAAGAACAGCTCCTTCCGCCACCTTAACAGTCACACCATTATTTGCACTGATTCCCCCGCCAGATGACCCTGATGTATTGCCAGTAATAACAGCTGATGTTTCAACCGAAAGTACCTCTGATGTACTTGGCGGATTTTTTTCCGAATTAACATTTTGAATATAAAGTCCACCGCCAGATGATTTGGCTGTATTATCACGGACAGTTCCGCCAATCGTAACGCCTCCCCAGTTAGTACTGTAAATGCCACCGCCATTTGCGTCTGCAGTATTTCCGGTTATTTCACCGCCTTTCATTATAAAGCGTGATCCATTTCCGACCAAAGAGATACCACCGCCATTTCCACTACTTGCTGTTTGCCCATTAATGCTGTGATTATTGGTAATCACTCCACTCTCCATTGTAAATGTGGACGTAGATTTATAAGTCTCAAAATTCGCCGCTCCCAGTGCAACTCCGCCTCCCGACATTGCCTCATTTCCACTGATAACGGTTCCATCTTTTATTATACAAGAATTTGATTTTTCACCTAAAGTTGACTGATAGATTCCTCCTCCATTTGCAGATGCTACATTATTGGTAATTTCAGTACCAACAATCGTCACCTGAGCTGCACCAGAGATATAAATACCAGCTCCATTAACCGCTTCATTTTCTGTGATAATGCAATCCTCAACAGTAAGATTTACCGCTCCTTCCACTTGTATTCCGCTGGATGTTCCGCCGGTGATTGTACCGCCTTTTATCGTTACATCCGCCGCTGCGTCTGTTTCAACACTGAGAGTACCTGTCAGCGTATGTCCATTTAAATCTAAAATCAGTTTTTTTGTAACGGTAACAGTTTCTTCCGTATCCTCCATCAATGTGACTGTACTGCCTTCTTCTGCCGCATTTACAGCAGCCTGCAGTGTGTCATAAGAAGCATCTCCTGCTGCTGCCGTTTTGGACTGCAACGACTGTTCATCCAGACTATTCACCACAGCAGGAACTTCCTGTATATTATCCGTATTTTTCTTTTCATCAAGAGTCTGCACAATTTCATCAGATTCTTCTCCGTTAGGCTGCTGTGTAGTCTCCAGATCATCATCATCTTCTTCCGGCTCCTTTACGTCGTCAGAAGCATTCTGGCTTCCATCCGTACTCTCGGGACTGCTTGAAGAATTGTCCGTTGAATCATTCTGGGACTCATCTGCTATTTTATCTCCAGAATTATCCAATGGAACATTCAGATCTTCATTTACAGGGTCCTGACTCTCACCAGACTCCATTTCCTCCACATCATTTTCTGGCTTCATCTGCATAACACTATCATCAGGCTCACTCGCACTCGCACTCAGCGGCGCAGACGACAACAGGCACACCACCATTGCCAGTGTCAGCAGACCGGCCAGCGGACGTTTCCACGCCCTGCTTGCTTTCTTTTTCATTTTCACAACTCTCCTTCTTTGTGCTTTGTCAAGTTCCGAAAATGAGGCACGAAGGTACTACATAATGGTGATTATGTTGTACGTTTTAAACGCAGAGTCGTAAAAACAATATGACATGAGGGAAATATGCTGCCTGCAAAAACTGCTGCATTGTTTTATCGGAGTAAATAGCTTCCAGACACAGGAAGCCAAAACAAAAAACGCATACAGTCTGTACTGTATGCGGATAGGGCCGGGCAGGTCTTTGACCGGTTGTTTTTTCATACATTTTTTTACATTTTTCTGATTCTCCGAATTTTCCTGCCCTTTTTCTCAAAAATACGTTAAAAAACACCGAATAACCTTCGTTATAGCTGTTGATTTCTTAGAAAGGAAATGGTAAACTATGTATAGTCAAATTTCGGGAAACGCACTTGGTACAACATAATCACCATTATGTTGTTTTTTTATGTCATATCACAAGCCCCAGACGGCTGATCTGCCGCTGGTGTTCTCTTCCCGAGGATATAATATAGATGCGCGTGGTATTGATGCTGGAATGTCCCAGAATATCTGCCAGCTTTGCAATATCCTTTTTCATATTATAATAGGTCCTTGCAAACAGATGGCGCAGATTGTGCGGAAATACTTTTTCCGGGTTAACCCTTGCTTCCTGGCACAGCGCTTTCATTTCTCTCCAAATGTTGCTTCTGTCCCAGACCTTCCCGCTTTCTGTTACGAAAACCGGCCCTCTCCGGATTTTCCTTTCCCGAATATACCGCCTTAAAATAAGCTGAAGCTTATGAGGAAGAAAAACCTGCCTGTATTTTCCTTTGCAGGATACCTCGGCGCTTCCCCGGAGCACAGCCTCCACCGTAATAAAAGAGAGCTCACTGATTCGGATTCCGGTAGCGCAGACGGTCTGCAGTGCCGCTTCCAGCCGGTATTTCTTTTTTCTTCTGGCAGCCGCCACCAGCCTTCTGTATTCTTCCTTCGACAATTCTCTTTCCTGCGTACAAAACACCTGATTCTGTACCCGCATCTGACGGACGCAGCAGTCTGTCCAGCCGTAATGCCGCAGAAAACTGTTAATAGATGAAAGCATAGAATTAATGCTCCGTACTGCATAGTCTTTTTTCAGCGTTTCTTTATAAGCCAGCAGCTCCTGCCTGCTAAGCGGGCGGTCTGACAGCCAGACCCGAAACGCGCGGATGTCTCGCATATATTTTTCTATGGTGTTTCTGCTCTTTTCCTCCTCTTCCAGATAATCTCTGTAATCCCTCTGCATAGTTTCCGTGATGTACCTGTTTTCCATTCTAATCTGTACCTCCTGTTGTTTTTTACGGCAGAGCCGCCCTTCTTAAGTTTGCTGCTATTTTTATTTTTCATACCCTCAGTTGGAAAAAACACACCCGCTCCTTGTCAGCTGAGGGTACCTGCCGGCTTTCTATTTCCCATAAATAAAAGACGCTTCTCAAGCCTTTTGGGGCCTTTGAAGCATCTTTTGCATTTCTTCCCGGATTCCTAAGAATTTCTTAATTCTGATTATACTTTTTTTATAGACTGGACACAATTTAGCCTTAATTCTCTGGTATAGTAATAATCGTAGCAGGAACACATATCAGTATTTCATTCATAACACTCAGGGGCTTCCGTGAGGAAGCCCCACTCCCTCGAAATCAACGCAGGAACGCCTTATTACAACCGGGCGCCCTGCTTTTTTATTATCCCTCTATGAATAACAGTTTTCTGCTCCTCCCGGGTATTTAAAAATAAAACAGCTCTTCCTTCACAGCGCGCTCACGACCTTGCCTATATAATGGCTGTCAGACAGTCATTCAGCAAAAAAGCATCCCTCCGGTCTTTTCAGACCTTCGGGATACTTTCCTGTCAGCTGTCTTTCCTGCTCATCTATATTTATGTTCTGTTTGTTTCCTGTCTATTTTCTCTCGTACTTCTCTTCGCAGTATTTGCAGCGGTACACTTCCTTGCGGGGATCGGTCAGAATAAATACCTGATCCAGCTCCTGCTCAATGGAGGTAATGCAGCGGGGATTCTTACATTTGATAATATTGCGGATTTCTTTCGGAAGGGTCAGTGTAGACTTTTCTACCACTTCATCGTCCTTTACAATATTTACTGTAATATTGTGATCGATAAAGCCCAGCACATCCAGATCAATGTAATCAATGGGGCACTCAATTTTCATAATGTCCTTGACTCCCATCTTGGCGCTGCGGGCATTTTTGATAATCGCCACGGTGCAGTCCAGCTTGTCAAGGTTCAGGTACTTATAAATCTCCATACTCTTGCCGGCCTGGATGTGGTCCAGCACAAACCCCTCGGAAATCCGGCCTACATTCAATACGCTCTTTCCCATTACACATTCACCTCCAGCAGTGTGAGAATCAGGGCCATGCGGACGTATACGCCGTACTGAACCTGCTTGAAATACGCAGCGCGGGGATCGCTGTCCACTTCTACAGAAATCTCATTTACTCTGGGAAGCGGATGCAACACCAGCATATCCGGCCGGGCCAGTTTCATTTTTTTCTTGTCCAGAATATAGAAATCCTTCAGACGCACGTAATCCTCTTCATTGAAGAAACGCTCTCTCTGCACTCTTGTCATGTAAAGCAGATCAAGGTTTCCGATAACATCTTCCAGACGCTCTACCTCCTGATACTTTTTGCCGTTTGCTTCCAGCACATCTTCCCGGATATAATCCGGAATCTTCAGTTCCTCCGGGGAAATACATACAAAATCAATATTCTCATACCGCACCAGCGCCTTAATCAGCGAATGTACCGTACGTCCGAATTTCAGATCGCCGCACAGACCGATGGTCAGATGATCCAGGCGGCCTTTCAGGGACCGGATCGTCATCAGGTCTGTCAGAGTCTGCGTGGGGTGCTGATGTCCGCCGTCGCCTGCGTTGATCACAGGAATCGAGGATACGGCTGTCGCTACCATAGGCGCGCCTTCTTTCGGATGACGCATGGCACAGATATCAGCATAACAGGAAATCATACGAATCGTATCGGAAACACTTTCTCCTTTGGATGCAGAACTGGAAGCTGCGCTGGAGAAACCTAAGACCTGGCCGCCAAGATGAATCATAGCGGATTCAAAGCTCAATCGCGTTCTTGTACTCGGCTCATAAAACAGAGTCGCCAAAACCTTTCCGTCACAGGCATGTGCATATTTTGCAGGATTCTTCTCAATATCTCCGGCCAGATCAAGCAGCTGATCCAGCTCCTCCACAGAAAAATCCAGCGGGCTCATAAGATGTCTCATAATTACCTCCCACTTTTTCTATCTATAAGATGTCTATCCACCCGAATACGCCATGTATTCAGGCCGGAACTTTTCCTGTACTATGTTACATCAAAACCTTTTTAATTTCAATAAATATATTTTGCAAATCTCGCTTTTTTCCGGTATACTTCTCTATAGATACACTGCAGAGAGCCGCAGCCCCGGGTCCGGGGCGGAAAAGCCTGCGGAAAGGAGTCTGACATGGAGTTCAAAGAGAGAAAACGCTGGGTATTTTTAGGCCTCCCCTTTACCTTTACCACTTACACGGTAAAAGAGGATCTTGTAACGATAGACGAGGGGCTTCTGAACCGGAAAGAAAATGACTGTTATATGTACAAGATTCAGGACGTAACCCTGAATACCAGTCTCATGGAGCGGATATTCGGCCTGGGAACTGTCGTCTGCAGCACCGGAGACACAACTCATCCGAGACTGGAGCTTGCCCATATCAAAAACGCCAAAACCATCAAGGATTTTATTCTGGAGCGGTCCGAGGAACAGCGGCTGAAACGGCGCACACTGAATACGCAGGATATCGGCGCAGACCGCGATGTCGATCTGGAAGAGGACGAGCTCAGGGATTAGACCTGGATTTCTGTTGTATAAAAATCAGGCGGGACGCATCGTGCCATACGGCATGATGCGTCCCGCCTTTTTTGCGCAGGCAAAGCGATAAGCCGGGTTATGTCGTGGGTGTTCATCTATCTAGCTCTGCCGTCGCCGGCAGAGTCCAGCAACCTACCTGAGACAGCCGGGCCGGCTTATGTCTCGTTTCGGTCTTGCTCCGGACGGGGTTTACATATGCCCCGCCTGTTACCAGGCGGGCGGTAGTCTCTTACACTGCCCTTCCACCCTTACCAGTTTCCTGGCGGTACATTTCTGTTGCACTTTCCTTAGAGTTGCCTCTACCGGACGTTATCCGGCGTCCTGCCCTGCGGAGCCCGGACTTTCCTCACCTGACGCCTTTCGGCCTGTCAGCCGCGAACACCTGCCTTACCTGCGCTCCCGAGTCTTCATTCTATCACGCGGCGCCTTTTCTGGCAAGCCCTTTGATTCGCTCAGCAGCTTCCTCAAGTATCTGTGCCCGGTTTCCCAAAATCCGTACTGCCAGATCGCCTCCGGGAAGCAGCGTTACGCCTCCTTCGCATTCCCTTTCCCTTTCCAGCATATCCCAGATCGGCTCCCGCAGATCTCCGAAGGAAGCAGAAAGGAAAATATTGGCCAGATGCGTATAGCCCTCATACATGCCAAGCCCCCGCATGGGCATCCTGTCCGGCTCATAGCGGGTATTGTCCCGGCAGATCAATTTCCCCTCCCGGTAGATCCGCACCAGCGAAGAAAAGCGCCGGAAAGCAAACTGCTCCTCATGGGCGATTCTGCCGGAACAGATAATTTCCAGCCAGAACAGCCTGGAGCTTCGATCCGCCAGATAAATCTCCGTCTCACTGTCATAGGCCGAACCCCCAAAGGGAATCACCGGCTGGGGACAGCAGTAAAGAGAGGCGCCTTTTTCCGCCCTGGCCCGGATATGACGGTAAGCGGAACCGCCATCCATCCTGTGAATCTTTTCAAAGGACTGGGAAAGGACCTCCAGATCTGCTCCTTCCCCTGCTTCATAGGAAAATTCCTGCCTGTCACCCCGCATAATGCCTGCGGAAGCGCAGAGAGGCATGATCTGAATTCCTCCGTCCGGCCTTTCAAAAGGCGCCATCAGCTTGTAAGGGGCCGTAAAAGAAACGTCGGAAAGAATGGTGCGCCCTTCCCGCTTTTCCGCGCGGACTGCGAACCTTGATACTTTTCCGAACTGATTGACCAGCTGTCTCTCTGCCATCTCTTCTGCTCTTCCTCTCACATATCCTCCAGCAGCACATTTTTCCTGATCCATGCTGCCACGTCATCCACATGTTCGTCTCCACGGATATTAGTGAAGATAAAGGGACGCCCGCCCCTCATTTTGCGTGAATCCCGCTCCATCACTCCAAGATCTGCTCCCACATAAGGCGCCAGGTCAATCTTGTTGATAACCAGCAGATCGGAACGGGTGATTCCGGGGCCTCCCTTTCTCGGAATCTTTTCTCCTTCCGCCACATCAATGACAAAAATCGTCGCGTCCACAAGCTCCGGGCTGAAGGTGGCTGACAGATTGTCCCCGCCGCTTTCGATGAAAAGAATTTCCACATCCGGAAAACGCTCCAGCATCTCATCCACAGCTTCTATATTCATGGAAGCGTCCTCGCGGATGGCGGTATGAGGGCAGCCTCCGGTCTCCACGCCGATAATGCGTTCCTCGGGCAGTACACTGTTCCGAGCCAGAAACTGCGCATCCTCCTTCGTATAGATATCATTGGTAATGACAGCGATACTGTACTCGCCTGCCATCTTCCGTGACAGTATCTCGATAAGCGCGGTTTTCCCGGAGCCAACCGGGCCTGCCACGCCGATTTTCACATATGACATTGCTTTTCCTCCTTGTCTTTGTGATATATGCGGCTTTTGACGTATACAGCCTTATGACATGTACAGTTTTTTGACATATAGCTTTATGACATGTACAGCCTGGAATACAGTCTCTCATGCTGAATTCCCCGCAGGTCGAAGCCCGGAGCCGAGAGGCACAGGTCTGCCTCGCCGCAGGCCCTTACTTCTTCCAGAATTTCTTCAAATTCCGGGAAAAAGCCTGCCAGCAGCTTCTGCCCCGCGCTCTGGCTCAGGGGAACGGTTTTCACGCAGTTCGTTACCATGGCAGAGGTCTGCGCATACAGATAATGGGACAGACATTCCTCTTCCCCTGTATCCAGACAGGCGCAGAATACGCCATAGATACAGCAGTGGCTCACTGTCTTCCCCTTTCGCTTTTCCAGAAATTCCGGAAAGATTCCTGTCCCGCAGACAGGAAGATCCAGCTTTTCTATGGTTTTCGCAAAACGGGAGCCCATTTTCCGGGCTGCTTCCCGCTGCTCTGAAGGGAGCCTGGACGCCTCCAGAATCTCTTCCAGTTCCCCCAGCTTTTCCAGCTCTGCCTGCTTCGCATATTCGTAAGCCAGCCGGACTGCCAGCAGGTCCGTATATGCCAGGCTCCAGCGGAGCCTGTTTCTGATATATTCTTCCGCGCTTTTCTCATCATGGACCAGTCCCTTCTGGATATAGGTCTCCAGCCCCTGGGAATGGGAATAGCCTCCTATGGGAAACAATGCGTCATTGACCTGAAGCAGGTAATAATCCCGTTCTTTCATAACTGCCGCCTCATTCTGTACTGTTTTCATGCGCCGTGAGAGTGATGATGAGAAACAGAAGCAGAAATTCTCCGGCCAAAATCCAGCTTTTTTACAGCTCTGGCTGTCTTTACCCCGTGAAGCTTTGAGAGCATCGCAAGCATCGGCTCATCATAAACTGCCGTAAACGTGTCGTATGTGTCTCCCCAGAACAGCGGCGCATGCCGGTTTCCAATCTCATAGCAGACCTTTGCCGCCATAAACGCATACCCTTTCTCAAAGGATATCTCTATCACCTCGCAGGGCGGCGTATTCACAGCAATCACCAGTTCATCGTCCACATAAATCACATCGTCCTGAAGCAGGCCCCGGCTTAGCACGGAATCGTCCATGCGGATTCCGATCTCCCGGCCTTTGTCCGTAGTCTTGCGGTGTATTTTCTTAAAAGCCTCATGCCATTCCATATCCACATATTCCACAGTCTTTCCGGCCGTATCTGTCTCACTTAATTTCCCGTAAATCTGTTCGCACAGCATCGTTTTCTCCTTCTGTCTTTTCTTCTGTCTTTTCTTCCGCCTTTTCTTCCGTCTGTCTCTACCAGACCTGCAGCAGCATCATAACGCCCGGAATCCAGGCCGTCACCACGCCCTCGAAGATCTGCAGCAGCGGCACAAAGCGTCCAAGCTTTTTCCCCAGGATGTCCTCCACAAAAGAGGTTCCCCAGAGGATGGCCCACAGGTACCAAATGCCCGCCCAGCGGATATCCGCGGTGATGCCAAGGGCCTCGCTTCCGGTCACACCCTCAATGGTTCCGAACACCAGAGCATTGACAGCCACGAACGTGGAGAACCAGGCAAAAGGAACCGGGCTTAGGTTCAGCAGTCTGCTGAAAGCCACGAAAAGGTAGGTAAAGCAGAACAAAAGACCCGTTCCGGCCGCGTAATAATCCCCGTTTACCAGATTTACAAAATTGATAAACAGAGAAAGTGTGCCGGTCAGGATGTTCATGACAGCCGCAGATTTTCCGTCCACCTTGTACAGGGCGCACATCCCATTGTTTATCAGTACAATTCCTACAAATAACAGACAAACTCCTAATATTTATTTCATAATCTCCTCTCTCCCGGAAACCGGCCGCGTCTATTTGTCCCGGCACTTCCCGGTTTTTCACGGGCGGCCGCAGGATGCCCTGCAGCCGCCCGGCTTTCCGTTTCCGCCGCCTTGTCAGAACAGGCTGTAGAGCTGGGTCAGCGGCAGCTTTTCCGCCGGCTTTGAGGTAATCTCTTCTCCGTCCACCGTAACCTTATAGGTCTCGGGATCAACGGTCAGTTCCGGTGTGCTGCTGTTGTACGCCATATCCTTCTTTCCGATGCTGCGGCAGCCGGACACGGGAACAACGGTCTTTTCCAGGCCGTATTTTTCTTTCACATGCTCTTCCATGGCCGCCTTTGAGACAAAGGTCAGGCAGGCTTCGTATTTCGCCTTGCCATGGGCGGCGAACATGGGCTGATAGAACACCGGCTGCGTGGTGGGAATAGACGCGTTGGCGTCTCCCATCTTGGAAGCAAGAATCATGCCGCCTTTGATAATCATATCCGGCTTGATTCCGAAGAAGGCCGGATTCCACAGAACCAGATCCGCCAGCTTTCCTTCTTCCACAGAGCCCACATACTGAGAGATTCCGTGAGTGACAGCCGGGTTAATCGTGTATTTCGCTATGTACCGTTTTACACGGAAGTTGTCGTTGCCATGGCCTTCGTCCTCCGGGAGCGCTCCTCTTTCGTCCTTCATCTTGCTGGCCGTCTGCCAGGTCCGGGCGATGACCTCGCCCACGCGGCCCATGGCCTGGGAATCAGAGCTCATCATGCTGAAAATGCCCATGTCATGAAGCACGTCCTCCGCCGCGATGGTCTCCGGGCGGATGCGGGAATCCGCGAAGGCGATATCCTCCGGAATCCGTTTGTCCAGATGATGGCAGACCATCAGCATATCCAGGTGCTCGTCTATGGTATTGACCGTGTACGGCATGGTCGGATTCGTGGAAGACGGGAGCACGTTGGGGGCCGCCGCCGCGCGGATGATATCCGGCGCGTGGCCGCCTCCCGCTCCCTCTGTATGATAGGTGTGAATGGTCCGGCCTCCGATAGCCGCCAGCGTGTCCTCCACGCAGCCGCCTTCATTCAGGGTATCCGTATGAATCGCTACCTGCACGTCATAATCATCCGCCACGTTCAGGCAGTGGTCGATGACAGCGGGAGTGGAGCCCCAGTCCTCGTGAATCTTGAGTCCCATGGCTCCGGCTTTGATCTGCTCGATCAGCGGCTGCTCGTCGGAGCAGTTGCCTTTCCCGAGGAAACCGAGATTCATCGGATATTCCTCTGCCGCCTTCAGCATCATCTTCAGATTCCAGGGGCCAGGGGTACAGGTGGTCGCATTGGTTCCGTCCGCAGGCCCTGTGCCTCCTCCGATCATTGTGGTTACGCCGCTGTACAGCGCGCAGTCAATCTGCTGGGGGCTGATAAAATGGATATGCGTATCGATTCCGCCCGCTGTCACGATAAGATTTTCTCCTGCTAGGGCCTCCGTAGACGCTCCCACCGTCATGCCGGGCGTCACGCCGTCCATAATGTCCGGATTTCCCGCTTTTCCGATTCCTTTGATTTTTCCGTCCTTGATTCCGATATCCGCCTTAACGATACCATTTACATCCACGATCAGCGCATTGGTAATCACCAGATCCAGATCTCCGTCCGCGCTTTTCGTCTTCACAGACTGTCCCATACCATCACGGATGGTCTTTCCGCCGCCAAATTTTACTTCGTCTCCATAGGTGGTATAATCCTTCTCCACTTCTATTACAAGGCTTGTGTCGGCCAGACGCACCTTATCGCCCACAGTGGGGCCGTACATGGCCGCATATTTACTGCCAGATATTTTTACACTCACTATCTTTCGCCTCCTTACAGAAATCCCTTCAGCTTCGCGCGTTCCATGGATATATCCAGCGTATCCTCTCCTGTCTGCGCGCAGGTCAAATCATTCAGGCCGAATACCCGGCGCCGTCCGCCCATCCGCGTAAGCTGCACTTCTTTTTCCTCACCCGGCTCAAAACGCACCGAGGTCCCTGACGGGATATCCAGGTGATACCCATATGCTTTCTCTCTGTCAAAGGAAAGTCTTCTGTTCACCTCGAAAAAATGATAATGGGACCCTACCTGGATCGGCCGGTCTCCTGTATTCGCCACAAGAAGAGCCACCGTATCTTTCCCTTCATTTAAAATGATATCCCGGTCGAGGGGCATGATTTCTCCGATTTTCATAAACATTCTCCTTTCTGCCGCAGGGCTTACTGTATGGGATTATGAACCGTCACCAGCTTTGTGCCATCCGGGAAAGTAGGCTCCACCTGAACCTCATCGATCATGTCTGCCACTCCCTCCATGACGTCCTCTCTGGCCAGAATTTTAGTGCCGAGCTGCATCAGCTCCACAACGGTCTTTCCATCCCTTGCAAGCTCCATCAGCTCCGAGCTTATATAGGCCAGCGCCTCCGGATAATTCAGCTTCAGGCCTCTTTCCCTGCGTTCCTTAGCCAGATTTCCGGCAAGATGCAGGAGCAGCTTCTCTTTTTCCTTTGGATTCAGCCGCATGATACTCCTCCTTTCAAAACATAAAAAAAACAGACAAAAAAGGCTCTCGCGACCTCTTTGTCTGTCTCAATCTGTTTCCTGATAAAATTTATCCTGATAGATTTTTCTGATTAGAAAGCTTTCTTTATTACCGGCAAATTTTAACCTGATTTTATCACTCCCGTCAAGCCTTTCCTGACAAACCCTATTTTTTTCTGTTTTCTGTCTGTCCGCCCGAATCTTTTTCTGACTTATGGGGCTGTCCTTTTGAATTTTCTTCTGCCCTTTACGTGCCGCTGTTTTTATACTATACTGATAGCGTCGGCATACCAGAGGACAATACAGAATTACAGCCCTGATACGCCGGCGCTGAGGAATATGATATGGCTTCCTGCGGGCGCAAAACCACATTTCCGCCTGCAGTCCCCCCGATGCTCTCCCCTCTGCGGAGATTCACGAAAGAAAAGCGAGGAAACGACATGACCAGACAGGAACTTCTCGACCGGCTGAAAAAAGGCCCTCTGATTCTCGACGGCGCCACAGGCTCCAATCTGATGAAGGCAGGAATGCCAAAGGGAATCTGCACGGAAAAATGGGTGGCTGATCATCCGGACATACTGATAAAACTGCAGCAGGACTATGTGGAAGCAGGTTCTGACATCATCTACGCTCCCACCTTTATGGCAAACCGCGTCAGTCTCCGGGAACACGGACTGGCAGACGAAACGGAGTCTCTGAACAAAACTCTGGTATCCTTAAGCAGGACAGCTTCCGGCGGCCGGGCGCTGGTGGCGGGGGATCTGACCACTACCGGTAAAATGATGGAGCCTCTGGGACCTATGTCCTATGAAACGCTCTACGACGCCTACCGGGAACAGATTACCTATCTTGCGGAGGCCGGAGCAGACCTTCTTGTGGCGGAAACCATGCTGGCTTCCAACGAAACCATGGTGATTCTCGACGCGGCTGCCTCCGTCTGCGATCTGCCGGTCTTCTGCACCCTGACCATGGAAGCCGACGGAAGCCTGTTTTTCGGCGGAAATATCTTCGACGCCGTCGAAGAACTGGAGGTCCTGGGCGCGGCCGCTGTGGGCTGCAACTGCTCCACCGGCCCGGATCAGCTGGAGTCCGTCATCTCCGGTATCCGCAGCCGCGTGTCCGTCCCCGTCATTGCCAAGCCCAATGCGGGTATGCCCACCATCAGCGAGACCGGCGAGGCCGTATACCATATGGGACCGGAAGAATTCGCCCGTCACATGAAGACCCTGCAGAAGGCAGGCGCTTCGATCCTCGGCGGCTGCTGCGGCACGACGCCGGAATTCATAAGAGAATTGAAAAACAGCCTCTAAAACCTGTCCGCCAATAAAAAAACTTCTTGACAAAACGTGTCATATCGAATAAAATAATATTCGCACGTGAGTCGTCGGAGTATGGCGTAGCTTGGTAGCGCGCTCGGCTGGGGGCCGAGAGGTCGCAGGTTCAAATCCTGTTACTCCGATTTTTCTGAAAGGAACTGAAAAAATTCAGTTCCTTTTTTCTGTTCAAAAGTATTTAAAATTACTTTTAAGCTGTTATTGACTTCCCTCTTTCCTTCTACTACAATCTAATTAAAGAAATTTTTAAATAGTTTGGAAGTGATCACTCTGGCTGTTCACGAAGTTCTGGCTGCACTGGCCGATGAAAACCGACGCAATATTCTGCTCAAGCTGAAAAAGGGAAAAATCAGCTCCGGCGATCTGGCTGCTGCCCTGGGGGTAACGCCCCAGGCCCTGTCTTACCATCTGGCAAGGCTGAAAAAGGCAGACTTGATCTATGAGACCAGATACAAAAATTTCATTTATTATGAACTCAATCTTTCTATTCTGGATGAAACGATTCTGTGGATGAATGAACTAAGGGGAGGAACCGACTGTGAAAACTAAGAAATGGCTGTATTATACCCTGATGCTGCTGCCTCTGGCTGCCACCCTCATTGCGCTGCCTCTGCTGCCGGACCAGATACCCGCCCATTACGGCGCGGATAATCAGGTGGACCGCTGGGGAAGCAAATATGAGTCTCTGATTTTTCCTCTGCTTACCATTCTCTTCGGCTTTTTTATGATGGCTATGGCAAAATATGCGGCAAAGCAGGAAAAAAGCGGAAATGACAGCGACAGCGGAGATAACAATGGAACTAACAATGAGAAGGTTACCGTGATTACGGGCTTGTGCACGCTTCTCCTGTTCAACCTGATGACCTTTTATTTCCTGTATACCGACTTTCATCAGGTAGAAAACCTTTCAGAGCTTCCTGTAAATATCACAAACCTTGTGTTTGCCTGCCTCGGTCTTCTCCTGATTGTGTGCGGCAACATCATGCCCAAGCTGAAAAATAATTCTGTCATCGGCCTGCGCACAACATGGAGCCGGAAAAATGAGATTACCTGGAAGAAAAGCCAGAAATTCGGCGGCATCACTTTTATCATCAGCGGCATTCTGATCACCGCCGTAAGCCTTATGACCAGGGCCGGCGCCTGCCTGCTGTGGTCCATGCTGATTCTGATAGCAGACGCAGCTGTATCTATCTGGTATTCCTGGCGGATGGCGAAGAAATATGGGTGACAGCTTAGTGGAAATATATTCTGATAAAAGCGCCGCCTGCAGACAGAAACAAATCTCTCTGCAGACCGCGCTTTTTAAACTTCTTAAACTTCTGAAGCATGTCTTCCGGCTTCGATAACCTGTCAGGTTTCTTCTTTGTCTTCTTTGTCCCCTTTTTTCTTCTTCTCCAGAACCCCCGTCTTCTCCAGCACCTCGGCCACCTTCTGCACCGGGACGATTTTCAGTCTGTCCCGAATCTCCTGGGGAACCTCTGACAGATCCCGGACATTTTCCTTTGGAATAAATACTTTTTTCACACCGGACCTGACAGCCGCCATCAGTTTCTCAGGCAGACCGCCGATGGGCATCAGCCGGCCTTTTAAGGATACCTCGCCTGTCATCGCGCATTTCGGATTCACGATATGACCGGTGACCAGAGAAGCCAGCGCTGTCGTCAGCGTGATGCCGGCCGACGGGCCGTCCTTGGGAACCGCGCCCGCAGGCACGTGGATATGGAGATCGTTTTCTTCAAAAAGCTCTGTCTTATCCGGGAACAGAGACTTCACCAGACTCACCGCTATCTGAGCGGATTCCTTCATCACATCGCCCAGCTGCCCGGTGAGGACAAGCTCTCCTTTTCCTTTCGTAAACATGGTTTCGATAAAGAGAATATCTCCTCCCGCCTGGGTCCAGGCAAGCCCTGTCACGATGCCCGGGCGGTCCGGCGTGACAAGCTGTTCATGAAATACGGGCTGCATATCGAATAACGTGGAAAGCTCATCCTCCTGTACCCGGATCGGAGCCGCTTCTCCTTTTACCAGGCGGACCGCAGCCGTCCGGCAGACTGCATCCAGCTGTTTTCTCAATCCCCGGACCCCCGCTTCCATGGTATAGTCCTCGATAACAGTCCGCAGGATTTCTTCGGACAGCTCCAGCTGACCGGGGCTGATCCCGGTCTGTTCCATCGCCTTCGGAAGAAGGTGGCGTTTCGCGATCTCCAGTTTTTCTGTCTCTGTATATCCCCGGAAATCGATCTCCTCCATGCGGTTTAAAAGCGGCTCAGGAATCGTCTCTGTGGTGTTGGCTGTACAGATAAAGAGCACATCCGAAAGATCGTACGGCACATTCATATAATGATCGGTAAAACTGTGATTCTGCTCCGGGTCAAGAGCCTCCAAAAGGGCGCTGGAAGGATCTCCGTCAAAGGCCTTCGTCAGCTTATCCACCTCATCCAGCACCATCACCGGATTGGAGACGCCGCTCCGTTTTATTCCCTCCATGATCCTGCCGGGCATGGCTCCGATATAGGTGCGTCTGTGGCCGCGTATCTCCGCCTCGTCCCGGATTCCGCCCAGGCTGATCCGAACATACTTCCGTCCCAGCGCCCGGGCAATGCTCTGGCCGATACTGGTCTTGCCTGTTCCGGGCGGGCCCACAAACAGCAGAATAGAACCCGACTGTCTGTTTTTCAGCTTCATGGCCGCCAGCTGCTGGATGATGCGTTCCTTGATCTTTTTCAGGCCGTAATGGTCCTCATCCAGGATCTGTTCCGCTTCTTCCAAATCAATGGAAACCGTCTCTTCCTTTTTCCAGGAGAGAGTGGTCACAAAATCCAGATAGTCATACAGCATGCCGTATTCGTGGCTGTTCTCGCCCTCCTGCTTCATGCGGTTTAAGACCTTCTCCGCCTCTTTTCGGGCCGTCTCATTCATTCCGGCTTCCTGGATCTTTTTCTCGAATTTCCGTACATCCGTCACGCTTTCCGGATGCATGTCGTCCAGTTCCTTCTGAAGAATCGCAATCTGTTTCTTGAGAGCCTCCTCCCGGTACAGCTTTTCATTGGATTCCGTCTGTGCCTTCTGCGCGTCCGCGCCGACCTTTGAGACTTCGATAAACTCATAGACCGCCTGCTCAATCCTCTGATAACGCTCTGAGATCCGATCCGCTTCCACGATCCGGTATTTTTCCTCATCCGTCATATTGAGCTGATAGGAAAGCCCCGCCGCCATCTCCTCCATGGTTTTCCACCGCAGAATATAATTTCTGGCCACAATTCCCCACTGGAAACTGCTGATATACTGAAGCAGGGCAGACTGCACTTCCCGGAAAGCTTTCGCCCGGGCTTCTTCATCCAGATCCCCGATCTCTTCCCTGGGCGTACAGACCGCGTCCAGCCTTCCATCCTCCTGCCGGAATACTTCCACATTTACCCGGCCTGTCGTGCGGATGCTGACGCTGTGATCCTCGCTGTCCAGCTCTGTGACCGTACCTGTGACTCCCACCGGCCAGAAATCCTCTGGCGCCATGTCGCTGATCTTTTTTTCGCGCTTCATAAGCAGGAACAGAATTTCAGCGCCTTCCTCCGGCATCCCCTGCATATATTTTTCCATATAATCATTCTGAAAGTAATAATTGACATCCGGCATCACCAGAAGACCGGAAACCGGCAGTATCATCATTGACTGTATTCCTCCTCTTGCCTCTTGGAATGTATATTTTCCTCTTCTGCGCATATACTGCTTGCGAGGTGATTTTCATGACAGTGCAGCATTACCCCTTTGAACTGCTTCCCCTTCCCTATCTTTACGACTCCCTGGAACCCCATATTGACACAGAAACCATGTATCTTCACCATTCCAGACATCTGCGCGCCTATGTGGACAATCTGAACCGGCTGCTGAAGCCTTATCCGGAGTTCCACGACTGGACGCTGGAACGTCTGATTCTGGAAAACAAAAAGCTGCCGGAAGACATCCGGCAGGGCGTCTGGAACAATGGGGGAGGCGTCTATAACCATCAGTTCTATTTCGCCGGTATGACCCCGAAACACACGGAGCTGTCCGGCAAACTGAAAGACGCCCTCTATCTGGATTTTGAGACCTGGGACGACTTTTATGAGGCCTTTTTCGAAATGGCTCTTAAGATCTTTGGCTCCGGCTATCTCTGGCTGGCCGCCGACGAACGGGGAAAACTGGTCATCCTTCCCCTCCCCAATCAGGATACGCCCCTTTCCCAGAACCTGACTCCCATTCTAAACCTCGATGTCTGGGAGCATGCCTATTACCTCAGGCATAAAAATCTGCGCGCCGGCTATATCAAGGCCTGGTTCCAGACCATCAACTGGGAGGAGGCTGAGCGCCGCTACCAGGCAGCCCTTCTTAAAAATGCCCTCCAGGGAAGACGCGCCGGGAAAAATTCCACATAAATATGTCCGATATCTGTCCGGTATCTGTCCGGCCTGACTTCTTCTGTTCCCTTTCCTGTCTCCGGACAGACACGGCCTACTGGCGGATATAGATTCCCTGCTCCTCGATCCAGTCCTCCAGCTCTCCCTGGGCGTCCTCGGCCCAGGTTTCCGCGGTGGCCGCGCTGGCAAGAGGACGTCCTGTCTCCTGAAAATAAGCTTCTATGCTTTCGGCAAGCTTTTCAAACTCATCCGGAAACACGCAGTGCTTCAGCGTATCATTCCGGATTCCATCCAGGCATTCTCTGTAATCGATCCAGCGGACACTCTCCACCTCAGATTTCTGAAGCTGAAACCCGTCCTCGCGCAGATTACACTCATACAGATACACCCTGCTGTATTCATGATTTTTAAAAAGACTGCCGTAAAATTCCTGCTCATGGTATCCGATATGCGTAAAGAGAAAATGAAGTTCTTCCGGTTCGGCCTTTACGCCCAGCTCTTCCTCAAGCTCCCGGACTGCCGATTCCAGAAAATCCTGGCCCGACGGAATGTGGCCCGCGGAAGAGATATCATAATACCCCGGAAAAGAATCCTTATCCGCGCTGCGCTTCTGAAGCAGCACGTCCGCTGAGCCTTTTGAAGGCCGGTAGCGCACCAGCCACACATGGGAAGTGCCATGCAGATCTCCATCTCTGTGTACCAGAGAACGCTCCTTTACCTCGCCGGTCAGCGTGCCGTCGTTTCTTCTCAAATCAATCAGTTCCATTTTCCGCACCTCTTTCCCGATTCCATGCAAGCAGCAGATCCACCATGCGCCCATAGCTTCTGGTACCGTCATCCTGGGCATTTGCTCTCAGATATGTATCGTTAATCTTATCGGCCACCTCTGCTGCTGTCCCTTCATAAGAATTCCAGTAGGCATTGTGATCTTCCAGATCCCGGACTGCCTGTTCACAGAGCTCTGACCGCACTTCCCGGAAGCTCTGGGGGTCCTGCTCGTAAAGAGCATTCCCGCTGTATATCCAGGCCAGCATGGCGCCGCTGTAGCGGAAAGCCGCGCTGTCAGAAGCCCTGCAGGCCAGATACGCGATAAAATTAGCCTCATCCTCACGCATAAATCCCTTCAGATGGGAAAGCTCATGGCAGATGGCAGAAGGTATGTCCTGCGCCGGCATGTCTCCATTATAATTGGCCTCCAAAGTAAAAGGGCTGTAGATCCCCTGCAGCTGCTGGTAAGACAGAAGCCAGGACCCAAGGACCTTCTTGGCCTTCGGATAATAACCGGCAAGCTCCGGATACTCTTCCGCTGCCGCCTGCATGGCCTCTGCCGCTTCTGCCTCCACGTTTTCCTCCAGCATCATGTGCCCTTCCGCGTCCACATGGATCGCTCCGGCCGCCTCATTCAACTCCTCCGCCAGCTTTTCACAGAGAGCTCTCAGCTCTTCCACGGAAGATTCCTGAAGCTCAAACCCGGCCCGTTCCGAAAAAGTCTGCCTGTGATAATTGATACCACAGTTCAGTGTAAACATCAGACACAGCGCGATGACAGTCTTTGCCAGCACCGGGACGGCCCTCCGGACAGACAGCCTGCGTACCAGAATCAGCAGGAGCCCTGCCAGAAATGAGAGCAGCAGTGCATAAAGAAGAATTTCCGCCACCGAAAACGGAACCAGAGAGCAGAAACGCGCAAAGGACCCCACAATCAGCGGGTAGATGTGTCCGGCATACCATTCAGCAAAGCCCGGCACAAGCCGGGCCGCCAGATTCAGTCCAACCGTCAGAAGGAACAGACTTCCCCAGAATACCTGGTTCTTCCGCATCAGACTTCCTTTTTCCTGTCGTCGATCTCACCTTCATACTGATCGATCAAAATCTCCCTGCGGGCAATTTCCTCACAAAGGGACTCAAATTCCTTTTCGGTCGCGCCTTCTTCCGTGTACCGCTCATACACGATCTTTCCAAGAGCCTCATAGTCCCGCCGGATCTCTCTTTCCAGACTGTAAATCTGATTTTTCAATCTGGTAATCTCCACAATTTCTCCGGCCTTGCGGCTCACCGCATCCGCCGCCCCTGTAACCGCTCTTCCAAGATCATCCCATATGTCTTTGTTCATACTGTCTTTCTCCTTTCCAGAATCTCAGCCAGCATCCAGGATGCCAGGCAGACCCACAGCGGCACCAGCCACTGATAAAGTTTATAACTTCGTATTCCCAGGCCGTCAGCCAGAGAAGACGTAAACTGATACACTATCACATGCCAGAGATATATATGGCGGGAATCCTTTTCTCCTATATGGGCAGGCAGACTTCCCCGGCCAATCCCCGGATTTTCAATGGCCGCCATAAAAAGCCCCGCGCTCAGCAGCACGCTTCCCAGATACAGTTCCGCTTTTCCAAAAAGCAGCGTCTCCGCCGCAGTCAGGCAGACTCCTGCCGCCGCCAGACACCAGCCTGTTTTCCCGGAACTCCGTATCTCCTCCTGTTTTCCCGCCATCCAGCATCCCAGCAGGAAGAAGGGCAGGCCTGTCAGCCAGAAATTCCGGACGCAGGCTGTAGGAACATGAAGGTCCAGAATGTGAAAGCCTTCTCCAAGCGCCAGATTGGCCCCCAGGCAGAGAGGAATCAGAACAAAAAAGGCTTCCGCCTTCCGAAACCGCGCCAGCAGGCCGTAAAACAGATAACAGTACAGCAGCGCGCCCAGAAACCACAGGTGGTAGGCAAAGGGAGAACGGTTCCAGAGAAACAGCTCTCCAAGGGCCTTCAGCGAAAACATGTTTCCTGCCGCTTCCAGGGACAGGCTTCCCTCTCTGTACAGCATGACAAGCCGCCACAGAAAATATACGGCGCTGGCCCAAAGATACATCCGCAGAGTGCTTCGGAATCTGCGCCAGAGCACAGCCGGCTCCTTTCCCCCGGAAAAATATCCGCTTATCATGAAAAACAGCGGAACCGCAAATCGTGCCAGTCCTTCGACGAGTTCCCCCGCCTTTCCGGGAAAACGGCAGTGAATCCATACGATAAAAAATGCCGCAATGCCCTTCCACACATTCAGGCAGTCATTTTTCATTTTTCTTTCAGCCCTGAGCCGCAGCCTCCTGGCTTTCCAGCTTCAGAACCCCGCGCATGGCAATCAGCGGGCCTCCTCTGTGCTCAATGTATTCCCGGGTAATTGTCACCCGGCCGATATTGTCATCTTTGGGAATCTCATACATGATATCCAGCATAAATTCCTCAATAATCGCCCGCAGCGCACGGGCTCCCGTATCCCGCTCCAGCGCTTTCTCCGCGATGGCCTCCAGCGCTCCGTCATCGAACTCCAGCTGGACCTCATCAAGAGCCAGAAGCTTCTGATACTGCTTCAGAATCGCATTCTTCGGCTCCTTGAGAATCCGCACCAGCATGTCCTTGGTCAGACGATCCAGCGTGCAGATCACCGGAAGACGTCCCAGGAACTCGGGAATCATGCCGAAGCTCCGCAGATCCTCCAGCGTTACCTTTGACAGAAGATTGGGGTCGTTATCATATTTATCTTTTAAATCCGCCTGAAAGCCCATGGAAGACTTTTTATTCAGACGCTCCTTGATTACATTTTCCAGATCCGGGAATGCTCCGCCGCAGATAAAAAGGATATTCCGTGTATTCACTGTCGTCAGCGGAACCATGGCATTCTTGCTGCTGGCTCCCACAGGCACCTCCACCTCGGCTCCCTCCAGAAGCTTTAAAAGCCCCTGCTGCACGGATTCGCCGCTTACGTCTCTGTGGTGCGTATCCTTTTTCTTGGCAATCTTGTCAATCTCGTCGATGAACACGATTCCCCGCTCCGCCTTTTCCACATCATTGTCGGCAGCGGCCAGAAGCTTGGAAATCACGCTCTCAATATCATCTCCGATATATCCCGCCTCGGTCAGGGAAGTGGCGTCCGCTATGGCCAGAGGCACGTCAAGGAGCCGCGCCAGCGTCTTCACCAGATAAGTCTTTCCGCTTCCGGTAGGTCCAATCATCAGGATGTTGGATTTTTCGATCTCAATATCATCCTGGGTCCCCGTAGCCACCCGCTTGTAATGATTGTATACCGCCACGGAAATCACCTTTTTCGCGTAATCCTGTCCGATCACGTATTCATCCAGCTGTCCCTTGATTTTGTGGGGCGCGGGAATCTTCCGGATATCAAAGACCGGCTCCGCCGCCTTTTCTTCCTTCGGCTTTTTCTTCTTTACCTTCTGCTGGCGGGGCATCATATTCTGCAGATCCGACAGATTGATCATGTTGATTCCCTGAAGCTTTGAGAAATCAATATTCCCATTCTGGATCGTATCCATGGTTCTCTGCATACATTCCGGACAGATGGAAATCCCCTGTCCCAGCGTGATGAGCTTGCCGGTCTGGCTCTCCGGCCGGTGGCAGAGGAAGCAGAAGCGCTCGTACTCCTCTTCGCTTTCCTTTTCCTGCTCTGTCTTAGAACCGCCTGTCTGAAGGTCTGTCACGTCCCCCTTCTCACCGCCGGCGTCCATATGCTCTGTATCATTATTTTCTATGTCCTCAAGATAATCCTTATTCTCCATATATGTATTATACTCCTTTCCCCGAGTATAGCATAAAAGGACAGCCGGACGCAAGGAAAAGGATTCTGCGCTTTTCCTTCTGCGCCCGGCTCTAAAGCGCGGCGCCGGGAGACCTGTTCCGGTCTCCCGGCAGTCCGCCTCATTCTGCCTTCTTTATTGATTTGCCTCTACCTCAGCCTGTGTGCTCAGTGTCACATTCACAGTCTTTTCCGTATAACCGCCGTCTCCCGGAGACTGTACGGTCACTTCCACGGTCTCTCCTGCCTCGTAATACTGCAGACGCTCACGCAGGGCTTCATAGCTGCTGATGCTTACACCGTCAAATCTTGTAATGATATCGCCTTTCTGAAGTCCGGCCTGTTCTGCCGCGCAGTTGGGAACTATCGACTTCAGGTAAACGCCTGCGGGCATATCATACATCTCTGACACTTCCTGCGTCACATCCTGGCAGGTCACGCCCAGATATCCCATGTTCTCCGCAGCTACCTCAGAGCGTGTCTCCAGACTCTTCAAATCTCCAATAATGCTTTCCACATCGGAAATCGGAATCGCGTAACCCATACCTTCCACATAACTGGAGGACAGCTTCGCCTCGTTGATTCCGATGACCTCACCCTGCATGTTCAGAAGAGCTCCGCCGCTGTTTCCAGGGTTAATCGCCGCGTCTGTCTGAATCAGGCGGTTGTTGATGGTCGTTCCGTCATCATTCTCCAGCGTCACTTCTCTGTCAAGGGCGCTGACGATACCCGTCGTCACCGACTGGCCGTATCCCAGAGCGTTTCCGATGGCCACTACCTGATCTCCTACCTTAAGCTGAGAAGAATCACCGATGCTGGCCGCCTTAATCTGAGACATGGTCGTATCCGGAATTTCTCTCAGAGGAACCGCAATCACACCGATATCCTTTGTGGCATCTGTTCCCTTGATCTGAGCCTCTACCGCGCTTGCGTCTTCATTTCCTTCATCTACACTGAACAATACCGTCAGTGACGAAGCTCCGGAAATGACATGGTTGTTTGTCACAATCAGCAGCTCGGAATCATTCTGTCCGATAATGATTCCGGTTCCCGTGGAAACCTCTTCCTGCTCCTGCGGCTGGCTGTACCAGCCCCATCCCCAGTAATTCTGTACCTCACGGACACTGACATTCGTAATTGCTACCAGCGAAGGCATACACTCCTCCACAATATCAGCCACCGTATTTCCGGATGTCTGGCTGCTTCCTGTCTGGGGAGTCACCGTGCCAATCTCCGGCGTCACTGTCGTGGCATTATCGCTGCCTGAAGCTGTAACATCATCCCCGAACAGCTGCCTTCCTATATAATTGGTTCCCTGGAAAGCCGCTCCCGCAACTACGCCAAAGAGCAGCGCAATGCAGACAGTCTTGGCTGCCAGTCTTCCAAACTTCTTTTTATTTTTCTTTTTTGGCGTCACCTCTCCGGTATTCCTGTAGCTTCCGCTGCCATAGCTGTAGCTGTAACCGGAAGAGGAATTGCTGCCTGCTCCCTCCGATGAAGAATCGGAACTGATATTATCCTGATAAAACGGTCCGCTGTAGCGGTATTCACTGCCTGTTCCCATACTGTTTTCCGTACCGGAATCAGAGGCAGAGCCGCCTGCGTTCTGTGAATTATTCTCATAATCGTACATAAAGATGAACTCCTTCCTCCACTCATTTGCCTTTTAGTGTATCAGGGAAATGTGTTCAAAGTGTGAGGAAAGAATTAAATTTTAATTACGCCGGCTGGAAAAAGAAGGGCCCGGCTGCCTCAAATCTTCCAAACCGGATTTTCATCGGCATCCTCTTCTCACTCCGGCAGGCTTTCCCTCACGCAAAGGGTTCCCCAGCCAATCTGCGGATTCGGATACGCCCGGAAGGCCGGCAGGGGCTGCGCCCCTTTTTTCAGGTACGCGGCGGCTTTTTCTCCGTACAGAAACGGATCATTTCCATCTGTGATACCCCATTGCATGAGCAGCGCTGCTGCTCCGGTCACGAATGGCGTCGCAAAAGACGTACCCGTGGCAGCGGCATAGCCGCCGCCGGGCACGGTCGTCACCACATCGACTCCGGGAGCGGCCAGTATCGGCCGCTCCCGTCCGTCTCTGGTATCCCCGCGGCCGGAAAAATCCGCATACGTCCGGCTCCGGCTGTCATAAGCTCCCACAGCTACTGTACGCCGGGCTGTGGACGGAATTGTAAGGGTTATATAGGGTTCCGGTTCCAGAAAACGGGTATTGGCATTGAGAACCGCCGCGCTTGGAAGCCACAGATGAAAACGTCCATTCCGAATCTCTCTTGCTTCCAGCGTCAATGTCCAGATTCCGGAATCCACATACTCTGTCTGCGGAAGAAATTCCAGATAAATCTCCTGGGACTGGCTGTACGGAGAAGGTTCTCCGTAATACAGCAGGATATCTGTCTGCTCCAGCGCAAAACGCTGAGCCCCCGGCACGTTCCGGATAAAACCTGCGCTCCTCCCTCCCGGACTTTCCAGCGATACAGAAATATCATCCAGATAGGATTTCCAAATCTGCAGATTCAACCCCCCTTCATATTCACCTACCGCCAGCTGAATCCGCTTTATTTCTCCTTCCTGAAGACTGTCCGACGCATGACCTGCCGCATAGCCTTCATTTCCCGTTCCAATGCAGATAACAGATTTCCAGATATTTGCCATGTCGGTGATATAGGTTTCCAGAAGCGAGGTGCCGTCATGAGCGCCATAGGTGTTTCCGAAACTGATATTGACTGCCACAGGCAGACTATATTCCATCGCTTTGCGGATGCAGTAATCCAGGGCCTGCATCAGCTCCGTCGTTCTGGGGAAGCTGTCTGTTCTGGGAACCCCCAGCTTTACCACCAGGATGGAGCTTCTCGGAGCCACTCCCCTGTAGCGTATTCCTCCGGCCCTCCCGTTTCCGGCTGCTATTCCAAGGACCCGGGTCCCGTGGCCGCTGACATCTGTGCTCGGCACCAGCTCCCGCCTGCGGACCGGATCGCTCTGGGCAAGCGCCTCATCGATCTGCTCCTTTGTATATTCCGTTCCAATCCGGTATCCTGCCGGCGGCCTGCCCGGAATAGTCTGATCCCAGAGGGCCAGAATCCGGGTTGTACCATCCTCATTCCGAAAGTCCGGATGTGCATAATCCACCCCGGAATCCAGCACTGCCACCAGAACTCCATCCCCATATAAATCATACCGGGCATTCTGCACTCCGGTGACACAGGAAGCTGTCCTTCCCTGCTCTGCAGCGAAAAACAGCCTCTTTGGTTTCTCTATGTATTCGATTTCCGGCACTTCTGCCAGACGCCCGATTCCGGATTCCGGCACAACCAGCACCGCGTACTCGTTCAAAAGCTCTGTTACCCTGATGCCCTCTTCCTCCAGTCTGGACAGAGAACCGGAATATTTCACAATCAGCTCCCAGGTGTTTTCCTCTCCGTCAAAACCCACATCCAGATTCAGAGAGCGCGCCCGCTCTCCCGGCGTGGCATCCAGGGCCAGGTTCAGCATATTTTCAATTTTGGAATTATCCACAGAAGCACTCCGCCTTTTTCCGTCTCTAACATTCTATGCGGAAACTCTGTTTTCATGAAAGAGTGCCAGGGCAGCTTTCAGCTCCCCTACGCCGATCTGTCCCGGCGCGGACGCAGCGCCTGCTGATCCAAAGGTCAGCGCCGATCCGAAAATTTCTCCCGCCAGCCGGCTCACCAGCCCTGTGCCTCCCATGGACATGGTAATCAAAGGCTGCTCCGCATATCTTTCCTTCATTTCCCAGGTCGCCGAAAGGAGCTCCAGCACATCTCCCGGGTTCTGCGGCATGACAGCCAGCTTCAGAAGATCCGCCCCGCATTCCTGCATCCGGCAGAGCCTCCGGATCATCTCCTCTTTTTCCGGCGTCCCGTTAAAATCATGACTGGAAGCCACTGCCTTTACGCCGGCTTGATGGGCTTCCCGGCAAATCTCTGCAAGGAGCTCTTCCCCCCGGAACAGTTCCACATCAATCAGATCCGCATGGCCGGAAGAAATCACCTGCCGCAGGAATTTTTCATAGGCTTCCCGGGAAATCTCCTGTTCGCCTCCTTCCTCTTTGGTCCGGAAGGTTACAAGCAGGGGCATATTCCCCAGCTCCCGCCGCAGAAAAGCCAGCTCATCCTCCAGTTTTTCCCGGTCGAATACCCCCTCGTACCAGTCGGCTCTCCATTCCGCCAGATCCGGCTCCGCCTCCTGGAGCTTCTCCAGGCGGAGCCGGATTTCTTCCTTTGTACGCCCGGTCACAGGCACGCAGATTTTGGGACTTCCTTTTCCCAGCTCTATTCCTTTTATTTTTACGATATTCATATGGTTTTCTCCTGATTTACGTTTGCTTTTTATGCCATTTTACCATATAATATAGGCATTGGACAATTCTTTGATCTACAGAATATTATTTACGAAAAGGGGTATTTGCAAAATGGAAGAGAAACTGACCATGGACGACTACGCAACCGAGCTGGAGGCTTCCCTGCGCAAAGTACAGGAAGGCGACGTGCTGACCGGAACTGTCATCGGCGTATCTGATACGGAAGTTACCGTAGATTTAAAATCTTACACAGACGGAATTATCCGCGCGGAAGATTATTCAGAAGATCCGTCCTTTTCCATCAAGAGCGATGTTCATGTAGGGGACGAGGTAACCGCTACCGTTCTGCGCACAGATGACGGCCAGGGACATCTCCTTCTTTCCAGAAAGGCCGCGGCGGACGATGTGGCCTGGAAAAAGCTGCAGCAGTATCTGGAGGAAAAAACCGTGCTGGACGTAAAGGTCGGCGGCGTGGTAAAGGGTGGAGTCGTCGCTTACGTAGAGGGCATCCGCGGCTTTATTCCGGCTTCCAAGCTTTCCTTAAGCTATGTGGAAAATCTGGAAGACTGGCTGAATAAAGAGATTCAGGTACAGGTTATCACCGTGGAGCCGGAAAAGAAGAGACTGGTTCTCTCTGCCCGTGAGCTCTTAAGAGAAAAGGCGGCCGAGGAGCGCCGCGCAAAGATTTCCAACGTACAGGTTGGTCTTGTGACAGAAGGAAAGGTAGAAAGCATCCAGCCCTACGGCGCATTCATCGATCTGGGCGACGGCCTCTCCGGCCTGGTTCACGTATCCCAGATTTCCGACAAGCGTATCAAGACACCGGACGCTGTCCTGAAAGTCGGCGATACCGTAAAAGTAAAGGTTATCGCCATCAAGGACGGCAAGCTGTCCCTGAGCATGAAAGCGCTGAAAGATGTGGCCGCTGAGGAAGTGCGCGAAGAGAAAGTTGTGCTTCCCAAGAGCGAAGAACTGACCACGAACCTGGGCGAGCTGTTCAAGAATATCAAGCTTAACTGATTAGCTGTACGGCCGGCTGATACAAACTGTTTCCATATCCAAAAAGGCGGCCCTGAACCTGTGGTTCCGAGGCCGTCCGGCAGATATGCCGTTCATCAAAATAAGAGTGCTGCTCTTCTGCAAATTTTTGTTTTGCAGGAAAGCAGCACTCCTATTTTAATTTTCCCAAACACTTCCTGATGATTGCTCCGACAGACAGCCTGTCTGCAGATTATGAAATGCAGCCTCACAGCCCGCCCCCACAGGAAAATAAGCAGGATTAAAACCTTTTCTTATTCAGCACACCTTCTCAATGACATCCTTCAGCCGCCAGCGCTCTTCTTCTGTGAGAAACGCGGCATCTGCCGCATTCAGAAGAAGGGTCTTTCGTTCCTCCTGCGTCATTCCAAGCTCCTCCTGAAGAAGCCGGAATTCCCGGTCTATCGTCGTATCGGAAACTGTCATATTGTCTGTGTTGACCGTCACCGCCAGTCCCTGCCGCAGATACTGGAGCACCGGATGCTCTGAAAGAGACGGAACGGCCTTTGTCTGCACGTTGCTGCTGGGACACATTTCCAGAGGAATATGCCGTTTCCGAAGCTCTGCCAGAAGCTCTGCGTCTTCTCCGGCACGCACGCCATGGCCGATCCGGCAGGCTCCCATACGGAGAGCCGCCCACACGCTTTCCGCCCCGTCCGCTTCTCCGGCATGAATGGTAAACGGTACAGACAGCTCCCGTGCCAGAGCAAAGACTTTCTCATAATCCTCCGTGGGATACAGGGCCTCTGCACCGGCCAGATCCACCGCGGCCACGCCGCGGCCCAGATATGCCGCCGCTGTCCGCACCGTCAGAAGGTTTTCCTCCAGATTGTCCGTGCCGCGCATACAGCACAGGATCAGCTTTGCCTTAAAAAACGAGCCTGCCAGGGCCTCCTGCAGCCCCAGGATGGCAGCTTTCACCACCTGGTCCTGTGTGAGCCCCTTTTTGGTATGAAGCTGGGGTGCAAAACGAATCTCCGCATACAGCATTCCCTGCTCCTTCAGGGAACTGGCCAGCGTATACATGCCTTTCCGGATCGCTTCCTTCGTCTGCAGCACCAGAAGAGGCAGATCAAACTTTTCCAGATATTCATTCAGACTTTCACAGTCTGCCGGAGCCGTCAGAAAGAGCTTCAGCTCATCCGGCTCCCGGGCCGGAAGCTTGATTCCCTGCTCGTCTGCCAGCTCCAGCACCGTGCGCGGCAGCAGAGAGCCGTCAAAATGTAAATGCAAATCTATCATCGTCTGTCCCCTTTATCTGCAAATCCTAATCCTTCAGCTGCGATGGGCACGTTACACCTCGTTTTACTGCTGTTCCATCTGTTCTTCAAATGCCGCAAAGCTTCCCAGCGCGCCGCAAGCTTGAGCCATCTCTTCAATACATCCGGATTTTCTTCCTCCTCTATCCGCTTCTGAAGCTTCTCCGGAATTTTCCCATAGTCCTCTAAAAGCTCAAGAATGTCTGCCGTTCTGCGCTGCTGATCTGCTCTTTGCGCAGCTTCTTTCCGTTCATAATAAATTTTTTCTTCCAGCAGCATATACTCTTCTCTCACCTCCGGCCGCACCTTCACCTTTTCCACATGCCGGTGAATCCTCTGCAGCATTTCTCCCTTTACGTTTTCTTCCGTACTGTTCTGGAGATAATCCAGCATCTGCCGAATCTCCGGACTGCCTCCCTTTATCCCTGCTGTATTAAGATAAATGTACCTCAATCCATCCTGATAGTCAAGTTCCGGAACTTCCTCGCATTTATTTCGGAAACGGTACATCATATAACCTTCTCCGAAAGGATCATACGGAAGTATCATGATAACATACAGATTCGGAAGTCTGGAAAAATCCCACTCTCCGCTTCTCAGATAACGCCCGTCAATCCTTCCCTGATAAAATCGATTATGCTTCTCCAGACTTCCTTCTTTTGGATGGTAAAGACAGGGTTCAATATCATAGACATTGAGCACCGGCTCTGTGTCTTCCACTACCTCCACATCCATGCGGATTCCCCGAAGCGCAGGACTGTAAGCTGGAATCACTTTCTGAGTGTTCACCCGTACTTTTCCGATTTCACGCTCCAGCAGTATCGACAGCAGAAGACGGCAGAACTCTTCGCCGCCCTCCGGATCAGATGCCGCTACATTCATCAGAAAATCATCCATCACATTCAAATCCTCCAGGCTGCGCCTGCGAATACTCCTCGTAGTTTTTTCCATTCTTACCTCACTCTCCGGCGATGCACGGAATCAAAAAATTCCATTCCGGCCCAATGAGACATTTCCGCACAATTTTTGTTCCGGCACTCGCCTAATTAAATAAAAGTATCCTGTGAAAAACATTGGCGATTTGCCAGAACTTCCCCCTGCGGGATTGAAATTCCCTGAAACAAGCAGAAAGATTTTCACCTGTTTCACATATATCAAAAATATTGCATTATGTCAACTCTGTTTTCAGCAGAAAAATATCCCTGTCAGAAATTCCGACAGGGACACCTGAAGTTTCATTCATATCTGCCAACCCTCTGGCCTCAATCCATCCTGTCAGCCACAGTCCAGCATGGTCTTCCCCTTACCGCAGAGCTTTTCAAAATCTCTGCGGAAGGTGTTCAGTGCTGCAGTTACTGAATCGTTCTTAATCAGCAGTTCAAGAACATCCGGGGAAATCGTCGTCGCTCCGATCCCATACTCGCAGAGGGAAATAACCTGGCGGGAATTCTTGAAACTGGCCGCCAGCACCTCTGTATGGAACTTGTAATTGCGGAACATATCGTGAATCTCCTTGGCTGTGCGCACACCGTCGGAACCAAGGTTATCAATGCGGTTTATGTAAGGCGCTACATAAAGAGCTCCTGCCTTTGCAGCCAGAAAAGCCTGCATCTGGGTATAAATTGCGGTGGCCGTCACATTGATTCCGGCTGCCGCCAGGATACGGATAGCCTTCAGGCCCTCCTTGGTAGTCGGAATCTTGATATAGGTATCGTCTCCCAGTTCCTTGCGGATCTTGTAAGCTTCCTCTACCATATTGTCGGCATGATCGCTGACCACCTGCACATGCAGCTCGCCTTCCTCGATAAAATCGCGGATCTCCTTGAGCACTTCATAGGGCGGGCGCTTTTCCTTGGCCAGAATCGTCGGATTACAGGTCACGCCGTCCATGGGGAAAAACTCATACATGGAACGAATCTCATCAATGTTCGCATTGTCAATAATCAGTTTCATTCTCTCTTCCTCCTGATTTTTCTTGGTAGTGTCAAAACTACCTTCTTTTTTTATTGTAAAAGTTACGCTTTACCTTGATTTTTCGGAGGTTTGCAAATAAAAAGAGCATTGACCTCCCTTTTCTGGTATAATGTCAATCGCCAAACCAACCTTATACAAAAGGAGCCAACGCTCATGGACATTATACTTTATCTTCTCACCATTATTC
>NZ_NFLF01000028.1 GCF_002160765.1 Lachnoclostridium sp. An138
TCTGACATGATACAGCAAAGATGCAGGATTGAATCAAAAAGTTGAAGTTGGAGCGTTTTACTTCAATAATAGTAGAACGTGGTTTAAAAAGATAGCCGTTGTATTATTAAGCGCTTACAGTATATCGGTGAAATTTCTTACAAGACTCTAAGTTCCACACTGAAAGAACTGGAGGCTGACCAGCTTGTTCATCGAGAAGAATACCCGCAGATTCCTCCCAAAGTAGAATACAGTTTGACTGAGCGGGGCAAATCCTTAATTCCTATTTTAGATAGCATGTGTGAATGGGGAGACCAAAACAGGTTATAGATTTCGCCTGTTTTGGCCCCCAAACCCGGCAGCTTTCAGGTCTATCCGGGCCGAAGTGATTACACCGCTCCATCTTCTCTTTCCTGATATTGCATCTTCCTCTCTGATTTTCTGAGTTCTTCAATTACTTTTTTATCAGCTTACGGATATATATTTTTTAATTCACTATTTTACCTGGCTTTGTCATTTGCTTATCCTCTGTTCGTAAATTTTTGAAAACCCAAGAAAAGATAAAAACCAGTGTAATCCGCTCTTTTTATTTTATTGCTCTGATTACTTTAGCCGGCGTTCCAGCCACAACCATATTTTCCGGTACATCTCTCGTCACCACCGCGCCTGCCAAAGCTGATATTCTTTCCGCAGTCTGTATAAAAAGGCGGGAACAGGCTGACGGTCTCATCCACTTCCTTTCCCGTAAGCTCAGACAGGATTTCCCGTATTTCCTCCGGAGTGTGGTAAGAATTGTTTAATTTCGTTGTCAGTTTCATTGCTTCATTAGAAAGCCCGTCGGAATACCGCATCACATCTGTTCCTGCCCTCACAGGCTCCTCTCCTGAAAAAGCAGCTAAAAAATCCCGCCGCGAAAGATGATCCGCTTGCCGAAAAAGACTTTATACATCCTGAAGAAATGCGTGACAAGCCGCTGATTGTTTCTCATCAGGAACAGGGCGACAACTGGCCTGTCCTTGCCAGAATTAATCCGGACGTGAGCAGCCTGCATATCGCCGCCACCTATACCCTGATTTACAATGGCTCTCTGCTTGTGGAAGAGGGACTCGGTTATGCCGTATGCTTTGACAGGCTGATAAATACAGGAGGCGGAAGCGCGCTGTGCTTCCGCCCCTTCGAACCGGCCATCGAAACCTCGCCCAGGATTGTATGGAAAAAATACCAGATTTTTTCACATAAGCCGCAGCCGATACATTTATCTTCCTCAATGTAGAAGGGGGCTGTAACACTGTAGGGCTCAATAAGTTTCGCCAACTCCCTGGTGCTTTCTTCAGGCGTGTCTCCTTCATAATCATTAAAGATTCCTTTTTCTTTCTTCCTGATTTGCTGAATAAATACCTCCAGTCTCTCCGGCGCTGTTTTTAACTTTTCAACTGCTGATTCTTCCGTATCATAATTAAAGCCCATAATAGAAGAATTATCAGGCATCAGCAGTCCAAAACCTGCGTCCAGATGCAGGATCTTTCTTCAGCCCAACAATTATCATAGAAGCTCCGTATTTGCAAAGATTCTTTCACAGGTTCAGTGACACTGGGTCTTCAAAATATACTCCGTTCTCAACATAAAATATGTATCATATTAACTGGCAATCCGAAGCCCTTCTTCTGTTCTTACAATCGTATATTCTGTCACAAACTTTGTGTCATCAATTTGACTGTCAAAATAAATATATGCCACTATTTCATCGTCACTTTCATATAAGACAGTACTACTCTCAAGATTTTCTTCTGTAACAGGAAAATACATACCATCTGCATAACTCTGGAAAATTATCCCATCCATCTCTTTCCAACGCGGACTTTCTCCTGTCCAGAACCAATGTTTTTCGCAATAATCCTCTGTATATATTTCCAAAAAATATTTCTGAACTTGTTCCAAGGTACTAAAAATTGGAGAGTCCACCTGCCCGTAGCCTGTCATTAATATTGTCTCTTCATTCCCTTCTTTAAATGGGAAACCATAATTATAGTATCTATTCCTATCATTACTTGCATACAAAAGCTCTGTAAGTTCTTTTGCATCTTTGCATTCTAACAAGACTTCCTCTTCTCTAGTAAATGCACAGCTTGTTAAAAAACAAAACACGCTCAAACACAGGAAAGCAGCTCCAAACTTGGCAAGTTCTCTCTTTAACCTGCATATACACATAATCGATTTACCTCATATCCAGCATCAAAATAATCTTCTAAAAAATTATATCTTCCTGCAGGATCTCTAATATAAATCGAATTTCCACTGTAGCCATATGCTGTAACAAAATGAGTTCCACCACTATATGACATTCCTACAAGCACTGGACGTGCAGAGTCAATAGCACCTACTATAAAGGATACCGCATAAGAGTCACTTACTGTACTTGTACTTAAGTTTACTATGGTATAGCCAAATGTATCTGCCGCCCCTTGATAATTGAATGGACATGCATACCCACCAAGTCTGGTATTGACTTCCCCCGGATCTAAACCTCCTCCAAAAAAGCGCTGAATATTTGCAAAGCTTGTCAGGCAACAACCAGCACTGCCAATTGTTTTACCGCAAGTCTGCATAATATCACTACTCCAGCTTTCACCTGCTTGACGATAGTCGTAGGGAAATACCAAACGATTCGTAAGACGTCTTTTTAGAGATATATTACCTTGTGCTACTAATGCATTGTTGGCATCCTCAAATTCTTCTGTATCTATAGTAACAATATCTAACTCGTTTATCCCACTGGCAAATGTGTTTACTGGAAAAGCAGTCTGCAAAACGACAACTAGCACTAACAGAATAGTCATTTTTTTTATACTTCTGCGCCTCATTATAACACCCCTTCCTTCTTTCATATAAAACAGGAAAACGCATTTACTTTTACAGAATTTCTCCACTATCCTTATATTGCACCCATTGGAATCTCCCCCTTTATATGTTTATCTTTTTATCGCAACCTATAAATTCTTAGCTTTCATCATATAAAATGATACTAATTATTGCTTTATCCACAACTCTATCTCAGCCTTGTTGTCAAATCACCACTATAATGTTTGAAGTTTCATCGCTATTTATGTTTTTTATCTGTGTCTCTAGATTCTGGAGTTACAACATTAACCACGTCTTCCCTGTAGATTCTTTTGTTCTTCTTTTAAAACCCCCGCAAAAACATAAAGCAATTACAAAAACACAATAAAACATTAAATTATTTCAATTATCCGCTTCGTCTTTCTGCCAAAGATACCGTTCTGATTTTAGCTCCTTTCTTAGATAAACATTCTCTTCTTCTTTTTCTTTTGTACCAAATTATCAATATTTCGTTTTTATTTTCTTATATTTCTTTATGTATAAGGCGAATAATTCTTATAATTCTTTTTATAAATAATAATTATGACTTTATTGTACACTATTTTCCATTTTTCTGACAGTGACAAATTTATGACTATATTTATTTCAGCATTAATACTTTTAGTTATAATATCATAACCATTTGTTATTATCAAGAATCAAGTCAAAAAATGCCCTATTGTTATTTTATTTTTTATTATTTATACCTTTTTTCAATTCACTTAGGACATTCATCAAAAAATCTGGTAATGTGACGCCCATTCTTCCTACATTCTCTAAAATAGATAATATTTCATTAAGAGAAAACCATACTGATACAAGTTCTCCAAAAAATGTTTTTGTTTCATATTCCAAGCCAATCCCTTGAGTGTATCTGTAAATTATATAGTCTACGCTCATAGCTACCAGTACAGTAAAAACATACCCTATTTTTTTATATATTCCCAATATTCCCTTTTTACTATTCCATCCATATTTCTTATTATCAGGATGCTCCAGTCCCTCCTTTCGAGCCGCCAGCATTCCAGATATATAATCCAAACTCATCAACAGCAACAGAATAATTAATATCGGCCCTATAATTTCCATTTTTCTAATTAATAACGTCAATGTACCTGTTATAATTCCTCTATTTAATAAAATTTTTTTTTCCATTATTTCTTGTCTCCATTTACTTTACATATTGATCATGTAATTTTTTAAATCGTTTTTTAAATTTTTTCTTATTCTATTGATATATTGTCTAGACAATTTCAATCGTTCAGCTATTTCAGAATCAGACAAATTTAAGGCTAACATCATAACAATGATTTTCTTTTTTTGCCCTTTATATGTATTTATAATCTTATATAAATCTTCACTAATGATAAGAGCATCCGTTAAATCCTTGCTGCTTTCTTTTACAAAATAAATATCATCCGTACTATTTATTTCATGCTCACAGCGTTTTTTACTGTTTCTGTATAATTCATAGTACCGATTTTTAAGAGCCCTACAAATGAAATTTATAATCTGCCCGTCATTCTCACAATATGAAATTTTGAGTACACTTTCCCAAAGCGCAAGTACTAGTTCACCATACACATCTTCTTTGTCTTCCTTATATAGCAATCGAACATATTTATTAATTAATGGTTCCATTTTGATAAGCAATTCTTCAAATTTTTCTTTATCATTCTTAATTGCTTGGATTAACGATACAAATTCCCCCATCTTTTTACCTCCTCATGGGGTAAAAAGATAAGATTTTCAAAAATGTAAACTATATGTACATTATTAAATTTTTAGTATTGGCATAAGGATATAATTTTCTTACTAAACAAAGTTTTAGTATAAAAATATTTCTGCCAGTAGAACCGAGCTACTGGCAGAAATACCCATTTTATCAATTTGCTGTAAAAGTTTTAATTGTACAATACATACATGGTATCCTTTCCCGCAATCCCGTCTACTGCCAATCCCTTACTCTCCTGAAAGCGTTTTACTGCCGAATAAGTACCTGTGCTATAAATACCATCTACACCTCTTGAAGCAACCCCTCTGCAATAAAGCATTCCCTGCATAATGCGAACATCGTGCCCTCTGCTACCTTCTCTCAATGTTTTTACAGCCGCTTTAGAATCAGCACCAAAAATGCCATATGCTGTAACACCAAGAATTGTCTGGTACGCTTTTGTAGATGCCTTTTTAGTGTTGCTGCCATAAATACCACCAACCACCAGACCCGAAGAATAATTATGTCTGAAATGCACGAATTGTACTGTCGCCAGATCCAGTATCACCACCTCCTCCTGTATAACGTAAAACATATTGCCAAGGATAGTTGTAACAAGAGCGAGTACAGCCCGCCTATTCCCCTGCATCAGTGCCATTTTCATTAATACTAGCATGTACCATCTGAGAATTGCCAATATACATCGCAGTATGCCTGCCAGGGGTTAACAACACATCACCATATGCAAGTCCTGAACCATCAAAAAATAACCGAAGATGATACATCAGAAGACAGCTCGCTATAAAAGCGCAATACATATTGCTTGTGGTAGAAGCCCCCTTTGCTTGAACCGGCACTCCTGCAGCCTCCCAAGCACTAATCAAAGCAGAAGAGCAGATATAGTCCGGCTCCATCTATTAATTTGGTCATAACCATGTGAATCATCATTTGCAAGATAGATCACCCACTGTATTGCCGACTCAATTTTTCCCATTTATTTAGCTTTCGTTTCTACCCTCAGTTGCCAAGAGCACACACGGTCAGGACAGTGGCTGTATAGTTTCCTGCTGCGTTGCATTGAACAGCTGGCTACCTAACTCTCTGACTAAACATACGCCGATTGACGATGACTCAGAAACTACCGGAATCAGGCTGTTAGAGGCGTGTGTGCCCTTGTTAACTTAGGGTAAATTTTCTTTATTTATCTGTTGATAAACGTATTACAAATATTTTATTATCAACCTATATCAGTATGCATTTCCAAGGAAGATACGCATTCCTTAACTCTCTTTGCATACCCCGCATGATCTTCCCCAGCATATCCTGCATTGGCAATATAATCAATACACGTATTTATATCGGGCGAAGAAGTGTTCTTTAAATAATCAATTAAATCCGAATATCTGGAATTATTCATGAAGAATTTAGCAAAACCTCTTGCATGTTTTCTTCTTCCTTCGAATTTTGCCCAGCCATTTGTTCCTTTTCCAATGTTTCCTTCAGGATTCGTTGAACTGATGTACTTCATATTTGACCAGTTCTGATTCTCATTCTGAGTAGGGCCTGTTGCCCATCCAGATTCTTCTCCCCACATTGCCAAACTTACTTTTACTGGCAACCCATGGCAAATGATTTCAGCAGTCCCGGCTACGCTTCGAAAAGCATCTACAAATGCCTGTAATTTATCATCGACATTCGTATTTGGATTAATTCCTACCTTATAATCAATTTCTCCATCTGTACATACCACTCTTGTTAACTCAATACTCTGTTTTGCCATTTTTCTTTCCTCCTTTTTAATTATCAGATTTGCACAAATCTAATAATTAAAAAGAAATAATCATCTTTTTGTAAACCTAAAATGCACAAATAAAAAGGGAGTGTCACAAATAATGGTGAACTGCTCCCTGTCAAGTAGACAGATGAAAAATTAAAATTTTTCTATCTCCAGCCGTAGTTGTACGGTTGTAGATATTTTTATGCGGATTTGGTTTGCAGGTAGTGCCTGTATTCTAAAGGCGTCATGCAATTAAGCCGTTTTTGATATCGTGAGCCATTATAGTACCCTATATAGTCAAACCTAAAATCTGCATCAGCCTGTAAATGCGTTTTTGATTTACATGAAAAGCATTCTCCCGGTTCAGTTTTATTGTCATTTGACGATAACCTAAGATTCCGTTCTTTTCCTCATATGCCTCTTTTATCAGTGGCAGAAGCTGACCGTTAAACAGCTCATTTTTGCTTTCCTTACGATTTAGCCATTTGTAATACGATGAACGTGGAATACCTGCGAAAACGCATAATTCAGAAATCGGACAGCCGGTTTCGTCATGTGTTTCCTGTATTGCAAGGTAGTTCGTTTCATTTTGTATCTGGCTTAAAACCGCCTCCTTTCTATCTCTCCGAGTTTTTTTAAGAATGCCATCTCCATTTCCTGTCGCTTGTTCTGAGCCTTTAGAAGCTTGTTTTCTGCCCGGAGCTTTTCCAGTTCAGTCATTTCAGCCTCCGGCTTTGTTCGGCCGCGTTTATCCGTTAGCGCCTCCACTCCTTGTGCTTCATACTTCCTTACCCATGAATAGACTTGTTGATAGGATACCTGATAGGTATCCGCTGCTAATTGGTAGTCTTTATGATTCTCGATACAAAAAGATACAATTTCAATTCTTTCTTCATATGTTGTTTTGCGTCCCTTTGTCATGATCGTAGAACCTCGTACAGTTCTACGATCATTATACTGCAAGACCCACTTTCTGACAGTATCAAAAGAAGGAATATTATAACGGACACAAAGTTCTGCATAACTGCCTTCATCAGCCAGATAAGCCCGTATCACTTCTTGTTTAAAGGATTTGCTATAATGCTTCTTTGTATGGTTTAGAAGAAGTGCCGCATCTTCTCCGGCGTTGTATTTTGCGATCCACTTGCGGACACTGGTGTCTCCAACGCCATATTTCAGTGCGATATCTCGTAAAGACAATACTCCTTGTAAATATTCATGGACAGCTCTGAGTTTCTCTTCTTGTGGCAATGATGATGCCAGAGGCTTTTTGTGAAAGGCTTGTTCCCCATCTATCTTGTAACGGTCTACTCATCTTCGAATACTGGTATCTGTAACTCCATATTTATCCGCAATAGAGTAGGTACTACCTTTACCTGAAAGGTATTCCTTTACCACCCAGAGCTTTTCTTCTGGCGATAATTCTTTTGCATCTTCAGACATAAAATATACTCCCTCCTAAGTGACAAGTTTTTGTTATTTCACTTGTCTACCTAGAAGGGAGCATATCATGGTTTTGCAACAGCCCCTTCTCTATATTTACTAGCAATTATGTGAAATTTATAATAAGCCCGTATAACATGATATAAAAATCATAATTGATTTATTCATCCAATCTCCATATCCCGGAATTTTCCACACATTCCAGCACTCTGTTTCTGTCAATCTCTGTATAGCTATATATGCATCCTCTCCTTCAATATACGCACATATATCTCGGTATTCCGATGAAATAGTAGCTGCCTCTGTATCACCTTCACGAGGAATCCGAACCCAACTTTCTTCTGTATTGACAATTTCTTCATCATTGGCATGAAATAAAGCACTTTCCGAAATACTGGAAACCTCATCTACTGTTATCCCCTCATAAACCAACTCTGAACTTAGTCTTCCTCTCATCGCAAGCCATGTAAGGTCTTCGATGTTCTGCACAAGACTGTTATCTGCAGTTACTTCGAATTTTTTTCCTTTTCCACCCCAACTTAGAAAAATATAGCTATCTTCATCTGAAGTTTTAATTTCCTTTTCCTGCGGAACCGCAGTCTTATCACCTGCATTATTAGCATCTGAAACATCCTCGTGCGCAATATCACTGCTTTTTTCCTCATTTTGCTCTTTTCCACAGGAAATGCAGAATACCAATACTAAACACAACACGCAACTCTTAATAACCTTCATTCCCTTTCCTCCTCTCATCCTGATGGATGCCCTGGAATCTCTTTGTTTATATAGGTATTTTCTTCCGTTTTTCAAACCTGTTATTCTCACAGTTTCTGGAAAAATTCCTGCCACATCCGGAAAATCAAAGATTAATATTAAATCAATCCCATTCATAAACTGTATTCCATTCATTATGAATAATCTCTGCTGTACTAAGGGAATCAGCATAGTTCGCTCCCCATGGCCAAGACAATTTCATAAACACTGGACTCAAACTCAATTTTGTTACATTGTTAAACCACACTTCACAATACACGAAAGAACTTTCCGTCACCTAACTAGATGTCCAATATTTGTACACATCTTCATCAAAGTAACAGCCCTCATAGATTATTATCCCAAGATATTATCTCCCAATTTCTGTACCCCAGAAGGTAGACGTTTTCCGAGCTTTCCTTATAAATAGCTTCCATATAATTTTTTCTATTATACAGTCTGCCATAGAAGCAAAGATGAGTACAGCTGTCACAACAACCATACCATGCTTTATTTTTATCTACTCATTTTTGTTATTAAGGAAGCCTTAGAATTCCCTCTTCTTTCCCTTTATAAACCACTTCCATGCGTATACTACCTTCCAAATAATAAGGTACTACTCTTTGTTCAAACACAATCACAGGTGATATATCCATATAAATCTTTCCTTCCTCCAACACATAAGAATATACGCTGGTAAATAATATTCCTTCTAGCTTCTCAATATCCGCTCCCATTTCTTTTTTATCATAACTACCACTAAACACCTCTTTTCCACTAAAAGCGTCTGTCACATACACCTTTCCCGTTTCCTTGTCAATCTTCCAATCCAAAAGCTTCTGACACTGCTCTTCTACCATTCCCTGTACCCACGCTTCCGAGGGAAATAGTTCCGTCCAAACAGGCTTTCCGTTCTCACTCTGGTCAATAACCAGTAGGCCTTGACCAGCAAAACTAGCTACTCCATAAGGATAGAAAAATGCAGTCTCTGTCAAGCCATCTCCATCATAATCTGCCTGCTCCATTGCTGCTTCTCCATAGTCTGTATGCCATTCCAATTCAGTATCATAAAAATCATCCCCAATCCTTAGCACTATGCTCTGATAGGTTGTTCCTGGGCTTGCTCCATAGGCAGCCACCAGTTCATCCTTACTTATAGCAATACTTTCCAGCTGTTTTGCCGGGCGGGCGGAAAAGTTTGGTATACTGTCCTGATAAATGATTTCCAGCTTCAATTTTCGTGGAAGCTGCACCTCACCATCCTCGGATTTCAACATTATGGGTACCGTCAAATAAAATCTTCCTCTCTCTGCTTCCAGCTGGACATTGGAAGAATACAACACGCTTTCCGGACACACACCATCCTCCACCCATCCTTCATAGGAAACTTCCAGCAGTTCTTCACCTGTTTCCCTCCATATCAGAGTAACCTTTTTTGTCTCTTCTACTATATCTGCAGTAATCTGAGCCGAAAAATTATCTTCCGTATCGGAAGCAGGATCATAAATATTCCAGTATAATTCTCCCTTCTTTTCTTCAAAAATATAAAGTCTATTTTGATAAGTACTACATTCATCATCATAACAATGTAAAATCAATCCGTATTCTTTCTCCCCATCCCTATCATAATCCGAAGTAACTGCCAGAAGCTCCACATCTTCAGGGACAACAGGTTCACTAAGCAAATACAACTTATCCTCCCAAGCAACACAAATGCTTTTCTCTGCATCCTCATACCTATATATTTTGAATTTCCCCTCTGGGTCTTCCGTCAGCACGTTACCAATTTTTCCTTTTACCTCCTCACAATAATATGTCTGAACTCTAGTGTCTCCTTTCCATTTTATAAGTCCAAAGGAAATCAGCAGTATTATCAATGTGGCAATCGATATTTTTTTTAATACTTTCACGCTATCCCCCCTAGTTCTTTAAAAATATAGTTTACATTTTCATGAAAAACACTTTTTACAGTATGTAATCAGTTAAGTACATTACGAAAGGAGTATCCATAATGAGTACACATGCAACAAACGAATTTGTTCCATATGGAACATCGGTATCTAGCGTGGCAGAAATGATTGAAAAGTGTAGCCCCATTGATTGTCTGGCACGTATGCTGATGGGGGAAGCTCGCGGCGAAAGTCGCCAAGGCAAAATTGCTTGCGCATGGGTAGTAAGAAATCGTCAAACCATTAATCGATCTGAATTCGGCGGCCCCGATTATAAATCTATCGTTACAAAAGGTAACGGAGGACAGTTTAACGGAATTACCAGCACCGCTGCACTAAAACCATTAGAGGTAGACGCTAATGCCTGGGAAGAGTGTCTTGACATTGCTTCCAATTTTTATCGTGAAAACAACCCAATAAGAAAGTGTTTGTGGTTTAACACTAACTCTAAATACAACGAAGTTACATCTGCAAACGGTGGAAAATATAACTTCGGAAACGGTGCAGTAACAATCACTGATCATCTTACCATTGGTAATCACACCTTTTTCACAGTAGAAGGATATGACTTCTAACTCTTTTTGAATTGATTGAACATTTTAACTGATTACTGCCGGAAGTATGTTACAAATCACTTTGTGACATACTTCCTTTTATACACATTAAAACATCAATATCTGGAAATTCAAATATTAAGTATTCTCATTACTATTTATATTCTATCCCAATAAACTTCAGATACCTAGTGTCAATAATATGACAAAATCGCCTTCATGTCATATTAATAATACCATTAGTTATAGTATCATATTTTCTCACATTTTTAAAGGTTCTCAATTACAAAACATCAAATTATAATCACAAACTAATTCTAAGTATAATTAAATAATAAAATTCTGTTTAAATATCAAGGCATCTATGTTATTATTACTTGTAGTATTATTCTTATAACTTATATATACTTGTCACTCATTTGCCACTTTAATCGGATTCTTTTATACTATAAAATTAAGATAATAATACAAAATCCTCTATGAAATGTTAATCAACTACACAAAACAGAGCAATTGAAAGGAGTAAACAATTTGTCATTTCAAGCTTCTAGATTCATATTCTCTATAATAATACTTTTACCATGTATCATTTCTACAGCTTCTTGTAGTCCCAATCCTCAAAATGCCCTCTCTAAAGAAGATTTTGCTGATGATAATGAATTTTCCGAAGAAGCATCATTTATATTTTTAGAACCTACAACTTTTTCTATGGATCAAATATCTACTGTAGAAGAATCCGAAGCTGTTATACACACAATATCCGCCTTGCCAGCTTCTATATTCGAATCCGCGATTAGTTTCGAAAAATACAAGCAAGAACATTCTTCTGAAGAAAATCTGATTATTCTATCCACGAATCAATCAAGCACCATCAAAATATATGGTTATATCGATAGCAATCTGAGTACACGCGGGATCATTGTAGATTATTATAACGGAAGATACTATTTCGATTATTGCTGGAATAGTCGTGCTGGAATAACAGGCTTATGTGAAGGAGATTTTGATCTTGATGGTACTACAGAGGCATGTTTCATCCTAAAGGGTAGTACAGGAACTGGCATAAATATCGATCGATTAATCATGCTAGAATACGATACAGCACAAAAAACGCTTTTAGCAAACGAATTTATGCCAGATGCCCAGATAGAAGAAATTAAGAAAAATATAGGATTCACATTGGATAAACATAAAGACAATTTATCTATAATTAAAAATGACAATGTTATAAAAAATATTGTTCTAAAAGATTATAAAGATCTTTTAGACAACGGTCCTTATGTCATTGACTGTGTAAGTCAAATACGCTACTCTGTTAATGATACCCAAATTATAGTAACCATTGACATTGGCATTCTTCCCAAAACAGGAAATCCTACTATTTTCTTTTCAAACGAGGTTGGGAATATTTCCATGAACGTCTTATACAATGGGCTAAATTTCCAATTAGAATAAGAATTTACCTAATCGGACTGCAGAATATCATTCTGCAGTCCGATTCATAATATTATTTACGCTTTATAAAGATGTTTGATAGTCAAAAAACTTATTCCCCACTCCAGCTGGAATCTGTACCCGTGTAGAAGCCACAGAATTAGAAGGATAAGAACTGTCTGAAGACAAATGAAAGCACTGAGTTCCTAAAGTGCTACTCGGTTTTACGCCACGAACTAATGTTTTTGCTAACGAAACGCATCTTGCCCATTCCGTTGAATACTGGTTAGGTTTACGAGAATCTTGTGTATGTGAAGAGTTGCCTGTCATCACTGCATACTGCGAAGAATCGTAACAAAGTCCTTTCCATGATTTTGAACCAGCAGAAGTACCCGAAAGTGAGCCAAATTTTCTAGAGCTTCGCTGTCGATTATATAGCTCTTTTGCCACGGCTGCTTGTCCATCAGAATAACGTGTATCCTCACCATAAATTGTTCTGGCTAATGCCTCAACATTTGATATAGCAGAATTACTATAACCAGAAGTTAACTGTGCATGGGTCAGTTCTCGACCATAATTTTCATCAGCAGAATCCGGTGATAAAGCATCCAATCTGGAAAGGGTGTCTCTTCCAGCCTTGCCATCTGCAGCCAGCCCCTGATCGCGCTGAAATGCTTTAACCTGAGTCTCTGTGTTAGCTCCAAAATATCCGTCAGCAGAACCACAATTATATCCCAACCGATTAAGTTTTGTCTGCATTCTTCTGACACTTGCGCTAAAGCCAGATTCTTTTGAAAAATAGCCAGTTCCCGTAGAAATGATGTTGTCAAATGTGTAACTTGAATTTGCCATAATAATGGACCCCCTTTATTTGTTTTTGATATTTAATAAAAAGAAGTCCTTTTTCATTTTGTAAACAGTTTAAAAACTTTTTTCATAAATTATTGTAAATATAAAATAATACATTGAATTTTCTTTTCTGCTCTTAAAGCATTTCTTCAGGTGTTCCCTTCCATACATATGTCATTATGGCATATTCCATACGCCACCAAGAAGACAAACCATCCCCTTGGCGGCGTATTTCTTTTTAATTGCTATCAACCAGCGTATAGAGCAGACTACTCCTCCCGCCATTTTCCCGCCACCGCTGCTCTTTTTTAAGAAGCCCGGCACAAATCAAATCATTAATCGCTCGTTCCACTGTCCTGCGGGACAAATGTAGTTCTCTGGCAATGGTACCTATCGCCGGATAACACTGTCCGTTTTTATCGCTGCGATCTTTCAAATACATATATACTGTCTTTGCTCTATGCGGAAGTTCCTTTGTATAAATATCTGAAAAATATCCCGTTGGCATCACCTCCCGCCATACTCTAATCCGTCCGCAGAGGAGGGCGGAAAGGCACTTTCTTGTGTTCCTTCAAAATTTCTTCTGATAGCATACGTCCGGCACGCGTATAAGGATTTCCTAGCGGTACAGTCTCATCAGCCCAATCATCGCTGTCCTCATCCCTGCGGCGCACAATCTCTCGCTCCAGCTCAAAACGATCTACATATGATACTGGTCTTGCTGATTGTTCCGACACTTCATAAGGCTGCCCAAATTGGATTCCCCATTGCAAAAACAGGGGGAGCCGTGTCTGCATCGGGCAGCATCCGGTCTTGGCCAAAATAAAATGACCTTTTGGCAAGGTTTTCAGTTCGTCCGCTGACATCAGCGGCCTGCTCATCATCTGCAGGCTCTGACTCGGATCGTTCTTGCCTCTGGAGATTGAGCCTGACAATACGGTACGGCTTCCAAGAGCCTTAGACAAAATTTCCGCACTTTCTGAATTGGGGGCAAAACCTCCAAACAGCATATCCTGACAGTTATCGATGATGATGCTGGAGCCTTCCTTTCCATAATTTTTTTCCAGCTGTGCAAAAGACTGAATAATCGGCACCATACTGATCCTTCTAGAACGTCCCGCAGAAAACATCATCTCCAGAGATTCTATTTTCGGTATGGTTCCAATCTCATCCGCGAAAATCATCACACGGTTTGGAAGTTTCCCTCCATGCTCATCCGCGATAGTCAGCATCTCCCTATATAGCTGCTGCAAAAACAGAGAAACCATAAAGTACTTCGTGTTATCTTCCTCCGGCAATACAATAAAAATTGCAGATTTTTGTGAACAAAAGGTTTCCGTGTCCAGCGAGCTGTCAAAACACAGGATCTGCTCCATCTCGCTGTCAAGAAACGCATTCAAGCGGCTCATTGCTGTCGACAATACAGAGGCCATGGCCTGGTCAGCAGAATTTAGTGCCGCACCTGCAAACCACTTGGCTTTATGATTTGGCGGCAGTTTGTCCATGAGAAGCTGAAACAGGCTGCGGTTTTTGACTGGAGAAGGCGCCATCAAATCTTGGATCAGCTTAAATACAGAAACGATATGCCGTTGCTCCGGTGGGCAATACTCTGCAATCAAAAGAATTACAGAAGTAAGCAGTCCCTCTGCTGCGTCATAGAAAAATGCATTCTGTCCATAGCTGCTGGCAGAAGCGCCATCTGAACTGATAATAGTTTTTGCTGTGATTTTTGCATATTTTTCAGCTTTAGCTTTTGCCGCCAGATTCCCCGGATCATCCAGATAAATATCCATATATTTATTAACAAGCGTTAAGATATTATTTCCGTCTGAGCGGGTAGGATTACGCAGATCTAAAATGGAAATACGGTATCCATAAAAATCCTGTGCGATTCCTGCATAATTCCGGAACAGGTCACCCTTGGTATCTGTTGTTAGAAAACTCGTTCCCGATGCGCAGGCATTTTCAATGTTCGGATAAAGGAAGTTTGCAGTCTTGCCGACACCGGCCGCACCAATCATCAGGCAGTGAATGTCGCCGCTGTCTATCAGCGCTGTGATGGAACTGCCTTTCTTTTTATATCCAACTACCAAGCCCTGCGCTGTTGGCAGTGATTCACCTTTTCTCCATTTTTCCGGCTCATAAGGAACATGGACATAGGTTTCCCGTATCTCTTTCTCTGTCGCAAACCTCGCAGTTCCATATTGTCCGTCGCCTACCGTGCGTGATTTTATTCCGTTCAGCGTATAATGGTTGGACAGCATAGCCAGCCCTCCAATTACCGCGAACATCCCAAGACCAATACAGATAAAGATAGCAATATTCCCTGTTTGTATATCTTCACTTCCCTTCATTCTGCCTACATCGTCATCTGATTCTTTTCTATCAATTCTGGCGGAGGTTTCGTCATTGCCTTAAGATCCTCATTCCAATCCTTTTGATATGGCAAGAGCGGGAATACTTTTCCGTATCCCCGCTCTTCCAAATGCTGTTTTATTCTTTTTTCTGCTTTTAATCCGGCTTCATCATTATCTAAGCACAAGATCACCTGATTAATCTGAGGGGCGTCTGACAAGAGCTGCATAAGGGCATGCTCTGCCACACCGCAAAGGCTTACATAGCTGTGCTCCTGCCAATGGTCCGGACACATCGTAATAAAAGACAACATATCTATCGGCGCTTCAAAAACATAAACGGTATCACGCTGCCCAATCCAATGAAAGCTGTATCTGGGATCTCCTCCTTCTACATTTCCCTTGTATGGCTCACCTCTTGTATAGGTCCCGCGCTTATGTGCATGACGGGCAACTCCATCCGTATCATACCCGACAAATACTGCATTATGATATTTCGCATCCTCATACAGCATCTTTGCTTTCACAAATGCCGACACAATATCTTTGTCCAGGCAGCGCGTCTTGGTGAGATAAGCATATACCCGCCGCATATCAGTATGAGCTTTTGGCAAGGTAAACGGTTTTGACAGTTCCGGCTCCTTATTCTGTGCTCTCTGGTATACCTGTCCCTGCTCACCTCCCAAAAGCATAGTTACTGCTTCCGGAAAACTCGTATGATAAAACATCTGCACGAAGTCAATAGCGCCGCCTCCGTTCTCCGCAGCATGGTCATACCATCTATTTCCCCGGATAGTAATGCTATGATCAGAATCAAGTCTCTTGTCTCTGCCGGAGCGAAGCAGTTTTTCTCCCCGGCGAGTTAAAAAATCCTCCAGATCCACCATATTGGCTCGCTGTTTCTGTTCTTCTGCAAAATGAATATATCCGATACTTTCACACCTTCCCTAATATATTTTCTGAACAGGCTCTTGATCATCTTCCTTATGTCCCTGGGCATGCTTTTTCTCTGCCAGCCTGCGTCTGCGCTTTCTGTCAATACGATAAATACTTCCGCTTGTATTTCTCTGATAATCTTCCTGGAACAGCTTCTCCAGATGTCGAAGAAGTCTGGTCGCTGTAAGAATTGCAGATGGTTCATGCGATGAATCCATGCGATCCAGAAAAAACTGTGCATAGATATTTCCCTGCTCTGCCGAAGCCCTCAGATAGTGTACTGCCTTTTCTCTGTCCTGCGGAATATCATAGCCATAAAGATACAGCTTTCCCAGAGTGTATTGTGCGTACTGGTTTCCTTTTTCTGCGGCTGTTTCCATCCACCGAATCCCCTTCTCCACATCTTTAGGCAGAAATTCCTCCGAGAGATATAATTTTCCCAGCTGATACGCCGCATACTCATTCTCCTGTTCTGCGGCCATTTTGAAATAGGCTTCTGCTTTTTTCACATCCTGTGTGACATATTTCCCCTGCAGGTATATTTTGCCCAGACGATATTGTGCATTCTGATTCCCATTATCATCAGCTGCGATTTTCATCCATTCGACCGCCTGCTCCAGATCGCCCGTTCCGATATCCAGCCAGAGCTTTGCCAGAGCATACTGCGCATATGGATTTCCCAGCTTCACTGCCTGTTTCCAGTATTCTTCAGCAAGCACATCGTTCTTCTCTGTTCCCGTTCCGGTATGGAGCATCCATCCAAGACGGTACTGTAACTTATCATCGCTGCTCTTTTCCTCCATCAAAGAAAATCCTGAGAATGCATCCTTAAAGTATTCATATGCCAGAACAGCATTTTTCCTGACTCCGGTTCCATCCCTCAGCATTTTGGCCAGAGCATATCCAGCATAAGGATTTCCCTGTTTTGCTGAACACTCATAAAGCTCATATGCTTTCATGTAATTCTGCTTCACACCCTGTCCGCGGTAATATAAACCAGCCAAAGAGTATTGTGCATACTTATGCCCCATGGCTGCCGCTTTTTCGAGCCACTTTGCCGCTTCCTGATACCGCTGCTCTTTCTGCTCTTTCTCCGTCATTTTAGTATCGACCGATTCTGTCACTCCCAAATCCGCAGCATACATTTTGCCAATACGGTACCACAGATATGGCCGTTTCTTCTCTTCTTCTTTTGCTTCGGCAAAGCGGAAAGCCAACAGAGCCTTTGCATACCACCTATGTGCAGTCTGCGAATCTGCGTCACAGCCTAAACCGTCCGCATACATGCGGCCCAAATCGTACATGGCAAGTGCATTTCCGGTTTCAGCTTCACGTAGAAACAATTCAAGTGCCTGAGCAAAATTTTGCTTTGTTCTTTCACTTCCGTACAGATATGCCCGTGCCAATTTATATTCCTCGTTCCAATCAGCATAAAAACTCGTTTCCACCGGAAAGTCATGCTTATTCGATTCTTCTTTCTCATATCTTTCCCCTATGTCGTATAGCTCAGGCAGTTCCTGCTCAAACGACTCAGCTTCTTCCATGTGTGAATCTGATTGTTTATCCGATCCTATAGCTTCTGCCGCATACTCTTTTACTTGGAATTCATCCTCAAATGTAATACTGTGCTCTGCTATCTTCAGTGCTTCCTGAATTACCATGTTTTTGAGGCTTTTGAATTGTTTCTGTTCCGAAAGCGGAGGCAGAGGAGACCGCTTGCTCTGATAGACAGAAAGGAGCTCATTCTGCCAGTTTCCCCATGTCTGGTACAGCTCGGAAACTCTGGGATCTTTCTCCAGCTCATCTACAATCTGGTCAATCAGATTCTTCACATCCCGTATTAGATAACCATAAACCTTTTTCCCGGAAGTTTTCTGCAGACGTTTTGAAAGCTCCAGTATCATTTCTTCTATCCTGGTACTAGCCAGAGTGCCAGAATGCAGAACCTCCCGTTTCTCCCTCAGCACTTCTTCCACGCCCGATTTCAACTCTGCGCGCGCCTGATTCTGTCCTTCATAAATATTTGCAAAGTCCTGACGGAAAATATCATGTGTCAGCTCCGAACGCATTGCTTCTATGGATTTCTCCGTCAGATACCCGTCATTATCTTTCACAGAGTATATCATTAGATGAACATGAGGATGGTGTCCCTCATTATGAAAAGCTGCATACCATCTAAGATTTGCGCTGTCGATTTTCATGTGTTTGCAAAACATAGAACGTTTGGATCGGAGCAGTGCCATCCATTGGACTGCGCTGTCATAGCCAAGTCTGGCCGCATCCTCCCGCCGCAGGGAAATCACATGTGTCCAGACAGGTCCTTTGTGAGCAGCCACATCCTCCTGTACCTGCTTTATAATTACCGGTTTCCCCGCGTCTGTAAACAGACCATGCTCTCCGATCCGTTCCACGCGGGGACGATGCGCAATGTAGTCTACATAATTTTTTCGCTTCTCCAAAAGCTCCATGCTCTGCTCCAGCGCACAGGTGATAAATTCTGAAGCATTTCCCATGGTAGGTTTCAATAAAAAATCCGCATATTCCAGCATATTTCGGGCATCTGGGATATCACGGATTACCTGCGCAATTATTCTTTTCTGATTTTGAGAAGCAGGAAGACTGTTTCTTGCTCCTTCTATCTTTTCTACACCCTCCCTGGTACTGATGTAGCGGACATAATTTTTAAAGTGCTCTGTAGGTGCGTCCCGAATATATCGGGAAGTAAAAATCAGTTTTGGCAATATACATGCTCCTCTCTCATGAGACACAAAATAAGCTGCTGATATCAGCTGCTTGTTAGAAAATATATGAGCATTGATGATACTAGAGGTGCCTGATTAATCTATACCTGATACTCCTCAAACCTTTTCACTGTATGAAATATTCTTCTGTTATTCACCCATCGTTGCATTTGTCTGACGACATCATTTTTATTTGTCGATCCTTTATTATAGATCATTACATACGGATTATATCCCATATCTCTCAGTGTATAGATCCTCTCCAAATCCTGATCGATAGTCGTATCAAAATTGGTTAGCACAAAAACACTGGTTTTCTGAGGTCCCCATCCGGTAATCTCCTTGAACATTCTGAATTTTGGTAGTACCACATCCTTGTCTTCGTAGCGATCCCAAGCAAAATGGATACTGTCAATCTTCATCCGTTTTATCATTTTCGCTTTTTCCGCTGTCATCAACCGGATATCTACCCCCTGATTGATATTTACTTTGGCTTTACTGTCAATCAGCTGCTGTATTAGAGATTGCCAATCTTTACAAGCAATCAGGTTCGGATCACACAAAACTATCCTTTTCTGTCCATTCCAGAACTCTGACAGCTCTGAAACTTTTACAGCGTATGCTCCCTCCTTTGCTGCCACATGACAGAACAAGCAGTTTCTCGGACATCCTCTGGTCAGAAAACCATAAGCAGTATCAGTACATAATTTCGGATACAAAGTATAGTCCGGATAAGTATGCTCGATCTCATCAGGCAGCTTAATATCCTTGTCTTTCTGGTATCGCTCCATTCCATTTATAGTCTCGATACAGTATCCTGTTCCACCTTTTATTACTTCATCTGCCCGAATATGATATGGATAATCCTCAGTGAAGGAAAAAACTTTACTCATATACACCCTATCCAGGTGTCCAGAAAACAAAGGTTCATACCATTCTACCATATCTCCATGTGCCTTATGCCATGCTGATAATTTCATCAAAGGAATATTAGGAAAGTGATGTCCATCTACATCTATTAACCCCACTTTCATCTGCATCATCTCCGCTGTTTAATAAAAAAGAATGCAGCATAAATTAGAGCTTCTGCCGCATTCTTTCATTTCACTGTTCAACACCTTCTACAATATTTCCAGTTCTATTAACAGTTTTACTTCTTCCTTTATATCTCACTTGTAAAAGTATTCGGAACACAATACCGGAATCGCACCCCGAAGTCCATATCCAAATGTCACAATTTCTTCATTACTTCCCCGTATATTCTACAGCACTCCCAGACCTTTGAGTAACTCTACGCAATCCTTTGCCCCCTGCACATACAGGTATTCACACTCATCCTGCGCTGCCAAATGAGTTTTTGTAATATAGTCATCCAGTACCTGACGGTCTTCAGGAGATAGTTTGGCCATTATCTCCTGCTTTTTCTTGGACAGCTCAAGCAGTTCCTGATAGTTATTCTGTTCTTCCTCGTTGAATCGCTCCCTGCGCTGCACCAGTGCATGCTCTGTCATTTCTTGAAGAACCATTTGATATATTTCCTTTTTATCCATACTTCTCTCTCCTTTTTAATCTAGAATAAACGAATTTTATATAGACAGTCCATAACAACAATCAAAAAAATTCCGTATTCTCAGCTTTCTCTTTTCTGATACCTGTATGCACTCTCGAAATCAATGGTACCGTTAATCCGTTTGACCTCTTCCACACATTTGGCATGCAATTTTTTTAATGCCACCTCATCAATATCATGAGAATACGCAATCACCTGCGACAGTTTCGCAAGCTCCACTGCTATCTTAAAGTCCATTCGGGCCAGACGATTTTCGCTGTCCTGTACGGTTCCAAGCATCACCGAGGAAATTGCCTGCAACAAATAGTCCTCTGCTTTTTGCGATGTAAGAAATCCCAGATAAAACCGCAGAGCATCCTCAATCAATTCTGTCCTGCTTTGCACAGTACCGTCTTTCACATATGCATCTGCCAATGTGACCAGCTCTGTGTCTATCCGAACAGAAAACTTGCTCTTATCCGCATTTCCGCTCATATCTCCCTCCCTTCTACCTGATTATTAAAAAGCCACCTTCAAAAATCGAAAGATTCCTGTTGACTCCGTTTGTCCGGCGGCATGAGCCACTCGCTTTTCCAAAACCGGATTTTCCGGGTGCCGGCAGAAATTCCCGCACGGCTTTGCCGGGCGGTGTGAATCGGGCTAGGTGGCTTTCCAAGCCACCTGCCCTTTAACCTGCACACTTTTCGACCTTACTCTGCTTCTATATTTTGGGAAGCATAATGCATATATGGAGCCTATACCCAGCCGTCCTTCACACGCGCCCAACGTTTCAGAAAACTGCCAGAGGGGTACACGAGTTCCACTCCCATCAACAAAAGCCGACACAGCGGCACACAGGGCCTCACACGGGCATAAGGTGATCTTCTGCTTTCTCAGCCTGTGCATCTTCGCTTCTGAGAGTTCTTACTCTGTGTGCCGAAGACCGCGCTGACCTTCGAGATGCCTCCTTTCCGCCCCCGTCACGCGCCACTTTATCGTCAATATACTCGCGGGTAGCCTGTGGCACGTATTTTTCGTAAAGCCGATGCATTGTGTCATTCAGTTCTTCCTGCAGATCAGCCTCTTTCTTTCCCATGTGGAAAACCAAAGCATCCAGTTTCTCAGCATTAAATGTCACTGTTAACGTCGCATTTTTCAATAATTTCCGCCTCCTTTTACATATCCATTTCCTGTATCAACAGCGATTTTTTTACTTCGCATACCATCAAATAACAATCAAATTTTTGCAACCTTTCTGCTGATATATTCTCCAGCTCAATTTCAATGCCATAACCTTTCCTCTGAATGGATTTTACTTTTGCGTTAAAGATATCACCCCATCTCTCCAGTTCCTTTTTCCCGACATCCAGATTCCAAACCCGACTAACCGGAATAAAGCCTACATCTTTCGGATGCATTAAATAGATGTCAGAGTATTCATTCAGTTTCATTACATCTGCTAATGTTGGTACGGTTCTAAACTCCAGTTGATATCTCACCGTCAGGCCTTCTGCATCCATTTCCATGACTAAAACTTCCGGCCGTTCCTCAAGCATTTTCCCAAGCATATCTTGTAAGAATGTATTTCCACTTACAGGTATTCCAATCTGACTCTCCAGTTCTTCAAAGCTCAAACGCCTGGATTCGTCCGTGATATTTCGGAATCTTTCATTTACTATAAAATCCACCATATCGGCCAGCTTCCGGTTCATCGCATATAGAGAAGGATAGGAAAGTGCCGTTGCGTCCGGCACATATGACGCGTATCTTGCATAATCATATCCATCGCTCTCTATCAAAATTCCATCTGTTCTACCTTCTGCCATGACCAAAAGGCAATGATAAATACCGTAAAAATCCGGATACATCAAGTCTTTATTATCCGCAATAAAGTCCTTATCTTCCATTGGATTTCCCAGCATTGAAGCAAATTCTTCTTTCGGAATCCAAATAGTCTTCTCTATTACAAAATTCCGCAGATGAAATTGCGGCTTTCTATCAAACGTTGTGTACATCTGTCCTCCTGTCAAACGGATAATCTGCCACAGGCATAATAGTGTCTGGACCAGTATGGAGAATCTATATCTGCGTACCCAATCGGATTCCCGGCATGGAGCATCTGCCCGTTCCCTACATAAATTCCGAGATGTGTCACTGTGCTTCCGGAAGCATAGGTCCCGGAAAAAAATATCAAATCTCCCGGCTGCGCTTCGTCTCTGGAAATTACTGCACAGCGATTGAATATCCCCTGTGCTGTAGTCCTGGGCAGATAAGCCACCCTTGCCTGCGAATATACCCAACAGACATAACCACTGCAGTCAAATCCGGTTGCCGGGGTACTGCCTCCCCATACATACGGCATGCCGATATACTTTTCAGCCTCAGTAATCAACGCCGCGAGACTCCCGTCTCCCAATGCTTCTCCCGCAACAAGCCCGTTTTCTCCTGACTGCGCCAGTGTATAAATCCTCTGGGCATTCGACTCATTCTCCAGTGTGATTTCCCGCCCCAGTGTGGCAGACAGGTTTGCATAAACTGTTTCCAAGTTTGAAATCGGTATGGCCACGGTATAAAGATTACCCTCATCGTCTTCTCGTTCTTCGTAATCTACAAAACAGTCTACAAAAGTGTGATAGCTTCCCGCCCCCGCCTGAGCCGCGCCGAAAAACAGAGAATAGAAGATAGCTTTCACGCGATACGCGTCTACTGTCCCACCCTCAGCCATACTGTTTATTTCAGAAATGATTCCATCCAATTCCCTGAAACTACTCTGCATTTGCTCGATATAGTTTCGGTACTCTGTCGGCATCTGGGCAGAGACATAGCCGCCATGAAATGTCTGACGTACTGCGGCGGTATTGTGATTTGCTGCACCTGACAATGCACATAGGATAACAGCAATAATGAGAATAAACGGCATCAAAACTGCTGCAACCACAGAAAGAATCGCTGTCCTTACTCGCTTATCTGTTGCCGCCGCAAGTGAGGCTTTCACAATTATTATAGCGGCTGGCGCCGCCATAGACATTCCTCCCTTCCATTTTATCTGTCTGCTTTCTCCATCAGTTACCGTCCTCCAGCTTTTCCAAAAAGTTTTTCCTTATATTCCGGCGCATGCACCATCAAGTTATACCGCTCATTTCCGCATTTGTAAAGACATACACCTCTCTGGGGATAGCGAATTAGATTGTATTCACTCTCCTCCAGCTGCAAAGTATCCGTGTAAAATTTTGAATAGATACTACCTGCATTAAACAGAAATTGATGTGTCGGAATGGAAAACAGAGGCTTGGTATATTCTCGGATACCCTCCAGATTGAAATCCTCCAGGTTTTGACTGGCGATGATCACCGCTGAGTCTTTCTTTCGATCGCGTTTCATTGCATTTCGCACATATTCTACTGCTGTCAGGTTTGAAATGAATAAGTAAAACTCATCCAGACTGGCTACCGTATTTCCTTCTGTCAGTAGTTTGTGACTCATATAGGAAAGGACATTGAATAACATCGCATCTTTCAGATTCCGGCTGGCCTGCAAAATTTCCTTTACTCCGAACATGATAAAATCTGAACTTGTTATATTGGTATACCCATTAAAAAACTTACTTTCCGCCCCCACGCACATGGAGTTAAGTCCGAGGAGAATTTTTCTTAATGCTTCTGCCGTATAAAGCTGTCTTCGGTTTTCGTCAAATTCTTTGTATTCCCGCTCCATGAGGGCGTACAAATCTGAGAGAATCGGATAGTCCTCCGGAGACATACGATCAAAATCACTTTCATCGGAGATGTCCCAGCCAGCGTATAATTTCTGCAGCATAAGCTCGATCACATCAATTTCCCGGTCTGTAAAATCTTTGTAGCACCTGAAAAAGTCCTTCAGAAAACTGATATGCTGTGACAGCCTGGAACGGATTCGGAAGGTCTGCGGCGCATCCGGATCTTCCGGGCTTCCTGTTTCATCCCAAAGTTTCGCTTGCAAGGGGTTGATAATATATTCACCGCTCATCAGATCCAGGTAACACCCCCCAAGATTATTCGCCAGATCCTCATATTCCATTTCTGCATCCAGCCCTACTACCTGCATGCCAGCTTCCCGCATATTGGTCAGAATGAGCTTCAGAAGATAGCTCTTTCCCTGCCCGCTGTTTCCCAGGATCAAGATATTGGCATTCGTTTTATCATCTGTCCGGCGGTTGAAATCCACCAGCACATTGCTTCCGAACTTATCTCTGCCAATATAAAAACCATTGGGATCTGTTTTTCCGCTGTAGTTGAATGGATACAAATTCGCCACGCTGCTTGCCGGCAGAACCCGCTCAAACTGATCCCGAAAGACATTCCACCCTGTCGGCATTACACACTGGAATCCCTGCTTCTGCCGGAGCAGCAGACGATCTACATTGAGCTTTGCTCGAATCAGTTCTGTCAGTACCTCTGTCTGCAGGAGTTTCAACTGGTCCATATCATGAGCATACAGCTCCAGATATACCGCCGTATGAAGAAGTGGCTCCCGGTTGCGATGCATTTGGGCCACAATCGTCGTTACATCCTGCAAATTGCTTTCCGCCAAAACTGTCTGCTGAAGATCGCTGGTATTACTTCGAGCCATTCGGTTCTTGTTGGCTGCGTTGCTGATGATTTTCTTCTCCTCTACCGGCGTTACATGACGGGTATATATCCGGAGTGTCACACCATCTTTTTCTCCCAAATGTGACAAAATTGCCTGTTCGTCCGTGGCGGTTGGATACTCTCTGAGTGCCCACACACAGCGAAATGTATTGCCGCAGATGAAATAATCTGTTTCAAATTTAATGACGGATGGTGCAATCATATCAAGAAATTCCTGTATCTGCACATCATTCACCGTTTTGGATGCTGGAATTGCTTGTGCTTTTCTCAAGTGAATACCTCCTCTCATGTCGTCTTTGTCAATCATCAGGTATGATCCAGCGTTCCCCATCATAGTCTTCAAACTTCTCTGTAGTCACATTCTGCTCATAATACACCGCCAGAATCCGTTTGATATCCTCCTTATCTGCCCGTTTCACAGAGAAGCCCTGCTCTTTTAATGACTTCTCAATCCGGGAAAGGTACGGAAACACCTCGGTTTCCTTTTCACCCTGCAGGCGAATAAGAATCAGGAATTCACGGGCCGTAGCCATCTGTACCTGAATCCGGTCCAGATAGTTCAGATCTTTTTCCAGCAGCTTTCGGACCGCTGGATTTTCCTCTTTTTTTATACGGGATCGCAAAAACTGTTTATTATCCTCGAAGCTCTCCCGGCTGTTAAGGCACAGCATTTCTATTTCCGCCACGCCTTTTAAAACTGTCATTAACGCGTAAATCCTTACCCGGATACTCTCTGCCGACAGCACAGCAACATTTGTCGGTTGGACGATAAAATATACCAGTTCTCCCTGCCCATACGTCACAAGACTATAGTCTGTGATCTCCTTTGCACCAATAAATTCTCTGGTGGAAGCTCTTTTTGCAGCCTCCTTTTTCTCATCTTTTTTCTTTCTGTTCATACTTAAGTCTCCATTCATAGAACTGCTGGCTTCCAAAAAGATACGCAAATGCATATCGTATAAAATCCAGAATGCTGGTATCCTCAAAACGAATCGTCAGAAAAGCATAAACTCCAGTTAAAACGAGAGGTGGAAAAAATCCTGCTTGTGTAAGTGACAAGATGGATGCCAGTGCGCAGATCCCAATAATGCCAATATCCCGCAGCTGCCACAGCCATAGAGTTGCCTTTGCTTTTAGATTATCTGGATAAATGTACAATATAGTTCACCTCTATCTTATTTTTTTGCAAAAAAGGAACCGCCGGCAGTATAAAACTTCCGGCGGCGTGTCCATATTATTTATGCTACACTCTCTTCCCGCTCTCCTTTCTTCATTATTATCACCCCAAGTATATCGAGAATACCAGGAAACAGCCATGACCAACCCCAACAAAGATATTTCTCAAAGAGAAAGCACTATTTACAGTATCGGTATCCTAATGTCGTGCATTCTTATTTAAAAAATAAGCAATGCCACGCATAACAAAATCTACACAGGGAATTGCCACACTGTTACCCAATGCCCTATATCTTGCACTGTCCGAAGCTCCAGGAATATCTGTCCACCGATCCGGAAAGCCCTGCAACCGTTCACACTCCAGAGGAGTCAGCCTGCGAATTAGATTTCCAGTACGAACCGGATGAATAGCATTCAGTGAACTCCCACTGGAGCCTGATTGTAAGGTTCCTGAAATATTTCCGTTTTCCATTCCATTCCGGCAGTCAAGACCAGCTACATCCATAATCAAATCTGTCGCATCTTTATATTGTCTGGCACTTTGAGTACTTGCAACTTGATTCGGTATCAGTTCATCATAACTTTGCCGACTGAACACCGCATGACGGTCCGTACTGGTCAGTGTATATGATGCCTCTCTGTTTACTCCCAGACCATTCCCGCCATTTTGTACTTTACGGTCAATAATATTCCCCGCAATGCAATAGCTTTCCGGAGCTTCCGCCACCAGAGGCACATTATTTCCGCCCGTTCCATAACTTGCAGACATGGTTGGTGCTACATTCAGGGGACCTGTATAACGCGAATCTTTACGATGATTCTCAAACACCAGCGGCTGATGCTGATTCATGCTGGCACGCAAAGTTGCTGTCACATCTTCACTCACATCCATTCGTTCACCGCCCTGATCATTCAGGCAGAGACAGGTTATTTTTCTACTCTTTTCTGCTTCGTTTCCATCAGACTTGCCTGCAGCTCCAGAGCACACAAAAGCTGGCTGGGCAATTTCTTTCCTCTGGCCTTCGCTCTCCGTAATATTCCCAAACAGGCGGTCCTGGTCAAATAATATTTGCCAGGCACTGAGTCCTCCAAAATCTGCGACAAGGAAGATTCTACGACGGCGCTGGGGGACTCCCCAGTATTGAGCATCCAGGACTCGCCAAGCCAGGCTGAATTCACGTCCCAGTATGACCGCCCCAGCAGGTCCCCAGCGCCCGGAGTCAGGTCGAGGCACATGACAGGTACTGTCCTTAATACGGACGATTTCCTCGATGACCGCGCGGAAGTCCTCCCCACCTGCGGAGCTGAAGGCTCCCGGCACATTCTCCCAAACGAGGTATCGAGGTCTGCTAAGGTAATCTGGTATGACTCGTCTGGCATCTGTATTCCTCATCTCCTTTACAATCCGAACCTGTTCCACAAACAAACCGGAGCGTTCCCCTGCAAGGCCACGCCGCTGTCCTGCGACAGACAGATCCTGGCACGGACTGCCTCCGCAAATTATATCTACCGGCGGCAGCCTGCCTCCATTCAGTTTTGTAATATCCCCGACGTGCTCCATATCTGGAAAGTGAAGCCTGGTTACCCGAATCGGAAAAGGCTCGATTTCACTCGCCCATACTGGAGTGATTCCGTTATGAATAGCCGCAAGCGGAAATCCTCCAATGCCGTCAAACAAACTACCCATTGTCAGCATCTTTTCATCTCCATCTCTGCCGGCCTGACGTTCCATTCATATGTCTGCCTCCTTACCTGTTCCAGAAAAACCGACACCTCATCGCTGCTGACCATACGAACCGGTATTCCCAACTTTTCAGCTGCCTCCCATTCCTGCCACATCCCTTCCGATATTCTTTCGCCAAAGATCCATAGCTCGTCACAGGCTTCCAATACCCGCCGGCCCATATCAAGCCCTTTTTCTCTTTCTGTTGGTATCCGGTCGTCTAAAATCTGCGGATACATCAAATGCACTGCGATTGGTACCACGCCCTGCTTTACAGCAAACAAACAGGCTGCTTTTGCAAAAGCAGTATTAGCTTCCACATTCCCTGCGTAAGGAGATGAAATAAACACAAGTTTCTCTACAATAGTTCCCTCCGTTTCCACTTATTTTGCCACAGTCTGAACAACCGTGCGTGTAAGATTCACTGCACTCTGTGCGGCGTACACTGCACTCATGATATTAGCTCTTGTACCAGTGTCCAGGCCAAACTGGCCCGCTATCCTGGGAATTTCTCCAGATGCCAGCATCAGACCGAGTCCCAAAAGTGCTCTGTCCTTTAATACCATTAACCCCGCAATTAATATGGTTGCCTGAAGAAATGTGGTCAGGCACAGTCCTATAATCTGTTTGCACCATCCAATGAATCCATCAATATATCCACGCGGCACGCTGAACATATACAGGCTGCCTACGGCGATCTGAATCAGCAGGATACCGCCGCGCTTCAGGTTTGCAAAAAACACCTTGATTACTGCGTATCCCATCATAATCAAAATAAAAATCATCAGAATAGGACTTGTAATGGCAGACAAGCCTCCGAATGGGCCTGATGCAGCCGCATCCTGCCAGGTCCCGGCATCCTGCAGGGATGAAATGATTTCCGATGCAACTGTCCCGAAGCTTTCTCCCAATCCAGTTATTCCTGCTGTAAAACTCCCTTGAAGTGATACACAGAGTTTATAAAGTTCCACAGGAGCTGTCGTAAACAGGCTTACTGCCAGAAATCCCTTCAGAGCATTAAGAGCAGTATCTTTTATGCTTCCCCGGCCACTTTGGCATTCGATTCCACACTCGAATATCGCTACCACCAGCCCTGTGATATAGAGCGCCCAGGCAAGATAAGAAAAAAGCAGCACTACTGACTGCACCCAGGTCATCTCAAAAAGCTCGGCGCCCATGTTTCCCATCTGCATAAAAAAATCACCGAGAAAGCCTACGATTTGACCGTAAACCCAATCGATGATCTGTCCCAGCACAGTATCTGCAACAAAGTCCCAGATAAACAACCTCTGTCTGCACCCCCCTTTTCTTATTCTTCCAGTTCATTTTTATCACTGCATCCTTATTCTTCCTGCACTTTCTTCTAACCTGCTTTCATTTTGGCTTTGCTGCTCCAGCCTAAAGTTTCTCTTTCTGACTACACCGTATTTTGTCGCTATTATCTGAAATTCATCGGCTGTCTCCATCTGTTCATCAAACTCCATCAGGGAGGCTTTTTCATGATACTGATCAAGCATTTCTCCCAGATCATCTGTATACTCATATGCTTCCAGCTGTCCGGCCAGTTTAACTGCTTCCTGCAAATCTGTACAATTCTCATATTCCAAAACGGCTTTGTATTTTCCGAGCATTTCTCCAATATGAAATCTCTTTAATGTATCTGCCCAGAGATTTATGTCCTCTAAAGTAAGGCTATCATTTTGTACCACACCTTCTACCCTGGAAATAGATAGCTCTCTGCATGATTTGACACCCAATGCTTCTGCTGCTTTCTGGCACATCTCTTTGGATGCCGGGCAGTCCAGACAGATTCCGTCATTATCTCCATACAAGTCCGCACCCTGATGAACGAGATAGACTTTAAAAAATGAATCGTCTTCATTCCACAGCACTGCCCGTCCTTCTTTCCTCTGGATAAAATCTTCAAAACGAAGAGAAGAAAAAGAGGCTGCTGTCTTTATCACGTCTGCTATTGTAAAATCTATTCTCTGCAGTATGGTCTGTTTAAGCCGTCTGCGCTTTGTGACAGAAAGGTGCTGAATAATCATTGCTAAATAATTCAGTTCCTGCATAGACGGTGGATACTCCTTGTTTTCAATCGCTGACCGGAGAGCTTTCTGCAGGCTGTCTCCCTGATACCCATCCAAGCTTTCTGCTAAATGGCAGTAACTTTCTGAGCCATAAGGTACCCAGCAGCAAGCCAGGCTTTCAAACATTTCAAATTTAGTACATGGATATCTGATATCGCTGATTCTTCTTTTTTCTGTATTCATCAGCGATAAATGCAGATACCATGGTGTTTTTCCCGTATCCATTGCCTATATCCCAAGAATCTGCCATACATACATGGGCGCTGTCAGAGTAAATACCAGGCAGGCAAATAATATAGCGGGAGCAGCCCACTCGAATTGTCCATGTTTCCGATAATCAAAGTAAGCTGTGCCAAGCTTTGCGAAGAAAAATACCGCCAGTATCAGATCAATGGCCGGAAAAACAACGTTATTTACAACTAATTTGATCTGCTCGGAAGCCGTATCCCAGGTATCCTCTATCGCTCCGGCTACATCCCCGGCTGCATATACCGGGATACAAAACATGCCAACAGCCAAAATAGCTGCCATAAAAAGCGTTATGATTTTGATTTGTCTTTTTTTCATCTCCATTTTCCTTCCCTTATTTATTGTTTCAAATTTAAGCCATTAGAGAGTGCTTCTTTACACGGTAACTCTTTTCCTGCTAACTCCCGTATAAATAAAGCTGGACGGGCATCAGGTTCCGTATATCTTCGATTGACAAATTCAACGGAAAACGCAGCCTCAAATACATCTTCCAGCTTATAACTGCGCCACGAACAATCTCCCCGCTCCCTTACCTGAACGATGCCCTCATCCAGATCAAACTGCAGAATTGCTGACAGGTTCTGCGGCATGGGTGTATCATGCAGGTCTTCAAATTCCCCTGGTGTTAAGACACATTCACAATGTAGCGCTTCTGCAAACTGGTCAAACTGACAACTGGAATATCTTCGAGCATATTCACAACAGCGGCATGATACACTATAAAAAGTTTCTACATCATCAGCAAAAGAATTTTCCTGTCCTCTTTCCCGAATTTTGATAAGTGTATATTCTCTGCTTCCATCCTTAAGCTGATTCCAGGCAGAGCGGCCCTCCCGAATTTTCTTCTCTACCGAATCCTGTTCGTCCTGTGTAAGCAGCTTGTGATACAGCTCTCCAAGCATCTGGTAGAGTTCTTTTGATATGGAGCTTCCATTTTTTTCGAGGTGCTTTTCCATAGCCTGCAGGCGCACTGAGTTATAATAAACATAGGCTTTTTTATCACACGGAAGTGAAACATATTCTTCTTCCCGATTTTTCTCTGCACCATAATCATTTGACATGTCTCTTTTCATCCTTTCCTGTATTGGATAGCTTACCTCTGTATGCTTTTTACTATGCCTTGCACACTTGATATCTGCCTCGCTTTGTTCAAGTGTAGAGAGCTCTGTATCCTCTTGAACATATCTCTGGTTCAATTTTATAAACAGTTCATCGTCCATGTATTCCACATACGAAAATTCCGGCCGGCTCCTCAACATTTCAAGTATCAGCTTCATTTTTAATGGCTCAGTTTCCAACACATCCAGCATTTCATATGTCAAAATCCTGTACAATCCATTCTGCTGTCCTTCCAGCGCTTTCTGCACATAGTTCTCGGTAAGACTTCCCATAGTTTCATTAAAGGCTAACAATGCGGGATACTGTTCCAGCAAATAGATCTGTCTGGCACGAGGAAGATATGACGTATATACCAACATATTGGCTGTGTCCGTATTTACGAGAACCCCGTCCTGCTGTCCAATCCCCAATACCAGAATGCACTGCCAAACACCATCTTTGACAGTCATATCTTCTTGATATTCCTCCAGGAACGAATGAGGGACCCAAGGATCTTTGAAAAAACTCAGATATTCCTTCTCCGGCAGTTCAATGGCTTTTGAAATTTCACAAGCTGTTGTGCTTACTTCCTTTTGATTGTTTATAAATACGGCATTCAGTTTTATTTCGCTTCACCTCCACTTCATTTTGATAACAAGTTCCTATGTGTTACGAGTCTGGATTCTGCGGCGCAATATGCCAGTCACTCCACAGATTTCCATCAATCATCAATGAATCCGTCATATTCATCGACAACATCCCGACTGGCGTCCAACAGTCCAGAAGCCGAGTGTAGACCGTATAGCTTCCATCCGGGTACCAGATCGGTGTGAAATGTGTCCTCCGGTTATAGGTGCTGTAGCCATTAATCTGAAATTCATGCGCCATGTCATACCCGGTATCCATTCGCTCCAACAGTCTCCAGTATCTTTCGTACCTGAACTCTGGAAAATAGGAAACCGCATTCTGCGCTGGAGTCACCGCCGAGTTCTGCGTAGTACTCACATGTGTTTCCACCCGTTCTTGAAGTCCATATCCGGATTTCAGAATCCCCCCGTTGGCAGTCGGAGCTTTTTCATCCGGCGTAACTGTCATGGATGCGGTAAGGTCCGCGGAATAGCTGTTCAGTTCAAACTCCCACCATCCTTCATCCTCCCATCTACCAGTTCCTTCTTCGCTTCCGCCATGCCAAACCCAATGTTCCTGCCACCATGGCCTCCACACACTCCAGGATGCAGACGTCCTTTCTTCATTGACCGGGAGTGGTGCCCGGCTGAAGCTGTCATTCCGGTCATCCGCATTGGGATCAGGAGGCGGATTCTCATTCATATCGACAATATTCACCCGAATAGTACCCTGGCTTACAGTGCCTCCCCCATGAGCTTCTACTGTAATTGTCATAGCCTGCGGTTCTTCCGGCGTCGTCCAGCGTATCCATGCAAGCTGGCTGTCCCCTTCCGGATAATAGACATTGCTTACCGTATAGCTTCTGTCTCCTATGTGAAAAATAACAGAGACTGGATTATCCGGATCGCTCTGGCCGCCTTTGACGTTCACTGCCGTAATCACTTCTGTGTTTGTGCGGTACTCATAATCAAACGCACTGATTTCCGGCTCCTGCGGCAAGGCGTCCTGAAAACGCACGATGCCAAGTCCCAGGCTGGATTTAATCTCTGTGTTTGTCGCTGCTGACGTCCGGCTGCCACTCCAAGCTGGATAACCGAGATCTGGAGTTTCAAGAAACATGGAAAGCGGCAGATTTTTGTGCGACAGAGATACCATTCTGGACCGAAGACCGCCGCTTAAAACCTCATCGTACAATGCAGCTTCTGTGGCTGTCGTGGCAATCATTACTCCCTGAAACCGGTAATAAGCTATCGGCTCAATCAGCAGACGATACTCCCCGCTTATCAGAGAATCAAATGGCATTCCGGTAAGTCCGGCAATACTTCTTACCACCTGTTCATCGGTGAAGTAACTTTTGATTTCTTCGATATTCGATGCTCCAAGACTTTCAGAGCTGACGATTTTCGGCAGGGCCTGCGCTGGATTTACATATCCATACACTCCGGTATCTGGTGTCAGAGTCCTGCCTCCCGTGTAAGATACCTTGCTGACCTTGCCGAATGAATACACGACATCCGGCTGCTTATTTGTAATGTCAATCGGCCGGGTAACTGGCGAACGGTCTGATGCGCGGATTACCGTCACGCGCACACCATCATTTCCTGGGGACCATACGTTTTCACTGCTTCCCTGCCCCATGCCCCCGCCGCCACTGTCGATATTTCCTTCCCCAACCGCATAAGCAGGATGTGCGAACATCAGAGAACAGAAGATAACCAGCGCCAGCAACATGCAGATTCTATGGATTCTGTATATCAAAAAAACCTCCTTCCCTATTCCTCGGCAAAAGAAAAACACCGCGTCTCCGCGATGCTTCTCTACCCATGGTGAATCTCTGCTAATCCATGCTTCCTATTTTATTGCCGTTCTCGTACATATCGCCTGCCGATGTACCGAAGCTTCCACCGCCCTGATTATCCACCCAGCCAAAACCAGGAATATAGATCTGGCCGCCTTCCGTATCTCCTGCCTGCGGCTCTGATGTACCAGTTTCAGTCTGTGACTCATCGCTGCCCGCTTCAGGAGCCTCCTCCACCGGTGTCCCATCCGGCTGAACATTTGGATCTGTTAATGCTTCTTCGCTTGGTGCTTCCGGCTTTTCCACGTCCGGCTGAATACTCTGGTCGTCTTCATCTGTCTGGGCGGGGGGGCTGTCCACCGCAGGTGCTGTATCATCCGCTTCTGTTTTATCATTCTCCGGATTCACAACCAGCTCAGATTCTCCGTTTTCTTCTGGCTGGTTTTCTCCGGGATCTACGATGATTTCCGTCACTGTATCCTCGACAGACTCATCTACTTCATCCGGAGATTCTGTTTTGAACTGGAAAGCAATCGCTATAATAAGACAGACGCAAATAATAACGCCACCGCAGACCGCCAGATATTTCTTTTTCTTTTCTGTCAGTTTCATAAAATTCTTCCCCCTTTTCTTCCTGTTCTCCTACCTCACACCATACTACGCCTTTTTTCACAAGTCCAGCTTTTTCTGATATACCTATCCCTAAAACGCCTGTGTGTATCCGGCCTGTACTTTTAGTGTGATATGCATGGACGGCAGCAGCCTGCCGCCAAACCGTACCGGCACTTCCAGCCGCACCAGAGCATCTGCTTCAAAACGTTGTGCGTTTTCAGGATCTGACGGAGCCAACGGTGCGTTTCGTATGGTTACTTCCAGACTGTCAATCGCAAACTCCATGGCGGTATTGCTACTGTCTCCATATTTTATGTGCCGGCCGCCGGACAGAACTGTTCCAAGTGTTTCGTCCAGATACCCATAAATATCCCCTGTATCCAGTGTTTCTTCCCAGCTTCCTTCTCCAAAAGGCTGATATGCTCCTGCATAACCTTCCCGCACTCCATGATAAACGCCTGCATAATTGTCATTGACTGTAGAGATAATGGCATCCTCTACCGCATCCTGCACACCTGCCACAATAATCTGCAGGCGGAAATATTCACTGATTCCGCACAGCAGAATCAAAAGGGCCAGCACAATTCCTATGGTCATAGGGAAAGAAACTGCGTGATTATCTTTCAAAAGTCTTCTGATTCTATCCTTCATATCCGCCTCATTTCCAATACACCTCTGATTTTCCACCTGCCTGTGCCTGCAGTGTGATTGGAAAGGACGCAAAATCTCCAAACAGACCGATATTAGTTTCCAAAGTCAATGTCACGGTAATCTCATCGTTGAGCTGTATCCTTCCACTTTTGGACCATTCGATATCCGGCTGAAGCCCCGTCTGCTCCGAGAGAATAGCTGCGCGCCGACTGGTTTCTGAGCCTACCCGGCCAGAAACTTCCGCCTCCCGAACCAGCTCTGTCGCAAAGGTATCAAGCTGCTGTTTCTGAATGAATACAGGCAGTACCCGCATTACCAGGGCAAGAACGAACATGGCACATAATACCAGCACAATGACATCCACATACCCTTCTCCACGCCGTTCTCCAAATTTGCTTCTTGAACGCCTTAACACATCGCTACCTCCTGCTTTACAGCTGGTGAAGTCTCTATCCCCTCTGAATTTAGAACTGAATTACATGTTGGATCCTGCTCTGACATTCTCCACAAAAGATGGTCCAATTCTTCGTGATGATCACCTCCTTGTTCTGAAAGCCATCTGTTACGAAGGGTTTCAAATGGATTCTCCATCTGTAGCAACTTTGCTGCGTATTCTGTAAAAGCTCCTTCTACGCTCATTTCTTCATATATTAATTTTGCTGCAGATATCTCAGGTGCCATTTCAATCACCTCTGATACAGGCTTTCTCATCATCCCTTCTATATAGGTTTCATATCCAGCTTTCAGTTTGATTATCAACCTCTTTTCCCTGTCGTGGTCTTCCATACCCTCTACTTCTTTGTGTTCTTCTGACTCCTGCATATAATCAGTCATCATGTGGCACAGCCTCCCTTTCCATTTCGCCGTTAGCACACGTTCTGACAGCAGCAGACTGGCATCCAGCTCTATCGCATATGCCGGATCACACGGATCAGCTTTTACATTCCCTCCTGCAAGGAGCTCTTTTGCCTGCTCTGCTGTCAGATACACAAAGCCGCCAGGTGTCATCATATCAAAGTCGTTTTCAGGATATTTTTTTATGAATTCCCTTACATTCATGTCACACCTCCTTAAAGAAATTATTTGAAGCTCTTATAAGTTTTTTGGTTTTATCACCTCCTTTCGTAACGCATTATCTTCAACCATATCACCCCCTTAACTTCTTACACATAAATATTCCTCCTTTTATTTTTCAGACGTATTCGAAAAGTGTCTATGGCTCTCTTCTCTTACTTAAAATAAAAAGCTGAGCCTTTCGGCCCAGCAGTTCAAAATTCTTTTTACATTTATTAATAACGCTCCCTATTTACTGTTCCTCGTACATCGATACTCTCAATTAAAATCTTGCTGTTTTGCAGTGACATTTTAATCTCCTTTCATATTATTAAGGAATTTTACGTGTTATAGATAATACCTAATTATCCTGTGTTTTGAGAGGAGGTATTTCATGAAAAAGCAATCGATCATCATTCCTTTTCACAGGGACCGGGACATGCTTATGTTCAGTCTGAAAACGCTTTTCCAG
>NZ_NFLF01000029.1 GCF_002160765.1 Lachnoclostridium sp. An138
TAGTTGAAATCCAGCTTTTGCGAATCTGAGAACCAGAGAGGAAGTGAATTACTCCAGCTATCTGAAGTATCTCACAAAAGTTGGAGCCTGACGATCCGGCCGATTATAAAGCGCTTACCCTGCACCTCCGGAACCATTATAATTCGTTTCCCTGGATAGTACAAGCCGCACAGATGCTTTCCCCTTTGAAATCGCGGTATTTCCGTGTCCCGTCCCGAGCGGCTTCGATAAAAAATATACCAGAGCGGCTTCGATAAAAATAGTAATTGCGTGTAACCCTCAATTCGGCTATAATGTAGAAAGTGTAGATTTTGAAAGGTGGAGATGCTGAATGCTGGAATTCAAATACGACACGCAGCTGCTGATCGAAGGGGAAAATCTGGATGAGGATAAAATCAGCGAATATTTTACTGAAAACTTTCAGGGAGACTGCCTGCTGGCAGTGGGAGATGAGGAACTGATCAAGATTCATTTCCACACGAATGAGCCCTGGAAGGTGCTGGAATATTGTGCAGGACTTGGCGAGATCTATGATATTGTGATTGAGGACATGGACAGACAGTCGAGAGGTTTAAAAGGATGAGTTATCAGATAGCGATCGATGGTCCGGCGGGAGCCGGAAAAAGCACTGTGGCGAAGGCAGTGGCGGAAAGGCTTGGCTATATCTATGTGGACACAGGCGCCATGTACCGCGCTATGGCTCTGTACCTGCTGCGCCGGCATATTGACGCCGCGGACGCAGAAGGGATCAGTGAGGCCAGCCGCCATGCGGATATTACCATTTCATACGTGGACGGCGCGCAGCAGGTGCTTCTGAATGGCGAGAATGTGACAGGTCTTCTGCGTACGGAGGAGGTCGGAAATATGGCTTCGGCTTCTTCAGTCAATCCGGATGTAAGAAAGAAGCTGGTGGAGCTTCAGCAGGCACTGGCCGCCCGGGAAAATGTGGTGATGGACGGCAGAGACATCGGCACCTGCGTTCTGCCGGACGCGAATGTGAAGGTATACCTGACGGCAAGCACAGGCTGCCGGGCAAAGCGCCGCTATGACGAGCTGTCGGCAAAGGGAGAGGACTGTAATCTGGAAGAGATTGAGGCGGATATCAGAGAACGGGACGAGCGGGATATGACCCGGGAGTTTTCTCCTCTGCGGCAGGCAGGGGACGCGGTTCTGGTCGATTCTTCCGATATGACCGTGGAGGAAGTGATTGGAAAAATCATTTCTTTGGTTCAGGGAAAATAGTCCGGCTCAAGCGGTATTGACATTTGGAGATTGAATAAGGAGAAGAAATTCATCTATTATGGAAGTGATACTTGCAAAGACAGCAGGGTTCTGTTTTGGAGTCCGCCGGGCAGTGGACACCGTGTATGAACAGATCGCTCAGGCAGCAGGGCCGATTTATACCTATGGTCCGATTGTGCACAATGAAATGGTTGTGCGTGAGCTGGAGGAAAAGGGCGTCCGGGTTCTGAATACGGAAGAAGAGCTGGCCGCGCTTGAGGAAGGAACGGTTATTATCCGCGCCCATGGAGTGGGAAGACATATTTATGAGCTCCTGGAAAAGAAGGGGATTCGTCTTGTGGACGCTACCTGTCCTTTTGTTCGTAAGATCCACCGCATCGTTCAGCGCGAGGAGGGAAACGGACGGAGAATCCTCATTATCGGGAACGCCAGGCATCCTGAGGTGGAGGGAATCCGCGGATGGTGCCGGAAGCCTTCTTATGTGATAGAATCCATGGAAGAAGCCGAAAATTTTGCGGCGCCCATGGAAGAAAAGATTTGTATCGTGTCCCAGACGACATTTAACTACAATAAATTTGAAGATTTAGTTGAAATTATTTCGAAAAAGGGGTATGATATACTTGTTTTAAATACGATTTGCAGTGCAACAGAGGAGCGGCAGACGGAAGCGGGGCAGATCGCATCGGAAGTGGACGCGATGATTGTCATTGGCGGCAGTCACAGCTCCAACACGCAGAAGTTATTTGAAATATGCAAAAAAGAATGTGAAAATACTTACTATATACAGTCACTTGATGATTTGGATTTAAAGACATCGGAGTCCATTCGTTGCGTAGGTATTACAGCAGGGGCTTCAACCCCCAACAAAATTATTGAGGAGGTTCAAAAACATGTCAGAATTAAGTTTTGAACAAATGCTTGAAGATTCACTGAAAACAATAAGAAATGGGGAGGTTGTCGAAGGCACTGTTATTGATGTCAAAGAAGATGAAGCCATTTTGAACATAGGCTATAAATCAGACGGTATCCTGACCAAGGGCGAGTACAGCAATACACCGGTTGACCTGACGACCTGCATCCACGTGGGTGACACCATGGAAGTAAAGGTGCTGAAGGTGAATGATGGAGAGGGACAGGTTCTCCTGACCTATAAGCGCCTGGCGGCTGAGAAGGGCAGCAAGCGTCTGAAAGAAGCTTTTGAGAGCGGAGAGGTACTGACCGCTCCCGTGACTCAGGTGCTGGAGGGCGGCTTGAGCGTTGTAGTAGACGAGTCCCGCGTATTTATTCCGGCCAGCCTGGTATCTGATACCTACGAAAAGAATCTGTCCAAGTATGAGGGACAGGAGATCAGCTTTGTAATTACAGAGTTTAATCCCCGCAGAGGCCGTATCATCGGCAACCGCAAGCAGCTGATTCTGGCTCAGAAGGCTGAGCAGCAGAAGGCGCTGTTTGAGCGTATTCATGTGGGCGATGTGGTAGAAGGCGTTGTAAAGAACGTGACAGATTTCGGCGCGTTCGTAGATCTGGGCGGAGCAGACGGCCTGCTTCATATTTCCGAGATGTCCTGGGGAAGAGTAGAGAACCCGAAGAAGGTCTTCAAAGTAGGCGAGAAGCTGACAGTTCTCATCAAAGATATCCATGACACCAAGATCGCTCTGAGCCTGAAGTTTGAGGATCAGAATCCGTGGCTGAACGCAGCTGAGAAGTATGCGGCTGGTAATATTGTAAAGGGCCGCGTAGCCAGAATGACAGACTTCGGCGCATTTGTGGAGCTGGAGCCGGGCGTGGACGCTCTGCTTCATGTGTCTCAGATTTCCAGAGAGCATGTAGAGAAGCCGGCTGATGTCTTAAGCATCGGACAGGAAATCGAGGCGAAGGTTGTAGATTTCAACGGCGACGAAAAGAAGATTTCTCTGAGTATGAAGGCTCTTCAGAATTCCCAGGAGACCCATGCGGCTGACGAGGATGTGGCCGATGTGGATGTTGACGCAGTAGCTGCCGAGACAGAAGAGTAAAGATAAAAGAACGTAATTATTCAGTACAGTCAGAAGCAAAACTGAAAATGAGCTAAGGATGACGGGAGGACAGGCACTTGAGCGTGCATGTCCTCGCGCCTTGTCCGGGCATTTTTGGCGGAAGGACAGAAAAAAACGGCAGACAGTGCGGCGGGAGTGGCTATGTGGAATGCAGCGGTTGCGGGAACGGATTTCTATCATATTATCAACTGGTTTTTCATTTACAGCTTTCTGGGATGGGTATGGGAAAGCGCTTATGTCTCTATAAAAGAAAATAGGCTTGTAAACCGTGGATTTGTGACAGGGCCGCTCTGTACGATTTACGGCTGCGGCGCTGTGGCTGTCTATCTGATTCTCAGGCCTGTATCAGAAAATCTGCTGCTGCTGTTTCTGGGAGGAATTGCAGTTCCTACGATTCTGGAATACCTGACAGCTGTGCTTATGGAGTATATATTCCACACGAGCTGGTGGGATTACAGCAAAAATAAATTTAATTTTCAGGGACGTATCTGCCTGGGCGCTTCTCTCGGCTGGGGCGTATTTACTGTGATTTTGTTTTATGTGCTGCAGCCCTTTGTGGAATGGATTGTGTCCCTGTATCCGGAGGCTGTGGGCAGAGTGATGGTCTGTATTGCCGGCGCCCTTTATCTGGTGGATTTTGGGATTTCCTTTGCCAACGCCATGCAGATTGGAAGGAAGCTCCGCGGTATGGACGAAGTTATGGATGAAGTGTACGAATATGTGCAGTCTACAAGACTGTATGAAAGTGTTGAGGAACTGCGGGGCCGTCTGGCTTCCTACCGCCTGTCTGAATACGGAATGGAGCTGAAAAACCGTCTGGAAAACCGGGTCAATGCGGTGATTGCGTTTGCTTCTGAGCTGACGCCTGAGGAGCGGAAAAGCAGACAGGAAGCATGGAAAGCACAGATTGAGGAACGGATTCTTTCTGTTCAGAAACGTTACGAGCAGCTTAAAGGCCATGGAAATATCTTTATCCGCCGTGCCATGAACGCGTATCCGAATATGAAGTCCAGAGCGCAGGCGCTGAAGGAGCGTACGGCCAGGCGGCTGGATAAAAAGTCAAAGAAACAGTAAACGGAATTTTAAAAGACAAAGGATGTGAGAGCAGATGGCTCATGTGACCTTCAAAGGAGGGGTATATCCCCATAAGAGAAAGCGCTTTACAAGAGAAAAAACGCTGGAGGAGTATCTACCGAAGGGAGATCTGGTGTACCCTCTGCTCCAGCATATCGGCGGCATGGCCGTTCCGGTGGTGGAACCCGGGGAACGTGTTCTGGAGGGACAGCTGATTGCGAGGGCCAGCGGGGATATTTCCGCGCCGGTACATGCGTCTGTCTCGGGAATTGTGCGTTCCATAGAGTCCAGACTTACGGTTTCCGGGAAAAAGATTCCTTCGATTGTGGTGGAAAATGACGGAGCGTATGAGAAATATCCGGCAGAAGAGATTGGGCCATGGAAAGAGCTTGAACCGGGAGAGCGGCTTCGGCGTATCCGGGACGCAGGTGTTGTGGGCATGGGCGGCGCAGGTTTTCCCACCCATGTGAAACTGGCGGTCCGGAATCCGAAGAGAATCCGATATGTGATTGTAAATGGCACAGAGTGCGAGCCATATATGACAGGGGACTACCGCCGCATGGTGGAGGAACCGGAGCATCTTGTGGAAGGTCTTGAAATCGTGCTGGGTTTTTTTGAGCGGGCGGTAGGTATCCTGGCCCTGGAGGACAACAAGCGGGACGCTATCACGGCCCTTCAGCTGGCAGTGAGGGAGGAGCCGCGCATGGAGGTCCGCGTCTTTGAGACAAAATATCCCCAGGGCGCGGAGCGTATGCTGATTTATTCTGTGTCAGGGATGGAGATTGATTCTACGCAGCTTCCGGCGGACGCGGGCTGTATTGTGCTGAATGTGGAGACGGTCTGTGCCATCCGCCAGGCTCTCGTGGAGGGGCGGCCTCTGATCCAGAGAGCGGTTACGGTGACTGGGAAGGCTCTGAAAAACCCCAGAAATCTTCTGGTTCGCCTGGGAACCAGCTTCGCGGAGCTGCCTGAAGCGGCAGGCGGTTTCGCCAGAGAGCCCAGGAAATTTGTCTGCGGAGGTCCCATGAGGGGAACTGCTCTGCCGGATCTGGACGTTCCGGTCGTCAAGACGTCCACAGGACTTCTGTGCATGAGCAAGGATTATCTTTTTAAACCCAGCGCCTGTATCCGGTGCGGCTCCTGCGCGGAGGTCTGCCCCATTCATCTGCTGCCGGCCAGACTGGCAGAGCTGGCGTCTCAGGATAAGGAAGAGGAGTTCCGCCATATGCACGGCATGGAATGTCTGGGCTGTGGAAGCTGCAGTTACGTATGTCCGGCCAGAAGAGCGCTGGCCCCTGCCATTCAGGGAATGCGGAAAAGTCTTCTGGCTCAGGGAAAGCGATAGGGAGGAGCGTTATGGGAGAAAAAAAGTATGCCTGGACCTTTCCGCATGTGAAAGGAACCATGTCTACGGCCAATCTGATGCGGATGGTGCTGGCAGCTCTGCTTCCGGCAGCCGTATTCGGAGTGTTTCATTTTGGCCCGGAGGCCCTTGCGCATATGCTGGTCTGCGTTGTGACATGTATGCTGACGGAATTTGTATTTGAGGCTTTTGCGGATCGTCCGCTTGCGGTCACGGACTGCAGTGCCGCGGTGACCGGTCTTCTGCTTGCGCTGATGCTCCCGGTGGGAGCGCCTCTCTGGCTGGGGATCATAGGGAGCGTCTTTGCTGTCGCTGTAGTAAAGATGGCCTTTGGCGGAATCGGAAAGAACCGGCTGAACCCGGCTCTGTGCGGCTACTGCCTGCTTCTCTGGCTTTTTTCTGATATTATGAGGGATTACAGCTTTGGCGATTTCGGAGCAGAGACGCTTCTGGGACAGCTGCTGCAGGGAGAGACGGTGGACCCGCTTCCCATGATTCTGGGAAACACAAACGGCGGAATCGGCCAGACCTCTTCTTTGGCGATCCTGGCGGGAGCGCTTCTCCTTCTGGCCTTTGGAGTCATCCGCCTGCGGATTCCCGCAGCTGCGGCAGTATCCTTTGTGCTGACGCTGTTTCTGTTTGGAGGCCGCGGTTTTGATCAGCTCTGGCTTACTACGCAGATCTGCGGAGGCGGCTTTCTGCTGGGAATCTGGTTTATGGCGGTTGACTGCGTGACTTCGCCTATAAACAGGCAGGGGCAGGTCCTGTACGGGCTTCTCATCGGCGTCCTGGCGGCGGCTCTGCGGCTGCGGGGAATTGAGGAAGCTATTGTGTACGCGATTCTTGTAGGAAATATGGCGGTGCCGCTGATTGAGAAAATTACAGTGCCCAGAGCTTTCGGACAGAGAAGACTGGTGAAGGTTCATAATGATAAAAACAGCGGTACGGCTTAAGGAGACAGAACAGAAATGATTGCTTATATCAGAGGCAGACTGGAGTATGTGGACCTGGAAGAAGGAATGGCAGTTCTGGAAACGGGCGGAATCGGTTATCAGATACTGCTGTCCGGACGGGACCTGGAGCTCCTGCCATCTGCCGGTGAAGAGGTACGGCTCTATACCTATCTGCAGGTAAGAGACGATGCCTTTGTTCTCTATGGTTTTTTTACCAGAGAGGACAGAAAGCTGTTCGGCCAGCTTCTGGGAGTCAGCGGTATCGGGCCGAAAGGGGCGCTTGGCATTCTTTCGGGGCTTTCCGCGGATGATCTCCGGTTTGCAGTTCTGGCAGACGATGCCAAGACTATCGCAAAGGCGCCGGGAATCGGATTGAAGACAGCAAAAAAGCTGATTCTGGAGCTTCGCGATAAGCTCAGCCTGGAGGAAGCTTTTGAGGTCCGGCTGGCAGGAGAAAAGGCCAGAGAGGGGGCAGAGCCTTCTGCGGGGCTTACAGCGGCCAGAAACGAGGCTGTGGAAGCTCTGACGGCTCTTGGATATTCTTCTTCAGAGGCATTGAAGGCTGTGCGTCAGGTAGAGGCCGCGGACGGCATGGATGTGGAGGAGATTTTGAAGGCCGCCCTGAAATATATGAGTTTTTAGGGTTTTGAGATTTTTTAGGTTTTAAGGAAGAGTCCGGAGCATGTGAGCTGCTCCGTTTCAGGAGTGACGAAATATGGGAAGACGGATTATTACAACGGAGATCCAGGAAGAGGATATCCGCACGGAGTACAGTCTGCGTCCCCAGACGCTGACGGAATATATCGGACAGGAAAAAGCAAAAGAAAATCTGAGGGTATATATTCAGGCGGCAAAGGCCCGGGGGGAAGCTCTGGATCATGTGCTTTTTTACGGCCCTCCGGGACTTGGAAAGACTACTCTTGCAGGAATTATTGCCAATGAGATGGGCGTGCGCATGAAGGTGACTTCCGGCCCAGCCATCGAAAAGCCCGGTGAGATCGCGGCGATTCTCAACAACCTTTCAGAAGGCGACGTTCTTTTTGTGGATGAGATTCACCGGCTGAACCGCCAGGTAGAGGAAGTGCTTTATCCGGCCATGGAAGATTTTGCTATTGATATTGTGATTGGAAAAGGAGCCTCTGCCCGTTCTATCCGCCTGGATCTTCCCCATTTCACGCTGATAGGAGCCACAACAAGAGCAGGACTGCTCACAGCGCCTCTGCGTGACCGGTTTGGCGTCGTACACCACCTGGAATTTTATACGGAAGAGGAACTGCAGACGATCGTTCTGCGTTCTGCGGAGGTGCTGAACGTAGAGATCGATCCCCAGGGAGCCCTGGAGATTGCCAGCCGTTCCAGAGGAACGCCCCGTCTGGCCAACCGTCTTTTAAAGCGGGTGCGTGATTTCGCCCAGGTAAAGTATGATGGGAAGATTACGGCAGAAATCGCGATCTTTGCGCTGGATTTGCTGGAGGTGGACCGCTATGGACTGGATCAGACAGACCGTCTGATTCTGAATACCATGATCGAGAAATTTACCGGCGGGCCGGTGGGCCTGGATACGCTGGCTGCAGCGATTGGGGAGGACGCGGGCACCATCGAGGACGTATACGAGCCTTACCTTATCAAACGGGGCTTTATCAACCGGACCCCCCGGGGAAGAGTCGTCACAGAACTGGGATACCGCCATCTCGGAGTTGTGCAGGGCGGATGAGATATGGTATAATGTCGTCAGACATTATACCGCGCCGCATGGCATCCACCGGAGGGGCCATGTCCGAAGGACATGGTATAATACCGACAGGTATTATACCTGAGATCCACCGGAGGGGCCATGTCCGAAGGACATGGTATAATGTCGTCAGACATTATACCGCGCCGCATGGCAGAATAGAGGATGAGAACCTATGGCTATGAAAAATATGGTAGAAGTGGTGATTGCCGGCAGAGTGTACAAGATCAGCGGTTACGAAAGCCCGGAATATCTCCACCAGATCGCTGTTTACCTGAATGATAAAATGTCGGAGCTCCAGAATATGGACAGTTACCGGAAGCAGAATACAGACCAGAAGCAGCTTCTGCTGAATATGAATCTGGCGGATGATTTTTTCAAGGCCAAGCGTCAGGCGGATAAGCTGACCGGAGACCTGGAAAAGAAGGAACGGGAGCTTTATGGAGTGCGCCATGACCTGATTGAGGCGCAGCTGGCTCTGGAGAATCAGAAAAAAGAGCTGGAAGATCTGAAGGCAGAGAAAAAAGCCCGGGAGAAAGAGCTGGCGTCCCTGAAAAAGCAGAAAGAGGAGCTGGAATCACTGCTGGATCAGAAGACGGAGCCGGATACAGCCGCAGGGGGAGCCGGGGGATCGGATACAGCTTCAGAGGCTGGGATACCGTTCATGGTTCAGAACCAGTCAAATCAGCCAGTCCAGCCGCGGCAGAATCACAGCACAGGCCGGCGGTACAGCGGAAATAATCGAAATACAAAACAGAACTGAGGAAAAGAGCGTCAGACGCATATTGATGGCTGGCGCTTTGTTTTTATGTGACTCTGAAAAGAAAGGCGGAAAGACCATATGAGACATCAGATAGAGCTTCTTGCGCCTGCCGGTTCCTTTGAGAGCCTGCGGGCCGCAGTAAACGCGGGCGCGGATGCGGTTTATATCGGGGGCAGCCGTTTCGGCGCCAGAGCCTATGCGGACAATCCGGATGAAGAAGGACTGCGCCAGGCGATCCGTTTCGCCCACCTGCATGGCTGCGATCTCTATCTGACTGTGAATACGCTTTTAAAGGATGAGGAGCTGGAAGACCTGGGCGCTTATCTGAAGCCCTATTATGAGAGCGGCCTGGATGGAGTGATCGTGCAGGATCTGGGCGTCTTTTCTTATCTAAAAGAAGTGTTCCCGGATCTGCCTCTCCATGCCAGCACGCAGATGACAGTTCTGGGAGCGGATGGAGCGGCTTTCCTGAAGGAGCAGGGAGCGGCCCGGGTGGTGACCGCAAGGGAGCTTTCCCTGGAAGAAATCCGCCGGATTCACGATACGGTAGAGATCGAGATCGAGAGCTTTGTGCACGGAGCGCTTTGTTACTGCTATTCCGGGCAGTGCCTGTTCAGCAGTATGCTGGGGGGAAGGAGCGGGAACCGGGGAAGATGCGCCCAGCCCTGCCGTCTGCCTTATCAGTGGAAGGCTGGCAGCCGTGTATTGAACAGCCCAAAAGAAAGTTATCTGTTGAGCCCAAAGGATATGTGCACGATTGAGATACTGCCTCAGATTCTTCAGGCCGGCGTCTGCTCCCTGAAGATTGAAGGACGCATGAAAAGGCCGGAATATACGGCGGGGGTAGTGCGTATATACAGAAAATACCTGGACCGCTGTCTGGAATATGGAGAAGAAGGGTACCATGTGGAAAAAGGGGATTATGCCGAGCTTCAGGCCCTCTATAACCGGGGCGGGTTTTCCAGAGGCTACTATCAGCTCCATAACGGCCGAGAGCTGATGTCCCTTTCCCGTCCGGGACATTTTGAGGGAAAAGGACGCCAGGAGATGAAAGCCAAACAGGAATATGAAAGCCTGCTGGAACGTCTCCATAAGGAATATCTGGAAAAAGATAAGAAAGAAAAAATTCAGGGAATTTTCAGAATTTCTACGAAATTCCCCACGGAATTTGTGGTAAAGTATAAAGAAACAGAGATCTGCGTCACGGGAAAACCGGCTCAGAAAGCGGAAAAGAGACCCATGACGCGGGAAGATCTGGAAAAACAGCTCCGAAAGACTGGAGATACGCCCTTTGAGTTCGAACAGCTGGATATAGAGCTGGAGGAGGAGATTTTCTGCCCGGTAGGGGAATTGAACCGCATCCGGAGAGAAGCGCTGGAGCAGCTGCAGGAGGCATGTGTGCGGAAAAATTTCCGTCCGGAAAGACAGATTCCGGAAGCGCAGGCCGGTTCGGAGGACAGAAAAAAGACGCGGCCCATTCTGCGGGTGCAGCTTGAGAACCCGGAATTTCTGCCGGACATTCTGGCGGTCCCGGAGGTAAAGAGCATCTATCTGACAAGCGAAAGGGTCGAATTTGAAAAGCTGGATCAGTACGCGTCCGCCTGCCATGAGGCGGGAAAGGAATGTGTGCTGGCGCTGCCCTCTGTGTTCCGCCTGGAAGCAAAGAACTGGTTTCTGGATCGGCTGGACCTGCTGAAGAGGGCGGGCCTTGACGCTGTGGCAGTGAGAAATATCGATGAGCTGGGTTTTCTGAAGGCTGCCGGCTGGGAGATTCCCGTGATCGGGGATCACAGCCTTTACAGCTGGAACAGGAAAGCAGAGGAATTCTGGAGAAGCCAGGGGATCTGCAGGGATACGCTGCCTCTGGAGCTGAACGCCCGGGAGCTGGCAAGACGCGGCTGCGGAGAAAGCGAGCTGATAGCTTACGGCTATCTGCCTCTTATGACTACCGCAGGCTGTATCCACAAAAACCTGGAGAAATGTGACAGACGCCAGGCGCGGCGCGTACTGGCAGACCGGTATCAAAAAGAATTTCCGGTAGTGAATTACTGCCGATACTGTTATAATATCATATATAACTGCGAGCCTCTTTCTCTTCTGTACAGTACAGAAGAGGTAAAAAGACTGGCGCCGGACAGTCTGCGTCTCTGCTTTACCCTGGAGAGCCGGGAAGAGGTCCGCAGGGTTCTCGATGATTTTGTGCAGGCATACTGCCATGGCAGAGAGAAAAAGAGGCCGGGCTCCGGTTATACAAAGGGACATTTAAAACGGGGAGTTCAATAAGACCGTATGATCGATTTGATTGTGGAATTATCCAGATATGCGTTTATTATCTTAATAGCCATGTATACCTTTCTGTCCTTTTCCGTGCTGAGAAAGAAAAACCAGGAGGAAATCAACCACGGCTGGAAGGTGCAGAACCTGATTACCTTTCTGATCCATCTGCTGGCCTTTGGAGTGATTTTTATCCAGACCTGGCAGATCCGGATTCTGATCTTTTATCTGCTGCAGTTTTTCCTGCTTCAGGCGGTGCTGGTATTTACCAGGCTGATTTATCCGCAGATCAACCGGCTGGTGCTGAACAATATGTGTTTCCTGCTGATGATTGGCTTTGTGATTCTGACGCGGCTTTCCTTTGACAGGGCGGTCCGGCAGTTTCAGATTGCGGCAGGAGCCCTGCTAGTTTCTCTGATCGTGCCGGTGCTGATCCGCAAATGCGCGTTTCTGCAGCGGATTCCTTGGGTGTATGGGATCGCGGGACTGCTTCTGCTTCTCGCGGTGGCCCTTGTGGGAAAAGAGGATTCCGGAGCAAATCTGTCTCTGGTTCTGGGAGATTTCAGCTTTCAGCCCATGGAGGCGGTAAAGCTCACCTTTGTGTTTTTCGCCGCCGCGAGGCTTGCCGGGAGTACTGAATTCAAAGATGTGGTGCTGACGACTGTGCTGGCGGGACTTCATGTACTGGTTCTGGTGTTCTCTACAGATCTGGGCGGCGCGCTTTTGTTTTTTGTCACCTACCTGGTGATGCTGTATGTGGCTACAAAAAAGCGGAGATATTTCCTGAGCGGTCTGGGCGCCGGCGTACTGGCGGCCCTTGTGGGCTACCGGCTGTTCTATCATGTGCGGGTCCGGGTGCTGGCCTGGACAGATCCTTTCAGCGTCATTGACAATGAGGGATACCAGATCACCCAGTCGCTTTTTGCCATAGGAACCGGCGGCTGGCTGGGCATGGGACTGTATCAGGGAATGCCGAACAAGATTCCTGTGGTGGAAGAGGATTTCATCTTTTCGGCCATCGCAGAGGAGATGGGCGGAATCTTTGCCATCTGCCTGGTGCTGATCTGCATGAGCTGCTTTATCATGTTTATCAATATTTCCATGCAGATTAAAAATAACTTTTATAAATATACAGCCCTGGGGTTTGGAACGCTGTATGGCTTTCAGGTCTTTCTGACCATAGGCGGAGCCATACGCTTTATTCCTTCTACGGGAGTGACCCTTCCTCTTGTGAGCTACGGAGGAAGCTCTATCGTATCCAGCATCGTAATGTTTGCGGTGATTCAGGGCATGTATCTTTTGAAGGAAGACGAGGAGTTAAAGATTGAGAAAGAACGGGAACGGGCAGCCAGAGAAAGAGCAAAAGCCCGAAAAGCCAAAAAAGAAGGAACAGCTCCGGAAGGGAGACGGCGAAAAGCAGAGCCGCAGCAGCGACGGCCAGCAGCAGGCGCAGCCCGGAAAAAAGAAAAATCATGAGCTGGCTGTGGTAACCTATATGTTCATCGGCCTGTTCACACTGATGATCGGGTATTTTGTTTATTTCGAAACGGTGCTTCGGGAAGATGTGATCAACAATCCCTATAATTCCCGGCAGGACGCTTTTGCGGAAAAGGTAGTCCGCGGCAGCATTCTGGCCGACGACGGCACGGTGCTGGCGGAGACGGAAGTTTCGGACGACGGCACAGAAACCCGGGTATATCCTTATGCGAATGTGTTCGCCCATGTGGTGGGATATTCCACAAGAGGCAGGACGGGAATCGAGAATCTGGCGAATTTCAGTCTTCTGACCTCGGATATTTCCACGGTGGAACAGATTCGGAACAGCATCAATGAGCGTAAGGATCAGGGCAACAATGTGGTGACCACATTGAATGTGGAGCTGCAGCAGACCGCTTATTCCGCTCTGGGAAACAGCCGGGGCGCAGTGGTAGTGCTGGAGGCCGAGACGGGCAAGGTGCTGGCTATGGTGTCAAAGCCGGATTTTGATCCGGGGACAATCAATGAGGACTGGGAGAGTCTGACCTCGGAGGACGATACGGACAGCGCTCTTTACAACCGGGCCTCCCAGGGACTGTATCCGCCCGGCTCTACCTTTAAGATCGTGACGCTTCTGGAATATATGAGAGAAAATCCGGATTACGCGGATTTCAGTTTCCGCTGCGGCGGAAGCCTGACGGAGGGCAATTATACTATCAACTGCTATGGAGGGACTTCCCATGGACAGGAGGATCTGACAGAGGCTTTTGCCCGTTCCTGTAATTCCGCGTTCGCGTCCATAGGCCTTTCGCTGGATGAGACGGCTTTTGGGAACACCTGTGAAAGTCTTCTGTTCAATTCAGATCTTCCCTTTGACCTGACCTATTCCAGAAGTTCATTCACTCTGAAAGATGGCTCTACGCCTGCGGAGCGGATGATGACGGGTATTGGACAGGGAGAGACGCTGGTATCGCCGCTCCATATGGCTATGATTGTCAGCAGTATCGCCAATGACGGCGTCCTGATGGAGCCGTATGTGCTGGATCATGTGGAATCTTACAGTGGAACCGTAGTAGATACTTACAATCCGGTGCAGTATGGGGAACTGATGACTGCGGAGGAGGCGGAGACGCTGACAGAGTATATGAAGGCTGTGGTGGAGGATGGAACAGCCAGAAGCCTGAACGATTTGGGATTTGATATTGCCGGCAAGACGGGAACTGCCGAGTATACCAGCAATAAGAATAAGAGCCACGCCTGGTTTGTGGGCTTTTCCGATACAGGAGATTCAGACATCGTGGTCTGTGTCCTGGTGGAAGAGAAAGGCTCAGGAAGCGAGTATGCGGTGCCTGTGGCAAGACAGATCTTTTCCACATGGTATGCGCAGCAGAATTCACTTTGGTAAAAAGTTTCAGTACGAAGGAGTGAAAGGACAAAAATGGACATTTTGACAGGGCTTGTCAGACTGGCGGCGGTTATTGCGCTGGCGTTTCTGGCAGGCAGGCTTGTGGCACGGTTCCGCCTTCCTGCGATTCTGGGCTGGCTGATAGCGGGGATGATTCTGGGACCGAATGCGGTGGGGCTTTTAAGCAGCAACATGATGGACTCCGGATGGTATGGAGCGGTGGAGGGCCTGATGGAGTGCACTGCTGGCATGATGATTGGCACAGAGCTGATTCTGGGTAATATGAAGAGAACCGGCGGACAGCTTCTGGTCATGACAGTGGCGGAGTCTCTGGGAACCTTCCTGGTGGTCAGCCTCGCTTTTGGGATTCTCTTCTGGATGACCGGAATGCCCGTGTATCTGGCTTTTCTGTTTGGAGGGATCGCTCTGGCTACGGCACCGGCGCCTTCCCTGTCCATAGTGAATGAATTTAAGACATCGGGGCCTGTGACCCGGACCCTGATTCCCATGGCTGTACTGGACGATATGGTGGGAGCCATCGTCTTTTTCCTGGTCATGGCGTTTGTGACAATATCCTCTTCTACCCGGGAGATACCGGTGGCGGCGGTGATTATCGTAGTTCTCCTGCCGCTTTTTATCGGAGCGCTGGGAGGATTGGCAGGAGGGCTGATTCTGCGCTTTGTCCATAAAAAACAGGGAGAAATTGCCGTGACGGTTCTGCTGCTTCTGGCAGTGACAGGAGCCGGCTTCTGGGTGGACAGCCTGCTTCCGGTGCAGGTGATGAATTTTATGCTGCTTGGAATGGCTTTTTCTACGGTCTATTCTAATCTGATCAATGGGGAACAGCGCAGAGAGATTATGGAGGTTATGAACCCGGTGATTGGCGGAGCGCTGATTGTAGTGATCTTAAATCTGGGCGCGCCGCTGGATTATCATCTGGTATTTGGAGCCGGTCTGTATACGGCTGTCTACATCATTTCCCGGGCCCTGGGCAAATATGGAGGAGCCTGGACGGGTGCGGTTCTCACCCACGCGCCGGACACAGTCCGCAGATATCTGGGTTTTACCCTGCTTCCTCATTCGGGAATTTCATTGATTTTTACAGGAATCGCCGTCTCTGTGCTGGAGGGGACAGCTCCGGAGTATGCTTCTGTGATTCAGGGAACGATTGCGGCCGCGGCGGTGATTAATGAGATTATTGCGGTTTATATGGCGAAAAAAGGGTTTGAGTGGGCCGGAGAGCTTCAGCAGGCCGGCAAAGAGAGAAAAGCAGGAGGCAGAGCAGCATGACGGCACAGAGGAGAGGCAGCCGGCGGCGCAGAAAGAAAAAGAGTCTGCCGGCGGCGCCAGTGCTGTTCCTTCTGCTCTTTTTTCTCTGCGCAGCTGGAATGACACTTTGGTTTTTGACGGAGACAGGGACTCCGGGAGGACAGGAACAGGCTGGGCCGGCTGAAGAGCAGGACGAAGAAGAGCAGAACGGCGAAAAGCCGCAGAACAGCCAGGGGCCGCAGAATAGCGATGGATTGCAGAACAGCCAAGAGCCGGAAGGAAGTATCTCTGAGGAAGAACGGATTTCGCAGGCAGCCCGGAAGATTCTGGAGCAGATGTCCCTGGAGGAAAAAACGGGGCAGATGTTTATTGCCCGCTGTCCGGAGGAGGACGCGGCGGCAAAGGCAGAACAGTATCATCTGGGCGGGTATATTCTGTTTGCAAGAGATTTCGAAGGGAAGACAAAAGAACAGGCGGTTTCTGCTATCCAGTCTTATCAGTCGGTATCGGAGATTCCCATGCTGATTGGCGTGGATGAAGAGGGCGGGACCGTAACCCGTGTCAGCAGATATCCGGAGTTTCGGGAAGAACCCTTTCCTTCTCCCCAGGAGCTTTACCGGGAAGGCGGCTTCGAGGCTGTAGCGGAAGACACGGAGGAAAAATGCGCGCTGCTGAAAAGTCTTGGAATTAATGTGAATTTCGCGCCGGTCTGCGATGTGTCGAAAAATCCGGAGGATTTTATCTATGAGCGCAGTTTCGGCCAGAACGGGGAGCTGACGGCGGAATATGTCAGGACTGTCACAGAGTCCATGAGCGGCCAGGGCGTGGCCTGTGTGCTGAAGCATTTCCCTGGATATGGAGATAATACGGATACGCATACGGGTGTCGCCTATGATGAAAGGTCTTATGAGACCTTTGAGACCTCGGATTTTCTTCCCTTCCGGGCAGGAATCGAAAGCGGGGCCCAGATGGTGCTTGTGTCTCACAATATCGTATCCTGCATGGACAGCCGGTATCCGGCGTCCCTGTCCTCGGAGGTTCATAAGATTCTTCGGGAAGAGCTGGAATTTTCGGGGGTAATTGTAACGGATGATCTGGTGATGGACGGAATCCGTGATTTCACAAGTGACAGCCAGGCGGCGGTACTGGCAGTGCAGGCGGGCAACGACCTTTTATGCTGTACGGATTTTGAGACGCAGATTCCTGCGGTAACTGCGGCTGTGGAAAAGGGGGAAATTTCGGAAGAGAGAATTGACGAATCCGTCCAGAGAATTCTTGAGATGAAGATTTCCCTGGGCCTGATTGAGCCGGAGAAATAGAGCGCCAGGCAGAAAATTTTCAGGCGGTCAGCGCGTCACAGAATAAGCAGGCCGCAGCGGAAACCGGAAATCAGAAACCAGAAACGGCGGGGAGAAAAACTGACAGGATGTTCAGTTTTCCTCCCCGCCTGGCCGTATACGACTGTATATAGCATGTATGGCGTTCTTTGCTGCCTGGCGCCTGCTTTACTCTTTACTCAGCTTCTTCCGCCTGCTGTTTTTTCTCCCCAATGGAGAGCAGGGCATTCAGGAGAATTCCGAAAATAGCAGCTCCTGCGATGCAGGGCACATTCAGGCCGAAGAACGGAATGTTTCCGCCGAACGCATAGTTTCCGCCGATGCCGATGACCATAACGGAGGCGATGACGGCGATATTCTTGGAAGAGAACATATCGACCTTCTTATCGATCATGATGGCCATACCCTGGGCGGCAATTGCGCCGAAGAGGTAGATCTCCAGACCGCCGATGACAGCCAGAGGAATTCCGTAAATGATTCGGATGAGAGGCGTAAACATGGATACGATCATGGCAATGATGCCTGCGGCAGCCAGCACGGATACGGAAAAGATTTTCGTGATGGCCATGGTGCTGATGTTTTCGCCATAATTGGTGCCGGCAGGTCCGCCGATCAGGGCGGAAATCATATCACAGATGCCGTCGCCGATAAGATTTTTGTCCAGCATACTGGCCATATCATAATGCTTTCCTTTTTTCTTGCGGGAAAGCTCGTTCACATAGATATCAAGCTGATAAATATGTGCCGTGGATTCGGGTATAGTGGCGATGGCGATAGGCATGATGGCGGCTACAGCTGCCCAGGACACTTTCGGGAGAGAGAATGCGGGCAGGGCAAAGATGGAACCGTCTCCCAGCTTCCAGGTGGACGCGGCCAGAGCTTCAGCAGGCATTGCCCGGAACAGATTCATCTCCGGACCGCCGATGAGAAGCAGAATCCCTGCGGCCGCGCAGCCGGTAATGGCGCCCAGAAGCAGCGGAAGCTGCCCGAGCACACCCTTCAGATAGCGGGAGAACAAAATGGTTGACAGGAGGGTAATCAGAGAGATAACCCACACCCAGCTGCTTCCTGATACTCCTTCAGCAGCTGCCGGAGCAGCGTCAGATAAAGCATTTCCTGCAAGCGTCAGTCCGATAATCATGGCGACCGGACCGGTAATAGAAGCCGGCAGAATACGCTCTACCGCTCTGCGTCCGCTGAAGCGGACCAGAAGACCGGCGGCGATGGAGACAAGGCCGGAGAGAATGATGCCGAACTGCGCATAGGAGATAAGCTCTGCGGGGAGAATTCCCGTAGCTTCAAAGGAAGCGATCTGCTCCGCTGTGCCTTCTGCGGCAACCATGCTGGAAATAGCGGTCAGATAAGCAAAGGAAGAACCGTAATACATAGGAATCTTGCGTCCGGTGATCAGAATGAAGCAGATGGTGGCAAGACCGCTTGCAAAGATGGTGGTCGATACCTGAAAACCAGTGATCAGCGCTACCGTGACAGTAGCAGGAAACATGACGATGACCTGCTGGATAGCATACAGCAGCAGTTTGACAAGGGTGGGCTTTTCATCGGGCAGATAGCCCACAGCCGCATGTGTGTTGTTGCTCATTTTGTGTTTTCCCCTTCCTGGAATAGACTTGACAGGTTCCTTCCAAGAGGCATAATAAAATACCTTTCCGGAGTCCTCGGAAAGGCAGAAAAACGGCCTGCGGCAGGCAGATGACGAGCAGCTTTACCTGCCGCAGATATATACTCCCCCGGATGGAACCAGTTTCCACTGCTCCTGCCGTATCCGGCAGGAGCAGTGGAATGATAATGGTTTCACTGTGAGTTACTTTATCATATCCGGGGGAGTTTGTAAAGGAAAAGTAAAGAAGCGGAGAGGCCGGAGAAGCGCCGGCGATGGCCGCCGCTGCAGGATTAACTTAGGCTTGTCAAACTATCTGAAAAGAGGTATACTAAATGCAAGTATATCAAGACACACCTGGACAGGAGGTTTTGCAATGATTGAAGCAACCAGTTGTGGCGGTGTGGTAATATTTCGTGGCAAGATCCTTCTTCTGTACAAGAATTACAAGAACAGGTACGAGGGATGGGTTCTGCCGAAGGGAACTGTCGAGCCGGGAGAGGAATTCCGGGATACGGCGGTGAGAGAGGTGCGCGAGGAAACGGGCGTAGAGGCTTCCATCATCAAATATATCGGAAAAAGCCAGTATTCTTTTTCCGTGCCGGAGGACACGGTGGAGAAGGATGTGCACTGGTATCTGATGATGGCGGATAATTATTACAGCAAACCACAGCGTGAGGAGTATTTTGTGGATTCCGGCTACTACAAGTATCATGAGGCATACCATTTGCTGAAATTCTCCAATGAAAAGCAGATTCTGGAGCGTGCCTATAATGAGTATCTGGATCTGAAAAAAAGCAATCTCTGGGGCAGTAAAAAGTACTTTTAGAAGCGGAAGGCGTTTCATACCTGTTTTGCGGTTTTCCGCAGGGAAAATCCGGAACATATGTGGGAACGCCTTTTTTCTGCCCTGCCGGACAGGAAAAGCAGGACAAAAAATTTCACCGGTAAGGAAAAAGAGGGGAACAGCTGAATGCAGTGGGCGGAACATCTTTATCTCAGTGATATAACAGCCGCGAAAAAGGAAAGGATTATAAAAAAGGCAGAACAGGGAGCCGGTATGGTCAGCGTCTATTTCATTGCCCTGGCATCCAATCCGGACAACCTTTTCGATATTTTTCATGCCGCGCATCTGAAAGAAAGTGCCTTTTACCGGCAGAATCCTTACATTGTAGGAATTGCTTCCGGTTATGACGAGGCTCTGGAGCTGGTGCAGCATATGGTGGAGGACATCTACCGGGAAACCGGCGGATTTCAGGTGCGGGAGTATTTTGGACAGACCGGACAGGAGAAGTGAATGCTGCAGATATTTTTTCTGATATTAAAGATTATAGGGATCATTTTGGCTGCGGTACTGGGATTGGCCATTCTGCTTCTTCTGCTTGTGCTGTTTGTGCCGGTACGCTACAGGGCTTATGGTGTTAAAAAAGAAGGGGAATGCAGAGCGGAGGCCAAAATCAGCTGGCTGCTGCATCTTATCAGCGTTCCGGTGGCGTTTCGGGAGGGAGAGCTGAGCGCAAAAATAAAAATACTCGGTATCACGCTGATGGATCTGACGGACAGCGGCTCTTTTGAGGAAGCAGAGCCGGTTTCGGAGCCGGCAGAAAGGACAGAGGAGCAGAAGACGGCGCAGAGCGGGGAGCGGCCGGCAGAAGAGGCGGCAGCGCGGAGCGGGGAGCGGCCAGTAGAAGAGACGGCGCAGAGCGAGACGCGGCAGGCGCAAGAGCATCCGGTAGAAAAGCAGGCGGCGCCGGAGAGAACCTCCCAGAAGAAAGAGGAACTGGAGGAAGAAGAGGAAGAGAAGAACGGCATATTTTCCCATTTTCTGCAGTTCCTGCGGATGATATGGAAATTTTTTGCAGGCATTCCCCGGAAATTAAAAAATCTGAAATGTACATTCCGGCGGTTCTGTGGTAAAATAAATCGGATGGCAAGAAAATACCGGGCGGCGAAAGAGTTCGCGCTGGACGAGCGGACGAAAGCGGCGGTGCGGCTTGTGCTGGAGCAGGCAAAGTTTTTTGCCAGGCAGGCGCTTCCGCGCAAAATATGCGGGGAAGTCCGGTTCGGCACTTCTGATCCGGCGCTGACGGGGCAGATTCTCGGGATAGCCGGTATATTCTATCCGCTTTTTATGGATAATGTTAAAGTAGATCCGGATTTTGAGCAGACTATCCTGGAGGGAGAGCTGTTTCTGAAGGGACGCTTAAGAATAGTGTCTGCGGTGCGGATCGCCTGGAGACTCTTCCGGGACAAAAATGTACGTTATGTTTACCGAAAATTGAACCGGCAGTAGGGAATTCCGCCTGCGGACAGATTCTGTGGAACAGAATTTTGCGGGTTCTGGCGGGGCAGGCACAGAGCAGGCGGGCAGAAAGAGGTCAGAGATAAAAGGAGGATTTTTCTTATGAATAATAATTTTGATACAACTGTGGAATCTCTTTTCAAGGGAATGGACAGCTTTATTTCCACAAAGACAGTGGTGGGCGATGCTGTGACTATCGGCGACACGATCATTCTTCCGCTGGTGGATGTGTCCTTTGGCGTGGGCGCGGGAGCGTTTTCGGGAGAAAAGAAGCAGAATGCCGGCGGAGGTATGGGCGCCAAGATCACACCCAGCGCGATCCTTGTAATTTCAGGCGGCGTGACAAAGCTGGTGAATGTGAAGAATCAGGATACGGTCACGAAGATTCTGGATATGGTTCCCGATTTTGTCAATAAATTTGCGGGGGGAAAGAAAGAGAGCAGTCCGGTGGCGGACGCGATTCAGGACGCTGTGGATACCATGGAAGGCTGATTCATGGAAGCGGCTTTGAAATTTACGGTATCTGAAACTACATTCCCGGCATATATTTAAGATAAGAAACTTTTGTGCCGGGAGCGGTTATGAAACAGTTGCTGGGATTTGTGATGTTCTGGATCGGAGTAGGCATTCTGACTACGTTTTTCATGCCTGTCAACGGCTGGTTTGTCCGTGCACTGGCAGCCTTTTCTCTGATACTGGTGGGATATAACCTGTTTTCCTCCGGAGGGAAATGCGGGAAATAGGAAAAGGCAAAACAGGGGAGAGCAGATTGTATCCGCGGCATGTTCTAAAGCGATATAGCGATATAAAGCCAAATAACAAAGCAGCAATAACAATATAAAGAAAAAAACAGGGCTGCCTGCCGGAATACCGGAAGCAGCCCTTTGTCATTATTCTCAAATCCTAAGCTCTTTCAACCTTACCGGACTTCAGACAGGATGTACATACATACATCTTTCTGGCGCCGGAGCCTACCTTAACCTTTACAGACTTGACATTGGATTTCCACATCTTATTGGAACGTCTATGTGAATGGCTTACATTGTTTCCGAAATGAGCGCCTTTTTCACAGATTGCACATTTAGCCATGTTTGCACCTCCCTTGACCGATAATGAGCCTTTCTATACTGCATATAGACTCGCAACATAGGTTATTCTAGCAGATACCACTATATTTTGCAAGTGTTAATTTAAAAATAATCCGTTTTTTTGCCTTTTTAACACTTTTGGAAAGCAGAAAATATAAAAATATGCGAACTGTGAAAAATTGCTTTAATTTTCCCGTGAAACAGGTTATAATAGCAACAGGACAGGGGAAAGTGTGCCCAGATTTTTCAATGCACAGCTTTTTCAGTAATAAAAATAAAAGTGGAGGTAATCATAATGAAGGGACTTATGAATACACAGCTGGGCGCTGTTATGATCGACCCGGAAGTTATTGCCAGATATGCAGGCTCCGTAGCGGTGGAATGCTTCGGCATCGTGGGCATGGCTATGGTAAATGTCAAGGATGGACTTGTAAAGCTTCTCAAGAGAGATAATCTGACCCGCGGAGTTAACGTACAGATCAATGATAATAAGATCACGCTCTCATTCCATGTAATTGTTTCCTACGGCGTAAGCATTTCAGCCGTGTCAGACAATCTGATCAGCAATGTGAAATATAAGGTGGAAGAATTCACCGGAATGACGATTGAAAAAATCAACATCTTTGTAGAAGGTGTGCGGGTAATAGACTAATAGCAGGAGGAGTTTTTGGAAGTTATGAAAACAATAGATGTAGATATGCTGACAAAGATGTTCCTGGCCGGAGCCAAGAACCTGGAAGCAAAAAAGGAATGGATCAATGAACTGAATGTATTCCCGGTGCCGGACGGTGATACGGGTACAAATATGACGCTCACGATCATGTCGGCAGCTTCTGAGGTGAACAATCTGTCCGAGCGTACCATGGAGACAGTGGCGAAGGCGATTTCCTCCGGTTCCTTACGGGGAGCGCGGGGAAATTCCGGTGTTATTCTTTCCCAGCTTCTGCGTGGTTTTACAAAGGTGATCCGGGGATATGAGGTCCTGGACGCGCAGATTATTTCCAACGCATTCCAGAAAGCCGTAGAGACAGCCTATAAGGCGGTTATGAAGCCAAAGGAAGGAACCATTCTGACTGTGGCGAGAGGGGCTGCCGAGAGAGCTGCCGAGCTTGCCGCAGAAGTAGACGACCTGGACGTGCTGTTTTCGGAAGTGATTTCCGAGGCGGAGCGCGTGCTTGCCACGACGCCGGATCTGCTTCCCGTACTGAAAGAAGCAGGTGTGGTGGATTCCGGCGGACAGGGACTCGTGGAAGTGCTGAAAGGCGCTTACGACGCGTTCCTGGGCAAAGAGGTGGATTATACCTTTGAACAGCAGGGAAGCGCTCCTGTTAAGCCCAGTGCTCAGACAGAGGCGGAGATCAAGTTCGGTTACTGCACGGAATTTATCATTATGCTGAATCAGGAATTTGACGCGAAGACAGAGAGCGGGTTCAAGGCATTTCTGGAATCCATAGGTGATTCTATTGTGTGCGTGGCGGATGATGATATCGTAAAGATTCACGTACATACGAATCATCCGGGCCAGGCTATTGAGCGCGCTCTGGAGCTTGGTTCTCTGTCGCGCCTGAAGATTGACAATATGCGTGAGGAGCATGAGGAGAAACTGATCAAAGAGGCCTCCAAAATCGCGGCACAGCAGGCAGAGGCGGCGAAGAAGGAGGAGCCCCGCAAGGAGATGGGCTTTATTTCTGTGTCCATTGGCGAGGGAATCGGAGAGATCTTCCGGGGGCTTGGCGTAGATTATCTGATTGAGGGCGGCCAGACCATGAATCCCAGTACCGAGGACATGCTGAATGCCATTGACCGGGTGAACGCGGATCACATCTTCATTCTGCCGAACAATAAAAATATCATTCTGGCCGCGAACCAGGCAAAAGCCCTTTCCAAGGATAAGGATATCATTGTCATTCCTACGAAGACCGTTCCGCAGGGCATCACGGCCATGATCAACTATATGTCGGATTCTTCTGTGGAAGAGAACGAGGCCCGCATGACAGAGGAGATCGGAAATGTGAAGACCGGACAGGTGACTTACGCAGTGCGCGATACCCATATCGATGACAAGGATATCAAGGAAGGTGATATCATGGGTATTGGGGATCACGCGATTCTGTCGGTAGGAAAAGATGTGATGGAGACTACTCTTGCCATGTTCGATGAGCTGGTGGATGAGGATTCCGAGCTGATCAGCATTTATTACGGCGCGGATGTGTCCAAGGAAGACGCTGCGAGTCTCGGAACCAGCCTGGGAGAAAAATATCCGGACTGCGACATCGAGGTGCATTTCGGCGGCCAGCCCATCTATTATTACGTGGCGTCTGTAGAGTAACTGGAGCAGCAATTCTGCAGAGTAATGATTATGCCGGGAGGCTCTCCGTCTCCGGCGCCAGTCTGGAAACGGAGAGCCTTCTGTTCTCAGGAGTGTGAAATGAATACAGCTTCCCCAATGACAGCCCTGAAGGGCATTGGAGAAAAGACAGCTGCGCTCTTTCACCGTGTCGGCGTAGACACGGTGGGAGAGCTCTTGTCATATTATCCAAGAACTTACGATATTTATGAAAAGCCGGTGACTTTTGCCAATCTGGAGATGGACCGGGTACAGGCAGTGGCGGGGTTTGTCCACAGGGCGCCGGATACCAAAAAGATGAACCGTCTGACGGTGACGACTCTGACACTGGAGGAGTTCGGCGCGTACCTGCACCTGAGCTGGTATAATATGCCTTTCCTGCGCGGCAGCCTCCTTCCGGGCGGTACTTATATATTCCGGGGCAGAGTGCAGAAGAAAAAAGGGCGCCTTGTGATGGAGCAGCCTGAGATCTACACGCCGGGAGATTACGAAAAAATACAGGGAACTATGCAGCCTGTCTATGCTCTGACAGCCGGGCTTTCCAATAAAACAGTCACAAAGGCAGTTCATCAGGTCCTGGAAGAGCCCTCTCTGGCGCCGGAGTACCTGCCGGAGCATATCCGCGTGGAACAGGAGCTGGCAGAGTATAATTTTGCCATTCACTCCATTCATTTTCCCATTAGCCGTGATGCGCTCCTGCCGGCCAGAAAGCGTCTTGTTTTCGATGAATTTTTTCTCTTTATTCTGGCTCTGCGGCAGATGAAAGAGCAGACGGAAGGAGAAAAGAATGAATGTCCGATTCGGGCAGGAGAATGGACGGAGCATCTGCTTCAATCCCTGCCCTATGCGCTGACAGGGGCCCAGCAGCGCGTCTGGCAGGAGATTCAGTCGGATCTGTCCGGCGAGACGGTCATGAACCGGCTGGTCCAGGGAGACGTGGGCTCCGGGAAGACCGTGGTAGCAGTGCTGGCCCTGCTTGCGGCGGCGGAAAACGGATACCAGGGAGCGCTGATGGCTCCTACGGAAGTGCTTGCCAGACAGCATGCTCAGTCTGTGGCGCAGCTGCTGGAGAACTGCGGGCTGGAGGAAAAAGTGGAAACGGTTCTCCTTACAGGTTCCATGACAGCGAAAGAGAAGAGGGAGGCCTATGCCAGAATCGAGAGCGGGGAGGCAAAGCTTGTCATCGGCACTCACGCGCTGATTCAGGAAAAGGTTCAGTTTCACCGGCTGGGCCTTGTAGTGACAGACGAACAGCACCGTTTCGGTGTCCGCCAGAGAGAGACGCTTGCAGACAAAGGGCAGCATCCCCATGTGCTGGTGATGAGTGCCACGCCGATTCCGCGGACGCTGGCGATCATTGTCTATGGAGATTTGGATGTGTCTGTGATCGATGAGATGCCGGTGGGCCGCCTTCCCATCAAAAACTGTGTGGTGGATGAATCCTGGCGGCCAAACGCTTACCGGTTCCTGGAAAAGGAGGCGGCTGCCGGCAGACAGGCCTATGTGATTTGTCCGATGGTAGAGGAAAATCCGGAGCTTGAGATAGAGAATGTGGTGGATTACACAAAGAAACTGCAAGAGAATCTGAATCCGTCTATCACCATCGAATATCTTCATGGGAAAATGAAACCTGCCCAGAAAAATGAGATCATGGAACGGTTTGCTGCCGGGGAAATTCAGATTCTGGTCTCTACTACGGTGATAGAGGTGGGCGTCAACGTGCCGAACGCCACAGTGATGATGGTGGAAAACGCGGAGCGCTTCGGCCTTGCCCAGCTGCATCAGCTCCGCGGGCGGGTAGGCCGCGGAAAATATCAGTCCTACTGTATTTTTATCAGCGGCACGGATAACAAGGATACCAGAAAGCGGCTGGAAATCCTGAACAAATCCAATGACGGCTTTTATATCGCGTCCGAGGATTTGAAGCTCCGGGGGCCCGGCGATCTGTTTGGAGTCCGGCAGAGCGGCCTTTTGGAGTTTAAGATCGGAGACATTTTTACAGACGCGAGGATTCTGCAGGAAGCCAGCGAAGAGGCGGCAAAACTGAAGCGGCAGGACCCGGATCTGGAGCTTCCGGAACACCAGGCTTTAAAGAAGAGGCTTCTTAAGTACCGGGATGAAGGGCTGCGGCGGATGAGCCTGTAAAGGCGCGGCTGCCGGGCGGCGAAAGAATCCTGCCGCAAAGCGAAAGAATCTGCAGTCAGGCAGCGCGGTCTGCGTCAGACAGAAGAGGAGTTTTTAGACATATGAATATTTTAAATATAGAGCACGTAAGTAAGCTGTACGGGGATAAATGGATCTTTGATGATATCTCCTGCGGCATTCAGGAAGGCGAAAAGGTGGGAATCATCGGGATTAACGGTACGGGTAAGACCACGCTTCTTCAGATTATCTCCGGGGAGGAGGAGCCGGACAGGGGGCAGGTCATCCGGCAGAATGGGCTGAAACTGGCGGTTCTGTCCCAGAACAGCGATTTCCCGGCAGAGGAGACTGTGCTTTCCTATGCAGCCTCGGCGATTCGCCAGGAGGAATGGGATGCGGATAATGAGGCAAAAAGCATGCTGAATACTCTGGGCATCACAGAGCATGGGGCGAAGCTTGGCAGCCTGTCCGGGGGACAGAAGAAGCGGGCCGCGCTGGCGCGGACCCTGCTGGTTCCCTCAGACGTACTGATTCTGGATGAGCCCACCAACCATCTGGACGAGGATATGATTAGATGGCTGGAACAGTATCTGCGCCGGTACCGGGGAACGGTGATCCTCGTGACTCATGATCGGTATTTTCTCGATCAGGTGACAAACCGGATACTGGAGATCAGCAGAGGAAAGCTGTATAGCTATGAAGCCAATTATTCCCGTTTTCTGGAGCTGAAAAGCCAGAGGGAGGAGATGGAGCTGGCCGCGGAGCGGAAGCGCCAGAGCATCCTGCGCATCGAGCTCTCCTGGGCGGCCCGGGGCTGCCGGGCCAGAAGCACCAAGCAGAGGGCAAGGCTCGAGCGTCTGGAGGCTCTAAAGGAGGGACGGGCGCCGGAATTTGACAAGTCTGTGGAACTGGATTCTGTGGAGACCCGCATGGGGAAGAAAACCGTAGAGCTTCACGGGATATCCAAGAGCTATGGAGACCGGAAGATTGTGGAGGATTTCTCCTATATCTTTCTGAAGAACCAGACCGTGGCCTTCGTGGGTCCCAACGGCTGCGGGAAATCCACGCTGCTTAAAATGATTGCGGGACAGATTGAGCCTGACAGCGGAACCGTAGAGCTGGGAGAGACTATCCGTCTGGGATATTTCGCTCAGGAAATCCCGGAGATGGACGAGGATCAGAGAGTCATCGATTATGTGAAGGATATCGCTGAGTACATTCCCACCCGGGACGGCCGGATTTCGGCATCCCAGATGCTGGAGCGGTTCCTTTTCACGCCGGACATGCAGTACAATCCCATCGGAAAGCTCTCCGGCGGCGAGAAGCGCCGCCTGTATCTTTTGAGTGTTCTGCAGACGGGCCCCAATGTGCTTGTGATGGACGTAATATTCAGCCGGATATTTAGTGGTATATTGTGTGTATCTAGTAGAGAGAATGGAAGAAAAGTAACAGGATACACAGTAGATTGTGTTTTATGTGTATAGAGAGTGAGAATTAAGATGTGGGTTGCCAGAAGGCAACTTTTATTATTTGGAAAGATAGATGAGATATCATGATATTCTTTTGTATGAAGTAATCAAAATTATGGAATAGAAATAGTTCACTAAAAAGAGTGATTTAGCGCATCTATTTACATGAGTGTAACTAAATTGGAGTATTAGAATATCATGGTAATTTTGGCTCTCTATATGGATGTGTATTGAATGTATATAGTTGTAAAGAAGGGAAATATTTGATTGTGTGTATAATTTATGTATGAAATTCAATATATTAGTTCTTATACACTTTTGTATAGGTGTTTTCTGCACAAGAAAGCAGAGAGGTTTTCTCATAAAAGTTAGACAGGAATCAAAAAATTCGCTCTATAAAGTAAGATTATAAATTTTCAAATACTATATGCGGCTTGTACTGAAGTGGATATATATGGTATAATTTGTTAAAATAATAAAATATTTTTATGAGTTTAGCAATGTTCGACCGCATTTTACAAAGGGGAGGTAGTAGATATGGAAAAAAAGAAGGATTTGACAATACATGTTGGATATCCACTTCTAGTAAAATTAATATGGAGTGCTGGAGTAGCTATTGTAACGCTTATACTTGTTATCATAGGTATTAAGAAGGTTGATCCTTCTTATGTTTATCATGATGTCATGACCTATGATAACATTTCTAGTATGATTGAAACCTATTTTGTAGATACAGGTTTGATGGATTCTTCTATACTAGAGCTGAAATCGCCGCTGGAACAGATGGAAATGCTCCATGATCAATTACAAAATGAACAGGCAGCACAATCTGAATTTGATGTTCAACTAAAAAGAATTCTTATTTCAGCCGGTTGTGACTCAAGTACTATAAATGAACTTGAGGGTGAAGAGGTGACAAATTATCTTTCCACATATTTAACAGATATAACCGAGGAAAATGTTAATTTAGTATCTCAATATGAAGAATTGAATCAAAAATACATAAAATTATCTACGGAAGAAGAACAAAGTGACGTTCCAAACATAACAGATGTTGATCCTGTGTCAACTCCTGTACAGGAAGTGGCAAGTGTCTTTGATATGACACCTGTTAAGGGACGTGCATTTTGGTTTGATCGTTCTTCTGCATCTATAAATGAAGAAGATTTAACAGATTCTTATGGAAATGAATATTTATCAGCACATATAGCGTATCATGGAAGTGGAACGACCAAAGATAGTGCTTCTACTCCTGAATATGTGCTTGATGGAAAATATGAGAAATGCGTAGGACAGATTGTATTATCTAGGTCAAATATCGAAATGGAAGGAAAGATTTGGATAGAATTTTATTCTGGAGAGCAGCTAATTTATAAAACGGATGAAATATCAATGACGGATAAAGTGCTTGATTTTAGTTTTTCTATAGAAGGGATAAATGAATTTTCAATTGTTACAGCAGGAACAAATAGTAGGTCAGCAAAAGTTATTTATCCTTATTTAAATCTTATGACAATAGTAAAATAAGCCTGTTTATTTATAGAAAATATATTGTGATTACGTTGTTCTATGGTCGTTGGCGATAGAGTTATTAGTAATTCCGGCCCCTATATGGATGTGTATTGAATATAGATAGTCGTAAATGAAGAAAATATATGGGCTGTGTGTACAATCTGTGTATAGCGTGGTGTTATTAAAATTACATCTTTTTCCGGGAAATAGTGATTACGTATTGTGCGGTGCATATTTACATTTATAACGAAAATTTATGGATAAAATATGACGATATAAACAAAGATGTATGAAGTACAAGAATCCTTGTAGAGTATATAGAATTAAATATTTTAATGAGATTTTCTATTTGTTGGCTAAAACAGAAATGGAAATTATAAGATGAATCTGTTAGGTGAGCAAATTGGGCATGGATTTCTGTAAAGATGAGAAATATCCATATGTGATGCTTAAGACAAAATATATGTTATAGCACAAGATTTAAGTATCGTGAGGATTATCCAATGCAAGCAAGTATATATAGAATGAATATTCTTATTGTAGATTTATACATAGAAAAAACGGATTACGATAGAATTAAGAAAATCACGCTTTCATGTGGATGTTCGCGATTAAACTTCTGTAGATCAAGAGTTAGTTGTGCATGAAATTAAGAGACAGGAAATAGAATTCATACCAGTTGAGCCGAGAAAATTGCAGGTTTCATGTGCGATTGGAATAAAACAGATATTCGTATAATAGCTACTAACAAAGAGAGAAGGGGCGTTTGTAAGTAATAGGTATCACTAAATTCATGAGGGAGTGAGGTTTACGTAGATTTTGAGATTGAGGAGCAGAAAGTTTCTGGCTTTCATTCTCGTAAGAACAGGATAAGAATCAGCAAAGGGAAAAGTGGCATTTAAATGTCATGACTACGGCCTACATGTTTACAAAGGCAGAAAAGCACTTACAGTCATCTGGAGAGAATTGATTGTATTCTTGAATGATTTGTGATCTATCGTGAACCTTTTTCTGAGTTGAACGTACTTTCTTATTGCAGACTTAGAAGAAAAAGAGTAACGAAGGTAGGCAAGCCAAGTGTTCAGTAATACGATGATGGATAACATTGTTGGAAAATCTAAGTGATAAAAATAAATTGTCTATTTTCCATATATAGGTATATAATTGTTAAAAATGTTAGGTAATTGTTAAATGATTTTCTCCTTGGCTGTGGATAATTTTCTGCTATATAAGGAGAAAAAACAGGTCATTATTCAGAATTGCTTCCGAACTGACATAGATCATCAGATTTTGGGCACACTTTTATAAGCCTGCAAAAGAGCTTTGACAATTAAATACTTTTTCAGGCAATTAAAGGTTTGAGACTCCGAATATACTGCGGACAATTCATGTTGTGAGCAACAATGGCTGTAAGCTGGCTGGCAATACCGGCAAGGAATACATCCGCTTTCATGATGGTGTGTTTCCGGGATTTTCTTCCGGCAACACACATGTTGATTTTCAGGTGATTGATGGTACGTTCCACAATAGTTCTGATTTTGTAAAGGGAATTCTATTCATCGGAATCCCGTTGAACGCCAGGAAACATGCGGAAATCCAGATTTTCATACGTATAGGTGGTGCGTCCCTTTTTGGCTGTACTGCAGGGATTATCGCATTTGCAAGTCCACTGTCCTTTTTATACTGCATCCTGGGCATTCCCATTTAATACGATCCGACCGCCCTTTTTCCTTTGTGATTCCAAGATGTTTCATTGCGAGAGAGCTGTTATTGGGGCAGGCATGATAGCCGTATTCGTTGTAACCAACTTTTTTCAGGGGGCTTTCATTTCTTGGGTTATAAGGAATAAGAACCTGTGAGAAATGGAAGTGGTTATGCAGCAAGCCATATGTTTCGATGGAATTGAAAGCGGAGCCACCGAGGAATGTATCCGGGTGAAAATCCGGATGCAGGGGAAAAGAAATCGGAAAGCACAGGTTTTAAGGAAGAAGCATCGCCGATGGATTTATCTTCGTCCGGGGAGTGGGATTTCTTTGCCACGGACATATTAGGATGAGCGGCCTTGAAGTCATCATCGAGGAAAGAGATGTGGCGGATAATGCTTAAGCCGTTGGTGAGGATGGCGAATTTATCCGCATAGCAGAAATGCCCGTTGATGTACTGCTGTTTAGCGTCAGGGCAGGAAGCTACCTGGGATGGCATAAGCCCGTAAGCCATCTTATAGGGGGTGACGTCGGGATTATCCTTGCAATAAGCCTTGAGCTTACGGATAAGGGCGTTAAGAGTTTTCGGGGTGTTTTCGGTGACATAAAGTTCGATAGCGGAAGTGTCAACGGTAAGGACTGTGCCAGAGAAGAATCAATGTGCTGGCAGATAGGTTCCGTATAGTCAACCATCTGTTGAAGCATGAGTTCAATGCAGCTGGCAAGACCCGGTTTGAAGCGGGAAAAGAAAGGGGCGTCGGGGACCTTGGAAAAGCTGCAGAAATCCCTGAGTTTTTTACAGAGCTTCAAGAGGAGAATGAGCAGGGAATCCGTAGGGATAAAGAAGAGCTTTTGCAGAATGATAGTAGAAAGGAAGCCAGTAAGAGGATAATCCCTTTTTTGTCCAAGGTGGTGATAAAAGGCATTGAAAAAGTTTGTGGAATGAAGAGAGAAATATCAAAATGCTGTTTGAGAAGCTGAAAAAAGGAAGGGACATCATCCATGAACATATCGCTTTAGTCTGAGAAAGTATCTTTTAAAGTAATCTGATGATATTTAATAGTCATAAATTTTCTTCTCCGCAGGCTGTGACTTTGTTTGTGTGGTTACTTCAATTTTACCATCTGCGGAGAGAAGATTTATATAAAAAAGTTAAAGAAACCCGATAAAATCAAGGAGATTCGGCATTTAACAAATGCCTATGTTAAAAATGTGCATAGGAGAAAGGTAATGAGAATTACAATTTGTCATTTAAGTGATATACATTTTGGAAAAGATGGAAACACTATATTGGAGAAAAAAGAGAAGATTTGCGATGCTATTTTACAGAATGCATTAAAAAGAGATATAGTTTTATTTATTGTATCGGGAGATATTGCACAATCAGGACAAGAAATAGAATATGAAATAGCGTTGAATTTTTTCATGCAGATTCAGGAATATTTAGAGAAACGTAAGGAACTAAAGGTTTTGTTCTTTTTTGTGCCAGGAAATCATGATTGTGATTTTACAAATACACAAAGAAATCGAGATGATGATCTTAGAAGAGACAAGGTCGTAGGTGAACGAAATAAAGTATCTGAAGAAAATTTAAAATACTATATAGATGGATTGTGCCAGAAGCAACAAAATTATTGTGATTTTATAGATTTATTTGAATATAATGGTTTAGAGGGAATTCAAGTAAAAAGAATTTCTAGCTCTCAGTTACTAATACAATATGAGATTTTAATTGAGGGAAAAAGTATTAAATTGAATTTACTTAATTCGGCGTGGTTAACAGAAATAAGGGAGAAGCCAGGAAATTTATACTTTCCTAGTAATACATATAAGAGAATTACTAAGGATGGGGATATTGTCATTACAGTATATCACCATCCTAGTAATTGGATGCATCCAAATGATAGAAATGAATTTAATAGATGGGTTATGAATAAATCGGATTTAGTTTATGTGGGGCATGAACATTTGGGAAGAAACGAGCTTGTCGAAACAAGAGATACAACCTATCATGCACAATACGGAGAGGTGTTGCAAGAAAGAAATGATGCAAAGACTAGTGGATTTATTATTAATTATATTGAAGGTGATGAAAATTCTACCCAAGTATATAAATGGGATGATGACAAAAAAATGTACATAGTATCATATACACTATCGAAAAAGCTTAACGTAAAAGACAATAAATATCTATATTTCCAAAAAGAATTTCAAGAGTATTTGGAGACAACAGATATTAGAATTTCTCATCCGAATAAAGAAAAAGTGACTATGAGAGATTTATATGTCTATCCTGATATAGAAGCTTATAAGGAAAGGGATAATAAATATGATATAAACAATGATAGTGTTACAGTGAAAGGAGATGAGTTATTAGATTATATTTTAGAAACAAAAAGAATTTCTTTCTCGGGAGGGGCGAAGGCGGGGAAAACTGCTCTAGCTAAAAATATTGCATTTGATTTTGCTGAAAAGGGAAAATACAGCATAATAATTGATTGTGCAGTAATTGGTACAGTATCTAATCAGAATTTAAGTAAAATTGAAGAGACTTATATTGCAAAAGCATACGGAAAAGAATATGTATGTACTTATAAGCAATTAGAATTATCAAATAAGGTATTAATTTTAGATGGTTTTGAAAAGATACGTGATAGAGCATCAAAAAAGAAAGTACTAGAGTATTTTGATAATTTTTATGATTATATATTAACTTTTTCGAATACTACTTTTGAATTAGAACTTTTAGATGAATCTTTGAACAATGAAAAGAGTAACTATGTTCATTGTTCAATTAGCGAGATGGGATATAAGAGAAGAAATCAACTTATAACAAAATGGTATTATTTAGGAGACGGAGGGGATAGTATAGTAGATGACGTTGTGAAAGAGAAAATATCAGAGGCGATGTCTACAATTGATGTTCTCAAGGGAAATGGATATATGCCATGTATTCCACCGCATATATTAATAATTCTTCAACAACTTGAATATTCTATGGATGGAAGCAATCAAGAAAGAAGTAATTATGGATATCTTTATGAATTTTTGATTACAAAGTCTATTTTGGAAATGAATCAAAATTGTGAATATATTCATAAAGATATTGCTTTTGGAATTTTGACAAATATAGCGGAATATATGTTGCAACAAGAAAGCAAAATTATATCAGCTGATGAATATAGAAATATAGTATATCAGTATAATATAGATTTTCAAACGGATGCGAATGCGGAACAATATATCCATGAATATAGTAAAGTTGAATTGTTACAGGAAAAAAATGGACAAATATTTTTTGAATATCCTTATGTACACTACTATTTTACTGCAAAACATCTTGCAAATAATATTGCTAAAGAGTGGGCACAAAGAAAAATACAGTGTATGTCACAAAAGCTATATGAAGAAGAGTATGGAAATATAATGATTTTTTTATGTCATCTTTCAAAAGATGAGTTTATAATTCAAACTGTGTTGGATAATGCAAAAGAAATTTTTTCGGATAAATTACCTTTTGATTTTGGAGAGCATAAATCGATTCAGATGTCATTTGATGAGTATCTAAAAACGGATTTTATACCAGAAAAGGATACAGAAAAAAGACAGGAAGAAATACTGGAAATAAGAGATATTCAAGAGCGGAACAACAAAAAGCAAAGAGAAATAGATATAATTGAAGGTGATAGGCAAGAGATATATAGTTTGGACAATGCTTTTAAGACCATAGAAGTAATGGGCCAAATTCTTAAGAATTATCCGGGAACGATAAAAAGAAGCGTGAAAAACAATCTATTGGAAACAACCTATAATTTAGGAATGAGAACCCTTTCATATACTAGTGATATTTTATATGGAGGAATGGAGAGAATATTTGCAGGTATACGAAAAAAACTGCAACCAAATCCATCCCAAATCGACATAGATAAAATGAAAACGATTAGCCGACAAATTAGTAATTCAATGGATAATCTGTTTAGCCTTTTGGCATATGCGATGATAAGAAATTTGGCAAGTTCAGTGGCGAATAAGGCATTGATGCCAGTTATATCGCAGTCAAAATTAAATGATTTGATAGGATATGATTTAGTAAAAGCTTCTATCCAATTAAATGAATTTGGCATAATTTCTGTAGATTTAGTACTGAATAAGTATGATAACTATAGAAGCCAAAATAATGTTTTTTCTGCCAAATTGCTTAGACTTTTTGTTTTGGATCATTATTATGTTTATGGTTCCAAAGATTTTAAAAATAGACAGAAAGTATGGGAAAGAATGGCGTTTGGAAAGAAAGAAAAAGTATTGACATTACAAGGCAACATAAATTAGGTATAAGCTATTGCGATAGTATTCTTATGTTAACTTGAAATTTTAATTCCAGTGCAGAGTTAAATTCCACATGGCTTTAAAAATTCATTGTTATTATGTAAGCGCTTTATAATCGGCCGGATCGTCAGGCTCCAACTTTTGTGAGATACTTCAGATAGCTGGAGTAATTCACTTCCTCTCTGGTTCTCAGATTCGCAAAAGCTGGATTTCAACTA
>NZ_NFLF01000003.1 GCF_002160765.1 Lachnoclostridium sp. An138
AATTTATGTAATAGAGCCTGTAAAGTGGCTCTGAATTACCGGAATATGTGGCTCTCATTCTCCGGAATGGTGGCTCTCAAAGTTCGGACAGGTGGCTCAAAGAGCCCCGGAATAATCAGGCAGGGCGAGGGCATGACGGCATCCCCCAGTCTGAGAGCTTGGCGAGGCTGATGAAAAGTATGTTATCGGAACAGCTGAGCTCCTGTCATCTCCTCAGAAAAGGTATGGAAACCAAAACAAAGAAATGCGTCAGGAATCCAAATGGATGGCAGGAAGTCCGACGCAGCCATAGTATCGAAGAAGTTTGTGAAAGCAGATGGAGAAAAGGGCTGTGCATTTTATAGCTTCAAGTGATAAGAAACTACGCAGACGAAAGAGAGCTGATGAACATGGTGAACGAGTTGCTTGGAATACAGTACAATATCGCAAAAGCAAACAGAACAGACAGAAAGGTTCAGAATCTTGCGTCATATATCAATGAGGACACTTTGAAAGCAATCCACAAAACGATGGATAGAATAGAGAGGAATGAAATATGTCACAAACATGGCAAACAGTATTACTAAGCCTTGCAACTAGCTTGATTGTGAGTTTTTTGACTTTTGTCCTTGGTTTGAAATCGGGGAAGAACCAGACGGATCGCGCAAAATTGCAGAATTTGTACAAAAATTTATATAGCCATTTTTCTGAACTTAAAGAGAGTCTGCAATATGATCGTCCTAAATCCTGGGAGAGTTATAAAAAAGTTGAGCGAGGTTTGTACTCCATAGAATATTATCCTCCTGTTAAGGAACTCAAAAGAACAGGGGATCTTCTTTTTATTAAGAAAAAAATTGCAGATAATGCCTTGAGTTTAGAATTACAGATTGTGAATTATTCATATGAGCTTATGAAACATATACCGGAAATTCATGCAGCGTTCATTTCGAATATGGGAGTATATAAAGAAGGATATATTTTCAAAAAATATCAAAAAAATGGTGATGAGAAAGCGCATTTTGAGACTGCTAATCCCAAAAGGTGCAATACATTCTGGCCGAAAAACTATTGTCTTTTATATAATCGTGAAGAAACGGAAAAATTGTTTCAGCAGATGCAGAAGCAGGATGATGCTTTAACCGCGATTGAATTTACTTGTGATGGAAATCCTGCAGACTATTCAGTCCGAATTTATCCGGAGGGAATTAAAATCGGATGGAGAGAATATGTGGATTATATCTTTTTATGGCTTGAAAAAAACGTGAATGGCTATACTGAGCTGTGCAGCCGTAAAAAGTCTCTGATTCTTCAAATTGATAAATTAAATAAAAAACTAGAGCGAAAAGCGAAAGAACCTGTGGGGTTTTGGGAGACGATCATAGGTGCTTTTGCGGACATGTTTCGGTAAGAAAACTTGCTTAACATATCACGGAATTTTCCGATAAAAGATTACATGGAGAGAAAGATTCAAATGGATAAGAGGAAAGGTAAGACTCAATATGATGAGTATTTCAGTGATGGAATAGTTGAATTGGGTAGAATAGGGAATGTCGTAACCCTGAAAAATAATATGTCAGAAGAACAGGCGGATATGCATAGAGAGAAGCTGACTGACGATTATGATGAGAAAAAAATGGAAATTGATAATTTGATTGCGGAAATCAGGAAAAATATCAGTTTGTGTAATCCTCTTCGCCTGTTACAGTTCGCTGCTGACAAAGGAATGTCAACGATTATTAACGTCGTTTCAGAATTTGAGATCGGGGATGAGATTAATATTTTACGGTCTGTTGAATTCATTCAGAGCATTTTGGTTTCACAAGAGAGCCAATATGCTTGTTCCGAAGATGAAGATCAGACTGAATTGATGGAAAAGATAATACGACAGATTGATGAATTATATACAAAAATCCAGGCCTTTTATACTTATTGGGGAGCTAAAGAACTTCAGAAAAATGATTTGTTGTCAAAAGAGGATATCAATTATATTGTTGAATGGCAGTTAATGAGTAATGTGCGGGGAAAAAGGTATCAGTTTCAGCAGCTTAACAATATAGAAGCTCTTATGAAACCTCATTCTGAAATAATGGAAGAAATCTATGGGACTTCTGCTTCTGAGTTCATTGAGGGATTGAGAAAGCTTGAATATTCTTTATCATCAGCAAAATTAGATGCTGCAAAAAGGCTTTATTTGCAGTTTGAAAAGTTTCAAAATGACGCAGAAGGAAAGAGCGATAGTGAAATAGAGGAGTTGTTGGAGAAAAGCAGGAAGGATATACACAGAACGGAAATGTTGAATAAATTATTTGGTGTGGATTTATATGATGTAAAGAAGGTAACAAACTGGGATGACAGGTTAATCAATAGTCTATCGTATGAGCTGGGAGAATGCAAAGAATTTATTGAAAATGGTGAATTTGCAGCATGGCCGAATATGGGCCTGCCTATTCAAAAAAAGCCGTTTATAAAAATTAATGGACATAGTTATTGCTTCGACTATTACAGTTTGTTTGATAATATTTACAGGGTTATACAAAAGGATATTAAAAGCCATGATAGTGAATATGTTACAGAATGGTCTAAACGGCAGCAATTTGCAAGTGAGACATTGGTGGAAAACATATTTAAAAATATATTACCAGGATGCAGAACTTTCGTAGGAAATTATTATCCTAAAAATCATTCATTAAAACAAATGGATGAAAATGATTTGTTGATTCTATATGAGGATGTTTTAATTATTGTTGAAGTGAAAGCAGGGGCATTTACGTATACGCCGGCAATAACAGATTTACCGGCTCATAAAAAATCATTTGACGCTCTGATAGGTAAGGCGGAATACCAATGTGAAAGAACATTGGCGTATATAAATGAAAATGAACAGGCGGTTTTTTACGATCATGACAAAAAAGAAAAAATAACTTTTGAAAAAAAGCAGTTTAATAAAGTATATACATTTTGTGTCACAGTCGATAATTTCAACACGTTTGAAGCAGGGATTGAAAAAATTAACTTTTTGAAGATTAACAGTGGCACTATTGCAATAAGCATAGATGATTTGGAAATCTATGAAAAGTATTTTGAATCACCACTGTATTTTATGCATTTTTTGGAGCAAAGGAAAGAAGCGACAAAAATAAAACAATTAACTCTGCGCGATGAACTTGATCATCTGGGCATGTATATAGCACATAATGTTTACAGTAAGTACGTAAATGAATTCAAAGGATGTACATTATTTACAGCAAGTGGATATCGTCAGGACTTAGATTACTATTTTGCATCTTTGCATTGTGAAGAAATAGAAGCAATTAAACCGATGCAGAAAATACCTGAAAGGATACAAGAGATCATTTCTTTTGTCGAGAAATCAGTTTTACCTAATAAGGTCAGTTTTACAAGCTTTTTGCTGAACTTTAGTACGGATGCCAAAGATGAATTTAGTGGGAAGATTGATTATGTCCTAAACAGACAGAGACAAACAAAATATATGGCGCCACTTATTGCCTTTGGAGAAGCAGCATATGGCTGTTTTATTAAGCAGCCGGGCGTTGCTGAGTTAAGTGAAGAAAAGCAGTTGGAGTATATGTATGCTAACATGCTTAAAGTAGGCAAGAAGAAATACTGGTACATTTTGCTTACGTTTGATGTTGCGGATGTTTTGATGGATGTAAGTTATAAAGAATTGTCTTTGGATAATATAGAAAAAGACGGATATGTTAGCAGCCAGTTAATGGAGAGGGCAGAAGAAATTTTTCAAAATCGTGTAAGAATGATATTGGAAAAAGAACACAGAAAAAAGATATATCCTAATGATATGTGCCCTTGTGGAAGTGGCCGAAAATATAAAAAATGCTGCGGCAAGTCTAAATAGGAGAGATATAATGACTCGGTAAAAGCTGTAAGGGTTTCGGAATAGGATAAATATGTTTTGCAAAAACTGTAAATGAAACGGCTAAAACGGAAAAGAGGTTTACCTTTTCAGCAAACTGTGCTATGATAATCGGGAAATAAAGGGTGTACTATGCCCTTTTGGAGAATTATCCCCAAAAGCTTCTGATGTAATGCGGCTTAATCTGCAAATATGGCGGGCAGAAAGCTGACAGTACTCAGAACATCCAGTCAAGAAACCTGACATTCAGAATCGTCGCATTGCCGCGTTCTGAAAAAGGGCGGTTATTTTGTTTCCTATTATGAATTCGGGCATGAGCGCGAAATGGCGAAGCATACCCTTTTGTAGATTGTGCATAGACACAGGGAGGAACAGGCATGTGGTATGTGATTCAGGTGCAGACAGGCAGAGAAGAACAAATCATGGAAGAGGCCAGAAGCTATCAGGTACAGGAGTATTTTGACGAGATCTTTGCGCCGCGTTATGAGAGAAAAAGAAAGTACCTGGGAGAGTGGCATATGGAGAGCAGCCTTCTTTTTCCGGGTTATCTTTTTGTCATAAGCGCCCATCCTGAAGAACTCTATAAAGCGCTGAAGAGGATTCCGCAGCTGACCAAACTTTTGGGAACAGGAGAAAAGTGGACGCCGATGTCAGAGGAAGATATAGAGAGCGTAGAATTACTTTCCGGCAGAGAACATCTGATGAAATTCTCAGAAGGGTATATGCAGGGAGACAAGGTGATCGTGACAAAAGGCTCTTTGAAGGGACTGGAAGGAAAAATAAACCGGATAGACCGGCACAAGAGACTGGCCTGGCTTACGGTGGAACTGTTTGGGAGAACGGTGGAACTGCAGGCGGGGCTGGAGATTATAAGGAAGGAATAAAGGAAGCGTTTAAGATGTTTAGTCAGAGAGAACAATTCAAACCGTTTGAATCAAGGATATGGCTGTCTTCGCCTACTATGCATGGGCCTGAGTTGGAATATGTAAAAGAAGCATATGAGACGAACTGGATGTCTACTGTAGGAGCGAATATTAATGAGGCAGAGCGTCTGGCCTGTGAGAAAATCGGCTGTAAATATGCAGTTGCATTGTCTGCTGGAACAGCGGCTCTTCATATGGCAGTAAAGCTGGCCGGAGTGAAGCCGGGAGATAGGGTGTTCTGCTCTGATATGACATTTGACGCGACGGTCAATCCAGTGGTCTATGAAGGCGGTATTCCGGTTTTTATTGATACAGAATATGATACCTGGAATATGGACCCGGCTGCGTTGGAAAAGGCTTTTGAGCTGTATCCGAATGTAAAGGTGGTTGTGACGGCACACCTGTATGGAACGCCGGGGAAAATAGATGAAATTCGTTCTATCTGCGCCAGACATGGAGCGCTTCTGATTGAAGACGCAGCAGAGTCGCTGGGAGCCACATACAAAGGGAGACAGACAGGTACTTTCGGTGACGTGAGTGCTATTTCTTTTAATGGAAATAAAATTATCACCGGTTCCTCCGGAGGGATGCTCCTGACAGATGATAAGGAGGAGGCAGAGAAGGTTCGTAAATGGTCTACACAGGCCAGAGAGAATGCTCCCTGGTATCAACATGAAGAACTGGGCTACAATTATCGGATGAGTAATGTGATTGCGGGAATTGTAAGAGGCCAGTTTGGATTTCTTGAAGAGCATATTGCTCAGAAAAAAGCTATTTATGAGCGGTACAGAGATGGACTGAAGGATTTGCCTGTAAAGATGAATCCTTTTGATGCGGAAAATTCCGAGCCTAATTTCTGGCTGAGTTGTCTTCTGATAGAAGAAGAAGCTATGTGCCGTCAGGTTCGGGGAGAATGCGATGTATTATACAAACCTGAGCCGGGAAAGAGCTGTCCGACAGAGATTTTGGAAACACTGGCACAGTATAATGCGGAGGGACGGCCTATCTGGAAGCCGATGCATATGCAGCCGATTTACCGAATGAATGGTTTTGTGACTCGGGAAGGCAGTGGGCGCGCGAAGACAAACGCTTATATTGCGGGTGGCGTAAAAGGGACAGATGGAAGACCGCTGGATGTGGGAATGAATATCTTCCAGAGAGGCCTGTGCCTGCCAAGTGATAATAAGATGACGGTAGAGCAGCAGGATACAGTAATTGAGATTATCAAAAGGTGTTTTGATTAGTAATGAAGAAAAAAGCCAACACAGAACAGCAGAATAAATTTGTAGAACCCAGATATGGACTTTATGCCAAATACGTAAAAAGATATTTGGATGTATTTGTGTCTTTGATAGGATTACTGGTGCTTTCTCCAGTTCTTCTTTTGCTCATTATATTTGGCACTATTGAGATGAAGGGAAATCCCTTTTTTACTCAAAAGCGTCCGGGAAAAGATGGAAAGATTTTTAACCTGATTAAGTTTCGAACTATGACGAATGAGAAGGATAAGGAGGGAAATCTTCTACCGGATGAACAGAGGCTGACAACTTATGGAAAATTTCTTAGAAGCACAAGTCTGGATGAGCTGCCAGAGCTGTGGAACATTCTAAAAGGCGACCTTTCTCTGATAGGTCCCAGACCTCTGCTTGTCAAATATTTGCCTCTTTATAATTCTTTCCAGCGGCACAGGCATGATGTACGCCCTGGATTAACAGGATATGCACAGGTACATGGTAGAAATCAGGTGTCTTGGGAAAAGAAATTTGAGATGGATGTGTGGTATGTACAGCATGTCACTTTTCTGGAAGATTTGAAAATTTTGTTTGAAACAGTCGCTGTTGTGTTAAAGAGGGAAGGGATTTCTTCAGAGACATCTATGACAATGGAAGAGTTTAAAGGGACGGCGGGCTAAAATATAGAGAAAGGGATAATATGGAACATTTAAAAGAATTATATATAGTTGGTGTAGGCGGTTTTGGACGGGAAGTAGCCTGGTTGGTGGAACGGATTAATGCCGTGAATCCTGTCTGGGATTTGAAAGGTTTTATAGATGATGATAAATCTATACAGGGAACATTAAAGGATGGATATTTGGTGGTTGGAGACAGCGAATATCTGCTGAATATTCCAAGAGAGGTCTGGGTAGTATGCGCGATTGGTGCGTCAAAAACCAGAAAAAGGGTAGTTGAAAAACTGAGCCAGGGATCAAATATAAAATTTGCTACGGTAATCGATCCAAGTGTAATTTGTTCCGAACGAGTTACTATAGGAAATGGAACAATTATCTGTGCAGGAACAATTATTACAGTAGATATCTCAATTGGTTCTCATGTGATTATTAATCTGGATTGTACTATTGGACATGATGACAGTATCTGTGATTATGTGACACTCTATCCAAGTGTAAATGTATCAGGTAATGTTAAGCTGGAAGAATGCGTGGAAATTGGAACAGGCACGCAGATTATTCAGGGTAAAAATGTGGGGAAAGAAAGTATCGTTGGAGCTGGAGCTGTGGTTGTTCGGGATGTTCCAGATAAATGCACAGCTGTAGGCTGTCCAGCGAAACCCATCAAATTTTTAGAATGACAGGAGGAGCCCGTGTTAGATATCAGAACAGTGACCATAATAGGTGCAAATGGGACGATGGGGCGGAATATAGCAGCTATTTTTGCTTCTTTTGGAAATACAACCATATATCTGGTGAGCAGAACATTGGAAAAATCCATTCAGGCGAAAGGGAGAGCGTATCAGTCAGTACGTGCGGAAAGTGTAAAAGACCGGATGGAGCCGCGGGATTATAGTCAGTTGGAAGAATGTGTGGAAAAATCAGATTTGATTTTTGAAGCATGTGCTGAAGACTGGGAAATTAAGCAGAATATTCATCAGATGATTTCAGTTGCACTGAAAAATATACCGAAAAAAGCAGCATTAAACAAAATTGTATGTTCCGGAACGTCGGGATTGTCTATTACGAACATTGCTCAGTTGTACAGTGAGGAAATCCGTCCACATGTAATAGGTATGCACTTTTTTAATCCACCATATCAGATGACATTGTGTGAACTGACGGCGACAAATGAAACGGACAGAGACTTGTTTTCTGAAGTTTTTGATTATACAAAAAATGTTTTGCACAGAACAACAGTTGAAGTAAAGGATTCTCCGGCTTTTCTGGGAAATCGAATCGGATTTCAATTTATTAATGAGGCAATGCAGCTTGCTGAAAAATATAAATACAATGGGGGCATTGATTATATTGACGCGATACTGGGGCCTTTCACTGGAAGAGCGATGGCACCGCTGGTAACGGCTAATTTTGTTGGACTGGATGTCCACAAGGCGATTGTGGATAATCTGTATGAAAATACAGAAGATTTTTCAAACCAATCCTTTGTCTTCCCTGAGTATGCGGAAAAACTTGTCCGGAAAGGCCATCTTGGCAGAAAAGCAGGTGCTGGTTTATATAAAACGGTTTTACATGACAGTGGTGTAAAAATTCATCAGGTATATGACATTGAGAATGGATATTACAGAGAAACTATGGACTATAAATTTCCGTTTGTAGAACAGATGATTTCTTTTTTACAAGATGGAGATTATAAAGATGCAGTTCATGTTTTGGAGAATAATTTTTCTGCAGAAGCAGAACTGTGCCTGCAGGAGTTGTTGAGATATATCCTCTATTCGCTGTATGCAGCAGAAACTGTGGGTTATCACATTCATGCGGCGGATGATGTAATGGCAGCAGGCTTTAACTGGTGTCCGCCGCTTGCTCTAATAGAGGCATTGGGCGGGAAAGAAACGGTAAAAGCTTTGTGCAGGGAGCGAATAGATACATTCTGGTTAAGTCAGGACAGGCAAGAACAGTTACTGAATAAGGCGGAGCCATCCAGATATGATTTTCGCAGATTTATAAGAGCAAAACGATAAATCAGGATAATTGGAGAGTATAAATGGAAGCAGTATATATACTTGGAGGCGCACAGACAGATTTTGAACGTAATTGGACAAAAGAAGGGAAAAATGTCATAGCCCTATTGAAAGAAGCAGTTCATGACGCCTTGGAGGATGTGGGATTCTCCCTTGAAGATATTAAAAAACTGAACCGAAAAAACCGGATTGCCTGCTGTGTAGGAAATTTTATTGGAGAAAATTACATTAATCAGGGACATCTGGGAGCATTATTGACAGAGGTAGATTCAGCTTTTTATGGAGTACCTTCTGCAAGATATGAAGCTGCCTGTGCATCTGGTTCCGTCGCTTTGGATGCAGGGATTACAAAAATCAAATCTGGTGATTATGATGTAGTCCTGGTAGTTTGCTGGGAATTGATGAAGACAGTAGATTCAAAAACATGCGGTGACATTCTGGGTAGAGCTGCTTACTATGAAAAGGAAGCAAAAGATATTTCTTTTCCTTTTCCTAAACTTTTTGGAAAGCTGGCAGATGAAACTATCAGAAAGTATAATTTAAACCAGGAACGCTATCTGGATAATCTGGCCCGAATATCTGTTATTAATTACAGCAACGCAAAAAGGAATCCGTTGGCGCAGACAAGGAAGTGGTTCATGGATTATGAGCAGGCGCGTCACAGAGGTACAGAGACGAACCCTGAAATAGGCGGTCTGCTTGGCGTATCTGATTGTTCACAGGTTACAGACGGAGCAGTAGTTGTAGTACTGGCGAATGAAACAATACTGAGACAAACAGGAAGAAAAGAAGCACCTGTCGTTAAAGGATACGGGCACAGGACCGCGCCGATGCTTTTTGAGAAAAAAATAGCGGATAATGAAAGCAGTGTTTATGTGTTACCCTGGACAAGACAGACAGTATTAGACGCATACAAAAGAAGCTCTCTTACAGTAAAAGATATAGATGTATTTGAAACCCATGACTGTTTTACTTCTTCTGAATATGCAGCAATTTCTGCATTTGGAATTACTGAACCAGGGAAAGAGTTTGAGGCAATCGAGGAAGGGATTATTGACTTTAATGGTGCAAAACCAATTAATCCAAGCGGAGGTTTGATTGGATGCGGTCATCCAGTGGGAGCAAGCGGAGCGAGAATGTTTCTGGATCTTTATAAACAAGTCAGTGGAACTGCTGGAAGGTATCAGGTGATAAAAGATGGAGAGATACCGAAAAATGCTATGATGCTGAATATTGGAGGAACTGCTACTACGAATTATGTATATGTAGTGGGCAGGTAGGTATATAAAGCGCAAAAAATGTGTAGAAGGCCTTGTTGAACAAGCGATAAAGGGAGAATTTGTTATGGATATAATTATTTTAGCAGATTTTTGTGGTAGTTTTGAAAAAAAGGACAATAGTCGTTTTTTATACTTGGCAGATTTACTATGTAAAGAGCATAAAGTAGAAATTGTTACAAGCGATTTTAATCATGGAATGAAAGAATATTTCAAAGTTACCCCTACAGATTTCCCTTATAAAATTACGATGCTACATGAAGGCAGATACAAAAAAAATGTAAGCTTGAGCAGATTCAAAGGACATTATATCTGGGGCAAACAAGTTGCTGAATATTTAAAAAAAAGAAAAAGACCAGATATTGTGTATTGTGCAGTACCAACATTAAAAGCCTCTTATGAGGCAGGTTTATATTGTAAAAAAAATAAAATTCGTTTTATTATTGATATTCAAGATTTATGGCCAGAGGCTTTTCAAATGGTATTTAATGTACCAGTGATGAGTAAACTACTGTTTGCACCTTTTAAATATCTTGCAGATTCGATTTATAGTAATGCAGATGAAATATTTGCAGTATCACAAACATATGTGAATCGTGCATTAAAAGTCAATAATAAATGTAGGAATGGATATAGTATCTTTTTAGGTACGGAATTGGAAATCTTTGATAAAAATGCCAAAGAAGTCCCTATAATAAAAAAACGTGAGGGAGAGTTGTGGCTGGCGTATTGTGGTACTTTAGGAAAATCTTATGATATAGAATGTGTAATTAAAGCGTTAGCATTATTAAAATCTAGAGGAATTGAGGTTCCACGATTTGTAGTTATGGGAGAAGGTTCAAAAGCTAGAGAGTTGCGGAAGCTTGCGAAACAAAATGAAGTAGATGTTTCTTTTACTGGTATGCTTCCGTATAACAAAATGTGTGCATTGCTTTGCCAATGTGACATGGTAGTAAATCCGATCTCATGCGGTGCAGCTCAAAGTATTATAAATAAACATGCAGATTATGCTGCAAGTGGACTTCCAGTACTTAATACGCAAGAAAATGTAGAATATCGCAAGTTAGTTAATGTCTATAAAATGGGAATTAATTGTAAAAATAATGATGAGTATGATTTAGCGGATAAAATTGAAATCCTTTTAAAGGATGAGCATATGCGAAAAGAAATGGGGAGTAATGCAAGAAAATGTGCAGAAGAAAAGTTTGACAGAAAGAAAACGTATAAAAAAATCATAAGAATTATAAATGAGGTATAATATGAAGATTTTGCATGTAAGTGTTGCGGGAATAGTGGATAAGTTCTATTATCCATTTTTATCGATGATTAAAGAAAGGGGAGAATTTGAACAGTCGATATATATTCCTTATAAAAAAGGTGAATATACAGTAAATGAGTTGAAAATTATAGATAAGTATAAAAAGCAAGGTATAAATCCAATACCATTACCGATAAAAAAAGATTGGGATAGAGTATTTTATAGAAAAAAAGTTCATAAATACACTCGAGAATTAATTGAGACAATAAATATAAAAGATTATCAGATTGTACATGCGCATTCTCTTTTTTCAGATGGTGGAGTAGCATATTTACTTCATAAAAAATATGCAATACCTTACATTGTAGCGGTGAGAGTAACTGATATAGTAATTTTCATAAAATATTTTCCACATTTGAGAGCTATAGGAAGAAAGATACTTAAGAATGCAGAAAAAATTGTTTTTATTAGTCCTAGCTTAAAAAAGGACGTAGTAAGATATTTATATAAAAACAGATATGTTAAATATATTGAAGAATATGGGGAAGTTATTCCGAATGGTATAGATAATTTTTGGTTAAATAACAAAGCGTCTTCTGGAAAAAGAATCCAAGAGCATAGTAAGTTAGGGATAATCCAAGTGAGTCGGCTGAAAAAACAAAAGAATATAGATAAAACGATAAAATCGGTATATATATTAAGAAAAAAAGGATTAGATATAACTTTGGATATTTTAGGGGAAGGAGAAGAGCGTGCAACATTGGAGGAATTAGTGGCAGATTTAAAACTTCAAAAATTTGTTAAGTTTTATGGATTTGTTTCAGATTTGCATTGTATTAAAGAGTATTATAATAAAAACGATATATTTGTTATGCCATCAACTGGAGAAACCTTTGGTTTGACTTATATTGAAGCAATGTCACAAGGTTTGCCAGTAATTGGAGTGAAGGACACGGGAGTTAGCGATTTTTTTGAACCAAACACAGTGGGATGTTTCATTGATAGACCAGAACCGGAACAAATTGCGGAGGCTATAGAGAAGATAGTTGATAATTATAATAGTATGTCTTCTAAATGTGTAAATTCTGTTGAAAGGTTTGATTGGAATAGAATAATTAATAGATATGAAAAAATATATAATGAAAGTATAAATGATATGGAGAAATAGAATATGATACAGATAATAACAAATGCATATAAGGATGAAGAGCATCCGTATGAAAATGGATTTATACATAGTCGTGTTTTGGAATATAAAAAAAATGGGATGGAAACAGAAGTTTTCGTGTTAAACCCAAAGAAGGCAAAGAGAGAGTATATTTTTGAGAATGTTAAGGTACAAGTTGGTGATAAAAATGATTTGGTAAATAAATTGATGGAGGAGCCTAACAATACAATATGTGTACATTTTCTTTCTGTTGAAATCATATCAGCATTGGAAAAAATAATGGATGCCAGAAATGTCGTGCTTTTTGTACATGGGGTTGAAGCATTAAAATGGAATGAGCGAATTTTTCCAGGTGTTTTCTCGAATTTGAAAAATATAACAGGTTTTTGTAAGTATATTATTTACAATACGTATATGCTACGTAAAATAAGGAAATTTATAATAAATTCAAATCATAACTTTACATTCGTTACCGTGTCTGAATGGATGAGAAAGAAGGCTGAAAAGAATTGGAAATGTAAAGGTAAATGCGAATGGAAAATAATTCCCAATATAGTGAATTCTAGTTTTTTTGAATTTAGGGAAAAATCGGAGGAGCAGGTTTATCAAATACTGTCAATTAGACCATTTAGTACAGGTAAATATGCAAATGATTTGTCAGTGCAGTGCATAGAGCAGCTAAAAAAACGAGAATATTTTGAAAAAATTAATTTTACAATTATTGGAAAAGGCGCCTTATATAATAAAATTTTAAAACCTTTAAAAGAATTAAAAAATGTTCAATTAGAGAATAGGTTTTTGAATAGAGCTGAGATACTTAGTTACCATCAAAAAAATGGATTGTTTTTATGCCCGACCCGACAGGATGCACAGGGGGTATCGATGTGTGAGGCTATGTCAAGTGGGTTAGTTCCTATCACATTATACAATACAGCTATACCAGAATTTCTTCCAGATGATAGAAGACTAATTTGTAAGACTGTTAAGGACATGACAGAGCTAGTAGATAGATTGCTTAATAATCCTCAAGAATTCGTGGAACTTTCAAAAAAATGCAGCGATTTTATACAAAAAAAATGTGGATTTGAGGCAACGGTAAAAAAAGAGATGGAATTATTTAAACAATTCGAGAATACTTTTGAATAGTAAACAACAGGAAATTTTGTATAGATTAATGCGTATGAGGAGTTTGAAGATTTATGAAATTGACGAAGTCGTTTCATTATGAACAGTTAAATAGAATAAATCTGTATTCGTCTATAGCGTTATGTATTATGATGATATGTATCGAATTGGGTAATAAGCACAGCATTTTGGGAGTTAGATTGTCATATTGGGGATGCTTATTGTTTATAGTAGCATTAATTATAGATGGTGTTTTGGGCAATTTACGATTTTTTTCTAAACAACAGCCAGTGCGTAATTTGCAAGTATTTCTTTTGGTCTGGCTTTCTTACGGAGTAATTCAGGCTGTAATAGAAATATTGCTGGGGAATGATTCATTGGATGGAATGATTTTATTATGCCTTAATGTGATTGTTGCTTTTTTTTTATTGGTAAATTGTAATAGTCAAAGGCGTATTATCCGATATATCGATACCGTTTCTATCATATTACTTATTTGTATTTTGATATCGATATGGGAAATTCGCACAGGCAACCATCTTGTAGAAATAGCAAATTATGAGAAATATCATATGCTTGTGTTTGCAACTTTTTATAATCAAAATGATTATTGTACTTTATTGTGCTTGGGGATTATTTTGCAGATACTTGGCGTAAAACTAACAAGTAATAAAATTAAAAAATGTTTCTATATTATTATTTCTGTTTTAGCTGGATATATGGCTTATCGTACGGAATCTAGGGCGAGCTATATCTGCTTAGTTCTTTTTTTTGCATTATGGATTATTTGTGCATGTGGCCAGAAATTATTAAAACAATATGCAGGAATCCTGTTATTAGTATTAGGAATAGGGTGCTTTGTTTTTCTTGGACTTGCTGGTAAAATAGGTTCATTAATTTATATGATTGATCCGGATAGATTTAAAATATACTCAGAACATATTGCATTAATAGGAAGTAATTTTATGTTTGGGTATGGACCTATGATGTTGGCAGAAATTACGGGTAATGCTCCACACAATTTGTACATTGAATTTTGGGGAGATTTTGGGTTGATTCTTTTCTCAGGGTTTGTCTATTTTACATTGTTTAAATTTGTTAAAGCAAAATCAGATTTAAGAGTTAACCTAAATCCTTTTTTTTTCGCATTTGCTCTAATGCTTCCAATTTTAGGATGTAGTTCGAGTAATATTCAAAGAATCCGAATTTTTTGGATCTCTATTTCGATATGCTATGCAACTGCTTTTTTTAAAGAAAAAAGATTGCATTAGAATGATTTGGATAAAAGGGAGGGTAAAATGAAAAAACAATCCGTTATTGGGAATAGTATAGCAATGTTTGTTGGAACTTGTTTTAATATATTGATCAGTGTTATTACTACACCAATAATTACTCGTTTAGTTGATCCCTCTGATTATGGACAGTGGTCACTATTTACAACGTATACAAACGTTGCAATGGCAGTTGTTATGCTAGGACTGGATCAATCGTTTGTAAGATTTTATTATAAGGATGAGAGAATTGAATACAAAAGATATTTAACTTACACTGTTGTTAAAATCCCTATTATTGTTGCTATGCTGGCAATATTTTTAAGCTTAGGATTTGTCAAGAAAATAGAATTGTTTGAAAGAAATAGTTGGGATATATATTTATTATTGTATGCCAATGTCATAGTTTCTATTGTCAATAGAATTGGACAATTAGTCCTTCGTATGGAACAGAAGGGAAAAGAGTATTCATTTCTAATTGTTTTTAATAAAATAGTTTATTTACTTATTTTATTTGCATTATTATTTGAAACGCATTTTCAAGATCTTTTAGTTTTAACAATAGCTACTGTAGGAGCTCAGACAATTATATCTCTTGCAAGTATATTGCTAGGAAAAAGTGAATGGAAAATATTTGCTCCCAAACCTTCTGGGATAGATGTTAAAACTAAAGATCTCATTAAATATGGACTTCCATTTATATATGCTACTCTTGCTGGAGACATATTTAATGCAGCAGATAGATGGGTGATTAAAGCCCTAAAGACTTATACAGATGTTGGGATTTATTCTGCAGCGGCTAACATTGTATCGATTTGTGCAATTGTGCAAACTACATTTAGTTTATTGTGGGCGCCTATAGCGATGGAGCAATATGAGAAAGATCCTGAAGATAAGAGATTTTATATACAAGCTAATGGTTGCATAACAGTTGCAATGTTTATGTTAGGAGCAGTAGTTATCTGTTTTAAGAATGTTATAGTGTTACTATTAGGTGAAAATTATCGTTTGGCAGTTACAGTTGTGCCATTTTTATTGTTTAATCCAATTATGACAACAATATCGGAAACAACAGTATACGGTATAAATTTTAAAAATAAAACATGGGCTCATATTATAATCACATCTATTTCAGCTTTGACAAATGTTGCTCTAAACATGTGGTTAATACCGTTATATTCATCAGAAGGGGCTGCTTTTGCCACGGCAATTTCATATGTGCTATTTTTTTGCCTTCGTACTGCATTATCAAGGAAATACTATTTTATAAAATTTCCTCTTTTTAGATTTTTTATAATAACAATCGTTTTTTTTGTTTATGCAGCTATAAACACCTTTACAACAGTTACACTTTTTGCTAATTGTATGTATTTGATTGGGTTTACAGCTATATTAGGATGTCTTTATAAAGACTATTTTTCGTTATTATTGAAAATTTTGAAACAAGAATTGATGCGATATTTTCATATAATACTTGGAAATAGAAGGTGATATAGCATAATAAAAGTATAGAGAGGAAAGCATAAAATGTATTTTACAATTTGTATACCTATGTATAATAGAGAAAACACCATAGGAAGAACTCTGAATAGTTTGGTAGAACAATCTTTTCAAGATTTTGAAGTTCTTGTAATTGATGATGGCTCTGTAGATAACGGGGCTGAAGTAGTAAAGACTTTTGAAGATAAATTAAATCTGGTATATTTCTATAAAAATAATGGAGGAAAACATACTGCGTTAAATAAAGGAATAGCACTTGCAAAAGGACTGTTTTTTATTATTTGTGATTCAGATGATTATTTTTTACCAAGAGCCTTAGAAAAAATGCATGAGTTATGTAAAGACATAGAAAAAGACGATACTGTTTCAGGTGTTATGTGTCGATGTGTAGATATTAATAATAATAGATTAATTGGAGAGCCTTTTCCTGAATCTCCATATATGTCTTCGTATATTGATTTTCATTTTTTTTCCGGACAAAAATTGAAATATCTTGACTGTTGTGAAGCCAATAAAACAGCTATTATAAAAAAATATAAATTTCCAGAACCTTTAAATACGAAATTTGTTCCGGAAGCATATATATTTGATCAGATAGGTATAAAATACAAATTATATTGTTACAATGAAATATTACTGGTGAAAGAGTATTTAGAGGACGGAATAACCAAGGATAGAACACATTTTGAAAAAAATGCGTTAGGTTATTTATATGATTATATCATGAATCTGGAAATAATTTTTCCTCAGATTAATGTAACTATTAAAACACGGATCATTATGTGGTGGAAATATTGGAATGCGTATAACATGTGTAGTTGCAATGATAAACCTCATGTAAAAAAAGTAACTTTGCTAGGGAGAATTGTAAAAGCATTCTGCCCATTTATTAATTTAGTAAAAAGTATATAAAATTTTAATGGAGGGTTAAATATGTCGCTTTACGAGAAAATAGTAAATGGAGAAGAAAGTATATCATTGGTTGGACTTGGATATGTGGGAATGCCTATTGCTGTTGCATTTGCTAAAAAGGTAAAAGTTATCGGTTTTGATTTAAATAAGGAAAAAATATCCATGTACAAATCAGGGATTGATCCTACAAATGAAGTAGGAAATGAAGTAATAAGAAGTACAAAAGTTCTTTTTACTGATAATGAAAAAGAACTTCAAAAAGCTAAATTTCATATTGTTGCGGTTCCTACTCCAGTAAACCAGGATCACACGCCAGACTTATCTCCGGTTGAAAATGCTTCTAAGTTATTGGGAAGCAACCTAACTCGGGGGTCTATTGTAGTCTATGAATCGACAGTCTATCCTGGCGTAACGGAAGATATATGTATTCCGATTCTTGAAAAAGAATCTGGATTGAAATGCGGTAAGGATTTCAAAGTGGGATATTCTCCTGAAAGGATTAATCCTGGAGATAGAGTTCATAGATTGGAAAATATAAGAAAAATTGTTTCTGGCATGGATGATGAAACTTTAATAGAGATTAAGAAGGTATATGACCTAGTAATAGAAGTTGGAACTTATCCCGTATCATCCATTAAGACAGCAGAGGCTATTAAAGTGGTGGAAAATAGTCAAAGAGATATTAATATAGCGTTTATGAATGAGCTTGCAATGGTATTTGATCGTATGGGAATAGACACAAACGAAGTAGTGGATGGTATGAATACAAAATGGAATGCATTAGGATTCAGGCCAGGTTTAGTAGGAGGACATTGCATAGGAGTAGATCCTTATTATTTTACTTATGAAGCCGAAAGATTAGGGTATCATAGTCAGATTATTTTAGCAGGAAGAAAAGTGAATGATGGTATGGGAGCTTTCGTAGCAGATGCTACTATAAAAGAGTTAATATTAGCAGGGAAGGCTCCTAAGAAATCTAAAATTGTCATTTTGGGTTTGACATTTAAAGAGAACTGCCCAGATATAAGGAATAGCAAAGTAGAAGATATCATTAAACGATTAAAAGAATATGGAATTGATCCGGTTATTGTGGACCCTTGGGCAGATGAAAAGGATGCGTTAAAAGAATATGATGTAACACTCACACCTCTTAATGAAGTTTCCGATTCGGATTGTATTATTTTAGCGGTTGCTCATGATGTTTTCAAGGAAATGAGTTGGGATAACATCAGAGGGTTGTATGATAAAAACATTCAAGCAAAAGAAAGAGTTTTAATTGATGTCAAAGGCATCAGAGATAAAAGGGAAGCATTACAATTAGGGTATAGATATTGGAGATTATAATTACAAATCGAGGGTGAAATATAATGAAAAAAGTTATGCTTGTTTGTTTCACTGGATAGCATCGGAAATGGTAGCCCATGGATGTAATAACAGAACTGTGCGGACATAAGTGGCTTATCTTCGGAGAGATAACGTTCCTCAAGATATTTTGCTCAGAGGAGTTCCTTATTCGGGAACAGCAGCAGGTCAATTAATGCATTGATCTGGTTTGGGTTAAGAGACTATGAGATTTCTCTGGTAGCTTTTAAAACTTTATTAACCTTTTTAGATAGCCGTAGCTAAGTGCAATGTTCATTCGACCGAGATTCAGATTGGAAAGTCTGATAATTTCTCGATATATGATCTTAATAACTGACCTCCTTAAAATGTATTTATGTCAATCGACGCAAAAATATATTTTAAAGAAACTGCGGTTTCTATGGATCCGGAATATAGGTTCCCTTTATACTGAATCGCTGGTTTCCGATATGAAGGGAAGCACTTGAAATACCCAAGGAAGATTTATTTAGTGAAAGAGAGTTAGATATATGATTAAAGGAAAACAAAAATGGGATTATTCGATATCATTTGTAAGAATGACGGCAATGATTTTTATAGTTACTTGTCATTTTTTTCAATATTATCAAAATGAGTTGGCTTTTTGGTTTAATGTTGGAGTACAAATGTTTTTCTTTATTTCTGGACTACTACATGCCAATAGAGAAGAAACAAATTGGTTTGAAGGAATTAAAAAATCGTTTTTAAAATTATTAGTTCCGTATTATATTTTAGTTACAATAGCATGTATTTTTTGGTTCGGTTTTACATCAGATGCAAATTTTATAGATTTAGTAAATATTTTTACCTTGCATAGTTATGGGAAATTTATAGGACTTCACCATTTGTGGTTTGTTGCATATATTTTATTGGCTTATATTATGACTCCGTTAGTGAATAAGATTCTAAAATGCTTAGAAAAATCTAAAACACATATGATTTTGGGAATAATTGTAGTATTAATAGGGGGGGGGGTACTCTTCTTTGAACGATTTGCGACATATTACAATTCTGCTTGGATGATTTGTTATTTTTTGGGATTATGGATGGGGAAATTACAAAAAAGCAGCGATTTTTCTTTGTTACTTAATTGTGTCAAAATAATAGTTTGTGTATGTGCGATTATTTTTAATTTTTTTCAGATTTTATGTGACTATTTTATAGAATTGAATTTATCACCTATAATGCAAACTATATATAATAAATTTTGTGATTATGCACATGTGTTGTTAGGGATATCCTTGGTGTTTCTATTGCGTTATATTTATCAAAAAATAAATTGCTTTTCACTTGAACATTATATTTTGGAAAAATCTGATAAATATTCGTATTATATATATTTAACACATCAGATTTTTATATTAGGGAATTTTTCAATTTGTTCAGTTATAGATTCTCCTATAATAGCAATAACGCTCGCATGTGGATTTATTCTATTATCAGCTCTTATATTATATTTTTTAGCGAATGAAGTATTTAGGGTAGTATACAAACATGAGGGAAATAAAGTATGAAAAGAATAATGTTAGTATTTGGTACACGACCTGAAGCAATTAAAATGTGTCCCTTGGTTAATGAGTTAAAGAATCATTCGGGGATTGAAACAATTGTATGTGTTACTGGTCAGCATCGGCAAATGCTGGCTCAAGTTTTAGAAGCGTTTTCTGTTGTTCCTGATTATGATCTATCAATTATGAAAGAAAAGCAGACGCTTTTTGACATTACGACAAATATTTTAAATGGTATTAAAAAAATACTTGAGAAAGTTAAACCGGATATAGTTTTAGTCCATGGAGATACTTCTACAACATTTGTAACTGCATTGGCATGCTTCTATTTACAGATCCCAGTGGGACATATAGAAGCAGGATTGCGGACTTATAATATATATTCTCCTTATCCGGAAGAATTTAACCGGCAGGCAGTCGGAATTATTGCGAAATACAATTTTGCGCCCACCAATATATCTCGTGAGAATTTGCTTCGTGAAGGCAAAGATCCTAAGAGCATTTATGTTACCGGGAACACGGCGATTGATGCTTTAAAAACTACAGTTCGTTCAGATTATTCTCATCAGGAACTAGAATGGGCTAAAGATAGTAGATTGATTATGATTACAGCTCATAGGCGAGAAAATTTGGGAAACCCTATGCATCATATGTTTCGGGCAATACGTCGAATTATGGATGAACACCAAGATATCAAAGCGATTTACCCTATTCATATGAATCCGATTGTTAGACAGGCAGCAAAAGAAGAATTGGGAGACTGTGACAGAATTCATATCATTGAACCACTTGATGTTTTGGATTTCCATAATTTCTTGGCACGAAGTTTTTTAATACTAACTGATAGTGGAGGAATACAAGAAGAGGCACCCAGCCTTGGGAAACCGGTTTTGGTAATGCGTGATACAACTGAACGACCTGAGGGAATTGCAGCAGGTACTTTAAAATTAGTTGGAACAGATGAAGAAATGATATATAAAAATTTTAAAGAACTATTGGAAAATTCCGAATCCTATCATGCGATGGCACATGCAAGCAATCCCTATGGTGATGGTCATGCTTGTGAGCGAATTGCTAATATTTTAGAATCTGAATAAAATATGATAAGAAATGAAGATTAATGTGGGAATCAAACCGAGATCCGCGCAGATTATTGTAGAATTCATTTAAAAGACAACGGGAAGCTGAAGCTTCTGATTATTGTGGGAACCCGGCCGGAGATTATCCGTCTAAGCGCGGTGATTAAAATGTCGATAGTGTCAATAGTTTTTCACAAAATCAAAACCTAGCCGTTTAGCAGCCGGTAGTCAGCCGGCTATGATATCAGACAGCAGATCCTCTTCTGATTTGAAAAGATGATCCATATTCATATAGCGTCTGGCTCCCCAACTGGTTGCTGCTACATGACGCAGTCTGGCACATACGAGCATCAAGGCACTCTGCCCGTCAGGAAAAGCACCGATCGCTTTTGTACGGCGTTTAATCTCACGGTTGAGGCGCTCAATAGCGTTATTGGTCCGGATCCGGGTCCAATGCTGCGTAGGAAAATCCATATAGGTCAAGGTTTCTTCGATTCCGTCCTCTACCTTCTTGGCAGCTTTAGCAAGCTTCATGGCCCGGAGTTTCTCCGCTACCTGGATTGCTTTTTCACGGACGGCTTCCTTGCTTTCCTGCGCATGGATCGCCTTGAGCATAAGCGCTACCGTTTTCATCTTGTTACGGGGGGTAACAGAAAATATATTTCTGTAAAAATGAACCGTACAGCGCTGATATCTGGCATCCGGAAAGACTTCCGGAATGGTTTCAAGCATACCGAGATTCTTATCGCCGATGATCAAACGTACACCAGTAAGCCCGCGTTCTTTCAACCATACGAAGAAAGAACGCCAGCTTTCACGATCCTCTTTCATCCCTTCCGCAGCGCCAAGGATTTCCCGGCAGCCATCTTGACTAACGCCAATGGCAACGAGAACAGAAACGTTCTGGATCTCGCCGCCCCAACTACGTTTCAGGTAAACACCATCTACGTAAACATAGGGATAGTCCCCGGAAAGCGGACGGGTACGCCAGGTTTCAATATGCTCATAAGCCTTTTTATTCAGGTTGCTGATGGTTCCAGGGGATACTTTCGTTCCCCATAAGGCTTCGGTGATATCCTCCACGCGTCGGACAGAAACACCAGCCAGATACATCTCAATAAGAGCTTCTTCCACGGAAGATTCTCTGCGACGGTATCTTTCGATAATGGCAGTCTCGAAAGGAACCCCTTTCAGTTTAGGAACCTTCAGTTCGACCTCCCCTGCGGTAGTGTGGAGATTTCGCTTATAATGGCCGGAACGATATCCCTGGCGGTTAGAGGAGCGTTCATACTTTTCAGCGTTGACTAATTCGTCGGCTTCCTTATCGAGCAGGGCGTTTAATGTTTCTTCGACACTGTTACGGACAAGATCCTTTAAATCATGCTTTATTAAGTCTTCATTTAGCTGTATAATCTTATCAGACATGGTTCTATAGCCTCCTTTGATAAATTTGGTTGTGGTGACTTAATTTTACCAAACGGCTATAGACCATGTCTATTTTTATGAAATTGATTTTGCGAAATTAATTATACGTTATCTCCAGCTCTTATTGTGATCAACGGCAGTACGTCAGTTGTCCAGCACGAGAATCTTAGCAACGCCGCCAAAGTACTCGTACAGATGGACATGAGCAGTGATCCATGAATGCTTCTATGTATGGGTACTGGCGTAGGTCATGACTCCTACGAAAATGTGAGCATCCAGGATTTCTCCGGCATCCAGATCAATGATGTGTGCCGGATCTCCAGCCCAATCTACTTCGACCTGTTCTGCAGGCATCCGCTTTGATGTGGAAGGTTTTGCTTTCGACTCAGGAAATAACAGCTTGCCCAAGACTGGATCTGTCAGTTTAGGGTCCAGCGGCCATGAAAGATTCCGCTCTCTTGCTGCCTTCAGCACCTTGTTGACAGTTGTTTTGGATGCATTGCAGCTGAGGGTAATGTTAGTTTGATTGAGACCTAATCCGGATAGCCGGACAATCTCACGATATTTGGTCATAAACGATGACCTCCTTTATAATGTATTTACGCTTCAAAGCGCATGGATACATTATAAAGGAAAGCAGTATCATTTGACCGGAATGCCAGTATCCGATGCTCGGAATTGCGGTATCCATCAAGGCGGATTCGCAGTACTGTACTTCCGGAATGGTGGTTCAGAATCGCCCGGAATACTCAATCAGCTATAACTAATGGAGAAAGAGAAGCAAATAAAATTTTGTTGAACGGTTTTATTAAACATTTATGATCAAAGAAACGCATTAAAAAGAGTATATGGGGAGAAAGTATGGTTCAAAAAGTGGAAAAAACAGTAAATTTGATATTTTATTTTGCAGGGTTAATAATGCTCTTTTTAATCGCGATGCATTTCCAGGGATATGTTGAAGAAGATATTACTAAGTGGGCTGTAATTTTGTTGATAATTTCAGTAATAATTAATCGCAGACTAGAGTTGGATTTAGAATTTATTGTTTTGTTATGCACAATGATTCTATACGGATTGATATTTAAATACTATTATTCAGGTACGGAATATTGGCAAAATTGGCACTTCAAAGATGCAGTTTGGCCGCCTGTTTTGATGTATTTATTATGCAGGCAGTTAAGCTGGAAACAGAAGCAGATAAAAATAGAAGGCTTACTACTGGCCGTTTGCTTTGGAACCTTTGTATATAGTATATTAAATCATATAGTGTATGTTCAGGATGGCTTTTTCCCAGGTGGGCGAAGCTGGAATGAATTTTGGACGCATTCTGCCCGCTATGCTACAGAGTTTAGTTATTGGGGTATCTTTATTGTAGGGTTATTGGGATATGGTTTGTATTGTTTTGCAGAAAAGAAATGGGTACAAGGCGGAGTGATATGTATTTTGATAGGCATAGAAAACTATATTCAAATTTTAGTAGATAACAGAATGGTTTTAATGGTTACCGTAGTTGTAGCTGCAGTTAGTGCGGTACTTTTTCTATATCTAAACAGACATGATCGAAAAAAGATAAAAATATTATGTATAGGAATAGTATTAGTTATTGCAGCCGCCCTGGTCATAATCATAGGTAATGTGGGTGGGGTGCGGGAATCAACATTTTTTATTCATTTTACCACCAGAGACGGTGGAATTCTCGGAAATGTTCGTTTCCAAATGATATGGGATGCTATTTGTAAGCTGCCTTCCCATTGGAAAGGTGGAGGAACGATGTATCCGGCAGGCCACAGCTGTGTGCATAATTATTGGCTTCAGGCAGCAAATGATACAGGAATCTTTACATTTATTTTATGGATGATTTTTAATATTTCTATGATTATTTCAGTGATTAAATGTGCGATAAATCCTAAAATCAATATACGGCTTAAATTCCTGGTAATACCATTGATGAGTGCAGTTGTAGCGTATCTGTCTATGGAAATTGGAGGGCAAGGTGCGAGTGAATATATTTTGTTCTATGTTATGATAGTAGCGATACTTCGGCAACTAGTAAAAAATGAGAATTAAGGTTGTAGGGATAGCTCGTGAGTTGATAAGGAGATGTCATGAAGAAGAAAGAACTTCTGTTTATTTATCCTTATATGATGATAGGAGGCAGTACGACAAGCCTGCTTTCTGTATTGAACAGTATAGATTATAATTGTTATAATGTGGACATTCTATTCTATGAAAAAACTGGAGAACTGATTGATTATTTGCCTTCACAAGTGAGAATTTTGCCTTTTGCCTGTAAGTATACAAGTACAAAAAAACTGTATTTACGTAAATTGTTTTCTCCTGTTAGCTGTGTAAATGCTGTTAAAGGCAGGATTTTGTCCAGAAGAGAAAATAATCCCTGGATTGCGGATCAGTTTGGATCTCGAGACAACGTAAGATACTGCGTTGCTCAGAAAAAGGAATATGATATTGCATTTTCATATTTAGAATTTTGGCCTATGTATTATCTCGCTGAAAAAGTAACTGCCAGACGTAAAATTGCCTGGATTCATACAGATTACGAAAAATTAGGGCTTTTGCGAAAATATGAAGATAAAACTTTAAAAAAACTGGACAAGATTGTACTCATTTCTAAGGAATGCAGAGATATATTTGATCGGTATTTTCCTAAATGGAAATATAAAACAGAGGTTGTCGAAAACTTTCCGTCAGTACAGATGATAAAAAAGCAGGCAGATGAGAAAACTGCATTTTCTGTAGCTAAAGGAAAGGTAAATCTCATCACGGTGTGTCGGATTGACTTTATGTCGAAAGGACTGGACAGAGCAGTTAATGTAATAGAAAATCTTGTCCAAAATGGATATGAATCGAAATTTCATTGGTATATAGTTGGACAAGGCTCTGATTATACAGCTTTAGAGCAGATGATAATTGAAAAAGATTTAAGCAGTACCATTACGCTGCTTGGAGCGAAAAATAATCCGTTTCCATATGAAAAAAAATGTGATATTTTTTTCTTGCCATCATATTTTGAAGGGAAACCTGTTTCAGTCACGGAAGCACAAATTTTAGGTTTGGTACCTGTTGTTACAAATTATTCTTCTGCAAAGGAACAGATAGTTAATGGTATAGACGGTTTGATAGTCAATAACAACGAAGAAGATATTCTGGCAGGGTTAAAATATTTAATAGAGCAGCCAAAGGAGTTGCAGAGATTAAAAGAAGGTCTTTTGAATAAAGAGTTACAATTTGTGGGAGAAAAGCAATTTCAGAAACTTTTAATTTGATATTGATACATTTATAGTAGGAAGCTAATAAAATGCCGTATTTTTCGATTATTATACCGGTATATAAAGTTCAGGACTATATCAGGGATTGTTTGTATAGCCTCAAAAGGCAAACATTTCAGGATTTTGAAGTCATTTTGGTTGATGATGGTTCACCAGATGAATGTCCTCGAATCTGTGATGATTTTGTGCGGGAAGATTCACGCTTCTCAGTAATTCATAAACTGAACGAGGGGCCTCAGATAGCACGTAAAACAGGAGTGAGTAAAGCGTCAGGGAACTATGTCGCTTTTATAGATTCTGATGACTGGATTGATGAGAACTGGCTCGAATATGCTTTTGAAAAGATAGAAAAGTACAAAAGCGATATACTTGCTTTTGGGTATAAACAGGAATTCCCTGAGAAAACAATTGAATATGGAAATAAAATTGAAGCAGGCATATATAATAAAGATAGACTTCGGGAAGAGGTTTATCCTAGAATGCTTTGCACCGGAGAGTTTTTTGAGTTTGGAATTTGGCCGTCAGTTTGGAGTAAGATATTTAAACGCGAATTGTTTAATGAGATAGTAGAGTTTGTGGATGAAGGACTGACTTTTGGTGAGGATGCTGCTTGTACTTATTTTTGTTTATATAATGCTGAGAGTGTTTGCATTTGTGATAAAGCATTTTATCATTATCGATATGTGCCAAATTCGCTGGCGCAAATGTATGATGCAGATTATTGGCAAAAGATAGAGCGGTTATTTAGGTTTTGGGATCAAAACAATGAGATAATTTGGGGAAAACAACTGGTTCAATACAAAATGTTTCTGCTTTTAATGGGTATAAACAAGGAGCTTCTATTTTTGAAAAATATTGCAGAGGCGCGTCGCAATGTGGAAGAGATATGCAGTCAAAACAGTTTTGCCAAAGTAATCTGTGAATTTGAATGTGATGATATAAAAGGAGCAGATAGATTTGTGGTAAATGCACTAAAAGATAAAGCATATGGAAAACTGCAACGACATTTTTTCTTTGAAAGATATAGAAAAACTATAAAAAATATAATAAAAGGTATGTACCGTGAAATCAGGAAAATATAAAGATAAATTAATAATTAGATTTAAAGGTGGTTTAGGAAATCAGATGTTTCAGTATGCAATGTATTGTAAACAGAAACATCTGGGTAAACAGGTTTGTGCTGATGTAAGTGCTTATACTGAGAGGGAAGGATGTATGCCGTTTGTATTGTGTGATGTCTTTCCTCAAATATCATTACAATTAGTGAAAGATGAAGAGGCCGCTTATTATTTAGCAGCTCAGAATAAAAAGAATATATTAGATAAAGTGATAGCTGCATTTTGGTGGCAGGAACGGGATTATACTTCGGAGAAGGAAAACGGGGTTTTTGATAAACGTGTATTTTCTCTGAAGAAAGGTTTTTTAGATGGATACTGGCAAACGGAAAAATATTTTTCTGATATACGAGAAGAATTGTTAAAAGACTTTCAATTCGAAGTTGCTGACAGCTCTCTTAAAAAATATGCTGATAAAATAAGAGATAATTCAGTTAGTGTACATGTTCGCAGAGGGGATTATCTTAATTTCCCTGATATTTATGGGGGAATTTGCGGCATGGATTACTATAAAAAAGCGATGGATTTTTTTTGTGAGAAAAATCCTGAAACAGTTTTTTATGTATTTTCGGATGATAAGGAATGGGTTCAAAAAGCATTTAGGGAGTATAATGCGGTTGTTGTGGAAAAAGATTTTTTTTCAGATTATGAGGATTGGTATGATATGTATTTAATGAGCCAATGCAATCATAATATAATAGCAAATAGCTCTTTTAGCTGGTGGGGAGCATGGCTGAATCAGAATAAAAATAAAAAAGTGATTTCTCCTGGAAAATGGTTTAATGGAGAAAAAACATCGGATATTTGGTGTCCAGAATGGATCAGAATGTAGCCGGAGGCTGTGGAGGAGAAAATGCCATATTTCAGTATCATTGTTCCGGTATATAATGCCCAAAATTTTATATGGCGTTGCGCTAAGAGTATTCAAAATCAGACTGTAAATGACTATGAAGTAATTTTTATAGACGATTCCTCATTAGATTCGTCTTCTGAGATATGTAAGGAAATTGCTTCAGAGGATAAGAGATTTAAATATATACGAAAAATACATGAGGGAGCATCTGCAGCAAGAAACTGTGGAATAGCAGAAGCGATGGGAAAGTATATCGTTTTTGTTGATGCGGATGATTATCTTACAGAGCTGTTTCTTGAAAAGTTGTCGGGTACGCTTTCATCAGGAGAAAGCCCTGAGCTTTGTTTTATGAATTGTCATTATGTTGACACAGGAAAAGAGATTCTCGAAAATGTGCTGTTTCAAATGCCAGAAGATTTAGATACATCTAGAAATATGTCAGGAAAGGAATTCCTTGACATTGTTACACACGGGACTAATCGTTTGCCGGGTTCTACATGGCTGATAGTGGCGGAACGAAACTTTCTGATAAAAAATGAGCTCCAATTTGACCCCAAATTAATCTGGAGTGAAGATAGTGATTTTATTTATCATGCTATGATTACTACAGATAAGATTAAATGTCATGGATATTGTGGGTATTATTATTATATGGTAAATGACTGTTCAATTTCAAAAACCTTTTCTTTGTCGAAAGCAATGGGAAGATTGGATGTTTACAGTAAATGGGCCGTATATTTTAATTCAGACAGCGAAGCACAAAAAAAATATTCTAAATCAGCACGCGAAAAAGTAGTTCAGCAAATGCTGTCTGAATACTGCGAAATTTTAAATATTTGCATAAATTTGAAGAATAAGCAAGAAAAAAAGTGTTTATATTCACGACTATACAAAGAACGTAAACTATGGAAACAGTGTCATAATTATAAGTATAAAGATTATATAAGATATGGTATTATCGCTGGAACAATATTGCAAAAAATTAAACGCCGGATAAAGTCTGTGGTGAAGCATAAAGATCGATGAGTATAAGAAGAGAGGAAAGAATGTCGGAATTTAACCAAAAATCCAGAAAGAGAAATGCCATGCTTTTATCAGGCATGGGAATGTTAAATCAGATTATATCCAATATAGCGGCATTTATATATCGAACAGTATTTATTTATTGGCTTTCGGTTGAATATTTAGGGATTAATGGGCTTTTCACCAATATTATTCAAATTTTTTCTCTGGCAGAACTGGGAATAGGGAGCGTTATAATATTCCGCCTTTATAAACCAATAAAAGAAGAGAATGTTTCTCAGACAGCTGCGCTCATGCACTTTTACAAGAGCTTTTACCAGTTAATGGCAATAATAATTATCATTGTAGGAGTAGCACTGGCTCCTTTTTTGCCATATATTATTCATGATACAAGTGAAATCCCTGATGATATTAATTTGTATGTTGTTTATGCTCTATATATTCTGCAGAGTGCAACCAGCTATATGTTTGCATATAGACAGGCTTTGCTTGACGCAGATCAGAAAGGATATATAAATACTGCAGTTCAAATGGTTTTTACCTGTCTGCGGTACGGAGTATCTATACTTGTCTTGTATCTTACACGAAACTATACTTTAGTTTTGATGATAGGGATCATTGTAAATCTTCTGGGAAATATTTGGATTTATATTTATGTAAGCCACACATATTCAGATATTTTTCATAATAAAACGAGATTAAGCAAAAACGAGATTTTGCAGATTTACAAAGATACAGGAGCAATGTTATGTCATAGAATAGGCTCTACAGTTGTTAACAGCACAGATAACATAATAATGTCAATGTATGTAGGAACTGTAGCTGTTGGATTATATTCTAATTACTATATGATTATTCAGATTATTCAAAATGTGATGAATAATTTGCTGGGAAGTTTTACGGCATCCATAGGTAATCATGCCCTGTCTGTAGAGAACAAAGAGCGGTACCAGTTATATAAGAAACTGCGGTTTGCCAATATGTGGATTAGCGTTTTTTGTACAAGCTCTTTGTATTTGCTCTTAAATCCATTTATAGAAGTTGTCTGGGGACAAGAGTTATTGTTTTCAACAGATATTGTATTTATATTATGTCTGAATTTTTTCCTATATTCCAGTAGAATCGTTAATGGTTCCTTTAGTAATGCTTCAGGGATGTTTGTATATGATAAAGCGCGGCCATTGATAGAGGCTGCTCTCAATTTGGTGATATCGATTATTTTAGCTCAGAAAATGGGGATTTCCGGAGTGTTTTTGGGGACTATAATAAGTTCTTTGTTTACGGTTTGGTGGAGAGAGCCCTATCTTTTATATAAAAAGGTGTTTGAAGAAAAAATACGGAATTATTTTGGTACATACATTCTGTGGATGGCGTTATTGGTGGTTATTACTATATGCTTGGATGGATGCTTTTCACAAATGCCGATTAATATATTATATTTGGTTGTTCGGTTTTTGATTTGTGGTATAGGAATTAATGCGGTTCTTGCATTGTTAATGTGTAGAAACCAATATTTTCAGTATTATGTACATTTGCTCCGTAAAATAATTGTAGAAAAATTTAAGCTATAGTAGGAATAAAATGATAGCATATTAATAAAAGAAAAAGAATGTAGAGAAACGGAAAAGTGAGGCAGCGTATGTTGCAAAGAATGAATATTCCTAAAAATATATTTAATAAAATCTATAATTTATTTTGGCTTCACTTTAAGCATGTGGTTTATGGGAAAAAACTGCGAATTGAAGGGCGTATTTTACTACAGGGTCGCGGAAAAATAGAAATAGGTGAGAATGTGACAATTTATTCCCATTATGCAATTAACCCGATAGGCGGGGACAGGACTGTTTTTCAGGTAATGAACGGAGCTGCTTTAAAGATAGGAAATCATGTGGCAATGTCACATGCGATCATCTCAGCTCATAATACAGTTATTATAGAAGATGAAGTTATGCTGGGAGCAGGATGTAAAATATTTGATACAGATTTTCATTCTTTGGATTATGAAGAACGAGTGCATGGACAAGATCAGGATGTCAACACGGCACCGGTAATAATCAAAAAAGGTGCTTTCATAGGAACACAGGCAATGATTTTAAAGGGTGTAATTATAGGAGAAAAAAGCATTGTTGGAGCTGGAGCTGTGGTTACGAAAAATATACCTGATGGAGAAGTATGGGCAGGTAATCCAGCAAGGTGTATAAAAAAGTTTCGTGATGTAGGGAGGCAGAATTGATGGAAAATATAATGAAACAAAGAAAACATGCATTGATAATAACAGCATATCAGGAAATTGATTATTTAGAAGAGCTTTGTAAAGCGTATTCGTCAAATTTTGTCTGTTATGTTCATGTTGATAAAAAATGTTCTCAGGCTCAGGAAGCTGTGGAAAAATTAAATCGATGGAACAATGTATTTGCTATATCACAATACCAAATTAATTGGGGAAGCTATAAGCATATCTTGGCGATTTTAGCATTACTTCAAAAGGCAGTTGAAGATGAAGTGCAGTTTTTTCATATAATAAGTGCTAATACTATACTAATTAAAAATCCCCAGAAACTGATAGATTTTTTCGAACAGAACCCTGAGAGTATATTTATGGAAGTTAAAAAAAATACAGGACAGTCATTTTATGAATTTGACTATAGGTACACAGCGTATTTTTTTCAGCATATATATAATTTAAGAGGACAAAATCATAAATTGTGGAAAAGGATAGAGGGATGGGGAGCAGCGCTTCAAAGGAAAATGAAGCTACGCACGGGAATTCGTATGGATTATAAAGGCTATATTTATTGTCACTTACCCCGACAGGTTGTTTTGTATGTACTAGATTATGTAAAGCAAAATCCACAGTATATAAAAGAGTTAAAATATTGTAGTATAGGAGAAGAGTTTTTCTTTCAGAATATTATAATGGGCTCAAGATATGCTTCAAAAGTGATAAATGATCCTCTTATTTATGATGAGTGGGGAGACAGAGGAAATCCTGCATTTTTAGATATGACAGATATAGATAAGCTATGCGATACAAATGCCTTTTTTGCAAGGAAGGTATCTAAAGAGCATAAAGAGGTTTTTGAAGTGTTGCGCAGAAAAGAAGGATTTTAAATAAAATGAAAATCATGTACGTAGATGCCAGTGTAGACGGTCATCACCTGATTTATCTGAATTATCTTTTGCAGGCAGTATCTGGTGACAGCTTTGCAGTGCTGCCGGAAGATACAGGCAAGGTAAAAGGCCGTGTACGCAAAGCAGGAACGGGCTCTATCCGTGGATTTGAGGAGTATGGACGCTGGATGAAGGAACTTCGCAGAATTGCCGCAGAAGAGAAACCGGACATCATTCATTTCCTGGATGGAGATACCATGATGCGGAATATGGGCCGTGGTCTTGCGCGATTTACAGATTCAGGAATGGTAATAACGTTTCACCATTTCTTTGAGGGAAAAGCAAGGGAAATCAGCATGAAAAGAATGCTGCGGTATGCAGACGCAGGCGTATTTCACACAGAAACTATCTGTGAAAGAGCGGAAGGCTTCGGCTGCAAAAATGTGAAGTGCGTGCCCTATCCCTGTTTTCTTGATCTGCCGCCGATGGAAAGCGGAGGGCACCGAAATGATCCGCCTGTGCTTCTGGCGCTGGGAGGAACCCGGCATGATAAAGGGCTTGATATCCTCCTGAAAGCTCTTAAGGATGTGAAAGCTCCTTTTCAACTTGTGATAGCAGGAAAACCGGAAGATTTCGATGAAGATTATATTGTCAGCCACACGGAGAAATACAGAGATAAAGTACGTTTATGCCTTCGTTTTTTAAGTGATGAGGAAGTAAAAGAGTTTCTTGTAGAATCAGATATTATCGTACTTCCCTATCGCAGAGAATTCGATGGAGCAAGCGGACCGATGTGTGAAGGCATTTATCTTGGAAAGACAATCATAGGCCCATCGCATGGAAGTCTGGGAAGCCAGCTTCAGAGTTCACACGCAGGTTATACGTTTGAGAGTGAGAATGTGGAACAGCTTGCGGCCTGTATAGAATATGCATTAACACATCCCTGCGTCTATGATGAAACAGCATATCAGATGCAGAAAGAGTTGAGTCCGGAGCTGTTTGCAGAACGGTATCTCCGGATATACCGGGAGGTAGTTCAAAAGAAAGGCTGAGTTTTCCGGTGTTTTCAAGAAGGGACTGCATATGGACAGAAAGCAGAATGTTTTGATTGTTCACAATTATTATAAAATTCCTGGCGGAGAAGATACCGTCGCAGCCAATGAAAAACGTCTTCTGGAAGAGCATGGACATCATGTGGCTTTTTACAGCCGCTCGAATCAGGAACTGGACACCCTGTCTTTCTGGAAAAAGCTGTTTCTGCCATTGTCATTTTTCTTTTCTCTTCGGACTTACCGGGATATAAAGCGCCTGATTCGTGAGGAAGAGATAGATATCGTTCATGTGCATAATACATTAAGCCTGATAAGTCCGTCAGTATATTATGCAGCTTCTGCCTGTAAAGTGCCGGTCGTACAGACGGTACATAACTTTCGCTTTTTATGCCCTGCGGCAACTTTTGTAAGGGAAGGAAAAATCTGTGAGGACTGTGTTCAAAAGGGACTTGGCTGTGCGGTGCGCCATAGCTGTTACCGTGGTTCGAAGGCGCAGACCTTAGTAAGCGCGGCAATTTTGAAGCTGAACAGAATGCTGGGAACATACAGACGGCTGTTTTATATCTGCCTGACCGACTTCAACAAAGAAAAACTGTTGCTGTTAAATCAGAACGGAAAGAGCAGGTGTGTGGTGAAAGAAGAGCGTATCTTTGTAAAGCCAAACTTTGTATGGGAGCCGGAGACAGGAACGGTGCAGAAAAAAGCACGGTATATTTATATTGGGCGTCTGGATATTCTGAAGGGTGTCCGTGTGCTGCTGGAAGCGTGGAAGGAAATTCCGGACATAGAACTTCTGATTTGCGGCAGCGGTCCTGAAAAGGAATGGATAGAGAAGTATATACAGGAAAACCGGATGAGCCAGGTGCGGATGATGGGGCTGCTTCCACATGAAGAGGTTCTGCAGCTGCTGGCAGAATCCCGGGGCCTGGTAATGCCTGCGCTCTGGTATGAAGGACAGCCGATGGTAATACTGGAGAGTTATGCGGCAGGAACGCCTGTTTTGGCCAGTGATCTGGGAAATGCAGGAGCTATGGTGGTCCCGGGAGAGACGGGAATCCGGTTCGCGCCGGGGGATGCAGAAGATCTGCGAAGAGCTGTGAGAGAAGCCTGGAAGATCGACTGCTGGCAGACGAAAGAAATATACGAGAAATTATATTCTCCGGAAGAGAATTACGAAATGCTGAAGTTAATATATGATCATGTGGGGGAACAGTATGAGTGCGATAGAGAGACGTGTTCTTGATTTTTTTGAAAAGAATATTATATGGTTCTTATATGGGTTTATTACTATAGCTGCTCTGGCAATACGATGGCAGTTTATTGAGTGGGAAAGCCCGGATTATATCTCTTATCTGGGACCATGGTTTGAGGAATTGAAAGAAGCCGGAGGAATCAGAGGATTAGGGCAAAGCATAGGAAATTACAATGTATTATATCTTTTCCTGATGGCACTGCTGACGTATATTCCCCTGGAGCCGATCACGCTAATTAAGAGTCTCTCTTTTCTGTTTGAGTTTTTTGGCGCTTTTTTGGCGGTGTTATTGTGCAGAGAGGATAAAAAGGGCTTAGCTAATATTACAAGTGTAATGATATACAGTGTACTTCTGGCGCTCCCGAATGTTTTTATTAATTCAGCCGTATGGGCGCAGTGTGATTTTTCATACACTGCTTTTGTGCTGCTGAGCGTCTGTTTCCTTCTTAAAGAGAAATTTTCTCTGGCAATGATTGCTTTTGGAATTGCCTTTTGTTTTAAACTACAGGCTATATTTTTTCTGCCGGTGCTTTTAGTGTATTATGTAGTAAAAAAGAAATTTTCAATCATTAATTTTCTCTGGTGGCCTGGAATGTGGCTTTTGACTTCTATCCCGGCTTTGCTGATGGGAAGAAGCTTTGATTCTATTTTGCGGATATATAAAGATCAGGTAACGCTTTATAATTGGCTGACATTAAGTTATCCAAATGTGTATTATTTTTTTCAAAAAACGGGAAGCGAGCCGGAAGCTTATGCAAATTTCTCGAAAATGGCAATAATATTGACGATGCTGATTTTGGCGGTGGGATGCACATATGCGGTGAAAAAAAGGTTTGTGGATAAACAGAAAGATCTGTTGTTGTTTTCCACATGGTGTTTGTTTACCTGTGTAATGTTTCTGCCGGCTATGCATGAGCGGTATGGATTTGCGGCTGAAATATTTGTGGTGTGCTATGCTTTTTCAGATAAACGAATGGGCAGTTTTGCCGCAGCTGTTCTTATGAATGGCGTAACAATTATCAATTATATAGGCATGATGTTTTGGACGATTCAGGTGCCCTATTACATTCTTACTGTCTGCAATTTGGCTGCGTACGTTTTATTAACCTATCTGCTTTTGAAACAGGGAATTCAGCGCAGCAATATCCTGACGGAGACAGTCCCGAACGAACTAAACGGAGTTCCCACATGAAAAAACTTGTAATCATCACAAACATCCCATCACCCTACCGTGTAGACTTCTTTTACTACCTGCAGGAAAATATCAGGGACTATGAAATTCACATCCTTTATGCCAGCAGGAACGAGGATAACCGCGCCTGGGAAATAGATGAAAGCAAAATGCGCAACAGTCATTTTCTGGATTCCTGGACCCTGAAAATCCCGCGGCGGTATGATACGAAATATATTCATATATCCAAAGGAGTGGCTGCGGTGTTGAAAAAGCTTCAGCCGGCGGCAGTAGTTGGTTCAGAGTATAATCCGACGATTTTGCAGGCGGTAAAATACTGCAGCCGTTACCATGTGCCTTATGTGAGCTGGACGGACGGAACACTTTATTCAGAGCGGAATATCAGCGGCCTGCAGAAAAAACTGAGACATTATGTGGTGAAGCATGCCGCATCGTATATCGGCAGCAGTACCAAATCAAGGGAAGCTCAGATTGCCTATGGCGCAGATCCGGCACGCTGTTTTGTCAGTTTCCTTACGGTAGATCTGGAGAAGTACAAGGTGAAGCCTGCCGGCAGAAAGCAGAACAGGCTGCTCTGCGTTGGAAGCCTGATTGAGAGAAAGGGAGTCGATCTTCTGTTCCGGGCGCTGGAAGGCATGGAAGTTCCGTTTACACTGGCGCTGGCAGGTTCCGGGCCGGAGGAAGAGCGGTTGAAGCGGCTGGCGGAAGAACTGCATATTTCAGATAAAGTGGAGTTCCTTGGCTATCTGCAGCTGGAGGAACTGCGTGAGCAGTATCAGAAGAGCGGCATTTTTGTACTGCCTACCAGAGAGGACTGCTTTGCGCTGGTAATTCTGGAGGCCATGTGTGCCGGCCTTCCGGTTGTATGTTCTCAGTATGCAGATGGCAGCAGCGATTTGATAGAAGAAGGAGTCAATGGATATATCACAGATCCTTATGATACGGTTCAGTTTCACAATTATCTGAAGAAGCTTCTTGAAAATCCAGCCAGATCGGAAAAAATGGGAAGAGCATCTCTTCAGCATCTTGAGAGGTTCCGCTTCAAGGAAGTAAGCAAGGGATTCATGGAGGCAGTGAGACTGGCGGAAGGCAGCCAGACAGAAAAGAAAGGATAACCGGAAATGTCCGAAAGACGACCATTCCCGACTTGCAGTATTCTGGGAGTAAATATTGCGGTCACCAATATGAAAAAAACGATAGGCTATCTGGACGCACATCTTGAGGATTTGTCTGGCTCTTACATCTGCATTTCAAACGTGCATACCACGGTGATGAGCCATGATGAGGAGGATTACCGGATGGTGCAGAATGGAGCGGCGATCGCTCTGCCGGACGGGAAACCCCTGTCTGTAGCCTGCCGGAAGCGGGGCTTTGCGGAAGCAGAACGTGTGACAGGGCCGGATTTGATGAGGGAGATTTTCCTTCTGTCGGCACGAAAGGGCTGGCGGCATTATTTTTACGGAAGTACGGAGGATACGCTTCAGCTGCTTCGCGCAGCACTGGAAAAGGCATATCCCGGAATTATAATAGCGGGCATGTACTCGCCGCCGTTTCGGCCGCTGACTGCGGAAGAGGACAGGCAGGATATCGACAGAATCAATCAGGCGAAGGCGGATTTTGTCTGGATCGGACTCGGAGCGCCCAAGCAGGAACGGTGGATGGCTGCGCATCAGGGAAAAGTGCGGGGGCTTATGATAGGTGTGGGAGCAGGCTTTGATTACCATGCGGGCACGCTGAAGCGTGCCCCGCTCTGGATGCAGAAATGCAGTCTGGAATGGCTGTACCGGCTGCTTCAGGACCCTGTGCGTCTGTTTAAACGGTATCTGGTGACGAACACAAAGTATCTGTGGCTGATAGGCCGGGAAAACCGAAATTACAGAAAAAAGACAACATAATAAAGGAGCGCGGTATGAAGATGTTTGAGCCAGTCCTTAAATGTCAGTTTTACTACCTGACAATTAAAGGCTGGCTCAAGTCATTACCGCGCTCCTTTTTTCATGATCACGACCCAGATTGTCATCAATAGAATCCGGATGTCGGAAGTCAGAGACCAGTTGTCAATATATTCCAGATCCAGTTTCAGAACTTCCCGGAAATCCGTGATATCACTTCTTCCGCTGACCTGCCAGAGGCCGGTCAGGCCAGGTTTGATGCTCAGACGGCGCCGGTAGTAGAGGTCGTACTGCCTGAATTCATCTATTGTGGGCGGACGTGTTCCAACAAGACTCATATTGCCGATGAGGATGTTGAAGAACTGAGGCAGCTCATCAAGACTGGTTTTGCGTAAGAATGCTCCCACCCGCGTCACGCGGGGATCATTTTCCACCTTGAACATGGGGCCTTCCATTTCGTTCTGCTCCATCAGTTCCTTTTTGTGTTCTTCAGCGTCGACGTACATGGAACGGAATTTATACAGGCGGAAATAGCGTCCGTTTTTGCCGACACGTTTCTGAGCAAAGAAAACGGGCCCCGGAGAATCCAGTTTGATGGCGAGCGCGATAAAGGGTGTAAGGACTGCCGTTATCAGGAGCCCCACGAGAGAACCAATGATATCAATAATACGTTTTATGAAAAGACGACGGTAGTCGAAGGTGCTGGCCTCATAGGAAAGCACGGTGAAACCTGCGAAGGATTCCGTTGTTTTATGGGCGATGACGTTGTTGAAGTAATCAATGTTTACATGAACCGTGATGCCCATGCTTTCAAAACGGATAATCAGTTCTTCGGTGTCACTCTTGGAAAAGTTGGGAAGATGGATGAAAACTTCGTCTATGACTTTTGTTTTCAGCTGCTCATAAAGGTCTTCCCGCCCGGCGACGACAGGGATTCCCTGAATCAATTCCTGATTGTCTGCCTGGTTCTGATCCAGAAGGGCTATGCCGGCTACTTCAAAGCTCCATTCGGGGGAGGCGGTCAGTTTGGCCAGAACCTGCCCGGCGGAATCGGAGGTGGTGATCAGGAACATCTTATCGCTTCCGGAGCTTTTCCGGTATATTCGTGTAAAAAACTGCTTCAGCAGCAGGTGTCCGATATAGGTCAGGACGATATTGTAAAGAAAGAAATAGACAAAAACAAGCCGGGAAAAATCATCTGCCAGCTTGGCTACATACAGGAAAAAGCTCAGGCAGAAGATCAGCACAAGGTTGTATTTGCAGACGGCAATGAGTTCTATATAGTATCCCCGTTTGAAAAAATTTATATTCCAGTCAAAAAGATAATAAGACAGCAGATGAAAGAACAAAATCCAGGCGATAGTTGTGATGTAGGTCCTGGAATAGGTGCTGTAACTGTGCTCTACACCTCTGGTAAGGACGGCGAGAGCAAAGGAGAGAAGAATACAAAAGCATTCTACTGCAAGTAGGGTATAATTTTGAATAAGCCGCTGTTTCTGACGGTTGTTTGACATGATTATTCTCCTGCTAAGAAAAATCCGGGTTCATATGGCGCAGTGCCTGTGTGCTGATTTCATTGCGCCGGCGTTATCCTAATCATAAAAGATTCAGCAGGGCTTGTCAAATTTTATATAGGCAATTTTGCCTACATTGTCCCTTGTCCCCGAACCGTATCTGGTCTATAATAGACGGATAAGACATCTGGTGTCTGTAAACGGATGCCAGGAGAGGAGTTTTATATGAACTGGTTAAAAGAACATGAGATAGATTCCTGGATATTAAAGAGCGCTTTTGTATTGATGCTGCTGTTTCCTGCTTTTTACAGTCCTTACACAGATGTATATCAGAGCGCCTATTACGCAGGGTTTTCCTGGGCTTATTTTATGCTGGTGCTCTATATGCTGCTGCAGCTTGTGTGGAACCGGAAGAAGCTGCTCCGTCTGTCGGCGGCGGGGGCCTTGTTTTTGGGAGGGCTTTTGCTTTATAATATCCTTTCCCTGTATTTTAACCATAAATACCTGGGATGGTACTGGGAGCAGATTAATAATACAGTGGCGTTCCTGTTCATGGGAGTGCTGCTGGGGGTTCAGGCAAGACTGGACGGAGGAAAACATGATAATATCCTGTTTCTGATGCGCTGTATTGTTATTTCAAACGTAGGCAGCATTATCTATTATCTGCTGGGATATACGAATCTTTTGATTTGCAACAATCAGTTTATTCTTTTTGAACTTCCGGATAATTTCTACGAGACAAGACATTACTGGATCTACAGCCATAAGAGTGAGTACGCGCTGATGCTGGTTGCTTTTCTGGCACTTTTTGTGGCCTATCGGAAGAAATTCAAAAACAGGGTGACTTTTGCATTAAGCGCGGCGGTGCTCCTGTTCTGTCTGTATCTGACCCATTCCTGGACCGGAATTGCAGGAGTATTCCTGATTATTGCAGGAGGGGTGATGGATCAGGTGAACTGGAAAGAGTTCCGGCCGAAAAAATGGCATTTTGCGGTTGGGGCTGTCTTTTTGGCTGCGGCTGCGGCAGTGGCCTGGGAGGTGCTGTCGGAGCGTAATCTTATGACGCTGGGCGACCGTGTGCCAATCTGGCAGGCAGTCTGGCAGACGATCCTGAAATACCCCCAGGGCTGGGGCATGCGCTTCGGTACATCTATGATCCAGGTATACGACTGGTTCATGGTCAACAACGCCCACAATGTCTTCCTCAACCAGATGCTTCGCTTCTCCATTCCGGTGGGTATCTGCTTCACCCTTCTCTTCCTGGGCATCGTTATTTATACCCTGGTGAAGGGCAGAAGCTTCCTGCTGGCGGGTGCCTGGCTGGCGCTCCTGATTCTGCTTGACATGGACTATTCCATGATGAGTCTGCAGATGGGGCTGCTGTTCCTGATTATCTATTTGATTATGCGGAAGGGACAGGAGCGGAGAGTACAGGGGGGATGACAACAGCGGTCATCCCCTTTTCCGTTGCCTTTTATCCCGGTTTTGCCATGCTTTCCTTCCGGTAAAAGGCGGCTCCGTTTTTTATGACGTTCTGACAGCTCTCCTGCCGGCCATCATAATGTGGATAAAAAATCCCCGCAGGGGCAGTATATCAATATATTGGGAGCGTATTAATACACATTAAAATAGGAAATAACTGTCCTGCGTGAGTTTTCTTAATGCAAAATTAGCTTGACGATACCAGACAGTTAGAGTATAAATACAGTTATAACTTGTGAAGAAGAACCAGAGATGGGAAACTTTGCTCAGCAAAGAAATACTTGGAAAAGAAATAAGGCGGTGAGAGGATGATAGAAGAAGCTGTGGCAGCTGTGAAGAAGACAGAGGGCCAGGCGGATGAGCTGCTGCGCCAGGCCGGACAGGACAGCGCGGAGATTCTGAAGGAGGCGAAAGCGGAAGCGGAGGAGCTGAAGGCGAAGGCGCTGGAGGAAGCGAAGCGACGGGCTGCGGCCAGGATGGAGCAGGCGAAGGCTGACGGAGAGAAGCTTCTCGCGGAGGAAGAAGAGAAGGCGGTTCGGGAAGCGGCCGCGCTGAAATCGCTGGCAGCACGCAGTGAGGAAAAGGCAGTGGAGGCTGTATTGGCGGCGCTGGTGTAAATGCGCTGTCTGGATGAGACAACAGGAAAGGAGGGATGTATATGGCAGTTCTTAAGATGCAGCGGCTGGGAATCTGCGCCTGGAAGAAGAACAGGAAACAGATCCTGGAGCTTCTGCAGCGCCGGGGCGTACTGGATATCGATACGGACGCCGCGGAGGATGAGGTGTTTAAAAAGACGGATACCTCGGAGGCCCGCGGAGACTTTGAACGGGATATTCAGCTGATTGAACACGCGCTGGAGATACTGCAGCAATACGTTCCGGAACAGAAAAGTCTGTTCTCCTCCCTGGAGGGGAAGGACCAGGTGGACCTGGAGGAGTACCGCCGGATAGAGGCGGCGCGGGAGACGGTCCTGGAAAAGGCGCGGAAGATAGAAGCCCTTTCCAGAGAGACGGCTGAAGGGGAAACCGAGATTAGAAAATTGGAAAATGAGAAGGAGGCGCTGGAGCCCTGGAAGAGCCTGCCGGTTCCCATGAATTTTGCGGGAACGAAGAGGACGAAGGCTCTCATCGGCGCCTTCCCGGAGATGATGACTTCAGAGCAGCTCGTTGAGAAGGTGGAGAGATGCCTCCTTCCGGAGCAGGACAGGGACGGGGAGCTTCCTGGATATTTTGCGGAGGTGGTTTCCGCGGACAGCTCTCAGAGCTGTGTGTTCCTTCTGGTGAAGGCTGAGGACGCGGACAGACTGGAGGAACACTTAAGAACGGAGGGATTTTCAAGGCCGTCCCGGCTGGAGGACAGAAAGCCGGCAGACCGGCAGGAACAGCTGGCGTCTGAGATAAAAGAACTGGACCGGAAAAGGGAAGCGCTGGAAAAGGAGCTGATTTCTTTTGCGGAGTACAGAGAGGAGCTGAAGCTGGCGTCAGATTATTACCGGGCCCGTCTGGAAAAATACGAAATCCTGGGAAATCTGCTTCAGTCGAAGAAGACTTTCCTGGTGACGGGCTATGTGCCTGAGAGGGCGGCCGGAGATCTGGCCAGGGAGCTTTCGGAAAAGTTCCCGCTGGCGCTGGAACTGGCTGACCCGGCGGAGGAAGAGGAGCCGCCGGTGCTTCTGGCGAATAGGAAGGTGCCCTCCTCTTTTGAAGGAGTAGTGGAGGCTTTCGGCCTTCCGGGTAAGGGCGAGATCGATCCGACGACGATTATGTCGGCCTGCTATATTTTCCTGTTTGGCCTGATGCTTTCGGACGCGGCCTATGGCTTTGTGGTCTTTGCGGCCTGCCTGGCGGCGCTTCTGAAGTTTCCCAGGATGCAGGAGGGGATGAGAAAATCTCTGCGGATGTTCATGTACTGCGGAATTTCTACCATGTTCTGGGGCGTCATGTTCGGCAGTTACTTCGGAGATGTGGTGGATGTGGTGTCACGGACCTTTTTCGGACATCAGGTGACGATTCCGGCAGTCTGGTTCGTGCCTTTGAATGACCCTATGAAGATGCTGGTATTTTCCATGCTCTTTGGTGTGATTCATCTGTTCCTGGGGCTGGGCATGAAAGGCTATATGCTGCTTCGGGATAAGAAGTATCTGGATTTTGTGTGTGATGTGCTGTTCTGGTACCTGCTCCTGATGGGACTGATTCTGATCCTGCTTCCCAGCGGGATGTTTGAGTCCATTTCGCAGATGCAGTTCAATTTCCCGCCGGCTTTGAATCTGGCGGCGAAGGTTATGGCTGTGGGAGGAGCAGCGGGCATTCTTCTGATGTCGGGAAGAGGAAGGAAGAACTGGTTTCTCCGGGTGGCTCTGGGAGCCTACGATCTGTATGGCGTGACCAGCTGGCTCAGCGATGTGCTGTCTTATTCCAGACTTCTGGCTCTGGGACTGGCTACCGGCGTCATCGGCTCGGTTATCAATTCCATGGGAGCCATGCTGGGCGGAGGCGTTGTGGGAGCCATCGGATTTACGCTGGTATTCCTGATTGGACACTCCATCAATATCGGCATCAATCTTCTGGGCGCCTATGTTCACACGAACAGGCTTCAGTATGTGGAGTTTTTTGGAAAGTTTTATGAGGGTGGAGGAAGACCCTTCAACCCGTTTTGCATAAAGTCAAACTATGTTGAAATCAAGGAGGAGAATTAATTATGTTTGATCAGCTTGGAATTGTGTATGCGGTAGTAGGAGCGGTACTGGCAGCCCTTATGGCGGGAATCGGTTCCGCGAAGGGTGTAGGAGCGGCCGGACAGGCCGGCGCAGGCGTGGTGACGGAGGACCCCAGCAAGTTCTCCAAGGTGCTTCTGCTGCAGCTGCTTCCCGGTACCCAGGGTATCTATGGACTTCTGGTGGCTTTCGTTACGCTGAACAAGATCGGCGCTTTAAGCGGCAGCCTGGTTCAGATCGACGGAGCTACGGGACTGATGCTGTTCTTTGCCTGCCTTCCCATGGCCATCGTAGGTCTGATTTCCGCCATTCATCAGGGAAATACTTCTATCGCGAGTATCGGCCTGGTGGCAAAGAAACCGGAGCAGTTCGGTAAGGCCATGCTGTTCCCGGCCATGGTAGAGACCTATGCCATCCTGGCTCTTCTGATTTCTATTCTGGCTGTAAACGGTATTCCGGTATAAAGGAGCGTATAATATGACGGGCTTGGATAAAATGATCAGCCAGATTCAGGACGAGGCGAAGGCCGAGGCCGAAAGGCGGGTAGCGGAGGCGAGAGAGGAAGCGCGGAAGCTTACCAGCCAGGCCGCTGCGGAAGGCGAAGCCATGGGTGATGCGCTTCTGGGCCAGGCGGAAGAGGAGGCAGAGCGCTGCCTGGAGCGGATTCGTTCTTCGGCGGATATGAAGCGCAGAATGACTCTTCTTCAGGCGAAGCAGGAAGTGATCGCCGGCGTTCTGGAAAAGGCTTATGAGAAACTGGACAGCCTGGATGAGGCCGCTTACTTTGACCTGATCCGCCGGCTGCTGATCCAGTACGCCCAGCCTCTGGACGGAGAAATCTGTTTTTCAGAAAGAGACAGAAAACGCCTTCCTTCAGGCTTTGAGAAGGAGATGGCAAAGATTGCCGCGGAAAAGGGCGGCACGCTCCGGCTGGGTGAGAAGTATGCGGATGTGAAAAACGGCTTTATTCTTGTTTACGGCGGTATCGAGGAGAACTGCACCTTCCGGGCGCTGTTTGACAGCCGGAAGGAGGCCCTGCAGGATGCGGCGCGGAAAGTATTGTTTTCTTAAGTCCGGAAAGGAGGTTTTGAGGCATGTCTGATATGGATTATGTGTACGCGGTTGCGCGGATTCGTTCCAAGGAATTGAGCCTCTTTTCGGACGCGGTGATGGAGCAGCTCCTGGCCCGGCCGGATTATGAAGCCTGCGTGAGCTTTCTTCTGGAAAAGGGCTGGGGCGGCGCGGGCACTCCCAGGGATGGCGAGGCCATCCTGGCAAAGGAAAGAGAAAAGACCTGGGCGGATATTCGGGAACTGACGCCGGATATGTCTGTTTTCCAGTTTCTGGATTACGCCAATGTATTTCATAACCTGAAGGCGGCCGTCAAGGAGGTGTGCACCGGAACAAAGGTGGAGCACATCTATTATAAAGACACGAAGCCTTCTGCGGAAGAGATCCTGGCCGCAGTGCGGGAGAAGGACTTTGACGCTCTGCCAGGATATATGGCGGAGGCTGCCAGGGAAGCCTTTCAGACTCTGCTTCACACGAAGGACGGCCAGCTCTGCGATATGATTGTGGACCGGGCGGCTCTGGAGGCAGTGTATGAAGCCGGACAGAAGTCGAAAGCGCCGGTGATCCGTGATTACGCGGAAGCCTTTGTGGCGTCGGCGGATATCCGGATTGCGACCCGCTGCCAGAAGACCGGAAAATCGGAAAGCTTTATCCGCCGGGCTCTGGCGCCCTGCGCCGCGCTTTCCGTAGAAGAGCTTGCGCGCGTGGCGGCAGCAGGAGAGCAGGAGCTTACGGCTTATCTGAAGAGCACCGCCTACGCAGGGGCTGCGGACGCGCTCAACGTGTCCCAGTCAGAATTTGACCGCTGGTGCGACAATCAGGTGATCGAGGCCATGAAGCCTCAGAAGTACAATCCGTTTTCCGTGGGGCCGCTGGTGGCTTACGCGCTGGCCCGGGAAAATGAGATCAAGACGGTGCGGATTATTCTGTCCGGAAAGCGTACGGGTATGCCGGAGGCTTCGATCCGGGAAAGGGTAAGGGAAATGTATGTATAGAATTGCGGTGCTGGGAGATTATGACAGCATTTACGGCTTTGCCGCTCTGGGGCTCGACATTTTTCCGGAGGAAGACCCGGAGGAAGCCGCGAAGAAGCTTCATGAGCTTGCGGGAGGCAGCTATGCGGTAGTGTATATCACGGAAAAGCTGGCGGAAGAGCTTTCCGCTGTGATTGAAAAATACAGGGAGCGGGTCTTTCCCGCGATCATCCTGATTCCCGGCGTGTCCGGCAATACGGGGCGTGGAGTGGAGAGCGTCCGCAGGAGTGTGGAGCAGGCCGTGGGAGCGGATATTCTGTTTAAATAATACAGAAAGGTGGAGATTCCTCTAAGATGAGTACAGGAACGATTAAAAAGGTAGCAGGACCGCTGGTCATTGCGAAGGGAATGCGGGACGCGAACATGTTTGACGTGGTCCGCGTAAGCTCCCAGCGTCTGATTGGCGAAATCATAGAGATGCACGGCGATGAGGCTTCCATCCAGGTCTATGAGGAGACCTCGGGACTGGGACCGGGCGAGCCGGTGGAATCTACGAATGTGCCCCTGTCCGTAGAACTGGGACCGGGTCTGATCGGCAGTATTTTTGACGGAATTCAGCGTCCGCTGGATGAGATCATGAAGCTGACCGGAAATAACTTAAAGCGCGGCGTGGAGGTGCCTTCCTTAAGCCGTGAGCAGAAATGGAATTTTGTGCCTTCTGTGTCTGTGGGCGATGAGCTGGAGCCCGGCGATGAGCTGGGAACGGTCCAGGAGACAGCGGCTGTGGTACAGAAGATTATGGTGCCGCCGGAGGTATCCGGAACGGTGAAATCCATCTGTGCCGGCGAATATACAGTGGAAGATACTATTGCGATTCTTGCCACAAAGGATGGGGACAAGGAGCTGACCATGATGCAGCGCTGGCCGGTCCGCAAGGGCCGTCCTTACGCGGAGAAGCTTCCGCCCAAGATGCCGCTTATCACGGGACAGCGTGTCATTGACGCCCTGTTCCCCATCGCGAAGGGCGGCGTGGCAGCCGTTCCGGGTCCCTTTGGTTCCGGAAAGACGGTGATTCAGCATCAGCTGGCAAAATGGGCTGAGGCGGATATTGTGGTCTACATCGGCTGCGGCGAGCGCGGCAACGAGATGACGGACGTGCTGAACGAGTTCCCGGAGCTGAAGGACCCGAAGACGGGCCGCTCCCTGATGGAGCGTACCGTGCTGATTGCCAATACCTCGGATATGCCTGTGGCCGCCCGTGAGGCGTCCATTTATACGGGAATTACCATTGCGGAGTATTTCCGCGATATGGGTTACTCTGTGGCTCTGATGGCGGATTCCACCTCCCGCTGGGCGGAGGCCCTTCGTGAGATGTCCGGCCGTCTGGAAGAGATGCCCGGCGAGGAAGGATATCCGGCCTATCTGGGCTCCCGGCTGGCGCAGTTCTACGAGCGCGCAGGCCGCGTGGTTTCTCTGGGAAAAGAGGGCCGCATGGGAGCGCTCTCGGTCATCGGAGCCGTGTCTCCGCCCGGAGGCGATATTTCAGAGCCGGTGTCCCAGGCGACCCTGCGTATTGTAAAGGTATACTGGGGACTGGATTCTTCGCTGGCCTACAAGCGTCATTTCCCGGCCATCAACTGGCTGACCAGCTATTCCCTGTATGTGGACAATATGGGCGGCTGGTTCAACGAGCATGTGGCGCCGGACTGGATGGAGCTGCGCCAGAAGCTCATGTCGCTTTTGCAGGATGAGGCCCAGCTGGATGAGATCGTGAAAATGGTAGGTATGGACGCCCTGTCCGCGCCGGACCGTCTGAAGATGGAAGCGGCCCGCTCAATCCGTGAGGATTTTCTGCATCAGAATTCCTTCCATGAGATCGACACCTACACGCCGCTCCGCAAGCAGTATCTGATGATGAAGCTGGTAATGGCCTTCTATGAGCAGTGCACTGAGGCATTGAAACAGGGCTCATCCATTGATGATCTGCTGAAAATGGCTGTCCGGGAGCGGATTGGCCGCTACAAATATACGCCGAATGAGAATATCGAAAAAGAGTACGAGGCAGTGACGGCAGAGCTTGCCGCCGAGATTGCGGAGACTGTCGGGAAGGAGGACTTCTAAATGCCAAAGGAATACAGAACCATACAGGAAGTTGCCGGCCCGCTGATGCTGGTCCAGGGCGTGGACCATGTGACTTATGACGAAATCGGTGAGATCGAGCTGGCCAACGGCGAGACCCGGCGCTGCAAGGTGCTGGAGGTGGACGGCACCAACGCTCTGGTGCAGCTTTATGAAAACGCCGCGGGAATCAACCTGTCCAACAGCAAGGTGCGTTTCCTGGGAAGAACCATGGAGCTGGGCGTGTCTGCCGACATGCTGGGCCGCGTCTTCGACGGCCTGGGCCGTCCCATTGACAAGGGACCGGAGATCCTGCCGGACGAGCGCCGGGACATCAACGGCCTGCCGATGAATCCGGCAGCCAGAGATTACCCCAATGAGTTCATTCAGACGGGCGTGTCCGCCATTGATGGTCTGAATACCCTGGTCCGGGGTCAGAAGCTGCCGATTTTCTCGGCTTCCGGTCTGCCTCATGCCCAGCTTGGCGCGCAGATTGCCCGTCAGGCGAAGGTGCGCGGAACCAGCGAACCCTTTGCGGTTGTATTCGCAGCCATGGGAATCACCTTTGAGGAAGCCAATTTCTTTACGGAAAGCTTCAAAGAGACGGGCGCCATTGACCGTACCGTCCTTTTCATCAACCTTGCAAATGACCCGGCGGTAGAGCGTATCGCCACGCCGCGTATGGCGCTGACTGCTGCGGAATACCTGGCCTTCGAGCAGGATATGCATGTGCTGGTGATTCTGACGGATATCACAAACTATGCGGACTCTCTCCGTGAAGTTTCCGCGGCCCGTAAGGAGGTTCCGGGACGGCGTGGTTATCCGGGATATCTGTACACCGACCTGGCGACCATGTATGAGCGTGCGGGACGGCAGAAGGGCAAAAAGGGAAGTATTACGCTGATCCCGATCCTGACCATGCCTGAGGACGACAAGACCCATCCGATTCCTGACCTGACCGGTTACATCACCGAGGGCCAGATTATCCTGAGCCGTGAACTGTACCGGAAGGGCGTGCAGCCGCCCATCGACGTGCTGCCTTCCCTGTCCCGTCTGAAGGATAAGGGTATCGGCGAGGGCAAGACGAGAGCCGACCACTCCAACACCATGAACCAGCTCTTCGCGGCCTATGCCCGCGGCAAGGAAGCCAAGGAGCTGATGGTAATTCTGGGAGAGGCCGCCTTGTCCGATATTGACCTGATTTACGCAAAATTCGCGGACGCGTTTGAGGAAGAATATGTAAACCAGGGCTACCAGACAAACCGGGATATTGAGGAGACCCTGAGCATCGGCTGGAAGCTGCTGTCGATTCTGCCCAGAAGCGAGCTGAAGAGAATCGACGACAAGTATCTGGATATGTACTACGGAAAGTGAGGGGCGGTTTCTGTATCCTCTGTTCGGACGCTTCGCGGACAGGTGAGTGTTTCCGGACGGACTAAAAACCAGTCCGCCTGAATCCCACACCTGTCCGGGAAGAGCCGGACAGAGGGATATCAGAAAACCGCTGGCAGTGGTATAAGACGATATCTTTTGGATGAAATGGATGTCTCCAGACTGAAATGAAAGACTGATTTTGTCTGAGCAGGCTGGAGAGGAGAGATGAATTGAGGTGAGAGTATGGCATCTGCGGCGGTGACGCCTACCCGGATGGAGCTGACAAGACAGAAGAAGCGGCTGGCGACAGCCACAAGAGGACACAAGCTTCTGAAGGATAAGCGGGATGAGCTGATGCGCCAGTTCATGGATCTGGTGCGGGAAAATATGGAGCTGCGGAAGAAGGTGGAAGCCGGAATTCAGGCTGCCAACGCGAATTTTGTGATTGCAAAGGCAGGAATGTCCGAGGAAAGCCTGCGGGTGGCCTTTATGGCTCCCAGACAGGAAGTGTACCTGGATACTTCCACACGGAATGTGATGAGCGTCGATATTCCGGTATTTGAGTACAAGACCAGGACAGCCGACAGCAGTGACATCTATTCCTATGGCTATGCGTTTACATCCGGAGATCTGGATGCGGCGGTAAAGTCCCTGGCGGACATTCTGCCGGATATGCTGCTTCTGGCGGAGCGGGAAAAGGCCTGCCAGCTCATGGCGGCCGAAATCGAAAAGACCCGCCGCCGGGTAAACGCGCTGGAGCACGTGATTATTCCGGAAGCGCAGCAGAATATTAAATACATTACGATGAAGCTGGATGAGAATGAGAGAAGCACTCAGATCCGCCTGATGAAGGTGAAAGATATGATGCTGGAGGATGCTCATCATTATAAGGAGAAGCAGCAGGCGTAGACTGCCTGTGCAGAAAAGGGGATGCCGGTTAATACCAATTTTCAACCCCTTAGAAACAGGGATGGGACGTTCCCGCAGGATTCGGGCTTTTTAAGCCCGAATTCCCCGTGGAATCGTCTCATCCTTTTTTTAACTCTTTAGGGGATAAATTTTAGGAGCAGGCGTGACTCGCATGAGTCATGTAAAATGATGAATTTCCACGGACAGTGTGGATAATCTGATGTATCGCTGCCTGAACCAGGCGTGTTGACTTAAGACGCGCAGGAAGGTTATACTGAGAACAGGACGAGAAGGACGTATCGTCACAGTCTCCGGAACTTCTGCATATACTGCTACAAAAAGGACATTTTTATGAATTTCTATGACGAGCCGAAGTCCTCTTTCAACCCTTATCAGTCATATCCGTTTTACCCTTTTCTGCCTTGGGCGGACGAAAAGACACGCGATAGGAGAAGGTTTCAGGAACTGTATCCGGCCATGGCTCGAAAGATTCAGCCGCTGGTAGAGGAGGCCTGTGACCGGATGGAGTATGACGGGAGCTTTATGTTTGATGAATATCCGGATCAGCTTCTGCTTCGCCGTCTGAGCAGGAGCATCTATGAAAAACTGGATAAAAGGACTTATCAGGATGATGTGATGATGCAGGAGGTTACGGGCAGAAACTGGCTGGAAGATTTTGTGACGGTGCTGCTGCTGAACGAGATGTATCAGCGCCGCTGCCGGAGGCGCGACAGGCGCTTCGGACCGGTCTTTTAAGGTCTGAGTTTTTAATACCGCGGGAGAGAACAGGCGGCTGTACAGCAGGACTGGATGGATGATAAAGGAGGAAGAACATGAGAGAAAAATACGTGGATTCTCCGGAAAAAGAGCCGGACCGTTATCTGGCTCTCTGCGATGTCTGGCGGGAAAAATATCTGGAGATGGACCGGAAGGAACTGAAGGAAAGGTTTCATCTGGAGGGAGATGAAAGGAATCATTACATTACTTATTTTAATCAGCGATACCGGCTGGATCAGGAGACCGGGATGATTATGCTGGAGGAAGACCCGGAGAGAATCCTGCCTTTCAATGCAGTCATGACGATTTATCATCTGTTCTGGTATTCAAAACCGGGAGCCAGAGTATCCGGAAGATTTGTGCCCTTCCGGGAGGTAAAGCGGGCAGCGCCCTTTGACGCGGCCTTTAGGCGCAATGTGCTGGAGGCCGCGGCCCGTACCTTTGACGGGCATCTGGAGGAACTGCGCCGCGCCTGCGACGCGCTGGGCGGCCGGCCGCTGCCGCAGGGAGACGCCGGATACCAGATTCTGGCTTTTGACTGTATGCCTCTTCAGTTCATTTTCTGGGATGGAGATGATGAATTCCCGGCTCAGGCCAACATCCTGTTTGACGCGGATATTACAGACTTTCTGCATGAGGAAACCGTAGTCTGCGTGGGGGACGAGCTGTTCCGCAGGCTGGGCGAGGAATCTGGACTCAGAGAGATAAGGAGGCCGTTCGGAGACAGATAATGAAATGCCTCCGGGCCGCCCTTCTGACCTTGCGCCTGCGTGTCCGGCTTTTCCCGCGGTATATTTGACGCTGCCCTTCAGCGCTGTTCTTTGGCCCATCTGCGGACCCGGGCCACAGCGTCTGCCAGGCCCCCTTTATCGATATCGGCCGCCACGTAATCGGCCGCGGCCTGGACTTCCGGCATGGCATTTCCCATGGCGATACCGAAGGCGGCGCGTTTGATCAAGTTCAGATCGTTCATGCTGTCGCCGATAGCCGCGGTGTCTTCCCAGGAGGCCTGAAAATACTCCAGAATCCGGGAGGCGCCCAGATCCTTGCCGTTCTCCCTTGGAATGATGTCGGCTCCGCCCATTTCATCGCCCATATAGAGAAGTCTTGTCTCGGGGAAATGAGCCTGTACATCCTCAATAGCTTCTTTGGTGTCAGCCAGGAAAAAGGATGGGCGGCGGCTGTGGTAGAGAGCCTGGAAGGAAGCGCCGCCCTCAGGCATTATTTTACGGTTCCTGTTGCTGGGAAGGCTTTTGAACCGCTCCAGATTGGACGTGCACCAGGAGCCTTCGAAGCCGGAAATGAGACAGTAGCCTTTTTCCACTACAAAATCAAGAATCCGCCTCTGGAGCTCAGGGTCGAAATATTTTTCCCAGATGGTTTTTCCTTCCGCTTCAATGATGGCTCCGTTAGAACTTACCAGGCCGTCCGGTATGAAACGCCCCTGGAAATCTTCAGGAAGCTCGCCGGTGCGGAAAGCCCGGCCGCTGGCTAAAATCACGCGGAATCCGTCTTTTTTCAGTCCTTCCAGGGTCTGGAGCGCGTCTTCGGGAATCGTCCAGGTGCGGTGGCTGAAAATGGTATTGTCATAGTCGATGAAAAATAAAGGCTTCATAATGCCCTCCTCTTCTTCTGTTTCAAATTCTTTCACAAAAACCCTGCCGTGGAAAGGCTTTTCAGGAAACATGTCCCCCGATTTTCCCGGAAAAATGATGCCGGAAAATAGCGCCAGGCAGGGAACGGTTTCCCCGCAGGGTGAAAACCTGTGCTTCTATTATATCCTTTTTCCCAAAAGAAGGGAACCCGGAGAATATTCGGAAAATGTAAAAGATACGAAACAGAATTGTAAAATGACAGCGGGCGGGGTCTGTGCTATAATGTGGAAGAAGAAAAAAGACCTGATTTTCCCCTGTTTTTCAGCATTTTGTTCCCAAGATCAGGTATTTACAAATCAAAAGATTGTGTTATACTAGTTAAAGACCAAATCGGGAATAGATTTGGCCGGGAACAGGAAAAATAGACATCAGGGAACCGCGGTCTGCCGCTCTGCCGGGTGAAAGCCCGGGAGGCAGAAGCAGGGGCGGTATTGGATGATAGAGATTGTAGAAATTATAGAGATGCTAAGAACAGAATCTAAAAAGAGCTGGGAGTAGTTATGGATCAGTATGTGATTAAAGGCGGGAACCCGCTCGTCGGTGAAGTGGAAATCGGCGGCGCCAAGAATGCTGCGCTGGCGATCCTTGCGGCTGCGATAATGACAGATGAGACAGTATTGATAGAGAATCTTCCGGATGTGCGGGATATCAATGTCCTGCTGGAGGCTATGCAGAAGATTGGAGCTTTTGTGGAGCGTAAAGAGCGCCATACGGTGAAGATCAACGGGTCTCAGATCGGGGATTTCAGTGTAGATTACGAGTATATCAAGCGGATTCGCGCCTCATATTATCTTTTGGGCGCTTTGCTTGGAAAGTATAAGAAGGCCAAGGTTCCGCTCCCGGGCGGCTGCAATATCGGAAGCCGTCCCATTGACCAGCATCTGAAGGGCTTCCGTGCTCTGGGAGCTGACGTGAAGATCGAGTACGGTTTTATTGTGGCCAATGCGGAGAAGCTGCGCGGCAGCCACATTTATCTGGACGTGGTTTCTGTGGGAGCCACGATCAATATCATGATGGCGGCGGCCATGGCGGATGGAAATACCGTCATCGAGAACGCGGCCAAGGAGCCCCACGTGGTAGACGTGGCGAACTTCCTGAACAGCATGGGCGCGAATATCAAGGGCGCAGGTACGGACATCATCCGTATCCGCGGCGTGGAGCGTTTCCATTCTACGGAATATTCCATTATTCCGGATCAGATTGAGGCAGGGACCTTCATGTTCGCGGCGGCAGCTACAAGAGGCGACGTGACAGTGAAGAATGTTATCCCCAAGCATCTGGAAGCGGCGACTTCCAAGCTTCTGGAGATAGGCTGTGAGATAGAAGAGCTGGACGACGCGGTGCGCGTGGTCTGTGCCAAGGGCCTGAAATGCACCAATGTCAAGACGCTTCCCTATCCGGGATTTCCGACCGACATGCAGCCTCAGATTACGGTTGCGCTGGCGCTGGCAAAGGGCAGCAGCATCGTGACGGAAAGCATTTTTGAAAACCGGTTCAAATATGTGGATGAGCTGGCGCGCATGGGCGCGAATATCAAGGTAGAAGGCAATACGGCCATTATCGAAGGCGTGGAGCGTTATACAGGAGCCCAGGTATCCAGTCCGGATTTGCGGGCCGGCGCCGCGCTGGTAATCGCCGGTCTGGCGGCGGATGGAATCACCATTGTGGATGACATCCACTACATTGAGCGGGGCTATGAGCGCTTTGACGAGAAGCTTCGGAGCCTGGGCGCCGAGATCGAAAAGGTATCGGATGAGCGGGCGATCCAGAAGTTTCGTCTGAGAGTGGGTTGACAAAATCCTCAAACAGGTGTATGTTATAGCACATGGTAGGCAAATTAAATATTGTAAGAATTCTCTCTTATTCAGAGTGATGGAGATACAAAGGATCTGTGAAGTCACGGCAACCCCGCGGAGCGGAAGGTGCCAACCTGAGCGAGTTTAATCGAACAATAAGAGGATTTGGTTATCAGAATATAACGGGTCCGCTTCTTGGCGGACCTTTTTTTCACGAAAGCAATGAGCAGTGCGGAAGGTGACATGGAGGACGTCTTCATGCTTGCATGAATGACGGCATTTATGTCACCTTCCATAGGGCGAAGCCCGTGAGCCCAGGAAGCATAGCTTCCTGGGCGTGCGCTGCGGAGTAACGCAGGAAAGACGCAATGAGCAGCTGCAAAAAAGACACACAGGGAAAGGAAGAGAAAATGGAAAAACTGTTATTTACATCTGAATCTGTTACCGAAGGCCATCCGGACAAAATCTGCGACCAGATTTCCGACGCGATTCTGGACGCTCTGCTGGAGCAGGACCCCATGAGCCGCGTGGCCTGTGAGACTGCCACGACCACCGGCATGGTGCTGGTAATGGGCGAGATTACGACGAAGGGCTATGTGGACATTCAGAAGATTGTCCGTGATACGGTCAGAGAAATCGGATATGACCGCGGGAAATATGGCTTTGACGCAGATAACTGCGCGGTTATCACGGCCATTGACGAGCAGTCGGCGGATATTGCCATGGGCGTAAACAAAGCGCTGGAGGCCAAGGAGCATCTGATGTCTGAGGACGAGATCGAGGCGATCGGAGCCGGGGACCAGGGTATGATGTTCGGTTATGCTACGAATGAGACGCCGGAGTATATGCCCTATCCCATTGCGCTGGCACATAAGCTGGTGCGCCAGCTCACGAAGGTCCGCAAGGACGGCACGCTGCCCTACCTGCGTCCCGATGGAAAATCTCAGGTGACGGTAGAGTACGACGAGAACGGAAAGCCCAGCCGTCTGGATGCAGTGGTGCTTTCCACACAGCACAGCGAAGAAGTATCCCAGGAGCAGATTCATGAGGATATCCGCAAATATGTGTTTGAACCGGTGATCCCGGCCGACATGGTGGATGAGAATACGAAGTTTTTCATCAATCCCACAGGCCGTTTCGTGATCGGAGGACCTCACGGAGACAGCGGACTGACAGGCCGCAAGATTATCGTAGATACATACGGCGGCATGGCCCGCCACGGCGGTGGCGCTTTCTCCGGAAAGGACTGCACGAAGGTAGACCGTTCCGCGGCGTACGCGGCCCGGTATGTGGCTAAGAATATCGTAGCGGCAGGACTGGCGGACAAGTGTGAGATTCAGCTCTCTTACGCGATCGGCGTAGCGCAGCCCACATCCGTGAACGTGGATACGTTCGGAACAGGAAAGCTGCCGGACAGCCGTCTGGTGGAGATCATCCGTGAGAATTTTGATCTGCGCCCGGCGGGAATCATCCGGATGCTGGATCTGAGAAGACCGATTTACAAGCAGACGGCCGCTTACGGTCATTTTGGCCGCACGGACCTGGATCTGTCCTGGGAGAAGACTGACAAGGCAGAAGAGCTGAAAAAATATTTATAAAATAGAAAAGCAGAAAACTGCAAAAAGCTTTTGGGGACGGCCTGAGGGCTGAAAATCCGGCGGTCCCAAAAGGCGGGAAAGCATAAAAAGAACTGCGGGAGGGATGAACCATGCTGCTGGAGAAACTGAAAAGCCTTGGAATTACAGACGCTCTTGAGGCGCTTGGCTATGACTGTGAGAAGATTTTTGGAGGACTTTCCCCGGAGACGGAGAAGCTGTATGCTTCCTATTCCTGGAGAAAGATTCCGTGCTCAGTGGAAGGAATCCGTTCGGCTTATGTGATACATGCGGTTCCTCCGGAGAAGCTTCTGGCGGAGGATCATCCCTGGGAAGAATGGTTCTTTCAATTTGATAAACCGGAGCACCATGTGCTCTTCCTGAACAAGAAGGATTTCTGCGATCAGGAAATCTTCATCCCGGCCGAAGACCGGGATCATCCGGAGGAGGCATGTGGAAAGACCTGGTATTATTACTGCGATACAGAAAGTTATCCGCATTTTGCCGGACATCAGGCTTGAAAGGAAACATAAAGAAGCTGCCGGTTGAAGGCAGATGAAGGCGGCAGAAAAGAAAAAGGCAGAAAACAGGAAGAGGCGTGATTCGCTTGACAGGGAGTCGTGCCTCTTTCTGCATTTTGTGAAAGAAAATTCTATTCTTTTCATTCTCCTGATTCTGCTGACAAGAATGAAAAGAACGATGAGAATTGAAAACAAAGTCTGCAGAGAAAACCACCCGGTATATACCTCTCCGGATTTCTTAAGATTTCGGGATAATTCTTGTATTTTTCTTAATAAATTCACATCTCCTTGCTTTTGACGGAATATAATGGTAGAGTAGATATACCCTGAAATTGGGATATAGAAGGGATCTGCCTGAGACACAGGGCGGATTCCGCCAAAAGAGGAGAGGATTATGAAAAAGAGAAATAAAGGAGGACGAGCCCTGTTTACCTCGGCGGTGCTTCTTCTGCTTGTGATAGCGGCAGCGTGGGCCCTGAAGGCCAGAAGCGAGGCCAATGCGGCAGCGGAAGCGGCGGCCCAGCAGGCTGCGGAGGAGGCGGCTCAGGCAGAGCAGGAGGCTCAGGAAGCCGCGGAAGCTCAGCAGGCTGCGGAAGAAGCGGCGGAAGCCCAGGCTGAACAGGAGGCCGCGGAACAGGCGGCGGAGGAGCAGGCAGCCTCAGATGAGACTGCGAGAGCAGAGCAGGAAAGAGCTTCGTTTACGACAGATTATGAAAGCGCGCCGCTTTTAAATACTACGCCCATCAAATATCTTTCCCTGAATGTGGGAGCCACGGAGGATGAGATTCGTCTCAACTGGATGTCGCCCAGCGCCAGCGCCGGACAGGTGAGCTGGTACACCGTGCAGAACGGGGAGCTTCAGACGGTGACGGCGGAATGCGCGGCGTCTGCCACCATGCCGGGCTATTATGTGAATAAGGCCACAGTCACGGGATTGCAGCCGGGCATGACCTATGCTTACAAAGTGGGAAATGACGCCGGCGGATGGTCGCCGGAGTACCGGTATACGGTTCCGGATGTGAATACAGACGAGGGCTTCACTTTTCTGGTGACCTCGGACGCGGAGATCGGAATCGATCAAAACAACGAGATGCAGGTCACGATTGACGACTGGGACAAGGTCGTCACCCGGCTGACAAATTACGTGCCGGAGGCACAGTTCCTGATACACGCGGGAGATCAGGTGGGAGAGTTCGGAGACGCGGAGGAGTATGCGGGATTTCTGGATCACCTGGGCCTGTATAAGATCCCACTGGTTCCCGTAGTCGGAAACCATGATGTGGCAAATGAGGATATGGTGGAAGAGCTGGGATATCCGGCCGGACCGTATTTTTACGAGCATTTCAATGTGCCGAACCGGTCTGAAGAGTATGGATACAGCGACGGCGACAAGAACGGCGACTACTACTTTATCCGGGGAGACGTTCTGTTTATCGTGCTGAACAGCTGCACAAGCCAGATGACCGATATCCATGAGCAGTATGTGCCGCAGGTCATTGCGGAGCACCCGGACACAAAGTGGAGAATTATTATCCAGCATTATCCTGCATACAGCAGCATCGGGAAGTATCAGGAGGAGATGGACCCGTGGATTCGCAATTCTCTGGCTTACATCTGCGAGGACAACGATATTGACCTGGTGATTTCCGGACATGACGCGGCTTACTCCCGCTCTGCTTTTACGAACCGGAAATGTGAGCCTTATGAAGGATATGATTATTCCTCCGGCGCTACAGCAGTGAATCCGGAGGGAACCATGCATGTGACCTGCAGCACAGCCAGCGGAAGCATCTACCGGGAGGTGGCGCCCAATTCGAATCTGGTGGTGGAAGGCCAGCCCCATGTACCTATGGCCCTGCGGTTCGACGTGACGGACACGGAGCTTCATCTGCGGGCATATCTGGTGGATTCCTGGACCGTTTATGACGAATATACCATTCAGAAGACTTGACAAGCGGCGAAAAGCCTGCTATATTACCCTCAGCTGACAGAAGAATTCTGCAAAAGACAGCTTCAGGGGACGCTCCTGCCCGGGAGCGTATGATAAAATTACGAAAGATAAAAAGGCATAGAAAAAGAGGAGTACGCAGAGGGGGACATCATTCAGAGAGGGCAGCTCATGGCTGAAAGGCTGCCGGGGAACAGTCGCTGCGGAAGGTAGCTTTGGAGCCGGAACGGTGAAAAAGGAGTAGCCGTTCACGCCCAACCAGCGTTAACGGGTAAAGAGATACGCGGGCTTGTACGCGTATGAAGTAAGGTGGTACCGCGCATTGACTGACGCCCTTTCGACAGAAGGGGCGTCTTTCTTTTTTCCGTAAGACGGACAGAAGGCGGCCCGGAGCCGGAAAGATTCCGGGCAGGCGGCAGCGGCGGAAAAGCGGCGGGCCGATGAAAGAAGAACAGGAGGAGCAAAGGAATGAAAGAACTGGCAAAGACCTACGATCCGAAGGGGATGGAGGATCGGATTTACGCAGACTGGCTGGAAAAGAAGTATTTCCACGCTGAGGTGGACAGAAGCAGAAAACCGTTTACGATTGTGATGCCGCCTCCCAATATCACAGGCAAGCTTCACATGGGCCATGCCCTGGACAATACGCTTCAGGATATTCTGATCCGTTATAAGAGAATGCAGGGCTTCAATGCGCTCTGGGTGCCGGGAACGGACCATGCTTCGATTTCCACGGAGGTCAAGGTCATAGGGCAGCTGAAGGAAGAGGGCATTGATAAAAATGAGCTGGGCCGCGAGGGCTTTCTGAAGCGGACCTGGGAATGGCGCGAGGAGTACGGCCGCACCATCGTAGATCAGCTGAAGAAACTGGGCTCCTCCTGTGATTGGGACAGAGAGCGCTTTACCATGGATGAGGGCTGCTCCAAAGCCGTGCAGGAGGTATTCCTGCGTTTATATAAGAAGGGATATATTTACAAGGGTTCCCGGATTATTAACTGGTGTCCGGTCTGCAAGACCTCCATTTCCGACGCGGAGGTGGAGCATGAGGAGCAGGCCGGCCATTTCTGGCATATCAATTATCCGATCAAGGACAGCGACAAGTTTGTGGAGATCGCGACCACGAGACCGGAAACCATGCTGGGCGATACGGCTCTGGCGGTCAATCCGGATGACGAGCGCTACCAGGATATCATCGGAAAGACCGTGATTCTGCCCCTGGTGGGCCGTGAGATTCCGGTCATTGCGGACGCTTATGTGGATAAGGAATTCGGAACCGGCGTGGTAAAGATTACGCCGGCCCATGACCCCAATGACTTTGAGGTGGGAAGACGCCACAATCTGCCGGAGATCAACATCCTGAACGACGACGCCACCATCAACGAGAACGGCGGCAAGTATGCGGGCATGGATCGCTACGAGGCGAGAAAAGCCATCGTGAAGGAGCTGGAGGAGCAGGGACTTCTGGTAAAGGTAGAGGATCATGTGCACAATGTGGGAACCCATGACCGCTGCGGCACGACCGTGGAGCCCATGATCAAACAGCAGTGGTTTGTAAAGATGGAGGAGATGGCGAAGCCCGCCATCGAGGCGGTAAAGAACGGCGATCTGACTTTCGTGCCGGAGCGCTTTGACAAGACCTATCTGCACTGGCTGGAAAATATCCGCGACTGGTGTATCTCCAGACAGCTCTGGTGGGGACACCGGATTCCGGCCTACTACTGCGACGACTGCGGCGAGATCGTGGTGGACAGAGAGATGCCCAGGGTGTGTCCGAAGTGCGGCTGTACGCATTTCACCCAGGACCCGGATACGCTGGACACCTGGTTTTCTTCCGCTCTGTGGCCCTTCTCCACCTTAGGCTGGCCGGAGAAGACAGAGGATCTGGATTACTTCTATCCTACTGACGTGCTGGTGACAGGCTATGATATTATCTTCTTCTGGGTTATCCGTATGGTATTCTCCGGCTATGAACAGACCGGAAAATGCCCCTTCCATCACGTGCTGATCCACGGACTGGTGCGGGATTCCCTGGGACGGAAGATGAGCAAGTCCCTGGGCAACGGCATCGATCCGCTGGAGATCATCGACCAGTACGGGGCGGACGCTCTGCGCTTTACGCTGGTAACCGGAAACGCTCCCGGAAACGACATGCGTTTCTACATGGAGCGTGTGGAGGCAAGCCGGAACTTTGCCAACAAGATCTGGAATGCTTCCCGGTTCATTCTGATGAACATTGAGAAGGCAGAGGTGCCGGAGCAGATGAATCCGGAGGAACTGACGGGAGCCGATAAATGGATTCTCTCCAAGGTAAACAGGCTGGCTCAGGATGTGACCGTAAATATGGATAAATACGAGCTGGGAATCGCCGTACAGAAGCTGTACGATTTTATCTGGGAAGAGTTCTGCGACTGGTACATTGAGATGGTGAAGCCCCGTCTCTACAGTGAAGAGGACCAGACCAAGGCGGCGGCTCTCTGGACGCTGAAGACTGTGCTGACGAACGCGCTGAAGCTTCTGCATCCCTATATGCCTTTTATCACAGAAGAGATTTTCCGGAATCTGACCGACGAGGAATCCATCATGATTTCCGCGTGGCCGGAATATAAGGAAGAGTGGAACTTTACGGAGGAAGAGGCAGAGGTAGAGCTGATTAAGGAAGCGGTACGGGCGATCCGCAACACCCGTTCTTCCATGAACGTGCCGCCCAGCAAAAAGGCGCAGGTGTTCGTGGTGTCTGAGAATGAGAAGGTGCGCGGCGTCTTTGAACGCAGCAGTCTGTTCTTTGCCACGCTTGCCTATGCCAGCCAGGTGACGGTACAGGCGGACAAGACAGGCATCGGAGAAGACGCGGTATCGGCGCTGATTCCGGACGCCGCGGTCTATATGCCCTTCGCGGAGCTGGTGGATCTGGAGAAAGAGCTGGAGCGCCTGAAGAAGGAAGAGGAACGGCTTACGAAGGAGCTGGCCCGTGTAAACGGTATGCTGAACAATGAGAAATTCATGAGCAAGGCTCCCCAGTCCAAGGTGGACGAGGAAAGGGAGAAGCTTGCAAAATATACACAGATGATGGCACAGGTGAAGGAGCACCTGGCGGCGCTTACGAAATAGGGCGCTGTCTGCGGCCGGCCCCGGCACAGGATGCGGCGCGTCCTGTGCCGGAGCAGGCGCAGAATATGAAAAGAGAGGACTATGAAAAAGTTTAAGACGTGGCTGGGGGGCCTGGGGAAGTTTTTCCACAGAATTCATGAGAGGTGCAGCGGACCTCTTCAGAAGCCGATAGCGCTGGCAAACCGTTTTTCACTGGTGCTTCATGCGCTGGCTTCCTGGATTATTTACTTTATTATGGAAGCAGTGTCCCGTCATTCGGTGGCGGAAGCCTGGACATTTATGACGGACAGCACCGCGGCTTTTGCATATAACAGCTTCATGATTTTTATGAGCTTTATGCTGGTGTATCTGGTGCGGCGCAGAATTTTCATGCGTCTTTTGATCGCGTTTTTCTGGCTGGTGCTCGGGATTATAAACGGCACGATCCTAAGCAGCCGCGTGACGCCGTTTACAGGACAGGATCTGCACCTGATCACGGATGCCCTGGATGTGTTAAACGGCTATATGTCTCCGTCTCAGATCATTATTAAAGTAGGAGGGGTTGTTCTCGGAATTGTGATTCTGGTGCTGCTCTGGGTGTTTGCCCCGAAGTATCAGAAAAAGATCCGATACCCTGTTAATATCGCGGGCCTGCTGGCGGTGATTGCCCTCTTCGCGGGAGCCACAAGGCTCTGTCTGGAACAGAGGGTGCTGTCCACTTACTTTGGAAATATTGCCTTTGCCTATGAGGATTACGGCCTTCCCTATTGCTTTTTCTGCAGTCTTCTGGCCACAGGAATGGATGAGCCCTATAATTATTCGGAAGAGACCATTCAGGCTATTGTGGACAGGGACGAAGAGACTCTGGCGGATGAGGACAATGATACGGAGAAACCGAACATCATTTTTCTGCAGCTGGAAACCTTTTTCGATCCTACCACGGTGGAGTTCCTGGAGTTTTCCGAAGATCCCATTCCCAATTTCCACAGATTGATGGAAGAATATTCATCGGGAGCTTTTAAGGTTCCTTCTGTGGGCGCGGGTACGGCCAACACAGAATTTGAGGCGATTACCGGCATGAATCTCCGGTATTTCGGACCGGGAGAATATCCCTATAAAACCATTCTCAAGGAAACGACCTGTGAGAGTGTGGCTTATGATTTGAGAGATATCGGATATGCAACCCACGCTATCCACAATAACAAGGCTACCTTCTACAGCCGCGCGGATGTGTTTAAAAATCTGGGCTTTGAGACTTACACCTCCAAGGAATATATGGATGTATCCAACACCACGGAAAACGGCTGGCTGAAGGATGAGGTGCTGATAGAACATATTCTGGACTGCCTGGATTCCACGGCGCGCCAGGATTTCATTTATACCATCTCTGTCCAGGGACACGGCGAGTATCCCACGGAGAAGGTCCTGGAGGACCCGGCCATTCAGGTCACGGGAGCCGAGACAGAGGAAAAGAACAACCAGTGGGAGTACTATGTAAATCAGCTTCATGAGATGGATCAGTTTATTGTAGACCTGATTGCGGCGCTGGACGCTTACGGAGAGGATTACGTGCTCGTCATGTACGGCGATCACCTGCCCACTCTGGGACTTACGGTGGAGGATGTCAGCAACCGCTATCTCTTTGACACCACGTATGTGATCGTGGACAATGTGGGCCTGGAGAAGCAGGATCAGACTCTCTGCTCCTACCAGATCGCGGCGGAGGTTCTGAATCAGCTGGATATCCATACGGGAACCATGATGCAGTATCATCAGGCCCGCCGGAAGACCAAATGGTATATGGCGGATATGGAGCTTCTGCAGTATGATCTCCTTTACGGAGAACGGTATGCTTACGGGGAAGACGGAGAAAGCCCCTATGAACCCACGGATATGCAGATGGGAATCCATCAGCCTTACATCCGCAATGTGGTGGCTCTGGAAGGCACGACGTATGTATTCGGCCAGAACTTTACCACTGCCTCGAAGATCTATGTGGACGGCGAATATCAAAGCACTTCCTTTATCAATGATCACGTACTCCGTCTGAAGAAGACGGTTCTGGACAGTGACGCGGAGATTGCCGTGAAGCAGCTGGCGCCCGGAAAGGCAAGGCGTGTCCTGAGCGAGGGAAATACCTACAGCTTCCATTATGAGGAGCCGGAGGAAGAAGTGAGCACAGACACAGAGAGTACGGATACAGAGAGTACGGACGCGCTGGACGGCGGCACGCAGGAAACAGACGCGCAGAACACAGACACACAGAATACAGACGCGCAGGAAATAGACGCGCAGAACACAGACACACAGAACACCGGGCAGGACAGCAGTATACAGGAAGGGACAGGCGAAGCAGCATGACATACCAGGAAGCGGTGGCTTATATTGATGAGACGCCAAAGTTTACGAAGAAAAATTCTCTCGAGCACACACGGGCTTTTTTAAAACGGCTGGGAGATCCCCAGGAGAACATGAAAATTCTTCATGTGGCGGGAACGAATGGAAAAGGCTCCGTCTGCTCTTTCCTGGCGTCCATGCTGAAAGCGGCCGGGAAGAGGACGGGACTTTTTACCTCCCCCCATCTGGTGAAAATCAACGAACGCTTTGTGGTTGACGAGGAAGAGATTGGTGATGAGGAGTTTCTGGAGGCCTTTCATACAGTCATGGACTGCGTGAGGGAGATGAGAGAAGAAGGCTATCCCCATCCCACCTATTTTGAGCTGCTCTTTCTGATCGGCATGAAGATCTTTGAGAAGGCGGGAGTGGAATATCTGGTGCTGGAGACGGGGCTGGGCGGACGCCTGGACGCTACGAATTCCATCGCGCATCCGCTGGTGACTGTGATCACCTCCATCAGCCTGGATCATACGGAATATCTGGGAGACACCATTGCGGCTATTGCCGGAGAAAAGGCAGGCATCATCAAGGAAGGCGTACCGGTGGTCTATGACGCTTCCTGCCCGGAATCGGCAGAGGTTATCCGGAAAAAGGCGGAGGAGCTGCACGCGCCGGCCTACGGAATCACGCCGAAAATGTATAAAATTTCCAAAACCACAAAGAAACATATTGATTTTTGTATTGATTGTGGGTATTATGATTGTATTGAACTGACCATTTCCAGCGTGGCGGAGTATCAGGTAAAAAATGCCGCGGAAGCGGTGACAGCCATCCGTGTCATGGAGCAGGGCGGAGAATTTTCCGACGAGGTGATTCGAAGCGGAATTGAAAAAATGCGCTGGCAGGGAAGAATGGAGCAGGTGCTGCCGGGAGTCATCATAGACGGCGCCCACAACGAGGCAGGCGTAGAAGAATTTGTAAAGACAGCCAGACGGCTGGAGGCGGATGATCCGGTGACTCTGCTCTTCGCGGCGGTGGGAGACAAGGATTACCGGCATATGATAGAGACGATCTGCCGGGAGCTCCGTCTGGAACGTGTGATTGTCACAGAGGTCGGGGGCTACCGAAGCGTGGATGTGAGGAAGCCCGAGGCGCTTTTTCGGGAGTTCGGACAGAAGCAGGTGACGGCCTGTCCGGATGTGGAAGAGGCATTTGACGAGGCGATGAAGGAAAAAGGAGACGGCATACTTTTCTGTGTCGGTTCTCTGTATCTGGTAGGAAGCATAAAGAGTATTTTGAAGAAAAGGAGGACAGCACATGATTGATTTTGAAGAAGAACTGAAGAAATTTCATCCGAGCCTGGAAGTGGAACAGGTAGAAGAAAATGTGTATAAGAATAAGCCGAAGGATATGGCAGATCTTCTTGACGAGATGCTGAAGGAAATGAAGGGCGGCAGCCGTTTTTAGAGGAGGAACCTATGCGTTGTATAAAATGTGGAGCGGTACTGACCGATCCCGGCTACTGCAGCTCCTGCGGGACGGAAATTCAGATATATAAAAGGCTTATCAGGCTGTCCAATACCTATTACAATATGGGACTGGAAAAGGCGAAGGTGCGGAATCTTTCAGGCGCCGTGCAGGATCTGCGGCACAGTCTGGAGCTGAATAAGAACAATATACAGGCCAGAAACCTGCTGGGACTGATCTGTTTTGAGGTGGGCGACGTGGTATCGGCTTTGACCGAATGGATCATCAGCAAGAACCTGGAGCCGGAGAAAAACATCGCAGACGAGTATATCAACGCGATTCAGGCAAATCCGGCGCGGCTTGACACGATCAATCAGACCATTAAGAAATACAATCAGTCTCTGCTGTACTGCCAGCAGGGAAGCGAGGATCTGGCAATCATCCAGCTGAAGAAGGTGCTGTCTTTGAATCCCAAGCTGGTGAAGGCTCATCAGCTCCTGGCCCTCCTTTACATCAAGACGGAGGAATACGAGCGGGCGGAACGGGAACTGAAGAGAGCTCTGGCCATCGATAAGACGGACAATGTTTCGCTTCATTATCAGGCTGAGCTGGCGGAGCTGACCGGAAAGCCGGCGGGACGTTCCCCGAAGGCGGAAAAGGAAAAGAAGGATGGGAAGAATCCGGATATCATTTCCTATACCAGCGGAAATGAGACGATCATCATGCCGGCTGCCTATAAGGAAAACACCGGCGTCAATGTGATCCTGAATATCTTTATCGGCCTGGTGGTGGGCGTGGCTCTCATGTGGTTCCTTGCGGTCCCGGCAAAGGTACAGTCGGTGCGCAGTGAGACGGCGGACCAGATCCGGGAATACAGCGATCAGCTGGCAGCCAGGCAGACGGAGATCAATGATCTGCAGAGCCAGCTGGATGCCCTGCAGGGAGACGGACAGACAGAGGAAGAGACGGCGGAAGCAGAAAGCAATGATTATGAACTTCTGATTGACGCCTATACAAGCTTCCAGGCCAGCGATACAGAAGGAGCGGCGGCTTCTCTGGATCAGGTGGACCCGGAACAGCTTTCGGATAATGCCAGAGCAATTTACAATGAGATTTACGGCACGGTGCATGCAGATGAGGTGCAGGCCCTCTTTGACGCGGGCTCGGCGGCTTACGATGCGCAGAACTATGAAGAAGCCGTTACGAATCTGCAGCGGGTGGTAGACTATGACGAGCGCTACAGTGATGGCTACGCGCTCTATTACCTGGCCCGTTCTTACGAGAATCTGGGGCAGAATGACCAGGCGCTGGAGATGTTCCAGAGATTTGCCGCGGCCTACCCCGGCACGCAGCGGGCGACCTATTCCAATAACGCCATAGCGCGGCTGCAGCAGGCGGGCGCTCAGAATCAGACGGGAGCTCAGTCCGGTACCCAGACGCAGTAAAGAAAACAGAAGAGAAACCCTGAAGCGAGGGGCATACCAGAGATGGTATGTCCCTTTTATTATATTGCAGAAACAGAGATGGAAATGGAGGAATGGCAGAGTGAGAGGAAGTATGAAGCGGAAAAAGAGCCGGGGCGCCGCGGGGACGGACTCCGGCATGAAGGTGGAGAACAGAAGCTTAAGAATCAGAGTCCCGGCGGAGCTGGATCACCACAGCGCAGCTCAGATCTGCGCGCAGGCGGATGAACTGGTACGGACGCAGGATATCAGGGAGATTGTCTTTGATTTTTCCCGGACAGTTTTCTGCGACAGCTCAGGTGTCGGTATGCTGATGGGCAGGTACAAGATGATGCAGGCCCTGGGCGGAACGGTGAAGGCAGTGCGGGTGCAGGGCAGGGTGGAGAGAATTCTGATGCTGTCCGGCGTGATGAAGGTGATTCCGGTAGAGAGGGAACAGGGAGGAAATGATGATGAAAAATGAGATGTGTCTGGAATTTGACAGTATTTCGGCCAATGAGGCATTTGCAAGGGTAACTGTGGCAGCCTTTATGACACAGATGAATCCCAGCATGGAGGAGGTGGCTGACGTGAAGACAGCCGTCTCTGAGGCAGTGACAAACGCCATCATCCACGGATATGAGGGAGAAGTACATAAAATAGTCATCCGGGGCAGAATCGATGGCGAATGGCTGGAGCTTTCCGTGGAGGACCGGGGAGTGGGAATCGCTGATGTGGAAAAAGCCATGGAGCCTCTGTATACCACCCGCCCGGAGCTGGAACGTTCCGGCATGGGATTTCTTTTCATGGAGGCATTTATGGATGAAGTAAAAGTGGAATCAGAGCCGGGAAAGGGTACGGCAGTCATGATGAAAAAACGGATCGGCCAGCGGGGGGAATAAACCATGGACCGCACGGAGGAGCTGATTCGGAGGTCACAGGACGGAGATAAAGCGGCGCGGGAGACACTGATAGAGGAAAACCTGGGACTCATCCACCATGTGGTGAAGCGTTTTCTGGGCAGAGGCGTGGAAGCGGAGGACCTGTTTCAGATAGGCGCGGTGGGCCTGGTGAAGGCAGTGGATCGTTTTGACTTAAGCTTTGGTGTGCGGTTTTCCACCTACGCTGTTCCGATGATCGCCGGGGAAATCAAACGCTTTCTGCGGGACGACAGTATGATCAAGGTCAGCCGCTCTCTGAAAGAGCTGGCGGTAAAGGCCGCCAGGCTACGGGAGCAGCTGCTGATGGAGAGAGGGGAGGAGCCCGGGGTGGATGAGCTTGCCAGGCGTCTGAAGGTAGAGCCGGAAGAGCTGGTGCAGGCCATGGACAGCAGCATAGAGGTGGAATCTCTTCAAAAAGTTATCTGCCAGGGCAGCAGTGAGGGAGTAAGCCTGATGGAACGGGTGGAGCAGGGGCATGACGAACAGGAGGAGCTTCTGCGCCGTATGCTGCTGGAAGAACTGCTGTCTTCTCTGGAGCCCAGAGAGCGGAGGCTCATTGTCCTCCGGTTCTTTTATGACAGAACCCAGACCCAGGTGGCCATGGAGCTTGGAATGTCCCAGGTTCAGGTGTCCAGGCTGGAGAAAAAGATCCTTTCCGCGCTGAAGGAAAAAATGTAGGCAAATCCGGGACAGAAGGCGCCCGGAAGCTCCAGGGGGTGTATTTTTATGCCTGAAATGGGAAAAAACTGCATACTTTTCCGTTGATTTTGTAAAAAAGCCTTGAAAAACGGCGGTTCAGGGGCTATAATGTCCGAAGAAACAACAGGGTTTCATATCTATCCGATAAGAGCGGCTGGAGTGAAGCCCTGTTTCTTACAGCTTAAAACAGGAGGGTAAAGTTATGAAAAAAAGATTGCTTGCAATGTTGATGGCAGCAGTTTTTGCTGTATCACTTACAGCCTGTGGTTCTTCAGGCGGCAGCTCTGACACGGAAGGAAACGCGGCGGAGACAGAAGACGCGTCTGCCGGCGAGACGGCGGATTCCGGTGATAAAAAGGTGCTGAGGGTAGCCATGGAGTGTTCCTACGCTCCGTATAACTGGACGCAGCCGGATGATTCCAACGGCGCGGTTCCCATCAGCGGAAGTTCCGATTACGCATACGGTTACGACGTTATGATGGCGCAGCATATTGCGGACGAGCTGGGCTATGAGCTGGAGATTGTAAAGCTTGACTGGGATTCTCTGGTGCCGGCCGTACAGTCCGGAACCGTAGACTGCGCGATTGCAGGCCAGTCCATTACCTCAGAGCGTCTTGAGATGGTAGATTTTACAGAGCCTTATTACTATGCGACGATTATTACTCTGGTAAAAGAGGACAGCCCCTATGCGAACGCCCAGGGTGTGGCGGATCTGGCAGGAGCAAGCTGTACCTCCCAGCTGGGAACCATCTGGTATGACGTATGCCTGCCCCAGATTCAGGACGCTGATATTCAGGCTGCTCAGGAGTCTGCTCCGGCCATGCTGGTAGCCCTGGAGAGCGGACGTGTGGATCTGGTAGTGACAGATATGCCCACAGGTACTGCCGCGACTGTAGCTTATCCGGATCTGAAGCTTCTGGATTTTGCCGGAACAGATGATGATTTTGAGGTATCCGAGGAAGAGATCAATATCGGAATCTCCGTGCAGAAGGGAAATACAGAGCTTCTGGACGCCATGAACAGCGTATTGTCCCAGATGACTGCAGACGATTTCAACAGCATGATGGACGAGGCGATTTCCGTTCAGCCGCTGTCTGAGTAAAGATAAGAGAAAGGGAGCCGTGAACCAAAGATGACTGTTTCTCAGATGAATTTTTTTGAAAGAATTGTATATCTGCTGCAGGAGTATGGTCCTTCCTATCTGAAAGGAGCGGGGGCCACACTTGCTATCGCAGTAGTATCCACGGCGATCGGCTGCCTGATCGGCTTTGTCGTGGGTGTGATACAGACCATTCCCGTAGACAGAAAGCGCGACAGCCTGGCCAAAAGAGGCGTGCTGGGTGTGGTCAAGGCGGTTATGAAGGCATATGTGGAGCTGTTCCGCGGAACGCCCATGATCGTACAGGCTACATTTATCTATTACGGTATGTCACAGGTGTTTGACATTCAGCTTGGCATGTGGTCGTCAGCCTTTCTGATTGTATCCATCAATACGGGAGCCTATATGGCCGAGTCTGTCCGCGGCGGAATCATTTCCATCGATCCGGGCCAGACAGAGGGCGCGAAGGCTATCGGCATGAACCATGTGCAGACCATGTGTTATGTGATTCTGCCTCAGGCCCTGCGAAATATTATGCCCCAGATCGGAAATAACCTGATCATCAATATCAAGGATACCTCCGTGCTGTTTTCTATCGGCGTTACCGAGCTCTTTGCCGTTCACCGGAGCGTGTCCGGCGCGCTGTATACCTACTTTGAGTCGGCAACGATCGTTATGGTGGTATACCTGATTATGACCGTTGTCTGCTCCCGTCTGCTGCGAATCTGGGAACGGAAGATGGACGGCGACGCCAATTATGAGCTGGTAGATACCATGGGTATCGGAGATCAGCTCCGCACATCGAACATAGAGAAGAGAGCGGAGAGGAGGAAGAGATGATGAGCCGTGGAGAGGAAATCTTAAAAATATCCCATCTGAGCAAAAGCTTCGGAAGCCATGGGGTGCTTAAGGACATTGATTTTGAAGTCTGCAGGGGCGACGTGGTTTCCATCATCGGAGCCTCCGGTTCCGGAAAATCCACAATGCTCCGCTGTGTGAATCTCCTGGAAGAACCAAGCGGCGGACAGATTCTGTTCCATGGACAGGATATCACCGATCCGAAGATGAATGTGCCGGCCTACCGCGCAAAGGTGGGCATGGTATTCCAGAGCTTTAACCTGTTCAACAATATGACGGTGCTGGAAAACTGTATCGTCGGACAGGTAAAGGTGGCAAAGAAGGAAAAGGCAGAGGCCCATGAAAACGCCATCCACTACCTCAGAAAAGTAGGCATGGACTCCTTCATGAACGCAAAGCCGCGGCAGCTGTCCGGCGGTCAGAAACAGCGTGTGGCCATTGCCCGTGCCCTTGCCATGGAGCCGGAGGTGCTGCTTTTTGATGAGCCCACCTCTGCCCTCGACCCGCAGATGGTAGGCGAGGTGCTTAACGTTATGGAGGAGCTGGCAAGAGAAGGCCTGACCATGCTGGTGGTAACCCATGAGATGGCATTTGCCCGCGATGTGTCCAGCCATGTGATTTATATGTCGGATGGAGTCATAGAGGAAGAAGGAACGCCGGATCAGATCTTCGGAGCCCCCAGGAGCGAGAAGACGCGGGAGTTCCTGTCCAGATTCCGGAAGACGACGGTGTAGGATTTTTATAAAGTGTGATGCAACTGCTGTGAATACGCCTGGCGGTTTCTGTATCCTGTGTTCGGGCGTCTCATGGACAGGTGTATGTCTCCGGACGGACCAAAAAGCGGTCCGCCTGATCCATACACCTGTCCATGAGAAGCCGGACACTGGGATATCAGAAACCGCCAGGCTTACGTCACGGCAGTTTTTATATTTTAGAAAAATCCGATGTGTTTCACGGCATTTTTATTTTATCAGAAAAATCTGTATGTCCGCTGGGCTGCCTGGGGCGGTCACCCCTTATAATGAGGGATTGATTCTACGTCGTATTTGTAATTGGGCGTGAGATCCAGATAGGGATAACGCTCTACAGTTGCACGGATTTCCAGTGTTCTCCGGTCGGTATCGCCGTAAAGGGGTGTGAAAGACTGCATATTCTTTCGAGTGCATGGAAATACTACCCCTAAAGATAAGGAGGAAAGCGGAATGAATCATACAAAATATCGTGTATGGCTGATTTCTATTGCCCTGGCCGTGGCTGTGCTTGGAATGATCTGGTATTTATCCGGGAAAGAGGAAGAGAAGACCATTACGGACGGCACACTGGTCTATCATGAGCTGACAGGCGGGGAACAGGCGGACAGGAAATTGACAGTCCAACAGCTGGCGGAAGGGTTTTCTTATGAATGAAATCCTGTATGTAAAACTGGAAAAGAATATCCGTACCTATAACAGGACGCTTACGCTGGGGGAAGCTGTTCAGATGCAGTGCGCAGACTCTAAAATTGTGAACAGACTGAAGACAGAAAAGCTGTATACTTTTGACCATGCCCGGCGGGGAAAGCATACCTGCGCGGCCCGTACCGTGCTTTCTATTCTGGATGTGGTGGAGAAGATTCAGGCGGTCTATCCCTCTCTGGAAATTCAAAATCTGGGTGAAGAGGATTTTGTGGTGGAGTATTCCACAAAACCGGAAGAAAATACGTTTTTTACCTTTGCAAAGACGGCGCTGGTGTGCCTGATCTGCTTTTTCGGGTCAGCATTTTCTATTATGGCCTTTAATAACGATGTGTCTACCGTGAAACTGTTTGATCAGTTCTATACGCTTTTGACCGGTCAGGCGCCGGATGGGTTTACGGTTCTGGAACTGACCTATTCGGTGGGCCTGTCAGTGGGAATTATCGCTTTCTTCAATCACATCGGCGGCCGCCGGCTGAGCAAGGAACCTACGCCTATCGAGGTGGAAATGCGTCTCTATGAAGACGATGTCAATACGACTCTGATCAAGACGGCAGACCGGAACGGCACGCGCCGGAAGGAAGATCAGAAAGAGAATTAGGAGAAAGGAATCCGGGGAGAAGAATCAGAGAAAAAAATCAGAGAAAAAGAATCAGAGAAAAAGCAGGAGAGGTTTTGGAACATGTGGTGGAAGGAAATCCTGATGGCAGTCGTGGGCCTGTGCGGCGGTCTGGCGGTGGCGGGCGGCCTCTTTGCCCTGATCATTGCCCTGGGACTGGTGGCAGAGTTCGCGGACCAGACTCATACGGCCCGTCATATTCTCTGGTACGAGGACGCGGTAGCGGCAGGCGGAATTCTTGGAAATCTGATCAGCATTTATCAGTTTCCGCTGCCCTTCGGAGAGGCGGGAGCCGGCATCTTCGGAATCTTTGCCGGCGTCTTTGTAGGGGCCTGGGCCATGGCACTGACAGAGATTATCAATATTATTCCGATTTTTGCGAGGCGGCTGGATTTCCGCAGAGGGCTGGAACTGCTGATTGTGAGCATGGCTCTGGGACGGACGGCAGGGGCTCTTATTTTTTATTATTTTGGTTTTTAGGGCCGGCGTACCAGAGCGTATTGTGCACACAGGCGCATGGGAGCTGGACGCCAGGGAAAGAGAAGCGGAAGAAAGGATGAGTGGCGGAACGATGAAAGAATTTCAGGAGCGCGGCCAGTCTGGAGCCGCGCCAAGCGGACAGAATCAGGCGGGCTTTCAGGGAGAGGCGGATGTCCAGCTGAGTGACCAGGAAAAACAGCAGTATGGCGAATATGTAAAACAGGTGACGCCTGCCCACAGTCTGGGGATGCAGATGATAAAGGCTTTTGTGACCGGCGGCGCGATCTGCTGCATCGGTCAGGGAATTTTGAATTATGCGGGCAGCCTTGGTCTGGATAAGGATACGGCAGGAGCCTGGTGCTCCCTGCTTCTGGTGCTGCTGAGTGTGGTGCTCACAGGGCTTAATATTTTCCCGGGCATCGCGAAATGGGGAGGCGCGGGAGCGCTGGTTCCGATTACCGGCTTTGCCAACAGCGTGGCGGCTCCGGCCATTGAGTATCAGAAGGAAGGCCAGGTATTTGGAATCGGATGCAAGATTTTTACGATTGCGGGTCCGGTGATCCTGTACGGGATTTTTACAAGCTGGCTTCTGGGGCTGATTTACTGGGTGCTGAAGCTGACGGGAGTGGTGTAACTGGGATGATGTAAAAGAAAAAAATATTTGCATTTTCCCATATACTGCATTAAACTTATACCATGGTGACGTGGAGAAGAGTATCGACAGTTTGCCGATGCTCTTTTTGCGTGATCCATCCGGTGAAAGAGTCTGCCGCCTGCGCAGGGCGAGCCCGCCGGGGCGGGAGGGTGTCCCGGGAAACGGACAGACATTTACAAGAGGATGGACAGCGGCCGCTGCTGTGAGCCGGCCGCGGCGCTACGGCGGACAGGAAAAGAAAAGCCTGTCCTGCCCGAACTTAAGAGAATATTTCCGGTCTGGTTTAAGGCGCCGGAAGAGAGAGAGGGACAGCTTATGATGGAAACGATAGGAAATGTCATCACTGCCATTGATGACGCGGTCTGGGGCTGGTGGCTGATTATTCTGCTTCTGGGCACCCATGTTTTTATGACCTTTAAGACAGGCTTTATCCAGTGGAAATCCATTACAAAAGGAATCAAGCTTTCTGTGACCAGAGATCCGGACGCGGAAGGAGAGGTATCCAACTTCGGCGCGCTGACCACAGCGCTGGCGGCTACCATCGGTACGGGAAATATTGTGGGCGTGGGTACGGCAGTTGCCCTGGGCGGACCGGGCGCGGTGCTCTGGTGCTGGCTCTCCGGCGTTTTTGGCATTGCGACCAAGTACGCGGAGTCTCTGATTGCGGTAAAATACCGGGTGAAGAAAAAGGACGGACGTATGCAGGGCGGAGCCATGTATGCCCTTTCCAGAGGTCTGAAATGGAAGAAGCTCGGCGCGGCGCTGGGTATGCTCTTTGCAGTTTTCGCAGGCGTGGCTTCTTTTGGAATCGGCTGTGCCACCCAGGTAAACGCCATCGCCAATATTGTGGAGGAAAATGTGGGAATCCAGGGATGGATTGTGGGTCTTGCTGTGGCCGCTCTGACAGGCGTGGTTATCTTCGGCGGCATCAAGTCCATCGCAAATGTCTGTGAAAAGCTGGTTCCTTTTATGGCTGTTTTTTATGTGGTGGGATGTCTTATCATTCTGGGAATCAATTATGACTTTATTATTCCGGCCATTAAGACCATTATCAGGCTTGCGTTCCAGCCGGGCGCGGCGGCAGGCGGCCTGGTGGGAACCGGAATCATGACCGCCATGCGTTATGGAACCGCCAGAGGACTGTTCTCCAATGAGTCCGGTATGGGTTCCGCACCTATCGCGGCCGCGGCTGCTCAGACCAGGAATCCCGTGCGCCAGGCGCTGGTATCTTCTACCGGAACCTTCTGGGATACGGTAGTAGTCTGCCTGATGACAGGGCTTGTGCTGGTGACGACGATTATGAAAAATCCGGCTATCAACATGGGAGAGATCACAGACGGCGGCATTCTGACCACACTTGCTTTCGGTCAGATTCCCTATTTTGGACCGGTTGTGCTGACGCTGGGAATCATCTGTTTTGCCTTTTCCACTGTCCTTGGATGGGCTTACTATGGCGAACGCGCGGTAGAATATTTTGCGGGCAGGAAGGGACTGATTCCTTACAGAACCCTTTATGTGATCGTGGCAGCGATAGCTCCTGTGGTGGCGCTGGATATGGTATGGGATATCGCGGATATTCTGAACGCGCTGATGGCGATCCCGAACCTGATTGCCGTTCTGCTCCTTTCTAACGTGATTTCGAAGGAGACGAAGAAATACATCAATGATCTGGATGCCTGGGATGAGGAGTCTGTTCCGGTGGTGGATGACTGAAAAAGGCACATACAATAATAGAGAGATACCGGCATCCGTGTGCAGGGGCGTGTTTCCCCATGTACAGAGGAGCTGAACAGAGAAGAGGAGCGGCCTGCGCGGCCGCTTCTTTTTATGTTATGGGGAAAAAGGAGTCAAAGGTCATATTTCCCGTCCTCCAGGCATAAAATAATTCTGTCCGGTTAAAATAACAAAAGAATACCGGCGGAAAGGACGGAAAAGAAAAGTGGCAGTGGAGACAATCGTAGGAAAGCAGAGCATTCAGTTTCGGGAGGCGCCTCACATTGTAAGCGCCGCATCCATCGTCGGGAAAAAGGAAGGCGAAGGGCCCCTGGGGAAGCTGTTTGATCAGATAGAAGAGGACCCCATGGTGGGACAGGCTTCCTGGGAGGAGGCGGAGAGCGCCCTGCAGAAAAAGGCGGCAGGTCTGGCCATGGAGAAGGCGGGGCCGGGCGTGCCGCCGGTCCGCTATCTGTTTTCCGGCGATCTGCTGGGGCAGCTTATCGCCACATCCTTTGGGGTAATGGATTTAAAACTGCCTCTGTTCGGACTGTACGGGGCCTGTTCCACCATCGGAGAGGCGCTGATGCTGGCGGCTATGACTGTGCAGGGAGGGTACTCGGACGCGGTGCTGGCCCTGACCTCCAGTCATTTCGGGAGCGCGGAGAAGCAGTTCCGGTATCCGCTGGAATACGGCGGACAGCGGCCGCTGTCCGCCACCTGGACGGTCACGGGAAGCGGAGCCTTTGTAGTGGCCCGTTCCGGCGGAAGGGCAAGAATTTCCGGAGCTACTCCGGGGCGTGTGGTGGACTACGGACTGAAGGATTCCATGAATATGGGAGCCTGTATGGCGCCGGCGGCCTGCGATACCATCTGCAGCCACCTGGAGGATTTCGGACGGAAGCCTTCCGACTATGATTATATTATTACGGGAGATCTGGGGAGTGTGGGTCATACTATTCTGCTGGAGCTGGCAGGAAAACGGGGCTTTGACCTGGAGGAACGTCATCTGGACTGCGGCATGATGATCTTTGATTCCGAAACCCAGGACACCCACGCGGGAGGAAGCGGCTGCGCCTGTTCTGCTGTGACGCTGGCGGCATATATCCTGCCGAAGATAGAAAGCGGCCAGTGGAGACGGGTTCTGTTCGTACCCACAGGCGCGCTGCTTTCCACCGTGAGCTATAACGAAGGGCAGAGTGTGCCGGGCATCGCCCACGCGGTAGTGATAGAACACTGCTGACAGGCAGTGCCGGCCGGGAGACGGCAGTTAGGAGGTAGATGAAAATGGATTATCTGAAAGCGTTTCTGGCGGGAGGGCTTATCTGCGCGCTGGTGCAGATTTTGATGGAAAAGACGAAAATGATGCCGGGCCGCATCATGGTGCTTCTGGTCTGCAGCGGTGCTGTGCTGGGGGCGGTGGGACTGTACGGGCCTTTTCAGGAATTCGCGGGAGCGGGAGCGTCGGTTCCGCTGCTGGGATTTGGAAATACATTATGGAAGGGCGTCAGGGAAGCTGTGGAGACAGACGGTTTTCTGGGTATCTTCAAGGGCGGCTTTACGGCCAGCGCGGCAGGAATCTGCGCGGCGCTGGTATTCGGATATCTGGCCAGTCTTGTGTTCCAGCCGAAGATGAAGAAATAGAATGCTTGCCTTTTCTCTGCCAAGCTGTTATACTTACCCTCAGCGGCGCGAAAGTTTTTTTGAGCTGCCGAGGGCTTTTCTGGGCAGCATGTGTACGGAAGGAGAGGTTTTTGTGAGTAAAATAGCGATTGTAACAGACAGCAACAGCGGAATTCCCCAGGAGCTGGCTGAACAGATGGGGATTTCGGTACTGCCGATGCCTTTTACGATCGATGGAAAAGAGTATTTTGAAGGAATTAATCTGACTCAGGAAGAGTTTTATGAATATCTGAAAAAGGATGCGGATATCGCCACATCCCAGCCGTCGCCGGAATCTGTGCTGACCCTGTGGAAGAATCTTTTGAAGGAGTATGATGAGGTCGTGCATATTCCCATGTCCAGCGGTCTGTCCGGTTCCTGCCAGACAGCCATTGCTCTGGCGGACGATTTTGACGGCAGAGTGCAGGTAGTGAACAACCACCGCATTTCCATCACCCAGAGGAGGTCTGTGGAGGACGCTATCCGCCTGGCGGAAGCAGGAAAGAGCGCCCGGGAGATTCGCGAGATTCTGGAAAAGACCAGGATGGAGTCCAGCATCTATATCACGGTGGCGACGCTGAAATACCTGAAAAAGGGAGGACGCATCACTCCTGCTGTGGCTGCCATCGGAACTATGCTCAGGCTGAAGCCGGTGCTGACGATTCAGGGAGAACGGCTTGATTCCTTCTCCAAGGCCAGAACCATGCGCCAGGCCCGCCAGACTATGATTGACGCCATCAGAAATGATATTGAAAACCGTTTTGGAGGCGTGGATGCCCATGAGGTCTATCTGGACATCGCTCATACCAATAACCTGGAAGAGGCTCTGGATTTCAAAAAGGAAGTGGAAGAGGCTTTCCCGGGATACCAGGTGGGCTTTGTGGATTCCCTGTCCTTAAGCGTATCCTGCCATATCGGGGACGGTTCTCTTGCGGTGGCGGCCACCAGGATTCTGAACCGGTAAAAAGCGCGGATACAGAAATACCGTGTGAATACAGAGAAACAAACAGGGGGCGGTGCCCGGTGCGCGTTAGGCGTGACCGGACAGCGCCCTCTTTCGGTTCCCGGAGGCGGTTTTCCGGCTTGGATAAGAATTTTTTTGACAAGGAAAGTACCCTGTGATACACTAACTTTAATTGTAGCATATTTTGACAAAGGGAACGGAAATGCAACAAAATATGGTGGTTTGACTGGATGGCTGAGGTGGAAATCATTGGATAAGTATGAATTTCAGATAAAGACAGAGCAGATGGGAAAGCTGCTGAAAAAAGGAGATTATCAGACTGCGGCAAAGATCGCGGATTCCATCGACTGGCGTAAGGTGCGGAACGTGGGGCTTCTCCTGGAGGTGGCGGAAGCATATGAGAAGACAGAGCGGTATGAGGACTGCTATGAGATCCTGAATATCGCTTATGACTGCGCGCCTATCGGACGCATGATCGTCTATAAAATGACAGAGATAGCGGTGCAGCTGAAGGATTTTGATGAGGCGGTGGAGCTGTATAAGGAGTTTGTCAAGATAGCGCCTCATGATCTGGGACGGTATGTGCTGAAATATAAGATTTACAGAGGGCGCGGTTCTTCCATAGAAGATCAGATAGCGATCCTTGAGGAATACAAGAGCCGGGAATATCAGGAGGAATGGGCTTATGAGCTGGCCAGCCTGTATTACAAGGCGGGCATGTTTTCCAAATGCGTGGAAGAGTGTGACGATCTGATTTTGTGGTTCAGCGAGGGCGAATATGTCATGAAAGCCATGGAGCTGAAGATGCGGATTCAGCCGCTGACTGCTTCTCAGGAGGAAAAGTACCGTCAGATGGCCAAAGGGACAGACGCGGAAGAAATCCGTGTCCGCCCTGTGAATATGGACCAGTTTAACACGACCAATCTCCAGGCGGCTCTGGCGGAGGGGCTTCAGGATTTGATCCGCAGGGAAAAGGATGAGAAGGCTGCTTCGGAGACGGAGAGGGAGACGGAAGCGCCGGGAGAGAAGGCAAAGGAAGAGAAGACGGCGGAAAGCGGGACGTCGAGCGAAGGCGCGGCCGGGGAAGAACTGTCAGAGAAAGGCTCTTCAGAAAAAGAGTCTTCAGAGGAAGAAAAGCAGGAGCAGAAGGCTGTCTCAGAAAGCGCGGATACCGGGCGGCAGTCTGTCTTTCCCCAGGGCGCTCCCCGGAATACGTCGCAGCTTCCCAGATTCATCGGGCAGAACGAGAGCGGGCAGCTGACTTTTGACATGGAAGAAAACGTGCTGGACCGGCAGATTACCGGCCAGCTCAGCATAGAAGACATTCTGAGCGACTGGGAGGTCAAGAAACGGGAGACGGAGGCCGCGATTGCCGAGGCGGCCCAGAGAGATGAAGAGCGCCGCAGAGAGCGGGAGCGTCTGCGGGCTACCGGCCAGCTGCCGGATCTGAATACCGAAGTGAAGACCACGGTGCCGGAAGAGATTCAGCGCCTGATTGATGAGATCGAAGGCATGATTCCGGTGAAGGTCCATGTGGAACTGGAGCCTGTAAAACCGGGTGAGACGGAAAAGAGCAGGACAGCGGGAACAGACAGCCAGGCGCCGGAAGAGAGGGCGGAAGCTTCTGCAGGAGCGGCTTCAAAGGAACCGGCGGAGATCCTGGACATTCTGGAGGCTCCTGTGGAACCGGCGGCAGAGGAGCCGGAGACAGAGACTGCGGCTTCCCGGGGCGCTGTGGAGATTCTGGATATTCTGGAGGCTCCGTCCCTGGAAGAGAACCCTCCGGAGCGGAAGTCCTGTCAGCCGGAGGCGTCCGGAGCCGGAAAAACGGCGGAGAACAGGACGGAGAAGAGAGAAGAGAAGGAAAACACAGAAAAAGAGGAAAAGAGAGAGAACGGGAAGAAGGAACCGAAGGAAGAAGCGGCTTCTCCGATGATCGAAAAACTGGAAAAATCTCTGGAAGAGACTATTTCCACACTGCCCCCGGGCCAGCTGTCCGAGGAGCAGAAGAAGCTTTTTGCCTATTTTACCTCAGTGCGCGGCATGAACCGCCAGCTGGCGGAGCTTCTGGAGGAAGACCGGATGCGGAAGGGACGCCGGGAGGATTCCCTGGTGGGAAATATTGTCATTACCGGAGAGCGTGGAAATGGAAAATCCACTCTGGCGGCGGACATTGTGAAAGCTCTGCAGAAGCAGCGCCGTGTCAAAGGCGCAAAGATGGCCAAGATCGCGGCGGAGAGCCTGAACGGCAAGAGCGTGTCGGATATCATTGCGAAGCTGGGCGGCGGAGCGCTTCTGATTGAGAGAGCGGGCAATCTGAAGACCCAGACGGCAGTGCAGCTGTCTCACGCCATGACGCGCAGGACAGGCGGGCTGCTGGTTATTCTGGAGGATGAAAAGGAAGAGATCCGCAGGCTCTTTACCCGCTGCGAGAGTCTGGGCGCCAAGTTTACCCGCACGATCGAGATCCCTGTATTTACCAATAAAGAGCTGGTGGCTTTCGGGGAATCTTACGCGCAGGAAAGAGACTGCGTGCTGGATGAGATGGCGGTTCTGGCTCTGTACAACCGGATCGGGAACAGCCAGACCAGCGACCACCTGGTAAATGTGGCTGAGGTGAAGGAAATGGTGGACGAGGCCATCGACAAGCGGGGAAAGAGGGGCCTGTTTGGCAGGACAAAGAAGAGCCGTATGGACGAATTCGGACATCTGATTCTTCTGGAAAAAGACTTTGAAAAATAGAGGGGCTTAAGGCCGGCCGTCAGACCGGCCGGAAGAGTTATGAAACGTACAAATGATCTGGGACACGACGAAGTGTTTCCACTGGTACTGCGCCTGGCGGTTCCCACTATGCTGGCGCAGCTGGTGAATGTGCTGTATTCGATTGTAGACCGTATGTATATCGGAGCGGGAGTGGGAAGTCTGGCTCTGGCAGGAGTGGGAGTCTGCGCGCCTATTGTGACGCTTCTTTCCTCCTTTGGTTCTCTGGTTGGCATGGGCGGTTCTCCGCTGATGGCTATGAGAATGGGAGAGGGAAATAAAAAAGAGGCTGGAAGAATCCTGAATAACGGCTTTCTGATGCTTCTGGCGCTGTCCATAGTTTTAACTGTGATATTTCTGTTTTCCAAAGAATATCTGCTGATGTGGTTTGGCGCGAGCCAGGCCACCTTTGCGTATGCGGATATTTATATGACCATTTATACGGCGGGTACCTTTTTTGCCCTGATGGCCGGCGGCATGAACAGCTTTCTGATTGCGCAGGGCTTTTCCGGTCTTGGCATGGCGACAGTGGTTCTGGGAGCGGTCATGAACATTGTGCTGGACCCGGTGTTTATTTTTATTTTTCACATGGGCGTGGCGGGAGCGGCCATCGCCACAGTGATTTCTCAGATCGCGTCCTGCGTTTTCGTCCTTCTGGCGCTCAGAAGCCGGAAGATGCCGGTACGTCTGGGCTGGGGAGGCTTTCGGTGGAAGACGGTCCGGAGAATCGCCGCCTTTGGCCTGTCGCCGTTTCTGATTATCGCCAGCGACAGTATTCTTCTGATTGTGCTGAACACGGTGCTTCAGCGCTATGGGGGGCCTGGAGAAGGCGACATCCTGGTGACCTGCGCGACGATTGTACAGAGCTATCTTCTGCTTATTACAATGCCCATGGGCGGGATTACGCTGGGAAGCCAGCCGGTTATCAGCTTCAATTACGGACGGGGGGACGCGGTCCGTATCAGAAAAGCCCTGCGCTGCATCGTGGGCCTCTGCCTCGGCTTCTGCGCCTTTATGATGGTGATAACTTATACGGTCTCTCCGCTGTATGTGTCTCTGTTCACGAAAGAAGGGGAAATCGCGGCGCGTTCAGTCCATTATATCAAGATTTTTACGGCCATGATCATTCCGCTTGCGGTGCAGTATCCCCTGGTGGATGAGACGACGGCCCTGGGACAGGTCAGGCTGGCGCTCTTTTGCTCGGCCTTCCGGAAAGTGATTTATCTGGGAAGCCTTCTGCTTCTGCCGGCTCTTTTCACGGCCGAGGCGGCCTTTTTCTCTGAACCTGCGGCGGATGTGGCGGCAGCTGTGATGACAACATGCCTGTTCCTGTACTTTTTCCCGCGGGTGATCGCAAAGCGGAAAGCTCTGATGGAGGAACCGGCAGAAAAACCGGTGGAAGAATCTACGGAAGAATCTGCGGAAGAATCTGCGGAAGAATCTGCAGAAAGACCTGCGGAAAAAGCTGCGATTTAAAAGGGAGAATTCCGGGAAAATATAAAACGGATAAAAAAATCAGGAGACAGTTCCGGGCCGGCCGGCTGTCTCCTTTCTGCGTATTTTTACAGATATGTTCCGTCAGATTTTTCAGACATCCGGGTGAGGGACGCCCTTTACGCAATTGTCTCGATCTCCACCTGGGGAAGAAGCTCATTTATATCGCTTTCCCGGGCAAGCAGGGTCCCTTCCTGCCGCAGGGAACCGGCTGCCGCCGCCATGGCATAGCGCAGCATATCTTCGGAACCGAGATGCTTCCGGAGCGCAAAGCACATGCCCGCCACCATCGAGTCGCCGGCTCCGGTCAGGCCTTTGGCTTCCACGCAAAGGGGCCTGGCCCGGTATGTATGTTCTCTGTCCAGCAGGATGGCGCCATCTGCGCCCATGGAGATGCAGAGATAGGGAATTCCGCTGTCTACGACGCTGCGGGCTACCTCCAGCGGCCCCCGTCCGGCTTTCAGCTCAGTCTTGAAAGCCTGCTCGAACTCCATGCTGTTGGGCTTGAGCAGGAACGGCTTTTCCTGAAGCCCCAGAAGGAAGGGCTCTCCGGCAGTGTCCAGCACTGTCTTCACATCTTTCCGGTGCGCCATGCGGATAAGCCGCTGATAGATATCAGCGGGAACTCCCGGCGGAACGCTGCCGCTTAAGACAAGGATGTGGGTATCCTCCAGCCGGGCGTCGATCTCGTCGATCAGCTTGTCAATGGCAGAGGAGGATACAAGAGGACCGGCCTCATTGATTTCGGTCATGACATGGGCAGCCTGGTCAAACAGTTTGATGTTGGTTCGGATGGAACCGTCCGCATAGACAAAATGGTGCTTCAGCCCCCGGCTGTTCAGGGTGCGTTCCAGAAGGCTTCCGTTGTTCCGGAAATTGAGGCCCATACAGATGGTGTCTTCTCCCAGATTGTTCAGCACGGTGCTTACGTTCAGCCCTTTTCCGGCCAGATCGCTGCGGGACGCCTCTACCCGGTTATAGGCTCCCACCTGCAGCCGCTCAAGATAAATGGTTTTGTCAATGCAGGGGTTTAGAGTTACAGATAATATCATGGACAAATCCTTTCGTTTTCGTGGTTTTTCGTACACTTTTGTGGAATATAGATACATTATAGGGGCAGAACTATTAAATGTCAAACAAAAGACAGGCGAGAAAAGCGAAAACAGCCGGAAATTTTCTGCGGCGCCATGTCTGACAGATGGAAGAATCTGCAGGGACAGTCTTGACAGAATATACCGTTCGGTATACAATAAAAGAACAAACATACACAGCACAAAACAGTAGAAAGAAGGATGTCTGTGGACAACAGAGAACGGATTCTTGAGACGGCGCTGGAGCTCTTTTATTCCAGAGGCTATGACGCGGTGGGAGTTCAGGAAATAGCGGAAAAATCTGGCGTTACCAAGCCAACGCTCTACTATTATTTTAAAAGCAAATACGGCCTTCTGGAGCAGCTTCTGGAGACCAGGGGAGAGCCGTTCCTGGAGGAGCTTCGGTGGGCCTGCGCCTATCATGGCGAACTGAAGGATACGCTCTGCGAGACGGCGGCGGCTGTGGCGGCCTTTGCGAGGAGAGAACCGAAATTTTCTCTTTTGTTCGTGGCCCTGTATTATTCTGCCAGGGAAAATGAGGCATATCAGGCGGTCCGGCCGCTGGTGCACCGCCTGCAGCAGGATGTGGAGGGAATTTTCCAGGCGGCGGCAGCTGACCTGGGGAACATGAACGGCCGGCAGAAGCAGTTCTCTCTGGGATTTATCGGTCTGGTGCTTGTCTATCTGATGATGAAGAGCGACAGGCGCGAGGGAAAAGTGATTGAGATATCCCGTGAGGAGATTGAAGCGCTGGTCCATCAGTTCATGCACGGCATCTATTCCTGAGCGGCAGCCCCGAGAAGAGGACTGCGGAAATGGGGACTGGGGACTGGGATCAGGCTGTGTCAGAAGAAAATCGGAGGAGGAATCATCATGTCGAAATGGTACGAAGAGGCCATTTTTTATCATATTTACCCGCTGGGGCTTCTGGGAGCGCCGAAGACCCATCAGGACGAAAGGGAGGTTCACCGGCTGAGAGAGCTGGACCCGTGGATCGATCATATGAAAGATACGGGATTTACCGCAGTATATATCGGCCCGCTGTTTGAATCCACAAGCCATGGCTATGACACGAAGGATTACAGGAAGGTGGACAGCCGTCTGGGAGACAATGAGGATTTCCGGCGCTTTGTGGAGAGATGTCATGAGAGCGGAATCCGGGTGGTGGTGGACGGCGTGTTCAACCATACGGGCCGCGAGTTTTTCGCTTTTCAGGATCTGCAGAAGAACAGGGAACATTCTCCGTATGCCTCCTGGTATCAGGATGTGAATTTTCAGGGGAACAGTCCTTTTCATGATGGTTTCTGGTACAGAGCCTGGCACGACTGCTATGAGCTGGCAAACCTGAATCTCTGGAATCCGGAGGTGAGAAATTATCTGCTGGATGTGGTGCGCTTCTGGATCGATGAATTTGACATTGACGGAATCCGCCTGGACTGCGCCGACTGCCTGCATTTTGACTTTATGAAAGAGCTTCGGAGGGCCGTGGAAGAGAAAAAGCAGGATTTCTGGCTGATGGGAGAGGTGATTCATGGAGACTACTCCCGCTGGGTCAACGGGGAGATGCTTCACTCTGTCACCAACTATGAGCTGTGGAAAGGACTTTATTCCGGACATAACGATCACAATTATTTTGAGATTGCCCATACAATCCGCCGCCAGTTTGACGCGAACGGAGGCATCTACAGAGGCTGCAGGCTTTACAGCTTCGTGGATAACCATGACGTGAACCGGATCGTAAATACGCTGCAGGACAGGAACTTCCTGCGTTCTGTCTATACGCTGCTTTATACGCTGCCGGGCATTCCCTCCGTATACTATGGAAGCGAATATGGAGTGGAAGGAAAGAAGGAGTGGGGCGGCGATGAATACTTACGGCCCTGCCTGAAGCTGGCGGAACTGGAAGAGAACCCGCCGGTGCGGGAACTGCCTGCTCTGCTTCAGACCCTGGCGGAAGTACGCCGGAAGGAGCCGGCGCTGACAGACGGGGTGTACCGGGAACTGCTGCTTACCAACCGCCAGTATGCGTTCGCCAGAATCCTGGGTCAGGAAGCGGTAGTCGTGGCTGTGAATAACGACGAAAAGGAAGCGCGTTTTGAGATTCCCTGCCCTGTTCCGGGGGCAGAAGCTGCGGAAGTCTTTACAGAAAAGACGCAGAAGATAGAGAATGGAAAAATCATATGGGAGATGCCCGCTTACGGAAGTGCGGTATTTACAGTAAAACAGGGGTGAGATTATGGAAGAAAGAAAAAAAGGAACAAAGGGAAGCGGAAAAAAACGGCCGGATAATTTCGTGACAGATCTGGATCAGTATCTGTTTGGCCAGGGAACCCACTATGACATTTTCCGGAAGCTGGGAGCGCATCCCACCGAGTACCGGGGAAAGAAGGGCGTATACTTTGCGGTATGGGCGCCTCACGCCCTGAAAGTACATGTGATTGGGGATTTTAACGGATGGGATGAGGAAAGCTGTGAGATGGAGCGGCTGGAGCCTCTGGGAATCTGGGAATTGTTCGTTCCCGGGCTGAAGGCTGGAGCTCTTTATAAATATCTGATTGAGACTCCGGATCACCGCCGGCTTTATAAGGCGGACCCATTCGCATCCTCTGCGGAGATGCGGCCGGGCACTGCTTCCCGTGTGGCAGACATTACCGGATTTAAATGGACGGATCATACCTGGATGGAGCAGCGGCGGGAAAAGAAGATGACTGAAGAACCCATGAGCATCTATGAGGTTCATCCCGGCTCCTGGAAAAAGCATCCCCATGGTCCGGACGAGGACGGCTTCTACAATTACCGTGAGCTGGCCAGCAGCCTGGCAGACTATGTGCATGAGATGGGTTATACCCATGTGGAACTGATGGGAATCGCGGAGCATCCCTTTGACGGGTCCTGGGGATATCAGGTGACAGGTTATTATGCTCCCACATCCCGCTACGGAAGTCCTCAGGACTTCATGTATCTTGTGAACTATCTGCACAAGAAAAAGATTGGCGTCATTCTGGACTGGGTGCCGGCTCATTTTCCGCGGGATGCCCACGGCCTTGCGGATTTCGACGGCCAGCCGCTGTACGAATATCCAGATCCCCGGAAGGGCGAGCATCCGGACTGGGGTACGAAGATTTTTAACTACGAGATGAACGAAGTAAAGAACTTCCTGATTGCCAACGCTCTCTATTGGGTGGAACAGTTCCATGTGGACGGCCTGCGTGTGGACGCGGTCGCTTCCATGCTGTATCTGGATTACGGAAAGCAGTCAGGACAGTGGGTGCCGAACAAATACGGAGGAAATGAAAACCTGGAAGCAGTGGAGTTCTTCAAGCATTTGAATTCTGTTCTGCTGGGCCGCAACCCGGGCGCCATGATGATTGCCGAGGAGTCCACAGCCTGGCCCAAGGTTACTGATAAGCCGGAGAATGACGGCCTGGGCTTCTCCTTTAAATGGAATATGGGGTGGATGAATGATTTCCTGGAATACATGAAACTGGACCCCTATTTCCGTAAGGGAGCCCATAACCTGATGACCTTTGCCATGACCTATGCTTACAGTGAAAATTATATTCTGGTGCTTTCCCATGACGAAGTGGTGCATCTGAAATGCTCCATGTACAATAAGATGCCGGGGTATCCGGATGACAAGTTCGCGAACCTGAAGGCGGCCTATTCCTTTATGATGGGCCATCCCGGGAAAAAGCTGCTCTTTATGGGCCAGGAATTCGCCCAGCTCCAGGAGTGGAGCGAGGCCAGAGAGCTGGACTGGTATCTTCTGGGCGAAGAGCGCCATCAGCAGATTCAGAATTATGTGAAGGCGCTGCTTCATCTGTACAAGACTCATCCGTCCCTTTATGAGCAGGATACCTATCCGGAGGGCTTCCGGTGGATTAACCCCAATGACGCGGACCGCAGCATTTTTTCCTTTATGCGTTTTGCGAAAAACGGCAGAAGGAGTCTGCTCTTTGTCTGCAATTTCACGCCCATGGCCCGTCCTGATTACCGGGTAGGCGTTCCGAGAAGAAAGCAGTACAAGCTGGTGCTGGACAGCGACGCCGCCATTTACGGCGGCAGCGGCCAGGAGAAGCCTTTGATTTACAAGGCAGTGAAGGGCGAGTGCGACGGCCAGCCCTACTCCATCGCCTACCCGCTGGCGCCTTACGGAGTGGCTGTGTTTGAGTTTTAGGGCTGAAATAAGAGTGGAATAAGTGGAATAAGAATGAAATTGAAATTAAGAAAGAAATTGAAATAAGAATGAAATGAGAGGAACATAAAAGCAGAATCCGGTTTTGCGTATATAGTTCGCGGTTTATAGACGGCGCCGGCGTACAGGGGAGTGCAGAGCTTCCCTGTACGCCGGCGCCGTCGGCCTTTTTTGTTTCCGCACCGCGCGCAGGTATTATATATACCTTACGACTCACTGTCATCTTCTGTCACGGCTGCCTTATCCAGCGCCCGGCTGACGGCGTCCAGGAGAACCTGGGAGGTGTACTGGTTTTCTGACGCGTAGGTGAGTCCTTCCAGGGACTGGGTAGAGCAGATCTGTTCCGCAAGGCTCTCCAGGGCGGGCTCCATCAGGGGATACATGGTTTCCAGGGCTTCGCTGACGTTTACCAGCTGGATGGATTCGATCTCCTCCGCGCTGACGGTCACAGCCACGTCCACAGCGCTGCCGTTCAGCATGATGGAGGAGGTGTATACGCCCGGTATGTACTTTTCGGAAGCCGCGGCCGTGTCTGTGCTCTTATCCTTCGGAGAGAACATGTAGACCAGAAGAAGGATCAGAAGAATGCCAAGGGCCACGAAGATTCCCGTATAGATTAATTCTTTCATGCGGAGGACGACGATTTTTGTTTTTGAGCTCAAGGAAAGCCCCTCCTGTATGTTTCGATTGTTATAAGGTATGAGAAAGAAGGGGGAAATATACTTGAGCTTTTTTGCCCCGCCGGGATTCTTCTTGACAATCGATCAAACCGGCGCTAAAATTACTAGGAAACTAGTAAAATAAAAATGGAGGAGGCGCGTGGTTTTGTGGAAACAGGAAAAATGATCAATAAAATCTCTCACCGGCTTCGGAGACGTTCCCAGGCTGTGCAGAAAACTGTGGGAATCAGCGAGGCCCAGGGGAGAATTCTGGACTATATTCTGGTGGAGGGAGCCAGACGTCCGGTATATCCGAAGGATATTGAAAAGGAGTTTGACCTGCGTTCTTCCACGGTGACGGGAGCGCTGAGCGCCCTTGAGACGGAGGGGCTGATTGCCAGAGTGCCGGATGAACGGGACGGCAGGCTGAAGAAGCTGGTATTTACGCCGAAGGCGGACGGAATCCGGGCGGCCCTTCAGGGAGAAATAGAAGAGACGGAGAAACGGATGCTGCAGGGAATCTCGGAGGAAGAAAAGGCAGTGTTCCTGGAGCTGGCAGAGCGGATGCTGAAAAATCTGGAATAGAGGAGTGAAACAGATGGAAGACAATGAACTGATGGGGAGGATGAAGGTGTCGAAGGCTGTGGCAAAGATGGCCATACCCAGCGTCATCAGCAGTCTGGTGACGGTGGTTTATAATATGGCTGATACCTTCTTTGTGGGACAGACGGGAGACGCTCTTCAGGTGGCGGCGGTGAGTCTCACCAATCCCATATTTATTCTGATGATGGCCTTTGCAAACATGTTTGGAATGGGAGGAAGCGCGGTGGCTTCCATGGCTCTGGGCGAGCAGAATAAAAAACGGGCCAGAAACGTGTCGGCCTTCGTGCTGTATGCGTCTTTGATCGTGGGAATTGTGTTTATGCTGGTTCTTATGGTCTTCATGCAGCCGGTTCTGACCCTGTTTGGAGCCGACTCCGAGACCTATGAATTTGCCAGGGGATATACGTTCCATATTTCCTACGGGGCTCCGTTTATCATCTGGTCGGCAGCCTGCAGCTTTGTGATCCGCGTGGAGGGAGCGAGCCGGGAAGCCATGATTGGAAGTATGATCGGAACCATAGCCAATATTGTGCTGGACCCGGTTTTCATCTCCGTCTTTGGTATGGGAGCTACGGGCGCGGCGATTGCCACGACCATTGGAAACGTACTGTCCTGCCTCTATTTTCTGTGGTATTTTCTGAAGAAGTCCAGACTTCTGTCCCTCAGCCCAAAATATTTCCGGTGCGGGGACGGAATTCTTGTGAAAATCTGCAGCATCGGCCTGCCAACGGCGATTTTTTCGGCTCTTATGAGCCTGTCCACCATTGTGCTGAACCAGATTCTTGTAGCGTATGGAAACGCCCCTGTGGCAGCCATCGGCATTGTGTTCAAGGCGAACATGTTTATCACCTTCCTGCAGATGGGCCTGGCCAACGGCGTGCAGCCCCTGCTGGGTTATAATTACGGAGCGGGGAATATGGAACGCTTTCAGGCGGTGGAACGGTTCACGAAAAGATGCTGCCTGATTGTGGGAATCGCGTCTGTGATCCTGTATTATACCTGCAGAGAGTCCGTGATCCGGATGTTTATCAATGATGAAGAGGTCATCCGCTACGGCGTGCAGATGCTGATTGGATATATGCTTTCCGGTCCGGTGATTGGATTTCTTTTTATGAATATGAACTGCCTGCAGTCTGTGGATCATGCTTTCCCGGCCACAATCCTTTCGATTCTGCGTCAGGGAGTGCTCCTGATACCGCTTCTGTATCTGCTGGACGCTCTGTTTGGACTGAACGGCGTGATTTACGGGCAGAGCGTCACAGATTACATTGCGGTGGGGCTGTCCGTCGTAATCTGGCACAGAGCGCGCAGAAATCTGGATAAAAAAAGCAGCGGCAGGAACTGCGGACAGCAGGAGTATGTCCGGGCTTCGTAGGCCTGAAAAGTCCTGGACAGAAACGCCCTAGACAGAAGCGCCGGTGCCGCCCTGGTGCTCGATGAAGCCCTCGCCCAGCACTTCGCGCACATCCGTTACGATGACAAAGGCGTTCGGATCGCAGCCCTTGGCCAGATCCTTCAGGCGGACAATCTGTTTTTTGGCCACGACACAGAACAGCATGTTTCTGGCTTCGCCGGAATACATGCCGGTGGCCGGGATACCGGTGACGCCCCGGTCAAGCTCGTCCATAACCAGTGCGGCCAGCTCTTCCGGCTTTTCGGTAATGATAAAGGCGGCTTTTGAGAACTTCAGGCCGTCGATGATGCCGTCGGAGATCTTGGAAGTCAGATAAATGGCGATGATCGCGTAGAGCGCCATCTGAATTCCATAGAGATAAGCGCCCAGAATGACAATGGCAGTGTCGATGATCCACATAATGGAAGCGATGCTGTAATGGCGCAGGAAATGCTGAATCAGCGCCGCGATCAGCTCCGTACCGCCCGTGGTGGCCTGGGCCACAAGAACCAGTCCGATGCCGACTCCCATGAAAATGCCGCCGTAGAGAGAGGACAGAAGAAGATCGCCTTCAGCCAGCGGGATCACGGGGAGCGCGGAAAGCCAGAAGGACAGCATGAGGGTCGCGAAAATGGTGCGGACCAGATAGTGAAAGCCTTTCAGGCGGATGGTAATGAGAAACAGTGGAATATTAAGTACAAGGTTGGTGACAGACAGCGGGATTCCTCCGGGAATCAGATGCTCTGTAAACTGCTTGACAATGATGGCGATACCGGTGAAGCCTCCGGTGATCAGGCTGGCCGGTTCCAGCACGGAAGCTGTGGCAAATGCCATCACAGCTGTTCCGACGATGATAAGGATATAATTTCTGAGGGTGGTTTTTATATTGATTGCAGACATGACAGCCTCCTTGCTGAAAAAATTTTTCCATATTCTTTCCCTGCACACCAACGCTATCACAGGCAAAAGGAAAATGCAAGGCCCCCGGGAAAAGCCGGGGCGGAGGTGAAAAATGGCCTCTTACATATTTTGTGAACAATGTATAAGAAAAAAATCGGAGAAAATTACTGGAAATACTGAGGATGTGCATAAAAAAATTTGCATTTCCTCTTTTCTTTTTTACAATTTTGCATTAATATATAACTTAGGTATTTTTTTGTTGCCAGAAAAATGGGGTTTTTTATTGTAAATATTGCCGGAAACCGGAGAGAGAAGGCTCCGGAATGACTGTCAGCGATATGCACAAAACTATATAATTCAGAAGGAGCGGAGAAAGTTATGATTTCAAACCAGATACTGCAGAATACGATTGACGGACTCAAGGGGATAACCAGAATTGATCTCTGTATTATAGATACAGAAGGGAAGGTGCTTGCTTCTACTTTCCCTGAGGCGGATTCCTATACGGGCTCCGTTCTTGCGTTTATTGATTCCCCGGCGGACAGCCAGGTGATTCAGGGCTTTCAGTTCTTCAAAATCTTTGATGAGAATCAGCTGGAGTATATTCTGCTGGCGGGCGGCGGAAGTGAAGACGCCTATATGATCGGAAAACTGGTAGTATTCCAGATTCAGAATCTTCTGGTGGCCTATAAAGAGCGCTTTGATAAGGACAACTTTATCAAGAATCTTCTTCTGGACAATCTTCTTCTGGTGGATATCTATAACCGGGCGAAGAAGCTTCATATCCAGACAGAAGTGCGGCGCGCGGTATTTATCATAGAGACTGGAAGAGAAAAGGATACGGCTTCCCTGGAAAGCGTGCGCACGCTGTTTGGCCCCAAGTCCCATGATTTCATCACGGCAGTGGATGAGAAAAATATCATTGTAGTAAAAGAGCTGGGAGAAAATGAAGGGTATCCGGAGCTGAACAAGACTGCAAAGGTGATCCGCGATCTGCTGAACGGCGAAAATGATCAGCAGGTTCACATTGCCTATGGAACCATCGTGGGCGAGATCAAAGAGGTGTCCCGCTCCTATAAAGAAGCGCGGATGGCGCTGGATGTGGGAAAGATTTTCTTTGACGACAAAGACATCGTGGCCTACAGCACGCTCGGCATCGGCCGTCTGATTTATCAGCTGCCCATACCTCTGTGCAAAATGTTCATCAAGGAGATTTTTGATGGAAAGTCCCCGGATGATTTTGATGAGGAGACGCTGACTACGATCAACAAGTTTTTTGAGAACAGCCTGAACGTGTCTGAGACCTCCAGGCAGCTCTATATCCACAGAAATACGCTTGTTTACCGGCTGGATAAGCTCCAGAAGAGTACAGGGTTGGATCTGCGCGTCTTCGAGGACGCAATCACATTCAAGATTGCGCTGATGGTTGTCAAATACATGAAGTACATGGAGAACATGGACTATTAAAGGTCCTGTCCCGGGCTTTCCTGCCGGCGGACAGAATTTTCGAGGAGAGAAAAAATGATCGATTTGGAAAATGTGAAAAAATCGTATGCTACGGGCGTACAGGCCCTGAACGGTATCACGCTGCACATTGATAAGGGTGAGTTTGTCTTTATCGTGGGTGACAGCGGTTCCGGAAAATCCACGCTGATCAAGCTGCTCTTGAAGGAGCTTGACCCGACTTCCGGAACGATTAAAGTGAACGGCATCAACCTGAACCGGATGAAGCCGCGCGCCATTCCCAAATACCGCAGAAAGCTGGGGGTGGTGTTCCAGGATTTCCGCCTTCTGAAAGACCGGAACGTCTATGAGAACATCGCGTTTGCCCAGCGTGTCATCATTACGCCTACAAAACAGATTAGAAAAAATGTGCCGAAAATGCTGTCGCTGGTAGGACTGGCGGAGAAGTACAAGGCGTACCCGAAAGAGCTTTCCGGCGGTGAACAGCAGAGGGTAGCTCTTGCCAGAGCTCTGGTGAATCAGCCGAATATTCTTCTGGCGGATGAGCCTACCGGAAATCTGGACCCGAAAAACTCGAAAGAGATCATGAAGCTTCTGGAGACCATCAATGAGCGGGGAACCACAGTCGTGGTTGTGACTCACAATCAGGAGATTGTGGATGCCATGAAGAAGCGCGTGATTGCAATGCACAAAGGCGTCATTATCAGTGACGAGCGTAAGGCTGGGTACACACAGCATGCGGATTAGTTCGATAGCCTACTGCATTAAGCAGGGCCTGAAAAATATCTGGAGAAACAAAATGTTTTCCCTGGCGTCTGTGGCTACGATGGCAGCCTGTATTTTCCTGTTCGGCATCTTTTTCTGTGTGGTGGAGAATTTCCAGCACATGGTGCGGGAGATGGAGAAGTCGGTGGCTGTCACTGTGTTCTTTGACGAGGGACTGAGCCAGGAGCAGATCGATGCCATCGGTGAGCAGATCCGTTCCAGAACGGAAGTAGCTGATGTGGTCTTTGTGACGGCGGAGGAAGCCTGGGACGAGTATAAGGAAATCTACTTTGAGGAGGCTCCGGAGCTGGCGGATGGCTTTGAGGATGACAACCCTCTGGCCAATGAGGCTCATTATGAGATCTATCTGACAGACGTGGAGAGCCAGGACGATCTGGTTACCTGGCTGGAGTCTGTGGAAGGCATCCGCAGAATCAATGAATCGGCGCAGGTAGCGGATATTCTGACGAATTTCAACCTGCTGATAGGATACATTTCCATCGCGGTCATTCTGCTTCTGCTCTGCGTATCTGTGTTCCTGATCAGCAATACAGTTACCATCGGTATCGCTGTCAGAAAAGAAGAGATTGCGATTATGAAGCTGATAGGAGCCACCAATGGATTTGTCAAGGCGCCTTTTGTGGTGGAAGGAATTATCATCGGTCTCATCGGAGCTTCCATTCCGCTGGCGCTGCTGTATTTCCTGTATACGAAGCTGATTAATTTTATGGGGGACAAGTTCAATATTCTGACAGGACTGCTTCAGTTCCTGCCGGTAGGCGAGATGTTCCACATTCTGCTTCCGGTAGGCCTGGGCCTGGGCGTGGGAATCGGATTTTTCGGAAGCTTTTTCACGATCCGGAAGCACCTGAGAGTATAGGAAGGCCTTTGGATTCACAGGCGCGCCGGAAACGGGCGGATAAATTAAGGAAAGTAAATATATGAAAAGAAAGCGACTGTCCGGCGCGTGTCTGATTCTCGCGGCCGCGCTGGCATTTACCTGTATTTTTACATCAGATAAGCTGCCGCTGGTATTTGCTTCCCAGACAGCAGATACGGATGAACTGGAAGAGCAGAGACAGGAGACTCAGGAAAAAATCGACGATATCAAATCAGATATCAAGTCGGCCAAGGAAAAAATCGAAAATCTGGAAAACAGCAAAAGCAGTCTTCAGAGCTACATTTCTCAGCTGGACCAGGAGGCAAATGAGCTGGAGCAGAGAATTCAGGAGCTGAACGGAGAGATTACGGACAAGGAAGCGGAAGTGGAACAGGCCAGAGTGGATCTGGCTGAGGCTGAGGCCGTAGCTGAGAAGCAGTATGAGGACATGAAGAAACGGATTCAGTATCTCTATGAAAACGGTACGCCTTCCATGCTGGAACTGCTTTTGACCTCCGACAGCATAGCGGATTTTCTGAACCGCTCCACATACGCGTCCCAGATGACCAGATATGACAGGGATATGCTGAATGAGTATATTGCCCAGAAAGAGGCCGTGGAGCAGAAAAAGCAGGAGCTGGAGCTGGAAGAGGAAGAGCTGAATCTGCTGGCAGACGCCGCGAAGGAGCAGAAGAGCGCCGTGGAAGACCTGATCGCGGCTAAAAACGCGGAAATCGCCAGCTATCAGGCGCAGATTGACAGCGAAAGCAGCAATGCGGAGGAGTACGAGGCGGATCTGGCCGAGCAGGAAAAGTTGCTGGACCAGATTGAACAGCAGATTGCCGCGGCCGCTGCTGCTGCCGCCCAGGATGGCGACGGGGACGGCGGAGCGTCAGGTTTTCTCTGGCCCTGTCCCAGCAGCCGCCGGATTACCAGCTATTTCGGCCCGAGAGAACAGCCTACGGCGGGCGCTTCCACGAATCATAAAGGAATCGATATCGGAGCCGGATATGGCTCGGCTATCATAGCCTCGGCAGCCGGCCGCGTGACGACGGCTACCTACAGCAGTTCTGCGGGAAATTATGTGGTTATCTCCCATGGAAATGGGATATCCACGGTGTATATGCACTGTTCGGCGCTCTATGTGTCGGTAGGGCAGACGGTTTCCCAGGGAGAGACCATAGCGGCGGTGGGCTCCACAGGCTATTCCACAGGAAACCACCTGCATTTCGGCGTGATTGTGAACGGGTCCTATGTAAATCCTCTGGGTTACGTGGGATGACAGGCTGGGGCCGGCCGCAGAGGGCCGCCGTGCCGAAAGGGTATGAAACAAAAGAAAAAAGCGTATATTGAAGGAAAAAGGTTACTGCGAACAGTAACGAAGAGGAGCGGGGGCTGCTGCAGATTACGGGTTACGGAATGATCTGCCGCAGCCCGCTTATCGGAAAGACGGGGAATACGGCGTATGAAGGACAGAAAACAGTTTTGGAAAGGGATAGCGGCCGGATTTGTGATCACCCTGATTCTGACAGAGGGAGCGATATTCGGACGGAATCTTCTGACGGACATGGAGGAGAAAAACCGGGAGGAAAGCGGACAGCTGAATCTGACCGGTTCATCGGTGGAAAGCAAACTGGAAGAGATTCAGGCTCTGATGGAGACCTATTATCTGGAGGATATTGATGCGGAACAGGTAGAGGATTATCTTTATAAAGGAGCTGTGGCCGGCCTGGGTGATATTTACGCGGCCTACTATACGGAAGAAGAGTACCAGAGCATGATAGATTCCACAAACGGCAGCTATTACGGCATCGGCGTGGAGATTTCCCAGAATATGACCACAGGCATCATTACCATCAGCCGGATTTTTGAGGGTTCCCCGGCAGAGGAAGCAGGTCTTCTCCCCGGCGACGTGATTTACAGGATTGCCGGAGAGGAAGTGACAGGCGAGGACCTGAACAAAGTAGTCGCTCTTATCAAGGGAGAGGAATATACGACCGTTACCGTGGAGGTGGCCCGGGACGGCGAGAGCGGCTACCTGGAGTTTGAGGTGGAGCGCCGTACCATTGAAGTGCCTACCGTGGAGTCGGAGATGCTGGAGAACCAGATAGGGTATATTGCCATTACCTCCTTTGACGATGTGACCACGGAACAGTTTATGACCGCTCTGGATACTCTGGAAAGTCAGGGAATGGAAGCCCTGGTAGTGGATCTGCGCAATAACGGCGGCGGCCTGGTCTCCAGCGTATGCGCAATCCTGGACCGCCTGCTTCCGGAAGGCCTGATTGTCTACACGGAAGACAAATACGGAAACCGTGAGGAAGAATATTCCGACGCGGAAAATTACTTTGATAAGCCTCTGGCTGTACTGGTCAACGGAAACAGCGCCAGCGCCTCCGAAATCTTCGCGGGAGCCATCAAGGATTACGGAATCGGAACCCTGGTGGGAACTACCACATATGGAAAAGGTATTGTGCAGAAGATATATCCTTTGAGTGACGGCACGGCCGTGAAGCTGACGGTTTCCAAGTATTATACGCCGAATGGGAACAACATCCACGGAACCGGAATTGAGCCGGATGTGACGGTGGAGCTGGATGAGGAGCTGATGTATGAGGTAGAGATACCGAAGGAAGAGGATAATCAGCTGCAGGCAGCGATAGAGGTGCTGAAATAATTCAAAGCGGACATTCCGCGGCTTTCTGTATCCCGTGTTCGGCCCAGGCCGCCCTCTCTTGCCGCTGTGCGGCAATTCACCTTGCGGACACACCACGGACGCCCGTATGCTTCCGGACGGACTAAAAAACAGTCCGCCTGAATCATACGGGCGTCCGCAGCGAGCCGGACACTGCGATATCAGAAAGCCGCGGAATTGTGTTTTGAAAGAGTTCAGCTGGTAGAGTGCGGGTCATCATGATTTTTCACGGACACTTGGATAATGGAAACCGGTTGAACTGTATATATGGAAAGATTCCGAGTTCTCTGCAGAGTCTCAAGGGCTGCCTTGGGGTGGCTGGTATTCAGTTTTGAAAGTTCGGGTCAGGATGGCCCGTTAAATTACAGTTTATCATTCTTCCTTATCTTCAATTTCTCGCTCAAAAATTGAATATTTCCAATCATCAGTTCCAGAAATCAGTCTCCACCCTTGCTTACCATATTCGTTCAGCTTAGCAATATATCTGTCTAACTTAACATGAACATTAAACGAAGGCTCTGCGCTTAAATCTACGGTCATATACTCATATCTTTTCATTTCTAATCTCCTTTTCAACTTTCAATTTGTCCCTGGCTTTATTATACTATGGCTGTTTACTTATTGGAATAGATGAATTGTAAACCCTCCGTCATGTCCCTTTCCCAATAGTAAGCGCCCTTTCGTTTCATTCTCGATAAATTGCATAATGGCATATCCGCGTTTCGGTGTGTATAGCGACAGCAAAATAAAGAATGTCACTTCTGTCAAGGCACCGCCTTTTGCCTGAATAGATGGTTTTAAGAAATAAATGAACATTGCAAAATGTTCAAAATAATCATAAAATAGAATAAATCTGTACAAAATGCCGGATTTTAGTTTACATAACCGACAAAATAGTGGGTTTTGCTTGTGAGATAACACGAAATTATCAAATATAGAACGAAATGAACATAAAATGAACGAAACAATCATAAAAGTATTTGCAAGACGAAGCTGTGTCCGTTACAATAATAACCATAAGGAACTGATAAATCTTTTTAAGAAAGGAAGAACAGATATGTCCAAGATTGATGAAATCACAAGAGACAGCTGGATCATGAGTACTTTCCCGGAGTGGGGAACCTGGCTCGTGGAAGACATTGAGAACGAGGTGGTTGCCCCCGGAAATGTGGCCATGTGGTGGCTGGGCTGCACCGGAATCTGGTTTAAGACTCCGGGCGGAGCGAACATCACCATTGACCTCTGGTGCGGAAATGGAAAGAGAACCCATGGTGACAACAAGATGAAGCCGGGCCATCAGATGGCGAATATGTGCGGAGGCCGCCTGATGCAGCCGAATCTGCGTAATGTGCCGTTCGTGATCGATCCCTTTGCGTTCAAGCAGGTAGACGCGGTTCTGGCAACTCATTACCATCAGGATCACATGTCAGCTGAGTGGGCAGCCCACGTAATCAAGAGCGGCATGACCACCACAGATGAGAACGGCAAGGAGATTCCGGTACCGTTCATCGGACCGAAGAAATCTGTGGAGACCTGGATGAAGTGGGGCGTTCCGGCTGACCGCTGCATTACCGTAAAACCGGGAGACACAATTAAGATCAAAGATATCGAGATTGTTGCTCTGGACAGCTTTGACCGTACCTGTATCGTAACTACAGACGACACCAGCGAGAACAGAGAAGAGCTGACCGGCGTATGCCCGACCGATATGGACGACAAGGCAGTAAACTACCTGGTGAAGACTCCGGGCGGAAACATCTATCACTCCGGAGATTCCCATTTCTCCATCTACTTTGCAAAGCACGGCAAGGATTACGATATCGACGTGGCATTCGGCTCCTTTGGAGAGAACCCCATCGGTATGCAGGACAAGATGACTTCTATCGATGTGCTGCGTATGGCTGAGAACCTGCAGTGCAAGGTCGTAGTTCCGATTCACTGGGACGTATGGACCAACTTCCAGGCGGACTGCGAGGAGATTAAGCTGCTCTATGATTTCAAGAAGGACCGCAACGAATACAAATTCCACCCGTTCTTCTGGCAGGTAGGCGGCAAGTATACCTATCCGCAGGATAAGGATAAGATTTACTACCATCACAGGAGAGGATTCGAGGACTGCTTCGAGCATCCGCAGAATATCCCGTTCCGTTCCTGCCTGTAATCATTTGAACATTCCTGTCTGCCCGGCAGCGCCGGGCGGGCAGATGTAAGGAGAAGAGCTATGTTAAGAGAATTTGTGGAAAAGAAGCATTATCTGTTCGCTGAAGAAGCCAAAGACTGGGAAGACGCCATTATCATGAGCTGCAAATCCCTGGAAGCGGACGGAACCGTAGAGTCCAATTATGCTCACGATATTGTGGAGTGCGTGCGCAAATACGGCCCCTATATTGTAATTATGCCGAAGATTGCGATGCCCCATTCCCAGGAGGGAGCGGTAGGAGTAAATAAGACGGCTATCGGCTTTATGAAGCTGGAGAAGCCGGTCAGCTTTGATCCGAACGACCCGGAAAAGGATGCGCAGCTGTTCTTTACGCTGGCTTCCTGCAATCCGGAACAGCATCTGAATAACATGATGCGTCTTTCTGAGATGCTGATGAATGAAGAGCTGGTAGCAGAGCTTCTGGAGGCAAAGGGACCCGAGGATCTGCTGAGACTTCAGGAAAAGTATCTGGACAATAAAGAGGGCTAATGTTTAACTAGAGGGAAAATCTGGAGGAAAAGTGTATGGATATTTTAATGAGAGCATGGTCGTATTTTGCTACAAATATTTTACAGCAGCCAGCATGGATGATCGGTTTGATTGTACTGATTGGTTACATACTGCTTAAGAAACCCTGGTATGATGTACTGGGAGGCACTTTAAAGGCTGTCATCGGCTACATGATTCTGGCTGTAGGTTCCAGCGGACTTGTAAACAATTTCCGTCCGGTACTGGTAGGCCTTGGCGAACGTTTCAATCTGGACGCCATGGTTATCGACCCCTATTTCGGACAGAACGCGGTTACCGCAGGTGTGGAAGAAGTATTTGGAAAACCGTTTTCACAGGTTATGATTCTTCTGCTGCTTGCGTTTGTTATCAATATTCTGCTGGTACGCTTCCGCAAAATCACGAAGCTTCGTTCCCTGTTCACCACAGGACACGTACAGGTACAGCAGGCTTCCACTGCTTACTGGCTGATCCTGTTCGCTCTGCCGGGACTTCTGACGAATAACACAGCGCTTCTGATTGTCATGGCTGTTGTTCTGGGTCTGTACTGGGCCGTAGGTTCCAACCTGACCATCAAGCCGACGCAGGAGCTGACCGACGGCGCGGGCTTCTGTCTTGGACATCAGCAGATCATGGGCGTGGCTCTGTTCTCCTGGATTGCCGGAAAATGGCATGACCATGATATCAAAAAGGGAAAGAAGGCATCCAAAAAGATCGAGGATATCGAGCTTCCGGGCTTCATGTCCATCTTCAATGAGAACATGGTATGTACCGCTCTTCTGATGACCCTGTTCTTCGGCATCATTCTTCTGCTTCTGGGACGTGATTACCTGACAGAGGCAGGCTTCCTGGCAGAGGGCGCAAGCTTCCTGTTCTATATCCTGACCACCTGTCTGAACTTTGCCGTATATCTGGCAATCCTGCAGCTGGGTGTTCGTACCTTCGTAACTGAGCTGACCAATTCTTTCCAGGGTATCGCGAACAAGCTGCTGCCCGGCTCCATTCCGGCTGTTGACTGTGCGGTATCTTACGGATTCGGTTCTCCGAACGCGGTTCCCATCGGTTTCCTTGCAGGAGCCGTAGGACAGTTCCTGGCTATCGGCGCTCTGATTCTTCTGAAGAGCCCGGTACTGGTAATCGCCGGATTCGTGCCTGTTTTCTTTGACAACGCGACCATCGCGGTGTATGCTAATAACAGAGGCGGTATGAAGGCTGCGATTGTACTGCCGTTCATTTCCGGTCTGTGTCAGGTATTCGGTTCCGCGTTCATCGCAAGCTGGGTAGGCATGGCTGCATACGGCGGATACCTTGGCATGTGGGACTGGGCAGTAGTATGGCCGGTGTTCACAGTTCTGATGAAGTACTTAAGCTACGCAGGTCTGGCGATCGTTATCATTGCGCTTCTTGCGATTCCGCAGATTCAGTACAAACTGGACAAGGACGGCTACTTCCTGATGACCGAGGACTGGGAGGCTTACAAGGAGCTGAAGGCTAAGAAGGCTGAATAAAAACCGCTCAAAATTTTATAAAGTATTGGAGGAATTAAGATGCTGAACATTTTGGTATGCTGCGCAAATGGCGCCGGAACAAGTCTGATGATGAAGATGACCGCTGAGAAGGTCATCAAGTCTCTGAACGTGAAAGTAGGAAAGCTGCATCACTGCTCTCTGTCTGAGGGAAAGAGCGCCGCTACCCAGTTTGACGTTGTATTCTGTCCGCTGAACTTCATTTCCATGTTCAAGGACGCAGAGGCAAAGGGCGTACATGTAATTGGTCTGAAGAACGTAATGTCCCAGGCTGAGATGGAAGAAAAACTGAAAGAGTCTGGAGTGCCGCTGAACTAAGCGGCAGATTGGGGGAAGGTTCTTCTCAGGTCCGGGAGGCCTGAGAAAGGACCTTCTTTCCTTCTAAGATGAAAAAAAAGATAGCCTGTGGGAATCTTTTTATCAGGAAAGGAGCGACATGAAAGCAAGCCGTTCGATTGTAAACAGCCGGCGGGAGAGAATCCTGGAGACTGTTCGCAGCGAGGGAGACGTGACAGTCAGCACGCTTGCCGAACAGCTTCAGGTGTCGCCGCTGACCATACGGAGAGATCTGCAGTATCTGGAAGAGCACAAGCTTCTGGAACGTTTTTACGGCGGGGCCCGTACGGGCGGCGCGGAGGAGGCCCGGAAGAATAGCCGGGAACTGCGCAAGGAAAGGATTGCCCGCTATGCGGCCAGTCTGGTGGAGGACAGAGACAGCATTTTTATCAATACCAGCTCCACAGCCCTGGCCATGGTAAAATACATTAAGAGCCGGCGCGTGACGATCATCACGAATAACGGGAATATCATCAACGAAGAAAATCCTTCTCAGGCGACCATCATTCTGCTGGGCGGAGAGCTGCGGTATATGAAGGGCGCCATGGTGGGTGATTTTGCAAAGAATAATCTGTCTCAGGTTACGGCCAAGAAAAGCTTTATCGGGTGCAGCGGACTGAGCCCTGATATAGGGATGACCACCGAAATGGTCAGCGAGGTAAACCTGAATCAGATGATGTTTCAGCGTGTTACAGGAACCTCTTACATTCTGGCAGACGGCACCAAATTCGGAGAAAAAATCGGCCGCGTGTCGTGTCCGCCGGAAAAGATAGAGAATATTATAACGGATATGTCTGCTCCGCCAGAGATGGTGCGGCAGTTCCGTGAGATTGGAACCTGGGTATACCAGGTAGATTAGGAGACAACAATGAAAGTAAATAAGATAAAGACACATGAACTGGAGAAGTGCTACGCAATCAGCCCTCTGACCTACAACGGATCAGAGCATATCCTGATTGCGGCGGAGAAGGTGAACAAGTGCCTTCTGTTTGACCTGGACGGAAATCTGGAGGAGACCGTATGGGATGAGCCGGGCGGAACCATGAGCATGGTACAGGTTCCCGGAAGCAACGGACAGTTCCTTGCAACCCACAAATTCTACTCCCCCAATGATTCCAAAGAGGCAAAGATTGTTCTGGTGACTCCGAAGGCGAAGAACGACTGGGAAGTAAAGACCCTCGTAGATCTGCCCTTCGTACACCGTTTTGACATTCTGACCAGGGGCGGCGTGAACTATCTGATCGCCTGCGCGCTGAAATCCGATCACGAGTACAAGGATGACTGGAGATTCCCCGGAAAGATCTGGGTCGGCGTGCTGCCGGATGATCTGAGCGGCGTGGATGAGGAGCATCAGATTGAGCTGACCGTGCTCAAGGACGGACTTCTCAAGAACCATGGTTACTGCCGCGTGGAGGAGAATGGAGGAGTCTGGGCTGCCGTAGCGGCCGACAACGGAATTTTCAAGGTAGTTCCTCCTGCGGAAAAGGGCGGTGAGTGGACTGTGGAGACGCTGACGGAGGATGCTGCCAGCGACATGACCTTCGCTGATTTTGACGGAGACGGAGAACTGGAGATGCTGGTCATGACTCCGTTCCATGGAGAGATCGTGAAGATTTACAAAAAGGTAAACGGCGCCTATACCTGCATCAAGACCTTTGACAAGACCTATGAGTTTGCTCATGGCATCTGGGGCGCAGAAGTGTTCGGCAAGGGCGTGGCCATCATCGGACACCGCAAGGGAGAGCGCGATCTGCTGGCCTGCACCTATGACGGCAGCGACTATGTGATGGAAGTCCTGGATCATGATGTGGGACCGGCCAACGTGCGTGTCTATGAGAAACCCGGCAAGGTAGGCCTGGTATCCACAAACCGCGAGATCAATCAGATTGCCTTTTACGAGATTGACAGTCTGTAAGAGCCAAGAACAGGGGAGCAGGGAGTCGGCAGCCATCCGGCTCCCGGGGCGACAAGAAAGGAAACGCAATGAAAGCATATACCATTGGATTATACGAAAAGGCCATGCCGAATACTTTGAGCTGGAAGGAAAAGCTGGAAGCGGCCAAAGAGGCGGGTTATGATTTTGTGGAAATCAGCATCGACGAGACGGACGCCAAGCTTGCCCGTCTGAACTGGACAAAGGAAGAGCGCCTGGAGCTGGTAAAGACCATGTACGAGGTGGGAATTCCGGTCCGCAGCATGTGCCTGTCAGGACACCGCAAATATCCGCTGGGAAGCAGCGATCCGGCTGTCTGCGCCAGAGGCATGGAAATCATGGAAAAAGCCATTCAGCTGGCGGATGACCTGGGAGTTCGCATCATTCAGCTGGCAGGCTATGACGTATACTATGACGAGTCCACTCCGGAGACCGTGGCACGCTTTGGGGAAAATCTGAAGAAAGCGGTCCGTATGGCGGCCAGAGCGGGCGTTCTCATGGGCTTTGAGACCATGGAGACCGAGTTTATGAACACCTGCGCCAAGTCCATGAAATATGTGGACGCCGTAGGTTCCACATACCTGAACGTCTATCCGGACTGCGGAAATATCAACAACGCGGCCCTGACCTATGGCACGGATGTGCTGGAGGATCTGCGCACCTGCGCGGGTCATGTGGTAGCCATGCATCTGAAGGAAACCGTGCCCGGAAAGTTCCGGGACATGATGTTCGGAGAAGGACAGGTAGACTTCCCGGCCATGATTGACACGGCATGGGAGATTGGCGTCCGCCGTTTCGTGACAGAGTTCTGGTATCTGGGAAAAGAAGACTGGAAATCTGATCTGCATTTCGCCTGCAGCGCCATGAGAAAGCTTCTGGATCAGAAGAACGACGATTGAAAACAGTGTATTTTTTCTTGAAAGAAATGCCTGCAGACTGTAAAATAAAGTTACAGGATTCGGAGGACGGCTGTCCGAAGAAAGCCGGAATATTCTGAGTGTGATTGGGGGATGCCCGGTCAGGAAGGAGAATAAAAATGTTAGAGGAACTGAAAAAGAAAGTATACGAAGCCAACATGGAGCTTCCGAAGAGAGGGCTTATCACCTATACCTGGGGAAATGTCAGCGGCATCGACCGCGAGAGCGGACTGTTTGTCATCAAGCCCAGCGGCGTGGAATATGACCTTCTGAAGCCGGAAGATATGGTAGTCATCGATCTGAACGGAAACAAGGTAGAGGGAGATTACAATCCGTCTTCCGATACGCCGACTCATCTGGAGCTTTACAAGGCATTCCCGAAGATCGGCGGCGTGGTTCATACCCACTCACCCTGGGCAACTTCCTGGGCCCAGGCCGGACGCAGCATTCCCTGCTACGGAACTACTCACGCAGACTATTTCTACGGTGAGATTCCCTGTGCCAGAAGCCTGACAGAGGAGGAGATCAACGGAGAATACGAGAAGAATACAGGTCTTGTCATTATTGAGACCTTCCAGGGCAAAGACCCGATGCACATTCCGGGCGTGCTCTGCACAAACCACGGACCGTTTACCTGGGGTACAGACGCGGCCAACGCGGTACATAACGCAGTCGTGCTTGAGGAAGTGGCTAAGATGGCTTACCGCACCGAAGCTCTGAAGCCGGGCGTGGCTCCGGCTCCGCAGGTGATTCAGGATAAGCATTTCCTGAGAAAGCATGGGGCAAATGCTTACTACGGACAGGTTAAAAGATAAAAGAATTTTACGGGACGCCCCTGCGGATTTCTGTATCCGTTGTCCGTCCCTTCTCTGACAGCCGTGTGCTTCCGGCCGGACTGAAAACCAGTCCGCCGGAATCCCACAGCCGTCCGCGAAGAGGCCGTACATCTGGATATCAGAAATCCGCAGGGGCTGTTTCGTGAAAGTGTTTTATGGGCGGGCTGCAGTAATATTTTTTATTCTGCCGGATTGTATGTCTTTGATGTGCCTCTGGATTTTTTCTTCCGGCCAGTCCCACCACCTGAGCTTCTGGAGAACAGCTATGGTTTCTTCCGGGAAGCGCCTGCGGATTGGTTTTGCCGGAACGCCGCCGACGATGGTATAGGGAGGCACGTCCTTTGTCACGACGGCACGGGCGCCGATGACCGCGCCGTCCCCGATGGAGACACCGGCCAGAATGACGGCTTCGTATCCGATCCATACGTCATTGCCGATGACGATATCGCCTTTATTGTCCCAGGCATCCGATATATTTTGAATATCCAGATCCCATTCTTTAAAAAAGATGGGGAAGGGATAAGTGGACAACGAAGACAGAGTGTGGTTGGCGCTGTTGAACAGGAATTTTGCTCCGCAGGCGATGGAACAGAATTTTCCGATTACCAGCCGGTCGTGATTGACGGGATAGTGGTACAGCACGTTGTTCCGTTCAAAGTCCCGCGGGTCATGGACGAAATCATTGTAGATGGTGTAACTGCCCGCAGTGATATTGGGATCTGTGATAACGTTTTTCAGATAGACGGTCTGTAAATCTCCGGTGCGGGGATAGATTTTCTCTGGGTTCATAAGTTCTCCTTTCTCTCAGAAATCAGTAAATTCCCATTTTTCTATTTGCTCAAAACAGGAATTCTGTACGTAATAGACGGCCTGTTCTCCGGATGAATATACGAAAGAGACTCTAGTGGCCCAGGGCTCTTCCTGACGGACGGCACGGAGAACGGAAAAGGCGTCGGAGACGGAGAAACGGTTTCCGTATCCGTTCAGGAGCTGTGCGGCTCTTTCATATCGATCGTCACCGGGCACTGTGTACGGACGGGTGCTTTCCGGGGCAAGAAGAGAGTAATTGGTAATCAGTGAATATTTTCCGCAGTCTTCGCGCCAGCCGATACCCGGTTCGATGATCAGAGTACGTCCCTGACGGTCGGAGAACATGGCCTGCATCGTCGCATCCGGCGCATAGACGATCTTCCTGTCCTGCACGATGCGGAGAACATCGTCAAAAGTAAGCCGGGCCTGGATAAACTGCTCTGTCAGATCGGCGATTGTCATGCAGCCGGAAGTATTCCGGTATGCAGCCTCGGGATTTCCATGGACATACAGCAGAGTGCCGGCGTTTCCGCTCTGGTGAACGCCGTGATAGGAATGGCGCAGCCCGTCGGGGCGCAGGATGCCGATATAGAAACGGTCCTTTTCTTTCACAACCTGATGATCCCATGCCGCGAGATCGATGTCAAAATTAAAACCTGTGATGATATCTCCGGTATCGTTTCCCCGGTAAACAAATCGAGTGCACATGGCTTTCTCCTTTCCCTGCGGCCGATGTGCCTGAGAGAGTCTGCGGGCACGCCGGCACTGCGTTTTTCTTATATCTTATCCTGACCGTGGCTGCTTTTCTATCCCCGGGATGATACAGAATCAAACAGTATAAAAAGGCAGAGGCCGCGTCAGGGCAGCCTCTGATGATTATGGTTTCTGATAAATGATTTTTCTGATGGCATGTACAGACAGGCAGTATTTTTCGGCCAGAGAATCGACAGAACACCCCTGCTGGTACTGCTCTCTGATCTGGCGGTTCCGCCACTGTAATTCCTGCCGGTAGCCGGACGCTTCTCCCCAGCGTTTCTTCTGCTCCTGTTCGGTGGGAACATAGAGATATCCGCCCTGAATATAGCGCTGCAGCTCTCTGACCAGCGCATCGGGAAGAAGAGCCTTTGCGTTCCTGTATTTCATGCAGGCTTCCTCCTTTAGATAAGATAATCGTCAGGCGGCAAAGCCGGCATATGGTTTCTGCGGCAATGACTACTACTCCATGCAAACGCCGCAGTCTGCCGGTTTTGCATGGAGCTGTGCTTCGTTGCGTTTTGTCATTGTTTTCACTTCTCTTTCTTCTGTAAATAATTGTGGACCCTCCGGGGGATGCGCACGCCCCGGTAAGGGAAACGCCTCCATCCGGTCTGTTCCGGGGCGGCGTGGTATAATATCTATCTGTATTATACCAAAGGTACCGAAAGAGCTCAACACTTCTGCGGCAGGAGAAACAGGGGCGCAGGAGACACAGGAAAAATTGGGACATACGGAGAAACTGAAATTTTTTGAACGACAGCGGGGACTTCTTCTGAATTCACGCGTACGGCCTCTTCGCAGACCGGTGTGTGCTTCCGGCGGACTGATTTTTAGTCCGTCCGGAAGCACACGCCTGTCAGAGAAGGGACGAACGGCGGAATCAGAAGAAGTCCCCGCGTCCGTTAAAACAGAATCTTATTTTCTCTTCACATGGAAGGCTCCCATACCGGGATATACTGCCGCAGCGCCCAGCTCTTCTTCAATGCGCAGAAGCTGATTATATTTCTCCACGCGCTCAGAACGGCTGGGAGCGCCGGTCTTGATCTGGCAGGTGTTCAGAGCCACGGCCAGATCTGCGATGGTTGTGTCTCCGGTCTCGCCGGAACGGTGGGAGGAAATGGCAGTGTAGCCGGCCTGATGGGCCATTTTGATGGCTTCCAGGGTTTCAGATACGGAGCCGATCTGGTTGAGCTTAATCAGGATGGAGTTGCCGCAGCCCAGGGCAATTCCTTTAGAGAGACGTTCGGTATTGGTTACAAAGAGGTCATCTCCCACCAGCTGAACCTTACCGCCAAGCTCCCGGGTCAGAAGCTGCCAGCCTTCCCAGTCCTCCTCGTCGAGGGCGTCCTCGATGGAGATGATGGGATATTTTTCTACCAGCTGTTTCCAGTGCTCAATCAGTGTCTTAGAGGTAAAGCGGGTGCCGGCTTTCGGAAGGATGTACTCGCCCTTCTTTTCTCCTTTCCATTCGCTGGAAGCGGCGTCCATGGCCAGCATAAAGTCCCTTCCCGGCTCGTATCCGGCTTTCTCCACAGCCTTCAGGATATAGGAAATGGCTTCCTCATCGCTGGCCAGATTGGGAGCGAAGCCGCCTTCGTCGCCCACGGAGGTGGCCAGGCCCTCGGATTTCAGAATGGCTGCCAGGGCATGGAAGACTTCGGCGCACCAGCGCAGAGCTTCCTTAAAGCTGGGAGCGCCCACGGGCATAATCATAAATTCCTGCACATCTACGGTGTTGGCCGCGTGCGCGCCTCCGTTTAAAATATTCATCATGGGTACCGGGAGACGGTTTCCGGAGATGCCGCCCAGGAAGCGGTAAAGCGGAATGCCGAGAGCGGCGGAGGCGGCTCTTGCCGCGGCGATGGAGACGGCAAGGATGGCGTTTGCGCCAAGCCGTGACTTGTCCTTTGTGCCGTCGGCCGCTATCATGGCTTTATCCACGGCATAGATGTCAGAAGCATCCATGCCGGTGATGGTATCTCTGATGATGGTGTTAATGTTTTCCACGGCCTTTGTGACGCCCTTGCCCAGGTAGCGTCCTTTATCACCGTCACGGAGCTCCAGAGCCTCAAACTCACCGGTGGAGGCGCCGCTGGGAGCCGCGCCTCGGGCAGTCGTGCCGTCGGCCAGAGTGACCTCAGCTTCAACCGTGGGATTGCCCCTGGAGTCCAGAATTTCTCTTCCGATAACTTTTTCGATCTGTAAATAGTCCATTGTGATAATCTCCTTCCATATTTCTGGCAGAGCATCCCGGGAACCCCCGCGCCGCCTCTTCTGCCTGTTCCGGGCAGAAGGCGGCGCGGGTACTGTTCCCGTCCGGCGCATGGGGCGCCTTTGCAGCAGCCTGCGCCGCATGATGGATCAGGGGATAGAGTATGCCAGGGGCTTATGGAGCACCCTGGAGTATCTATCATATCCTGTCATGGATCTGGAAAGATAAGCCGGTCTTTCCGAAAGGAGTCTGCCGTTATTCACATGAAGTTAGATAATACTAACTACAAACATAATAACAAACGGAAGACAGAAAGTCAATGCGCCGGACGCTGCCATTTGGGAGTATTATTGACAAAAATTATCGATCTCATAACAGAATCAAAACGGAAGAAAAAAGACAGAAAAAAGAAGGACAGCGGAAAAACGCTGTCCTTCGAAGGCGTCGGAATTCCGGGAAGGAGCAGAATTCAAAAAAGAATCAAAACTCCGGAAAGGCGTCAGCTCTCTGTATAGACGGCCCGGACGGTGGTGTCCTCTTCCAGCCGCACCTGGATGCTGGCGCTGTCCTGGCTTCCTTCTATAATTGAGCCGCCTTCGATTTCCCAGTGGTCGAAGGCCGCTCCGTCTGTTTCCTGCGCAGTCAGGGTCACAGGGTAGTCCGTGTAATAGCGTCCCTGCCAGCTGCCGTCCATAAGATCCAGATCCAGCGTGTTCAGCGACACTGCTCCGCCGTTTTCCGCCGACAGGCTCAGTGTCACAAGCTCTCCTGTGAGCCCAAAATGCTCCGCCAGGCAGGGGATGATGGAATCAAAGCGGTTTTCAAAGAAAAGACGCAGTTCCTCCACCTGCTCAGAGAAGGTCTGATCCTGGAGATTGGTGTTCCAGCGCTCCCAGCTCAGCTCGGCCCAGGAGGAATACTGTTCTTCGATTTCATCGAGAAGGGCCAGCACCCGGTCTGGCCGGAAATTTTCGTTGGCCATGTCCAAAAAGGTCAGAACAAACTGTCGGCGGAAATCGGCGTTTTTCATCAGGGCAGGCATGGGCTTGTCGTCCAGATAGCCGGAAGAGGCATAGACGGCATGTTCCGTGAAAGAATCCATGGACCAGGCCCCGCTGTCTGCGTATACTGTGCCTGCAGCCAGGGAATCGTCCAGGTCGTAAAGCATCCAGCGCCATTTTCCGTCGCTGTATTCCATGTTTTCAGGAAGAGCAGTCTCTGTGCTGCCGTCGGACTTCCAGGTATACACATTATTCTCCAGCGGCTTGTTGTCGGTATTGGCGATATAGATATTTACGCACATCCAGTCTATGAAGCTCTGCATATCCATCTGTTCCAGAAGGCCCTCGTAAACTTCCGGGTCATCCAGATCCTCCCGATCAAGATAGTCCCGCAGAGCCCGGTAGCTTTCGATTTCTTCCTCTACACCGTCCGCCACGTAGCGGGTGTCTTTGATAAGAGTGGATTCTTCCGGCGAGGCGTCGTAGCGGCCTTCCAGATATTCTGAGGAATAGCGTTCCATCAGGTAATACATTCCCCAGTATTCTCCGTTTAGAAAGACCTGGCAGGGGATGTATTCCTGGACGGCGGCTTCCCGATCTTCCACCAGAGAGAAGAAAAACACCTTTTTCGGTGTTTTGCTGTTGTTCAGAATCAGACTGTCATAGGAAATTCCCGTGTCAAAGAGAACCGGATCAAAGCTTTCTTTTTCATACCGTTTCCGGGAGTAGAGCGTAAAGCTCTTCTGGGGAAAGCTGCGGGACTCGTTTCCACGGATGCGGATTCCGCAGGACTGATTCAGCAGAGCGTCTCCGTACACAGAATAAAGTTCCAGATGAGCGGGACGCTCGGAGGACATGCCTTCCAGATAATAATGCGTATAATCCATCAGCTCAATCCAGCTTAAGCCTTCATAGATCAGGCCGGCTTCCAGGGCTTCCTCGTAAAGAGAACCGCGCACGTAGATGCCTTCCTCCTGGGAAAACAGATTCTCCGGGTCGGTGACAAGAGAGAGGACGGCGGCATTCTCGTAGCCTTCCTTTTCGTCAAAATCGATAAAATAGGTGCAGGTCACAGTACCGCTGCGGTTTCCTTCTCCATCAAAAGCGGCAGCCCGCACAACGGCAGCCTTGTCCACAGGGGTATCCGGAATCTCGTAATTCCGGTCAGAGGTGGTGATGTTTTCCAGGGCAGACCATACGTTGGGAGATGAGCTGGGGTCAGTGAGAATCAGAGGCTCTGTATAGAGAGGGGAATCTTCTGTGGGTTCGCTTCCATCCAGTGTATAGCGGATGGAGAGGCCTTCCGCGGCAGTCAAAGTGACCTCTACGCTGTCCTCATAAAAACCGCCGGGAGTCAGGAAAACAGGGTCCTCCAGAATGGCTGAGGCGGAAGCGTTGGAAAGACCGGGAGAGGGAGAAAGCTGCCCGTAGCTGTCTCCTCCGTCTTCTGTGGCGGCATAGACGGCGCCGGGACTGATGGAGGCGGGAACGTAAACAGAGTCAATGGTATGGGCGGATTCTGTGCCGTCTTCCAGCTCGCAGACCCAGGTAAGCATAATAACCTCTTCTTCGGAAAGGCCGAAAGCAACAGAAGGCGTGCCTTCCGGGGCGGAATCCCCCTCGCCGGCAGCATAGATGATATAATAGCCTCCCGGCTCAATCTCTCCTTCCGGGAGAGCGGCCTGCAGCGGATCTCCGGCATCATCGGACAGATAGAGTCCTTCCAGGGAAACGGCCTGGGAGGTGGGATTGTAAAGTTCAATGTAATCCTCGTAGGTGACGGAATCCCCTTCCGTGGTGCCGGGGCTGATGGTGCAGACTTCGTTGATGCGCAGAGAAAGAACCGGATCGGTGTAAAGACCGTTTTCATACTTCCGGAAAACAAAAAAGAGCAGAACCAGAAAAAGACCCGCTGTAAAAAGACGGGCCCATAACAAGGCGTGTTTTCTGACGGAAAAAAACTTCATTCTGTCTCCTCCTTGTCGAACAGAAGTACTTCTCCTTCCCGAAGGGCGTACCAGACAGAACCGCCCTTTTCCAGACGGGCCTTTCCGGCAGTGCCTTCCGTGACAGCGCCGGTAAAGGTTTCAAAATGGGATTCCGGCACGAGTACTTCCAGCAAAACGGAATCCGTATAGGAGGAGGACAGAACCGGAAGCTGATTCTGTCCAATCAGGTACTGTATTTTTCCGATATCTCCATAGTCGGAATGAATTTCCAGGCGTATTCCCTTCTGCCGATCCAGAATGACGGAAGCTTTCAGAGCCTCCTGTACGGCGCCCGAATAGGCGCGGACCAGTCCGCCGGTGCCAAGAAGGGTGCCGCCGAAATAGCGGGTGACGACAACACAGGTATCGTGAATATCTTCGCCCAGAAGCACGTCCAGCATGGGGCGTCCGGCAGTTCCGGCAGGCTCTCCGTCGTCGCTGCAGCGCGTCAGCTGATGGCGGCTGCCGATGGTAAAAGCCGTGCAGTTGTGTCTGGCGTCCCAATACTGCTTTTTGATCTGCTCTATAAAGCGCTGGGCTTCTTCTTCAGATTTGACAGGGGAGACAGTGGCGATGAAACGGGATTTCTTCTCGATCAGTTCTCCTGCTCCGCCCTGCCAGGTAAAACGGTATGATTCAGGCATTTATCTGTGATTCCTTTCAGGACGCCTGCATGTCCTCCTTTGTCATTATGTCGTCTACGATCTCCAGCAGACACACGGGCGTCACAGCGTTTGTGATAAGCCGGCGGAGCAGCTGACGGGCCCGCGTTTCCGAATCGGAAACAGGGGGAGTGCTTGCGCTTTCTTCCACTCCGGGATGTTCTGACAGGGATTTTTTGACGCAGATCCGGTAAAGGGGAGCGGCCGCAGGGGACGCTTCTTCCTCGATCAGGTAGTACTTCAGATTCAGCAGGGTTCCTTTTTCATCAGTGACAGTCCGGGTTTCAATTAGAAATTCCTTTTGCATCATACTCTCCTTTGGCTGTATTGACATGCCGCCTTCTGTTCTGAGGCAGAATATCCGATTTCAGAGAGTATTATACAGGATGGCCGCTGAAAAGACTGTCGAAAGCTGTCGGAGGTCCAAAATTTCAAAAAGCCGGCGCCCTCCGGCGCGCCGATGCTACGGTCAGTATAGAATGAAGGAAGGCTTTTTGTCAACCGAGGACAGGGCAAAATGCTTAAGAAATGCTGATGAAACTGTGAAATTTTAATTTTCTCTTTATTCCTTGGTAAGTTTTTGCTATAATGAAACGATGTAGAGGAGGAAAGAAAATGAATTATGGAAAACGCGGAACTTCTAAAAAGCAGAAGTCCATGCACTCCAAAGCTACAAAGGTAAGTAAAAAAGCAAGTGTGATATTTATAAAAGCATTTCTGATTTGTATGCTGGCTGTGGTGGTTATCGGCGCCTGCGCGGGCATCGGGATCATGAAAGGCGTGATTGACAACGCGCCGGATATCGACAGCACCAGTGTAATTCCGAGAGGCTACAAGTCTGTGATGCTGGATTCGGAAGGAAATACGATGGCGGAGCTTGTCACGGCCGGTTCGAACCGTGTATGGGCCGACATTGAAGATATTCCGGAGCATGTACAGTGGGCCTTTATCGATATCGAGGACGAGCGTTTCTACGAGCATAACGGTATCGACTTAAGAGGTATCGCCCGGGCGGCCGCGACGGCTGTGGCTACAGGCTTTAAGAGGACGGAGGGCGCCAGCACCATCACCCAGCAGCTTCTGAAGAACAGCGTGTTTGATTTCATGAGCGAAGATACCTTCGTGGAGAAGGTAGAGCGTAAGCTTCAGGAGCAGTATCTGGCGCTGGAGCTGGAAAAAATCATGTCCAAGGAAGAAATTCTGGAAGCTTATCTGAATACCATCAACCTGGGGCAGAATACCCTGGGCATACAGGCCGCGTCAAACAGATATTTTAATAAAGACGTGGGAGAGCTGACCATTTCCGAGGCGGCGGTGATTGCCGCTATTACCCAGAATCCCAGCAGATACAATCCGATCAGCCATCCGGAGGATAATGCGTCCAGACGGGAGCTGGTTCTGGATTCCATGCTGAGGAACGGACATATTACCCAGGATGAGTATAATGAGGCTCTGGCTGACGACGTGTATGAGCGCATTCAGGTGACCAATGAAAGCACCGGTACCGCAGAAGTGTACTCCTATTATGTTGACGCTACCATCGAGGCAGTCATTGCGGACCTGCAGGAGATAAAAGGATATACTTCCCAGCAGGCCTATAACCTGGTTTACAATGGCGGACTGACCATCGAGACGGCGCAGGACCCGGAGATTCAGGCAATCATGGACGAGGAGACCTCGGACCCTGAGAACTATCCTGATAATGTGAAGTACGGCCTGGAGTACGCGCTGACTGTTGTAAAGGAAGACGGGGAGCAGATCAATTACAGCAAGGAAATGATGGAAAAATATTTCCAGGAAAATGAATATGCTGATTTTGAGCTGCTGTTTGACAGCGAGGAAGACGCCATGGCGCATGTCGAAGCCTATAAGGCGTCTGTGGTAGAAGAAGGAGATACGGTTTACGAGAGTATTGATATTACCATTCAGCCGCAGATTTCCATGGTAGTTATGGATCAGGCTACCGGCTATGTGAAGGGAATCGTGGGCGGCCGCGGCGAGAAGACAGCCAGCCTGTCCCTGAACAGAGCGACGGATACCACCCGTCAGCCGGGTTCTACTTTCAAGATTGTATCCACCTATGCTCCGGCGCTGGATTCCGCGGGCATGACCCTGGCATCCACCCAGTATGACGCTCCGTATTATTACGATGAAGGCAAGGGAAAAGAGGTGCGCAACGCCGACCGTTCCTACAGCGGCTGGACCTCATACCGGGAAGCGATCCGGAGATCGATCAATATTGTGGCGGTAAAGACGCTGACGGATATCACGCCGGAGCTGGGAGCCACTTATGTGCAGAACTTTGGCATTACGACTCTCCAGACAGAACTGGATTCTGGAGGAAACGGCGATGTGGGCCAGGCTATGGCTCTGGGCGGACTGACGAACGGCGTCAAAAATGTGGAGCTGACTGCTGCCTTTGCCACCATTGCCAACGGAGGCGTATATACGGAGCCGGTGTTCTATACAAGAATTCTCGATCACGATGGGAATGTACTGATTGATAATACCGTTTCCACCACCAGAACCGTCCTGAAGGATACGACAGCCTGGCTTCTGACGAATGCCATGCAGGATGTAGTAACCAGCGGAACGGGTACGAGAGCGAACTTCTCCGGCATGACCATTGCCGGAAAGACCGGTACGACTACTTCAAACACTAATGTATGGTTCGTAGGCTATACGCCGTATTATACGGCGGGCGTCTGGGCAGGCTATGACAACAACCACAGCCTGAGCAGCAGCGCGGGCGAGACCCGGTATCATCTGAATATCTGGCGTGAAGTCATGTCCCGGATTCACGAAAATCTGGATAACAAGAGCTTTGAGATGCCTTCCGGCATTACCAGCGCCACCGTCTGCTCGGCGTCCGGCAAGCTGCCGATTCCGGGTATCTGCGACGGCATGATGAGGACGGAATATTTTGCTGAGGGTACGACTCCCACCGAGTACTGCGACGTGCATGTGACCGGGGAGGCCTGCGTGGAGAGCGGCGCGCTTGCCACGGATACCTGTCCGACCCATGAATTCCGTATTATTACGCTGATTCCGGAGGACAACAATGTATCCGGCTCGCCGCTTGTGGCTAAGCCCTGCAGTCTGCATCCGGGCAATCTGATCGGCACGGTGATCAGCCCGCTTTCGGGCGACACCTCCGCTTTAAACAGCAGCGCGGAGATCAATGCAGACGGGCAGGCCACTGCGGAAGTACAGACAGATCCCACGGCGGAGATTAATACAGGACAGTAACAATGACAGAATTATTAGTCAGAAAATTTGTTAAAAATTATCAGAATACAGATGACAGCAGAGTGCGCACAGATTATGGCGTTCTGACAAGCGTTGTGGGAATTCTGTGCAACGTACTGCTGTTTGCGGGAAAGCTGGCGGTCGGCATGGTGATGCGAAGCGTCTCCGTTATGGCGGACGCATTCAATAACCTGTCCGACGCTGCCTCTTCTGTGATTGGCTTTGTAGGGGTGAAGATGGCCGGAAAGCCGGCGGACAGAGAGCATCCCTTCGGCCATGGAAGAATTGAGTATATCGCGGCTCTTGTGGTGGCTTTTCTGGTTATACAGGTGGGCCTGACCTTTTTTAAAAGCTCCCTGGATAAAATCCGCCATCCAGAGGACTTGAGCTTTGATTTGGTGTCCATGCTGATTCTGACAGCCTCTGTGGCTGTGAAGCTGTGGCTTGGGCGCTTTAACAAGGCACTGGGGAAACGAATCAATTCCAGCGTGATGCAGGCCGCGGCTGCGGACGCGCTGGGCGATGTGGTCACAACTCTGGCTACAATGGGATCGATTCTCTTCTTTCATTTTACGCAGATTAATATCGACGGCTTTGTGGGCCTTCTGGTCTCTCTGGTGGTCATGTGGGCCGGCATCGGCATCGCCCGCGATACCCTGGAACCGCTGATCGGACAGCCGGTAGATCCGAAGCTGTACCGGGAAATTTCAGAATTTGTGGAAAGCTACGATGGGATTCTGGGGAGCCACGATCTGATTGTGCACAATTACGGGCCTACCCGGAGCCTGGCTTCCATTCACGCAGAGGTGCCCAATGATGTGGACATCGAGACCTCTCATGAGATCATTGACCGGATAGAACGGGACGCTGCCAGGAAGCTTGGTATCTTTCTGGTGATTCATATGGACCCGGTGGCGGTCAGGGATGAGCGTGTGACAGAGCTGAAAGAACAGGTGACGGCGGAGCTGAAAAAGATTGATGAAAGGCTGTCTCTGCATGATTTCCGCATTGTGGATGGAGAGCAGCAGATTAACCTGATTTTTGACGTGGTGGTGCCGCATTCCTACAGTGATAAAGACATGACGCAGCTTCATCTGGATATCGTAGAGAAAGTCAGCGGTCTGGACCCCCGTTATCAGTGTGTGGTTACGTTGGAAAACGGATATATCGCGGAAGATTCCTGAGACGATTGGTTTTCTGGCGGCATAGCGGAAAAGAATAGCAACAAAGAATTTCAAAAAAATAAAAAAAATTTAAAAAAAGTACTTGCATTTGAGATAAAGCTATGCTACAATAACATTCGCTGAAAACAAAGGGCTATCGCCAAACGGTAAGGCAACGGACTCTGACTCCGTCATTTCAAGGTTCGAATCCTTGTAGCCCTGCTCATGACGCTCCGGTGAAGATACACCGGAGCGTCTTTGTGTCTTGAAATAAAATAAAAAATAAGAGTGCAAAATGGAAAGAAAAATGATATACTGGGACAGGAGCATGATATAAGCTTGTAAAAATAAATCTGCAGTTTTTACAGCCAGTGGACGGGAACAGAGTCACCGGCTGTTTTCTGTCACTCAGGGAGGAAAAATATGTACTCATTTGACAGCTTCGTCCGGTACAGCGAGGTGGGCGAAGATAAAAAGCTGACGCTGGATGGGATTATCAACTACTTTCAGGATTGCAGCACTTTTCAGTCCGAGGAGCTCCAGGTGGGAGTGGAAAGACTGGAAGCTCTTCAGAGAGTGTGGGTGCTGTCCTCCTGGCAGATAGTAGTCGACAGGTATCCGGCCCTGTGTGAAAAAATACGCATTTCCACCTGGCCCTATCAGTTTCAGGGATTTCTGGGCTGGCGTAATTTTACGATGACGGACGGGGACGGAAAGCTGCTGGCCTGGGCCAACAGCCTGTGGACCTTCCTGGATACGCAGACAGGCAGGCCCGCGCGGGTTCCGGAAGAGATTGAAAAAGCGTATACATTGGAAGAGAAGCTGGATATGGAGTATGCTTCCAGAAAGGTTCCCATGCCGGCGGAAGGGAAGGCGGGAGAACCCTTCTCGGTCCAGAAGCATCATCTGGACACCAATCATCATGTAAATAACGGCCAGTACATTCAGATGGCCAGAGAATATGTGCCGGAGGAATTTACAATCCGGCAGATGCGGGCAGAGTATAAGAAATCGGCGCTGCTGGGAGACGTGATTTATCCGGTGACGGCTTCCGGTGACGGCAGGTATACGATAGGGCTGTGCAGCGAAGCGGGAAAACCCTACGCGGTAGTGGAACTCTCCTGAAGCACCCGGAGAGATACGAAAGGAAATGAGAAATGATTGAGCTTGGTAAAAAGCAGGAACTGACTGTCATAAAGAAGACAGATTTTGGCATATATCTTGGAGAGGAGCCGGGAGCGGCGGAGCGGGTGCTCCTTCCGAAAAAGCAGGTTCCGGAGGGAACGGCAGCCGGAGATAAGCTTACGGTTTTCGTCTACCGGGATTCCAAAGACAGACTGATCTGCACCACCCAGGAACCTAAGGTGCAGCTGGGAGGTCTGGCGGTGCTGAAAGTGGTTCAGGTGGGGAAAATCGGCGCGTTTCTGGACTGGGGTCTGGAGAAGGATCTCCTTCTTCCGTTCCGTCAGCAGACGCGGCGGGTAAGGGAAGGAGACCAGGTCCTGGCTGCGCTGTATATTGACAAGAGCAGCCGCCTCTGCGCCACCATGAACGTTTATGAGTACCTGGAGACACAGTCGCCCTATCAGAAGGAGGACCGGGTCCGGGGAACGGTTTATGAGATCAGCCGGGAGTTCGGAGCCTTTGTGGCGGTAGACAACCGGTATTCCGGACTGATTCCCAGAAAGGACTTTCATGGGGACGCCTCCATCGGCGACGTGGTGGAAGCGCGGGTGACAGCGGTTCATGAAGATGGAAAACTGGATTTAAGCATCCGGGAAAAGGCGTATCTCCAGATGGACCAGGATGCGCAGACGGTACTGAAGGTCATCGATGAATTTGACGGCGTGCTGCCCTTCAATGACAAGGCATCTCCGGAGGTCATTGAGCGGGAGCTGAAACTCAGTAAAAATGCTTTTAAAAGGGCAGTGGGACGGCTCCTGAAAGAAGGCAAAATAGAAATAACAGAGAAGAGTATCCGCCGCAAATCATAAAAAAGTACCAAAATTTGAAAATTTGAAAAAAATCTCTTTCCAAAGCCGTAGTTAGCGGTTATAATGGGGAAGAAGAAAGGAGTGAATAAAAGATGAAAGTTCAGAATATCACTGACATCGATAAGTTCTTCAAGGTAGTTGACAGCTGCAAGGGTAAGGTTGAGCTGGTTACAGGTGAAGGCGACAGACTGAATCTGAAGTCAAAGCTTTCTCAGTACGTATCCATGGCAAATATCTTTTCCAACGGCGAGATTCCGGAGCTGGAGATTATCGCTTACGAGAAGGAAGATATCGATAAATTAGTTTCATTTATGATTAATGGTTAAGTAAAACGAGGTAAAGGTTCCCGGAGGGAGCAGTTACCTCGTTTTCGATCTGAAGAAGATAGGAAGATTATGAAATACACCGCGGCCTTCTCTGACGCTCCATTCGCAGATAATGTTTGCAGATGGTATTAGCAGATGCTATTGCAGTTGAGAAGGCAAATTACCGGTGGATATTTTTGTGATAGATAATCAGCAGCCCCTTCAGCAGAAGGTCGTCTTCCAGGAACATTTTATGCCTGCACAGAGGGGCGACGACGCCTGCCAGGCCTCCTGTGGCCACTACCGTGCAGGTCTCCCCCAGTTCTTCGTTAATCCGGTCAATCAGACCATCCAGCGCTCCGGCGTTCCCGTACAGAATCCCGCTTTTCATGGAATCTACCGTATTGCTTCCGATGAGCTTCTTCGGAGGATCAAGAGAAATCCTGGGAAGCTGGGCCGTCCGGCTGGAAAGGGCGTCCAGAGAAATGGCCAGGCCGGGGAGAATCATTTTTCCGATATAGGCTTTCTCCCGGTTGATGACGGAGACGGTGGTGGCTGTCCCCATATCAATGAGAATCTGGGGAACCGGATAGAGATGCACGCCGGCTACTGCGCCCACGACCAGATCGCTTCCCTGCTGGGCGGGATCGTCCACAGCAAGCTTCAGGCCTGTTTTGATCCCGGGACCTACCACGAGAATCCGGGCGCCGGTGTATTTCTCCACGGCCTCTTTGACGGTGCCGGTGACGGAAGGCACCACGGAGGAGATGATTCCTCCCTGAATCAGGGAAGGAGGGATCTCATGCAGATCCAGTGTCTCCTTGAAGATGGTGGCGTACTCCAGGCTGGTGGCCTCTTGTTCTGTGGAGAACCGTTCCAGAAAGAGAAGCTGGTCCTGATCAAAGCAGCCGGTTACAATATTTGTGTTTCCGATATCTATGGTAAGAATCATTTGCCATTCCTCCGGGATAAAAATTCAATGCCGCTTCCGGCCTACTTCTGAGAGGCGAAAAGCCGGGAGCGGTACAGCGCATAGCCGACGGCGCCTGTCAGAATGGTAGAAGCGGCCATTTCGCAGACCGCGTTGATGCCCACAAAGGAGCATACGAAAAGCAGAATATTTCTTCCGCCGATGAGCCCCTGCACGTATTCGGTATTTCCGTAGAGCAGAATCAGAGCGGTCATGAAAAAGAGCGTATTCAGAAATGCGGAGAAAAATCCTGTGACAAAGCAGCCCAGACGCGCGCCGCCTGTCTTTTGAACGAGGCGGAATATATAGCCAAGAAGAAAACCGTCCAGAACGCGGGGTACAAACCGCTGAATAAAGGCCAGGACGGGATTGATGCCAAAGAGAATGGCCCCCATGGCGCTTAAGCCTCCGACGCCGACGCACTGCAGAAAGCTTGTCAGCCCGAATACAGCTCCCGCGGCGGCTCCGCCTGCAGGTCCAAGGGTCACGGCTGCCAGAGCGACGGGGATGACGTTGAACGAGATGGCCAGCGGGCCGATGTTCAGGTATCCCAGAGGGGTGTAGGCCATAAGAAGCAGAATGCCGGTCAGCAGCCCGAGAATGGTTAGCTGCCGGGTGTTGAATCTTTTTTTCATTTTGAAATTCCTCCTTGTTATTATTCTTCACATGAAGATACAATACATTCAAATTATACCACAGAAGAAGGAAAAAGATATAAAAACTTTGGGCTTTTTGTGTTATACTAATTCATAAAAAGAAAGGAAATTATCTATGCAGTTAAAAGGAAAGACCGCAGTGCTGGCCGTGACCGGAAGCATTGCCGCATATAAAATCGTAAACCTGGCCCGGATGCTGAAAAAGCTGGGCTGTAATGTGCAGGTGCTGATGACCCGCAATGCCACGGAGTTTATCACGCCGCTGACCTTTGAGGAGCTGACTGGCAGCAAGTGTCTGGTAGACACCTTCGACCGGAATTTTCAGTACAACGTAGAGCATGTGGCGCTGGCAAAGCTGGCGGACGTGGTCCTTGTGGCTCCAGCCTCCGCCAATGTGATTGGAAAGATTGCGAACGGCATTGCCGACGATATGCTGACAACGACGGTGATGGCCTGCCCCTGCAAAAAGATCATTTCCCCGGCTATGAACCACAATATGTACCATAATCCCATCGTGCAGGACAATCTGCAGAAGCTGGCCCGCTTCGGCTATGAGATCATTCCGCCGGAGCACGGCATGCTGGCAAACGGGGACAGCGGAGACGGCAGAATGCCGGAGGAGAGCGTTCTGCTGGAATATGTATTGAAAGAGATTGCATGTGAAAAGGATCTGACAGGAAAAAAGGTGCTGGTGACGGCCGGTGCCACCCGGGAATCCATCGACCCGGTGCGTTTCATCACGAACCATTCTTCGGGCAAGATGGGCTTCGCCCTGGCCCGCGCCGCGAGCTTTCGCGGCGCGGAGGTCACAGTGGTGGCGGCGCACACGGAGGTGGCGCCGCCCCTGTTCACGGACGTGGTGCGGGTGGAATCCGCGGAGGATATGTTCCAGGCGGTAGCGGTCCGGGCAGAGGAAGCGGATATCATCATCAAAGCCGCGGCTGTGGCCGACTATACACCGGTGGAGACGGCGGAGAACAAGATTAAAAAAGCGGGGGGAGAACTGCCCCTGACTCTGAAGCGGACCAGAGATATTCTGCAATATCTGGGTGAGCACAAAAAGGAAGGGCAGATTCTCTGCGGCTTTGCCATGGAGACGGAGGATCTGCTGGCAAATGCCAGAAAGAAGCTGGAGAGCAAGAACTGCGACCTGATCTGTGCCAACAGCCTCCGGGCCGAGGGCGCGGGCTTCGGAACGGATACGAACCGGGTGACCGTGCTTACGAAGGACAAAGATACGGAGCTGGAGCTTCTGACCAAGGAAGAGACGGCTCATAAGATACTGGATATGATCTGCGGAATGCAGAAGGACTGACGGCGCAGCAATTCCGGGGCGCGGCAGCCCGGGAGCGCGCCGTATACCGGCCCGGCCGGATAAAGGAGACAGGTAAGAATGCCATTTACACATCTGCATACACATACGGAATACAGCCTTCTGGACGGCTCCAATAAGATTAAGGAGTACGTGGCCAGGGTGAAGGAGCTGGGCATGACGGCGGCGGCCATTACGGACCACGGAGCCATGTTCGGCGTGATAGATTTTTACAGGGCGGCGAGAGCGGAGGGTATCAAGCCTATTCTGGGCTGCGAGGTTTACGTGGCTCCCAATTCCCGTTTTGACAAGGAGCTGACCGGAGGGGAGGACCGTTATTACCATCTGGTTCTTCTGGCGGAGAATAACCAGGGATACGCGAATCTGATGAAGATTGTATCCCGGGGTTATGTGGAAGGCTTCTATTACCGTCCCAGAGTCGATATGGAGGTTCTCAACCAGTTCCATGAGGGTATCATAGCCTTAAGCGCCTGCCTGGCAGGAGAGGTGCAGCGGTATATTGTGAAGGGCCTCTATGAGGAGGCCAAAAAGTCTGCCCTCAAATATGAAAAGGTCTTTGGAAAGGGAAATTATTTTCTGGAGCTTCAGGACCACGGCCTGCCGGAACAGAAAATCGTAAACCAGGCCCTGATACGCATGAGCCAGGAGCTGGATATTCCGCTTGTGGCTACCAATGATATCCATTACACCTATGCGGAGGATGTGAAGCCCCACGATATTCTGCTCTGTATTCAGACCGGAAAGAAGCTGGCGGATGAGGACCGGATGCGTTACGAGGGCGGCCAGTATTATGTGAAATCTCCGGAGGAGATGGCGGCTCTCTTTCCCTATGCGCCGGAGGCCATCGAGAATACGGCGAAGATAGCGGAGCGCTGCAATGTGGAGATTGAGTTCGGCGTGACGAAGCTTCCCAAGTACGACGTGCCAGAGGGTTATACCTCCTGGGAATATCTGAACAAGATTTGTTTCGACGGCCTGAAGGAGCGTTATCCGGACGATGACGGCCCTCTGAAGGAAAGACTGGAATATGAGCTGGGCGTTATTAAAAATATGGGCTATGTGGATTATTTCCTGATTGTCTGGGATTTCATCAAGTATGCGAGGGACCATGGCATTGCCGTGGGGCCGGGCCGGGGCTCTGCCGCGGGAAGCATTGTGGCCTATACGATGGGAATTACCAATATTGATCCTATCCGTTACCAGCTGCTGTTCGAGCGTTTCCTGAATCCGGAGCGTGTGTCCATGCCTGATATCGATATTGATTTCTGCTTCGAGCGCAGGCAGGAGGTCATCGACTATGTGGTGCGCAAATACGGCAAGGACCGGGTGGTTCAGATCGTCACCTTCGGTACGCTGGCGGCCAGAGGGTGCTTAAGGGACGTGGGACGGGTCATGGACCTGCCCTACAATTTTGTGGACTCCATTGCCAAGATGGTGCCCCAGGAGCTGAATATCACCCTTGAGAAGGCGCTGAAGATGAATCCTGAGCTTCGGAAAAGCTATGAGAATGATCCGCAGGTCCATGAGCTGATCGACATGTCCATGCGTCTGGAGGGACTTCCGAGACACACCTCCATGCACGCGGCGGGCGTGGTCATCAGCCAGAAGGAAGTGGACGAGTATGTACCCCTGTCCAGGGCTTCTGACGGCACGATCACGACCCAGTTTACCATGACGACCCTGGAGGAGCTGGGCCTTCTGAAGATGGATTTCCTGGGACTCCGGACGCTGACAGTGATTCAGGACGCGGCCCGCATGGCGTCCGAGCGGGCGGGAAAGACCATCGACATGGATAAGATTGATTATGACGATGCGGCAGTCTATGCTTCCATCGGTACGGGAAAGACTGAGGGCGTGTTCCAGCTGGAAAGCAGCGGCATGAAGAACTTCATGAAGGAGCTGCAGCCGAAAAATCTGGAGGACGTCATCGCGGGAATCTCTCTGTACCGGCCCGGCCCCATGGATTTCATTCCCCAGTACATCCGGGGAAAGAATCACCCGGAGTCTATTACCTATGACTGTCCGCAGCTGGAGGAGATTCTGGAACCCACCTACGGCTGTATCGTCTATCAGGAGCAGGTCATGCAGATCGTACAGAAGCTGGCGGGCTACACGCTGGGACGGAGCGATCTGGTGCGCCGCGCCATGTCGAAGAAGAAGGCCTCTGTCATGGAGAAGGAGCGGCAGAACTTCGTATACGGGAATGAGGAAGAGGGAGTGCCCGGCTGCATCGCAAATGGGATTCCGGAGGCCACAGCCCAGAAGATTTACGATGAGATGATTGATTTCGCCAAGTATGCCTTCAATAAGTCCCACGCGGCGGCCTACGCGGTGGTGGCCTATCAGACGGCATGGCTGAAGCATTATTATCCTGTGGAATTCATGGCGGCCCTCATGACCTCGGTGATTGACAATCCGGGCAAGGTATCCGAATACATTCTGACCTGCCGGCAGATGGGAATTTCCATTCTGCCGCCGGATATCAACGAGGGAGCGGCCCGGTTCTCTGTATCCAACGGTTCCATCCGCTACGCCCTGTCGGCCATCAAAAGCATCGGGCGTCCTGTGGTGGAAGCTATCATGGAAGAGAGGCGGCTGGGCGGAAAATTCAAAAGCCTGACAGATTTCCTGGAGCGGATGACCGGAAAAGAGGTCAACAAGCGGGTGGTGGAAAATCTGATCAAGGCCGGAGCCCTGGACAGCCTGGGCGGAACGAGACAGCAGTACATTCTGGCCTACGCGGGCATTATGGACAGCGTGGCCCAGAGCCAGAAGACCATGATGACAGGGCAGATGAGTCTGTTTGACCTGGTGGATGAGGATCAGAAGGCCAGCTTTCAGGCCAAGCTTCCCGATGTGGGAGAATATCCCAAGGAGCTTCTGCTCTCCTTTGAGAAGGAGGTGCTGGGAATCTATGTAAGCGGCCATCCGCTGGAGGAGTATGAAGGGCGCTGGCGGAAGAATATTACGGCGGTGACGACGGATTTCCAGCTGGACGAGGAGACGAACCGCACAAAGGTCCGCGACGGGCAGCAGGTGGTGGTCGGCGGCATGATCACCGGGAAGACGGTCAAATACACGAAGAACAACCGTGTTATGGCTTTTCTGCAGCTGGAGGACCTGCTGGGTTCCGTGGAAGTAGTGGTATTTCCCAATATTTACGAGAAGAACACGCAGCAGCTGAACGAGGAAGCCAAGATTTTTGTGAGCGGCCATGTGGACGCCGGAGACGATAAGGCGGCCAAGCTGATCTGCGACCGGATCGTGCCCTTCGAGGCGGCAAGACGGGAGCTGTGGATTCAGTTTTCCAATCAGCAGGAATGCCTGAGCCGGGAGCCGGAGCTTCTGACGCTTCTGGCGGACAGCGACGGAAAAGACCGGGTGGTGCTGTACGCGGCGGCAGAGAAATCTGTGAAACGGCTGCCGGCAGGACAGACCGTGGATGCCGGCCCGGAGCTGATTGTAAAGCTCGAGAAAAGCTTTGGTGAAGGGAATGTAAAAGTTGTGGAGAAACGTATTGAAAATATAAGAAGGATGCAGTAAAATCACATTCAAAGGCCTCTGTACGGACAAAAAAGGGCCGCGTGCGGAGGAGAAAAAGGTGTTCAAAAACGGGCAGATACGAGGAGGATGAACATGGCAAAAGAGATTAAAACTATCGGAGTACTGACAAGCGGCGGCGACGCGCCGGGCATGAACGCGGCGATCCGTGCCGTGGTACGCAAGGCCCTGGTAAACGGAAAACAGGTCAAGGGCATCTTAAAGGGGTATTCGGGACTTTTGAATGAAGAGATTATAGATTTGTCAGCGAACGACGTATCCAATACCATCGAGAGGGGCGGAACGATCCTCTTTACGGCCCGCTGTAAAGAATTTATGACAGAGGAAGGCCAGAAAAGGGGAGCGGAGATTTGCCGCAAGCACGGAATCGACGGCATCGTGGTCATCGGCGGAGACGGTTCTTTCCGGGGAGCCCAGAAGCTGGCGAACTTAGGGATCAATACCATCGGCGTGCCGGGAACCATCGATCTGGACATCTCCTGTACAGAGTACACCATTGGCTTCGATACTGCGGTCAATACGGCCATGGAAGCCATCGATAAGGTGCGGGATACTTCCACTTCCCATGAGCGCTGCAGCATCATCGAGGTTATGGGCCGCAATGCTGGCTATATCGCTCTCTGGTGCGGTATCGCAAACGGAGCCGAGGATATCCTTCTGCCGGAGAACTATGACTATGACGAGCAGAAGATCATCAATAATATCATTGAGAACCGCAAGCGGGGGAAGAAGCATCATATCATTGTGAATGCCGAGGGCGTAGGCCATTCCACCAGTATGGCCCGCAGAATTGAGGCGGCCACAGGTATCGAGACCCGCGCTACGATTCTGGGACACATGCAGCGCGGCGGAAGCCCCACCTGCAAGGACCGCGTCTATGCGTCCATGATGGGAGCTATGGCGGCGGATCTGCTCTGCGACGGCAAGACCAACCGTGTGGTGGGATATCAGCACGGACGCTTCCAGGATTTTGACATCAACGAAGCGCTGGATATGGTAAAGGGGATCGATCCCTATCAGTATCAGGTGGCAAAGGATCTGTCAAAGCACTGCTAATACACCGTTAGGGAGGCAGCATGATAACCAGTACGTCCAATCAGCAGGTAAAGCAGCTGATACAGTTGAACAGAAAAAGAAAGCTCCGGGACGAGCGGGGCGTGTTTGTGGCGGAGGGGCTGAAGATGTTTCAGGAGGCTCCCAGGGACCGGATAGAAAGGGTCTATGTGTCGGAAAGCTTTTTCGCGGCGCACCGGCAGGAAATTGACCTGGAGGGGATTGACTGGGAAATGATGCAGGATTCGGTCTTTAAGGCGGCCAGCGATACCCAGACGCCCCAGGGAGTGCTCTGCATTGTGCGCAGGCAGAACTGGGAGCTGGAGGATCTTCTCCGGAAGGACAATCCCCTGCTGCTTCTGCTGGAGAACCTTCAGGACCCGGGAAATCTGGGGACGATCCTGCGCACTGCTGAGGGAGCGGGAGCCGCAGGCGTGATATTGAGCAGAGGTTCTGTGGACCTGTATAATCCCAAGACGATCCGTTCTACGATGGGCTCTGTCTACCGGGTTCCCACGCTGTACGCGGAGGATCTGGGACAGGTGGTGGAGAGTCTGCGCAGCCGGGGCATCCGCTCCTTTGCGGCCCATCTGAAAGGGAAAAAATATTATGATCAGGAGGACTACACAGGAGGAGCGGCTATTCTCATCGGAAATGAGGGAGCGGGGCTGACGGAGGAGCTTTCCTCAAAGGCAGACGCGCTCATCCGGATTCCCATGGAAGGAAAGCTGGAGTCTCTGAATGCCGGGGTGGCGGCTTCGCTCTTAATGTATGAAGTATACCGGCAGAAAAGGGATAAGTTTCTTTACAATTTGTAGAAATTCTTTTATACTGGAATCAGTAAGACAGGCATAGTGAGTTCGCATTACATGAGGATCTGCTATGCCTTTCTTATCATATGAGATATGGGAAAATCTCCCGGAAGGAGAAAAAGCAAAAGGGTGAGAGACGCTGATTTTTACCTTGAAAATATGCCGATTGCGTTTTGCGCGGTGGAGATTCTGACTGGAGAAGACGGCCGGCCGGTGGACTACTGCCTGGTCTATCATAACAGAGCCTATGCCAGGCTGGCAGGGCTGCCCTACGGTACGCTGAATGGAAAGCGGGGCCTGGAGGTGCGGGGACATATCGACCAGGAGCTTCTCATGTGCTGCTATGATTCGGCCTTCCATGGAAAAGAACATGTTCTGAAGGATTACAGCCCGGATCAGGAAAAGCATTTTCTGATTTATCTCTATCCTCTGGAGGACAGTCTCTGCGGCTGTGTGCTGCAGGACGTGACGGAAAACCGGAGAATGGAACTGAAGCTGATCCATGAGCATGAGAAGAGAAAGACCTTTCTGAAAGCCACGACAGAGATAGATTTTGAATATGACTTCGCGACGGAGACGCTGGCCTTCGGTGACGGAGAGCGGGTCAGCGAGAAGAACAGGGTGATCAAGGGCGGCCTGAAAGGACTGGTGGAAAACGGAATCATCCGGGAGAAGGACAGAGGCCGGATTGAAGACGCCTTTGAGAGGCTGAAGGCGGGGAACAGAGCCGTGGAATTCAATATTCAGGCCTGCCTGGAAGGCGGCGGAGAATACCGCTGGTATGCAGTCAGCAGTTCGGCCTATGTGGAACAGAAGACAGGACAGCTGCGGGTGGTGGGATACCTGCGGAATGTGGAGCAGATGATAAAGGCTCAGGCCGCTCTGAAGAAAGAAGCCATGTATGATCCTCTGGTGGACCTTTACAATGTGAAGACCGGAAAAGAGATGGTGACGGAGGCGCTGGAAAATATGGAAGCCGGCGGGGAAGCCATCATGTTTATGATGGATATTGACAATTTCAAGCGCATCAATGATACGTACGGGCATCTGAAGGGAGACGAATATCTGAAAAGGTTCGCGGCGATCCTGAAGCATGTATTCCGCAAGAGCGACATCGTATACCGCATGGGCGGCGATGAATTTATAGGATTTGCGGCAGACGTGTCTCAGCCTGATCAGGCTGCGGAAAAGATTGTGGAGCGGCTGTACGGCCAACTGGAACAGGCCGGCAGAGAAGGATTTGAGATGCAGTGCAGCACAGGGATCTTTATAGGCAGCAGGCAGAATCCCTATTCCGGGTTTTACAAAATGGCGGATCAGGCTCTGTACGAAGCCAAGAGAACCGGAAAAAACAAGTATCAGATTATCTGGGAGAAAGACGGCGGGCAGCCGTAACACAGGAGTGCCTAAAGCCGGATACCTGGAAACTTAACTAAAGGTTAAAAAATATAAATAAAAGTTAAAATCTGCTCAATTGTACCTGTATGGGGCCTGTGATATTCTGAATACAGCAGGAGCCTGCAAAAATCAGATGCAGGCGGAACGGAGGAAGGCGCGGCTTCCGGTTTCCGCCGGATAGGAGGTCTATGATGAAGACAGGTGAAGTGATCAGAAAGTACAGGAAGCAGAAAGAACTGACTCAGGAAGAGATGGCGGCGCGTCTGGGCGTGACGGCTCCCGCCGTGAATAAATGGGAAAATGGAAATTCTCTGCCGGATATTGCCCTTCTGGCGCCCATTGCCAGACTTCTCGGTGTATCCCTGGAGGAACTGCTGTCCTTTCGGGAGGAGCTGACGGAGGAGGAGATCCGGGCGCTGCTGAATGAGCTTGGAGAACGGATGAAAAAAGACGGTTATGACTGCGCTTTTCACTGGGCGAAGGAGAAGCTTCAGGAGTATCCGGGAAGTGAAAGACTGATTCTGTGGATGGCTCAGATGCTGACTGCGTACAGGATAACGGAAAATCCGGAGAATCCGGAGCAGTATGACGCAGATATCTACAGCTGGCTGGAGCAGTCCCTGAAAAGCGGGGAGGAGGAAATCCGCCGTTCCGCGGCAGACTCCCTGTTCCGATTCTACTTCCAGAAAGAGCAGTATGAAAAGGCGGAGGGATATCTGGATTTCCTTTCTGATCAGAATCCTGAGCGGAAGCGACTCAAAGGCACGGTTTATGAAAAGACCGGGCGGACAGAGGAAGCCTGGAAAGCCTATGAAGAGCTGCTGTATTCCTATTACACCATGGTGAGCCTGGTGCTTCACAATCTGTACAGCCTGGCATTGTCGCAGGGCGACAGGGAGAAGGCCCGCTATCTGACAGAGAAGCAGGCGCAGACAGCCTATCTCTTTGATATGGGCGAGTACAGCGCCATCGCGCCGGAGCTGGAGCAGGCGGTCGTGGAGAAGGATGAAAAGCGGTGTCTCGAGATTCTGGAACAGCTTCTGAACCATGTAAACGGGATGGATGAAAGCTTCCGGAATTCTCTCCTGTATTCCCATTTGAAGTTTAAGGTTGTGGAGACGAAAGAAAAACTGGATTTGCGGGAATACCTGAAAAAAAGCATGCGGGAAGACCCGACTCTGGATTTTCTGAAGGAAACAGCAGGCTGGAAAGAGCTGATGGAAAAATAAATACGGTCTACGGTCTGACAGAGGAAGCCAGACAGGGGCAGGGGCAGCGGCAGGCTGCCCCTGCCTGCGTCTGCCTGCGCGTCCTGCGGCGCAGAGGGAAGCTGTCCTGCGGATACAAAAACCCCCGCAGCTCTGCTGTGGCGGCTGTCTCTCATGCCTGTCAGTCTGCTGCGGGGGATGTGGTTTTTTATTCTGTTATTCTGCTGCTCAGCTATTTGGTTACTCTGCCATATCACGCTCAAAGCGCTTTACATTTTCCACCTTGCCGATGACGACCACAATATCATCTTTTACAAAGCGGTAATCAGGAGACACCTCAATATCTGTGGAACGGTCGTGCTCAATGGCAATGATGTTCAGATTGTATTTCCGGCGGATATTGAAGTCCTGGACACTGACGCCCACCATGCGTTCTCCTACGGGAACCTGCTGAATCTCCACCTGCTCATCCAGGAAGATGAAATCCAGGAAGTTATTATAAGCGAGCTGCTTTCCGAGACGGAGAGCCATATCCCACTCCGGATATACCACCTCAGCGCCTATCTTTTCCAGCACGGCGCCCTGCTCCTGGCTGGTTGCCTTTGCGATCACATGGGGAACACCGAGGCTTACCACGTTCAGAGTGGTCAGAATGCTGGTGTCGATTCTCTCGCCGATGCAGATAATGACGGTATCGCAGTTCTGAATGCCCACTTCCTTCAAAGCTTCTTTGGACAGATTTTCAGTGACAAAAGCATATTCCGTGTACTGGCGCAGGTTTTTTACTTTTTCTTCATTCCGGTCTACTACGATTACATCCTTTCCGGCCTCTGACAGACTGATGGCCAGAGCGGTGCCGAAACGGCCAAGACCGATGACTCCAAATAAGTTTGCTTTCGATTTTTTCATTCTAATTCTCTCCTATCCGATTGTAATAGATTCCTCTGTATAGCGTGCCTGCTGTTCCGGGCGGTTGATCCAGATGGTGATCATGGTCAGCGCTCCCAGACGGCCGATAAACATAATGAGTGTGACAACAAGCTTGCTGGCGTCACAGAGATTCGGCGTGATGCCGGTGGAAAGTCCTACAGTGCCGAAGGCTGAGGTGACTTCAAAGAGAAGCTGCATCAGCGAAAGATGGGGCTCCAGAATACAGAGCACAAAAGTGCCGGTACAGACTACGCACAGAGAAAGCAGCGTAATCAGGTAAGCCTTGGAAAGGGTTTCCTTAGAAAGGCTGCGGCGGAAAGCACCGAAATGTTTCTTGTTCAGAGCGCTGCGCATGGACTGCACCAGGGTGAAGAAGGTGCTCGTCTTGATACCGCCTCCGGTAGATCCCGGAGAGGCTCCGATAAACATCAGGATGGTCAGGGCAAACAGTCCGGCGTTGGAAAAGGTGCCCAGCGGGTAGGTGGAAAAACCTGCCGTACGGGCCGATACGCTGTGGAAAAACGCGCCCAGCCAGGTGACATCATCTGTGCATTTCAGGATTAGGGTTCCTGCAATAATCAGGAATATACTGGTGGAAATGACAACCTTGGAGTGCAGCGCCAGTTTCCGGAAACGGAAGCGGTTCCTCAGCACGTCCAGGATAACCAGGAAACCGATACCGCCGAAGATGATCAGGCCGCAGGTAGTCAGGTTCAGCAGCACATCATCCCGGTAGGGAATCAGGTTCTGCAGTCCGCCCAGCACATCGAAGCCGGAGTTATTGAAAGCCGCAATGGAATGGAAAATACTGTTTCCCAGGGCATGAAGCGGAGGATAATCCTGTACAAATACGATAAAGCTTAAAATGACTCCTACCAGCTCAAAGCAGAAGGTCATGAGCAGGACGGATTTGACCAGACTTACCACGCCCTTAAAGCTGTCTACGTTCAATCCTTCCTTGATCAGGAGACGGCCTTTGAAGCTGAATTTCTTTCCGGCGGCAAGAATCAGGCCCGCGCCCACGGAGGTAACGCCCAGTCCGCCCACCTGAATCAGCAGCGCGACAACAGCCCGGCCGAAGACGGAAAAGGTATCATAGGTGTCGATGGCAATCAGTCCTGTCACGCAGACAGCGCTGGTGGATGTGAACAGAGCGTCCACAAAGCTGACATCGACGCCGGGGCGTCTGGCCATGGGTGTGAGCAGCAGAAAAGCTCCAGTCATGATTACCAGAAAAAAGCCCAGGGTGATCAGACGCCCTGGTGGCTGATTCCTGAAAAAGTCAAAGATGCGTTTCATAAGTCTCTCTTTTCTCCTCTCCCATTTAAGGAAATAAAATGACAGTGACATTATACGAAGGAAGAGGTAAAGGGACAAGAGGTTTCGCAAGAACTTAACGAAAAATTAATCTTTTGGAAAATTTTCGGATCAGATTGCCGGAAGCGGCCGGATCTGGCTTGCGCCGAAGGGGAAAGCATGGTATATTTATCGAAGGAAGAGGGCGGAGCAGAAAACCGTTTTCTGCCAAAAAAGAGAAATCAGGAGGAAGTACAAGATGGCAATTCTAGTGACAGGCGGTGCGGGCTTTATCGGAAGCCACACCTGTGTGGAGCTTTTAAATGCGGGCTATGATGTGGTTGTGGTGGACAATCTGTATAATTCCAGCAGGAAGGCCATAGATCGTGTGGAACAGATCACAGGAAAGCATGTGACCTTTTATGAGGCGGATATTCTCGATCGGGAGGCGCTGAATGAAGTCTTTGATAAGGAAAAGATCGATTCTGTGATTCACTTCGCCGGCCTGAAGGCTGTGGGAGAGTCCGTGGCAAAGCCCATCGAGTACTATTACAATAATATCGCCGGAACACTGGTGCTCTGTGACGTGATGAGAAATCATGGCGTGAAGAATATTGTATTCAGTTCTTCCGCTACCGTGTACGGAGATCCGGCTTTTGTTCCGATTACAGAAGAATGCCCCAAGGGAAAATGCACGAATCCCTACGGACAGACCAAGAGTATGCTGGAGCAGGTTCTGGAGGACATCTACGTGTCGGATCATGACTGGAAGGTGATTCTCCTGCGTTACTTCAATCCCATCGGAGCCCACAAGAGCGGACTGATCGGGGAAGATCCGAAGGGAATTCCCAACAACCTGGTTCCCTATGTGGCGCAGGTAGCCATCGGGAAGCTGGAGTGTGTAGGCGTGTTTGGAAACGATTACGATACGCCGGACGGCACAGGCGTGCGGGATTATATCCATGTGGTGGATCTGGCAAAGGGCCATGTGGCAGCTATCGAAAAAATGGAGAAGTCTGAGGGCGGCGTTCAGGTTTACAATCTGGGAACCGGAAAAGGGTACAGTGTGCTGGACGTGATCCATGCGTTCTCCAAAGCCTGCGGAAAGGAACTTCCCTATGTGATCAAGCCCCGCAGACCCGGCGATATCGCCACCTGCTATGCAGATCCTGCAAAAGCAAAGGCAGAGCTGGGCTGGGAAGCTCAGTACGGCATAGACGAAATGTGCGAGGATTCCTGGAGATGGCAGACCATGAACCCCAATGGTTATGCGGATTAAAAGATAGAAGCGGAAGAACGGTAAGAATAAAACTCAGAAAATATGGATCAGCGGGCAGCCTGCCTTTCGGGGCAGGCTGCGTTCTGTTAGAAATCCGGCGGACCAAAAGCCGGACAGACGTGTGGACAAAAGAGGGAGACAAGATCGAATGAATAAAGGATTTGACAACGAAAAATATCTGAAGATGCAGTCGGAGCATATCCGGGAGCGCATCAGCCAGTTTGACAATAAACTTTACCTGGAATTCGGCGGGAAGCTTTACGATGATTATCATGCTTCCAGAGTACTGCCGGGCTTTGAGCCGGACAGCAAGCTGAGGATGCTCATGCAGCTGGCCGATCAGGTGGAGATTGTGATTGTGATCAGCGCGGAGGACATTGAGAAGAACAAGGTGCGGGGAGATCTGGGAATTACCTATGATTCCGATTTGCTGCGCCTGAAGGCGGTGTTTGAGTCCAAGAATCTCTATGTGGGAAGCGTATGTATTACCCATTTCGCAGGGCAGTACAGCGCGCAGATGTTCCAGAGCCGCCTGGAGAAGATGGGCGTAAAGGTGTACCGTCATTATCTGATTCCGGGATACCCGAACAACATTCCGCTGATAGTCAGCGAGGAAGGTTACGGACATAATGAGTATATTGAGACGAGCAAGCCGCTGGTCGTAGTGACGGCTCCGGGCCCGGGAAGCGGAAAGATGGCTACCTGCCTTTCCCAGCTTTATCATGAGCATAAGCGGGGAATCCGGGCGGGTTATGCCAAGTACGAGACCTTCCCGATCTGGAACCTGCCTTTAAGCCACCCGGTTAATCTGGCCTATGAGGCCGCGACTGCGGATTTGAATGATGTAAATATGATTGACCCCTACCATCTGGAAGCATACGGAAAGACCACGGTGAATTATAACCGGGATGTGGAGATCTTCCCTGTGCTGAAGGCTATCTTCATGCAGATCTACGGAGACTGCCCCTATCAGTCTCCGACCGACATGGGAGTCAATATGGCGGGCAACTGTATTGTGGACGATGAGGTCTGCCGCAAAGCCTCCTGCCAGGAGATTATCCGCCGCTATTATCACACCCTGGTTAATATCGCCCGCGGGAAAGCCACGGAGGAAGAGGCTTACAAGATAGAGCTTCTGATGAACAAAGCGGGCGTCACCACAAAGGATCGGAAGGTTGTGGCGGCGGCCCTGAACCGCGCGGAGGAGACCGGACATACGGCGGCGGCTCTGGAACTGCCGGACGGACGCCTGATCACCGGAAAGACAAGCGACCTGATGGGAGCCTGCTCTGCGCTTTTGATTAAGGCGCTGAAGGAGCTGGCCGGAATCGATAAGGACGTGCTTCTGATTACGCCGAATATCATTATGCCCATTCAGAAACTGAAGGTAAAGTATCTGGGAAGCAGGAATCCCCGGCTTCACATGGAGGAGGTGCTGATTGCCCTGTCTGCCAGCTCCGAGAGCAATGAAGTGGCAGACCTGGCTCTGAAACAGCTTCCGCACCTGCGGGGAAGCCAGGTCCACACCTCACGGATGCTGAGCGATACGGATGAGAAGACCTTCCAGAAGCTGGGCGTGCTGCTGACCTCAGAGCCCAGATAGGCCAGAGGAGACTGGAGCTGCATTTTATCGGCTGTGCGGGAAACAGAGCGATGGTAAGAGAAGTACGAGGCAGTATCATGGAAATTCGGACGACATACACGGAAAGACAGTGTAAAGAATACGCGCACTACTGGAGCCGGATATACACTTCCGGAATCAGAAGAAAAGAGGATGAGGGCGGTAATGGCAGGCTGATTCTCAGCCTGGCAGTCCATTTTCTGGCCTATCTGCTTGGATGGGGAGCGCTGCGGATAATTCTTGGCTATCTGCTTATGTGGCATTCAGACAGGCAGATGATTTACTGGTTTCAGCAGCTCTTTTTCGGAGCGATTTTCCTGTCGTTTCTGCTGTCTGAAATTCTGAAAAGGATATGGCTGTATGAGATAACGGTAAAAGAGCTTGGAAAAAGAAAAGAGCTGACAATTTCTATAGAAGAGACAGGACTGCGTTACCGGACAAAGGACGGTCAATGGTTCTGGCCCAGAGAAGAGACGAATCCTGTGATAAGCCTGAAATCCACTCTTGTTCTGAGCAGAGGGGAGATCAGAAATATCCGCGGCATCAAGGAGAATGTGCTGTTGATTCCTACGGAGGATTTGACGGCAGAGCAGCGCAGGGCGCTGGCGGGATGGAAGGGCTGCGGCAAAAGGGAAAAGGTACAGAGATGGTGGCTGTTTGATTTGGCGTTCTTTGCTGGGATTCTGGGAATTTTGTCCGCGGGAGTCCTGTATCTGGCGCAGGCCAGACAGCTGACGCTCTATTCTTTTGAGCTGGAAATGGACCCGGAGTATCAGACGAGCGCGTTTCTGGAATCCTGTGAAGGCTATGTTTTTTCTTCGACGGGAGAAGACGCGGAAGAAATTGTGTCAGATGGTATCAAGGGACTGTTTGACAGTCTTGAAATGGATATGCATTATTTTGGACCGGTGTCCTGCGATGAAGTTCAGATTCTTTATGAAGATGGAGAGAAGATCGCGGCAGAGGTTAAGGTGACGGTTCAGCCGGCAGAACCTCCTGCGCCCTATAATTTTATAGCGGATGACATGGACCCTGAAAAAGATACCCGGGTACAGGAATTGGTGTTGCTGGAACGGCAGGAAAATGATGAATACCAGATTTCGGAAATCGGAGCGGAGATAAATATAATAGGGGAAGGAAATAAAGAGCCGCGCCAGGCTGAGTAATCAGCCGGCGCGGCCCTTCCATTTAGTTTCGTGAGCTGCCGGGATAAGAGGTCTGTGTGAGAAAAAGCTGATTATTCCGCAGCTCTGGATTTTTTATGTTCCAGCGCGGCGGCCACAAAACCGCGGAACAGCGGGTGGGGCCGGTTGGGTCTGGATTTCAGCTCGGGGTGTCCCTGAGTGGCCAGGAAAAACGGGTGGGATTTCAACTCTATCATTTCCACGATTCGGCCGTCGGGGGAAAGTCCGGACAGGGTCATACCGGCGTCTTTCAGGGCGCTGCGGTAATCGTTGTTAACTTCGTAGCGGTGCCGGTGGCGTTCGTGAATGGTCTTTTCTCCGTAGAGTTCAAACGCCTTTGTGGAAGGATCGAGAATACAGGGATAGGAGCCAAGGCGCAGGGTTCCGCCGATGTCTTCAATTCCGTCCTGCTCCGGCATCAGATGAATCATCGGATGGGTAGTCTCGGGATTCAGTTCTGCGCTGTGGGCGTCTTCCCAGCCAATGACATGGCGGGCGAACTCGACAATGGCCATCTGCATACCAAGGCACAGCCCCAGAAATGGCACCTGATGCTCCCGGGCATAACGGATCGCGCTGATTTTTCCTTCCGTACCCCGGTCGCCGAAACCGCCGGGAACCAGAATGCCGTCCACATCCCGCAGATATTCTGCGGCATTTTCATCTGTTACCAGTTCGGAGTCTACCCATTTGATATGGACAACGGCGCGGCTGGCGATGCCGCCGTGCTTCAGGGCCTCCACCACGCTGATATAGGCGTCGTGAAGCTGAATATATTTTCCAACCAGAGCTACTGTCACCTCAGAGGTGGGGTGGCGCAGCGCGTCTACCATGGCCGTCCAGTCTGCCAGGTTCGGCTCCGGGCAGGGAAGGTTCAGACATTCACAGGCCACCTGGGCCAGCTGTTCCTTTTCCATGGCAAGAGGAGCTTCATACAGGTATTCCACGTCCAGATTCTGGAGGACATGGGAGCTGGGCACATTGCAGAAAAGGGCAATCTTGTCCTTTAGCTGCTGATCCAGAGGATATTCACTGCGGCAGACGATAATATCCGGCCGGATTCCCATGCCCTGCAGATCCTTGACAGAGGCCTGGGTGGGCTTGGTCTTCAATTCTCCGGAAGCCTTGATATAGGGAATCAGAGTCACATGAATAAGAATAGCGTTCTCATGCCCTACATCATGCTGAAACTGGCGGATGGCTTCCAGAAAGGGCTGGCTTTCGATATCGCCCACAGTGCCGCCCACTTCGATGATGGCAATATGTGTTTCGTCTTCCACATAGCTGCGGTAGAAACGGCTTTTGATTTCATTGGTGATATGAGGGATGACCTGTACGGTTCCGCCGCCGTAATCTCCCCGGCGTTCTTTCTGGAGCACAGACCAGTAGATTTTTCCTGTGGTGACATTGGAGTTTTTTGTAAGAGATTCGTCTATAAAACGCTCATAATGGCCCAGATCCAGATCGGTTTCAGCACCGTCGTCAGTCACGAAGACCTCCCCGTGCTGTACCGGATTCATGGTTCCGGGATCGATGTTGATATATGGATCGAATTTCTGCATGGTGACCTTGTATCCCCGCGCCTTCAGCAGGCGTCCCAGGGAGGCGGCGGTAATGCCTTTTCCAAGGCCGGAGACGACTCCTCCGGTTACAAATACATATTTCACAGGCATAGGATTCCCTCCTCATGAAAATAAAGATAACATATGGCTTCAAAAAAATAACTTCCCTATTATAACGCCGCCTTTGTAAAAAATCCAGGGTTTCCGGTCAAAAACACGCCGAAAAAATTACGGAAATTTTGGGAAAAAACGTATTTTTCAAAGACGGAATTTCAGGGAAAGCGGGGCGGACCGGGGCGGGCGCTCCTGCCGGTTTCGGGCGTCTGCTGGCCGGGGGGCAGACTGGGAATTAGGAGTCTGCAAACCCACCCTCAAAAAGAATTTTTGCGGCGCCGCGGATGCTGCAGTGAGCGGAGTGAAGAGCGGCAGAAGCGGCATCGTAACAGAATTTTCACAGGTTTCCGTATTGCTTTCTGGAAAAACACACATTATAATAGTAGTGTTATGATCGTATAACCACGCCTGACGGCGCAGCGTTCATGACACATAAGGAGGAGAAATATGGAAGAACATAACAATAATTCCGGCCGCCCTCCCGGCGGCGGAGACGACAATAAAAATCCCAGAAACCGTCAGAGCATACTTATGTTTCTGATTATTGCGCTGGTAGCGATTCTGTTCTGGAATTTTATCGGCAATATGGGGTCTTCCAGCGAAGAAATTACGTATGATGAATTTATACAGATGCTGGATGAGGACAAGGTAGAAAGCGTTGAGATTGGCTCCAGCCAGATCAACATTATTTCTACGGAAAAAGATGCCCTCGGAAGAAATATTACCTATTATACGGGCACTGTGCCGGATTATTCCCTGCAGCAGCGCCTGGATGAGGCGGATGTGGAGTATTTCTCTCCGGTAGAGGATTTCCGGAACGTGATACTTTCAGCGATTGTGAATTTCCTGCTTCCGGTACTGCTGCTCTGGGGAGCCTTTGCCCTGCTGATGCGCAGAATGGGCGGCGGCAGCGGCATGATGGGCATGAATGTGGGCAAGAGTAAGGCCAAGGTCTACATCGAGAAGGATACCGGAGTGACCTTCAAGGACGTGGCCGGCGAGGAGGAAGCCAAGGAATCTCTTCAGGAGGTGGTAGATTTCCTTCATAATCCCGGCAAATATGCGCAGATCGGAGCCAAGCTTCCCAAAGGAGCCCTGTTGGTAGGTCCTCCGGGTACCGGAAAGACGCTGCTTGCCAAAGCGGTGGCAGGGGAGGCCCATGTGCCCTTCTTTTCCCTGTCCGGTTCTGATTTTGTAGAAATGTTCGTGGGCGTGGGAGCGTCCCGTGTCCGCGATCTGTTTCAGGAGGCGAAAAAGCACTCTCCCTGCATTATTTTTATCGACGAGATTGACGCTATCGGAAAGAGCCGTGATTCCCGTTACGGCGGAAATGACGAGCGTGAACAGACGCTGAATCAGCTTCTGGCAGAGATGGACGGCTTTGACAGCCACACGGCCTGCCTGGTTCTCGGAGCCACGAACCGGCCTGAGGTTCTGGACCCGGCACTCTTACGGCCCGGCCGTTTTGACCGCCGGGTTATCGTAGACCGTCCGGATCTGAAAGGCCGTGTGGATATCCTGAAGGTGCATTCCAAAAATGTGAAGATGGATGAGACAGTGGATCTGGAGGCCATCGCCCTCGCTACCAGCGGTGCCGTAGGTTCTGATTTGGCGAACATGATCAACGAGGCGGCGATCCTGGCGGTCAAGAACGGCCGGCAGGCTGTGTCTCAGAAGGATCTGTTTGAGTCTGTGGAAGTGGTGCTGGTAGGCAAGGAGAAAAAGGACCGCATCATGAGCAAGGAGGAGCGGCGCATTGTGTCCTACCATGAGGTGGGCCATGCCCTGGTCAGCGCCCTGCAGAAGGACGCGGAGCCGGTGCAGAAAATTACGATTGTGCCCCGTACCATGGGCGCTCTGGGCTATGTGATGCAGGTGCCGGAAGAAGAGAAGTACCTGAATACGAAGAAAGAGATCGACGCCATGCTGGTGGGCCTGCTGGCGGGCCGCGCGGCGGAGGAGATTGTGTTTGATACCGTGACGACCGGAGCGGCCAACGACATTGAAAAGGCGACCCGGATCGCCCGCGCCATGGTGACGCAGTACGGCATGTCGGAAAAATTCGGGCTGATGGGCCTGGAGCATCAGGAAAACGAGTATCTGACCGGCCGCGTAGTCATGAACTGCGGCGATGCTACGGCCGCAGAAGTAGATCAGGAGGTTATGAAGATCCTGAAGAAATCCTACGAGGAGGCAAAGCGGCTGCTGAGTGAAAACCGGGATGCCATGGACAAGATTGCAGAGTACCTGATTCAGAAGGAGACCATCACCGGCAAGGAATTTATGAAGATCTTCCGCGAGGTGAAAGGAATTCCCGAGCCGGAGGAAAAGAAACCGGAGGAGAGCAGCCACGCACAGGTAAAAGCGGAAGTTCCCCGGCCTGAAAGCCTGCAGCCGGAGAAGGAGCAGGAAGAGGCTGCACCTTTGAATGCAGAAAACACAGAAGCTGAGCAGTCCGGAGCTGCGCAGAATGCGGAACCGGAAAACGGCGGCCATGTGGAAGACGCAGAGAAGCAGAATGAAGAAATGTAAATAACGAAGACCCTGTCTGCAGAGCATCGGATAAAGCGGCCTGCGGGCGGGGTTTTTGCGCAGAAAAAGGAGAAGACAGCATGAAAAACCACACAATGATGCAGTATTTTGAATGGTATCTTCCGGAGAACGGCCTTCACTGGCGCCGCTGCGCTGCCCAGGCCGGCAGACTTGAAGAGGCCGGCATTGACATGGTCTGGCTGCCTCCGGCGTATAAGGGAGCGGCCGGAGCGAAAAGTGTGGGATATGATGTATATGATATGTACGATCTGGGCGAATTCGACCAGAAGGGGTCCATCCGGACAAAATACGGCATCCGTGACGAATATCTGGCTGCAGTCCGCGGTCTCCAGCAGCAGGGCATTCAGGTTTTGGCGGACATTGTGCTGAATCACAGGATGGGGGCGGATGGAACAGAAGTGGTGGTGGCCGATGAGACTCTGAGCACAGACAGAAATCAGGAAATCAGCCCGGACCGGACCATTACGGCCTGGACGCGTTTCGATTTTCCCGGCCGCGGAGGAAAATATTCCGGTTTTCAGTGGAGAGCCCGCCATTTCAGCGGCACAGACTGGGACGAAGGAGCAAAAAGGAAGGGAATATTCCGCTTTGACGGGAAAAACTGGGAGCGGAAGATTGACAATGAAAACGGCAACTATGACTATCTGATGGGGGCAGATCTGGATACGGACCAGCCGGAGGTGGTGAAGGAGACTGCCGACTGGGGAAAGTGGTATCTGGATACGGTGCAGATGGATGGCTTCCGCCTGGACGCAGTGAAGCATATCGGGTTTGATTTTTACCGGGAATGGCTGAAAACCATGCGTACCCATGCGGGAAGAGAAGTGTTTGCTGTGGGCGAATACTGGTCCAGGGATGTAAACAAGCTGAGATACTATCTGGATACTTTGGAACGGAGCCTTAGCCTGTTTGATGTGCCCCTCCATTTTCATTTTCTGGAAGCGGCTACTTCCAATGGAAATTATGATATGAGCAGGATTTATGAGAATACGCTGACCGGCCTGGACCCGGCACATGCGGTTCCTTTTGTGGATAATCATGACACTCAGCCGGGGCAGGCTCTTGTGTCCTTTATTCCGGCCTGGTTCAAGCCTCTTGCCTATGCGCTGATTCTCCTGCGGGACGCGGGAATTCCCTGCGTGTTTTATGGAGATTTTTATGGAATCCCCCACGACAGAATCGCTCCGGTGCCGGGCTTAAAGACACTTCTGAGAGTCCGGAAGCTGTATGCTTATGGAAAAGAAAACCTGTATTTTGATGACCCGTCTGTGGTGGGCTTTACCAGAGAAGGGGACGCGGAGCATCCGGATTCCGGCACAGCGGTGCTGCTTACGGACAGCGTAGCGGGCAGCAAGCGCATGTATGTGGGAAAACAGCATGCCGGGAAAAACATGATGGATGCAATGGGAGGAATCTCAGAGAGCTCCACAGTGGGAGAAGACGGCTGGGCCGAGTTCCGGGTCGAAGGCGGCTCCGTATCCGTGTGGGTATTTGAAAAAGCGGCGGAAAAGCTGTATATAGAACTGTAAAAAGTAAAAAGCAGCGGGAGGCGTTTAAAATGGGAAGGCCTCCCGCTGCTTTTCAGAAACCGTATTCTTCCAGAATGGCGGCAATGCCATCCTCGTCGTTGGTGCCTGTGACCCGGTCTGCGGCCTCTTGCGCCTCCTGCGCGGCGTTGCCCATGGCAACGCCGGTGCCGGCCTGCCGGAGCATGGAGATATCATTGGTGCCGTCTCCAAAGGCGAGAGTCTCTTCAGGCTTTATTCCCAGGCGCTCCGCCAGAAAAGCCAGAGCGTGTCCTTTTGTGGCGCTGGCAGCATTTACTTCTATATTAATAGGAAGAGACGAGGACACAGCGCACTGGGGAAAGCGGGAAGGAATTTCCTCCAGAGCCTTTTTTCTGGCCTCCATGTCCCGGAAATAAAGCTGCAGCTTCTGCGGGCCGCTCTCTTCTTCAAAAAGAGTTTTTTCCGGATTTTCTGTGGGAGTGTAAGCCCGTCTCATGCTGTCAAACAGCCAGGGCGCATGAGCGAAATCTTTCATTCTTTCATAGTAGCGGGAAGAGATGAAGCCCTGTCCGCCCTGGTACCAGCCATAGATAGCAGGCAAAGTATCCATATATTTCATAAGCTCCAGCGCATCTTTCCTGTCCAGCTCTGCCTGATACAAAAGCCTGTCCTCTTTCAGGTCGAAGACCTCAGCGCCGTTGATGGCGATGACATATCGAAGCGAAGGAAGCGAGGCCACATCCACCGGGAGATCCCGGTGCAGCCGGCCTGTGGCCGGCACGAGAACCACGCCGTGCTCTGCGGCCCGGGTAAGCGCGGCCTTTGTCCTTGGTGACACGGTTTTTTCGCTGTTCAGTAAAGTTCCGTCCAGATCAAATGCGATCAGCCTGATATTCATTCTGAACCTCCCATGAGATAAATGATATTGTTAGCGTCCCTTGGTATACCGACGTTAGGATTACAGTAAATATTATAACAGCAGAGAAGATGGTTTTGAAGTGGTGAAAAGCCAACATTTTCACGGAGACAAAAGAATGCTAAGATAAAACTGCGGACGTAAAACTATTTATCCGCAGAGAGTGGTACGGGGAACTGAATGATCTGGACTATTTCAATTCTGTGAATGTGGATGGTTTTACTGTCATGTGGCCTCATGGGCAGGATATCTGTCCGGATGAGCTGTATGATTCCAGTACGGTTTTATAAATACCTGGAGAGCAGCCATAAGTGATTTCGTGATATCCGGGTCTGCCCGAATGGAAACGAAGGGATGTTTACTTATATAAATGGGACTTATGATTATGAAGCTCTGCAGTACGATGCGTACGGAACTGTTATCCATAGAATTCCACAATATCTTGTGCCCTGAAAATGCTCTGACCACACATCGGAACTGCCTGATTCTGCATCGTCAAAACCACCAAAATTCCGGACAAAACTTTGTGCATTTTGTGAAAAGTTTTTCCGGAATTTTTTTAAAAAAATCCTTGCAATTCCCGGAACATTCCTGTATAATTGCTACTGTTGTGACATTGATAGCTGTGAAGCGTGAGGTTGCTGCCTGAGAATGGCAGGTTTTCCGTGGAGCGAATGTCAAGTTATGAAACTGGCGACAAGTCACTGTACCAAATAACGGTCTATCTTAGAATAGAAACAACGTGTTTTCCTTTTTTATACAGGATACACACGGGAGAGTGTACAGTCACCGCTTGTCGTACTGGTTAAGAGTACGAAAAGGAGGCGACTTTTTTTATGGCAAGTCAAGTAATGAGAATCACACTGAAGGCTTATGATCATCAGCTGGTGGATGCGTCCGCGAAGAAGATCATCGAAACTGTAAAAAAGAACGGAGCGCAGGTGAGCGGTCCCGTTCCGCTGCCCACAAAGAAAGAGGTAGTGACAATTCTTCGTGCTGTACACAAGTACAAAGATTCCAGAGAGCAGTTCGAACAGAGAACTCATAAGCGTCTTATCGATATCATTACACCGACTCAGAAGACGGTTGATGCACTGTCCAGACTGGAGATGCCGGCTGGCGTTTACATCGATATCAAAATGAAAACAAAATAATTCCTTCAGCTAGAATGAACGCGCATGCGTTCCGCTGTAGAGAAACAAGGAGGAGAAAAAATGAAGAAAGCTATTTTAGCTACCAAAGTTGGAATGACACAGATTTTCAACGAAGACGGCGTACTGACACCGGTTACTGTACTTCAGGCAGGCCCCTGTGTGGTAACGCAGGTTAAGACTGTAGAGAACGACGGATACAGCGCGGTACAGGTCGGATTCGTAGACAAGAGAGAGAAGCTGGTGAATAAGCCGCTTAAGGGCCACTTTGACAAGGCCGGCGTTTCTTATAAGAGATACGTGAGAGAGCTGAAGCTTGAGGATGCAGAAGAGTACGCTCTGGCACAGGAGATTAAGGCAGACATCTTCGCCGCAGGCGACAAGATTGATGTAACTGCTATTTCCAAAGGTAAGGGCTTCCAGGGTGCCATCAAGAGACACGGACAGCACAGAGGACCCATGGCACACGGTTCCAAGTTCCACCGCCACGCTGGTTCCAACGGCGCCTGCTCCGATCCGAGCAAGGTATTCAAGGGCAAGAAGATGCCCGGACAGATGGGACACAAGAAAATCACCATCCAGAACCTTGAGGTTGTACGCGTAGACGCAGACAAGAATCTGCTCCTGGTAAAGGGCGCGGTACCGGGACCGAAGAAGGCTCTGGTTACAGTAAAGGAAACAGTAAAGGTTAGCAAATAATCTTTAGCGGAAAGGAGGACTTACAGATGGCAACAGTATCTGTTTACAATATGGAAGGAAATGAAGTTGGCACAATCGAGTTAAGCGATGCTGTATTCGGTGTTGACGTAAACGAGCACCTGGTACACATGGCCGTTGTTGCACAGCTTGCAAATAAGCGTCAGGGAACGCAGAAAGCAAAGACCCGTTCTGAAGTATCCGGCGGCGGAAGAAAGCCCTGGAGACAGAAGGGAACCGGTCATGCAAGACAGGGTTCAACAAGAGCTCCCCAGTGGACGGGCGGCGGCGTGGTATTCGCACCCGTACCGAGAGATTACACCATCCGCCTGAACAAGAAGGAGAAGAGACTGGCACTCAAGTCTGCTCTGACTTCCAGACTTCAGGAGAACAAGCTCATCGTAGTTGACGAGCTGAAGTTCGATGAGATTAAGACAAAGAATTTTGTAAACGTGATGAACAACCTGAAGGCTGACAAGGCTCTGGTAGTTCTGAACGAGAACGATGCAAATGTGGTAATGTCCGCAAGAAATATTCCTACAGTGAAGACGGCTCTGACGAATACGATTAACGTATACGACATCCTGAAGTACAACACACTGATCCTGACCAAGGACGCTGTAGCGACAATCGAGGAGGTGTACGCATAATGGCAGATCTGAAGTATTACGATATCATCCGCAAGCCGGTTATCACCGAGAAGAGCATGGATGCCATGGGTGAGAAGAAGTACACATTCCTGGTTCATACAGATGCTACCAAGACTCAGATTAAAGAGGCTGTGGAAAAGATGTTTGCCGGAACAAAGGTAAAAAGCGTCAACACCATGAACCTGGATGGAAAGAAAAAGAGACGCGGCATGGTAGTTGGAAAGACAGCCAAGACAAAGAAGGCTATCGTACAGCTGACAGCTGAGAGCGCAGACATCGAGATCTTCGAGGGACTGTAAGCCGCGGACGCCGGAAAAGGCGTGGGAAACAGACTATACGCATAAAAGCGTGACATCAAATAACAGAAACGAAAGGAGAGAACTGTAATGGGAATTAAAACATATAATCCCTATACACCTTCCAGAAGACATATGACTGGTTCTGATTTCTCTGAAATCACAAAGAACGAGCCGGAGAAGGCCCTGCTGGTATCCTTAAAGAAGAACGCAGGCCGCAATAATCAGGGTAAAATCACAGTAAGACACCGCGGAGGCGGTTCCAGAAGAAAATACAGAATCATCGACTTCAAGAGAAGAAAAGATGGAATTCCGGCTACGGTAATCGGAATCGAGTACGACCCGAACCGTACCGCAAATATCGCGCTGATCTGCTACGCAGACGGTGAGAAGGCTTATATCCTGGCTCCCCAGGGACTGAAAGACGGCATGAAGGTCATGAACGGACCGGAGGCCGAGGTAAGAATCGGCAACTGCCTGCCGCTTTCCGAGATTCCTGTAGGTACTCAGGTACACAATATCGAGCTGCATCCTGGAAAGGGCGGACAGATGGTTCGTTCCGCAGGAAACAGCGCACAGCTCATGGCTAAGGAAGGCAAGTACGCGACACTTCGTCTGCCCTCCGGAGAGATGAGAATGGTTCCCTTAAATTGCAGAGCGACTGTTGGTGTGGTAGGAAATGCAGAGCACAACCTGATCAACATCGGTAAGGCAGGACGCAAGCGTCACATGGGTATCCGTCCGACCGTCCGCGGTTCTGTAATGAACCCGAACGACCATCCGCACGGTGGTGGAGAAGGAAAGACCGGTATCGGCCGTCCGGGTCCGTGCACACCGTGGGGCAAGCCCGCTCTTGGTTTGAAGACGAGAAAGAAGAACAAGCAGTCCAATAAGCTGATCGTCAGAAGAAGAGACGGCAGAACATTTAAGTAAGGAGGAAAACACATGGCTCGCTCATTAAAAAAAGGACCATTTGCAGATGAGAGCTTACTGAAAAAGGTAGACGCGATGAACGAAGCAGGCGAGAAGACAGTCATCAAGACCTGGTCCCGCCGCTCCACAATCTTCCCGCAGATGGTTGGTCATACAATCGCAGTTCACGACGGAAGAAGACACGTTCCGGTGTATATCACAGAGGATATGGTAGGACATAAGCTCGGTGAGTTCGTTCCGACCAGAACCTATCGTGGACATGGAAAAGACGAGAAGAAATCCAGACGTTAACCGATAAATACCAGGAAACACCCTCCGGGGCAAAAGGAAAAATGCCCTGGGGCATGTACCTGGATGCCAGAAAACAGGCAAAATAAGGAAACACCCTCCGGGTGTACCTGAATGCCAGAAAACAGGCAAAATAAGGAAAGGAGACTCATCCAATGGCTAAGGGACATAGAAGTCAGATTAAGAGAGAAAGAAATGCCCAGAAGGATACGAGACCGTCAGCAAAGCTTTCCTACGCTCGTGTATCCGTTCAGAAGGCATGCTTCGTATTAGATGCCATTCGCGGCAAAGACGTGGACACAGCGCTTGGTATTGTAATGTACAATCCGCGTTATGCTTCCACACTGATTGAAAAATTATTAAAGTCAGCGATTGCAAACGCTGAAAACAACAACGGAATGAATCGCAGCAACCTCTACGTAGCAGAGTGCTATGCGAACAAGGGACCGACAATGAAGAGAATCAGACCGAGAGCACAGGGCCGGGCTTACAGAATCGAGAAGAGAATGAGCCACATCACAATCGTGCTTGATGAGAAATAGGAGGTAGAGCATGGGACAGAAAGTTAATCCGCACGGCCTCAGAGTCGGCGTTATTAAAGATTGGGATTCCAGATGGTATGCTGAAGATTCCTTCGCTGATTATCTTGTAGAGGACTACAACATCCGTAAATTCCTGAAGAAGAGACTGTACAGCGCGGGCGTATCCAAGATCGAGATCGAGCGCGCTTCCGACAGAGTAAAAGTTATCGTTTATACCGCAAAGCCGGGCGTTGTCATCGGTAAGGGCGGTTCTGAGATTGAGAAGGTAAAGGCTGAGCTTGCTCAGTACACCGACAAGAAGCTCATCGTAGACATCAAGGAGATTAAGAGACCGGACCGCGACGCGCAGCTTGTAGCAGAGAACATCGCGCTTCAGCTGGAAAACCGTGTGTCCTTCCGCCGCGCCATGAAGTCCACCATGTCCAGAACCATGAAGGCTGGCGCAAAGGGAATCAAGACGGCTGTAGCAGGCCGTGTTGGCGGAGCCGATATGGCTCGTACTGAGTTCTACAGTGAGGGAACCATTCCGCTGCAGACACTGAGAGCAGATATTGACTACGGATTCGCCGAGGCAGATACCACTTACGGCAAGATTGGCGTAAAAGTGTGGATCTACAAGGGCGAGGTACTTCCGACGAAAGGAAACAAGGAAGGGAGCGATAAATAATGTTAATGCCGAAGAGAGTAAAGCGTCGTAAACAGTTCCGTGGTTCCATGGCAGGAAAGGCCTTAAGAGGCAACAAGATCACCATGGGCGAGTTCGGTATCGTCGCTACAGAACCGTGTTGGATTAAATCAAATCAGATCGAGGCAGCCCGTGTTGCCATGACCCGTTACATGAAGCGTGGCGGTAAAGTATGGATTAAGATTTTCCCGGATAAGCCGGTTACAGCAAAGCCTGCCGAGACCCGTATGGGTTCCGGAAAGGGAACGCTGGAGTACTGGGTAGCAGTTGTAAAGCCGGGCCGTGTAATGTTTGAGGTTGCAGGTGTACCGGAAGAAACAGCTAGAGAAGCGCTTCGTCTTGCAATGCACAAGCTGCCCTGCAAGTGTAAGATCGTTTCTAAAGCAGACTTAGAAGGCGGTGATAACAGTGAAGAGTAATAAGTATGTAGAAGAGTTAAAGGCAAAATCTGCTGCGGAATTAAATGAGGAATTAGTAGCTGCAAAGAAGGAACTTTTCAATCTGAGATTCCAGAACGCAACCAATCAGCTCGATAACACAAGCAGAATCAAAGAGGTTCGCAGGAACATCGCCAGAATTCAGACTGTTATCGCGCAGAAGGCGAATGCGTAACAGAGCGGAAGGAGAATTGTCGTGGAAAGAAATTTGAGAAAAACGCGTGTCGGCAAAGTCGTTAGCGATAAAATGGATAAGACTATCGTGGTTGCTGTTGAGGAGCATGTAAAGCATCCGCTGTACAAGAAGATTGTAAAGGATACCTACAAGCTGAAAGCTCATGATGAGAACAACGAGTGCCACATCGGCGATACGGTAAAGGTTATGGAGACGAGACCGCTGTCCAAGGACAAGAGATGGAGACTCGTCGAGATCATGGAGAAAGCGAAATAAGTTAAGAAGGAGGCTACCGGCATGGTACAACAGGAAACCAGACTTAAAGTGGCTGACAATACCGGCGCAAAGGAGCTCCTTTGCATTCGCGTATTAGGCGGTTCCACAAGAAGATATGCAAATATCGGTGACATTATCGTTGCCAGCGTCAAAGATGCAACACCCGGCGGTGTTGTAAAGAAGGGCGACGTTGTAAAGGCAGTGGTTGTTCGTACGGTTAAGGGCGCCCGCCGTAAAGACGGCTCTTACATCAAATTCGACGAGAACGCTGCGGTTATTATCAAAGATGACAAGAACCCGAGAGGAACCCGTATTTTTGGACCAGTAGCGAGAGAGCTTCGTGAAAAGCAGTTTATGAAAATTGTTTCACTTGCTCCGGAAGTATTATAGGAGGGTGCCACATGTCAACAGTTAAGATTAAGAAAGGCGATACGGTAAAGGTTATCGCCGGAGCAGACAAGGATAAAGAGGGCAAGGTAATTGCCGTCAATCATAAGAACAACACTGTGCTCGTAGAGGGTGTGAACATGATTACCAAGCACACCAAACCTTCCATGGCCAATCAGAACGGCGGCATCGTTCACCAGGAAGCTCCGATTCATATCTCCAACGTAATGTACGTGAAGAATGGCAAAACCACAAGAATCGGCTTCAAGGTAGAGAACGGCAAGAAGGTCCGCGTTGCCAAGGCGACCGGCGAAGTGATTGATTAATTGAGGAAGGAGGTCGCAGAAGTTGAGTAGATTAAAAGAGAAGTACACGAATGAAATCGTGGACGCGATGATTAAGAAATTTGGATATAAGAACATTATGGAAGTTCCGAAGCTCGACAAGATCGTGGTAAACATGGGCGTTGGCGAGGCAAAGGACAATGCGAAGGTTCTTGAGTCTGCCGTGAAGGATATGGAAACCATTACCGGACAGAAGGCAGTTCTGACCAGAGCAAAGAACTCCGTTGCGAACTTCAAGATCAGAGAGGGTATGGCAATCGGCTGCAAGGTAACTCTGCGCGGCGAGAAAATGTATGAGTTTGCTGACCGTCTGATCAACCTGGCTCTTCCCCGTGTGCGTGACTTCCGTGGTGTAAACCCGAACGCATTTGACGGACGCGGAAACTATGCGCTGGGTATCAAAGAGCAGCTGATTTTCCCCGAGATTGAATACGATAAGGTAGACAAGGTGAGAGGTATGGACGTTATCTTCGTGACGACGGCCAAGACCGACGAGGAAGCCAGAGAGTTACTGACATTATTCAACATGCCGTTTACAAAATAGGCGGAACTAAAAGGTTGTATCAGCAGACAGCGGACAGCACATGAGAATTTCTGGACGGTTTTGCAGAAATTCTTATCATCCAGGTGCTGGACGGTGGCTGCGGGACTAAAATAGGAGGAAAAATTCATGGCTAAGACAGCAATGAAGATCAAGCAGCAGCGGAAACAGAAGTTTGCGGTTAGAGAGTACAATCGCTGCAGAATCTGCGGCCGTCCGCATGCATATCTGAGAAAATACGGAATCTGCAGAATCTGCTTCCGTGAGCTGGCATACAAGGGCCAGATTCCTGGCGTTAAGAAAGCAAGCTGGTAGGCCGGAAGCAACTTAGTGAAGGGGAGCCTGGAAGGCGAACCCTGAACTTAGTGCGAGGCCGTTCGCGACCCTTAACGAAAGCGCAAGATGAATTGGCCGGAGGCCAAGAAAAGGCCCCCTGGGGGGAGTCCGGAGGACGAAGCTTGAGTTTAGTGGAGCGAACATACCCGTCAGGTTACTCAGTTTCCATTCAAAAAATTAGGAGGAAGAAGAAGTCATGGCATTGACAACGAACGATCCCATCGCGGATATGCTTACGAGAATCCGTAATGCGAACACCGCTAAACATGATACCGTTGATGTACCCGCTTCCAAGATGAAGATCGCTATCGCGAATATCCTGGTAGACGAGGGATACATTGCAAAATATGATCTCGTAGAAGACGGAAACTTCAAGACCATCCGTATCACTCTGAAATACGGAAAGGATAAGAATGAGAAGATCATCTCCGGTCTGAAGAGAATATCCAAGCCGGGTCTGCGTGTATACGCCAGCAAGGAAGAGCTGCCGAAGGTACTTGGCGGTCTCGGAATCGCTATCATTTCTACAAATAAGGGCGTTATCACCGATAAGGAAGCGCGCGCGCAGGGCGTAGGCGGAGAAGTTCTGGCTTTTGTTTGGTAAGATTCCCGGTTCCCGGTAATTAGCCGAGAATTTTTATAAGGAAGCACCATGGTTACTGAACAAGGTAACACCGTGGTCACTAAGCTCAGACTACGCGCGAGCGCTTGTCTTCGCTAAGTGTCCAGGTGGGCGTTCACACTAGGCTCATAAATTCGCCAAGTGTTCACAGCCAGGAACCAGGTGCAGATTCGCACTAAGTTCAAGCTTCGCCCGATGTGGCTCGCTTTCACTAAGTGCTCATACTGAAAACAGAGGAAGCGCACAAGCTTCCTCCGAGAATTTAAGTTTAGGAGGTAAATAGGAATGTCACGTATTGGAAGACATCCGGTAGCCATTCCCGCAGGTGTGACTGTAGACATCGCGGAGGGCAACAAGGTCACTGTTAAGGGACCCAAGGGAGAGCTTGTAAGAGTTCTGCCCGCAGAGATGGAAATTAAACTGGAAGATGGTCAGGTGGTCGTTACCAGACCGAATGACCTGAAGAAGATGAAATCCTTACATGGTCTGACAAGAACCCTGATCCAGAATATGGTCGTAGGCGTAAGCCAGGGTTACGAGAAAGTTCTTGAGGTAAACGGAGTAGGTTACAGAGCGCAGAAGTCCGGCAAGAAGCTGACGCTGAACTTAGGCTATTCTCATCCGGTAGAGATGATCGATCCGGAAGGCCTGGAGTCTGTAGTAGACGGCAACAAGATTACCGTAAAGGGAATCGACAAAGAGAAGGTTGGACAGTACGCTGCTGAAATCAGAGACAAGAGAAGACCGGAACCGTACAAGGGCAAGGGAATCAAGTATGCGGATGAAGTCATCAGACGTAAAGTCGGCAAGACTGGTAAAAAATAAGTAAGGAGAGTATAAAAATGGTTAGTAAAAAGTCAAGAAGCGTAGTTCGCGCGAATAAGCATAGAAGATTACGTAATCATCTCAGCGGTACTGCTGAAAGACCGCGTCTGGCTGTGTTCAGAAGCAATAATCATATGTATGCTCAAATTATTGACGATACCGTCGGCCATACTCTGGTAGCCGCTTCCACCCTGGAGAAGGATGTGAAGGCAGAGCTGGAGAAGACGAACAACGTCGATGCGGCAGCATACCTTGGAAAAGTAATCGCACAGAAAGCCCTTGATAAGGGAATTAAGACCGTTGTCTTTGACAGAGGCGGCTTCATATATCAGGGTAAGATTCAGGCACTGGCAGAAGCAGCCCGTGAAGCTGGATTGGAATTCTAGGAAAGGAAGGAAAAAGACAGATGAGACATGAGATTATCGATCCGAGTCAGCTGGAATTAACTGACAAGGTAGTGGCAATTAAGCGTGTAAGCAAAACTGTCAAGGGCGGACGTACCATGCGTTTCACCGCTCTGGTCGTTGTCGGTGACGGCAACGGACATGTCGGCGCCGGTCTTGGAAAGGCTGCTGAGATTCCGGAAGCAATCCGCAAGGGCAAAGAAGATGCCATGAAGAAACTGGTAACTGTAGCCATCGACGAGAATAAGAGTATTACACATGATTTTATCGGAAAGTTCGGCAGTGCTTCCGTGCTGCTGAAGAGAGCTCCGGAAGGTACCGGTGTTATCGCAGGAGGCCCGGCTCGTAACGTGCTGGAGCTGGCTGGTATCAAGAATATCCGTACCAAGTCTCTTGGTTCCAACAATAAGCAGAACGTTGTTCTTGCTACGATTGAAGGCCTGAAGGCTCTGAAGACTCCGGAGGAAGTGGCGAAGAACCGCGGAAAATCCGTTGAAGAGATTACGAACTAGGAGGATACGGACATGGCAGATAAGTTAAGAATTACGTTAGTGAAATCTCCCATCGGTGCGATCCCGAAGCAGAGAGCTACTGTGGAGGCCCTCGGTCTCCGCAAGGTAAACAAGACAGTGGAACTGCCGGATAACGACGCGGTCAGAGGAATGATCTGGCACGTAAAGCATCTGGTAAAGGTTGAAGAGATTTAATTAAGATTACGGAATAGGAGGTGTCACAATGGACTTATCAAATTTGCAGTATGCGGAAGGCTCCAAGCAGAGCGGAAGCTTCCGGAGAGGTCGTGGACACGGTTCAGGAAACGGTAAGACAGCCGGTAAGGGACATAAGGGCCAGAAGGCTCGTTCCGGAGCGCCGAGACCGGGCTTCGAAGGCGGTCAGATGCCGTTATACAGAAGACTTCCGAAGAGAGGCTTTACAAACAGAAATTCCAAGGTTATCGTTGGAATCAATGTGAGCGCTCTGGAAGTGTTCGATAATGACGCAGTTGTTTCTGTAGAGACTCTGATGGAACAGGGTATTGTTAAAAATCCGAAGGATGGAGTAAAGATTCTCGGAAACGGAGAACTTACGAAAAAGCTTACAGTACAGGCCAATGCTTTCTCCGAGGGCGCTAAAGCCAAAATCGAGGCTCTTGGTGGAAAAGCAGAGGTGATCTAATGTTTAAGACCTTACAGAACGCATTTAAAATCAAGGATATCCGGCAGAAGCTGATTTATACCTTTCTGATGCTGATCGTCATCAGACTGGGATCTCAGCTTCCGATTCCCGGAGTAAACCGTACATTTTTTGCGTCCTGGCTTGCGGCACAGACCGGAGACGCGTTCAATCTTCTGGACGCGTTCACCGGCGGCTCCCTGGCCAGCATGTCAATATTTGCGTTAGGTATTAATCCCTACATTACTTCTTCCATTATCATCCAGCTCCTTACCATTGCGATTCCCCAGCTTGAGGAAATGCAGAAGGACGGAGAGGAAGGAAGAAAGAAAATCCAGAATATCACCCGTTATGTGACGGTGGCGCTGGCCCTGATTGAAGGAACGGCCATGACCATCGGCTTTGGCGGACAGGGACTTCTGGAGAATCCCACATGGTACAATATGACTGTGGTGGTAATCGCCTTGACAGCCGGTTCCGCGTTCCTGATGTGGATCGGCGAGCGGATCACACAGAACGGTGTGGGCAACGGTATTTCCATTGTACTGTTGATTAATATTGTATCCCGTATGCCGGATGACTTTGTGTCTCTGTACAACAGCTTTATGGCTGGAAAGAGCGTGGCGATGGCTGTGCTTGCGGCTGTCATTATTCTGCTTGTCATCCTGGTGACGGTAGTATTTGTTATTGTCCTTCAGGATGGTGAGAGAAGAATCCCCGTTCAGTACAGCAAGAAGCTTCAGGGCAGAAAGGTTCTGGGCGGACAGAGCACTCATATCCCGATGAAGGTCAATACAGCCGGAGTTATCCCGGTTATCTTTGCCTCTTCCCTGATGTCTCTTCCGGGCATCATTGCTGCTTTTCTTGGAAAGGGAAACGGCGACGGAATCGGCAGCAAGATTATTACGGGCTTAAGTTCCAGCAGCTGGTGCGATCCGGATAACCCGATCTACAGCCTGGGCCTGCTGCTCTATATTCTGCTGGTAGTATTCTTTGCTTACTTCTATACTTCTATCACCTTCAATCCGCTGGAGATAGCAGATAACATGAAGAAGCAGGGCGGCTTTATTCCGGGTATCCGTCCGGGACGGCCCACGTCAGACTACCTTGCAAAAATTCTGAATTACATTATATTTGTCGGAGCAATCGGCCTGATCATCGTATGCGTGATCCCGATCTTCTTTAACGGCGTATTTGGCGCCAGCGTTTCCTTCGGAGGAACTTCCATCATCATCGTGGTGGGCGTTGTTCTGGAAACCATCAAGCAGATCGAGTCTCAGATGGCAGTGCGGTATTACAAGGGCTTTTTGAACGACTAGATCACAGAAGCTTCCGGCCTGCGCGGGAGACAGTTTCCGCGCAGTACCCCGGGGGCTTTCCGCGATACAGAAAAACAAAGGAGTACTGGTATGAAAATTATCATGTTGGGAGCACCGGGTGCAGGGAAAGGCACACAGGCGAAGAAAATCGCTGACAAATATCAGATCCCGCATATTTCCACGGGCGATATTTTCAGAGCAAATATAAAAGAGGGCACAGAGCTCGGAAAGAAAGCAAAGTCTTACATGGATCAGGGACTTCTGGTACCGGATGAGCTGACGCTGGAACTCATCATGGATCGTTTCCAGAATCCGGACTGCGCGAACGGCTATGTGCTGGACGGTTTCCCGCGTACCATTCCCCAGGCGGAGGCACTCACGGCAGCCCTGGAGAAGAATGGAGAAACCATTGATTATGCAATCAATGTAGAGGTTCCGGATGAGAACATCGTTGCCCGTATGTCGGGAAGAAGAGCCTGTCTGGCCTGCGGAGCCACCTACCATGTGGTGTACGCCCCCACGAAGGAAGAGGGCATCTGTGATCGCTGCGGCGAGAAGCTGGTGCTGAGAGACGATGACAAGCCGGAGACCGTAAAGAAGAGACTGGATGTATATCACAGCCAGACACAGCCGCTGATTGACTATTATATCAAGCAGGGCAAGCTTGTGGAGGTAGATGGAACTCAGAATGTGGACGCTGTGTTTGACGCGATTGTAAAGATATTAGGAGCGTAGGTTATGTCGGTAACAATTAAATCTGCCAGAGAAATTGACTTGATGCGGACGGCGGGAAAACTGCTGGAAGAGGTTCACAATGAACTGGCGGCCTTTGTAAAGCCTGGAATATCCACACTGGACATTGACCGCTATGGGGAGAAGCTCATAAGAGAGAGAGGCTGCATTCCGAATTTCCTGAATTACAATGGCTATCCCGCTTCCATCTGCGTATCGGTAAACGACGAAGTAGTACACGGAATTCCGAGAGCGGACCATATTCTGCAGGAGGGGGATATCGTAAGTCTGGACGCAGGTCTGATTTACAAGGGATACCATTCAGACGCGGCCAGAACTCATGCGGTGGGAAAGATCAGCCCCGAGGCGGAAAAGCTCATAGAAGTCACGAGACAAAGCTTCTTCGAAGGCATCAAATACGCAAAGGCCGGACATCATCTTCATGAGATTTCCGCAGCCATCAACGACTATGTGGATCAGTTTGGCTACGGCGTCGTTCAGGACCTGGTAGGCCATGGAATCGGAGAGCATCTTCATGAAGATCCGCAGATACCGAATTTCCGCCAGCGGCGCAGAGGGATTAAGCTGGTGCCTGGAATGACGCTTGCGATTGAACCCATGATCAACGCGGGAACCTGGGAGGTTTCCTGGTTGGACGACGACTGGACGGTAGTCACCGACGACGGCTCGCTTTCTGCTCACTATGAAAATACGGTTCTGATCACCGACGGAGAGCCGGAGATTCTTACCCTCACACTGTAAATGCCTATGGAAAGAGTGAAGCAGGGCATGTTCGCCAGATCAAAGGCGGGACACGATAAGGATAAACTGTATATCATATTAAAAACGGAGGGCGGATACGTCTATCTGACAGACGGAGAGCTGCGGCCTCTGTCCAAACCCAAAAGGAAGAATCAGAAGCATATTCAGCCCATATGCAGAATTCCGGAAGGCTGGGATTCTGAGAGCGTGACAGACAATTTTGTAAAGCGGGCCATCAGGCTGCAGGAAAAGGAGGATGAAAATGTCTAAAGCAGATGTAATTGAAATCGAAGGAACCGTAGTGGAGAAGCTGCCCAACGCCATGTTCCAGGTGCAGCTTGAGAACGGCCATCAGGTGCTGGCTCATATCAGCGGCAAGCTCCGCATGAACTTTATCCGGATTCTGCCGGGTGATAAAGTGACGATTGAGATGTCTCCCTATGATCTGTCCAAGGGCAGAATTATCTGGAGAGATAAATAAGGACGGTTTTTCTGTATCCGGTGTCCGGCCCAGGCCGCCTGGATATCAGAAAAACCTGAGTATAGAGTAATAGAATCCACTGTATCGGAGACGGTACAGTGGATTTTTGGTGTAAAGGGAGGAAAATCCCGGGAGAGTTAAAGCTCATGAAATACCGGCTTCATCTCCGCATAGGTGCAGAAGTTTTGAAAACCCAGCTCCTTCAGTCTCTTCCGGGTATCCGAAATGTGGGCCCCCAGCTGTTCCGGCTTATGGCTGTCGCTTCCGATGGTAAGGATTGTACCGCCCAGTTCCAGATACAGGCGGAGAATCTCTTCCGATGGGGTCAGATCGTTCAGGCCGTAGCGGTAAGAAGAGGTATTGACTTCGATTCCCTTTCCATCCTGAATGACGGTCTGCAGAATCTCCCGGATCAGAGGCTTTGTATATTCAAAGGGATAATCGCCGGCATTGTCGTAACGCCTGATCAGATCCAGATGGCCCAGCACACTGTAGTTTTTGTAATTTCTGACCAGATCAAGCAGTTCCTGGTAATAGCGTTCATTATATTCTTTCTGGCTTCTGCCCCGCTGAAAATCCTGAGTCCAGAATTCCTTATTTTCAATCTGATGGACAGACAGGATGATGAAATCAAAAAGATAACGGGCAAAAAGAGCTTTATACTGCGGAATGGTATGTGTCTGCATGCCAAATTCCAGACCGGTCCGGATGTGTATGCGGCCGCCGTATTCCGACTGCATCCTGCGGATTTCAGCCATATACGCCGGATAATCCACATTGGCAAAGGGCTCGTTTCCGCGCCAGCGGATTTCCACTCCGGCATCCCAGTCATCCTTCACCCCGTAATCTACATGATCTGTAAAACAGATTTCATCCATCCCCATCTGAATGGCGTCCCGCACGACAGACTCCATGGGGTAGACGGAATCATCGCTGAATTCCGTATGTACGTGATAGTCTGCAAACATATTGTTTTCCTTTCTCTCTTCTCAGATTACATCCGGTTACAGAAAAATTATAAGGGAAAAGCAGGGACGCCGCAACAGCTTTGGAGAAAAGGCTGCAGGGTGCCTGCGCCTGCTGTTCGGACAGGGGAAAATGATTGACGGCATGATTCATTTATGCTACCATAAACATACCAAAAGAATGTATAGATGCAGGAGGCGCTCAGATGGCAAGAAATAAATATCCGGAGATTACAGTGGAAAAGATTTTGGACGCGGCCCAGCGTCTCTTTCTGGAAAAGGGCTATGACAATACGACCATTCAGGATATTGTGGATGAGCTGGGCGGCCTGACCAAGGGGGCAGTCTACCATCATTTCAAATCCAAGGAGGAAATCATGGATGCGGTGGGTGACAGGATGTTCCGGGAAAATAATCCCTTTGAGGCTGTCATGGGACGGAAGGATCTGAACGGCCTGGAGAAGCTGCGTGAGATGGTGCGGGTGAATCAGTCCGACCGGGCAAGGCAGGATATGAATATTCAGTCCATGCCGATTTTGAAAAATCCCCGGGTTCTTGCCGGGATGATCGAGGCGAACCGGAAGGAGCTGACGCCCTATTTTGAGCGGCTGATCGAGGAAGGCTGCAGGGATGGCTCGATTCACACGGAGTATGGGAAGGAGCTGGCAGAGCTGATTCCTCTGCTGACCAGCCTTTGGCTGGCGCCCACGGTCTTTCCCTCCACAGCGGAGGGAATGCTGAAGAAATTCCGCTTTATCAGGGAGATGCTGGAGAAAATGGGAATGCCTGTCATTGACGACGAGATTATGAAGATGGCGGAGGAGTATTTCCGGGAGATCGAGGACAGTATGAAAGAAGCGGAAGCTTTCCAGGACGCGGGGAGAGAACCAGGCGGCCGGTAAAAGGCCGGCAGAAGACTGTGGGATATTACAGGGAATTTTCGGAAAATGCGCGCAGAGTCAGACAGTATGCGGGAGCCTTTGCGCGTATTCTTTTAAGTTAATACATTCATTCGGTAGGTATTAAAAGAGAAGATTTCTTCACGTTTTTTGTTTTTCAGTTTTCAGGGCTTTGCGGCCTGATTTTCTTTTGATTATATACATACCTTTAGAAGGTATGTATATAAATATAAAACAATAAGGAGGAGCAAAATGGAATTTGCGGTAAAGACGACGCAGCTTGCAAAGGTATTTTCCGGCAGGGAGGTCTTAAGAGACTGCAGTTTGGCTGTGGAGCGGGGAACGGTCTATGGCCTTCTCGGACGCAACGGAGCCGGGAAAACCACTCTGTTCAAGCTTCTGCTGGGATACCTGAAACCTGCGATGGGAAAGGCAGAAGTACTGGGAATGAACAGCGTGAGGGATAACCGGGAGATTCTGAGGCGGACAGGAAGCCTGATTGAAGCGCCGGTTTTCTATGAGCATCTGTCTGCGGAGGAAAACCTTCGGATTCATCTGGCCTATATGGAAATGCCGGGGAAGACGATATGCGGTCAGGAACAAGAAAATTCCCGGAGGCAGAAAATTCGGGAGCAGAACATACAGCAGCGGATTGAAGAAGTTCTGGATCTGTCCGGTCTCCCCTGTACGGGAGAGCAGCCGGTCGGTACCTTTTCTCTGGGAATGCGCCAGCGGCTGGCCATAGCAAGGGCAGTCGTCCACAGGCCTGAGCTTCTGCTCCTGGATGAACCCATGAACGGTCTGGACCCGGCGGGAATCCGGGAGATGCGGGAGCTTTTGAAAGGGCTGATGCAGAAACAGAAGATGACGATTCTGCTCTCCAGTCATATGCTTCCGGGGCTATGATTGTGTTGGGAGGGGGAGTGATGCTTCTGTTCTTTCTGACAGAGCAGCTGTTTCCACTGTGTACGGATCAGCTGAATCTGAGCACAGTTTTGAAAAGTCTTGGAGTTCTGCTGTTCAGCGCTGTTATGGCCGCAGAGATCGGAGTGTCTGCAGTCTGGATCGGATATATGAAGCGCTCTGTGGTTGCTGCAGTTACTGCATCGGTCATTCTGGCGTCTCTGGGGTGCCAGCTTCTGCAGTTTTCTTATCTGTCGGCAGCTGCCGCAGGAGCAGGGGTTCTGGTACTGCTGGTACCGGCGGTGCTGGCTGTACGGAACCTGTATGAAAAAATTTTGAATCTGGAGGTATGAAATGGGAAAGACAGAGAAACTGTTCACTAAGAATTTTACCTTTCTGATGCTGGGGCAGATTTTCTCCCTTATCGGAAATTATACGCTGAAATTTGCCCTGTCCATGTATGTGCTGGAGCAGACTGGCTCGGCGTCCGTCTTTGGCACGCTCCTTGCCATTGCCACAGTTCCTGCGGTGATTCTCGGGCCTTTCGGAGGAGTTATGGCGGATCGGCTGAACAGAAGAAACATGATGGTGGCGCTGGACTTCCTTTCAGGGACGGCAGTCTTGGCGGCGTTTTTACTGATGGGAGAAAATATGAGTATGTTCCTGGTGGGCGCACTGCAGATAGTTCTGGCTGTTCTCGGGGCCTTTGAATCGCCGGTGGTACAGGCGTGTGTGCCTCAGATGCAGAGAGGTGAAAATCTGCTGAAAGGGAATGCGGCTGTGAATCAGGTACAGGCTCTTGCAGGCCTGGTGACGCCTTTTACCGGAAGCCTCTTTTATGCGGCCTTCGGAATCAGGCCCGTTCTCTTTGGTGCTGCGGTCTGCTTTTTTCTGACGGCCTTTCTGGAACATTTTATTCAGCTCCCATGCCGGAAGCGGGGAAACGAAGAAAAAGAGGGCATATGGAACATGATCTGCGCTGACTTTGGTGACAGCGGACGCTTTCTGCTCAGGGAGGAACCGCAGGTACTTAAGCTGCTGCTTCTGGCAGCGCTCGCCAGCTTTTTCGTAGTCGGAACCGCGATTGTGGGTCTTCCCTATCTGGTCCGCACTGTTCTGGGACTGTCGGCAGAGCATTACGGCGCAGCCGAGAGCGCCATGGGAGCAGCGGCCGTAGCCGGAGGAATCCTGTCGGGCGTTCTGGCAGGGAGGCTGCAGATGAGCCGGCTGTACCGGCTTCTGATTTTTGCAGGAATCTGTCTGCTGCCCGCGGGAATGATGTTTTTGCTTCCTGTGAATGCCTTCGGCCGTTACCTGGTGGTGCTTCTGTGTTTCTGTGCGGTGCAGGCAGCTGCCGCCGTCTTTTCCGTCATGTCGCTTTCCATGATTCAGGAGCGGACGCCTGCGGAACTGACCGGGAAGATTATGGCCTTCGTAATTACGTTTTCCACCTGTGCACAGCCTCTGGGCCAGTTGATTTATGGGCTGCTTTTTGACGCTTTTACGCAAGCGGTCTGGGTGGTACTGGCGGTTACAGGCCTGGCGGTAATCTGTCTGGGCGTTTCCTTCCGGGGACTGTTCCTGAGTTTCCACAAGTCACAGAGATAAGGGTTTTCATAAGAATACGGGTTTCTCATAAGAATAGGGGTTTTTCTTAAGAACAGGGGCTTCTTATAAGAATACAGATTTCTTATAAGATGGATTTCAAAGAAGCCCCGGATATGGTAAAATTAGAAAAAAGTAGGAGGAATCATGTCATGCTTGCATATACCTATGTGTCGAAAGGGGATTTCCGCCTGATGGAAAAACCGGAGCCGGAGCTTCGGGACGGAAAGGATGCCATTGTAAGAGTGGAGCTGGCCAGCATCTGTACCAGCGATCTGCATATTAAGCATGGAGCCGTGCCCAGGGCGGTGCCGGGCATCACAGTGGGCCATGAAATGGTGGGGACCGTGGAGACGGTGGGCTCCGAAGTGACGAAGGTGAAGCCGGGAGACCGGGTGGCGGTCAACGTGGAGACTTTCTGCGGGACCTGTTTCTTCTGTAAGAGAGGCTATGTGAATAACTGTACCGATCCGGACGGCGGCTGGGCGCTGGGCTGCCGGATTGACGGCGGACAGGCAGAGTATGTCCGGGTTCCCCACGCGGATCAGGGCCTGACTATGATTCCGGAGGGCGTCTCTTTCGAGCAGGCTCTTTTTGTGGGGGATGTGCTGGCTACGGGTTTCTGGGCAGTGCGGATTTCGGAGATCCGGCCGGAGGACACGGTGCTGATACTGGGAGCGGGTCCCACGGGTATCTGCACGCTGCTCTGTGCCAGACTGAAAGATCCGAAGAAACTCATCGTCTGTGAAAAAGACCAGGACAGACTGGCCTTTGTGCGGAAGCATTATCCGGAAGTGACAGCAGTTACGCCGGAAGAATTGCCGGAGACAGTCAAAAGATTCTGTCCCAACGGAGGGGCAGACGTGGTGCTGGAGGTGGCGGGGGCAAAGGGAACCTTTGAGATGGCCTGGAAATACGCCCGTCCCAATGCTGTAGTCACGATCGTGGCGCTCTATGAGGAAGACCAGGTGCTGCCCCTTCCGCAGATGTACGGGAAAAATCTCACCTTCAAGACAGGCGGGGTGGACGGCTGTGACTGCGAGGAGATTCTTTCTCTGATTGCGGAGGGACGGCTGGATACGCTCCCGCTGATTACCCACACTTATCCGCTGGAGCAGATCGAAGCAGCGTATGAGCTGTTTGAAAATAAAAAGGACCGTGTGATGAAAGTCGCGGTCAGATGTCAGCCAGAAGAAAGATAGCGCCGTCAAAAATGCCGCTCTGTCAAGGAATGCGGTATGCGATGGGGTGTGAGGGGAGGTACACACGGATGAAAAAGAAAACAACGTTGTTCGCTGTAATATTGATTGCGGGTCTGGCTGCCGGCTGCGGCCAGACGCAGCAAGAGCCGGATCTTTCAGCTGCAGAAGAGACGGAGCAGATACAGGAAGATGGAGTTCAGGACGGAGAGACTGTGCCGGAAGGACAGGGTGGAGACGAGACTCCTGCTGAGGGATTTTCTTTCACAGATGTCGCAGACAGAGAATTTTATTTCAGCAGCGGAGCGGGCGGCTGGTATACGGTGCTCTATATTCATGAGGACGGCAGCTTTGACGGGCATTTCCAGGACAGTAATCTGGGTGATACGGGAGAGAACTATCCAAACGGAACGCTCTATTGCAGTGATTTCACCGGGCAGTTTACGGAGCCGGAAAAAGTGGATGATATGACTTACCGGTTTCAGATAGAATCCATAGATTATCTGCGGAAAGGGGAAGAGGAAATCAGATACGGCGTTCTCTATTGCTATGGTGACGCGTATGGACTGGAAGGCGCAGAGGATCTGTATCTGTATCTTCCCGGCTCGGAAATCGCCGGACTTCCGGAGGGGTACCGGAGCTGGGTGGGATATTATGATCTGGAAAGCACAGAGGAGACAGAACTTCCTTTCTATGGGCTTTATAACGAAAAGGCGGAAGCGGGCTTTTCCAGTTCCACTCCAGTGAAGGAACCGTCTTTGGCGCCGGTCTGGGCGCGGCAGATAGAAAGAGAGGTTTCAGCAGCCCAGGCAGAGGCAGACAGGCTGGAGGAAGAGCTGCAGAACGCAGCAGCCCAGGCGGATATGAATGAAATATCCGGCCAAATCTATGCAGTGTGGGACAATGCGCTGAACACCATCTGGGAGATCCTGAAGGAGAATAAGGATGAAGAGTCCATGGAAACACTGACGGAAGAGGAGCGGTACTGGATCAGAAGAAAGGAAGAGACTGTACAGGAAGCCGGAGCGGAAGTGGAAGGCGGCAGCCTGTATTCTCTGGTGGTAAGCAGCAAAGCGGCAGATCTGACGCGGAAGCGGGTCTACGAGCTGGCGGCGGAGGCAGGCGCGCCGATGGATACGCAGCTCATTTATGACGGCCGGTACTTTGACGAAAGCATTTATCTGTACTGGGTCGGAGAGATTACGGATGCCTCATTACTGACCTACTGCGAAATCCTGATCAGGAATGTGACGGACACAAGCTTTGATTTTACAGTAAACGAGCTGGCGGCGGAGACGGATGAAGGTCCCGAAATCCTTTCCGGCACGGCCCGGATTCAGGATAACGGAAAGGCTGCGGTCTATGAAGGGGAAGAGTTTACGCTGACCTTTCATTTTGAATCCGCTCCGGAGGTTTTTCCGAAGTATTTCACCGTAGAGGGATGGGATAAGCTGGAAGGAAAGACTTACATGAATAATAACATACCGGGCCATGAGTCAGGCTGACATAAGACGGCGGGCTGCGGAACGGGAGTGCTTTTGATTTTCTGCCTGCTGCGGGCTGGGAGCTCCTTAGAGATAAAATGGAGGAATTTCCGTTATGATTTACGGTATCTGCGGCGGGAGACGCCGGTCCCGCGGCGCCTGCCAGGCAGGACAGGGCAGGATGGCAGACGCCTGCGAAGCTGTCTGCCTGCTGCATGCAGAAAATAAGAATCGTATATGAGAGGAAAAGCAAATGGCACAGAACACAAGCAAAAATCTCAGAAACCAAATCATTTATTCCATCTATGTGCGCAATTACAGCGGGGAAGGGACCTTCGCGGCTGTGGAGCGGGATCTGGAGCGTATCCGGGATCTGGGGACGGATATCATCTGGCTGATGCCGGTTCATCCGCTCGGAGTGAAGAACAGGAAGGGAAGCCTGGGAAGTCCCTACGCAATCCGGAATTACAGGGAGATCAACCCGGAATTCGGCACGCTTCAGGATTTCCGGTCGCTGGTGGACCGGATTCATGAGCTGGGAATGAAGTGTATGATCGATGTGGTGTACAACCATACCTCACCGGATTCCTGGCTGGCGGAGCATCATCCGGAGTATTTCTACCGGAAGCCGGACGGAAAGATGGGAAACCGTGTAGGCGACTGGACGGATGTGGTGGATCTGGATTATGGAAACAGGGAGCTCTGGGATTATCAGATCGAGACGCTGAAATACTGGGCGGAAATGGTGGACGGCTTCCGCTGTGATGTGGCGCCGCTGGTTCCGCTGGAGTTCTGGAAGAAGGCCAGGGAAGAAGTGGAAAAGGTAAGGCCGGACTGTATCTGGCTGGCGGAGTCCTCGGAGCCGGATTTCGTGCGGTGGCTCCGGAAGGCCGGCGTGCCGGTGCTTTCGGATTCGGAGTGCTACCAGGCCTTCGATCTCTGCTATGATTATGATGTGTATCCGGCGTTCCGGGCTTATCTGAAGGGAGAGATGCCCTTGAGCGCCTATGCGGCCCAGCTGAATATGCAGGAATATATCTATCCGGACAATTATGTGAAGCTGCGTTTCCTGGAGAATCATGATCAGGCCAGAGCGAAATCCCTGATTATGGATGAGAGGGAGCTCCGGAACTGGACGGCTTTCTGCTATTTTCAGAAGGGAGCCACGCTGCTCTATGCAGGCCAGGAGACGGAGAATACGAACTGCCCCAGCTTGTTTGAAAAGGATACGGTGTCCTGGGATACGGGACACGATCTGACAGAGTTTATGCGGAGGCTGGCGGCAGTAAAGAAGAACCCGGTTATGGCAGACGGGGCGTATTCCCTGAAGGCGCTGGACGGGCAGGACATTCTGACGGGCGCCTGGGAGGAGAGCTGCGGCAGGGAAGGCGGCACTCTGGAAGAAGCACGGGAAAACAGAAAAATCCGGCTGGCGGGAATTTTCAGTCTCAAAGGCAGGGCTGCGGAGGTGGAGACAGATCTTCCGGACGGCACATACTGCAACTGCGTGGACGGCACGGAGGTGCAGGTGAAGGGAGGGAAGCTGATCTGCCAGGGGGAACCGATGATTCTGGAATGCTGATCTGCCGTTGAGAACGAGCGGACAGCGGCAGGAAAGCGGACAGGAATGTTAAATTTTTGCCGATCCCTTGAGAATTACAGGAAGAAACGCTATAATTGTAACCAGAGATTTATCAGCAGGAACGGCGCCGGCGCAGAATGGTCCGCAGAAGGCTTGTGCACCGGCGCTGAAATGGAGTTAAGACAATGAAAATAGTATTGCAGAATCTGACAAAGACGTTTCCGGGCCGGGGCAGGAAGGCTCAGAACGATGTGACCGCGGTGGATGATCTTTCCTGCGAGATACCGGACGGGGAGCTGATAGCCCTGCTTGGGCCCTCCGGCTGCGGAAAGAGCACCACGCTGAACCTGCTCTGCGGTTTGGAAAATCCCACCTCCGGCAGAATTTTTTTCGGTGAGGATGATATTACCGATCTGCCGCCGGAGCTTCGGGGTGTCGGCATGGTATTTCAGAACTATGCCCTTTATCCTCATATGACGGTGAGACAGAATATTCTCTTTCCCATGGAGAATCTGAAGGGAAAGGAGAGACTGTCAAAAGAAGAGATGCAGAAGCGGGCGGAGGAGACGGCGCGCCTGGTTCAGATCGAAGAGCTGATGGACCGGAAGCCCAGAGAGCTTTCCGGCGGCCAGCAGCAGCGCGTGGCTATTGCCCGCGCCCTGGTGAAGATGCCCAGAGTCCTTCTTCTGGACGAGCCGCTGTCGAATCTGGATGCCCGTCTCCGCCTGCAGACCCGGGAGGAGATACGGAAAATTCAGAAGAAGACGGGGATTACCACGGTTTTCGTAACCCATGACCAGGATGAGGCCATGAGTATTTCGGATCGGATTGCGGTCATGCGCCTGGGTGTGCTGATGCAGATGGGAAGGCCCCAGGAGGTCTATGACAATCCGGCGAACCTGTTCGTGGCGAAGTTCCTCGGCACGCCTCCCATCAACGTCTTTGAGGGAAGAGTCCGGGACGGCCGGCTTTACATCGGGGATGAGGCAGTATTTTCCGCGGAGGGCGTTCCCGATCAGGAAGTCTGGGCCGGCGTGCGGCCGGAAGGATTTCTGCTGCAGGAGGACGGCCCCTTGACCTGTGAGCTGAACCGCGTGGAGATCATGGGCCGGGATATCAGTATTATTTCCAGCCATAAAGCCTGCGCGGCGCAGGCCGTACGATCGATTATCACGGCGGAGACCAGTGTAAATACAGCTGCCCGTTCAGTCCGGTTTGCATTGAAACCGGGCAAGGTATTCCTGTTCCACAAAGAGACAGAAGAAAGAATTTTGTAACTGAGGGTACGGAACAGCCACAGGATTTTTTAATTTCCCGTCCGGGTCTGCAAAGACGGAACAGCAGCAGGTTTTTTGTCCCGGGCGCCAGAAAGGAAAAGGAAACGGATGTTATGAATGCAAACAGCAAAAAGGCCTGGCTTTATCTTCTGCCTGCCACATTATTTCTTGTGTTTTTCCTGGTATATCCGCTGATCGACGTGTTTGTCTACTCGGTGGAGGAAGGATATAATTTCGCGTCGCAGACATATTTCGGCACAGGGCTTTATAATTTTTCCTATGTCCTGCATGATCCGTATTTTCTGCAGGCAGTGAAAAATACTTTTATTCTGGTGATTATCACAGTGCCGGTTTCCACCGGGCTGGCGCTTCTGATTTCGGTTGGATTAAGCTCCATCAAACCTCTTCGGGAGCTTTACCAGACCGTGTACTTTCTGCCCTATGTGACGAATACGCTGGCGGTGGGCCTTGTGTTTATGATTCTGTTTCAGAAGACGGAGTATACGGATGGTCTGGTGAATCTGCTGATCAGCTGGTTCGGCGGCGGAACGGTGGATTTCATTGACGGGCCGTACTGGGCGAAGATGTTTGTACTCTGTTTCTATACCGTCTGGGTGGTCATGCCCTTTAAGATTCTGGTGCTGACCAGCGCGCTGGCTTCCGTGAATCAGGATTATTACCGGGCGGCCAGGGTGGACGGAACGCCCCGGCTCCGGGTGTTTACAAAGATTACGCTGCCGATGATTTCGCCGATGATTTTCTATCTTGTGATTACAGGTTTTATCGGAGCTTTCAAGGCCTACAGCGACGCGGTGGCGCTGTTTGGCACGGACCTGAACGCGGCCGGAATGAATACGATTGTGGGTTATGTCTATGACATGCTGTATGGAGACAGCGGCGGATATCCCTCCTATGCGTCCGCGGCGGCGGTGATTCTGTTTGCCATCGTGCTGACAATCACCTGCATCAATCTTCTGGTCAGCAGAAAACGGGTGGAAGTTTAAGAGTTACTGATGAAATGAGGTACGAGTGAACAGTAACGTTTGAGAGGGATAGAACATGGAACGACAAGCTGAGTTTGAGAAAGCCGGCCTCGGAAAAGGCCGGGATGAGAACCCTGGCTCCGGGCGGGCGGAATATGAAAGAATACAGAAGAAGGCAGGCAGGAGAAACCGGATAAGGAAAGCTCTGACCTATACGGGGTTGAGCGTCTGGGCGCTGATTGTGCTCTTTCCGTTCTACTGGATGCTTCTGACATCGGTAAAGAGCTACGGCGCGTACAACGCGGAGCATGTCCCGTCTTTCTTTACCCTGTCGCCGACCATTCAGAATTATATTGACGCGTTTACGCAGGTGCCGCTGGGCGGTTATCTGATGAACACGGTGATTTTTGCCCTGCTGACCACCCTGCTGATGGTAGTTGTAAGCGTTTTGGCGGCGTATGCCTTCGCCAGGTTGGAATTTCGGGGGAAAAACCTGCTTTTTACGCTGTTTCTTTCTATGATGATGATTCCCAGCGAGCTGGTGGTGATCACCAATTTCGTGACAGTGACCAATCTGGATCTGAGAAATACGTTTGCGGGACTGGTGCTGCCGTCGGTGACCTCGGTGTTTTACATTTATCTGCTGAAAGAAAATTTTGAACAGGTGCCGGACGAGCTTTACCGGGCAGCCAAGGTGGACGGGACCTCTGATTTGAAATATCTCCTGAAGGTTATGGTCCCCATCTGCAGGCCAACCATCGTCACGGTTACGATTCTGAAGATTATTGAGTGCTGGAACTCTTATGTATGGCCAAGACTCATCACCGATGATCCGGCCTATTATCTGGTTTCAAACGGAATCCAGGAGATCCGGGAGAATGGCTTTGGCCGTGAGAATATTCCGGCCATGATGGCGGCTGTGGTAGTCATTTCCGTGCCGCTTATCATTCTGTTCCTGGTATTCCGGAAGAAGATTATGGAAGGCGTGTCAAGAGGAGGAATGAAGGGATGAGAAAGCCTGGGAAAGGAATTGCGGCGCTTGCGGGCCTCGGCCTTATGTGCCTGGCGCTTCTTTCCGGCTGCCACGGACAGAGAGAGCAGGCCGCTTTCGCGGTGCCGGAGAGTTTTGACACCTCCAGAGATTATGAGATTACATTCTGGGCGAAAAACGATACGAATATCAATCAGACAGAGATCTATAAGCAGGCGATCGCCGACTTTCAGGAGCTGTACCCGAATATTACGGTGAATCTGCGCCTTTATACGGATTACGGCGATATCTATAATGACGTCATCACAAACATTTCCACGGGAACGACGCCGGACGTGTGCATCACCTATCCGGACCATATCGCGACTTATATGACAGGGGAAAACGTGGTGGTCCCGCTGGATGATCTGTTTGCGGATGAAAAATACGGTCTGGGTGGAAGCGAGCTTTTGTTTGACGGACCCACACAGGAGGAGATTGTGCCTCAATTCCTGGAAGAGTGCTCCATCGAAGGCGCTTATTACGCGGTGCCCTACATGCGTTCCACAGAAGCCTGCTATATCAATAAAACATACGTAGAGGCGCTGGGCTACACGCTGCCGGAGACGCTGACCTGGGATTTTATCTGGGAGGTGTCGGAGGCTGCCACGGAGAAGAATGCGGATGGCACCTATAAGCTGAACGGCGGAGACGTCATGATTCCCTTTATCTACAAGTCCACGGACAACATGATGATTCAAATGCTGAAGCAGCAGGGGGCAGGCTACTCCACGGAGACAGGCGATATACAGATTTTCAACAATACGACGGAAGAGATTCTCTATACGGCGGCAGAGCATACGGCAAGCGGAGCCTTTTCCACGTTCAAGATCTCCGGTTATCCTGCCAATTTCCTGAACGCGGGCCAGTGCGTCTTCGCCATTGACTCCACGGCGGGAGCCACCTGGATGGGAAGCGACGCGCCTCTGGTGGATATTGCGGAAGAAGCTCTGGTGGATTTTGAGATCGATGTCATGGAGATTCCTCAGTACGATCCGGAGAATCCTCAGATGATTTCTCAGGGGCCGTCCATCTGTATTTTCAATAAAGAAGACCCCCAGGAGGTTCTGGCTTCCTGGCTGTTCACCCAGTATCTTTTGAGCAATGAGGTGCAGATCGCCTATGCGCAGACGGAGGGCTATGTGCCCGTTACGACAAAGGCGCAGAACTCGGAGAAATACCAGGACTATCTCTCCCGCGCAGGGGAGGATGACGATACCTATTATGAGGTAAAGATCAAGGCGTCCCAGATTCTTCTGGATCATATGGACGATACCTTTACCACTCCGGTATTCAACGGTTCCACGTCTCTCCGCGACGCGGCGGGGCAGCTCATCGAGGAAGTGACGAAATCTGTCCGCAGAAAGGAGACGGTGGATGAGTCCTATATGGAAAATCTGTATGCGGAGGTTCAGGCTCTCTACCGATTGAATGAATATGGCGGTCCGGCCGGCGGCAAGGTGGATCTGGGTCCTCTGCCCGGAACAGCGAAGGCGCTGCTGGGGGCGCTGGCGGCTGCCTGGGTACTGATCCTGCTGTATCTCGCGAGGGAAGGAATGAGAAAACGCGGAAGAAGGCGCTGATTTCCGGCAGGCTGTTTGCGGCGGAATATCTGCGGAATATCTGCCGGCTTGTTTGCGGCGGAATTGTTGACTTCTTTGAAAATTCGATTATAATAAAATTGTGCGTTTTCAAAGGCAGAGCCGGACAGCAGTCGGATTTCCGTCCGGTTCCGGCAGAAGAAAGCGCCGTTACTGTAGGAGATACAAAGTGAAAAGGAGAATTATTATGAAAAAGAGTTTATGTGCAGTTCTGGTTCTTTCCATGACACTGGCTCTGGCCGGATGCGCCGGACAGGCTGGCAGCACGGCTGAGACTGAGACCACAGAGGAGAGCGCCGCTGCAGAGACGACGGAAGAGACTGCAGAGACAGAAGAGGCAGCAGAAGACACAGAAGCTTCTGCGGAAGAGACGGCTCCGGCAGAGGTTATGACCCATGAGGAGTATATGGCAGCAGATCTGGACAGCCAGGTGACAGTAGAGTCTTATGTTCAGGCAACCCAGTCCTGGTGGGATGATAACGGACAGGGAAAGATCACGGTTTACGCTCAGAGCGAGGACGGCGCGTATTTCTTCTATGAGCTGGCATGTACAGAAGAAGATGCTGCGAAGCTGACTCCGGGAACCAAGATCCGCGTGACCGGATACAAGTCTGAGTGGTCCGGAGAAGTGGAGATCATGGACGGCACCTTTGAGTTTGTAGATGATGGAGAAGAATTTATCGCAGAGCCTGTGGATGTGACAGAGCTTCTGGGAACCGATGAGCTCATCAATCATCAGAATGAGTTCGTATCTTTCACAGGCCTGACTGTAGAGCCGGCTGCGGAGGGAAGCGACGCAGCGTTCCTGTACAGCTATGATGGTTCCGGTTCAGACGGAGACGACCTGTATTTTAACGCTTCTTATAATGGACAGACGTATACCTTTACGGTAGAGTCTTATCTGTGTGACAATACGACGGATGTGTATAATACGGTAGAGGCGCTGGAGATTGGCCAGACCATCGATATGCAGGGCTTCCTGTACTGGTATGAGGGCGTAAATCCGCATATCACAATGGTGACTGTAGCAGAGTAAAAGAACAGCTGTAACAGCAGCGGGGAATAAGTAAAAAGTAACGAATAGCAAGTAAGTGACAGAAAACTGCCGCAGGCATGCTTTCCGGGAAATTGGGAAAGCATGTTCTGCGGCAGTTTTTATATAACGCAGTGTTCTGCGCGCAGATCTTACAGCCCGGTCATAACCCGGACAGCTATTCTGATTTCTTTTTCCAGCCAGTTGCCGTAGCCGGGAATTTTCCAGACATTCCACAGTTCGTTGTCTCCGCCGGACTGAACGGCGATATAAGCGTCTTTTCCTTGCATATAGGCCAGATAATCCCTATGGTCTGTCACGGCAGTACCCGCTTCAGAGGGAACATTTTCCTGAACAATTCTTACCCAGACGGAGCTGTCATCTTGGGAGACGCCGTCTTCTTCCGGGAGAGAAGGAGCTTCTTCCTCATCGAGAAGGGAATTGCTGATTCGAATCCATTCGTTATCATTTTCCGAAATGTCTTCAGATACGGCTTCCATATCCAGGCCGCCTCTGAGGGCCAGCCATGCCAGGGCAGAGATATCATCCACCAGTCCTGTGGAGCAGCCGGAGAGCGTTTCTATGCCACCTTCCCAGCAGATCAGGACGGTTTTTACAGATTGAGTTCCGGAGGAATCAGGCTCCAGATCCGAAGAATGGGTCTGCGCAGAACCGGAAGCTGCTTCCGGCGTCGAAGTCTGTGAAGAGTCCGGACCGTTCTGCACGCAGGCGGCGGATAGGGTCAGCATTGCTGACAGAAGGCTCATGCAGATGCAGCGGCGCAAGTTCTTTCTCATAGACTTCCCCTCCTATTCCGCCAGCGGCATGTTTTGATACCGGTCCAGGACCTGCTCCAGCGATCGGACGCCGGTACCGGCTCCGACAGACTCCACGGCCAGGGAGGCTGCGGCGCAGGCGAAACGGGCGCATTCTACGGGGGCCATGCCTTCAGAAAGGGCGTAGAGAAAGCCTGCGGCAAAATTATCGCCGGCTCCGGTGGTGTCGATGCAGCGGGCGTCAGGAAAAGCGGGAACCAGAGCGGCAGTCTGTCTGCTTTTCAGGAAACAGCCTTTGCTTCCAAGCTTAAGTACCAGGCAGGAGAGGCCGCAGTCCAGAAAAGCGTCAGCGATGTCTTCCGGCGTGTCCCGGCCTGAGACGGCTCTGGCCTCCTCGTAATTGGGAAAAAGATAGTCGATATAAGCCAGGGCAGGCCGGATGTCCTCCAGAGTCTCCCCGTTTTTGCAGCGTGTCATATCAGCGCAGAGAAGCCCGCCTTTTTCCTTTATGGACCGGAACAGAGAGGTCATGGCAGGAACGTCAAACAGAGGTGAGACAAAGATGCTGGCAAAGGAAAAAATGGGGCTTTTGGCCAGGGCGGCTTCTGGAATATCTTCAAGCCTCAGCTTTCGAAGACTGCCGTTTTTATTGGTAATAAAGGAGCGTTCCCCTCTGCGGTCAATCAGAACAATGTTGATACCAGTATCCAGGCCGTCCTCCAGAACCGTGTCTTCGGTGGATACTCCCAGTCCCTGAAAATGGGACAAAAGGATCTGACCGGCCATATCCCTGCCCAGCTTGGTAATCAGATTTACTTTTTTCCCGAGGCGGGCCAGCGTGCCTGCCTCGTTGGCGGCGTCACCGCCGGCAGCCATGGAGATGCCTTCGGCAGGATATGAGGATACGTTCAGCTCAGAACCGGATACAGGACGGGCCAGCACATCAAGAACTGCCGCGCCGATTACCGTGATGTCATACATAAGAATACCCCTTTCACAGAAAATTTGTCAGGAAAGCCTGGGCCGCCGGACAGCCCGGGACAGACGAATATTAAAATATAAAATATCAGAATATACTATATAAAATATAAAAATGCCTGCCCCATTTGTATTATATACAACAGGCAGGCATTTTGAAAGAGATGAAATCAGGTTTGATTATTTTGTGACCGGAATTCCATGTACGATGCGGCGGTATATCTTCCATATAATTACGGCCGGAAAGCTGATGGTCAGATACAGGGTGGTCAGAAGTCCCGTCACGCCGCCTACGATTGCCACGATCCACAAAAGTATGTTATTCATAGTCAATTCCCCTTTTCCAGCTTCATTTTTGTCACACTTATTTTAGCAGGATTGGAGGAAAAGACAAAGAATACATCCGTTTTCTTAACGGAATTTTAACAGCCCGACAGGCAGGGAAGGTCCTGGACATGTCAGGCTTTTTCGTCCAGATGCTTTAGATAATACCGGGTGTCCTTTGCGATGACATCCGAAAGCAGGAGGATGGCAGCCAGGTTTGGCAGAGCCATCAGTGCGTTGAGCGTGTCAGAGATGCTCCAGACCAGCTCCAGCCGGACCACCGGCGCGAAGACGATGACAAAAATCCACAGAAACCGATAGGGAAAAAGCGAAACCTTTCCAAAAAGGTATTCCAGGCACCGTTCCCCATAGTAGGACCAGCCCAGAATAGTAGCATAGGCAAAAGTGATGATTCCGAAGATCAGAACCGGCTGCCCGATATAAGGAATTCTGGAGAAAGCAGCGCTGGTAAGCTCTCCGCCGGAGAGCGTGGTGGAGACGGGCTCGGAGAGCGCGGCAGTTCCGGAAAGTATACCGGAAGCCGCGCCGGGGGCTGCGGCATCAGCGAGCAGGCTGCTTACCAGGACAAGCCCTGTGATCAGACAGACCACAACAGTATCCCAGAAGGTGGCGGTGGACGCGATGAGAGCCTGACGCACCGGATTACGGCAGCGGGCAGCGGCCGCAATGATGGGAGCGGAACCCATACCGGCTTCATTGGAAAAAAGTCCGCGGGATATTCCAAAGCGTGCGGCAATCATGATGCCAGAACCGGCCATTCCTCCGGCCAGCGCTCCGGCCTCCCAAAAAGCGCTTTTCACAATCAGAGCGAGAGCTTCGCCGAGAAAGGCACGGTTCATGCAGAGAATGATAAGGCAGCCGAGCATATAGAAAAGCGCCATGAAAGGCACCAGTTTTTCACAGACCCTGGAGACAGAACGGACGCCTCCAAAGATCACGGCACAGGTAATGAGCCCTGTCACCAGGCCCACGGCCAGAGAGGGAAGACTGGGTATGCGTTCCAGCAGAGAGGGCAGCCAGCAGAAAGGACCGTCAGCCCGGTCAGCAGCCTGGCGGACAGCGGGAGTCAGGATAGCCGCGATGGCGTTTACCTGAACGCCGCATCCGATTCCGAAAGAGGTAAGTACGCCGAAGCAGGCAAACAGGACGGCGGGCACTTTCAGATGCAGAGCCCGTTCCAGGGCGTACATGGCTCCGCCCTGCATGGTGCCGTCGCTGGTGCGCACCCGGTATTTTATGGCAATCAGGGATTCTGCGTAGGAAGTCGCCATGCCGAAGATGCCGGTAAGCCAGCACCAGAAGACAGCGCCTGGGCCGCCCAAAGCAATGGCCGTCCCCACGCCTATGATATTTCCTGTTCCGAGGGTGGAGGCGAGGGAGGTGGAAAGAGCGGCAAAGGGGCTGATGTCTCCGTCTGAATCCGGGTCCTTTGCCAGAGAAAGGCGGATGGCCAGGGGAAGCTTCTTCTGAATAAAGCCTGTCTTCCAGGTCATAAAAAGATGGGTGCCTGACAGCAGAAGAATCATGGGAAGCCCCCAGAGACAGTTATTTATAGTTTCTACAATATGGCTGATGCTTTCCATAAGACCCTCCCGGGCGGAATTCTTTGCTTCCAGTATATGAGGCGCGCCGGGGCTTCATGCGGCGTACGAAAGGCAGGCGTGGGCAGAGCAGGGGTTATATTCCATGAAATTTTCAGGCGGGCAGCTTGCAATGAAACATGGTTTTCGATATACTGGGGATAATCAATAAGAAAAGCAAGGGAGAACTGTTATGAAGAAGATTGTGAAAAGTCTGCCTTTTAAGCTTCTGGTGGGAGTGATCGTGGGAATGCTTCTGGGGCTTGTGGCAAACGAGGCGGTCATGAACGTGGTGGTGACGGTCAAGCAGCTGCTGGGAGAGGTGATCAATTTCTGCGTGCCGCTGATTGTCATCGGCTTTATTGCGCCTTCTATTACAAAGCTGGGAAGCAATGCCTCCCGTATGCTGATTGTGGCCCTGCTTCTGGCGTATGCGTCGTCTATCGGAGCGGCGCTTGCTTCAATGGCCGCAGGGTATGCGGTTATCCCTCATCTGTCCATCGTATCAGAGGTAGAGGGACTGCGTGAGCTTCCGGAAGTGGTTTTTGATCTGAAGATACCGGCAGTCATGGATGTGATGAGCGCTCTGGCGTTCTCACTGCTGATTGGACTCGGCGTGACCTGGACGAAATCAAAGAGAACGGAAGAGCTTCTGGATGAATTTCAGGCTATCGTGCTTTCGATAGTGAGCAAGGTGGTGATTCCGGTTCTGCCCTTCTTTATCGCATCGACCTTCTGCGGGCTGGCCTACGAGGGAACGATCACAAAGCAGCTTCCGGTCTTTATTCAGGTGATTTTGATTGTGATGGCCGGACATTATCTGTGGATGGCCCTTCTCTATATACTTGCCGGAATCTATTCCGGTAAAAATCCGCTTGAGGTAGTGAAGCATTATGGACCTGCCTATATTACGGCGGTCGGGACCATGTCTTCGGCAGCGACGCTGGCGGTGGCCCTGCGCTGCGCCGGAAAGTCCAGGGTGCTGCGTCAGGATATGGTGGATTTCGGAATTCCGCTGTTTGCCAATATTCATCTCTGTGGTTCCGTGCTGACGGAGGTCTTCTTTGTGATGACAGTATCTCAGATTCTGTACGGTGAGATTCCGTCCTTAAGCACAATGATTCTGTTCTGTCTGCTGCTGGGGGTTTTTGCCATCGGCGCTCCCGGTGTGCCAGGAGGAACCGTCATGGCATCTCTGGGACTGATTACGGGAGTCCTGCTTTTTGACGCCACAGGAACGGGGCTGATGCTTACGATCTTTGCTCTGCAGGACAGCTTTGGAACGGCCTGCAACGTGACAGGCGACGGAGCGCTGACCCTGATTCTGACCGGATATGCGGAGAAGCACCACATTGAAGCGGAGTCCTGAGCAGGAAAAGGGATATTTTTAGGATGCTATGATGCCGGTATGCGCGGAGCGGCGGAGAAACGCCATTTCGGGCATGCCGGTTTTTTCTATTCCCGCAGGCAGTGGGCCAAGAGGACGCGGCCCAGCTTGATGCCCCGCTGCCTGCAGAGGTGGATTTGACTTGATTTACGAATGGAGAAAAAAATCCGGCGGAAGCCAAACTTTTTGAAAAGACCTTACGTCTAATAGATAGAAAAGCAAAGGAGGAGGAAAGGATGAATGCAGATGATTTACAAAAGAAAGTAGAAGAACAGATTCTGGATTCTTACGAAGCCATGTACCGTCTGGCCTATACCTACGTGAGAAATGAAGAAGACGCTCTGGATATCGTTCAGGAAAGTGTGTACAAAGCAATCAAATATTCCGGGCGCGTGCGGCAGGAAGCGCATATCCGCACCTGGCTGTGGCGCATCGTTATGAATACTGCGGTGGATTTTATACGAAAGAACAGCAGAGAGATAGCGACGGATGAAACCCATGAGACAGGAAGAGAAGATGTTTACCAGGATTTTGACACGCTGGAAGCGCTTGAAATTCTGGATGAGAGAGAAAAGACTATCGTGGTCCTTCGGTTTTTTGAGGATTTGAAGCTGGATGATATCGCAAGGATTCTGAATGAAAATACAAGTACGGTCAAAACGGTGCTGTATCGAAGCCTGAAGAAGCTGAGAGTAAGATTAACGGAAGGAGAAATGCTCTATGAAGGATGAGAGATTGGAAAAGATGAAACAGGAATATGAAGAAATCCGCATCCCGGCAGAGCTGCGCCGGAGGGTAGAAGCAGGAATACAAAAAGGAAAAGAAGATGGAGAGGAGATTATACGTATGAATAAAAAATCAAAGCTTATCAAATTTGTCAGAAATACTGCAGGAGCTGTGGTGGCTGCCATGCTGGCAATCACGATTATGGCTAATTCAGGGGCTTCTATTGCCAATGCGATGATGAAGATTCCGGTGCTCGGAACTATCGCGGAAATTGTCACCTTCCGGGAGTACAAGGATTCTACCAATGATATGACAGCAGATGTGAAGATTCCGGAGGTAAGCGTAAAGAATGAGGACGGATCAGTGAACCAGGAGACTACGGATGCTGTCAACAAGAGTATTCAGGAATACACCGATGAGATCATCGCCCAGTATAAGGCAGATGTGGAAGCCTCCGGAGGAGAAGGAAAGCAGCTTGTGGATCTGGAGTATGAGGTGATTACAGATTCTGACCGCCTGTTTTCCATCCGCTTTGACAAACTGCAGATTATGGCCAGCGGAGCTGAGAGCGTAAAGATTTATCATATTGACAAGCAGACCGGCCAGATGATCAATCTGAAGGGGCTTTTTAAGGAAGATGTGAACTTTATCGATCCCATTTCTGATAATATCAAAAAGCAGATGAAGGAGCAGATGGCAGCAGATGAGAGCAAGATGTATTTCATCGACAGCGATATGCCGGAAAGCGATTTCCAGTCCATTACGGAAGACACGACCTTTTACGTAAACGACAGCGGCAAGCTGGTGATTGTCTTTGATGAGTATGAGGTAGCGCCGGGCTCCATGGGAGTTGTGGAATTTGAGATCCCCACAGACGTCATCCAGGATATTGTGCAGGATGGATTTGTGAGCTGAAAGAGAAAAACAGAAAATAGAACAGGGCCGCCGGAAGCTTCCGGCGGCCCTGCCGCGTCTGCCTGGTTTTCACCGGCAGAAATGTTCTTCAGTTTTCTTTTCCATGCTCCTTCAGCCATTCGACAATTTCCGGAAACTCCATGAAATGAGAGGCCTTTACCAGAATGGAATCGCCCTTCATCAGAAGCAGGGAAAGGGATTTGAGCAATTCTTCCTTTGTGTCAAAGTGGCGGCAGGTCATGGAAGGATTCTTGGCTTCAATGCCCCGGGCAGTCTCCCGGGAAAGCTCTCCCACCAGGAAAACCGCGTCGATACCCGCGTCTGCCGCATGGCACCCCACATTGTAATGGAGAAGCTTTTCATTTTCACCCAGTTCGCCCATATCGCCCAGGATGGCGACCTTCCGGCCCAGGGCACAGGAAAGCACGTCCAGGGAAGCGGCCATGGAGACGGGGTTGGCGTTGTAGCAGTCGTCAAGAATATCCCATTTGTCTGTGTGGATCAGATTGTTCCGGCCGCTGACGGGCGTCAGGCTCTCGATACCGGCCCGGATTTCGTCTGTGGTCAGCCCCAGAGAGAGTCCCACGGCCGTTCCGGCCAGAGCGTTGTAGACCATATGGCGGCCGGGGATCGGAATCTGCGCTTCGAAGGAACCGGCTTTTGTGACAAAGGTACAACGGGTGCCTGCAAGACCGAGCTCCACTATATTTTCCGCGTACAGGTCAAGCTCCGGGTTCAGACCGAAGAAGACGGGACGGGGAGACCGGGTATCCTTTAAGGTAATCAGCTTGTCGTCGTCGCCGTTTACAATGATCTGGGCGCCTGGCTGAGCCTGGTCGAACATCTCTGTCTTGGCTTTCAGGATACCGTCCCGGTCCTTCAGATTTTCCAGATGGCAGAGGCCGATATTGGTCAGGACGCAGATCGTGGGCCGGGCCATCCGGGCAAGGCGGGTCATCTCTCCGAAATCACTGATACCCATTTCCAGGACGGCAGCCTCATGCTCCTCGCGGATGCGGAAGATAGTCAGCGGCAGGCCAATCTCATTGTTGAAATTGCCCTCTGTCTTCAGAACCTGGTAACGCTGGCTTAAGATGGAAGCAATCATTTCTTTGGTGCTGGTCTTTCCCACGCTGCCGGAGATCCCCACCACAGGAATGGTCAGGGTGCTGCGGTAGTATTCGGCAAGCCTTTTGATGGCTTCCAGAGTGGAATCCACCAGGATGCAGGGGCCGGCAGGATGTTCCGGGAGCTGCTCGCAGAGCACGGCGGCCGCGCCTTTTGCGAAGACGGTGGGAATAAAGCTGTGTCCGTCCACGCGGGCTCCTTTTACCGCAGCGAAGAGATATCCGGGGGCTGCAAGGCGGCTGTCAATGACGACGCCGCTTACTTCCTGGTTTTTACGGTCTTCCCCGCCCACATAGGTTCCCCTGCAGGCGCGGGCGATCTGGATAAGAGACATTTCTTTCATTTTAATGAAACCTCGATTAGTTTTTCGCAGAGGTCCTCAAAGGACATGCCGATGACTGCAGCCTCCTGAGGCAGCAGGCTGGTGGGAGTCATGCCGGGAAGAGTGTTGGCTTCCAGGCAGTAAATGGAGTGGTCAGAAGCATCCATCATAAAATCCATACGGGCATAGGAGCGCATGCCCAGGGCCTCATAAGCCATCTCAGCATAGCGCTGCATCTCCGCAGTCAGTTCCGGAGAAAGATCTGCCGGACAGGTCTCGATAGTGCTTCCGGGCTGATATTTGTTCTTATAATCATAAAATCCTTCCAGGGGCGCGATCTCAATGATGGGAAGAGCCTTTCCGTCAATAACGCCCACAGAGAATTCCCGGCCGGATATATACTGTTCTACGATTACGTCGTCTCCGAACGTGTAAGCGTCATCCAGAGCTTTCTGCAGATCCCTGGGATCGTCTACCCGGTAGGTCCCCACGCTGGAACCGCCGCAGGCAGTCTTTACCATACAGGGATAGGGAACAGAGGAAGGATCGGCCTTTTCCCCGCATTTCAGAGTGATGCCGGCCGGAGTCGGAATCCCGGCGTTCCGGAAAAACTGTTTAGTGATATGCTTATCCATTGCCAGGGCGCTGCTTAAATATCCGGTTCCCGTATAGGGAATTCCCATCAGATCAAAGGCAGCCTGAATCCGGCCGTCCTCGCCGTTCGCTCCGTGGAGCCCCAGGAACACGATGTCTGCCATATTGCAGAGAGCCAGCACATTCGGCCCGAACATGCTCTTTCCGCCGTCCCGGCGCAGATCCTTCAGATGGGAAAGGTCCGGATGTTCGGCAGAGACTGCCTGGATATCCTTTGCCCAGTCCACGTCAAGCTCAAAAAGCTGTTCTGTCACAGGGGTTTCGCTTTCATATCCCAGATAAACGTCCAGCAGGATGACCTGATGGCCGCGGTTTTTCAGGGCGCGGTAAATCTTGCTTCCGGAGCTTAAGGACACATCACGCTCGGTGCTGGTTCCTCCTGCCAATACTACAATTTTCATAATAGCCTCCTCATATCTTCCACAGGCGGCGGGTCAAAAAGGCGGCCCGGAGCCCGGATTATAGCAATGCTTTGTTTTTGTCCAGCATTTCCTGGATCTTCTGCTGGGTATAAGCGCCCAGGCGCTTTTTCTCCTCTCGGGTCAGCTCGTCAGGCATGATCGGCGTTCCGTATTCCAGAATCACATGACAGCGGCGGATAAACGGAATATGGTTTTCAAAGATTTCCGCCGAGTTGGTGATTGCCATGGGGATGATGGGACAGCCTGTCTTCTCCGCCATTTTCATGCTTCCTTCCTTAAAAGGCATCATGGTATCGGAACGGTTCCGGGTGCCTTCCGGAAAAATGCAGATGGAGATCCCATTTTTAATATATTCAATTCCCTGCAAAATCGTTTTTAATCCTGCCCGGATATCATCCCGGTCCAGAAACAGGCAGTAAAGGGCCTTCATCCAGTCCCGGAGCAGCGGGTAGCGCAGCATCTCGATCTTGGCGATATAGCCGGTGAGGCGCGGACAGCGGGCATAGGTCATGACCACGTCAAAATAGCTTCTGTGATTGCCCACGTACAGGACGGCCCTGTCCTTTGGAACGTTCTCTTCCCCGATGACCGTAAGCTTTACGCCGGTGGCGAACATGATGAGCTTAAAGGCAGCCTGTACCAGGCGGAGGCTGCTGTAATCCCTGGCCCGGCGGTTGATTTTTCCGATGACCCATTCGATCAGAAGCACCGGAATGCCCAGGATGAGATAGAGCAGAACGATCAGTACAATAATAATAAAACGAATCATAATTTTCTCCTATGTTCAGCGCAGATGTGCCAGAGGCGCGCTGCCCCGGCATCCCGGCGCTATCTTCCAAACAGTTCCGTCATCTGGCGGAGTCCCTGTGCCATGCCGGAATTCAGATCACCGTCACGGTAGCGCCAGGCCCAGTTGCCGTCCGCCACACCGGGAACATTCATACGGCCTTCCTCTCCCAGCTTCAGTACATCCTGAATCGGGAAGATGGCGTAGCGGGCGATGCTTCCCAGGCAGATGCGGATGAAATCCCAGCTGATGCTGGAAGCGTCTGTGTTCATGTAACGGCGCACCTTGTCGCGGGAATATTCGGAAGCGCTGTTGTACCAGCCGGCGGTCGTATTGTTGTCATGGGTGCCGGTGTAGCAGATGCAGTTACGGGTATTGAACTGGTGGGGAAGAAAGGTGCTTTCCCCGCCGTCGAAGGCAAACTGCAGCACACGCATGCCCGGGAAGCCAAGGGTATCCCGGAGCTTTTCTACCTCGGGCGTAATCAGGCCCAGATCCTCCGCGAAAATCGGCAGGTCCTCGCCCAGCGCGTCATGAATGGCACGGAACAGTTCTTCTCCGGGACCTTTTTTCCACTCGCCGGAAATGGCATTTTCCGCGTCCACGGGTACTTCCCAGTAAGCCTCAAAGCCGCGGAAGTGATCGACCCGCACATAATCAGCCTGCTCCAGCAGATGGCGGACACGGGAGATCCACCAGCGGTAGCCTTCCTTTTTGTGGGCGGCCCAGTTGTAAAGGGGATTGCCCCATTTCTGGCCTGTGGCGCTGAAATAATCGGGCGGAACGCCGGCTACGGCAGAAGGGTAGCCCTTTTCATTTACCTGAAAGAGTTCCCGGTTGGCCCAGACGTCCGCGCCGTCCGGAGATACAAAGATAGGAATATCGCCGATGATGGCGATTCCCCGGTCATTGGCGTATTTTTTCAGAGCTTCCCACTGGCTGTAGAAGCAGAACTGAAGGAAGGTGTGGTAAACCATCTCATCCTCCAGCTTCTCCGTCCAGAAAGCCCGGTTTTCTTCTGTCAGGTTGCGCAGGCTTTCCGGCCATTTGGTCCAGGGAAGTCCCTCCTGCTCCTCCTTCAGAGCCATGAAAAGGCTGTAATCGGACAGCCAGACTTCGTTCTTCGTACAGAACTCGTCATATTCCGCCTGCAGATCTTCATCTTCTGAGAGGCAGAACGCTTCATAGGCCTTGCGGAACAGAGGATATTTGTACTCGCGCACTGCGTCATAGTCCACATGAACGGGATCAAAGCCGGGAATTTCCCGCAGGTCTTCTTCCCTGAGAAGTCCCCGCGCTTTCAGAAGCTCCGGGCTGATAAGAAGCGGTTCTCCCGCAAAAACAGAAAAGCCCTGATAGGGCGAATTTCCATGTGAGGTGATGGGGTTCAGCGGAAGAATCTGCCACAGATGCTGTCCGGCCGCCTCCAGGAAATCAATAAAATCATAAGCCCCTTTTCCGAAATCTCCGATTCCGTAGGGAGACGGAAAGGAAGTGGGGTGTACCAGGATGCCGCTGTATCTGTAATTGACAGAATCATCGGCCGATGTTTTCAAACGCATACTGCTCCCTCCTTGAGGGCGGATTTCTTCTGTAAGTACGGCCGGTTCCGGCGCGCGCTTCCGCCTTAAGTTATTATAATAAAGTCAGATACAAAAAACAAGGATCAGAGGAGCATTTTCCCGAAATGAAATCCATAGATATAGATCAAGCAGAGTAAAGGAGCGTAAAGGAATCACAGATGTGGAAAAGGGTATTTCTGATCGGAACCATCCTGCTTTTTCTGTCAGGATGCAGCGTCCAGACCAATCAGACAGAAAAACTGCGGGATCTGGAATATACGATTGCGGAGGATAAGGAGCTTCCGGAGGAGCTGAAGGGAATTCTGGAAGAAAAGAAAACGGAGAGCTTTAAGCTTACCTATGAGGCGGATGACAGCCTCTATCTCTGTATCGGCTACGGAGAACAGGCCACAGGCGGTTACAGCATTTCCGTAAATGAGCTGTATCTCTCTGAAAACGCCATTTATTTTGACACCAATCTGATAGGCCCCGACCCTTCTGAGACAGTGGCTGAGACGGTGAGCTGCCCCTATCTTGTGGTAAAGACCGAATATCTGGATAAACCTGTGGTATTTCAGTGAGAAAGCGCATAGATTGATAGAGAAAAAAAGAAAGCAGGTGTGTGTTGTGGAGCTTGTCCGCAAAACCATTCATATGATCCGGCAGAAGGGGAAAGCCGTCAGCCAGATGACGCTGGATGACGATTACAATATTCCGGAAACCATGCCGGATGCAGGTATGATAGTGCAGGAAAAAGGGAAAATCGACATTGAGGAGATTAAGGCGGAAAACGGACGGGTGCTGCTCCGCGGCGCGCTGAAATTTTTCATTCTGTATATGGATGACGCCGAGGAGAGCAGCTTACATAGCGTAAAAGGACAGATTCCCTTTGAGGAAACCATGAATGTGGAGTCGGCAGGCGACGGGGACAGTCTGAAGCTGGACTGGATGCTGGAAGATATCTCGGCAGTGCTGATCAATTCCCGGAAGTTTGGGATTAAGACAGTGGCCACGCTGGAGCTGTCTGTGGAAGAACTGAGAGATGAGGAAGTGCCTGTGGCTGTGGAAGGAACGGAAGGAATAAAGATGAAGACCTGTCCCATGTCCGCGGCCGCCCTGGCAGTCCGGAAGAGGGATACCAGCCGGATCAAGGACGAGATAATTCTCCCTGCCAATAAGCCGAACATCCGCCAGATCATCTGGCAGGACACCGTCATGCAGGGAACAGAGCTCCGTCTGGCCGAAGGCGAAGTAGTGATAAAAGGCGAACTGGTCGTCTTTATACTGTACGAGGGAGAAGAGGAGGAGGGAAAAGCAAGCTGGCTGGAACAGATTCTGCCCTTTAACAGCCGGGTGGACGTGAATGGCTGCCAGGAGGGCATGGTCGGCAGCCTGAAGCTGGAGCTGGCCGGCGCGGATCTGGAAATCAAGCCGGATTACGACGGAGAACTGCGGGTCATCAACATAGACGCAGTCCTGGAGCTGGATATCCGAATCTACCAGGAAGAAAAGCTGGATATGATCTGCGATCTGTACCATCCCGGCATGGAGCTCATTCCCACAGTGTCTCCCGTCTCCTATGAAAGCCTTCTTGTGAGCAACGCGTCTAAATGCCGTGTCTCAGAGCGGCTGAAGACCGGCGGCCAGGAACCCTCAATTCTCCAGCTCTGCCACGGCAGCGGGGAGGTCAAGATAGACGACTGTACTGTTACGGAAGAAGGAATCCTGGTGGAAGGAGCCGTGCAGGTTCAGATTCTCTATGTGACCTCCGATGACAGCCATCCCATGCTGTGCCTGAAGGGCCTCATTCCCTTTGAGCACCAGATTGAGGCGCCGGGAATCGGGCGTGACAGCGTCTATTACCTGAACGCCTGGCTGGAGCAGCTTTCCGTGGATATGGTCAGTAGCGGAGAACTGGAGGTCAAAGCAGTAATCCAGGTTCATGCTCTCGTCTTCGCCCGGAGAAATCTCAGCTGTATCACAGAGATCACGGAAAGTCCTCTCGATCTGGACGCAGTCAAGGTGCTTCCAGGCTTCCTGCTCTATGTGGCCCAGCCCTCGGATACGCTCTGGGACGTGGCCAAGGCGTACCGGACCACGACGGAACGGATCTGCGAGCTGAACGGTCTGGCATCGGAGGACCTCAGGCCGGGCCAGAAACTGATACTGGTGAAGGAGATGGGGAGAGGGAACCTATAGGAAAAAGAGAGCAGGGTGGTGAAACGGAGCTGGATGACCGGCTGATGGCTGCTGTTTTTGGATATATACGGCGCTTTCCTGTTCTGATGTCCAAAAATAATGTTCTCATGGATGGATATTGCTTTTCTGTCCCGAGATCAGCTACGGATTGTACATATGGAGAAAAAACAGCCTGCCATGTCCATAATTAATCCAATTGTTGGATATATGCAATATATTTTCCTGTATATGTAAAATCGGAGTGCTGCATAAACGGATCTCCGGGAAATTCCTGCTGTTTCACGCAGAAATTGGATGGCAGGCACATTTTTCTTTGCATATATCCAAACACTAGCCTAAACCGTAGCCTGCGATGAGCCCTATAACAGCCAGCCCCGTAAGTGCCATGGTAATTTGCTTTCTGCTCATCCCCTTGCCTGCTGCGTGATTGTTTTGAGTAATTCAATGATGCCGTCAAGTGCAGGCTTGTGTCCTTTTTATGGGTTAAAGTATTGATTTTTCAAGGTTCATCACACCAAACGATGTGGGAAGCTTAAGTACATGAGAACAGGGGTATATAAGCATATTAATGATATAAGGATATGAGAATATATCTGCGTAAAAGGCGATTGTGTGAAAGCAGGGCTGCTGTCCGGACGGATATTCCGTCCGGCGGCAGCCCTGAATTTGTTATGCTGCAAGAGTTTTTGTATGTTCAGGTTTCTTTTTGCTGCTTTGCTTAAAATATCGGTCATATGCTCTATTTACAGAGCTATTTTCGTTGATTATACGATCTATAATTTTAAAGGATAAATACGTGGAAAACGTACATACAGGAGAGGCAGAAAGAAAAAACAGATACGCGGGCGTCCACGTATCTGTCTGTATTTTCAGGTGTGTTTTTTCACAGAGTTCAATACTCTATGAGCCTATTCTAGCACTGATTTTTAGAGAATACAAGCGTTAATTTGGAAGATTATGCAATTTTTACAGGAGGTTAACAGAGGTTTTTAACAACAGATTTCAGACTTGAAGGGGGGATGGGAAAAACAGGAAAATAAACGAAGAGACTGCCGGCTTTATCGCCGTCAGGAAATCCGTCAGAGCGTGGAGTGAAATCGGAAAATTTTCTGACGATTATAATAAAAAAGGCGTCATCCAGCCAGAAGGAGGTAAAAGCAATACATGAGCAAAAAGGGTGAAAACATTTACAAAAGAAAAGATGGCCGCTGGGAAGCACGCTATATCAAAGGGTATTCCCCGGAGGGCAGAGCGCGCTACGGTTACTGCTATGGCAGAACCTATCATGAAGCGAAAAACAAGGCCGGACAGGCCAGAGCTGCTCTTCTGCACCATCAGCCATTGCCCGGAAGGGACAGAAAGAAAAGGTTTGCGGTCTGCTGTGACGAGTGGCTTCAGCTGAAGCGGAGCAGTATTCGGGAATCTACTTATGTAAAGTATGAAACCATCATAGAGAAACACATCAAACCCGGACTGGGAGGCTGCTTCACAGATATGATCTCAGAGCTTCTGGTGGAGCAGTTCAGCTACGAACTGCTTCGCAGAGAAAGGCTGGCGCCCAAAACCGTCCGAGACATCCTGTCGCTGCTCCGCTCTATCTTAAAGTATACGGAAAGACAGTTCCCCTCCATGCAGCCGGTCAACGTCATTTATCCCAGGGAAAACAGGAAGGAGATGCGGGTCCTCTCCCCGGAAGAACAGCGCCGTTTTACAGAATATCTGCTGCAGGATATGGACAGCTGCAGGTTCGGCATGCTGCTGGCTCTGATGACAGGCTTGAGAGTCGGAGAGATCTGCGCCCTGCGCTGGTCGGACATCTCTCTTTCTCGTCAGACACTCTGCGTCCGCCGGAGCATGCAGAGGCTGAAGAATATGGAAAATGCGGGGAAGCCAGGACATGCAGAAATCCCAGAGAGCGCGGGAAAGACAGAGTGCACAAATGAAGCAGGAAGCGCAGAAGGCAGAAAAACAAAGATTTTGATCAGTGTACCCAAGAGCAGCACCTCCGTCCGCGTCATTCCGCTGAACGGAGAGATGACAGAGCTCTGCCGGAAATGGAAGCCTCTGAACCCGGAGGCCTATGTGCTGACCGGGGAGGAAAAGCGGTATATGGAGCCCCGCGCTCTGCAGTACCGGATAGGACGCTGCACGAAAAGCTGCGGGCTGGAAGGCGTACATTTTCACACGCTCCGGCACAGCTTTGCCACCCGCTGCGTAGAGGCAGGTTTTGAAATCAAGAGCCTGTCGGAGATCCTGGGACATTCCAGCCCCCGGATCACACTGGAGCGGTACGTGCATTCCTCTCTGGATCTGAAGCGGGAAAATATGGACAAGCTGACGCTCATGGGATGACAGCGGGCTCACAGGCTGCGCGGTTTTGCCGGAAGCGCCGGGACACATACGCGGATTCAAAGCCCGGGAAATTAACGCCGTCAGAATCAGCCGTCACAGGCGCCGGCAGTCTTTCTTTTCTCAGGGAAAAACCTTATTTTCTCTCAGAGTATTGAACTCTGCGAAAAGCGTTTGGCGGCATCATATCGAAGACGGCGGTTTAGCGATAGGATTGCCCGAAATGCGGGAAAACATACCGGCAAAACGGATGGAAACGGGAGAAAATCCAGATTCCGGAGGGCCGGCATGAAAAGCAGGGATGGCCGGACGCAAACACGAATAAGGAGGTATTGAGATGATACATCATCATTCATCAGGAAAACGCAGACTGTGGAAGCGGATTTTCTCGATGTGTATCGCACTGATTCTGATCTGCGGAATGACCGTCCCCGCTTCGTCAGTGAGTGCGAGCAGTATCACAGACGGCGTATCAGAAGAAGTGGAAACGACAGACGGCAAGACTGCGCTGAACGAGACTGCTTCGGGAGAAACTGAAACTGTATCAGGCACAACTGAAATGGAAGCCAGCGAATCGAAAACAGACGATTCGGCGACTCAGCCGGACGAAACCACGCCGGAAGGGACAGACGGTTCTGAAACGGATAATTCAGAAACAAATGATTCAGAAACGAATGATTCAGGGGAGACTGCGCCGACGGCCACGGTCACATACACTTTCTATGTAGACGGAGAAGTGTACAATACTCAGACGCTCAAAGACGGTGAAACGCTGACAGCGCCTGCAGATCCGGAAGCCGATGGAAAGATTTTCGACGGCTGGTACACAGCTGAGACTGACGGCGAGAAGTTTACTGCATTCGGCGTGCAGACCGTGACCGAGACAAAGACGGTGGATCTGTATGCGGGATGGCTGACGGATGCGGAAAGTGAAAGTGACGATACGCCGGAAAGCGCGGAGGAGACACCAGGTGAAGAGGCTGGAACGCCTGGAGACGGTACAGGCTCTATAAATACCGCAGAGGATGAGGGTGGTACAGCGGATAATATGGCTGAAGAGCCGGGAGATGCAAATGACGATATCTCTATGATGGCAAATGGAACTGAAACAATCCAAGTTGGTAAGACGATCACTTTAAATGGAGAGTGGGGCTGGAGTCATGAATGGTCGAAAAAAGGTTCTTCTATAGAGTTTGTTGGTAGTACTAATAGCGATTCTGTTTCTATAAAAGGAATATCAACGGGAAACACAATAGTTACACATACTTATTGGAATATTTTGGGGCAAAAACGGCAAGAAACTTTTAATATTACAGTAACAGAAGCTTTGGAGCCAGATACCTATAACTTGTATGCCTATACATTGATTCCTGGAGTAGCGGAAGGCTCCAGCAGCAATGCAGATAATGTTTGGAATGGAATGGGGGTTGGAAGAATATCAGGGGTATATTCACCAACGGACCTTCCGGTGGATACAATTATAGATGATGGATATGGAAATGGAAATGAGCAGTATAGTGGTGCAGTGATTACATATCCTAATGAAACAGGGTATAGACATAATGTTGTAGGAAAAATTAAGAATGGAGATCAAGTAGAAATTGTTGGAACGCTAGAGAATGAGCCCAGTTATCCGAGAATTTATTCGGATGGAAAATGGTATACTTATGCAGCACCAGACAGTGAGAATGCTAATAAGGAAGGGTACTATACAATTGAATGGATGCGTGTAATTGTTGCTGATGGAGCAAACGCGGGCAACAATGAATATCATGAAGTGGTAAATGATATAAAAAAGGGTGGTGAATATACATATCATTTAGATGGTGTTGTCTACCTGAATGAAAAGAATAGATATAATGTGGAATTTAGATTGAAGGATGTGGGTGAAAACACCTTTTCAATAGTAGATCCGGAAAAGTATAGTAAACGTGTTGAGGCGGGGTATTCTATTTCTAACCTAACTCGTCCGGAAGAACACGAGCCCAATGTATATCCGCAAACGAAGACAGTAGATGGAATAACGTATACTTTCTCTGGTTGGTATTACGATGAAGCATGCACTGATCCAGTAAATTGGGAAACAGATACGATTACTCAGAATACCGTATTTTATGCCAGGTATACTCCTCAGGGACAAAACATTACTGTTACCAAAGATGTAACAGGTGGTCTGGGAGATGTTCAGAAAGAGTTCGAATTTACATATCAAATTAAAAACGCGTCCGGTACGGTACTGGATTCGGGTGAGTTCACTCTGAAAGACAAAGATGTAAATAATTCATCTTCCTATCCCATTCAGAATGTTCCTGTCGGAAGTACATTAATTATAACTGAGACAAATGCAGGGGGCTATTTTACCAGTACAAAATACAATGGGGGAAGTATTATAGCACCTGAAGGCAAAGACAGTGAGGAAAAAACCCTGGAGATTCCGATTGTCAACGGAAAGGGGGATATTGTAATTACTAACAATAAAGAACCAATTCCTGACACTGGCGTTCATCTTACTTCTCTGCCCTACATTATGACTTTATCCTTTGTGCTTGCAGGAACAGCTGTAATTACAGTTAATAAATACAGAAGACGCGACAGTTAAGACTAGAGCTTATGATGAAAGAACAAAGAAAGAAGTCAGAAAGGCAGAAGCGGAAAAGCCGGGCAGGGAAGTTTTCTACGAGAACAGAACTGACAGAAAGTTTTGAAATTCAACCTCAGAACCATGAGCACGAAAAACTGCTCCGTTGGCTGCAGACAGTAAAGTTTCGTAAAGTTCTCTTCGGCGGTATAGACGAGACGCAGATGTGGAAGAAACTGGAGGAACTGGACAGGCTTTATGAGGCCGCAATCAGTGCAGAACGGGCGAGATATGATGCGTTGCTGGAAAAACAGATGGAAACCGGTTCAGTCGGAGAGGAGCCCGGGGATGCGTACTGAAAAAATGCTTACCAGCGCTCAGATTATCCGGAAACGCCGTCTTGCAACAGAGACTAGACAGGGATACGTCAGCCTGATGATACGTGTTCTTGTGATTGCAGTGATTGGCTGGCTGTTGTTCACACAGGTGTTTTTCGTTGGTCAGGCAAAGGGAAATGATATGTTTCCTGCGGTCAAGGATGGCGACCTTGTCATCGGATTTCGTCTGCAGAAAAATTATTTAAAAGACGATGTAATAGTTTACGAAGCAGACGGAGAATTGCACGTCGGTCGGATATTAGGCCGGGAATCTGATGTCATTACCATGGATGACAGCGGAACGCTTCTCGTAAATGGAACAGTACAGGGTGGAGAGATTTTGTTTCCTACCTATGCAAAAGAAGGAATTGAGTACCCTTATACGGTTCCAGAAGGCTGCGTGTTCGTTCTGGGGGACTACCGGACACAGGCCGAAGACAGCCGCGATTTCGGCTGTATCTCACTGGAGGATGTGAAAGCAAAAGTAATCACGATTCTCCGCAGAAGGGAAATTTAATCCCTTACATACTGAATAAGCCGCTTTGGCGCTTATTATAATCAATTTATTTTAATTTTCAGGAGGGAAAGAAAATTATGAAAGTGAAAAAAAGATTATTTGCAGGCATGCTTGCACTTGCGATGCTGCTTAGCCTGAACGTTACGGCGTTTGCAGAAAGTGGACCGACACCTACAGAGGAAAAGCCAATTACATTGACTAAGAAATATGAGGTGCGAAAGGATGAAGAAGCAGTTGCTCCGGGTGAAACACTTACTTTTAGTGTTAGAAATTATGCGGTGAGTGATTCCAGCATTACTGATGTGAGTGAAATGCCAGAGATAACGGTTCCTGCTGCAGAGTATGAGGCAGGAAATACGGCTAATATTACTGTAAATTTACCTTCATATAGTAAAGTAGGTGTTTATACCTATGAAATTACAGAGACTGCGGGAATGAGCGCTGGTGTTACGTATGATGCTATTCCTATTTATCTGACTGTGCTTGTTACCAGAGATGAAGCAACGAATGCTCTTAAAGTTGCACAGTATAAATTCCAAAAGGATGAAGCAGGAGATAAAGTAGATGTAGAAAGCGGAGCAGCTTTTACGAATAGCTATGTAACTGGCGATCTGGAGATTACAAAACAGGTAACCGGTAATATGGGAGATACTACAGACAAGTATTTCAAATTTACTGTAACGTTGACTGGGGAAGATGAAAAAACTTATGCGGACTCCTATGCAATTACGGGTGGAAGTTCTGCAGAAAATCCTAAAAGTATTGTGTTTGATGAAACTACAGGAACAGCTACCATTTATTTGAAGCATGGAGAAACTGTTACAATTCAGGATTTGCCGGATGGTATGAAATATCAGGTAGTAGAGGATGATTATAGTGGGGAGCAGTATACAACGACAGTGAATGGAGAGTCTGGCAGAGATAGCGGAATCATAACTTCTGACTTTGCTTCAGAGCTTACTGTGACAGGAGAAAAAGAAACGGTTTCCTTTGTGAATGATAAAACAGATGAGAGCATCGACACCGGCGTATACCTCGACAACCTTCCCTACATCATCGTCTTCGCAGGCGTACTGGCAGCAGTAGCAGTTCTGGTAATCAGAAGACGCAGAGTAGACGACTAATCCCTCTGGATTACGATACATACCATAGCGAAATATAAATATCAGTCATACAGCAATCTGCAAATACACTGATATACACCTTAACTTCCGGAAAGCCTGAGGCGTCTGTCCCGGGCCGCCCGGGAAAGAATCTGTAACTCATTAACATTAACATGGAAGGGAGGAGGCTCTATGAATTTTCACAGGTTCTTTTTGAAGACGGCCAACTCCCTTGTGAGTCTGGTGGTGATTCTGTTTCTGACTGTGGCGGGAGTCTATTCCGGCTATGCCCTGTGGGACAATGCGCAGGTATACGCCGCAGTGGACGACGTGCAGTCGGAGCTGCTGAAGCTGAAGCCGGATGCGGCGGAAGAGGACGGGGCGTCCTTTGAGGAACTGCTTGCCGTCAATCCGGATGTCTGCGCCTGGCTGACGCTGGATAATACCGGGATCGATTATCCGGTTGTGCAGGGAGAGGATAATCTCAGCTATATCAATACGGACGTGTACGGGGAGTTTGCCCTGGCCGGAAGCATTTTTCTGGATTCCAGCTGTGACAATACCTTTCACGACCAGTATTCCCTGCTCTATGGACACCACATGGAAAACAGTAAAATGTTCGGCGATCTGGATCTGTATGAGGATGAGGAGTTCTTTAACGAGAATACCACGGGTATGCTGATTCTGCCTGACCGTTCCTATGAGCTTGAGATTTTTGCCTGCCTGCGGGTATCCGCCTCGGAGGACGCGATTTTCTATCCGCAGCAGTGGCAGACGAATACGGATGGGCTTCTGGAGTTTGTCGGCGAAAATGCCATGCACATCCATCAGGATACCTTTGACCGAATCGGGTCTTCGGAGGATTTTTCGCAGATTCTGGCCATGTCTACCTGTTCCTCAGAGTTTACAGATGCGAGAACAATTCTTCTGGCGGTAATGAAGCCTTATTCGCCGGAGACGTAAGGAGGAGATGAAAACGAGTATCAGAAAAATTCCGGCGGCGGTTCTGCTTCTGGTTCTGTGCCTGACAGTTTTCCCGCTTTCAGCCTTTGCGGCTGATACCTCAGTGGGAGTGGCGATTCCTGTCAGCGTGGAACTGTCCGGAGAAACGCCTTCACCGGAGGAAACCTATACATTCGTGCTCCAGGCGGTGGATAACGCGCCCATGCCGGAGGAAAGCACGCTGAAAATCATCGGGGCCGGAAAAGGAGAGTTCCCCGTAATCAACTATTCCACCCCTGGTATCTATTGCTACACAGTGACCCAGCAGGCCGGCAGCCATGACAGGGGACACTATGACGCAACCGTTTATTATGTAAGAGTCTCCGTAATCAACGGGGAGTACGGCGGACTGGAAGCGGTCGTGGCAGTGCATACGGACGCGGCCATGACGAGCGAAAAGCAGGATATGACGTTTACCAATACATATGATCCGGTACAGTCTGATTCTTCATCCGGCGGTTCGTCAGGCGGCTCTTCCGGCTCATCGGGAAGCAGCTCTTCTTCATCCACAGGCGTTGCGTCGCCTCAGACCGGAGACAATGCGAACATTCTTCTTCCGGCAGTGGGAGGCGCTGCGGCAGTGGCTGTACTGATTGTATGCGGCACAGTATACGGCAGACGGAAAAAAGAAGCTGAGTAAGTGAATGGACAGAAAAGGAAGTTTTTTGGAATGCGTCAGAGAAAGCAGCTTTACGAAAAGAGCGCGGCGGGCAGGAGAATCCGCAGGCGCAGAGAAACGCTTGGGATTACCAGGCATGAGATTGCACAGAAAATCGGAAAAGCGGAAAAATACTATGCAGATATCGAAAGAGGATATTGCGGCATGTCCCTGGATACTATGATTAATATTGCAGACTGCCTGGGGATTACGCTGGATTATCTTGTCTTTGGAGAAGCGGCCGAAAAAGACGGTGCAGTTTCAGAGGAGACTAAGAGCATCCTTTTCTATCTGGAAAACTGTAATGAAGAAAAACAAAAGAAAGCCATGGAGCTTTTGAAGGTCTATCTGGCCGAGTAAGTTCAGGGCAGAGGCGGGGCACGGGCATAATGACCGGTCCCGCTTCTGTGCGTATAAAATATGGAGGGTGTCCCCGGAGCATTTGTGAATATGGGGGCACCCTCAACTGTTACGCATTATTTCAGTTTTGAGAAGTATTTGCTTCTGTCTTTTTCAGGAACCTTCAGAGCGTTCATAGCCTGTTCAGCCTACTATCCTCGCTTTCTGCGCTAATCATAACATAAGAAAAGCATTTAAGCCAGTGTTTCTTTCCAGCCGTTTATTGCATTTTCCGCATACCTCTGCTATACTTTCTATATATGTATACAAAAAACACAGGAAGTACAATATTATGGATAAGATGCAGTTAAAGGCACTGGCAAAGATTAATCTGGGACTGGACGTGCTCCGCAGGAGGGAGGACGGCTATCATGAGGTACGGATGATCATGCAGACGGTGCGTATTTTTGACAGAATCCAGCTGGTAAAGCAGGAACGGTCCGGCATCCGGGTGCGGACGAATCTGTACTATCTGCCGGCAAATGAAAATAATCTGGTATATAAGGCCGCAAATCTTCTGTTTGAAGAATTCGGTCTGGACGGCGGGCTTTCTATTGATTTGAAGAAATATATTCCGGTGGCCGCGGGTATGGCGGGCGGAAGCTCTGACGCGGCGGCGGTGCTGTACGGAATGAACCGCATGTACGGCTTAGGCCTGTCCCAGGAAGAGCTGATGAAGCGCGGGGTAAAGATCGGAGCGGACGTACCTTATTGTCTGATGCGCGGAACCGCGCTGGCGGAGGGAATCGGAGAGGTCTTAAGTCCGCTGCCGCCCATGCCGCCCTGCAATATTCTGGTGGCGAAGCCGGGCATCAGCGTATCCACAAAGTTTGTGTATGAGAATCTGCATGCCAATGAACTGAAAGAAGAGCAGCATCCGGATATCGATGGGATTCTGGAGGCGCTGCGCCGTCAGGATCTGAAGGGGATGGCGGAGTGCATGAGAAATGGAAACGTGCTGGAGACTGTGACGGTGCCGGCTCACCCGGTGATACAGAAAATCAAGGACACCATGGAAAGCCAGGGAGCCCTTGCTGCCCTCATGAGCGGAAGCGGACCGACGGTATTCGGCATTTTTGAGGATAGAAATAAGGCGCGGCGGGCCATGGCTCTGCTTCGTAAAAGCCGTCTGGCAAAGCAGCTGTTTCTGACCACACCGTATAATAACAGGAGGGAAAAACCATGAACCAGGATATCAATGCTGTAATGAACGAATATCTGCCGCTGCGGGATGTGGTTTTTCAGACGCTCCGGCAGGCGATTCTGAGAGGAGAACTGGAGCCCGGAGAGCGCCTGATGGAGATTCACCTGGCGAACCGTCTGGGCGTGAGCCGCACGCCGATTCGGGAAGCTATCAGGAAGCTGGAGCTGGAAGGCCTGGTGGTTATGATTCCCCGCAGGGGAGCCATCGTAGCCAGCATTACGGAAAAGGATCTGAAAGATGTGCTGGAGGTGCGCCGGACACTGGAGATTATGGCGGGAGAGATTGCCTGTGAGCGGATCACCCCGGAGCTTCTGGAGCAGCTGAAAAATACCGGACATGAGTTCATGGTGCGGAAGGATACGAATGATTTTACGAGTCTGGCTGAAGTAGACGTGAAATTTCACGATATTATCTACGCGGCTACGGGCAACCAGCGCCTGATCAGCATTCTGAACAATCTCCGGGAACAGATGTACCGTTACCGTCTGGAATACCTGAAGGATACGGGAAGCCACGAGCGGCTGAACTCGGAGCATTACGAGATTTACGAAGGAATACGGAACGGGGATAAGGAAACGGTGAAAGCGGCGATTGGCCGGCATATTGACAATCAGCGGGACGCGATTCTGGCAGCCATCCGCGAGAATAAGACGGAAGAACCATCCCTTTAATTGACATGGCCCTGCTTGGATCTTCTCTTGCCGATAAAGGACAGAAGGATTGTGAATAAAAGCGGGAAAAAGGGAAATCCTCTGGGAAAAGCCTTCCGGTCAGATAGATTCTGGCAGCGTGGGAAGGAGCAGGAGGATTGCCATGAAATTTTGGAAACGTTCAGAGCTTATAATATGGATTCTTTCGCTGATACTGGGATTTACAGGGACCTGCCTTTACGCGGAGCACGCAGGCCTGCCGAGCCCTGCGCGCGTGGAGCAGGCGGCCTGGTGGGGCGGACTTTATCCGGAATACTGCCTGCCGGGAGCTATGGAAAAAGTTGAGGCGGAACAGGAGGCAGAGGAAGAGTCTGTGCCTGTGAAAATCCGTTTTAAATATCTGACATTTTTAAATGACTAAGATCACTGGGAGGAATAGATGAGTAAACTGAGAGAAGCCCCCATCGGGGTGTTTGATTCCGGAATCGGAGGGCTGACGGTGGCGCGGGAGATCATGCGGCAGATTCCGCAGGAGAGGATCGTGTATTTCGGGGATACGGCCCGTCTGCCTTACGGCAGCAAGAGCCGCAATACGATTATCCGGTATTCCAGGCAGATCGTCCGCTTTCTGCGGACGAGGCAGGTGAAGGCCATTGTGGTGGCCTGCAATACGGCCAGCGCCTACGCGCTGGAGACGCTGCAGCAGGAATCAGATATACCGATTATCGGCGTCGTAAAGCCGGGCGCGCGTGTGGCGGCCAAGGAAAGCCCGGGAGGAAATATCGGTGTTATCGGCACAGCGGGAACCGTAGGAAGCCATATTTACCGGGAGTACATACAGAGCCTGCGGCCGGAAGCACAGGTTTTTGAGAAAGCCTGTCCCCTTTTTGTCCCTCTGGTAGAGGAAGGATGGCGCAAAGACCCGGTGACGGAGATCGTGGCCAGACGCTATCTGGAGGAAATGATTGAGCGCAGAGTGGATACGCTGATTCTGGGCTGCACCCATTATCCGCTCCTCCGTTCTACCGTCCGGAAAATCATGGGCGAAGATGTGGTGCTGGTAAATCCGGCTTATGAGACAGCCATAGAGCTTCGGGAGCTTCTGAGGCAGGAAAAGATAGATAACCAGGGACACAATAAGACAGAAGAAAATCCCTATGAATTTTTTGTGAGCGATGAAGCGGAGCGCTTCCGGGCTTTTGCGGATTCGATTCTGCCCGTGGATATCACGACGGCGCGCCAGATTCAGATAGAGGAGTATTGATACTTATGACAAAAGAGATACTGCTGAGTATTTCCGGTCTTCATTTTGTGGATGGTGAGGACGGAAGCGTAGAGGTAGTGACCGCGGGAGACTATTACAACCGGGGCGGTAAGCATTACATTCTTTATGATGAAGTGGTAGAGGGCATGAGCGGACACACCAGCAATGTGATCAAGATCGGGGAAAACTCTCTGGAAATCACCAAAAAAGGGCTGATGAACACGCGGATGGTGCTGGAAAAAGGAAAACGGCACAGGACCGTCTATCAGACGCCCTTTGGAAATATTGAGATAGGTCTGATCGGCCAGGAGCTTCAGGTGACTGAGACAGAGGAAAAGATAGATGTCCGGGCGGAATATGTGCTGGAGATCAATGAAGAGAATCTGTCAGAATGTACGATTGAGATGAATATAAAGCCGAGAGAAGCCGGGAGCCTGAATCTGCAGGGATAGATTTTCACCGGGAGAAGCGTCGGTGTACCAAGGGACAATACGGTCAAAAATGGCTGAATTTGCGTCCCTGCTGCGTTACTTTCACTCCGCGTACGCCCTGTACGCGTCGTTCAAGTGCCTTGCAGGGACACAAATCAGCTCATTTTTGACTCTGCGACCTCAGCCCTCGGAAATTCGCCTGTTTTCAAGGCAGACGATGGCGGCGTACTGAATGTACGCTAACTGAGGATAACGCAGAAAACAGGCGAATTTACAGGGCTGAGGCGTATTGCCCCTTGTACACCGACGCTACATAGATATTATAATGCTTATGGCAGCAGTGTGCCAGAGGCAAGATTCTTCTCTCTGTACCGCGCGAAAAAGGAGCGCCGCAAAATAGATATGATTTTGCAGCGCTCCATTCTGTTGAGCTTATTTGTCTTTCTTTCCGAAGATTCTCTTAAAGAATCCCTTCTTCTTTACCGGAACCTCAAGTCCGCCTCTGGCGCTCTTGACCTCGGTAATGTAGATGCCGCTGACTACCACCTTGACTTCCTTCTTTACGGGAAGAACTTCAAATACATTGGCGTCGCAGGCGAGGGTCATAATCTTCGGTCCTACCTTGGCCTTGACGATGGGAAGCTTGTTCCAGCGGAGCCATCTCGGCGTCTGCTCTATCACCTGGGCCGGCAGGCCTGACTGTGATATCTTCAGCTTCTTTTTATCAATTACCAGCATGCTGATCGTCTGAGCGATCGCAGCCATCTGTTCCTGCTGGACGGCCTGGCGGCGCTGCGCCTTCTTTCCGAAGAAATAAAGGGCGACCAGAGCAGCAACCAATACTACAATGATAACAATAAAAACAATAGTTGATGTTGACATACTATTATGATTCCTCCTCGGTATTTCACGTAAAAAATATTATACCAGTTTTTATGGTAAAGCGCAAGGGAAAATGGTATACTTCAGGTAGCGGCCGAATCTGGTCAGGACCTGGGGAACAGCTGAAAGAAACAGTCCGGCCGCTGGAGGAGAGACGGGAGATGGAGACGTTTACAGTTATATGGAATGTGATTGCGGAAGCGGCAGGCTTCTGGATGGATCACCTGATTTTTATTAATATCCTGCTCTCGATAGTAATTGTGTTTTTTGAACGGCGGGACCCCAAAACAGTCTGGACCTGGCTTCTGGTTCTGTATTTTATTCCGATCCTTGGAATTTTTCTGTATTTCATGGTGGGACATGATTTTCACAAGCAGCATATGTTCCGGACCAAGGAGATCGAGGACGCCATGTATTCCGCCATCAGCGGACAGGCGGCGACGATTATCCGTGATGAATTCGCGCCTTCCGATCCCAGACTGCGGAAATTTTCAGATGTGGTGCTGCTGAATCTGGAGGCCGCGGACGCTGTGTACACCGCGGATAACGAGATCGAGATTTACACGGATGGAAAAGAAAAATTTGCCGCGCTCTGTGAAGAGATCCGGAAGGCGGAGAAATTTATCCATATCCAGTATTACATTATCCGGAATGACGAACTGTGGCAGCCCATTGAAAAGCTCCTGGCGGAGAAGGTAAAGGAAGGCGTGGAGGTCCGGCTTCTCTATGACAGCATGGGCTGCCGCGGCATGAAGAAAAAAGACTGGAAGCGCATCCGCGGGGAAGGCATCCAGGTGGGAGAGTTCTTTCCGGCCTTTCTGGGAAGGCTGCAGCTTCGGATGAATTACCGGAACCACCGCAAGATAGTGGTGATCGATGGTAAGACGGCCTTTGTGGGAGGCTTTAATATCGGCAGGGAGTATATCGGACTGGACCCGAAATTCGGTTACTGGAGGGACACGCATCTGCGTATCCGCGGGTCGGCGGTGCTTTCCCTGAATATCCGTTTTATTCTGGACTGGAATTATACGACCAAGGAGAATCTGTTTATGTCGGATCTGTATTTTCCGCAGCCGGAAAAGAAAAAGCCCGGGGAAGAAGCGGTACAGATCATTTCCAGCGGTCCAGACTCCAAGTGGCAGAACATCCGGAATGTCTATCTGAAAATGATCAGCAAGGCAAGAAAAAGTATCTACATTCAGACGCCGTATTTTATTCCGGACGAGTCGGTGATGGACGCTATCTGCATCGCTGCCATGTCAGGGGTGGATGTGCGGGTCATGATTCCCTGCAAGCCGGATCATCCCTTTGTCTACTGGGCTACCTACTCCTATATCGGTGACCTGCTGGAAGCGGGGGCTAAATGCTATACCTATGACAATGGTTTCCTGCACGCCAAAGGCATGGTGGTAGACGGGCTGGTGAGCTGCTACGGCACGGCCAACATGGATATCCGGAGCTTTAAGCTGAATTTTGAGGTGAATGCTGTCATCTACAGCTCACGGGTGGCAAAACGGATGGAACAGATTTTTCAGGAGGATCTGAAGCATTGTACCAGGATGACGCGCTATCTTTACGGCCGCCGGTCTTATCTGGTGCGTTTTAAGGAGCAGTTTTCCAGGCTGCTTTCCCCGCTTTTGTAGGCGGCTCCTGGAGCGGCTTGCCTTGGGACGGGAAATGTGGTATGGTGTGGTTACCGGCGGAAACGCGGATACAGAGCCGGAACAGGACAGTTTTTTTGAAGAGGAGAAAGAAATTATGAAAAAAAGATGGATTGCAGTGCTGGCCTTAAGCGGCCTGCTGGCTTTGACGGCCGCCTGTGGAACAAATACAGACACCGCGGAAAACGAAAATACGGCGGAAGATACGGCAGAGGGAGGAATTGCGGCGGAATATCCGGGCAGCAGCATCACAAGGCTGGGAAAGTATGACGGCGTGGAGATCGCCGCAGTCAGTACGGAGGTGACGGATGAGGAGATTCAGGCGCAGATTGACAATCTGCTGGCTTCCTATCCGGATTCCGTACCCATCGAGGACAAGACGGTCGTGGAGAGCGGCGATATTGTAAACATTGACTTTGTGGGAAGACTGGACGGAGAGGAATTCGAAGGCGGAAGCTCAGGCGGAGAAGGCTTTGACCTGGAGATTGGCTCCGGTTCCTTTATCGACGGTTTTGAGGACGGACTGATTGGAAAAGAAGTGGGAACTACCGTTGATCTGCCCCTGACTTTCCCGGACCCCTATACGCCGAATCCGGACCTGGCAGGCCAGGATGTGGTGTTTGAGGTGACGATCCATGCGATTGTGGAGCATGTGACGCCCGAATGGAACGACGAGTTTGCCAGCGAACACACGGGCTATGATACGGCAGCGGCATACGAGGAAAGCTTAAGAGAGTCCCTGCAGCAGCAGAAGGAGGAAAGCGCCGTATCCCAGAGACAGTATGAGGCCATGCAGGCTGTGATTGCGGACTCCGAGTTCGAGTGCTCAGAGGAGGAGCTGCAGAGTCTGCGGGACAGCCGCACGCAGGAATATGAGACGTACGCGTCCTATTATGGTCTGGAGTTGGATGATTTTCTGCTTCAGGCTATGCAGATGACCCGTGAGGACTTCGACAGCGAGGTGGAGACATGGGCGGACTTCCAGCTGAAATGCACTCTTGCGGTAGATGCGATTGCGAAAGCGGAGAACATCACAGTGAGCGAAGAGGAATATGAGACAGGTCTTCAGCAGCTTGCCGATGACTATGGCGCGGAATCCCCGGAGGCGTTCGAGGAAGAGTATGGACGCAGCACGGTGGAGAACAGTCTCCTTTACGATAAAACCGTCGAATTTGTGACAGATCGGGCAGTGGAGATGTGAAAATGCTGAGATTACGACCCTTTATGCGCGGTGACGCAGACGCGGTCTGCGGCTGGTTCCCGGACGAAAAAGTCTTTCATCTGTGGAGCGCCGGGAAGCTTCCCGGTTTCCCGCTTCAGGCTGAGGAGCTGAATGCGTATTATGACAGAAACGCGGACGGCAGCCTCTGGGCCTTTACCGCCTTTGACGGGGACGGAGCCGCAGGTCATGTGATGATGCGGTATCTGGACGAAGAAAGGCGGGAGATCCGCCTGGGACTGATCGTGGTGGCCGGAGACCGCAGGGGCCGGGGCTATGGCCGGGAACTGGTTTCCATGGCAGCCCGCTATGCCTTTGATTTTGCGGGAGCCAGGCGGGTGACAATTCTGGTCTTTCTGGAGAACCCGTCGGCTATCCGCTGCTATGAGGCCTGCGGATTTCGCATGACGGCTGGCAGAGAGCCTGAAAAATTCCCCTGCATGGGAGAAGAATGGCGTCTGGCGGAGATGGAACTCGTGAAGACAGAAGCGTAAGTGACGAAGGACAGCTATGATCGATACTGTATTTTTTGATCTGGACAATACCATTTTTGATTTCAACAAGGCAGAGCATATTGCTCTGGCAAAGACGCTGGAAGAGCTGGGAATTCCTCCGTCGGAAGAGACCTGCACCCGGTACAGCGTAATCAATCTGGCCCAGTGGAAGCTGCTGGAAAAGGGCGTGATTACCCGCCGGGAAGTAAAACTCCGCCGGTTCCGCCTGCTTTTTGAGGAGCTGGGCGTGCCGGCGGCTCCGGAGGAAGCCGCCGCAAGATATGAGAGCCTTCTGGGAATCGGCCACTATTTTATGGACGGAGCGGAGGAACTGCTGCAGACGCTGTATGGAAATTACCGTCTGTACCTGGTGACGAACGGAACGGCCGCGGTGCAGAAGGGAAGACTGGAGAGCGCGCAGCTGCAGAAGTATTTTGAGGATATCTTTATTTCGGAAGAAATCGGCTTTAACAAGCCCGATATCCGGTATTTTGAGAGCTGCTTTTCCCGGATACCCTCTTTTTCCAGAGAGACGTCTGTGATTGTCGGAGACAGTCTGACCTCGGATATCCAGGGAGGCATCAACGCCGGCATCCGTACGGTGTGGTTTCATCCGGAAAGAGAGGCGTCGGGAACAGCCGGAGAAGAGGAGGCCGTCAGACCGGACCGGGAGATTCGGAAGCTGATGGAGCTGCCGGAGCTTCTGCGGAACTGGGACAGCGCCGGCAGGCAGTGATTCGGAAGAGACGCGCTTGATAATTTAAGAATATGAAAAACAGGAAAAAGAAAGGAAGGAGTGCCATGGAATTTCTGGAACTTGCAAAGAAACGTTATTCCGTCCGTGAATATACGGACAGGCAGGTGGAAAAGGAGAAGCTGGATCAGATACTGAGAGCGGCCCAGACCGCGCCTACGGCCTGCAACCGGCAGCCGGTTCACCTGCTGGTGGTGCAGAGCCTGGAAGGACTTGAGAAGATTGGAAAGGCGGCCAATCTGCACGGAGCGCCCATGGCGGTTCTGGTGTGCGGCGATAAGGACAAAGCCTGGACCCGTCCCTATGACGGCAAACAGTCTGTCGATATCGACGCGTCGATTGTGACGGACCATATGATGCTGGAAGCCACGGACCTGGGAGTGGGCTCCCTGTGGATCTGCAGCTTTAAGCCGGACGTGCTCCGAGAGGAATTTTCTCTGCCGGAAAATCTGGAAGTCATCAATATTCTGGCATTGGGCTATGCGGCCTGCCCTCCTGCTGATCCGGAGCGCCATGCCGCGCTGCGCATACCGGTGGATGAGATGGTTTCTTACGAAAAACTGTAGGCCGGCATACCATTCGGACAAGCACAAAGAGACTGATGAAGACAGGTTCTCTACAGGCCAGCGAAATACAGGGAAGAAAAAACAGGGAAGAAAAAACAGGGAAGAAAAAACAGGGAAAGCAGCCGTGAAAATCATGGCTGCTTTTACGCTGCCATTTTACAGGATCTCATTCCCGATAAACGGGTCTCATTTCCCGTGAAATTATGACCGGTCCCAGAAAATGCTGACTTGACAAATCCGTCTGATTGGCATACTTTTAAACAGGAGAAATGATAAAAATTCTCAATTGCAGACACAGTACAGAAGAGAGGCATACATATGACATTAAAGGAATTACCAATTGGAAAGACGGCTACCATTGTGTCGGTAGGCGGAGAAGGAGCTCTGCGGCAGCATTTTCTGGATATGGGACTGATTCCCACAGGAGATGTGACCATGGTGAAATACGCGCCCATGGGTGATCCGGTGGAGCTTCGTATACACAGCTATGAGCTGACCCTGCGTCTGGCAGACGCGGAAAAGATAGAGATCGAGAACGTCCGGGACGCGGAAGCGGCTCAGAAAAAGGAACTGAAGCAGTCGGTTCCCCACCCGGGCCTGGGCGAGGGCGGAAAGTTCCATATGAAAGCGACAGAAAATCCCCTGCCTGACGGGACGGTTCTGACCTTTGCCCTGGCAGGCAATCAGAACTGCGGAAAGACGACGCTGTTCAACCAGCTCACCGGCTCCACCCAGCATGTGGGTAATTTCCCGGGAGTAACGGTAGACCGCAAAGACGGACAGATTCGGGGAAGAAAAAATACGCTGGTAACAGACCTTCCGGGGATCTATTCCATGTCGCCTTACTCCAGTGAGGAGATTGTTACAAGAAGTTTTGTCCTGAACGAGCATCCCAAGGGTATCATCAATATTGTGGACGCTACCAATATCGAGAGGAACCTGTACCTGACCATGCAGCTGATGGAGCTGAATATTCCCATGGTACTGGCTCTGAACATGATGGATGAGGTCCGGGAAAACGGTGGCTCCATTCTGATCAACCGGATGGAGGAAATGCTGGGCATCCCTGTGATTCCCATTTCCGCCGCCAAAAATGAAGGCATCGATGAGCTGGTTTCCCATGCGCTTCATGTGGCGAAATATCAGGAACGTCCCCAGGAGATCGACTACTGCGACGCGAACGACGACGGAGGAGCCGTGCACCGCTGCCTGCACGCGATCATGCACCTGATCGAAGATCACGCGGAGCAGGCGGAGATTCCGGTCCGGTTCGCTGCTTCCAAGCTGGCCGAGGGCGACAGCCTGATTCTTGAACGGCTGAACCTGGATGAGAATGAGAAGGAAACACTGGAGCACATCGTCAAGCAGATGGAAAAGGAACGCGGGCTGGACCGGGCTGCCGCCATCGCTCATATGCGTTTTGACTTTATTGAAAAGATCTGCGGCGAGACCGTGGTGAAGCCGAGGGACAGCAGAGAGCATATCAGAAGTGTGAAGATTGACCGGATTCTGACCGGGAAATACACGGCGATTCCCTGTTTTGTGGCGATTATGGCTCTCGTCTTTTTCCTGACCTTCAGCGTGATAGGAGCGTTTCTGTCTGATATTCTGGACATGGGGATTACAGCTCTGTCTGACCTGGTGGATCAGCTGCTGGCGGCCGGAAACGCAAGCACGGCCATCCGTTCTCTTGTGATGGACGGTATTTTCGGAGGCGTGGGAAGCGTCTTAAGTTTCCTGCCGGTGATTGTGACCCTGTTCTTCTTCCTCTCCCTTCTGGAGGACAGCGGATATATGGCGAGAGTGGCCTTTGTGATGGACAAGCTGCTGCGTAAAATCGGTCTGTCCGGAAGAAGCATCGTGCCTATGCTCATAGGCTTTGGCTGTACGGTTCCGGGCGTTATGGCCAGCCGGACCCTTCCTTCAGAGCGTGACCGTAAAATGACGATTCTGCTGACCCCATTTATGAGCTGTTCCGCAAAGCTTCCGATCTACGGATTCTTTACGGCGGCCTTCTTCCCGGACCAGGCGGCTCTGGTGATGATATGCCTGTATTTCGGAGGAATCCTGATGGGGATTTTGATGGCCTTTCTGCTGCGGCGCACTATGTTCAGCGGAGAAGCTGTGCCCTTTGTCATGGAGCTTCCCAACTACCGGATGCCCGGAGCGAAAAATGTAGGCCATCTGCTCTGGGATAAGGCCAAAGACTTCCTGCAGCGCGCCTTCACCGTCATCTTCGTGGCGACGATTGTGATCTGGTTCCTGCAGACCTTCGACCTGCATCTGAGCATGGTATCGGATTCCAGAGACAGTATTCTCGCCCTGGTGGCAGGTGTAATAGCGCCCATCTTTGCGCCTATGGGCTTTGGAGACTGGAGAGTGTCCACAGCGCTGATCAGCGGCTTTATGGCGAAGGAAAGCGTTGTAGCGACTCTTTCGGTGCTGTTTGGCAGCACAGAGGCTCTGACAGCGGCGGTTACGCCGGTGGCAGCCGCAAGCCTTCTGGCCTTCTGCCTGCTCTATACCCCCTGCGTGGCGGCCATCGCAGCCATCAAAAGGGAGCTTGGCGGCAGGTGGGCGGCAGGCGTCGTGGTGATGCAGTGCATAGTGGCCTGGATCGCGGCCTTTGTGGTATATCAGGTGGGAATACTGCTGTAAGCAGAGTAAGAAGCGGCTGGCAGCAGGGAAACAACTGCAAATACAGAGCGTAAAATTATAGCGCCGGTGTACCAAGGCGTATTGCCCCTTGTACACCGACGCTGACAAAGATTTTGTAAAAATCTGAGCCGGCATCTTGCGCGGATAAATGTTCTGTGCTATGATATCGGCAGAATATAAAAAGGGAGGTGGCTTGATGTCCGCTATTCGTTGAAACCGGGACAATAAAAACATGAATTCTCATCGATACTGTCAGGATGGGTTCTCTTGTTGTACCTGTTTGCGGATAGCTTCATCAGGCTGGCTCTGTTGTGAGGGCAGCTCTGTTCGAGCTGCCTGTTTTTAACCGTCCATAGCGTCGGAGTACCAAAGAGCGTATTGCCCCTTGTACACCGACGCTGCCCTCAGTTGACAAGGACACACGCGCCTCTTGTCAACTGAAGGTAAGTATAACATAACGATATATGACATCGTATAACGATGTATGATATAACGTCAGGCATGGAAATAGATTCTGCGTGGATGGTTTGGAGTATAAGGAATGCTGTATGGAAGCAGAAACGGGTATGCGGATGACTCAAAACGATGGGTTATCCGTTTTTTTATTGTCTCTCAAAACACAGAAAAGAAATCAGATTCAGAAAATTGGCAAAAAGGAGAGAGAACAAAAAGATGAAAACGGAACAGAAACTATACAGATGCCCGGTCTGCGGCTGGCAGGACGGAGCAGAAGAAGACAGACTCCGGACTCATTGTCCGAACTGCCTTTCCGGCCTTCATGGAGAAAGAGAAGACGGACTGGAATGCGGCGGTGTTCTGGAGCCGGTGGGAATCTGGGTGAAATCAGATAAAGAATGGGAAATTATTCAAAGATGCAGGCTGTGCGGCGAAATGACATCCGATCCGATGTCAGCGGAGGACAATCCTGTAAAGATATTATCAATCGCGTCAAAACCCCTTTCCGAGCCGCCCTTTCCGGTGGAAAGGATGGAAGAGCTGACGAGGATGATGGGCGGACGCGGCGACATGGGAGGTTATTATCATGAACAGAGAAAATAAAAAAAGAAAATACGACAGGAGGTATTTCCGTACACATCCATGTACGGACTCCTTCACCTGTAAAAACTGCAGCTGGCCGGTGGTATCGGCAGGAGCAGGCAGCAGCCACCGGAATCACTGCCCGAACTGTCTGTACAGCGTTCATCTGGACAACAGCCCGGGCGACCGGGAATCGGACTGCCACGGCCGGATGGAACCTATCGGCGTATGGGTAAGGAAAAACGGGGAGTGGGCGGTGATTCACAGATGCACAGTCTGCGGAAAGATAAGCTCCAACCGGGCAGCGGCCGACGACAACCCCATGAAGCTGATGGCTCTGGCCATGCGGCCTTTTGGCAGTCCGGCGATCTCTCAGAGGAATATAAAGAATATGACGATTACGATGGAAGGATGAGATTTTATACTGTTTATCGCGGCGGCAAAATTTCGCAGCGGCTTTGGGAAGAATTGCTCAGAAAAACGCGGGATGCAGTGATAAAGTTTTTAGGCCCGCAGGGACTTTCTGACAAACTTTTTACAGTTATCTCCTTGATATAATATATGGGAACTGATAGAATAAACATAAATCCGCCGGATGGGCGGGAAACCTGTTTTTATTACAGCCGATTAACGAAAGCTGGTCATTTCCAGAGAAAATAAGGAGGTAAACGATGAAAAAAATCACATACGTTGTTTCAAATCCGAGAGGCATTCATGCCCGTCCCTGCGCCCTGCTGGCACAGTGCTGCACGAATTTCAAAAGCGCTGTCACCGTGAGCGCAAATGAGGAGAAGGCTTCCGCTCAGAATATTCTGGAACTGCTGGCGCTGCATGCGGGCAAAGGAGATATTCTGACCATTCAGATTGAAGGCGAGGATGAGGCCCAGGCAGCTGAGGCAATTCAAAAGGTGCTGGACAAGAGTTTCGACGAAAGAAGAACAGCCGATATCCTGAAAATTGCCTTTTTCGGCACGAAGGATTACGACAGAATCTTTTTCAGCGAGCTGGTGAAAGATAAAGGAGAGGGAACCTACAATTCGGAAATCAAGTATTTCAGCTCCAATCTGGGACCGGAGACGGCAGGTCTGGCGAAAGGTTACGACGCTGTGTGCGTGTTTGTAAACGACAATGTATCCAGGCCGGTGGTGGAGCAGCTTCATGAGTACGGAGTCCGCCTGATTCTCCTGCGCTGCGCCGGCTTCAACAATGTGGATCTGGACGCGGCAAAGGAATACAGCATTACGGTGCTCCGCGTACCGGCTTATTCTCCCTATGCGGTTGCCGAGCATGCCATGGCAATCCTGCAGGAGGCTAACCGCCGTCTGCATAAGGCTTACAATAAAGTAAAGGACAATAACTTTGCGCTCAGCGGACTGCTTGGCACGGATCTGCATAATAAGGTAGCGGGTATCGTGGGAACCGGCAAGATCGGCGTGTGCATGGCCCGGATCTGCAAGGGCTACGGTATGACAGTGCTTGGCTGGGACGCGTACCCGAACCGGGCTCTGGAGGAGGAAGGACTCCTGACCTATGTGGAGAAAGAAGAGCTGTTTCAGAAGGCAGATCTGATTTCTCTTCATGCGCCGCTGTTCCCCACCACCCACCATATCATCAATGAAGAAAGCATTGCCATGATGAAGAATTCCGTCATGCTGGTGAATACTGCCCGGGGCGGACTGATAGACAATGAAGCCCTGATTGCGGCGCTGAAGAAAGGCAAGTTCCATGCGGTGGCTCTGGACGTCTATGAGGGTGAAGACGATAATGTCTACACAGACCGAAGCGACGAAGCGATTACGGAGGATATCACAGCCCGCCTGTTGATGTTCCCCCAGGTAGTGCTGACCAGCCATCAGGCATTCTTCACCCGTGAGGCCATGCAGGCGATCGCCGTCGTAACCATGGAGAACGCCCGGAATTTCAATGAGGGAAATGATTACGGTGACGCTGAAGTAAAGGCCTGAGTTCTCAGAATACGGTAAGGGGCCGCCCGGAAAAAGGCGGCCCCGGAGCTTCAGAAAAAGCAGAATACGCCTTCCGTCTGCCGCATAAGATGTAAAAAAAGTTCTTATGGGGGCAGACCTTGAAGGATTATATTGAGGAGCGCGCCATCAGCATTGCCAACTACATCATCGACAACAATGCGACTGTGCGCCAGACTGCGAAAAAATTTGGAATCAGTAAAAGTACGGTGCATAAGGATGTGGCGGAGCGTCTTCGGCACATCAACCCTGCGCTTGCCAGGCAGGCCCGTGTGGTGCTGGACATTAACAAATCGGAAAGGCACATCCGGGGCGGAATGGCTACCAGGGAGAAATATCTGCATCAGCATGTGTAAAAGAAAAGAAGCGGAGTGTCACACTTTGGGAAAAGTGGATGCGTCCGCTTTTTTCTGAGTATTCAGGCCTTATACTTTCTCTCGATAGTGTCAATCATGTTTCACCTTTAAAGACTACAGATTCAACTTCCGGTACCGGTTCACGCAGGCCAGGATTTCCTGCCGTCTGGGTCGTGCCAGAGAGGAACGTACGTCGCGGGAGGGAAAGAGGCTCTCCAGTCCCTGCGCGTCCAGCTGTTTCTCCACCAGGTCCGCAAGCTCTGTCATGCTGCGCTGGCCGTCCATCAGAGAGATCTCAAGGTATTTGAGCAGGTAAGCCAGGGCCATGGTCTGTTCGCTGTCCCTAAGCTGCTCCAGATAGCGCAGTTCCACGGCGTCATGATTTAAGGACAGCTCGCTGGTACCCAGAGCCTTCAGTTTCAGGCGGTCGTCCTTTTTCAGAGCCCCATTGGGCCGGGGACAGCGCTTCTTCGAATATTCCGGGAATTTCTCCTGCCTGGAGGAGAATACGGGGAAGGCCGCAGCGGCTTCCTTTGCCTTTTCGGTGATATCCAGAGGAACATATTCTTTCATCTGGATGATATGGTCTGCCACATGGAAATAGGAGCCGGAGCTTCCGGCCACAATGATGGAGGAGATGCCAAAATCCTCGTACAGGCTCCGGACACGCTCGATAAAGGGAATGATCGGCTCTTCTTCCGGAGCGACCACCTGCTGCATCAGCTTGTCCCGGATCATGAAATTGGTGGCGGAAGTGTCCTCGTCGATCAGAATCAGGGAGCTTCCGCTTTCCATGCTTTCCATCAGATTGGCGGCCTGAGAGGTGCTGCCGCTGGCGTCCTCCGTGGAGAAATGGCGGGTGTCCTTTCTGCCGGGAAGCTGGCGGATAAAGGGAGAAATATCTACGCCGGAGATACTCCGTCCGTCCTCGGAGCGGAGCTTCCAGGCGCTCGCATCCGCAATGACGAGCTCTCTGCCGTCGCCGCCGATGTGATTATAGACGGCGTTCTGGAGAGCCTGGAGCACTGTGGATTTGCCGTGGTAGCCGCCGCCTACGAAAAGCGTGATGCCCTTCGGAATTCCCATGCCGGATACACTTCCCCGGTTGGGCAGATCGAGGGTGAGCTCCAGGGAAGCGGGCGAACGAAAAGGAACCGCGCCTTCCATGGGACGGTCTGAGACGCCGCTCTGCCGGGGCAGAATGGAGCCGTTGGCAATAAAGGCGCATAAGCCCAGCTTCGGGAGTATTTCCCGGATATACTGCTGATCCTCGCAGAGTTCGATGGCCGCTTTCAGTTTATTCTGATTGATTCTGCGGTAATACAGGCTGTTTTGTACGCAGCCCGGCAGAATGTCAAAAAGCATCTTTTCCAGTTCCCGGGCATCGATAGTCCGGCCTCTGGCCGGAAAGCCTGCCTCAAAGCGCAGGATGACGCGGCCCGGATCTGCGTTTCTGTGTCCGGAGGAAGCGTCCGCGCCGGAGAGCGCTTTCCCGCTTCCGGTCTCCGGGTCTGCGCCGCAGACCCGGCAGGCGGTCCGTTCCAGAACCTCCTGCCCGCACCGGGAAGCGGCCAAAAGGCCGCTCTTGCCGGACCCTTTGGCCTGCATGCTGCCTTTTGCCAGCTGGGCGCCGAAGAGGCGGGTCAGATGGTCCTGAAGGGTGATCCGTTTTGCGTAGGTGTCATAATACTCCACCGGGAATGCCGCTTTCCGTCCGGCTACATGAACGGACAGGCGCGAAGGCGCGGCAAAGGGATCGCCCTGCACATGGTCGATGGAAAGTACGTAATCTCCAAAGTCGTACTCTCCTTTCAAATCCTTATAGGCCGGGTATCCCCGGTGGTCGATGGAACGAAGTCTGTTCCGCAATTCTTCTGATGATTTCATAAGAACCAAGCTCCTTTTGGTGAAAAAACTCAGCCTGTGGAAACGTATCTTTTTTGAAAAAGTTCCGCAGCGGGAGGAGACAGGTTTCTTCCTGCCGCCGTATTTGTTATACTGTATACATGCTGATGTACACAGGATGTATGATGTATGGGGGCCGTACTTGTGCAGGCTGTATTGTACACAGACGCTGCCCTCAGCTGACAAGGACCGTGTGTGCTCTTGTCAACTGAGGGTATTATAGCATCAGAACAGTTCTGTTTACAAGGATTCCCCCGACAGATTGCACGGGAAAATTATAAGAAATTTGTGTATGCTTGTTAAGAAAAAACTAAGAAATTTCCTGCGGGACTCTGCTATAACTAAAATCAGAGAAAAAGACTGGATATGCCGCGGAATGCGGAGAGGGGGAAAGGTATGCAGAAAAACAGACGAGGAGAGACGGAAGTACAGTGGGAGCGCAGACAGAGCCCCCGGAAACAGAGGGAGCTGCAGCCGCGCAGGCAGAAAGAGCAGAGGCAGAAAGAGCAGAGACGGAAGCGGCGCCGCAGGGCAAGAAGAAGATTCCTGCTGAAGACCTGCGCTGCTCTGGCGGTCTGCGCAGTCCTTGCTATTCTGGCAGGAACGGGCTGGCGTTATCTGCAGGGGCGTTTCCTGTACAGTCCGGAAAGGCTGGCAGAGGAAGGATATCCGGAAAGCCTTATAGAGCTTTTGGAAAAGAATCCGGAGACAAAGGATTTCGTGCTGGGATATGCCGACTATGAGGGGCCTGTGGATATTGATATTTCCGGAGAAGTAAAGCAGGGCGAGATTCCGCATTTTCTGCAGTGGGACAAGCGCTGGGGGTACGAGACCTATGGAAGTGATTTCCTGGCGCTGACGGGCTGCGGCCCCACCTGCCTGTCTATGGTACTCTGCGGACTGAGCGGGGACACTCAGTGGAATCCCCTGGAGGTGGCGCGCTGGGCAGAGGAACAGGGATATTATGTGGATGGTTCCGGATCTTCCTGGGAGCTGATGACGACGGGAGCAGAGAGCCTGGGACTGACAGCGTCGGAGGTGATTTTTGACGAGGACCATATATTATCCACACTGGAAGCGGGTACGCCGATTATCTGCGTGGTGGGACCGGGAGACTTCACCACATCCGGCCATTTTCTGGTGCTGCGCGGCGTGGACGGGGATGGAAACATTCTGCTGAATGATCCCAACAGTGTGGTTCGCACAGAGAAGTCCTGGGATCTGCAGGATCTGATGGCGCAGATCCGCAATCTCTGGTCATACAGTTATTAGAGCTTATACAGCTGGTAGAAATCATACGGTTATCAGAACTCATACAGCCATTTGAGCTGTTTAAGCCGGAAGGGACAGAAGGGAGAAGAGGACACGATGAAAAAGAGAGGATGGAAGTTTTTGTGCCTGCTCTGCATATTGCCTGCGCTTTTGATTCAGGGCTGCGGCAGCGGAGATGAGAAGAGGCAGGAGCCGGAAGGCGGCGCCGGTCAGGAGACCATGGATGAATCGTCCGGCGGTGCCGGGGAAACCCGGGAGGAGGAACAGAGCCCTGACCAGAATTCGGAGAATTCCGATTCCGGAGAAGGAGAAAAGACGGCTGCCGGATATCCCCGTGAGCTGCTGCGGGGCGAACTGCTGGCATTTACGAACTGGATTAACCAGGGAGATAATTATGGCAATTACGGGTTCCTGCTTTCAGAATATACAGATCCGGCGGACGCGGATCTGAACCAGATTCTCTATACCGGGGCGGGAATGGAATCGCAGCCTCTGACCAGTGAAGAGCAGCAGGCTTATCTGAAAGCCACGGGGCGTCCCGAAATCTCCACGGATATTACCCGCCTTACCACTTCTCAGATTAATGAGTTTCTGGAGAGAAAACTGGGTCTTTCCATGAAAGATATGAGAGGAGATTTTGACTGGGTATATCTGGAGAACACGGATGCCTGGGTCCATGAGCACGGCGATACCAACTATACGCCCTTTACCTGTGTCGGCGGGCAGGAGACAGAAAAAGGTGTCTATGAACTGAGCTGCGTGCCGGGAGACGGCCAGACCGATCTGTCCCTTTACCCGCCCTGCCGCCTGACTCTGGCAAAGCATGACGACGATTACCGGATTCTGTCCAATGTATATGATTCGGGCATTCAGTACTCCAGGGATATCTGGGAGATAGAAGATCAGAGCTTTGACGTGGATCTGGGAGGAAGCTGGGGACAGGTGAAATTCGTCTCCTATGGACCCAACACAAGTGTGTACAGCACCCAGGATGTAAGTTTTGCCCTGGAAAAGGGAGGAAATACGGTCTATGAATTCCCGGATGTGATGGATGGAAATTTCCGGTCCCATGAGACTTTCCTGAACATTCTCGCGGTCAGCTTTCAGGATTACAGCGGAGACGGGGAGAAGGATGTAATTATCATCTGTGAATACGCGCCCCTGATCAACACAGCCAGCGGCGGCACGCTGAAGGAGGTACGTCTTTACCGGAATATGGGAGACAGCTTCCAGCTGGATCGGGATAAAATGGACTGGCTCCAGGTCAATGATTACTGCAACACGGTCGATCAGGTCCTGGAACACGTAAATGAAGCAGCCGCAAACGAGTGAAAGTAAGCGCAGAGGCAGGAAAAATCCGGAGACAGCTCTGTAAACAGAGAAGCCTCCGGATTTTTTGTGTCTTGCAGTTTCTGCTGCTTGGGAAAAGAAGCGTTGGTCGCTTTCGCGCGGTGCCTGACTCCGGATTATGACAGCTGGGCCTGTCCGTGGCACCAGGTCTGATGAACCTTGTAATCCGGTTCCAGTACAACCAGGTCAGCGTCGTATCCTACGCCAATCATTCCTTTGCGGTCATCCAGTCCCAGGCAGCGGGCCGGATTGATGGTGCAGGCGTTGATTGCGTAATTGAAGGGAACCATGGCTTCTTCTACGAGAATCCGAAGGCCCTCGTTCAGTCTCAGGGTGGAGCCGGCCAATCCGCCTGTGGAGGTCAGATGAGCGCTTCCGTCTTCATAGATAATAATTTCATTTCCGCCGAAGATGTACTTGCTGCCGGCCGGAGAGCCCTTTGCCATCAGGGCGTCGGAAACCATAATGGAGTAATCCGGTCCCTTGGACATGAAGTAGTTATTCAGAGCGGCGGGAGTGGAGTGATTTCCATCGCAGATAATCTCGCCGTACATGGTGCGGATGCGGTATGCGGCTCCCACCAGACCGTTTTCACGGTGCTTGAAGGGCGTCATGCCGTTGTATACATGGGTCATGGAGCGCGCTCCGTGAGCGTAAGCCATGACAGCCTGCTCATAGGTGGCCGCAGAATGACCGATGCTTACCACTACGCCGTTCTCAGTCAGATAGCGGGTGAGCGCAAAATCATCGTCCGTCTCGGTTGCCATGGTGATGTAGCGGATATTTCCCTTTGCGGCTTCCTGATAGTGCTTGAACTGTTCAATCGTGGGTTTTACAATGTACTGCTCCGGCTGAGCTCCCTTGTAGACCATATCCAGATAGGGTCCTTCAAAATGGATGCCGAGGATTTCCGCGCCCTCATAGCCGTCTTCCATAACCTTTGCCACATTGGCGACAGCCTTCGTCAGAACTTCCTCGCTCTGGGTGATCGTAGTAGCCAGAAAACCGGTGACACCTTCCGTAACGATGTTCTTCGTCCAGTTGCGGAGTCCTTCTTCGTTGGCGTCATTGGTATCGAAGCCAAAGGCGCCGTGGCAGTGAATATCGAGAAAGCCTGGTACGACGCGCAGGTCTCCGTAATCCACGTCTGCGGGTTCGCTTCCATAAGGAAGAATATCAGTGATCTTACCGTCCTTTATTTCGATCGCGGCAGCGGTAAACTGATCCGCAATCCATACCTTTTTACTTTGAATCAGCATGAAAAGCTCCTCCTGTTCTCTTGATAACCGTAACTGTTCAGGTCCTTCACAGCTGCGATTCACAAACCCGTAAAAAGCAGCTTCGCTGCCGGGGTCTGCCTGCTCTTGAATCATTTCCTGCGGCTTTATCAGCAGAGTGATTCGGCCTGGATGGAATAGTTACTGATAATCTTATTATAGCACCGGGGAGGGAAAAGAAAAGGTATAGAATTTGCACTTTTTAAGCCAAACATTATGAGTTTTAGCAGAGACCGGGACTTGCTGAAAGGAGCCGGACTTTTCCAAAAGAGGCCGGGGCTCTTCTTTTTGCGGAGAGCTCCGGCCTCTGCCCGGAAATACGGGTAAATAATCATGTTTTGTAGAGCGTCTTGGAATACTCGCTGGGGGCCATATGGTATTTCTGGGTAAAAGCCCGTGAAAAGTAATGGATCGAGTTGAAGCCAAGCATCAGCGCAATCTCGCTGATGGTATATTTGTTTTCACAGATCATCTGGCGGCTTTTTTCCAGCTTCATCTCATTGATGTATTTCTTGGGAGAAATATCCATGTTTTCCTTGAACAGAATCTGAAGAGAGGAACGGGACATGGAAAACTTCTGGCAGAGTTCCGCAATGGTCAAAGGCTCGTAGATGGTCTCGTCGATGTAAGCCAGGATCTTTTCAAGCAGTTCGTCCTGATAATGCTGCCTGGCGCCTGTGACAGGCCGGTCGTTCTTTTTCCCGATAAACTCTGACTGAAGTAGCCGGATCACGGTTTCCTGAAGCAGACAGAGCATCAGGCTGTTCATATAGGGAATCTGTGAGGTGCTTTCCGTGACAAAGGTTTTGATGAGCGTATAGATCTTTTTATCGTAGCCAAATACTTTGTTCAGAAGCAGCTCGTAATGAGAGCTTTCCGTATCGTAAATGATCGTTTCCATATCGAAGATGATCGTCACATAGGAACAGGAATGGCCCTCCGGGATATCCTGGGTGTGGAACTGGCCGGGGCCGTAAATCATAAGCTCCTTTTCCTTCAGTTCATAGCGCTGTCCTTCCACTTCGGTGAACAGAGTTCCCCGATCCACGTAGGTGAGCTCAAAGTAATTGTGCTTTTCCCCTTTAAAGTGATAGCCGGAATTGCGGATGGAATAATAGTATCCCAGAATTTCGCTGATCCGGATACGGGGAAGAATCCGCTCAAACATATAGGGAGGGCTTAAAGTCTCCAGGGAGTACTTATAGTCTGCGGTTGTAATCAGCCGGCAGGTGATATTGGATGTGACTGCCACGAGAGAAAAATAAACTCCCGGATTGATTTTTACCAGACGATGGACGGCAAAGACCTGGAGAGCTCCTGCATCCGGCGCGTCTCCCACAAGAAGAGCCGCCATGCCGCTCTGCATTTCCAGGCAGACTTCGCAGTCGAAATGGTAAAGCTGACTGATGCTGCGTCTGGCGATCAGATGCCAGTCGCGGCTGATCATGCCGCAGTGGTCCGGAACGATGGGCTGCTCATAGACAGAACCGAATTTTTCAAACTCCAGGCTGGACGTTTTCAGCTGCATAAAATACCTCCATAGATTCTAATATTATAACTTTTTTTGCTAAAATTGTCCAGACAGCAGAGAACAAATATAAAAAAAGAATAAAGAAAATAAACAGAAGATAAAAGGCATTTCCAAAACCCGGAAAGGGGTTTGAAAATGCCTTTTGGGATGAATGTTATTCTCTGCCGTCCCAGCAGTAGGTGCAGAGTTTTTCACGGGGAAGGCCGGTGGCTTCGATCAGATCGTCCAGCCGGTTGTAGCGGAGCGATGTAAAGTTCAGTTCTTTCCGGATCTCTTCCAGCATATTTTCGTACCGTCCTGTCTCGGGATCGGCGTATTCCTTCAGCACTTCATCCGTCACCGGGCCGCCTTCAAGTTTTTCGATGACCCGTCTGGCGATCAGATCCATTTCGGATGAAGAGCGGGAGAAGTTCAGGTATTTACAGCCGAACAGGATCGGCGGACAGGCCGGACGGATATGCACTTCCTTTGCGCCGCTCTGATATAGAAATTCCGTAGTTTCCCCAAGCTGGGTTCCGCGGACGATGGAGTCATCAATCAGAAGCAGCCGCTTTCCTTCAATCAAATCGTGAACCGGAATCAGCTTCATTTTGGCGATCAGGTTCCGTTTGCTCTGAATCGTGGGCATAAAGGAACGGGGCCAGGTGGGCGTGTACTTGATAAAGGGGCGGGAGAAGGGAACACCCGAGGCATTGGAATATCCGATGGCGGCAGCAAGACCCGAATCGGGTACGCCCGCCACGGTATCTATCTGGCTGGAATCCATCTGGTCGCGGCCGGCCATCAGCTCACCGCTGCGGTAACGCATCTTCTCCACGCTGAGGCCCTCATAGGAGCTGGAGGGATAGCCGTAGTAAACCCAGAGAAAAGTACAGATTTTCATATCCTTTCCGGGAGCAGCCAGTGTCTTCACGCCGTCCGGCGTAAGGATAACCACTTCTCCAGGTCCCAGTTCCCGTTCTGTATGATAGCCGAGATTCAGGTATGCGAAATCCTCAAAGGACACGCAGAAGGCGTCCTCCTTATGTCCGATGACCAGCGGGGTCCGTCCCAGGCGGTCTCTGGCCGCGTAGATGCCCTTCGGCGTCAGAATCAGGAAGCTTAAGGAGCCGTCAATCAGCTCCTGGGCATAGCGTATGCCGTCGATCAGGTTCAGCTTCTGATTGATGATGGCAGCGGTCAGCTCTGTGGGATTGATGTCTCCGCCGCTCATTTCCAGGAAATGCGCATTTCCCCGCTGGAAGATCTGCTCTGTGATCTCTGCGGCGTTGTTGATGCGTCCCACTGTGGTGATGGCAAAGGTACCGTGATGGGAGCGTACAATCAGAGGCTGGGGCTCATAGTCAGAAATGCAGCCGATTCCCAGATAGCCTTTCATTTCCTGCATGTCCTTGTCAAATTTCGTCCGGAAAGGACTGTTCTCAATATTGTGAATGGCCCGGTCAAAGCCATTTTCTCCATATACGGCCATACCGGCTCTGCGTGTTCCCAGGTGGGAATGATAGTCTGTTCCAAAAAACAGGTCAAATAAACAGTCGCCCTTGGAGGCGACGCCAAATAATCCGCCCATATACTCTCCTTTTCCAGTGAAGCGCGGGCATGTCCCGGCTGCCCGCGTCTGATGTGATCAGTCATTCATATTTTACAGTATAACCGTAACACAGAACTCGGCCAAAGTCCAGAAGGAAAGCCCAGGGTTTTGCAAAATTTTGAAATTACGCATTGATGAACAGGGGATTTTGTAGTATACTAAGCCTGATCCTAAAAATAATCATGTAAAGTGAGGATGATACCAATGGCATTAGTAACAACAACAGAAATGTTCAAAAAAGCATATGAAGGCGGCTACGCAATCGGCGCTTTCAATGTGAACAACATGGAGATTGTACAGGCTATCACAGAGGCAGCGGGAGAGCTGAAGTCCCCGGTTATCCTTCAGGTATCCGCAGGCGCAAGAAAGTATGCGAACGCTACTTACCTGAGAAAGCTGGTTGAGGCTGCGGTGATCGAGAATCCGGATATTCCGATCGCTCTGCATCTGGATCACGGCGCAGACTTCGAGATCTGCAAGTCCTGTATCGATGGCGGATTTACTTCCGTTATGATCGATGCTTCCAAGTATCCGTTCCAGGAGAACATCGAGATCACAAAGAAGGTTGTTGAGTATGCACATGCTCACGGCGTAGTAGTAGAGGCAGAGCTTGGAAAGCTGGCCGGAATCGAGGATGATGTAAACGTATCCGCAGAGGATTCTTCTTACACCCAGCCGGAAGAGGTTGAGGAGTTCGTAAGCAAGACAGGCGTTGACTCTCTGGCTATCGCAATTGGTACAAGCCATGGCGCATTCAAGTTCAAACCCGGCACAAAGCCGCAGCTTCGTTTCGACATCCTGCATGAGATCGAGAAGAAGATCCCGGGATTCCCGATCGTTCTTCACGGCGCATCTTCTGTACCGCAGGAGTATGTAAAGATTATCAACGAGCACGGCGGAGCTCTGAAGGACGCTATCGGTGTTCCGGAAGAGCAGCTGCGTGAGGCTGCAAGATCTGCAGTGTGCAAGATCAACATCGACTCTGACCTTCGTCTGGGCCTGACAGCAGGTATCCGTCAGGTAATGTTCGAGCATCCGGACTACTTCGATCCGAGACAGTATCTGACCGTTGCGCGTCAGAACGTAAAGGACGTAGTTGCTCACAAGATCAAAGACGTACTTGGCAGCGAGGGCAAGGCTTGAGCCCTGTAATGCACAGAAAAGAAGAAAGACCGCAGGAATCCCTGCGGTCTTCTTTGTATACTGGGGAATTGGGAAACGGAGATTGCGGACGGGAGAAGGCGCAGGAAGAGAAGAAGTCCTGTCCCCGGCCTGTCTCCGGTCTGCGTCTGCTGGCCGGCGATCTGCGGAGGCTGTGTCCGGCTGCCGCTGCCATCCTGGCTTATGGGGTTGTGACACATCTGCTTTTTGACCGTTTCTGCCCCATGCTGATTCTGACGGGATTTCCCTGCCCCGGCTGCGGTATGACGCGGGCGCTGTTTCTCGTACTGACAGGCCGCTTTGCGGCTGCATGGCGGTTTCAGCCGCCGGTCTACGGCTGGATTCTTCTGGCTGCTGCCTTTGGAACGCGCCGTTATCTGATAAAAAAACCGCGTTCTGTCCGGGAAACCTATATCTGGACGCTGCTTTTGGGGCTTCTTCTTCTGTCCAGTCTGGCGCTGTATGGATACCGCGTGTTCCGCGGTTTTCCTCCGGAAATTGTGGAACCGGGCGGGACACTTATGGGACTTGTCTCCTCTCTGTGGAACTGAAAGGGAATCCATGTATGAGGGGAACGGGACAGAGAAGGTATAAAATTCAAGTATAAAGTTCGGGTATAAAGTTCATGTAAAACTTTCCGGCTGTCTCTTGCGGCCGCACCAGGAAAGTGATACACTGAGACAAATAATTTACTGAGAGCAGAAGAGCTTTCATGAGGAGGAGCATCAGCATGGACGACATGTACAACGACGAAAATCAGAATGAGAACCAGAATGGAACTCCAGACGAAAATCAAAATGAAAATGAGAGAGAAAACAATGGCGTGAATGCCTGGGGAAGCAGTGAAGGCGGGAACGGCCAGCAGTCCGGCCAGCAGCCGGGGATGGAGGAGCAGTCTCAGCAGTCCGGCAGATCGACCGTGCAGGAGCAGCTTCAGCAGCAGTACAGACAGCCGACCGTACAGGAGCAGCTTCAGTACCAGTACCAGCAGCCGCAGGATGAACTGGAAGAGCCCATGACAATGGGTGAATGGATGATTACGCTGCTGATTATGCTGATTCCCTGCGCAAACATTATTATGGCCTTTGTGTGGGCGTTCAGCAGCACGGAGAAAAAGAGCAAGTCGAATTTCTTCAAGGCGTATCTGATTTTTATGGCAATTGTAATTGTGCTTTCTATCCTTGCGGTAATCGTAGTTGGAGTGTTTACCGCGTCTGTAGTCAGCAGCAGCTATTATTATGGATAACCGGGGTAATAAAGGAGCTTTGCTCCTTTCCCGTACCAGTGTGCCAGGGACAGCATGTTCCCTGGCACATGCTGTATTATGGGAGAATCAGGGGAAGGAAAGAGAGGGAAAAATCCAATACGGAAAACAGGGTACAGGGTTGACAATCCGGATAATACGCGATACTATATGTTTAGTAATACTAAATACAAAGAAATACTAAGGGAAGTGACCGGGTGAACGCAAAATATGAGCGTCAGCTGAAAAAAGGAGTGTTTGAAATCCTGGTACTGAAGCTATTGAGTGAAGGCGAGAAGTACGGTTATGAACTGATCCTGGAGCTGAAGGAGAGAGGCGGAGAACTGTTTGCTGTGAAGGAAGGAACTTTATATCCGATTCTTTACAGACTGGAGGATGACGGCCTGGCGCGCAGCCGCTGGAGCAGGCCGGAGGGGAGAGAGGTTTCCAGAAAATATTATTCGATTACCCCGAAAGGAAAGGAAGAGCTGGAAGAGTTGAAGGAGCTCTGGAAAAGCTTTGAAAAGGGAGTTTCAGGAATATTGGAGGAAGAGCTATGAATCAGGAAAACTATCTGAAAGAAGTGGAAAAGCACCTGAACTGTGGAAAGGCCCGGAAAAAGCAGATACGCAGAGAGCTGGAAGCAGACATCTGCGCCGCGTCTGAGCAGGGAGAGGAATGGGAAGAGACCCGGAAGCGCATGGGAGATCCGGCAGAGCTTGCGCGGGAATTCAATGAAAATATGGGAAATACAAAGCGGAAAATGAGCCGGCCCAAAAAGATTCTGCTCATCTGCGCTGCCGTCGCAGCGGTACTGGCGGTTCTCGCGGCAGTTTTATTCTGGCTTCTGCCCAAGACTTATCCCATAAGCGCCAGCAGCATCTTTCAGGAGGAGACGGTAGCTTCGGAGGCGGAAGAAATCGTGGAACTTCTGAATGAAAAAGATTATGAGACTTTACAGGAAAAGTCCACGGATCAGATGAAGACAGTGATGAACGAAGAGTATATGGAGGGCGCCAAGGCACAGGTAGGCGGAGACTGGGGAGAATTCCAGCGCTTTACCAGCAGTATTTCGGTGGAAGCTGTACAGCAGGGAAAGCATTTTGCCATCACAGAGCTGACGGCGCTCTATGAAAACCGAAGCGTCACCTATCAGATATCCTTTGATGAAAATATGGAGCTTGCGGGTATCTATATGAGATAGAAGAAGCTGAGATAGAAGAAGGCAAAGACGAATCAGGAAGAGTTTCTGTCAATCCCAGGACGGCTGGAATATGATAGTAATAAAAAGAGATAAGTATCCCGGAAAGCAAGGTTTTTCCGGGATATTTTTGTCATATTTCTGGTGATAGGATGAGAGTGTTGTTTTGGGAAACGGGGATGCTGGTGACGGCCCTGTCAGCGGATGCTTTTGCGGCGGGACTGGCATATGGGGCGGAAGACATCCGTCTTCCGGCGGTTTCACTTCTGACGGCTTCCGCGGTCTCCAGCCTGATTCTGGCTGTGTCGCTTTTGACAGGCGGCCTGGCAGGAGGGATTCTTCCAGCAGGGCTGGTAAAAGGTTCTGGATTTTTGATTCTGGCAGTCCTGGGTGTCTGGAAGCTGTGTGAGCGCCCCGGTGGAAAAAGCGCGGCGGAAGCTGATAAAAACAGAGACCGGCTGGTCTCGCCTGCGGAAGCGCTGGCTCTGGGAGCTGCGCTTTCCGCAGACAGCCTGGCAGCCGGAATCGGAGCTGGAGCCCTGAATATACCGCTGCTTCCGGCGGCAGCCGCCTCCTTTCTGGCCGGGGCGGCAGCGCTTTCCGGCGGGGAGCGGCTTGGCCGCGTTTTTGCCGCTTCAGAGGCAGAAAGTGAGAAAACAGGCGCAGGCAGCCGCCTGAAAATTAACAGATTAGGCGGAATCCTGCTTTTGCTTCTGGCAGCGGCGAAGCTGCTGTAAAAATCAAAAGAGAAAGCGTCTGTCAAACCGCTGTCTCGGGCGTGGAAGCAGTCCTGTGTACCCGTCTGGGAGAAAGCAGCAGGAGCTCATGGGCCAGCAGGGGCATGGCCGCCAGCAGGATCAGGCGCGTCCATTCGGGGAGCGAAAGGCGGCAGGTACCAAAGGCTGTTACAAAGTAAGGAACCTCTGTGACAAGAACCTGCAGTGACAGGCCGACACAGAAGGCAGCCATCATCAGTCGGTTTTTCAGGTGGTTCATGCGGAAAATGCTTGTTTCCACATCCCGCATGCCGATGGCGTGAAAGAGCTGGGAAATCCCCAGCACCGTAAAGGCATAAGTCTGGCAGCGGGTCAGAATCTCGGGCACGTTCAGCAGAATCCGAAGATTTTCCAGGGTCAGGGGCAGCTTCCCGGCCAGCAGCAGAGAAATGGGCAGCTGCAGGAAGGCGGTAGAGCTGATAAAGGCAATCAGAAATCCATAAAACAGCGTGCAGCCAAGGCCTCCTCCCGCGAACAGGTTTTCATTCCGGGGACGGGGCGGCCGGTTCATAAAATGGCGGGGATCATTCTGGTCCACGCCCAGAGCCAGAGCCGGCAGGGAGTCTGTGATCAGGTTAATCCACAGAATATGGCTGGGTTTCAAAGGCGTCCCAAGGCCCAGCAGGATGGCGGCCAGCATGGTAATGATTTCGCCGAAATTTGAGGACAGCAGGAAGAGCACGGCCTTTTTGATATTTTCGTAGATGCCCCGCCCCTCGGCGATGGCCTTTGCAATGGTGGCAAAATTGTCGTCGGTCAGAATCAGATCGGCGGCGTTTTTCGCCACGTCTGTTCCGGTGATTCCCATGGCCACGCCTACGTCGGCGGCCTTCAGGGAGGGGGCGTCATTGACTCCGTCGCCGGTCATGGCCACGATTTTTCCGGATGCCTTCAGGGCTTTTACAATACGGACTTTGTGCTCCGGCGAAACCTGGGCGAAAACAGAGAGGCTGCGGGCAGCGGCCGCAAATTCTTTGTCGGACAGGGCTTCGATCTGGGGACCGCTCATACAGTCCGAGGGCTTTTCCGCGATGCCCAGCTCCCGGGCAATGACAAAGGCTGTGTCGCTCCGGTCGCCTGTGATCATGACCGTCTTTACGCCGGCCCGGCGGAAATCCTGGACAGCCTTTACAGCTTCCGGCCGTATGGGATCAATCATCCCCACGAAGCCCACAAAGGTCAGTTCCTCTTCCGAGGGGCTGGTATCTCCGGTGCGCATGGCGAGAGCCAGAAGGCGGAGCGCCCGGCCCGACAGGGTATGGAGTGCCGCTTCGGCGCTCCGCCGTTCTGCTCCGTCCAGGGGACGGATGCGGCCGGAAGAAAGAACGGTGCTGCAGCGCTTCAGAATGATGTCGGGAGAACCCTTGGTGTAAGATACAGAGCCGTTTTCGGTCCGGTGCAGAGTGGTCATCATTTTCCGCTCAGAATCGAAAGCGATTTCTCCTGTACGGGGGCAGGTCTTTTCCAGCTCCGGCCGTTCCAGGCCAAAACGGCGGGCCAGATCCAAAAGCGCCAGCTCCGTGGGATCTCCCAGGCGGCTGCCGCCGTCAGCCACAGCATCGTTGCACAGGGCAAAGCCTTCCAGAAAGAACCGGTCGCGGCGGGCGTCCAGCCGGGAGGCTTCCAGAATCCGGCCATCCAGGTAGCAGGCGGTCACAGTCATACGGTTCTGGGTCAGCGTGCCGGTCTTGTCAGAGCAGACCACACTGACACAGCCCAGCGTCTCGACGCTGGGCAGACGCTTCACGATAGTATTCACCTTCACCATGCGGGAGACGCTTAAAGCCAGCACCATGGTTACTACGGCGGGCAGGCCCTCCGGCACGGCGGCTACAGCCAGAGAAATGGCCGTGATCAGCATTTCCATCACATCGCGTTTCTGCAGAACGGCTATGACAAAAAGGAGGGCGCAGAGAGCCACGGAAACAGCGCTCAAAAGCTTTCCCAGGTCGGCCAGACGGTGTTGGAGAGGCGTAGTCTCTGAGGGCGTCTCTCCGATCAGCTGCGCAATCCGGCCGATTTCCGTATCCATGCCGATGGCGGTGACGACGCCTTCTCCCCGGCCGTAGGTGACATTGGTGGACATGTAGGCTTTGTTATTCTTCCGCAGGTCCTTTTCCACAGGGACAGATTCCCCGGTCAGAGAGGATTCCTCAATCTTCAGACTGTTTACAGAAATCAGTTCCAGGTCGGCAGGCACCTGCCGGCCCGCGTCCAGGCAGACGATGTCTCCGGGAATCAGATCGCGGGCAGGGATTTCCACCTGTTTTCCATTCCGGCGGATGAGGGCGACGGGGCTTGTCATCTGCTTCAGCGCGTCCAGGGCCTTCTGCGCTTTGCCCTCCTGGATGACGCCCACCAGGGCGTTCACCAGAATGACGGCCAGAATGATGGCGGTATCGCTGATTTCTCCCAGCAGCATAGAGATGGCTGCCGCGATAAACAGAATAAAGATCAGCGGGTCGTTGAGCTGTTCCAAAAAGGTCTCCGGCAGAGTCTTGCGGCGGGCGTCCTTCAGGACATTCCGGCCCCGTTGAATGCCGGGAGAAGAATCTTGATAATTCATAAAGTATCTGTCCTTTCTGTAGAGGTATGGAATGGCGCGGCGGTGCGGCAGGGCTGTCTTGCGGCAGGCTGTCCCCAAAGGGGCTTTGTCCTAAGATATGAAAACGGAAGAGAGGGTATGACATTTCCCGGAGGACTTTTCCGGTCAGGCTTCGGCTTCTTTTGGCTTTCCGGAAAACTTATATTTTAATTTTAATTTTTTCTGACTTTTCACCATGTTCTCCAGCGGATTTCCTACTTGTCAAGGCCTGGGGTATCACTTATAATAAGGGCAGTGGAAGTGAAATAAGAACTATGAGGAGGAAGAAACGGCTTGAACAGAGAAATGGTTATCGTGCTGGATTTCGGCGGACAGTATAATCAGCTGATCGCGCGCCGGGTCCGTGAGTGCAATGTGTACTGCGAAGTACACCCCTATACCCTGAGCCTTGAGAAAATAAAAGAAATGAATCCCAAAGGGATCATTTTTACAGGAGGCCCCAACAGCGTCTACGACGAAGCGTCTCCCCACTATCAGAAGGAAATCTTTGATCTGGGAATTCCGATTCTTGGAATCTGCTATGGTTCCCAGCTGATGGCGTACACCCTGGGCGGCCAGGTCAAGACGGCCCCCGTCAGCGAGTACGGCAGAACAGAGACGACGGTCGATCAGACAAGCGTTCTTTTCCATGACGTGGAGAAAGAAACAGTTGTATGGATGAGTCATACAGACTATATCGCGGAAGCGCCTGCGGGCTTCCGCGTGACGGCGTACACGCCGGTCTGCCCGGTGGCGGCCATGGAGTGCCCGGAAAGAAAGCTTTACGCGACCCAGTTCCACCCGGAGGTCATGCACACCCGGGAAGGCCAGAAGATGCTCCGCAACTTTGTCTATGACGTCTGCGGCTGCACCGGCGACTGGCAGATGGGCTCCTTCGTGGAAGAGACCATTCAGCAGATTCGCGAGAAGGTAGGAGACGGCAAGGTGCTCTGCGCCCTGTCAGGCGGCGTGGATTCTTCCGTGGCGGCCGTTCTGCTTTCCAAAGCAATTGGAAAGCAGCTGACCTGCGTGTTCGTAGATCACGGCCTGCTCCGCAAAAACGAGGGCGACGAGGTGGAAGCAGTCTTCGGTCCCGACGGACCCTATGAACTGAACTTTATCCGCGTCAACGCGCAGCAGCGCTACTACGACAAGCTGAAGGGCGTAACAGAGCCGGAAGCAAAGAGAAAGATTATCGGTGAGGAATTCATCCGCGTCTTTGAGGAAGAAGCGAAGAAAATCGGAGCCGTGGACTTCCTGGTGCAGGGAACCATTTACCCGGATGTCATCGAGTCCGGTCTTGGCAAGTCCGCCGTTATCAAGTCTCACCATAACGTGGGAGGTCTTCCCGACGTGGTAGATTTCAAGGAGATTATCGAGCCGCTTCGCATGCTCTTCAAGGACGAAGTCCGCAAAGCAGGTTTGGAGCTTGGCATTCCGGAGAATCTGGTTTACCGCCAGCCCTTCCCGGGCCCGGGCCTTGGCATCCGCATTATCGGCGAAGTGACCGAGGAGAAAGTACGCATCGTTCAGGACGCCGACGCGATTTACCGGGAGGAGATCGCGAAAGCCGGCCTCGACAAGGGACTCGGACAGTATTTCGCAGGACTTACGAATATGCGGTCCGTGGGCGTTATGGGTGATTTCCGGACCTACGACTATGCGGTGGCCCTGCGCGCGGTGAATACCAGCGATTTCATGACTGCCGAGTGCGCAGAGATTCCTTATGAGGTGCTCTTTAAGGTGACCAGCAGGATTATTAATGAGGTTAAGGGGGTTAACAGGGTCATGTATGACTTGACCAGTAAGCCGCCCGGAACGATTGAGTTCGAGTGATGAAATGAGTTGTAAAAATCCAGTGTTTATGCGGGTTTCAAACAAATTTGTTTAAGTGCTGGCAACGATTTGGCAACATTTTGGGTATCATTCACTGAATAACAGAATACTTCAATAACAGAAAACCTTACTGATTTTCAGAAATGAAGCTGAAAGTCGGTAAGGTTTTTGTTTGTTAGGGTAACTTTATATTAGACCGAGAATGTTGCTTTCTTTTAATTCGGCTGTTGGGTTATATTTTTCGAGTAAATTCTGAACTATAACACGACTTCCTGCACTTATACGAGGGCTTAGAGTTATTTGCATTTCGCTGAAGGCGTCATTTGATATGCTCATATCGTAGTATGGAAAGGGTTGTTTCTCTAAACCTAATCGTATTCTGTTTGCAATAATTTGAAAATTATGAATTAAATTTTCAACAGGTTGATTTAAGTTTAATGGCAAAATATTAAGTATATATCGCCATTCATTTTGAAATTGCCAGTGAAGATTTTTGTATTTTCCGAGTTCACCTAATGCTATAGAAAAATGTTCATCATCTTCTTTTAGTAAGCGAGGATATAGTTTGTTTTTGTCATTGGTGTATTCAACTTTAAGTAATAGTTCTTTGGACATTGCTTGGGCGGTAAAAAAACCTTTCGAGAACATTTCGCTCAGAGGAATTATAGACTGAAGAGGTTTGCCGTTGGATTCATCTTTAACAGGTAAAACTAAAACTTTTGATAAATCCGATGCGAGATTGTTGTACACCTTAAAGGGATTTTTGCGAAGTTTTATGCGAACACCAAGATTTAAGGAGGCATACATATTCCACATGGGTATACTTTCGGATTCATCATCAGTCCAAGAACTTATATAACAAAATTGACCAATATTTTTTAAATCAGCAGTTTCTTGCTCTTGAAGATCGTCCATGTTATTGAGGGAGTTAAAACGAATAGTTCTGTTCTTTAGAATTAAAGCAAGAGTTTCAATATTGGTGTAATGGTAAAGATATTCAATAGTTTCCATTTTTGTTCTCCTTTCGAGAATTGAGAGTAATACTATCGGGATATTTGTATCGCCATTGGTCGTATTCCTCTTTGGTTATCTCTCCCCGTTCCAGACGGGCAGCCTGCTCCTGCCATGCGTGGAACATATCAAACATAGTGGAGTAGGTGGAGCCGGTGGACTTATCCAGCCGCAGGCATACTTCTCCATCAATCTCTCCGATTTTCAGCCCGTACATATCTTCCAGTGCAAAGAGCGTGTGTATAAGACCTATATAGCTGTCTATTTCCGGGACAGTGATTGCACGAGGACTTACATCAAGGATACGTGCCATTTCTTTTACAAGATCTTGTTTCGGCGTTCTGGCTTCTGATTCGTACTGAGCCATACGAACATCAGAGGTTTTTCCGAGAAAACCGAGGATTTCGCCTAGCTGCTTCTGCGTCATGCCTTTTCGATTGCGGAAAAAGCGTATTCGTTTGCCGATTGCCATAATAAAACCTCCGTTGCAGTTATAGTGATACAACCATTCTTGACTTAAACAAATTTGTTGAATTTAGTATAACATGGCACAACAGGAATAGCAAGGGAAGCTTAAATAAAAAAAGTTAATATTTTTCTGCAAACCACTTGACTTAACGGAATTTATTTAGTATTATAAATACAACTTAAACAAAAAGAGTTAAAAACTGAATGACCGTCCAAACTGAACAAACGCCATGACTTCCAGAAATGGAGCGAGCGGCTCTCATATATGAGGGACTGGCACAGCGCCGAACAGGGTTGCCTGCCAGAACAGGGAGGCAGAACGGCGAAGATTTTAAAGGAAAGGGGGACGATAACGGAATGGCAGAAAAATCATTTATGACTGTGGAGGATGTGGCAGCGGAATTGCGGGTGTCAAAGTCAAAAGCCTACCAGATTGTGCGGGAACTGAACGCAGAATTACAGAAACAGGGCTATCTGACGGTGGCGGGACGTGTGAACGCTACATTTTTTCACAAAAAAGTCTGTTACAGCGATTAAGCGGAAAGGAGATGATTTGAATGGCTGTATACAAAGACAATGCTACGGGAACGTGGCGGGTAATCTATCGCTTCACGAACTGGAAGGGGGAACGGAAGCAGACACAGAAACGGGGATTTGCTACGAAACGGGAAGCGCAAGCATGGGAGCATGAGGTCATGCTGAAACAGAACTCAAAGTTGGATATGACTTTTGCCAGCTTTTTTGAGATTTACGAAGCCGACAAGAAACAGCGCGTCAAGGAAAGCACATGGGAATCCAAAAGCCATGTAATCCGCACAAAGATTTTACCGTATTTTGGGAATCGGAAGATAGCGGAGATTGAGGCAAAGGACGTTATCGCATGGCAGAATGAACTTATGGCGTACCGGGATGAGAAAGGAAAGCCTTATTCATCTGACTATCTGAAAACCATACACGCTCAGCTAACGGCGATTTTCAATCATGCTGTGAACTTTTATAACCTGCCGTACAATCCGGCAAGACGGGCAGGAACAATGGGAAATGAAGTTCCGAAAGAAATGAATTTCTGGACGAAAGAGGAATATCTGAAATTCTCCGAAGCCATGATGGATAAGCCACGTTCCTATTATGCCTTTGAAATGCTTTACTGGTGTGGAATCCGCTCCGGCGAACTGCTGGCGCTTACTCCGGCTGATTTTGATTTTCAGAAGCAGACAGTCACAATCAGCAAGACATTTCACCGCTCTAAAGGGCGGGATATTATCACAAGCCCGAAAACGAAAAAGAGTAACCGTACAATCAAAATGCCAACCTTTCTCTGTGAGGAAATGCAGGAATATATCAAAATACTGTATGATATTCAGCCGGACGAGCGTCTGTTTACGGTCACGAAATCCTATCTTAATCACGAAATGGAGCGAGGGGCGAAGCAGGCGGGCGTAAAGAAGATTCGCGTGCATGATATTCGTCATAGTGCGGTTTCCCTATTAATCGACATGGGATTTTCAGTGCTGGCGATTGGGGAGCGCATGGGGCATGAAGCGGAGAAAATCACTTATCGTTATGCTCACTTGTTCCCTACGGTGCAGACGGAAATGGCGGAGAAACTGGAAATGGAGCGTAGACATAAGGAGGATGCAAATGAAAAGAACACTTGATTACAAAGGGCGGTGGCGTAATCATACGGTAGCGTTCCGGGTGTCTGACGAAGAATCGAAACTACTCAATGATTTGGTGGCACTGTCGGGCTTGACAAAGCAGGACTATATCACAAGGCGGCTGCTGTGCCGGGATGTAGTGGTACAAGGCAATCCGAGGGTTTATAAGGTACTGAAAAACCAAATGGCGGCTATCTACGAAGAATTAAAGCGGCTGGAAGCGTTAAGCCCGGACAATGACGAACTGCTCTACACGTTGCAGGTAATCGCAATCACATTAGATGGTCTGAAAGGAGAAGATGAATGAAAGAAAAAATGAAAACGACTGCTCCCTTATCATCTGTTGGCGCAGATGGGGCGCAGCCGCAATTAAAAAATCACACTGAAATTATAGCAAATGAAACAGCACAAATCAATCTGCAAGCCGCACAAAAACCGGAGAAATCCGGGAACGGCGGGCTTCAAACCGTTTCTATGACGGAACTGTATGATACCGTCTACCCGCCGAGAACGCCGATTGTGGACGGTTTTCTCTATGGCGGCACTTATCTCTTTGTGGGTGCGCCGAAAGTTGGAAAATCGTTCTTTATGGGACAACTTGCCTACCATGTGGCAATGGGGATTTCGCTGTGGGATTATCCTGTCCGAAAAGGAACGGTGCTGTATCTGGCACTGGAAGATGATTATGCAAGGCTTCAGCGGCGGCTCTCTGGTATGTTTGGCGTGGAATGTACGGATAAACTGTACTTTGCGACACAGGCAAAAACTTTGAATGAGGGCTTAGACAGGCAATTAGAGGAATTTTTGAAGGAGCATACAGACGCAAGACTGATTATTATTGATACGCTCCAGAAAGTGCGTGAGGTCGGCGGGGACAGGTACAGTTATTCCAGCGACTACGAGATTGTGACAAAATTAAAGTCGTTCAGCGATAAATACGGTATCTGCCTGCTGGTGGTTCATCACACACGCAAACTGGAATCTGAGGACAGCTTTGATATGATTTCCGGCACGAATGGGCTGCTTGGAGCGGCAGACGGGGCGTTTATTATGCACAAGAAAAAACGCACAGACAATGAGGCAGTCATGGATATAGTGGGGCGTGACCAGCCAGATCAGGAACTGACTATAGAGTTTGACCGGGAGCGCTGCGTCTGGAAATTCAAAAAGGCAGAAACGGAACTGTGGAAACAGCCGCCGAATCCCCTGCTGGAAGCAATCAACAATTTTCTGACAGAAGATAAGCCGGAATGGGAGGGGACAGCAACAGAACTTGTGAGCCAGTTGCCGGATATGCAGATACAGGCAAACGTGCTTTCCAGAAAACTGAATGTAGTCAATAGCCAGTTGCTTAATGACTATGGAATTTTTTATGACAATAAGCGGGGGCATGAAAGGAAGATTATTCTGAAACGGCTTGAGCCGAGAGAGTAAAAGCGACGATATGCGTCGGTTGCGACGGTATTTTTTACAGTGGGCTGGTATAGAAAATATCGACGCTATCGACGCAAACCGACGCAGAAAGGATTTTTATGAAGAACGTGCAAATCCCTTATGAATTATTTGTATCTCTGATCCGCTATCATCTAATGGAAGAAGATGATTGTCTGAATGAAATCCGGAAGGGGTTGGAACAGAAATTGGATTCTCTGGTTCGCCATGAATTATATGCGAAATATAAGACTGCTCCCACACAGGAAGAACGGGAAAAAGCCAGACAGGAATATCTGGAAAAACGTGGAGTGCCGAATAGCTTCCGCTGGTAATTTCTCTTTGATGATAACAGACAGGAGCGTGTCATGCTCCTGTGAATAGCAGACAACGAGAAAGGTGTGATTTGATGATAATTCAGCCGGAATGAGGAACCCGGAATGTGAACAAATATTTTTACGAAAGTGAAGCCCGTAGGATTGCCGCACTCAATGAAACCTTTGGAGATGTGGAACTGACTGCGGCAGAAATGCGGACGTTGGTATGGCTGTGCGGGTGGGAGGAATGTACGGTAGAAAACGTACTTTCCGCTATCCAAAAAGCTATGGCAGCGGAAGCAAAGCGGCGGAAACAGCCGCCCCATCCGTAGGACGGAAAAGCCCCCGGCAGGGCGCAAAGGCAGCTTTTGATGGACGGAACGGCTGTCAAAAGTGCTTTTGCGTTACTTTCGGCGAAAGTAACAAAGCCTATGCGCCGTATCCGGCGCTGATTACCCGGACAGGGAGAAAGGATATTGATTGAAGCGAACTATCAGCTTTATGACAGGGAAAGGCTCTGTCAATCATAACAGCAGAAAATTCCATGCAAAGAACACTGACCCGGAACGAAGTTATCTAAACGTAGAATATTGCAATAAAAATGTTAAGGATGTATATCACGAATTGTTTGATGAAGCACTCGCCAGGTACAATGAGAAGCAGACCAGAAGTGACCGCCGGATTGACGATTATTATGAGAAAATCCGTTCCGGCAAGCAGGAAAAGCCGTTCCATGAGATTATCCTGCAAATTGGGGATAAGGACAATATGGGAGCGAAAACGGAGAACGGACAGCTTGCCGCAAAGGTGTTGGATAAATATATGCATGACTTCCAGCGGCGAAATCCTACGTTGAGGGTGTTCAGCGCCTATCTTCACATGGACGAAGCAACGCCTCACCTGCATATAGATTTTGTACCGTATACGACAGGAAGCAAGCGGGGGCTTGATACAAGAGTTTCACTGAAACAGGCATTATCTGCTCTCGGATTTAAAGGCGGCACAAGGCGGGAAACAGAATTAAATCAGTGGGTGGCTTATGAGAAAGAACAGCTTGCTGCTGTCATGCTGGAACATGGGATTGAGTGGGAGAAGAAAGGCACACATGAAAAGCATTTATCCGTTCTGGATTTTGAGAAAAAGGAGCGGGCAAAGGAAGTCGCAGAGTTGGAAGCAAAGAAAGCGGAATTGCAGGAAGAAAATGCAACTTTTCAAGAAATCAACGAAGATTTGCATGAACAGTTGTTACAGGTTGATGATGAGATTCGCTCCTTGCAGGAAAATTTACAGGAATCCCGGCAGGAAGCAGAGAAAGCGCAGAAACAGGCGGATAAATACCAGAAACGCATGAATGAACTTGCCCCTATGGTAAAGAACATGGAGAAGCTGGCGGCAGATTTTTCCGCAGACCCGGAACAGACGCTTCCAGAAGCGGCGGTTATGGAATCTGCAAAGTCGTATCGGGAGAAGAAAGCAAAGCCGCTGGTAAAGAAAATCGTACAAGTCATGCGCTCTGTTTATTCGGCATATCTGGATATTTCAAATAAGTTTACAAAGCTGCAAGCGGCATATAACAGGGAACGGAGTGGAAATGAGCGGTTGACAAACAGGCTGGAAGAAGTCTTGGCGGAAAATCGGGAACTGCGGATAGTGGCGGCGGATTTTGAGCATATAAAGGCTGTGGTTGGCTCTGAACAGGTAAACGCTGTTATTAACCGGGCGAAGCAACAGGAACGGATAGAAGCCGAGCAGAAACGGGTTACAAAGAGAAAACATAATCGGGAAGCCCGTTGACAGATGGAGGGCTGTTTAAAGCCCTCTTAGCCGCCATGAAGCGAATCTCCGTCAGTTAGTCAAGAGCGGCGTAGCCCATTTAGTTTACTCTTGACTGGCTGGTGGGGATTTGCTATTTCTTTTGATAATGTGTGGAAAGTAATGGCGGCTTCTGGTAGAATAGCTGTATGGTAAATAAAAAATGTGCTTTAAGAGGATTGGACGATGAAATCAGCAGAGAGAATAAAATACTTTTATGAAACTATCATATCTGAAAATGAAATTGAGAGAATGGCAGAGTTTATATCGCCAGAATGCTGTGTAAAAATGGGAGAAAAGCTGATTCCAGTCGGTATTGACGGTATGAAAGAACACATAAAGGCAACTAAGCAGACATATCCCGATTATAAAATGAAGATTATCAAACAGTTTTGTGATGGGGATTATGTCATTTCAGAATTTATTATGGAAGGTACACATAAAGGGGAATGGATTGGAATAAAACCAACTGGCAAACGATTAGTGTTTACAGGCGTTGACATTGATAAAGTAATCGATGGTTTAATTGTGGAGCATGGCGGTGCGGTAAATACATTTGAAACTTTGTTTGAAGCAGGTATGATAGGAGCAAAATAATTTTAGAATAGTGAAAATCGAAATTTATGGAGGGATACAATGCTTGAAAATATACCGTCTCAATCAACTATGACTGAATTGATTGGACAATCTTTGTTTGAAGTTTGGCAAGAGTTATGTTCGGCTATTGATGAAAAATACGAAATGGAACGATTATGGAATACTGGTGGTAAGAATTGGACTTATGAGTATAAATATCGTAGAGGTGGTAAAACACTTTGTTGTTTATACGCAAAAAGTAATTGCGTTGGTTTCATGATTATCTTTGGAAAAGACGAAAGAACAAAATTTGAAGATATAAGAAGTACGCTTTCTGATTCCGTTTGCAGGCGATATGATGAAGCAAAAATCTATCATGATGGAAAATGGGTAATGTTTGAACCGACTGATACGGCAGAATTTGATGATTATATGAAATTGTTGGCTATTAAAAGAAAACCGAATCGGAAATAAGAACTGTCTGTTTATTGGAATTTTTGAAGAGGATATTGCGCCACTTAATCTTAATATAGCAGAAACAGTTGAACTATTTCGGAAATTATAGTAAAATATTGCAGGTATAATATACATTAGGAGAAATCATGTTTATATTAAAGAAAAATGCAAAAAAATATGTTTATACGAATTTAAAAACAATAGCATCTGTAGAAGAACAAAGAATAGATTTGAGAATAAAAATACCAAGAGAAACTATCAAGGTTTGCGTTATTGACGATGAAGGTTTTGATATAAATATGCTGTATGATTTGGGATATAAGAATATTCGAAAAAAAATACAGTTTGAGAGTATGGATGAATATGAAGACTATGATATAATACTATGTGATATAGAGGGAATTGGAATTAATGTAGATGTGGATAAGCAAGGTTTGGCAGTAGCAGAACAAATAAAAGATGTATATCCAGAAAAGGTTGTATTATTGTATTCTGGGAAAAATGTTGAGACTTTTGGGGAAATGCCAAAGAATCTTGACGGGTATTTGAGAAAACAATCCTCAATGAGTGAACTAGCTAAAAGCCTAGATGCCTATTATAAACAATCGATCGATCCAATTAATGTTTGGAAAAAAACTAGAGATGAGATGTTAAATAATAAAGTTTCCACAAAAACAGTAGCATTTCTTGAAGATAGGTATTGTAGATCATTACTTGAAGGGAAAGGGTACTTATACAACAATGCTAATTTAAATGAGACGGAAATATTTTCGGCGGAGAATATTTCAAAATATATTGAAATATTAGCAAAAGTAGTAGAAGTTGTGAGGAGATTATCTACAGATGTTTAATCAGTATTCAATAGAGAAAAAAGAGTTGATTGTATCTACAGAAATACCATATTTTTGTGAAAAGTTCTTTTACGATGAAAATAAAAAATGTAAAAAGTATTATGAAGAAATTAGTAAAGATGAGTACATAGATGGTTTATATCAATGTCCATATGGATTTAGTTGCTATAAAAGTAATGGTAAAATCTATAGTTGTTTAATTGTAGGAGGACATTCTGATTTATCAAAAGTAAATATACATTTAAAAACTTATAAACAGAGCTTAAAAGATTTCACTAACTATACTATAAGTCAATTGCGAATGATAATAGGATATAATGAGAGTTTAGAACATAAACAAAAAATATTACGCTTAACAATACATGATTTGAAAAATGCAACAAAACATTTTATGGATTTGGCGGAGAGTGTAAAACAGAGTACGGATTTATCAAAGAAGATTGAAGAAGATGAAGAATTGTTTTCTGCAATTGAAGGATATAGTTTAATACAATATCGTTTGGATTATCATGATCAACTATTAAATAATGGAGTAGTTTATGGAAATGAAAAACGGAATATAAATTTTCATAAAATGATTATGAAATTATGCAAATTAATGCAGTATAGAGGAAAGAAGAAAGATGTTTCCATAGAATTTCATGGATATACTAATAATAGATTTTTGTGTAGTCGAGATATGTATTTAGCTAGTTTTATTTTTATTGAAAATGCAATTAAGTATGCAGAGCAATTTTCAGCAATTGATATTGATTTTAATGATTATGGACATGATACAACAGAAATTAAGATAGTAAATATTTGTAGAAATATTTCGGCTGATGAGATGGAAAAAATATATAATGATGGTTTTCGAGGAGGACAGGCTCAAGTTACCTCAAAGGGGAGCGGATTGGGTTTGGGATTGGCCAAAAAAATATGTGATAGGTCTGGAGTTCAATTAAAAACAACATTTCAAGAAATCGATTCGGATGTAGGGAAATTTGCTGTAGAACTGATTATTCAGAGGGATATAGTTGAAATGATATAATTTGCCAATCAAAACTAAAAAAACTCTGTGGCAACATTTTGGCAACAGAAAATCAGCAAGCTAGAATAAATGATGTAATTAAAGTAAAGAATGGCATGTATTTATATAAAAATTAAACAAATATAGTTAATAAAAACAAAGGACACGCCGAGTTTGAATAGTAAACGTAAGAGCCGGGAGACCGCATAAACAGCGGACTTTCCGGCTCTTAGTGTGTGGTGTGATACCTGTTTGATACCTATATGTCAAATAGACTTAGTTGCATATTTTTTTGACTTTTGACTTTACGCTCTGTTATTTTGTCAAATTCTGTTATATTACTACAGAGTAAAGGAGAAAATGGATCATAAGTTTCAAAATTTTGCTTACGAATAGCATAACTATGATTAGCATAACAATATATACAGCCATTTTGACAAGTATTATATAGACCTAAATCAATGCTTGCAATACAACCACATTCCAATCGTTGGTTTTTATCTTTTTCTATGTCTATGGAACAATGTAGTAACTTTGAAATAAGTCTGTCATCGATGCATCTAGCATGAGTTATGCCATAAGAAGATAAGTCAATGTCTTCTGCACAGGTATCTATTTCTATGTTATGTGAATAAGCAATTTCTGCAAAGTATCTCGCAAGGGTGTTTTTTTGCTCATAAGATAATTCATAAATATTTTTCCCTTTGATATTATGGGAGATTTTTGTATATAAATCAATAAAACTTATGGTTACTTTTTCTGTATAAAGACAGAGTTGTTCTGTAAGGTATTTGAATCTTTCAATGTGCCAATCAATAGAGTATTTTTCGTTAATGATAATGGGATCATAACGCCATATGACACGTTCTTTTCCAATATAATTGGATAATGTCTGGAAAGTATCAATTCTTGTAGACAAAGTAGGAAGATTTTCTTCGAAATCTTTATCATATGCGTTAAGTGTAAATTGAAAATAGTACATATAATCTTTCAAAGCGTTAAGTTTATTAATTATTGGCTTAGGATTTTTGCTCCAAAAAACAATACAATCAACAACATCTGGAGATAAGTTGATTTTACTTACTTGGTGAATATTCATAGGATTTCGTACATAGGCATATTGTTCTTTTAAGCGGTTTATAATCCACTCGGAAAAGAAAGCAGGGATATCAGTTCTTCGACTTGCACTTATTATCATAAAATCACTCCAATTCTATTATTAATTGGGCACTTGAACATACCGTCCACGGATTATAACGTGCCAAATTTGGTGTAGGCCAAGTTAATATATCTTTACTTGGATATTTGATACCATAACGTTGATACTCGTTTTGAATGTTATACTCAAAATATCGACAGGAATATGTGTGCCGAATCCCGTATTTTGATAGAGTATCTGAAAATCGTAAAAATAAGTCTCTTCCACGACGATTACTATTTACATCATTGATAATTATTATTGATTTAGGTTGCATTCTTTTAATAACATTTTGTATTAGGTTTTTATAAAATTCATTTACAGCAGTCAACTTACCAGTGTTATAAAAATGTGAGATGAGGTATTGTAAAATAAGAAGATTTTTATCAACGGTGTAATGATCTTTAAAAATTTCAAAAACATCAGTGCAAATATACTCCGGATTATATGAGGTTGATTTAAAATAATCTTTAATAAAATTATGCTTGTCATTCCAAAGCGGGTTTATATCTATACCTAAGTAGTTCACGGGAATGCAAAAATTATTTTTTGACAAATAGTTTTCAAAAGCAGCTAAATCTGGAGATGCTCCACATCCCAGAGATAATATATTGAATGTATCTTTATATGGAAGACTATTGATAGAATGTAAAGCATATTCAATTTCAGAAGCATATTTATGGAAATATTTACATACATAAAAATTCAAGACATTATTACATGTATAATCAAGTCTTCCATTGGGGTGTCTAGAAGGAAAATGAATTTGTTCTAGACATTGTTCACAGTCTTGGGGGCAAACAGTAGGATGAGAACATGATGTATTACAATAGCCACAATTTTCATTTAGACATTTTTGTCGATAGTTCATATCACAATAATTCGTTAAGTTTTCTATAAGCATTTTTATCCTCCATTCCCTTAAAAACAAACATATGTTCTATATAATAATAACATGGTTGAACTCTTTAAGCAAGATTTTGAATGAGAAATCATGATTTTCTCCATTGATAACTATTATTTTTCTTGTCATTTCCTTTTTCATCAACGCTACTGCTGGAAGCTGGCCAGTTGATTTTCCATTCAAAATATTCGTCCTCTGAAATCTCTCCGCTTTTTAGCTGTTCTTTCCGCAAACCCCATTCACGCAGAAATTCATTTACCAGACCATAATCAATCCACATACCGACAGGAGCATGAGCAGGCCATTCGTCACTATCATTATAGCGAACAGACTTATCATCAGAAACGTTGCACTTGCCGGGATTGCGGACAAGCTGAAACAGATGAAAGGTATTGCGGTTGTCCTCGTCAAGCCAGAAAAAAGTCTGCATAATGTCCTCAGCGCAGCCGGGGGCTTCTATAATAAAATTGATATAGTTGACATTCAAAATCCTGGCAATTTCCATGAGAGTATCTTTTTTGGGAACACGATAACCGGATTCATATTGTGCTACACGAACATCAGCGTTGCGCTCCTCATATCCCAGCTTCAATCCTAGTTCTCGTTGTGTTAATCCCCGAAATGTGCGGATTCTCTTAATTCGCTCTCCCAGTATCATAATTTTGTGTCCTTTCCTTAAACTTTACAAATTACACACCATAATCCATTCTTCTTCGTTTTCCCGTACAATATCAAAACCGATTTTTCGATACATTTCAGCCGCATAATTAGCCTTTTGAACAGAAAGTGAAACACGTTTATAACCATGTGTTTTCAACAAAGATAGCATTTCTTTCATCATATCGGTTCCTATCCCCGGTATTCTTTGTATAGAGAGATGGCAAGAGAGGGCGTTTCATCATCAATATGTCCGTAATCGTGTATAATGCGTACCCAGACAGCACCAACGATTTTTTGTTCAACTTCTGCGACTAATGCGAAATCAGCTTTTGATGCCCCGAAGCGGTCAACATAAATTTGTAATTCGGGAGAAGCGATAATATTTTTCGGTGGCGGCTTTATACCGTCTGGAATAAAAATAGCTTCGTATAGAAATTCATTCAATAGAGGATATTCCATTACCGTCATTTCTCGTATCGTGTATTCCATAAAGCCCTCCTGTGAAAATAGTTATCCCGTTTCCTACATTGTAGCATACCTAAAATAATACGGCAACAAAAACTTATCAGAAATGCTAAATTTAATAAAAAAGATAAACTTAACAAAAAAGCTATTGACAATAGCAGAAATGTTAAGTATACTGAAAATACAGAACTTAACAAAAAAGTTAAAAATCCAAAAGGAGGACGTGTATTTGAAAAATGATTTATTTGTAACAGCCGGAGAAGTGGCGCAGGACTTAGGCATTTCCAAACCATTTGCTTATAAGCTGGTGCGGCAGATGAACGAAGAACTGGAAGCAAAAGGTTTTATCACAATCGCCGGACGAGTGAGCAGAAAATACTATGAAGAAAAATTTTATGGCATGGCACAGGCGAATTAGGAAAGGAGTGAGATTATGGCGGCGTACAAAGACGAACAGCGGGGAACATGGTATGTGTCCTTTCACTATTATGACTGGACTGGTAAGAATTGCCGGAAAGTTAAGAGGGGATTTAAGACCAAACGGGAAGCAACAGAGTGGGAACGGCATTTCCGTATGAAAGAAGCGGCTGACTTGGATATGACTTTTGAGGAATTTGTTCAGGCATACACAAGAGATATGAAGCCGAAACTGAAACACAATACCTGGCTGACGAAAGAGCATATCTTGAGGACAAAGCTACTGCCCTATTTCAAGGATAAGAAAATGCGTGATATTCGTCCGAAAGATATTATCCAGTGGCAGAATGAACAGATTTCCTATCGTGATGAAAAAGGAAAGCCCTATGCTCCGACTTATTTGAAAACTCTGCAATCAGAATTGAGTGCACTGTTTAATCATGCGGTACGGTTCTATGAACTGAAAAGCAATCCTGTTGTAAAGGCGGGGCCGTTGGGAAAGGGAAAAGCGGAGGAAATGTTGTTCTGGACAAAAGAGGAATATCTGAAATTCATTGAAGCGGTAAAGGACAAACCATATTCCTATCATGCGTTTCAGATATTGTACTGGTGCGGTTTACGAGTGGGCGAACTGTTAGCTCTCACGTCGCAGGATATTGATTTTGATAACAAAGTCATTCGGATAACAAAATCTTATCAGCGATTGGAGGGTAAAGATGTAATTACAGACCCGAAAACTCCGAAAAGCAAACGAAATGTAAGTATGCCGGATTTCTTATGTGAAGAACTGAAAGATTATATCGGCAGATTGTACGGGATTCTTCCCACTGATCGTATCTTTCATTTGACAAAAAGCTTTCTGCACCATGAAATGACGAGAGGGGCTGAGCAAGCGGGAGTGAAACGCATTAGAATTCATGATCTTCGACATTCTCATGTATCGCTGCTTATCAGCATGGGATTCTCGGCGGTATCAATCGGAAACAGAGTGGGGCATGAAAGCGTGGATATTACTTATCGCTATGCTCACATGTTCCCAACAGAGCAGACACAAATGGCAAAATTGCTGAATGAAGAATTTAAGGAGGGCGCAGAGGAATGAGCGGCACACACAAATATCCGACAATCAGTTTCCGTATCTCTCCCAGAGAGCGGGAAGAAATCGAAGCAAAGATTTTTGCAAGCGGCATGAAGAAAAAAGATTATTTTGTCCGTTCCTGCATTTATAACCGGGTGTGCGTGGTAGGCAAGAAAGAAACGGTCTATCAGATTGTGGAACGGTTGCAGGAAATGGAGAATCGGCTGGTGGAACTGGCGGAGCAAATTGATAGCAAAAAGCCGGAGATTACTTCCGAAGAAATGAGAGATGTGCAGGAAGCCTATGAAGATATGCTGAAAGCAATTCTCTGGATGCTGGACGGTGCAAAGTATCTGTGGCAAGGCGAAGAAAAAAGCCCCGACAGCGGCAACTGTTAGGGCTGTGATAACTGAAAAAACCTCTGTTATCAACAATCACAATTCAAGTATAGCAGAGGTTTCTTCCAGTGACAATGAAATTTTTTAGAAATGGAGGACTTTATGGAAGGAACCAGAACAGAATTACAGATGATTAAAATGTCGGAGATACAGTCGCAGGAGGTGGCGTGGCTGTGGTATCCGTTTATCCCCTATGGAAAACTGACGATTGTGCAGGGCGATCCGGGAGACGGTAAGACAACGCTGGTGCTGAATATAGCGGCGAAGCTGTCAAAAGGTGAGGGCATAGACAGCGAGATGAAGCTGACAGAGCCGCTGACTGTGATTTATCAGAGCGCGGAGGACGGGCTTGCCGATACGGTGAAGCCCCGGCTGGAAGCGGCAGGAGCGAACTGTGAAAAGATTTCCGTCATTGACGAGAGCATAAAATCACTTTCCATGATAGATGAACGTCTGGAAGAAGCGGTCATAAGGACAAAGGCGAAGCTGCTGATTTTAGACCCGATACAGGCGTATCTCGGCGGCGGTATGGATATGAACCGGGCAAATGAAGCAAGGGATATGACAAAGAAGCTGGCGGCTCTGGCGGAGAAATATCAATGTGCCATTGTACTTGTAGGGCACATGAACAAAGCGGCTGGAAATAAGGCGGCATACCGGGGCATGGGTTCCATTGATTTCTTTGCGGTGGCAAGGAGCGTCCTGCTGGTCGGCAGAGTGGAGGGCGAAGCGAATATAAGGGCGGTAGTCCAGATAAAAAACAATCTGGCGGCGTTTGGACACCCGAAAGCCTTTGAGTTGTCAGAAGACGGTTTTCGCTGGCTCGGAGATTATGAGATTACCGCTGATGAAGTGCTGGGCGGTATCGCTCCGAAAGCGAATAAGCTGGAACAGGCGAAGCGTCTGCTCCGAGAAATAGCGGAAACAAACAATGCCATGCAGAGCAATGAGATTTTCAATCTTGCGGAGGAACAGGGTATATCCAGACGGACGATTGAAAATGCAAAAAAGGAATTGGGTATCAGAGCAAAGCGGATAAACAATTCGTGGTATTGGGAACTGGATAAAATCAAGCCGGAATAAGGCAACAGCGCAACAATGCAGAGTATATAGAATTTGCGGGCTTGGTATCTGCAAGGTTGCAAAAGATATAGACCTTGCGTTGTTGCGGTCTTGAAAAGGAGGGCGAATATGATACGACAGCCGGAGTGGGGAACAAGAAACGTGAACAAATATTTTTACGAAAGCGAAGCCCGGAGGATTGCCGCACTCAATGAGATATTCGGAGATATAGAATTGACTGCGGCAGAAATGCGGACGCTGGTATGGCTGTGCGGGTGGGAGGAATGTACGGTAAAAAACGTACTTTCAGCTATCCGAAAAGCTATGGCAGCGGAAGCAAAGCGGCGGGAACAGCCGCCCCGTCCGTAGGACAAAAAAGCCCCCGGCAGGGCGCAAAGGCAACTTTTGATGGACGGAACGGCTGTCAAAAGTGCTTTTGCGTTACTTTCGACGAAAGTAACAAAGCCTATGCGCCGTATCCGGCGCTGATTACCCGAACAGGGAGAAAGGATATTGATTGAAGCGAACAATCAGCTTTATGACAGGAAAAGGCTCTGTCAACCATAATAGCAGAAAATTTCATGCAAAGAACACTGACCCGGAGCGAAGTCATTTGAATGTGGAATATTGCAATGAAAATCTCAAAGACGTATATCACGAATTATTTGATGAAGCACTCGCCCGGTACAATGAGAAGCAGACCAGAAGTGACCGCCGGATTGACGATTATTATGAAAAAATCCGTTCCGGCAAACAGGAGAAACCATTCCATGAAATTATCCTGCAAATTGGGGATAAGGACAACATGGGAGCAAAAACAGAAAACGGACAGCTTGCCGCAAAGGTGTTGGATAAATATATGCAGGACTTTCAGAGGCGAAATCCCACGCTAAGAGTATTTAGCGCCTACCTCCACATGGATGAAGCTTCTCCGCATCTCCATATTGATTTTGTACCGTATACGACAGGGAGCAAGCGGGGGCTTGATACAAGAGTATCTTTGAAGCAGGCGTTAGCAGCTCTTGGATTTAAAGGCGGTACAAGGCGGGAAACAGAATTAAATCAGTGGGTGGCTTATGAGAAAGAACAGCTTGCCGCTGTCATGCTGGAACATGGGATTGAGTGGGAGAAGAAAGGCACACATGAGAAGCATTTGTCCTTGTTGGATTTTGAAAAAAAGGAGAGGGCAAAAGAAGTGGCTGCGCTTGAAGTACAGAAAGCGGAACTGGAAGAACATAATGCCGCTATGCAGGAAGTCAATGAAAAATGGCTTGACCAGTTGGAGAATATTGAGAAGGAAATATTTTCAGCGCAGGAAAACCGGGAAGAAGCCGATAAGCAAGCAGAACAGGCAAAGAAAAAGGCGTCACAATATGAAAAAAAACTGACGGAAATTGCGCCTATGGTAAAAGATATGGAGCGGTTCGCAGAGAAATATTCTGCTGATCCAGAGGAAGTGCTGCCGGAGGCGGGAACGCTGGAAACGGGGAAATCCTACCGAGAAAAGAAAGCAAAGCCGCTGATTAAGAAGATCGTGGCGGTGTTGCGGTCTGTTTATCGGGCTTATCTGGATCTTTCCAGAAGATTCAGTGGTATGCAGAAATCTTATGAGAAGGCGTGGAGTAAAGTTAATTCTCTTACTGCACGTGTAGAAGAACTCTGGAATGAAAACAGAGCCCTGAGGGAACGTCTGGGAGACTTTAGCAGGGTAGAACGGGCATTAGGACGAGATACAGTTGAAACGATTGTTCAGAAGGAGAAAAGACTGGAAGAAGTACAGAGAATGCAAAAACAGAGGCAGAAAAGGAAGATAGACAGAGGGGAGAGATGAAGAAACATTTAAACTATATCAAAAAAGAACATTTGTTCTAAAGTGATTATTGAAAAAGAACACCAGATATAGTATAATCAAGCTACAGATATATACAAAGCAGGTGAGATCATGCTGGAAAAAGTTATAGAATTGACAAATGGTTATATTGATACAATGCCGAAAAAAGAGCGTAAAAAATACGGTCAGTTTTTTACAAGTATGGAAACAGCTCGTTTTATGGCAAACCTATATGATATTACTTCTGATATGACAAAAATTAGTGTGCTAGATGCCGGAGCTGGTTCCGGCATTTTAGCATGCGCTTTTTTAGAGCGGATAGAAAGTCTGAGTTTTGTAGAAGAAATAGAGGTAACTTGCTATGAGAATGATGAAAATGTTTTACAGCTATTAGAAGCCAATCTTAGATATTGTCAGGAGAAATCTACAAAGAAAATATCCTTTTTTATTATAAAAGAAAATTATATTTTAACTCAATATTTAGATTTTAACTATATGATTGGAGGAAATCCAAATCCTAAGAAATATGACTTTGTTATTGGAAATCCGCCTTACATGAAGATTCCCAAAGGCGCACCAGAAGCTATAGCTATGCCGGAAGTTTGCTATGGAGCGCCTAATCTTTATTTTATATTTGCATCTATGGGGCTTTTTAACTTGCGTGATGAAGGGCAAATGGTGTATATCATTCCACGTTCATGGACTTCAGGTGCTTATTTTAGACGATTTAGAGAATATTTTCTGACGCAGGGGAAACTTGAGCATATTCATTTATTTGTGAGTCGGAATAAGGTATTTGACAAAGAAGATGTATTGCAGGAGACAATTATTATTAAAGTCCGGAAAACAGAAAAAGTTCCACAAAGTGTTACGATCACATCTTCAAAATCCAATAATGATTTTGGTGATCTGACATCTCTGATCGTACCATATAATTTGGTAGTCTCATGTAAAGATTATTATGTATATCTGGTGACGAATGAGAAAGAAGTTCAGGTGTTGGAGCAACTTCATAAATTCGATAAAACGTTGCCGGATATTGGGGTAAAGATGAAAACAGGTTTGACAGTAGATTTCCGTAATCGGGATATTCTGCGAGATACAGAAGAAGAAGGAGCCATTCCTTTGTTTTACTCACAGCATATAAAGCAGGGAAAAGTACAGTTTCCAATTCAAAAAGAGCATGAGTATGTAGTGACAGACCAGAAGGGATTAATGCAGGAAAACAGGAATTATTTGTTTGTAAAGCGATTTACGGCAAAGGAGGAACACCGGAGATTGCAGTGTGGTGTATATTTGGCAAAAAACTATCCGCAGTATTCGAAAATCAGTACACAGAATAAAATCAATTTTGTTGATGGATTACTGCATGAAATGTCGGAGTGTTTGGTATATGGCTTATACGTCCTCTTTAATTCTACACTGTATGACGAATATTATCGTATATTAAACGGCTCTACACAGGTAAATTCAACAGAAATTAATGCTATGCCCGTGCCTGATCTGGACTGTATACAGGAGATGGGAAGAAAGCTGATGAAGAGTAAAGATCTGTCGGAAAATAATTGTAATTTAATTTTGGAGGGATACTGTGGATAAAATTGAGGAAACCAGAGAATTTCTGAAACACATAGGAATGCCAAAAGCACAGCAGGCTGACATTTGTTGTTATGTGATATTGGCTATGGCAGGAATGAAGCCGGATATGCAGTGGAAGGAAGCTAGCAACGAATGGATTCGTATACACGATATTATCCAGTTTGCAAATTCTTATTATAGAACTACATATGCTGAAAATAGCCGAGAAACGTTCAGAAAACAGGCGTTACATCATTTTCGAACAGCGGCACTGGTAGAAGATAATGGAAAAGCTACAAATAGTCCGAATTATCGGTATAGGTTGACAGAAGAAACGTTACAAATGTTAAGGGTTAGAGATACGATTGAGTGGCAGCCTTCTTTGAGAAGGTTTCTGCATTATCATCAAAGCCTAATTGAAATGTATGCTTCTAAAAAGAAAATGAGTATGATGCCCGTAAAGATAAATGGACAGGATTTCAGTTTTTCACCGGGAAAGCATAATGAGCTGCAGAAAGCAATTATCGAAGAATTTGCGCCGAGATTTGCGCCAAATTCAGATTGTCTGTATGTGGGCGACACCATAGAAAAAGATTTGGTAAAAAATGTTGAGAAGCTAACGGAATTAGGATTTGAAATCACACTTCATGATAAGATGCCGGATGTGGTGCTGTATCGTGAAGATAAGGACTGGCTGTATTTTGTGGAATCGGTAACGTCAGTGGGGCCGATGAATCCGAAGCGTATCCTTGAGATTACAGAAATGACAAAGGATGTGAAGGCAGGAATGATTTTCGTAACAGCTTTTCTGGATTTTAAGACTTATAAAAGATTTTCAGAGGATCTGGCTTGGGAGACCGAGGTCTGGATTGCTGAAATGCCAGAGCATATGATCCATTTGAATGGAGATAAATTTTTAGGGCCGAGGTAGGCAGAAAGGAGAAGATATATGGGGGAAAGGAAAGCACTTGTGGTAGGCATTGATGAGTATCCTACTTGCCCATTACATGGTTGCTGCAACGATTCAGAGGCAATAAAAGATCTTTTAAGTAATCATGGAAATGGAGATCCTAATTTTTCGGTTTGGAAAAAGGATAACATTACAACAAAAGGAGAATTAAGAGGGCTAATTGAGAAATGTTTTGAAGGAGATGCAGATGTTGCCTTATTTTATTATTCTGGGCATGGACATATTGATTCTGTCGGTGGCTATTTGGTAACACCTGATTTTTCGGAATATGATTATGGGGTATCGTTGCAAGAAATTTTGACTATTGCCAATAATTCAAAATGTAAGGAAAGAATTATTATTCTTGATAGTTGCTATTCTGGGTTTATGGGGAGTATTGATACAGCAGGTCAAAATACAGCCAATATTAATGAGGGAGTTACGATTATGACGGCAAGCCGTAATAACCAAACTTCTATGGAAGTAAATGGACACGGTGTATTTACAGCATTACTAATGGAAGCGTTAAAAGGTGGAGCTGCTGATGTGACCGGACATATTTCTATTGCTGGAGTATATGCTTTTATTGATAAAGCTTTAGGACCATGGGAACAAAGACCAATATTTAAAACAAATGTAACAAGATTTACATCATTAAGAGAGGTAAAACCACAAGTTGATATTTCTATTTTACGAAAAATAGGAACATATTTTGAAACGGAGAATTTTAGGTATCGGTTAGATCCTTCATTTGAACCTACAAATAGAATCGAAGAAGTTCATAAAGTAGTGGAGCCATATGCAAATGAGGAACATACAGCTATATTTTCTGATTTACAGAAGTTGGAAGGAATCGGATTGGTCGTTCCGGTAGGAGAAGAGCATATGTATTTTGCAGCTATGAATTCAAAAGCTTGTGAATTAACAGCTGTAGGTAAACAATATTGGCGCTTAGTAAAAGAAGGAAGAATATAGGGAGGTAAAGTAAAATGCCAAAATTGAGAGATTATCATATTTTAATTAGTCATTCATGGGATTACAATTCTGATTATGAAACCATTAAGGGATGGTTAGATAATGCAGCCTATTTTACTTGGACAAACTATTCTGTTCCTCTTTCGAAACCACTTGATGTAAATGGCAAAAGAGAATTAAAGGATAAATTAAGAAATAGGATAGCATTGTGCAGTTGTGTTATTATTCTTTCGGGAATGTATGTTTCGTATAGCGAATGGATTGATTATGAGATTGATACAGCAGTTGAATTGGGAAAGCCTATTATTGGAGTAAAACCTAGAGGACAAGAAAGAATTCCCAGTAAGGTTAGTAACAATGCAGATGTTATGGTAGGATGGAATTCAAGCAGTGTTGTTCAGGCTGTAAGGGATTATGCTCTTTAAAGATTTAATTTATTTTTGCTGATTAAAGAGATCAAAGCAGTGGAAATTTATAGATGTATTCATATTGCAGATTGCGGCTCTATTTTGGCTCTAAAAATTTGAACCGGCACGAATATGAGAAGAAGTTATAAGAAATAAGAATAATAAAATCAATAAAAATCATAGAAAAACAGCCAAATCAAGTCATCCGCTGAGGAGTTTGAGTGATATAATAAGCCCAGAAACGTTGAATATTCAATGTTTTCTGGGCTTTGTGCTTGCAAAATGGTAAGCGCTTTATAATCGGCCGGATCGTCAGGCTCCAACTTTTGTGAGATACTTCAGATAGCTGGAGTAATTCACTTCCTCTCTGGTTCTCAGATTCGCAAAAGCTGGATTTCAACTACTCGTCTGTTTAAGCTTTTGCTGTACCTGATTACTCCAAAATTCCACATTGGAGGAGCTGAAGCAAATGAGTACAACTTTAAATGACAGCTTCTGGCTGGAACGGATCACGCAGTGCAGATCCAGCGGACTTACCGACCGCCAGTGGTGTATGGAGAACGGGATCCCCGTCAGCACATTTTACTACCATGTCCGGGCTTTGCGCAACAAAGCCTGTGAGATACCTGAAACGGCGGACATTTCCAGACAGAAACAGGAAGTTGTCCAGATACCGCTCTGGGAAGAAGGACCGCAGGTGCCGGATGGTATCTCTGTCCATTCCCCTTCCATCTGTCTTCAAATGCAGGGCATCCGTGTTG
>NZ_NFLF01000030.1 GCF_002160765.1 Lachnoclostridium sp. An138
ATAGATGGGAATCAGGATGAGGGGAGTACCTCTTAGAAGTCCTTACCATCTATACCAAAAAAGAATAAGTCTGTAAGCTGTTTTTCTTGCTTACAAACTTATTATACGAGGAGGTTCAGGATGGAACGGGACAAAACAGAAAAACTTATTTTCCGGGCCAGAAACGGAGACGCGGACGCATTTGTGGAACTGATGGAAGGGTATAAACAGTCCATGTATAAAACGGCAAAGGCCTGGCTTATGCGGGAAGAGGATGTGGCGGACGCCATATCAGAGACGATTCTTGACTGCTTTGAGCATCTGGATGCTTTAAAGGAACCACGGTATTTCGGCACCTGGCTGGTAAGGATTCTGCTCAATAACTGCAGCAATATAAGAAAACAGAATCAGAAATACGGGCCGGCGGCCGGGCCGGAGATGCTGGAAAGAAACGCGGACCTGAGAGGCAGCAGTGAGGAGGAGGATAACAGGGCATTCCTGGAATATCTGGAGCCCTTAAACGAAGAGGACAGGAGACTGATGATTTTGTTCTATGTGTGGGGATTTCGAACCAGGGAAATAGGAGAGCTGCTGCACTGGAAAGAGGCCACGGTGAAAGCCAGACTTCAGCGGGGAAGGGAGAAGATCAAGAAAAGCTTTTTCCCACTGGTGGTATAGAGAGGAGGAAGACAGATGCGTAAAAACGAAAACAGAATTTTGAATCAGGATCTTGTGATTCCGGAAGAGACACAGCGGAAGATAGAGGCAGCCTATGATATTGTGCGGGCCCGAAACAGAGCGGCGCAGGACGGACGGAAAAAAATTTCCTGTCCCAGACGTGTATGGAAACCCTCTGCGGCAGTTGTGCTGGCGGCTGCCATGATTCTGATCTGCGGTCTGGGCGTCGCGGCGGCGGTCGGCCATTTTACCAAGCAGGTGGAAGAAACCGACAGCACTGCCAGCTATACCTTTGAGGTCAATTATGAGCTGAAGCCGGTGGAGGTGACGGCGGTTCCGGAGTATCTGCCGGAAGATATGACAGTGGCAGACGGAGGCAAATATGGTTCCGGGAAGGAGGATGGAAGGAATATCACTGTCTGGGCCATGAATATGGCAGATATTGATTATTACTGCCGGACAATGGACTTTACCGGAGTGGAGAAGGTGGAAAAAACCACGATTCAGGGTATGGAGGCCCATCTGATTACCTATCAGGATGCGGAAAAACACCGGAAGTCAAAGGACATTTATCTGTTTAATCCCGAAGATGGCTATGTGCTCTGGGTGTGGGGAGACTATGCAGTCTCCATGGATGAGCTTGCGAAGGTGGCTGAGGGCCTGACGATTACGGTGACGGAAAATCCGGAACTGGCCTATATGACAGAGGAAGAGAAGACGGAGGAAGCGCGGCTTGAGAAAGAGGCTCAGGAAGCCTGGGAGGCTGCGGTAGACCGCGGCGTGGCGCCGGAAGATATTACAGCTGTGGGAGAGACTCTGGATGCGCTATATCTCACAGGCGCCAGCTACACGGTGGAAGAAGCGGCCTTTTACGACAGCCTCTATGAGGTGCCCGGGTATAATCCGGAGGGAGTCTGCGACAGGGAAGAGCTGGAAGCCTGGCTGAATGAGGACGGCACCCATAAGCCTTATCTGCGTTCCACACTGGATGAAAACGCGCAAATCGTGGAGGAGAAAGAGATGGGAGTGAAGTTCCTGGCTGTAACGGCGACGGTACGCCAGGAGAAGGCTTACGACCCGGAATGGGACGGAACGCCCTTTGACGCGGTGCTGGTCCGCCTGGAGGAAAATGAAGACGGCCGGCTGGTGCCGGCTCCGGAGCGTTATGCCGCAGTTCCCAGTGAAGACTATGACCTTCAGATGGACGGCAGATGTTTTTATCTGAATCAGACGGCAGACACCATGAACGATCCGCAGTATTTCTGGCGTCATATGGAGGCGGGAGACAGCCAGACCTACACCATGGTCTTTGCGGTGGATGAGGATCTGGCGGAGAATCAGGAAGAAAATCAGAATCTGGTGCTGATATTTAACGGAACCGGAAACGATCCGGAAAATCCCAGATACAGCGCGCTGTGGTAAAGCGGTAAAAGCAGCGTCGGTGTTCCGGAGGCGTATTGCCCCCTTGTACACCGGCGCTGTCCCGTGAAAAAGGCTCTCTGACGGAATTTGCTGTGAGAACAGAGATTCCTGCAGGGAGCTTTTTTCAATTTACGTTATAAAGGACTTCCGGCCTTGTTGACAAAGGACTGGCAGTCGGTACATTCTGCCTTTGTCGGGTTCATCTCGTGGGTCCCGACCTGGATCTTGTTCAGGGTGCAGTAGTTCTCTTTCTGCGCGTGATACGCGCAGTTACTGACTGTACAGGCAATGCATTCATTTTTGTTTGTCATCATGATAATTTCCTCCTTTTTTGCGGTCTGCGTCGGCAGACTATGAGATACAGATTTAGTATGTCTTGGATTGATTTTTTTATAAGTGGAAAATATCTGTCGGGAAAAATTTTTGAACATGAGTCCATACGGGTCAGATCAAAAAGAGCAGCGACGCTGTAAAAATCAGCTGTCTCTGCCCATGTATGTAATCGGGAGGAGCCCCGTTGTTTTTAGTCGAAGCTGGTCGGCACCGAAGCAGCACCGGCAGCCCCTTTTGTTTTATCTGATGGTATTATCATACAGTACGGTTGTGACTAATATGTGTCTGGACTCTTAATAAAAAATTGAGGAAGTCTAAAATATTTCTAAACTGCAGAAAAGGCTTGAAAAGCCTGCAAAATCCGGGAAAAATCTGCAAATATCCAAACTGAGACCGTTCACAGGGACCGATGTGTCAGTGTCAGCTGTCTGACTTCGGGGACAGCCATCAGCACCGGATAAAGGATCAGAGAGATCATCAGGCCGCTGACGCCCTGAATCAGATTGGCAGGGACGCTGGCAAGCGCGCCGGCTGGCCCGTACAGAAAGGACTCGCACAGAAAATAGCCTCCAGCCACCAGAAGAATATCCACGAGGCCACCTGCCGCCACTGCAGGATAACGGAATCTGGATATTTTCCCGGCTTTTTGGTAAATCAGCCCGCACAGCAGAGCAATCAGCCCCTTGATGACGAAGGTAACTGGCACATACACAAAATATCCGCCCAGCAGGTCCGCCAGCGCAGAACCGATCCCTGCGGCCAGAAAACCGGAAGAAGGGCCTAGAATCACGCCGGACAGAATGACCAGGGCGTCCCCGGGATGAATATATCCGCTGGTTCCGGGAGTGGGGATTCGGACAGCCATGGTGGCTGCGAAGGTAAGAGCTGCAAACAGAGCAGCAGTGATATGTTTTTTCAGATTGTCTTTCATAATTATCAGCCTCCTCGTAGTCTCCGGCGCGCACCAGGTCTGGCAGGCTGGCAGGAACGCAGTCCGGATGTCAGCTATACTGTACACCTGAAATGGTATGAATAAAATAGTCAGTTTTAATAAAAATGACCAGGCCAGTTAAAAACATCTCTGACAGCAGTGTTTCAGGAGAGGGGAATGGTGCTGTACTTTAATAAGACCTCTCGGTTTTCTGGTTTTTCTATGCACATTTACTTCAAACAGATGGGTCCCTGTCCTGACCGTGTGTGGCCTTGTCAACTGAGGATATTCTAAGTGCAGCAAAAAAATTCCAGTTTTACCCTGGCCTTTCCCCTCAGCAGAAATCTCTGGAATTCTTAATCGTTTTTCAATACTCCATTCTTTATTCAAAAAACAAAAAAGCCCTTGAAAATCAAGGACTTTTTCGGAAAGCTGGAAAAGAGACTTGAACTCTCGACCCCTTCATTACGAGAAAAGAAAAGTGAATTTTTTACGATACATCATTTTGTCGAATGCCCGGTTTTACGGGATTTGTTTGTGCTTTTCAGACTTCGCTTTCTCTGATTTTCTACAGCTTTTTGAAATTTTGTTAGTCAAATGTTAGTCAAAAGGTTAGTCAATGCCGGAAGCCCTGGAAGTCGCGCCATCCGGACAAAGAGCGCCGGCCATGATATCAGCCGCTTCCTGGTTCTTGGTCTTGAAGAAGTAGGAATAGATGTTCAGTGTCGTCGTGGCGTTGGAATGTCCGAGCACACCAGCCACAGAGCGCGGATCCATATTGTTTGATATCAGGATGGAGGCTGCCGTGTGCCGGAGATCATGCGGGGTCGTGCTGGGCGGGATCTGGTGTTCCTCGTCCTGAGCCACGTTCTGGTTATAAATCTGGATGATTCGCTTGAACTGGTGGTAAGGAGTGGAGGGATGCACCTGCTTTCCATCCTCCTGGATGAAAATATAGTTCTTGTCGAACTGTTTTCCGCGGTATCCTTTCCAGTAGCTTCCCTGCTCCAGGCATCTCTGCTTCTGCTCATTCTTCCATTGCCGGAGCACATTGGTGACAATAGGAGGAACAACAGGCATCCGGGAGCGATTGGTCTTTGTGCTCTTATGGACGATCTGCCGTTCTGCGTATGCCGTGGATTTTGATATATTGACGGTTCCGGTATCCAGATCAATGTCTTCCCAGGTAAGAGAAATGTTCTCCCCGCGGCGGTCGCCAGCAAAAAGAGCAAGGTAAAAGTAGGCCCGCCACATAAGGGAGAGCTGCCATGTCGTGGTATACTCTGGAACATGGTATGTCTTTCCGTTTTTGTGGACGCGGTCGTGCGCCTTGTGCTTTAGTTGAATAGGGCTGTCCAGGGCCCACAGAAGCCACTGCACCTGCTCCAGGGTAAGATAATCCACTTTATACTCTTTCGGAGCCTTCTTGCTTCGTTTCTGCTTGCCAGAATAGATAATAGGATTGATTGGCAGCAGGCCCTCCCCTACGGCATAAGACAACAGAGAGCTTATGATGGCACAGTCTTTCGTAATGGAAGACTCGGCAAGGCCGCCGGGCTTTCCGTCCATCCGGCTCCCGTCCTGGCGTAGCTCCTTGCTGTAGTCCTTCAGCGTCTTGGGCGTGATATTTGCGATTTTCAGATGTCCGAGCCTTGGAATGATGCGCTGCCTGAGACTGCTTCTGTATGCAGACCAGGTAGTGAGAGCCATAGCATCGTTTTCCGGATCTCCGGCAGGCTCCATATCATCAAGAAACTGATTTGCCAGCTGCAGCAGGGTCAGGCGTTCACCTTTTATGGATTTACCGGCTTTTACGGCCCGCTCAAAGTCAAGCGCACATTCTTCTACAGCTTTTTCAATCTGCCGCTGTGTCATTCCCGGCTCTGGCGTGTAAGTTTTGGTCTCTAAAATCTGGCTGCCGTCAGGCCGCCGGCCGTTACTCACGGTGATTTGGTATGATGCTCCTCTTTTCCGGATGCTTGCCATGTATATCCCTTCTTTCGATATGGGGCCTGCTGCCGTTGCGACGTCGCAACAGCTTCCCGATTGAATTTGACAAACAGGCCAGGATGACATATAATATACTTAACAAGAGAGCCGATGACTAGAGTACACCTAGCCGCCGGTAAATGTGGTTTTACAAAAGTAGCGCCTTATCTTACCAGGACGAGGGCGCTACTTTTTGCGTGATATGTAAATAACAAGAGTTATCACTGCGCAAAGCATGGTTACAAATTGGAATAGCTCCGAGACTGTAATCATCAGCACCAGCTCCCTTCTTTTGTATTCCGGTTGCTGGTGTAGTCGCCCCATCGACCCCCTTGGTAAGCATATTATATTGTCATAGTGCGGAGGGCCGCCCTGTATAAGCTTCCTGCTGAACGCATTATTGCGTTGAGTGACCGCCCATTCTTTATGAAAAGAATTAGTCTAAGTCTATGTTGATTCCATACTCCTTGGCTGCTTCTACTAATTTCAAAAAGTTTTTGGAACGAGAATTTTTCATTCTTCTATAAGCACTAAAAGATTTAGGAGCAATATCTGGTAATTTTTTGACTAAATGGTAATATACAATTTCATCTTCTTTTTTTACCTTTTCGCCTTCTTGACTTTTTAAAAAATCAAGATAATTTTGTTTTTCTTCTTCAGAACGGTCATCGACAAATGGGCGTTGGCTTGCTTTTATAGCATCGACATGTTCTCCCATCTTGTTGAACACAGTGTCCTCCCCATCATTATGAAAAAAATATGCCGAAAAATGATGGCGGCATCCCTCATGTACTTGACCTGTTTTTCGTATTTTATCTGGCAATTTGGGAAATATTTTGCTTTTCCCGGATATGCTATATACACGTCCCTGTAATTTGTTACATTCTTCACAGCAATCACAGTGCGCACTCATCATTATGTAGTCTGTACCAAAACGTTTACAATCGGATAGTGTCTTATGCATTAGCTGTTCTTTTATATTGTAAAAATCAAAAGTTTCTCCACATGTTTTTACAGTTTTTAAATATTCTTTAATTCTTTTTTCTTCTGCTTCAAATTCTTCGAAGCGGCCTTCTCTCAATAGTATTCTGGAGTAATTTAGATAATCTTTTTCTTGGTATCCATTATCAGAAGCACTCATAAATAAGTGCAATCGCTTGTATATGCAATCTGATTCTTCAATTTTGCCCTTGTTACGCAAATTCGCAGCTTTCATTTTTAATACATATTCTAGGCTGCCAGTTATGCCATATCCTTCAAAAAGGTTATTTTCCTTAAAGCTTGGGACTGGTATACTTGCCAGAGACTTCTTATCTTCCAAGTCATAAAAAATACCATCAGATATTAAATATTTGGCATCATACCAACTCGTTTCGTCAGTAGGATATACATCATATATTTTCCCGTTTTTGAAGTAGATTGTTTGTGCATCAGGCATAGTATTTTGTGATGAAATTTTAAGACCACTTTCCGACTTTTCAGCTGAATCTAATCTCAAAGCATCCAGTAACTTTGTTATTATTTTCATTTGCACACCTCTGCTTATATGAAAATTAGTCTTTTGGATTCTTCTGGTACTCTGGTACTTTGGTAAGAAGTTCTATGGCTTCTAACGTTCTTGCAATTTGTTCATCAGCTTTTTTTCTTCCTTGCTCATTCAGTAGGGTATAAAATTTAGCAAAGGTATTACCGATTTTTTTTAGTTCTCTTTCCTCATAAGCGGCTTTAAATTTAATTTCTTGTGGACTTAATTCTACACCCCTTCCCAATTTAAGGATGATTCCATTGTATTCCAACTCGTCCAGATGTTCATAGTCATATACCCCGTCATTAGTTCGGAGCTTTAATTCTGGTTCATCTTGATATGTGCGGTCTTCCCTTGGCATTGTAAAACGCTTTGGAGGTGTTTCTATTTCTGTATCATTATGAAATCTAGCTCTATTTTTCCATGCGTCAGAAGTTATATCTGGTAATTCATAACTATCATCCAATAATATATACAATGCGATATCAAAAGCCTTGGCAATTTTTTTGATTTGTGTTACTCGTGGTTGACGGTTTCCGTTCTCCCAATAATTCACTGCTGATTGTGAAGCCCCTATTTTATCGGCAAATTCTTTTTGGGATAATCCGGTATTGTTTCTTAATTTATATAACTTTTCTGCGATTGTCATGGGCAACTCCTCCATGTACCCATTTTACCAATTTTAGAATGATGTGTAAATACAACCACGTTTGTTATTGACATATTATCACGAATGTGGTAAGCTGTCAATATCAACCACAAATGTGATTGCGAAAGGAGGACAAAAAGTGAGGTTGAGCAAAGAAAAAATTGATCTGGCTATGGCAAGGGAAAAGCTGACTGTTACAGAACTTGCAAAGCGATATGGTGTAAGCAGATCACGGATGAATTTCATATTAAATTGTCGAGAAGTGACAACAGTGTGTGCTGGTCGTATGGCAGATTCTTTGAAAGTCGATGTAATTGATATTTTGGAGGAGGCGTGACTATGCAATACCGTATCGAGTATGCAGGAAAAGGTCCCTATGATTTCGTAAATGGCAGATCGGAGCTGTTGAGACGATTGCAGGGTACTTCAAGAAAAATTATTGACATCCGGAAAGTCTATAAATCTGGCTCAACAGATTCGGTTCTTGACAGGTATATGTGTTACCTTGAACAGAAAAATGTAGAAGGGAGTGAACAACATGGATAAATCACAGCTTATTAATCGGTATACAGAGCTGGCGCATCGGCGCTCTGAGCTTCTTCTGTCCAGTCCGTGGGACCCAGATGTAGAGCGACAGGACCGTATACTCTGCCAGGAATTATCGGCGCTTGAGATTGCTTTGCGGGCATCTGCTGAAGAAACGGCGCACGTTCCTACAATGCTCGGCCTGCGGGAAGCCGCGGAGCAGACAGGATTGTCTTATGACCATCTCAGAAAATTGTGTCTGCAAGGAGAGGTAACATATATACGAGCTGGCTCCCGGTTCTTGATAAATAAGGAGAAGCTGATTGAGTATCTCAATAACCCAGGACAAGGTCGAAGAAAGGAAGCACGTATTGCCAAGTAAAGATGAGCTTCTGAACAGTATTCGGCCAGATATGAGATTGACGAAAGATTTCTTCCGGCGGGTATATGGATATGAAATATCATATCCAGACTTTGCAGAAGAAGCCATATCAGCATTAGAAGCGGCAGGGTGTACCCGGGCGCGGGAGCATTATGAAATTTGGGTAGGCGAGTATGAATCAAAGCATGACGCTCAAATGAAGGAAGTTTCTGTTTGGTATGTGCAGGAATCTAAAAGACAATGGGAGAAAAGGCAGAAAGAAGGTGAGGCGGTACGAGCGAGACAGCCAGAGGTGGAACAACTGAAAACGGACTTACAGCGGAAGAGCGACAGAGAGCTATTGATCTTATTGCAGAGGTTGAAGCAGAGCGACGCGTAGGCAATAAGGCAGTCTTTGATAAAGGTGAATTTAGGTTAGCAAAACAACCGATGAAATTTAGCCTGGAAAAAGCAAGTAACGTTATTATAAAAAATCCAGAATGGCTGATTCCGGAATATATTCCTAGATACGGAATAACCACAATAGCTGGTGAGGGTGGAACTGGAAAAACATCTGTCTGGTGTGAGATTGTAGCAAGTATCACATCGGGAAGAAATTCGTTTCTTCTGGGAGGACAGGTACCATTTACTAGTCCTCCGGAGGATGTTTTGGTGCTGTCGGCAGAAGATTCCTGGTCATATGTTCTTCGCGCCCGGCTTGAAGCCAATGGCGCAGATCTTGACAGGATTAGTTTTCTGTCACCAGAGGATGAAAGATTTGTCGATCTGAATTTTAACGGTGACTTATTGAAAGGGATTATCGAAGAGAATCGGCCGAGTGTTATTGTGTTTGACCCTTTGCAGGCATTTGTTCCGGCTAATTTGAAGATGGGTGATAGGAATGCTATGAGAAAATGCTTTTCTCCATTGATTGGATATGGTGAACAGTACAAGGTCACGTCAATTATTATCGCTCATGCAAATAAACAGTCAGGAGTATGGGGAAGAAAGAGGATTGCAGACAGCTCCGATATTTGGGATGCGTCCAGATCTGTTCTTATGGTGGGAACTACACCAGATGAAGGTATCCGGTACATATCTCAGGAAAAATCAAATTACGGGAAACTGAGTGATACTGTCTTATTTTCGCTCGATGAATGCGTACCGACCTTTAAATGTTATTCAACCAAGAGAGATAGGGAATTTATTCAGGCTGAAGCGAGGGAACGGAATATAAGGCCAGTGGTTGAAGATGCAAAGGATTTTATTATTGATACACTTAGAGAGCGGAAGCAGATAGAGATTCCTGAGTTAGATGGATTAGCCGTTGCAAACGGAATTAGCGAAAACGCTTTAAAGAATGCAAAGGCGGTTCTTAAAAAAGACAATTTAACACATGTTTGGTCTGTAGGATTTAATCCTAAAAAATATTTTATGTCTCTTAAAGCCCCCGAGAAAATCAACGAGTACGTTAAAAACCTTTAATTTATAGGGGTTTAGCGTAATAGAGGATCATCAACGAGTACGATAGAACGAATTGTTCGTACTAGGGGATGTCAACGAGTACGATAAAGCCAGTATTTATAAGGGTTTACACCGTACTGGGGGATTCTTTCAGCATATATAAGAGCTATCCCCGAGTAAGCGGAAAAAATTCTTGAGGTTTTATCTTAAATTTACAGGAGGGAAAGAAAAATGTTTGAGAATTGCGAAGTAATCGGAACGGTGCATTCTCAGAAGTTGGGAACTGACGTCCCGCTTCTGGGGATTACATGGATGTCAGATGAGGAATGGCAAAGGCTTGCAGAAGAAGGCGCAGTGGAAAATTACATTCGTGAGAATGACCACGAACCGGAAAGCCTGGAAGAAGCGTTCCGCTGGCAGAGAGAATGGCTGGACAACAAAGAGGTTATATAAGCGCCGCACTATCTGCGGACGGAAGGGAGGTTTTTATGGACGAGAAACTTTTAGAAAAGCTGGACGAGCTGATACAGGAGCTGTCCTGTATGAATGCAACCCTGGAGAGCATTTCAGATAATCTGGAGGTTTTGGCGGGCTGTGTGGATGCTGATGAGGGGAAGCCGCGGCTGCTCATTGATGGTCGTGTGGCAAAGTATGATCCGGTGGCTGTGCAAAATGCCCGGGCAGTACAGCGGAGAATGGCTGGCGTATCTGAGCAGAACAGGAGGAACGAGGCGGAATGAAAATTATGATTCAGGACAGAACAATGATTATTGAACAGCCCCGATGCCTCTGGGTAGAGCCACGGGCCGAGCCTGAAGGCGGAGTTATTGCCAGTAATGTCCGGCGTGCTCCGATTCTGGGAGAGTATCCTACAAAGGAGCGGGCATTGGAGGTGCTGAATGAAATCTTTGAGTATCAGAGACACGGCAAAGTCAATTACTATATGCCAATAAAATGAAAATGCCCTTACCAGTGCGCCAACACTGGCAGGGGCGGCATAGCCGGAGCTACACAATAAAACCATTTACACAGTAGCACGATTCCGGCGGAAAGGTCAATATTATGAAATATGAAAAAGTGAATGAGAAATTAAGGATTTTCTCTTGTAGTATATCTGATTTGACAAGTGAACAAGCGGCACATTTCTTGCAGTTATGGGAAGATGGAGCAACATTGGGAATGTTATCTTTGTTTTATGATCTGGAAGAAGATGCTCTTGTGCTAAATAGGGATAATAAGGAATATCCCAAGTATTTGGAAATGGCTGAATTTGTTTTAAGTGCAGATGATAAAACTCTGGAATCATTTGAAAAATCTTTGCCGGAAAGCACAAGAGAGACATTTTATGTAATTGATAATTTTAAACGCCAAAGAAAGGCAAGGCAGGAGGTTCGGATAATTGAGCATCAACAGCCTATATATAGATATTCGCCTGAAGGGGATGTGTTGAGGGAGCTATGCTGCATCCGCAATGATTGGCTTTTACTGTCTCTGGTGTATAATTATGGCTTTATTCAAGGAAAGAGAGTAGAGAGAAGAAGAAAAAACCAGAAGGGAGGTGCGAAGGCATGATGAACTTTAATCTCATTGAAGAAAACGGCGTTCAGTTTATGGAAATGTATTGTCCCAGCGTTGCGGAGGTCGTGGGCCTGGCTCCGAAAGGAAGCTCTAAGCCACTGCGCTTCCCGATTATAGGATTTGAGAAAGATGGAGAGGGCAATATGGTTCCTCTTTTGGGTGTCAAAATGATGTCGGATGAGAAGTACAAACAAATGACAAGGGAGAAAAGATATTATGGCGGAATATAAAGAATTTGTTTTGAGCATTGCAGAGACTGTTGTGTATGTGAAAAAGCTGACAGATGAACAATATCGGAAGTGGAGGAAAGAGGCCTTGGAGTTGGCGGATCAGAGTACAAGTGAGATCGCCGGAAAGGTTTTAGAATTAATTGACGTTTATAGAAAGAGGAAGATAAATGTTTGCAACTGATGTTATTTCACAGATAAAGAGACAGAGGAATGCCTGGATGATGGCCGCAATAGCCAGCCTGATATTGAACGTGATCCAGTTTATCTGCAGAAAATAACCTTTTATGAGCCGTGGAACGGTGCGCCAACACCCGAACCCGGCGGCATATCAGGGGAAAATAAATATTATAGAGCCGGACGCAAGACGCAGAGCCAGAACCTGCTTAGAGTAGTGGAAATCTGGCTCTGTTTTTGCGTTAAATGTGGGGAGAGGTGATTGAAAAATTTGGTGTAAAATAATAGTAATGATAATAACAACGGAGAAAGGGGCAGGAATATGTGTAATACGGCTATAAGAAGCGCAATTCAAAACGCGGGCGTCAGGCACTGGATGGTAGCTGATAAATTGGGTATTTCGGAGACAACTTTCTGTAGAATGTTGAGAAAAGAATTGCCTGAGGAGCGCAGGAAAGAGGTGCTTGAAGCTGTGGAAAGGGCAAAGGCGGGTTGATTGAGTGGCAAGAAAACGAATTTTTACAGAAGACCTCATAGCGGCTTTTCTGGAGTATGATAAGATTTCTGATATTATGCGGGCAACTGGCCTCAGCAGGAATACAGTCACAAGGTACCGGGATGATCCACAATTTCAGGATATACTGAATCAGCGTAGAGTGCAGATAATCCGCCGGAGTGTCCAGAAGATGCAGCAGTCTCTGACGGACTGTGTGAATGTGCTGAATCGTATCATCAATAATGATGATATTTCGCCTCAGATAAGGGTAAACGCTATTCAGATTATGATGTCGCAGTGCAAGTCTTGGACAGAAACAGCAGACTTGGCAGAGCGGGTGGAGGCACTGGAAAGGCAGAGCAAAGAGGAATAATTGACTGATTTCAGGGGTGCAATATGAAGTCTTTATATGCAAGAATCGAGGCGCTGGAGAAACAGGCTCCTCAAAATCTAATTTTGGCAGTTCCTATGGCTGATGGGACCGAAAGAAAAATGAATGTAAAAGAATTTCTGACTTGTGCTCCGGATAAGCTTGCAGATCCGGTGAAAGACAGAGAATGTATATTTCCATTTCGCATAGTACAGGGGAATAGTTTGAAAGACCTGGATGCCTTACTGGATGGATATGTACCGATGAGGGAATTATGATTGAGCTTGAAAAGAGAATTAAATTGTTAGAAAGCCGAATGGCACTTCGCCAAAAAGAAAAGAAACGGCATGAACCTTTTATGGTTCTGGCTCCCTGGTCGATAGCAAAAGATGAAACGATTATAAAGTATTATCCGGAAGGGCTTTATCAGTCGCCAAAAGTCTTAGAGTATTTGACTTTGAGAGAAGCTGTTGATTTGGCGGATGAAGAATTTAAAAAGAAATTGTATGTTCAGGTTAGTATGGGAATGTGCATTGAATGGATGCACGTTTTCACGCAGACAGGCAAATTGTACACGCAGGAGCAAAAAGAAAGGTTTAGAAATCGGGACATGGAGCAATATCCGGAGATTGCCTGGTTATATCAAACGGATGAGGGCCGGGAAATGGCAAAGGTGCTGGCCCGTTTACCTCAAACGTGGAGTTTCTGCGGTATTTAGAGGAGACAGAATGAATTTAGAACAAAGAATAAGAAAGCTAGAAGATGCAGAGGAACAGAAAAAACGGAAATTTGTTGTCTTTCCTCGATTCTATAATGGACAGTATTATATCGGCGGAGAACCCATTGAGGATCTGGGAGCGTATATGCGTCAGTGTGGTGCCAAGGTTGCTATCGTTAATGATTTGCCGAGAATGAATGAAAAAGGAGAACAGATTTTATGAACAGGATACTGGCAGGAATTGTGGTAGATGAAGAACTGTACGAAAAGCTCGTAGCGCGCCGATATGACGTTTCGCCAGATTGGAGGAACGTGCCGCTTGAAACAGTAGAAATAGCTGCTGATTCAAAGGATTATGCAAAGTATCCAGAATGGCAGAAGAAGTGCCGGGAAATTGTAGAGCAGGTAAAAGCGGAAATTAAGAAATATTATTCAGCCAAAGATGGCAGAAAGGAATACAAAACTATGAGACATCAGGATTTTACCGGATATGTGGATGATTTGAGAAAGATTCAGGAGGACATGGGCAATAAGGCCCAGAGCCTTTGTGGGACCGTGGAGAAAGCGCGGGAGACTTGGAAACGAGTAACGAATGATAAGAGCATCAGTGAGTTGGGGAGAGCCGAATGGAAGGCCACATATTTGAGGGCCGAGGAAGATTTTAAAACGGCTATTGCAGATTTACATACTGAAATGAACGAGGCACTTGACAAGGTGCAGGAACAGCTTCAGGAGCATCTGGACGATTTCTATGGTCCTAACGGAAGCCGGATTGACGATACTACAATGAAGCTGCTTAATGCCGAGTTTCCTTTTAATGAAGCTGAATTTGACCGTCTGGCTGGCAGATATACGGATAATCCTACTATGCTCCGGATACTTGACCAGTACGCAAGAGCACACGAACTCAGCTCTCGGATGGTTGTGACGCTCTCCTATTATGCAAAACAGCGTGGCCAGAAGGAGATGGATTATTTCAAAGGGCTTCGTGAACTGGCGTTGATGGCTATTCGTGACAAAGGTGTGATTCCGTCCTATCAGGCCAGATTTGATGAAATGGTGGAGAAGACCATAGCAAGCCTTAAGGCTATCCCGGTGCGTCCGATGTGAATTAGGAGGGCAGTATGATAGTTGTAGGTATTTTACTATTTGTGATTGTGTGTGAGTTGGCGGCGATTCTGACAAAGATAGAGGAAAAAGAAAATGGAAAAGGCGATTAAAACAATTCAGGTGAACAATGGGTATATTCAGCTTGACTTGTCAAAGCCGGAACGTATAAAGGCTTTTTCCAGGCGTATCCAGGTAGCAGGCAAAAGAGCTGAAAAAGATGGGAAAACGGATACGCTCCTGTTCCGTAAAAAGGCAGCAGATGCGATTGAGATGCTTTTTGGACAGGGAGCCTGCCGGAGAATTTTTGGAACAGATTTACCGGAGATGGAATGGATGGCAGAATTCCTTAAAAAACTAACCCCTCTGGTTAGAAAGTGGATGGAGGGGATGTGATGGCTGACGGTACAGTATTGATTGATACCGAGATAGATACTGATGGGATGAAAGCTGGGGGCAGAGAAGTTGAAGCGGCCTGCCGCCGGATGGCTGTCTCTGTGAACGATATCGGGACAAAGGCTAAGATTGCTCTTGATAAGCAGGTGAATGCCTTTATTAAACTTAATCAGGAGTATGAAGCGCAGAAAAAGAAGGTCGATGAGCTGACACAGAAAGTTGAGGCTTATGGAGAACAGGAAGTTCCGACAGAGGAATATGCTGAAATCCAGAAGCAGATTTCACAGGCCGAACAGCAGATGATGAAACTCATTGATGCTCAGGATAGATTTATTGCTACAGGAGGAAAAGAGGATAGTAGTGCTTATAAGCGCCGCCAGTATGACATTGAAGAACTGGCAAACACCATTAAATATGCTGAGGCTGAGTTGAAAAAGTTAGAGGCGGCTGGCAAAGCATTTACTTCTGGAATGGAGACAAAGGAATATGCAGCAGATATGGAGCGATTAGTGGCGGCCAAAAAGCGGCTATCTGACATGAATAATCGGCTTGGCACGTCTTATTCCTCTATTAAGGCTCAATCGGCAGAATATGGGGCTAACGTCAATAAAATCATCTCAGACGTTACCAGAGGCACGCAATACACAGGATTTTTCCAAAGTGCTTTGAATGGATTAAAAATGGCCGCACACGCGCCAATATCTATTTTTCAACAGCTTGGACAGACCCTGCGCAACCTGCCGATGAATGCGGTCAGAGCAAGCGTCAATGTTGCCAGAACAGCGTTTGTTAAATTTGGTACTGCGGTTAAAAGTGCTCTGTCAAATCTGGCACAGTTTACCGGAAAGAAAATTTTAGCAGGGCTGAAGAAAATCTCCAGTGGAATTTTCGGAATAAACAAAAGCGCGAATAAAACCAGTATGGGCCTTGGAGGAATGCTGAAAAACGGCCTGCTGATGGGACTGGCTTTCCGGGCATTCTCCGGAATCCTTACATCCGTTAAAGAAGGATTTCAAAATCTGGCGAAGTATTCCAGCACAACGAACAAGGGCCTTTCCATGCTGAAATCAAGCCTGACACAGCTTAAGAACTCCTTTGCGACAGCCTTTGCGCCAATACTGAATGTAATTGCTCCTATTCTGAGTAAATTTATCAATATGTTGTCTGCGGCGGCAACGGCGGTCGGACGGCTTTTCGCGGCGCTTACCGGGCAGAAAACATTCACGAAGGCGGTGGCCGTACAAGAAGATTATGCGGCATCTCTGGAGGATTCAGCCAGTGGAGCAAAAGACGCAGAGAAGGCGATGGAAGGCTATCTGTCACCGCTGGATGAAATCAATAAACTGGAGACGAAAGACAATTCAGATTCAGGCGGATATACAGACCCCTCACCGAGCGAAATGTTTGAGACAGTGGAGGTTGAACCACTCAGCTTCGATTCATGGGGCGAGGCTTTCAGCGCATTCCTGGATTATCTGCTTCATACAGGCATCCCGGATCTGAGAAATGCCCTCTCTGGCATAGCGAAAACAGTTAATACATTCTCTGCCAACTTATACGAAATGTTCTCGTTCCCGGGCGTGGCAGATAAAGTGCGGCTGCTGGGGCAGGAGATTTCAAACGCATTTAATGATTTTGTAGACTGGATAGACTGGGAAATGATGGGAGCGGCGCTCGGCTCTGGGCTAAATCTGGCATTTCAGTTCCTTGTAAATCTTGTCTATACGTTTGACTGGCAGAATCTCGGCGCTTCTATAGCCACAATGCTCAATCGTGCTCTTTCAGAGGTTGACTGGCACGCATTCGGACAGCTCCTGTGGTCAAGATTCAAAATTGCTATTGAGACATTGGCGGGATTCCTGACTAATCTCGATATGAGTCAGGTGGCAAATGCGCTGTCTCAATCGCTCATTGGTGTACTCGATTCTATAACAGGAACCTTGAATAGCGTTAATTGGAAGAAACTGGGTAATCAGATCGCAACGCTTATCGCAGAAATTGATTATTCGGGGATTGCAACGAGCTTGTTCCGGGGACTGGGAGCAGCGCTGGCATCATTAGCAGAGTTCTTATGGGGATTGATAGAACTGGCGTGGAACAGCGTCGTTACATGGTGGCGTAATACAGCCTTTAAAGACGGGCAGTTTACCATGCAGGGGCTGTTAGAGGGCATCCTGGAGATATTTAAAAATATCGGTTCATGGATTAAAACGCACATCTTCCAACCGTTCATTGACGGATTTAAATCTGCGTTTGGCGTCAATTCTCCTTCGATAATTATGAGACAGATGGGAATTTATCTCATCGAGGGACTGTTTAATGGAGTGGAAAGCCTGAAGGAGAAGCTGATCAATGCGTTTGTCAATATCAAAGACAGGATTGTAAGTGTCTGGGAAATGTTGAAGAGCAGGACAGAGGCTATCTGGAACGGCATCAAAAACTTTATACGGCCTGCGGTTAATGGAATCATTGGGTTTATCAATGGATTGATTGACGGCATCACGTCAGGTGTGAATACAGTGATTCGGGCATTGAACCGTATTCGTTTCAATGTGGATATTCCGCTTTTTGGAAACTTTAAATTTGATGGATTTAATCTGTCAACGCTCTCTGCCCCGTCCATCCCGTACCTTGCATCCGGCGCAGTCATTCCGCCGAATGCGCCGTTTATGGCAGTATTGGGCGACCAGAGGAACGGAAATAACCTTGAAATGCCGGAAAGCCTTCTCAGGCGCATTATCCGGGAGGAATCCGGCAAAGGTGGCGGAAATGAGACTATTAAGATCCCGGTTATATTGGACGGCAGACAAGTATTTGAGGCGGTTATCAATCGTGGGAAAAGAGCGCAGTCTGCCAATGGAAGAAATCCTTTTGAGCTGGCATAAGAAATTTTGTTGGGAGGTAAATAATGCGGACCAGATACCTAAAGCTGCTTGATTATGGCATTACTAAAGAGGAAGCAGATAGATTGATAGAGTTGGCAGGAGATCCGGATAACGCGGCCCTGGTAAAGTTGGCCGTGGATGAGAGCAATCCTGGCTTGTCTGATGCATTATTTACCTCTCTCACAATGGGGATAGGCTACAGAAGGATGATGAGGCAGGGGAGATATATTCCTGGGAAAGAAGATGATTTCTACGCTTATCGCCGCAGAGCTCTGTATATCTTTAAACTGTTGTTGAAAGGCCGGGAGACCGAGAACCAGGTGGCTGTTGCATCGCATTAGCCAGACAGATATAAACCGATTTCTGAAATAAACGTTAGTCAAATGTTAGTCAAATCACGAAAATCCGCTTGCTCTCAGGCGGATTTTCTTTGCCGTAAAATACAAAAAAGCCCCTGAAAATCAGGAGCTTTCGCGAAAGCTGGAAAAGAGACTTGAACTCTCGACCCCTTCATTACGAGTGAAGTGCTCTACCGACTGAGCTATTCCAGCTTGCTTTCGTCAGCATTTGATATTATACTGGATAAAAATGATTTTGTAAAGAGGAAATTTCTATGAATCTTAAATTTTTCCGTAGATTTTGCAGTAGATTATTCAGCAGCTGCCAGAAGAAAACAGCAAGGAAGACAGGAGAGAAAGCAGCGGAGAAATTCGCAGAGAAAGCGGCAGAGAAAGCCGGCATGAGATTTTATGTTCATCCTGCCGCAGCGGCTGCAGGAATTCTGGTTTTCTGTCTGCTGGCGGGGTGCCAGAGAGAGGAGAGCGGCAGTCTGTCTGTTTCCGCGCTGCCGGCGCAGCTGGGAGAGACGACGGAGAAGGAAATGAAAAGACAGGAAGAACTGGAGGCGCAGATGGAAGAACAGGAAGAACAGGAAGAAATGGAAACGCAGGAGACGGCACAGACAGCAGACCAGGAGGAAGAAGAGATTGCAGATGTGGTTTCGCCTGCCGGTTATCTGGTAGCCATTGACGCCGGTCATCAGTCAAGAGGAAATTCAGAACAGGAGCCGGTGGGACCGGGAGCTTCTGAGACGAAGGCAAAAGTGGCAGGAGGAACCGCCGGAGCAGCCAGCGGTCTGAAAGAATATGAGCTGACTCTGCAGGTGTCTCTGAAGCTGAAGGAAGAGCTTCTGAGCCGGGGGTATGAGGTTTTGATGATACGGGAGACGAATGATGTGGATATCAGCAACGCGGAACGTGCCCAGATGGCCAATGAAGCAGGCGCAGACGCTTTTCTTCGGATTCACGCAGACGGTTCGGAGGACAGTTCAGCCAGCGGAATCATGACGATCTGCCCTACGCCTGACAATCCATATACGCCGGGGATTTATGAGAGCAGCCGCGCACTGTCAGACGCGGTCCTGGACGCCATGGTCAGTGCCACAGGAGCCAGAAAACGAAATGTCTGGGAGACGGATACCATGAGCGGTATCAACTGGTGCCAGATTCCGGTGACGATTGTGGAGATGGGATTTATGACGAATCCGGAGGAAGACCTGCTGATGGCCTCGGAGGAATATCAGGAAAAGCTTGTGCAGGGAATGGCTGACGGCCTGGATGTTTATTTTGGAATCAGCAGATAAAAAAGAACAGCGCCCGCAGGAATCCGGATATGATATCCAGACCTGCCGGCGCTGTTCTTCTGCCAGAGGGATTTCAGCAGGCAGTTTGTTCCCTTTCCGGCAGTTTCATGGAAGTTTCATCAGCTTCATCACTGCACCGAGATCTGGCACATTTTCATGGCTTCCAGAGCGTTTTCGTGGCTTGCCGGAGTCACGCCTGCGCAGAGGGAGGCGGTGACGGTGATGGGAAGCTCCGGAAAGAACGCTTTCAGCAGCAGTGCATTGGAAATGACACAGATATCGGTGCAGACTCCGATAATCTCCACGGAATCCAGGCCTTCCGGGTAGTGCTCCGCAAGATAAGCGGGAAGTTCCTTACAGCCGAAGGTCAGCTTGTCAAAGACAGGAGCGTTTCTTTCCACCCGCAGCCTTTCCAGCTCCGGCGCCAGTTCCCAGCCGGTGGTTCCCCTGACGCAGTGGGGAACGGGCAGGTTCTTTCCTTCCTGAGTCTCCATATAGTTTTCAAAATGGGTATCCCGGGTAAAGATTACGTCACCGTCAAAATTTTCGGCTTTCTGAACGACGGCGGGAAGGATCTTTTCCGCCTCCTTTGTGCCGAGGGCTCCGTCGATAAAATCATTCTGCATATCAATCACAAGAAGAAGTTTTTTCATGGTCTCTGTCTCCCTTGCAGTTTTTTTAGAGCAGCGTCATTTCAGGGTAATGCTGCCATTTCAGGATAAGGCTGTTTGTGGGCTGGTTTAGGGCTGTTTTTGGACTATTTCAGATCAAGTTCTACCGGACAGTGGTCTGAGCCAAAGATTTCTGTATGGATTTTTGCGTCTTCCAGACGGTCCCGCAGACGTTCAGAGACCAGAAAATAGTCGATGCGCCAGCCAGCGTTCTTCTCTCTGGCTTTAAAACGGTAAGACCACCAGGAATAGATTCCTTCCGTGTCCGGATAAAAATAGCGGAAGGTGTCGATAAAGCCGGATTCCAGCACATGGGTCATTTTAGCGCGCTCTTCGTCAGTGAAACCTGCGTTCTTCCGGTTGGTCTTGGGATTTTTCAGGTCAATTTCCTGATGAGCCACATTCAGATCGCCGCACCAGATAACAGGTTTTTGTTCGTCCAGCTTCTGGATGTAGGCGAGAAAATCATCTTCCCACTTCATCCGGTAGTCCAGACGCTTCAGTCCATCCTGCGAATTCGGCGTATACACAGTGATAAAATAAAAATCGGGGTATTCCAGCGTAATTACGCGGCCTTCATGGTCGTGTTCTTCGATTCCGATTCCATAGGAGACGGACAGAGGCTCTTCCTTTGTAAAAATGGCTGTGCCGCTGTATCCCTTCTTTTCCGCGTAATTCCAGTACTGATGATAGCCGGGCAGATCCAGTGCAATCTGCCCTTCCTGAAGCTTGGTCTCCTGCAGACAGAAAATGTCTGCGTCAAGCTTCTGAAAGTCTTCCATAAAATTTTTACCCATGCAGGCCCGCAGGCCATTTACATTCCATGAAATAAGTTTCATAATATCCTCCCTGCAGCCGCCGGAATATCCTGCCTGCCCCCGCCGGCAATTCGGAAGCAGCGCCGAACTGCCGATACCAGAGTAAGCGGCAGCGCGCGGGACAGATGGAGTGAACAGCGGCTTGATCTTTGCTTGCATTTTACATATAATAAGTGTATTATAATAAGTCCGTGCCGGAAAGTAAAGGCTTAGAAGAGGAGAATAGAATTATGAAAAAAATACTGGATCAGATTACCGCGGCGGTATCCGGGGCGTTTGAGGCAGCCGGATATGAGGCAGAATACGGAAAGGTGACGCTTTCCAACCGTCCGGATCTGTGTGAATATCAGTGCAACGGGGCGATGGCGGCAGCGAAAAAATATCACTGCGCGCCTATTCAGATTGCGTCTAAAGTGGTGGAGAAGCTGCAGGCAGAGGAGATGTTTTCTGAGGTAAACGCAGTGAATCCCGGCTTTTTGAATCTGAAACTGTCTCCGGAATTTGTGAGGGACTATCTTCAGAGCATGCAGGAGGATGACCGTCTGGGCTGTGAGAAGACGGAGAATCCGAAGACGATTATCATTGATTACGGCGGACCCAATGTGGCGAAGCCTCTTCATGTGGGCCATCTGCGCTCTGCGATTATCGGAGAGAGCGTAAAGCGGCTGGGACGCTATGCGGGCCATAAGGTGATTGGAGACATTCACCTGGGAGACTGGGGGCTTCAGATGGGTCTGATTATTACAGAGCTCAAGCGCCGGAAGCCGGAACTGGTGTACTTTGACGAAAATTACACAGGGGAATATCCGAAAGAGGCGCCCTTTACCATTTCTGAGCTGGAGGAGATCTATCCGGCAGCCAGCGCCCGTTCCAAGGAAGACGAGGCCTATAAGGAAGAGGCCATGCACGCCACCTATCTGGTGCAGCACGGGCACAGAGGCTACCAGGCTATCCTGCAGCATATTCTGAATGTGTCTGTAACAGATTTGAAGCGCAATTATGCGAACCTGAATGTGGAATTTGATCTCTGGAAGGGTGAGTCTGACGCGCAGCCTTATATTCCGGAGATGGTAGAACGTCTGAAAAAAGAAGGCTATGCTTACGAGAGCAATGGCGCCCTGGTGGTAGATGTAAAAGAAGACAGCGATACCAAGGAGGTTCCGCCCTGCATGATTCTGAAATCGGACGGCGCCTCTCTTTACACGACCACGGACCTGGCTACTCTGGTGGAACGCCGGAAGCTGTTCGATCCGGATGAAGTAATTTACGTGGTGGACAAGCGTCAGGAGATGCATTTTATCCAGGTATTCCGCTGCGCCAAGAAGACAGGCATCGTGAAGCCGGAGACAGAACTGAAATTCCTGGGCTTCGGCACTATGAACGGCAAGGACGGCAAGCCCTTTAAGACCCGTGACGGCGGTGTGATGCGCCTGGAATATCTGATTGCGGATATTGATGAGCAGATGTACCATAAGATTTCGGACAATCCGGATATTTCACCGGAGGAAGCAAAGGAGACCGCGAAGATCGTGGGCCTTTCCGCAATCAAGTATGGGGATTTGTCCAACCAGGCGTCCAAGGATTATGTTTTCGATGTGGACAGATTCACGTCTTTTGAGGGAAATACAGGCCCCTATATTCTGTATACGATTGTCCGGATTAAGTCTATTCTGAATAAGTATCAGGCACAGGGCGGCGTTCTGGAAAAGGGCCGGATTCCGGCGGCAGAGAACGAGAGCCAGAAGGCGCTGGAACTGATGCTGGCCCGGTTTAACGGCGTGCTGGAAAATGCTTTTGAGGAGCTTGCTCCCCACAAGGTCTGCGCCTATATCTATGAGCTGGCCAACAGCTTTAACAAGTTTTATCATGAGACAAAGATTCTGGGTGAAGAGAATGAAGAAAAGAGAGCAGGTCTTGTCGCGCTCCTTCAGCTGACGAAGCGCGTGCTGGAGACCTGTATCGATGTGCTGGGATTTGAGGCACCTGACCGAATGTAGGCGGCTTTGCCTGTCTGCGTGTCCGTCCCTTCTCTCACAGGCGTATGTCCGGATCGGACCTGAAGGTCCGTCCCGGCCACACACCTGTGCGCGAAGAGGCCGTACACGTCAGACAGGCAAAGCCTTTGTTTTGTCTAAGACGGAGAGGCAGAAAAATGCCGTCTCCTGTTTCAGACAGCACAGGCGGCAGGAGCGCCGGCTCCATGAGAGGGGCACATATGAAGCCTAGGCTGGCTGGCTTTTCGTTTTATTTTAGGTTTCTTTACAAAGGCATAATCATAAATCACAACAAAAACCGAGCCAACCTACACTAAAACGTCGCTTTTTTCGAGGAAAAGGCGGCGTTTTTTCATGGCCCGGTTTTGGAAAGGAGTGGTGCTGACTTTATACTAAAACGAAAGGGGGAATTTTTTTAGCTGGCCGGGCCGGGAGGTCTGGCCTTTTTTCATCTCACGAAAAAGGAGGTTAGCCAATGGCAGATGAAAAAGTAAACGTGAGCCCGGAGGAAAAGAAAGCCCCGGAAGCTCCGGCCCCGTCCGGGCCGGGCGATCCGCCTGCGCCGAAGCACACCGAGGGGCCCGCTGTCCCTGGTGGAGATCAGACGGCCCCCGCTCATGTGGAGCCCGCCATGCCGGAAAAAACGGAGGGGCCCATCAAGCCAGAGCAGTCTGTTATCCCTGGTATGGGTGAGGACACTCCCGCCCCGTCCGGCAAGGTGATCAACCTCTCGGACATCCAGGCCGCTGATAAGGACGGCAAGGAGGCTTCTACTACCGCCCCGGAAAAGAAAGCGCCGGAGGCGGATCAGCCGAAAAAGCGCCGTGGCCGTCCCCCGAAAGAGCAGGCTACGGTGTCTGCGGGGAAAAAGGAGAAAGCGGCGGAGCCCCGCACAGGCCGCCCGTCTAAGGTTGACAAGGCGGCCCGTGAGGAGGCCCCGCCCGCTGTTCGGGACAAAGTGTCCAGAGGTAAGAAAGCTGACAAGGGCAAGGAAACGGGCTCCGGCGGTGCGCCTGCGTCTAAATCCGCTAAGGCGGTAAAGCCGGGCAAGGCCGCTCCCGTCAAGGAGGCGGCAGTCCCGCCGCCGGAGATCAATTTGCCGCCCACGCCTGACGTGCCGCCCCGCCCGGTGGAAGAGGGAAAAATCGTCTATCTGAAAATGGCGGAGCTTCATCCGTTCCATACGTTCCGGGAGCACCCCTACAAGGTGCAGGACGATAAGGCGATGGATGATCTGGTGGGGACGATCAAGGAACACGGCATTATGACCCCCGCCACCGTCCGCCCGGAAAAAGACGGCAAGGGCTATGAGATTATCGCGGGCCACCGCCGCCATCACGGTGGTACACGGGCCGGGCTGGAGGAAATGCCCTGTATCGTCCGCGAGATGACCGATCTTGAAGCTGTCCGGGAAATGCGGAACAGCAACAAGCAGCGGGGTGATCCTCTCCCCAGCGAACTGGCAAAGCTGCTGGATTTGGAGGTGGAGGCCATCAAACGCCAGGGGGCCCGCCCGAAAAATGAGAAAGAGGCGGAGGCCCTGGGTAAGCTCTCGGTGGAGATTGTGGGTAAGGAACATGACATGAACTATAAAAAGGTCATGCGGTATATCCGGCTCAACTCCCTGGTGCCGGAGCTTCTGGACAAGGTGGACACAAAGCAGATGGGCTTTATGCCTGCGGTGGAGATCTCGTATATCAGGCCGGAAAACCAGCGGCTGATTGCCGTTTCCATTGACGGGGAGCAGTCCTCCCCCTCGGTGGCCCAGGCGAAGCGGCTCCACGAACTGGACAAGGAGGGCAAGCTCAACGGCGATGTGATTGACGGTATTTTGAGTGAAGAAAAAAAGGAGGATCGCGGTGTGATTATTTCGACTGCTGAACTGTCTAAGTATTTCGGCAAGGAGGTCACTCCTGCCAAAATGAAGGAGCAGATCATGGCTCTGCTGGACGAGTGGAAAGAGAAACAGCCGCCCGAACTGGCAAAGCCGGACAAGAAAAAGGACTTGGAGAAGTAACCCGGCTCCGCTTCTGGACACTTTGTCCAGAGGTAAGCGCCCCGCGCTTGGGATGGGCTCTGTGGTGATATATCCCCCGTCGCCGCCTATATTCCTGCACAGCCGGGAGTGGGCCGTCAAGGGTGCAACGCACCGCCGCTTGCGGCGGCCTGCCCTTGACGGTCTGCCCCGGCTGTGCTACTTCCAGCGGCGCGGCGGGGGCATATATCCTCCAGAGCCGCCCCCTTTCCCTGGATAGGGAAAGGGCGGGGGGATAGGGTCGAACTACCTATTATAAATATCGGAGGTGTTGAAAATGAAACGATCCCTTGCTTATATTACCGCCGCATGGCGCGGCGATCCTACGGTAGACATGGAGCAGGCGGCGCAATACTGCCGCGTGGTCTACGATGCGGGCTATTCCCCCATCTGCCCCATGCTCTATCTGCCGCTGTTCCTCAATGACGCGGTGCCGGAGGAGCACAAGAACGGCATCGACATGGGCCGTGACCTGCTCCGGCGTTCCCGTGTGCTGGTGGTGTGCGGGCATACTGTCACCGAGTCCATGAAGAATGATATTGCTGTGGCCCAGCGGCTGGGGATCACCGCTACCACCCTTGAGGGCATCCTGACCGTCAAGGGCCAGGGCCGCCGCTGATATGGCGTCCTTGTTTGAAGCCTACATCACCAACCTGGGAAAATACAACGAGGGCGAGCTGGTCGGTGAAACCTTGAAATTCCCCACTACCACGGAGGAGGTGCAGGGACTTCTGAAACGCATCGGCGTGGACGGGGTGCGGTACGAGGAATTTTTCATCACCAGCTTTGACGGTGATGTGCTGGGGCTCTATGACTACTTAGGCGAGTATGAAAACCTGGACGAGCTCAATCATCTGGCCTGCCTGCTCTCCGAGCTGGATCAAGGCGACTTGGAAAAGTTTGAGGCGGTCATTGACAGCGGCGAACATACTTCCAGCGTGGCTGACCTCATCAATCTGGCACAAAACCTGGATTGCTACGAGTTTTATCCCGGTGTGGAGGACGATGAAACCCTGGGGCGCATTTATGTGGAGGATATGGAGGCCATTGACATTCCCGATCACCTGCTCCCTTACTTCGATTATGAAGCATACGGGCGGGACGTGCGGATCAACGAGGACGGCCACTTTGCCCCCGGCGGCTATGTACTGAACAACGGCGGCAAATTCATCGAGCACTACCACGGGGTCGAGGACATTCCCGCCGAGCACAAGGTTTTCGCGTTCCCGCAGCTCTCGGTGCGGGAGCAGATGGCGGTCTACAAAGAAATTATTGACGGCTCCTCCCTGGAGGGCTATCGGAAGATTGCCAAAAAGGAGCATGAGGAGCGATAGCGGCACTTCTGGACACTTTGTCCAGAGGTGCTTTTTTCATGGAAAGGAGGGATACGGCTGATTGACGAGGACGTTTCCAGACGTACCATAGCAGTTTCGATCAAGGCGACAAAGCTCACGGGCCGGGTGCTGGCCCAGGCGTGTCTGGCGGTGGGCCGGAAGATCAAGAAAACGTACCGGGCCCGCCAGACACCCCACGGAAAACAGACGGTGCGCCAGCTTATGGGCCACGGGGCCGCCACGAACAGCATCGAGGTGGAGTCCCCAAAGGACTTTGACCGGGTGGCCCGGCGCTGGAATGTGGACTATGCCTTTTATAAGACCGGGCCGGACAAATACCTGTTGTTCTTTAAGAGCGGGCAGGCCGACGCCATCACCGCTTGCTTTTCGGAATATTCCCGGCGCGTGTTGAAGCGTTCCAAGTCCCAGCGTGTTCCCATCCGGGAACAGCTCAAACGGGCTGCCGCTAAACTGGCCCGCCAGCCGTCCCACAAGAAAGAACGTGCAAGGGAGGCGGTGCATGAGGACAGATAGCGTCAAAAAGTATGTGATACCCAATATCCCGTACCTGTTTATTCTGTGGGCCTGCCTAAAGCTGGGGACGGCCTACCGCCTGGCCCCTGGAGCAGACTTTGCTCACAAGCTCATGGGCCTGGGGCAGAGCATCGGCCCGGCCTTTGCCGGCTTTGCGCCGGGGCTGGCCCCCTTTGACTGGCTCATCGGTATTGTTGGCGCGGTGGGGTTTCGCCTGCTGATCTACTTCAAAAGCAAGAACGCAAAGAAATTTCGGCGGGATGAGGAATACGGGTCGGCCCGTTGGGGGACGGAAAAAGACATCAAGCCCTTTATCGATCCCAAATTTGAGAACAACGTCATTTTGACAAAGACGGAGTTTCTCACCATGAACACGCGGCCTAAAAACCCGGCCAACGCCCGCAACCTCAACGCCTGCATCATCGGCTCGTCCGGTTCGGGCAAAACCCGCTTCTGGCTCACTCCGCAGATTTTGCAGGCCAGCGCGGATAAAAACGGCGGATGCAGCTATGTGTGCGTAGATCCGAAAGGCGGGGTGCTCTCCCAGGTGGGGGCTTTCCTGCAACGCCGGGGATATAAGGTCAAAGTGTTCAACAGCATAGATTTTTCAAAATCTATGCACTACAATCCGCTGTCCTATATCCACAATGAGGCGGACATCCTAAAATTCGTGGATACCCTCATAGCAAACACAAAGGGCGAGGGCAAGGAGGGCGATCCGTTTTGGACAAAAGCAGAAACGCTCCTTTATTGTGCGTTGATTGCCTATATCATCTTTGAAGCCCCTGCCGAGGATCGGAACATCAATACCCTGGTGGACATGATTTCCGGCATGGACGTGAAAGAGGATGACGAGTCCTATATGAACGCGGTGGACTATATGTTCAAGGGCCTGGAAAAGCGCAAGCCGGATTGCTTTGCCGTGAAGCAGTACAAGAAATATAAGCTGGCCAGCGGCAAGACCGCAAAATCAATTCTTATTTCCTGCGGTTCCCGGCTGGCCCCCTTTGACATCCCTCAGCTCCGGGAGATCATGAGCTATGACGAACTGGAGCTTGACCGCATCGGGGATCGGAAAACGGCGGTTTTCTTCACGATTTCCGATACAACCCCCACTTATAACTTCATTGTGGCCCTGGCCTTTTCGCAGATGTTCAATCTTCTGTGTGAACGGGCGGACAATGTTCACGGGGGCCGCCTGCCCCATCATGTACGGGTGCTGTGGGACGAGGCTGCCAACACGGGGCAGGTACCCTCGCTGGAGAAACTTGTCGCCGTTATTCGTTCCCGCGAGGTGAGTCTGTGCCTGTTTTACCAGCAGTACGCGCAGTGCAAGGCCATTTACAAAGATAACGCGGAAACGATCCTGGGAAACATGGACAGCGTGATCTTCCTGGGTGGCCGGGAAAGCTCCACCATCAAGGAAATATCCGAAAACTGGCTGGGAAAGGCCACGATCTCCATGCAGACTGAGGGCCGCTCCCGTGGGCAGTCGGAAAGCTACAACCAGAACACCCAGCGGCTGGGCCGGGAACTGATGACACCCAGCGAGCTGGCTACTATGCCGGGCGACAAGTGCATTTTGCAGTTGCGGGGCCTGCCCCCGTTCTTTTCGTCCAAATACGATTTGAAACAGCACCCGAACTACAAGTACACGGCTGAGGCCGATAAAAAGAAGAACGCCTTTGACCTGGATAAGCTCATCAACCGCCGCAGGCGGCCTGGGCTTAACGAGGCTTGTGAGGTGTACGAGGTAGACGTATCCGAAGCGGGGCCCGTAAGCGAGGACGAGGACATCCTCAACTACGATGACGTGGACGATCCGGATGCCTATGTATAAATCACTTCTGGACAAAGTGTCCAGAGGTCGTAACCTGCCGCCCAAACGGGCGGCTTTTTTCATGGCCGGGACAATCCCGGAGAAATGGAGGATATATGGAATTTTTTGCTTCTGCTATCACGACTTTGCAGACTTTGGTTGTTGCGCTGGGCGCTGGCCTGGGCGTGTGGGGCGTTGTCAATCTGCTGGAGGGGTACGGTTCCGACAATCCGGGCTCCAATGCTCATGTGCCATAAAGTAACACATAAGAATTGATAGACAGCAGCCCACTATTCCGCAGCAACAGCGAGTTGCTTGTTAAAACCCCATTTTGAAGTTATAATGAGTAAAAACAACCTTTAGGAGGGACGGGCATGGAAATACAAGGTATTCTTAAAAATTTACGCGAGAAAAACAACCTTACGCAAGAACAACTGGCTGAACGTGTGCAAGTTACCCGACAGGCGGTTAGTCGCTGGGAAACAGGCGAAACGCAGCCAAATACAGATACCTTAAAACTGTTATCACGAGTTTTTGATGTGTCAATCAATACGCTTCTGGGTTCTCCACGGCAACTTGTTTGTCAGTGTTGCGGAATGCCATTGAATGAAGATGGTCTGATTAGCCGAGAACCAGACGGAAGCTATAACGAGGACTATTGTAAATGGTGCTATGCTAATGGGAAATTTGCATATCAATCCAAGGAATCTTTATTGGATTATCTGGTTGCGAATATGCCAAATCCCGATAACGCAGATGAAGAAACCAGACGTAATCAGTTTGATTTGTACCTTTCGCAATTAAAGCACTGGAAATAACTATATTGTCATAGCAAAGCCAGCCGAGCCAGTCAACGGTCAAGATGAACGGCGCGTACCGCGCCGCCGTTGACAGCCCCGCCCGCCTTTGCTGGTAGGCAATCAAGGGGCGACAGCAAGGAGTGCTGCCGCCCCGCACTATTATCAGAGAGGGGGAATTTCCATGACCGAAGATGAAGCCTACAAAGTGCATATCCAGTACACCTTTAACGCCTTTTGCAAGGTTGTCATTCGTCACGCCGCCATAGATATAATTTTGAAGCTGCGCCGGAGGTGGGAACGGGAAGTTTCCCTTGACTATCTGATGAATGAGAAGTTTGTCCAGCTTGCCGAGCCGGAGCAGCTTGAAGAATATCTTTTTACCGCCTGCGGCCAGACCGCCGTTCTGTACCATGCGGAACTCGCCGCCGCCCTTGCCCTTTTGCCAGAGCAGACACAGGAAGAAATTTTCCGTTACTATTTCCTGCGCCAGCCGCAGCGGGTGATCGGCGTACATATCGGACGGACACGCAGCACAGCAGGGCGGCATATCCAGCTTGCCTTGAAGCGGCTCCGGCGGCTCATGGAGGGAAAACGCTATGAGTAAACTTCTCCCCTATGAAACAATCGTCAAGGCGCATGAGGGCGACCCGGACGCAATCGACACCGTTCTTTCCCACTACGTCGGATATATCCGATACTGTTCCAAAGTACACGGGAAAGTCAGCGCCGAGGTTGAGGAACATATAAAACAGAAGCTAATCGCCGCGCTGTTCAAATTTCGCTTTGACCGATAAGCAAAGAACGAACACCGACTGTCATTAGCGATTTTCACCAGCAAGTTTACAATTCATCTATTCCCATAAGTAAGCGGTCATAGTATAATAAAGCCATCGACAAATAGTAATTATATTTTTTGAAAGAATTCTATAGAGTAAAAATATTTTGTCTTCTATGTTTTAGAAAATGTGCAACAGTCGTTCCGTGAGACTGGTATGTGCCCAAAAAAAATGGTCTATGCAAGAAAATAGATACAACAATAGTGAGCAAATGATTCAGGTAAAGATCAGATATATAATATTTTAAAGTAATTGTACATTTTTTAAGAAATTACAATGGTCATTCATCGTGTTTGAAAGAATAGGTTATTGGCGCACTTTACTTATATATCGTTTTACAGGGGCTGTTTTTTATGCAACGTTAGGGCTTACTCGTATATAGTTATGAAAATAAATAGAGAATGAGGTGCGATTAGATGAAAAATCTTGGATATTCACAAAATTTTTTGGTTAATAAAAAGTTGGTAGAACGTTTAATAAGCAAGTCAAATATTGATGTAACAGATTATGTTATTGAAATTGGTCCTGGAAAAGGGATAATAACAGATGTACTTTCTCAGCATGCTGGAGAGGTTGTTGCAGTTGAATATGATCAAGAATTATATAATAATTTAGTAAGATATCACAGTCATGATAATGTTACATATATATTTGGTGATTTTTTAAAATATAAGTTGCCTTTAAATCGCAGATATAAAATATTCTCCAATATTCCTTTTCAGATAACAGCGGATATTATTAGGAAATTAACAGACGATGTAAATCCACCATCAGATATAAATATCATAATTCAAAGAGAGGCAGCTAAAAAGAATTGCGGTATTCCATTACAAAAATATGAAGGTTTTCGTGCTGCTATAATAAAGGCACAATATAAGGTAGAAATTACACATAGTTTTAAAAGGAGCGATTTTTTTCCTTCGCCTAATGTTGATACAGTTATGCTTCATATGCAGTTATGGGATGATAGATTGAGTGGTGATGATCTTCAAAATTATAAAGATTTAGTGGCTTTTTTTTACACTAATATTAAAGGAGAGACTGCTAAAGAGAGACTTTCTATTTTATTTTCTAATGAGCAAATCAAAAGATTGGGAAAAGCCAATAGAATTAGTCTTTCAAATTCATATACGTTAATCACGGCCGAGCAGTGGATGAATATTTATTATTACTCCAAAATTGGATTGACAGATGAAAAGAAAAAAAAGTTTCAAGATGCATATAAAAAACTTCAAAAAATGAATAAAAAATTGAAAAAGCAAAACAGAACATCTTTACGAAAGTCTAGTAGCAATAAGAAATGTAGAACAAGGATTGATACTTCTAATGGTACAAAAAATAGATAGTATTGATAATTTCTATAAAAATGTGCATGGTAGTGCGAAAATCTGAGAAGAGAATTTAATGCTGGATTTTGTTGATAGTAGATTTCAATGAGTTAACCATAAAAGTATATTAGAAAGTAAAAACAACAGGGGTAGTAGAATATATTTGTTAGATACAAGAAGGAGAGATTGAATTTAAGGTCATCTAATACTCGCGGAATAGTGATAATAATGGTAAGCTGTATTGAAAAAAAACAAAATAACTAACATTATGGGATTATTTCGGTATGAATTGATGTTTTATCATCTTACATAGAATCAGAAATTTGAAAAATTAAAAGAGGACTAAGTTTATGAGAACCCTGTTCTTAACTTCAAGTGGCTTAAACGAAAAGACTATGGTATTATTTTGGAAATGTATCGGAAAAGAACCGATTAACACAAAAGCGATTTTGGTTCCATCCGCCGCAGTTGGAAATGATGGTGCGCGAGAAGGAATCATTGTATGTATGGAGCGCCTTATGAATATGGGAATACCTATGAATAATATTCTTATATATAATCTTGCGTTTTTACTTTCCGATGGATATAAAAGAACATATTCAAGTTATATTAGTGACATACCTGTACCGTTTCGCTTAATGAGTGTTCAAGAACTCACTCAATATGACATGATTGCTTTTTGTGGAGGAAATGCCCATACGCTTCTTAGCGAAATAAACAGAACAGGATTTTCGAAGCCCCTAAAGCAAGCAATAGAGAATGGATTGGTGTATCTGGGAATTAGCGCAGGTAGTATGATTGCTGCCGGAAATTTTTCCGATGGATTAGGATATTTAGCAAATCCGTTGATACCACACGCTGAAAAAGAGAGCCCTTTTGGAGATATATCGAAGAACGATTTGATTGAATTGGCTGACGGTCAAACTGTATTGATTAAAGGGAATCGACAGGAAATTATTTAATAAATTGAATACTGTTGTTTTTTTATCTTCGGGGCACCCTGACCCGAACTTTCAAAACTGAATATCAGCCGCCCACCAGCGGCCAGCGAAAGCAGTAAGTCTGAAAAAGATTTGCTGCTTTTTTTGTGTCCATTTGGCAAAATCGAAAATCACCCGTAGTAGGTAGGTGAAGCCAGAAAAAACTGCCTGCTCCGTTTGGCAAATTTCTAAGAGCGGTGGTGTGGGGAGTGAAAGGAAAAATTCTCTGCCCCGCCGGTTGCCAAAATCCTGTTGCCCGGATTACTAAGGCAAAAGAAATTTTGAAAAATCCCCGTCCAGCGGGTAGCTGGCGGCCTTTGAAATGTATCTTTAGCGGAAAGGTGTGCGTGGTAAGGTGATTTTACAGCCACAGGGTAAGGAGTTTTTTACATCACGCGGTAACGACTTTTTTACATGACAGGGTAAGGAGTTTTTTCCATCGTCCGGTAATCACTTTTT
>NZ_NFLF01000031.1 GCF_002160765.1 Lachnoclostridium sp. An138
TGACATGATACAGCAAAGATGCAGGATTGAATCAAAAAGTTGAAGTTGGAGCGTTTTACTTCAATAATAGTAGAACGTGGTTTAAAAAGATAGCCGTTGTATTATTAAGCGCTTACATTACAGATAAAGCAGGTTAGAGGCTCTCACAGAAAGCAGGAAGCCGGGGCTGAAAAATCTCAGCCCCGGCTTCCTGCTCTTACTTTTATGATACAATCCGTATTTCTTTTTCAATCATCCAAACAGCGATATAGCCGCAAATACAGAAGCCAGAAGAGAGGCCACCAGAGACACTACCGTAATCTGCGTATTGATGGAAGGTCCCGCCGTATCCTTAAAGGGATCTCCTACCGTATCGCCGGTAACCGCAGCCTTATGGGCCCGGGAACCTTTTCCGCCTTCGTTGCCTGCCTCTATGTATTTCTTTGAGTTATCCCAGAGGCCGCCGGCATTGGACATAAAGAGGGCCAGCAGAAGACCGCTCACAATATTGCCCAGAAGGAATCCGCCAATGGCAAGCGGGCCGCCGATAAAACCTACAATCACAGTTGCGATGATTGCGAGAAGTCCCGCCGGAATCAGCTCATGCAGCGCCCCTTCCGTCGCAATGTTGATACAGGTATCGTAATCCGCTTTCACTCCTTCTTTTCCTTCTTTCAATCCCACGATCTCATGGAACTGACGGCGGATCTCCGCCACCATCTTCTGCGCATTCTTATCTACGCCCAGCATCAGCATGGCCGAGAACACCGCAGGAACAGCCGCTCCCACCAGAATACCGAAAAACACCGTGGGGTCCATGATATCAAAACCTGTAATCAGCTCTTTTCCCATGGATGCCAGAGACACATTGACCTCCGACATATAGGCTCCCAGAAGAGAAATTACAGTAAGTCCTGCCGCACCGATGGAAAATCCCTTCGTCACAGCCTTAACCGTATTGCCGGCGCTGTCCAGCTCATCTGCCACACGGATGGTGTCCTCTCCGAGGCCTCCCATCTCCGCCAGACCTCTGGCATTGTCCACGATAGGACCGTAAGCGTCATTGCTGATGATCATGCCTACGATGGAAAGCATTCCCACCGCCGCCATGGCAATTCCAAACAAAGCATATCCCTCTCCCAGCGGCTCACACAGCTTATACGCGGCCAGCGCGGAAACAGCGATTCCCACCATGGCCGGAAGCGCCGAAATGAATCCATAAGAAACACCTGATAATATGGTAAAGGCCGATCCGGACTGGGACGCATGGGCCACTTTCCGAACTATCGGTTTGCTGTCATCCGTAAAATAATCCGTAGTAATGCCGATAATTACGCCAACCACAAGGCCAACGGCCGAGGCTCCCCAGATTCTCCATTCAAATCCGTCGAGAAACCAGGTGGCAGCTCCCGTCAGTACAATAAAGAGCAGCGTGGTGGAATAAGTAGAAGAATTCAGGGCCTGGGTAGGATTTCCGTTCTTTCCCACACGCGCGCAGGCAATTCCGATGATGGAAGCCAGCAGGCCGATGGCCGCGTAACAGAATACCACCGCGCTGTTCACACCGATACCGCCATCCAGCGCCTGGGCCATCACCAGCGCCGAAGCCATAGCCGCCACGTTCGAATCAAAAAGGTCCGCACCCATACCGGCCACGTCGCCCACATTGTCACCCACATTATCCGCGATAACCGCCGGATTCCGGGGATCGTCCTCGGGAATGCCCAGCTCTACCTTTCCTGTCAGGTCAGCCGCCACATCCGCCGTCTTGGTAAAGATGCCGCCGCCTGCTTTGGCAAACAGAGCCAGCGAACTGGCCCCGAAGGAAAAGCCCAGAAGCACCGAAGCATCTCCTGTAATCATCAGCACCGCCATCACGCCCAGCAGACAAAAACCTACTACGGACAGGCCCATGACCGCTCCGCCGCGAAAACCGATCAGAAACGCCGGCTTCAGGCCCCTCTGCGCGCCTTCCGCAGCTCTGGAATTGGCCTGAGTCGCCACCAGAATTCCGATTTTCCCTGCGATAGCCGACAGAATCGTACCCGCCAGATAGGCAGTCATCATAGAAAGATTATCCACGATATTCCCATCCCAGATGGGACTTGGCAGGAAAACCAGGATCAGTACCGCCGCCACACCCGCGAATCTGGCAAGGATGATGTACTCTTTCCGCATGAAGGTATTCGCCCCTGCATGAATCAAATCCGAAACTTCAATGATTCTCTTATTTGCCGCAGGCTGTCTCTTCACCCAGAAATGCAGATATACCGCATATGCGAACGCTATGACTACGGAAAAGAACGAAATTGTGTAAACGAGCTGCATAAGATCCATATTTCTTCCCCCATTTCTATTAAAGTTGTCTAAAAAAATCGAACTTTGGTTTCAATTATAGATCGTTTTGCCAGGAGAGTCAATTCCGTTTTCCGTAAATCTAAACAAATATTAAAGATATTCTGTTAATTTTTTATTAATTATTTATAGCTAACTCAAATAGCAGCGATGTGCCACGGGACAATACGGATAAATAAAAGACAAACACTGTTTCTCCAGTCTTTACAGACACAAAATCATCTTTAACTGAAATAAGGGTGAAAAGTTCACTATGGAACCTTTCACCCTGTTCTTTCTGCTAAAGATTGCTATTCACAGATTCTTCCGGTTTTTCATTCTGCTCCGGACAAATTCTATACAGTATGTCTAGTCTTTCTTCTATAAATCACAGTTCCTGCCAGAGCCACACAAACCAGCGCCAGAACAAACAGCCATATCTCCAGATTAGACTCATCGCCTGTACGCGGAGCTGCCACAAGCCTTACATTTGAAAAAGCAAGCTCTCCATCCGCTACCCGCACCGTCAGGCTGATACCAGAACCGGCAGGAGCCGTCACCGTATCACCAGAAAGTGTTACTACGGTATCCTCACGAAGCTCAAATCTTCTGGAGGACAGAAGATTTCCATTCGCATCTTTGACAAACAGAGTGTGCCAGCCAAATTCCACATCTGCAAACCGGAAATATCCGTTTTTATCCGTCACCGTGGTGCGCGGCGTAGAGTGAAGCTCTACTGTCATACCAGCCATAGGCGCATTGTTCGCATCTACCAGATATCCGCTTAAGGTCACACCTCTTACAGCATCGGAACTGCCGGAGCTTCCGCTTCCACTGCTTCCGGAACTGCTGGAACCGGAATCTGTGCCAGCGCCATCCAAACGGAAGTTCTGAGCAGTACGTCTCAGCTCTTTGCTCATATCTCCGTCCACACGGAACTCTGCCGCAATTGTATTCGCGCCGCTCTGAAGAGCCTTGTTCTGCAGTGTCTGTGCACTGATAGTGATACGCGTACTTCCTGACTCAGCCGTATAATCAACACCCTTTACCAGCTTCTCTCCATTCAGCCAGAGATCAATAAATTCATTATAAAGACCTTCCGATACGAATAAGGTATCAGCGATCTCTGCCAGATAGAAATCATAGCTTCCAGGAGTTACTTCAATACCGATGGGAGTCTCCAAAGAATATCCGTCTCCCGCGTCAGATGCATTGTAAACATTCGCGTTGGTGTTTTCTTTCACGACCATGGTATAGGTCATTCTGGAGTCATCAAAGGAATAATTTTTGCTGTACATAACCACTGTGAAAGTAAAGCTTCCGGCTTCTCTCGGTACTCCGTACAGTTCTCCATTCTCTCTCATCTCCATACCGGCCGGCAACCGTCCCGCTGTAATGTAATAGCCGATTCTGTTCCAACTATACTTATTGTTATTCTGAATCATAGTGCCATACGGAACGAATTTAACTGCTTCCGGAATCTCCTTCGTTGTAATTATCGGATCTCCAATGGTTCCTGTCAGTGTCAGGACTGCCAGCGTGGTATCGCCAGCCTTGATTGTCAGCGTTCCTGACACGTCGGTTCCAGCCGCCACACCTGCTTTTGCTCTCAATCGTACCTTTGCCAGATTTGATAAAGTATCACTGTGTGTACTGCCTGTATTATCTGGATCTATTTCCTGTCCGGTAAAGCCCGAAAGCCCATTCTTTCCGCTCAGAGTCCAGTAGGAATCCAGATCCAGATTATCTGACACAAGCTCAACCTTTAACGAAGCCAGCGCCTCTGTTCCTACATTCGCCACAAGAATGTCGTGGATATCATCATGGTATCCGTCCAGATATACTTCTCTCTTGGAATATACAACACCATTCTCTGTTTTGGTTTCTGCTTCCGTATCCGCAAAGCTGTTAATATACAGCTTCGCCGCTCCGGCTTCCGGCTTTATGATCTGCAGCCAATAGTTTCTCAGATTTCTTCCGTCCTCAGCAGCAGCCGAATACTGCACAGGTCCATTCGAAAAATCATGAACGCTCTTTCCTGGTATCTCCGGTGAGCTGCTTCCCGCCGCATACAAATTTACTCCATCTGCAGTATAAAACTCCGGCGCAATCCTGGACAGATCTGTTTCCGCATCTACCAGAATAGTCAGATAGTTAAACTCTCCATAAGAGTCTTCTCGGTCATCAACGATGTGACAGCCAATCGGATTCCCTTCCGGATCTTTCAGACCATCAAAGGTTACATAAGCAGAATCGCTGGGGGGATCACAGGGATTCTCACCCGTCACGGTCTGGAAACACATCTGGAAGGCTTTCTGATCCGCTCCGTCTGCTCCTACAAACACTGTAATATAAACTCCCTGACTGTAGTCTGCCGCATATCCCTGAGACTCAAATAAGTCCTGTCTAATCTCTTTCGCTCCAGCCGCCTTTGCTTCCGCGATAGTAGAATATCTTCCCACATAAGCCGCGGTCACCTCAGAATTACTGGTTATTCCCGCAGTCCGATAGTCCATATCCAAGTAATAGGTATCATTGGCCGCAAACTCTTTATACAGAGTCATGGTATAGAAGGTGCATCCATCCTGATCCCTGCGGCTTGTAATATCTGTCACGTATGTGACTTTATCAGCCGTTATTTTCTTTAAGGTGCGCGTGAAGTTGTCGCTTTCCAGATACACATTCAGATTCATTGGCAGGCAACCCATTATCTGATTTGAGGCATCAAAAACGACCATGGTAATTTCCTTCCGGCTCTCATACTGAAACGCATATCCTGCGCCTTTCTCTGTCATATCAGGCTCCCAGATCTGGCTCGTGATTTCCTTTCCGGCCATTGCTTCCTCAGCCGTGGAATACCAGCCCTCATATACCCTGACACTGGAAAAACCAGGAGTTTCAAACACCGCACCATTAAGACTTAATCCTGCATAAACCGTGGTTCCATAAGGTGCCAGCTCATCAGAGCCATAAACATACAGATTTCTGTCCCTATCATTGCTGTAATAATCATTATAAGAATACTGTGATACAGCAATCTCTTTCCGCGTTCCATCTGAATTTTCCACGTAAAGGACCGGGGTCAGCCAATTCCGAGAACTCGTCACACGAACAGTTACTTGATATCTAATATTCGTATCAGTAAGCTGATCTCCGTCTCCCACGATCATATCCCAATATGTATACGTATTACTTGTTCCATAACTCAGGTTCAGCATATCGCCGGACATACTGACTGTATAATCGTCTTTACCATTGTAGGTCCAGACTACCTTCTCCGTATCTTCCAGAGCATTATCCCCTGTGAAGACAGTATCTACAGACACCATGGATAATTCTGCCGGAGTATAGCCTTCCAGATTAACTGTCAGAAACTCCTGTGTCAGCGGAAGCATCGACATCGGAGCGATTCCGCCCGTCTCCTCATCAGTAAACTCTTTCTCCTCTGGGTATACTACAATAATATCGCCGCCTACCTTCAGAGTCATCTGAGTCAGAACAGTTCCATCAGCATATGAAGACACATAGAAGGTATGTCCGCCCACTTCCACACTGTCGTCCGGCGTCATAAACCATTCGTTCGTCACTTCTCCGTCATGCGTGAACTGAACCTCATACGGGAAAAACGCATTATCCTCCAGATTGATGGTATAACTTCCATCATCTTCAAAAGCTACATCACCTGTTCCTGATTCAAATGCTTCTTCATTCACCACGCTCCACACATGGTTTCCGGTGTTGAACTGGACCTCGTCTACCTCCTGCTTCTCCTCTTCGTCAACAGGCTCCTTGTCCTCCAATCCATTGCTGCCGTTTTCTTCAACAGGTGTCTGGGACTCTTCTTTGTCATCTTCGCCTTCGGTTACGTCTCCTTCCCCTCCGGCGGGCGTTCCGGACTCTTCTTTGTCCTCTTCGCCTTCGGTTACGTCTCCTTCCTCTCCGGCGGGCGTTCCGGACTCTTCTTTGTCCTCTTCACCTCCGGTTACGTCTCCTTCCCCTTCGGCGGGCGTTCCGGACTCTTCTTTGCCCTCTTCGCCTTCGGCTACGTCTCCTTCCTCTCCGGCAGGCGTTCCGGACTCTTCTTTGCCCTCTTCGCCTTCGGCTACGTCTCCTTCCTCTCCGGCGAGCGTTCCGGACTCTTCTTTCTGGTCCTCTGTCCCGCTCTCAGGAACATTTTCACTGCCAATCTCGCTGACTGTCTCACTTTCTCCAGCAGGCTCCTCTGCTGCTGCCGAAATAGAAGGTACGATCAGCGCGGCAGTCAGAGCACATGCCAGCACTCTCTTCCACACTCTCACTTTAAACATCCTCCTGCGATAACGTAGTAGTTTTTATTGTCCCTCTCCAAGGACAGTATGAGCAGCTGCAATCAGCTCCTCTGTATCATAAATGCGCGATTGTCTCAGATCCCCTGTAGAATAATCGAAAATCAGCACATTATTGATCACATCGCACAGGTACGGCAGTTCTGCCAGCACCTCGCACTTCTCATTCAGAAGACGGCCATAGCAATATCCGTCCGCCGTGACGAACTGCGCTACGAAATTTTCTCCCACAGAAGTAACATAGGTCAAATAGTCTTCTTCAGAAAGCACGCGCACCAGCTTTCCTGTCTCTTCATCGTATGCTGTTGGCTTTCCGTGCAGCGGAGATTCTATCCGCAGACCATTGACCGAGAATTCCTCATACAACTCCGGATCCGGAGCTGCGTTGTAAACTTCCTCCATCAGAGAACCGTCAACAGCACTGTACAGCCGGGACGTTCCGTCATTATAAATAACTTCCAGATACGAACCCTTCTCATCTCTTCTAAACTGCTGATCGTAGACCTGGGCAGCATCTGGGATCTCCACCTTATTTATCCGAGTTCCTTCCATGTCATAGACAGAAAAGCTCTGCCAGTCAAAAAGCATAACTCTGCTGCCGTCGGCACTGATTCTCGCCTCGTCATGAGATACAGATGGATCGTAGGAAAACACCTCTGCTTCTTGATGATCTTCATATTTCAGGAGGCGCAGCACCGATGTACTCCGGCTGCCTATCACTGCTGTCTGCCCCGCAATGGCTGTAAAGTCTGTTTCATCCTCTTTTTCAAACACTGCGATCTCTTCAGCTTCCGGGCTATAAAAGGAAAAGCCTTCTTTTGTCGCAATCAGAGTATTTTCGCTGCTTCTGGCATAGGAACGTATCGCCTCATTCGTAGTGACAAGAGGTCTCTGTTCTCCCGACACCGGATCGATCTGCACCAGAAGATTTTCTGTCTGTACATAGATTCCTGTCTCATCCGTCTGTACACTGAAACGGCTTGCAGACTGGAAGCCGCCCGTCTGTTCCATCGTCTGTGTATCAATCACTGCGAACACCGATTCCTCCGCGTTCGATGCAGAAAACGCAAAATACTGCTGGTAAAATCCACCCTCAAAGTGCGTATAACCGGAAGTGTCATCCAAAAGGACCATATTCCTTCCACTGCCATTTAAATCGAAAATTTCCAAAGAACCATCTGACATGCTGACAGCCAGCAGAGAGCCATCGTTGTTCAGGGCGAAAAGATTGTCGTTCGGGTTGGCAAATACATCGTTCGCAACTACGGACTGACTTCTTCCGTCTAAGTCTACCTGCTGCAAAAGCTGTCCGCTCTCTGCATCATATATAGACACATAACTTTCATTCCGGTAGATTCCTGCAGCCTTTTTTCCATCTGCAGAAATCCGGATTCCTGTAGCATCCTCCCCTGTCCAGCGCGCGGTCCCTTCTGCAATATCGTACCGGGTAAGCCCTTCTGCTCCCGCATAGAGAATCGTATCCTCACCCAGATAAACGACCTCCGCCAAAGCTGAATCAGCCGCCGGAAGCACTGCCAGCAAATTTAGGGATTCCGTATCATAGACAGCTACGGCAGAAGAATATACGCAGGAAAGAGTCATTCCTCCGGGGGAAAGTGCCAGATACAGTGGTGCTGACGGCAGTTCCAGAGTACCATGTGCCTTATACCCATCAGATAGATCATATACCCCCAGTGCATTTGCAAGAGCATTCCTGCCCTCCGCTATATATCCCGGCTGTGCCGGAGAACTCTTTTCCGGAAAAGTTTCCAGGGCATAGCTGACGGCAGAATCTACATCTCCCTCCTGCAGCGCGTTTTCGGAATATTCCGCAAGTTTTTTCCAGCTCTCCGTAACCTGCATTCTTTTCAGTCCTGTAAAGGAAACGGCCACGCCGGCCGCCAGAACCACAGCCAGAATTCCTGCCGTGATCCCACAACCTCTCTTCAAACGGGTTATCCGGGGATCTCTGTCCCATAGATCTCGGAAGGCTCTCAACATTTCCTCTGCCGTCTGATACCTCCGGTCTGGATTGGGAGCCATGGCCTTCGATATAATTCTGACCAACGGCGGGCTGAATTCCTTCTCAGAGAGGGGAACCACCTGCTTTGCATTCGGAGCCGGACGGTGCCCACTCAGAAGATGGTACAAAGTCGCCCCGAGACTGTAAATATCCGAACGTACATCCGGAACAATGGTTTTATATTTTGAAGTAAAAGACATTCCTCCGGGCACAGTATCTGTACGCGTAGGATCGGGATCTTTCACCTCCGTGCTGTCTTCCTCCGTATTTCCTCCGTCCGTATCCTCCTGACTGTCATTCGAAAAGTCAAGGCCATAATGCTCAGGTGACGCATAGCCGGGACTCCTTCCGACTGCGTTTTTCTCTCCCAGCGCCAACGCGATATTAAAATCGATGAGACAGATATCGCCGTTTGGCCTGCACATGATGTTCGCAGGTTTGATATCGCTGTGAACGTAGCCCTTTGGCGGATCCTGATGCTCCGGATTATGCAAATAGCACAGCGCCTCCAAAAGCTGCATTCCCCATTTGATAACCTGCGGCTGGGAAAATCTTTCTCCTCGTTTCAGAGGCTTGTCCAGGCTTTCTCCTTCTATGTAGTCAATAACTGTATAGACGGTCTTATTTTCCACAAAGAAGTCGTGTACTTGCGGAATATATGTATGCCTGAGATTTTTGAGAATATCCACCTCTCTGCGGAGCAGATCCTCCCGTACTGTAATCTTCCTCTTATCGGCCTTCAGGACAACCAGCTTGTTCAAACGCAGATGATTTGCCAGGTAGACAACCCCTCCGCCGCCAGACCCTATTTTTTTGATGATTTCATAAGTCGATGCAATAATATCTGACATAGTTCCTTACTTTCTCTCACCGTATTCCTTCTCGAGCTGTATCTTCAGTCTTCGTTTTCTGATCAAGAACATGCACAGGCATATGAGCTCACCTATGCATGCCGCTGCCGCGCACAGCATTCCTCCATAAAATAGAAACTCATCCATCGTCAGCCCGGTCATATTCTTCTCCTTTCACTGCCGTTTTCTCTGCTCCTGTTAGCATTCGCAAATCTGTAAAGTTTCTTCCGCTTCTCCCAAAAAAGTGGAGCTTGCCTGTCCTTTTCTCTTCTGTTAAAATATGGACAAAGCTATTCATGGGGGCGCTGCAAATGATAGAATTATCAATCCTTACAGGGAAACTTCTTATCTTTATTATTCTTTTTTCTGCGGTCATCGGCGCGTATTGTACAACGATCGACTACCGAATCCGAAGAGATCTGCCCTTGATTACCAGGGACTGCTTCTGTCCTTCCTGTGGACACCGGCTGGCTGCCATTCATCAAATCCCGATCATAAGCTGGGTCTTTCTTGGGGGACGGTGCCGCTACTGCGAGGCCCCTATTCCCGTCCGCTATCCTTTAATCGAAGCAAGTTTTATCTTCTACTACTGTTCCGCATTTTTGCTTTTTCAAAACCGGCCTCTCACATACATTTTCTCATGGTACCTTTTTTTCAGCATCTTTCTCCTGCTTCGTTCGGAAAAGCACTGGAGAAGTCTTCTGAAAGGCCTGGCGATCCTTTCTGTCTATCATATCGTATTCACTGCCCTGCTCCTGATGATACTCGCCGCCGAGTCGGTCCCCATACGCTGACAGTGTATACAGCAGCCTCTGTTCTCACAACTCGATAATAAGCTATCTGCGCTTTATGATCCCACAGGATATGTTATCCCGTTCTCCCAAACTCTCCACTTCCCTAATCCAGTCCTCACACAGCTTCTGCACCTGAGCATCAGTAGACAGTCCTTGAACTCTTCCGTACATGCTGTTACTGTCCAGCTTTTTGAACAATCCATCCGAACCCAGGATCAAGGTGTCTCCAGGCAAGATGCTCCCATACTGGCGGTTCAGCCACAGCTCTTTATTTCTGCCGATACAGTTAGCAAGCTTTCTTTTTATTTTTCCATACTCTTCTGAAAATACTACCTCGTCCCGGGTAAGCTGATATACTGCGTCACTTACGTAATAAATCCTGCTGTCACCCACGTGATAAATGTAATAGTGATCATCCACTGCCAGAAGGGCAGACATCGTGCAGCCAATCTCCAGACGCTCCCTCTGCCGCCGCTCCCAGACAAGCTCATTCAGCTCCTGGACAGTCGCACAGAAATCCTCCGCCAGCTCCTGTTCCGTTAAATCCTCCAGCTTCCGATCAGCTACACCCTGGTACCAGAGCGTCACTCCTCCCGTCACAATCTCCGAAGCAATCTCGCTGTATTCATAGCTGCCGATTCCATCGCAGACGCATGCCGCCGCAAACTGTCCCTGCGCAATCCAGTCTGTATAGCAGACAATCCGATCCTGGTTTTTCTCCCTGACCGTTCCTCTGTCTGTAGCACACCCCGCAATAAACCCTGATAAATCCCGTCTCCACATTTACATTACCCTGTAAGTCAGCCGCACCTTCCTGGATATAGAGATGATATCTCCCGATTTCAGAGGATACGCCATATTTTTTACCAGCTCTTTCCCGTTAAGCAGGGTTCCGTTTTTGGAATCCAAATCAATGATCTTATATCCATCTTGACGCAGCTCGATGCGGAAATGATTTCTGCTGACAAACGTCAGACTGTGATCAAAATTATAGTCCGCACAGGGATAACCAGATTTATCATAGCGGCCCACCGTTACATAACCCTTTTCCAGGTTCAGCTCAATGTCTCTGGGAGCCGTATATCCTCCTTCATTTTCCAGATAAAGGCGCAGAATCGCCAAATTGTTTTCTTCATAATCTTCCCCTGCCATTTCTGTAGTATCTTCCATTGCCAGACTTTTTTGCCTTTCTACCATATCCTCTGCCGGCGTGTATACAGGCTCAGGCTGAACGGAGCCTCCGTTATTCTGAACTGGCTCAGGCTGAATGGAATCCCCACCGCTCTGGATCAGTTTTCTGGTTTCCTCCTGCTTCTCTTTTTTCTTTCCAAAAAACCCATCAAACAGTCCTTTTTTAGTTTCCTGGCCCTCTATCGTCCCCTTTGTTTTTTCCTTATCCTTTATTTTTTCTTTTTTCTTTTCCTTTTTGTTCTTCTTATCGGCCTTTGTCTCCACTCCCGCGCTGCCGTAAAGATTCTGCAGCAGGCGCTCTTCCACATTTGCCTGTCCAAATTTGTTTCCAGAACCTGACGCTGCCACAGGCTGTTCTGCAGACTTTTCAAACAGATTATCTGCAGGTTTTTCCTGCTCTGAAGACGTATTTTTGTTCAGGATAGGATTTAAAATTTCCGCTATACGGTTTTCAGACTTTCTGTTCTCCGGCTTTACTGACGGGTTTTCCGGTTCTTTTTTCTCCTCACGTACGCCAGATCTGGCTCTCTGCTCCGCGACCGGAGCCGCCGGCCGTACAGGCGGCCGCCCCGCTTCCATCTCATTCTGAAGAAATTCCAAGACTGACAGAAGGCTGGTGTCCTCCTCCTGCAGCAATCTCAAGATCTGTAAGAGAAAATCTTTGTCATCCTGTAATTCCACACGCAGCACAAATTTGATAAAGAAATCTTTAATCTCCTTATCTGTCATCCTGTAGCTGCGCACAGGGAGATACACGTAACGCACGGTCTGATCCTTGGCATTCAGAAAGATATACTGGGGATCTAAAAGGAGACAATGATAATCCAGCAGCCAGTCTCCACAGTTTTTAAAAGGAAGGAGCAGACTGACCATTTGCCGGATAAGCTCCTTTCTGGACATCCTCGGAAGCTGATAGCTCATTCTGACACCGTCAGACAACTCATACCGGAATTCCATATTTCCATCTATGCTCATAGTTTTAAATGGAAGCAGGAAATCCGGGCAGTCCTGCTTTAATACCCGGACGGCGATCTCATCCGGCTGATCGTCCTCTTTTACACAGAAAACCGCATATCCTTTATTAGCAATAATTTCTTCTTTCAGCATTTCACTCTCTCCCTATTGATTCATATAGACGTCATAATACTGCAGCTCCAGGAACCCCAGATACCCCTGCTCATCCCAAAAGCAGGCCAGCTCACCGTAAAACGGAGTCACATCCTCATACACATTTTCAATCACCATGGTATTGTACTGATTGACATATCCCCACTTCCCGGCATACTTTACGGCGCCCAGTTTACTGGAAAAGGATTTTGCATCCTCATACTGGCAATCTATCACCACTTCGCCCTTCTCATTGCAGTATCCCCACCGCCCTTCGCTGTCGGCGACGGCCACCAGTCCGCTTTCAATTCCTTTCGCATCAGCAAACCTTGTGTCAAAGCATGCTTCTCCATTGGGATAGATCAGATAATATCCCTGTTCGTCTGCCACAACTGCGTAGTCCCTGTAGAAAACTTCTCCCTGACTGTTAGCCGCTACATCCGTAAATACATAATCTGTGACCTGCTCCAGATTCTCATCCAGTAAAGCCCACTTTCCGCCCTTTTGCACAAAGCTCATTCCGTTGGAACTTAAAAGGACATTTTCGTAGTCCTCCTGAGACAGCTTTACAAATGTATTCGTATAGATGCCATAGGCGTCGTCCTTCACGGCCGCAATGCGGGTTCCGCATATAGAAGTCACCTGATCCAGCCCGTTTTTGTCTACAGCATTCCAATAGCCGTTCTTATCAATCAGAGTGTATACCCCATCCAGCTTTACGACTGCATAGTTTCCTGAAAATCTCAAAGCTTCCTCATACTTGAAATCCAAAGCCGTACGGCCGTTCTCCAGAATATATCCCCACTTCTCCCCATCGGAAACAGGGATATAATAATCAGAGGAAGGAATCCCTGCGATCTGATAGGTACTTAACGCCGCGGACACCTCGTAGCGCACCTCTTCATCCAGAGCAATCAGTTCTTCATTGTCCGGGAAAGCTGCACGCCCTTGTTCCAGGTACGGTACGGCATTGTAGGAATCTCCAGAGTCCAAATAAAACTGTGCCAGGAGCAGGTATTCCTCCGCAGAAGCCTTCCCTTGTGAGATCCGCTCCCGAAGCAGTTCGTAATACTCGTCCCACATCTCGCCCTCTCTGTAGATATCAGCCAGGCCCAGTTCGATCTGCTCATTATTTTTTGTCTGATAATCATTTAATGCTGTCAGATAGGCGTCCGCCGCCCGCACATACAGCTTATCCTCCAAAAGCTGCTCCGCTGAACGTATGAGTTCTGTCTGCGCCCTCAGTTCCTGATCCACCGCCATGGAAAACAGTGCACACAGCCATCCGGCTGCCAGAAAAAATATCAGAACCACCGTCAGAGATCCTTTTGCTTTTCCTACAATGTTATTCTGCTTTTTCATAATCCTGCCCTACCCAATCAAATATCTGATAATCAGTCCTATATACAAAAACGGAACAAATGGTATCATATCTTTTCTGGTCAGCTTTTTCCTTGACAGCTGAATCACAGAATATACCGCTCCCACGATACAGCCATAGACCACCGCCCCCACCACATACTCTCCTGTAAGATACAGCCCCATCAAAAGAGACAGCTTCACGTCCCCGGCTCCCATCGTCTTCCTGCTGAGGAGATACCCTATCCCAAAGCATAGCCCGCAGAAAATTACGCCAAGTAGAATGGAAGGCAGCATGTCTGTCAGCTCTTCCAGCTCTCTAAGGCCCTGTGCGCCCAGCACAATAACAAAGGTGAAGAGGAAAATCAGCAGAAGCTTATTCGGCACTACCTGCTCCCAAACGTCCGTCATGCAGAAGGTCATCATACCTGCCAGCATAAGGTACAAAAGTGTAAATCGCAGATCGCCAAAACCTTTCATGCCGAGCGCATACCATAGCCGCAGAAGAGCCGCCTCGCTTAATATAAGGACCGCCTTTTCTCTCATCGACGCCAAAGGCCTTCGTCTTTGATTTTCTTCTTTCTCAAAATATGGCCGGTACCATAAAATTAAGGCCGAATACAATACCGGCAGCAAAGCCATACTTGCCGCAATCGAAATATAGGAAATCAAGCTTTCTCTACTCCTTTGTATACTCTACTCCGTCGCCATCCAGCCAGGCCGGAATCGTAGCCCTCTGCGTCACATGAATGGTCGGATCTTTTAAAAATAATTTCAGAATATAAACCTCTACATCATACTCCACTACCAGATCAATCAACCGCCGGCCGCTGTCCTGAAACATCTGGCTGCCTCCGTAATCCAAACCATCGATGCCATTTCGGACTCCGCACTTTCGCAGGAAAGTATCCGCGTCTCTGGCTCCGGAGGGAAGATAGCTTTCATCCAGATATTTTTCCATCATCCCGCTCCCCATCCAGCCTATCAGCGCCTGCTTCGCACTATTTTCAGCACCCTCGATTCCCAAATACACAATTCCGCTGAGCAGAGACTTTGGGTCCTGCGCAAATCCCGCCAAGCTTGAACCTGCCGCCTGAGCATTATCGATTGTAGCGGACGACAGAGAATTCAGGCTGTCCATAAAATCACTGATATTACCAATGGCTGCATCGATCGGCGCAGTCTGTGCGTCGATGTCGCCTCCCAGCTCTAGATCTGCGCTTCTTAATCCCAACGCTTCATAAAAATAGGTATACCCAGACAGCTCACTTCCCACCTGGTACATGGCATATTGTATTTTGTTATGAACTCTGTAGATATCAATAAAGGAAATGATACCCAGGATTACCATGATGAACGGAACCAGACTCAGCACTGCCTCTACCGTCATCATTCCGCCTTCTCTTTTTCTCTTCATTTAATATCCCCGTATAATCGAATAACCAAAATATTCATTCTCCAGTGCCTCGATTGTCGCTTCCCCAGAAGTGCCGGAAAGGTACATTTCTATAAAATTCTGCGGCGTCACCACAAAATCCATCTTCACCTTACAGGTACTTTTCACCGCCGTCACGGTCTCTGACATTTTAAAATCCAGACTCGTCAGGGTATCCCCCATATTCTGCGCCTGATTCATATTCAGGGTAATCAGATTCGAGGTGCGGCTCATAAGTGTATCACTGTCCAGCAGCAGACACAGGAGCACGTAAAGATAGTCTTCATAGCCAAGCTCAAAGCTCTTTTTGTTCTCCCCGGAATCATCGCTTACCTCCACTCCCAGAAGACTGACAATGGCGTCCAGCGACTTCATCTCATCCAGGTTTCCTTTCAGGAAAACCACTTTTTCTCTCGCCTTCAGCGCCTCCCAGTCCGCAGCCGTCTCCATCGCCGCTATAGCCGCCCGCAGAGCTCCGCTGACCGCCACGCGCACAAGAGGAGCCACCGCTGCCCCCACACCGCTCGCCGCAACTGCGCTGGCAGCCGCATTGGCCACATTGGAAATCGCTGTGTCGATCGGACCAATTCTGTAGGTAGATACAAAATTCATCGTAAGCCTGACCCCGCAGATAATATTCCTGCTCTCGTTCAGATTATCTTTTGAAGAATTATGGCCTCCCAACAGGTATTCCAGCTCCGCTCCGTACAGGTAATTGATATTTTCGGAAATCCGATATCCCGTCAGACTCTCGTCATAATAAGTGCCCTCCTGAGTTTCTCCCTCCTCATCTTTCGGCTGAATACCAGAAACACGGCTGGAAAACATACCAAAGTCATAGCTTGTCACCAGAAATTTATCAAGCAGCGCCGTTCCGGCTCCGCCTACCGCATCAAAGGAAAGGCCCCCGGAAAAATAGCTGGAAATATCAGAGACTGCTCCTCCCACCGCTCCAGAGGACTGAAGCTGTGACGCTAAAGCTGGAGAAATATCGCGTGCGTTTTCCGGCGTATCATCGCTGTTGATGGCCGCTTCCGCCTGAGCCTGGGCATCTTTGGCTTCATTCTTCTTCTTTTCTCCCGCATCTTTATCTCCGCCGGAGCCTCCGCTTCCGCATATCTTCTGAAGCTGGCTGTAAAAGCTCCCCTTATCCTTCTGGAAGTCATACCAGTTCAGAGATACCTCCGGGGTCCAGTAGGAGTCTCCCGGCTGGATATTGCCTGAGACCAGATTGTCAAAGACCTGATCCAGATCACTCAGCTCATCCTCTATCAGCTCTTTGTTATCCTTGGACTTCTGAGAATCCTGATTCACCGTCTCAATCAGGCGATAGGTTTCCTTAAAGTCTTTTTTGTGATCTATGACATTTTCCAGTTCCCGTATTTCTTCCTGCATCTTTTCCTGTATAGTTTGAGAGCAGGAGGACAGCGTCCCTCTTAACTGGTTCACCTTGTTGTACAGTTCTGTCAGCAGTTTATCTACCTTATCCGCACTCTTACCCAGATCGGAAATCTGATTGCGCACATCGTCATAGTTTGTTTTTTTTCCGGTATTCTTATAATCCCAGGCTTCCTCCTTCAGCGGTGACACTGCCTCTTTAATTACCTCATCGTAATTTCCTACACGCTCTGCCAAATCCGCCAGTCTCGCCTCTTCCGCCGACAGCTCCTCTGTACTGTTCTCAGAGCTTTCAATCCGTTTCTTTTTCTCCAGAGCAGCGTCGCATGCCTCCTTATTCTGCAGATATTCCACATAATCCGCATAATCAGAACCTGTGGAGATCTCCGTCAATTTGGCGCTGTAACTCCGATAGCGGCTCTCCATAATGTCTTTAAATCCCGGATAATCATTAATCTTTTCCAGAATCGCATAGTAATTACTGATCTCTTCAAGAGCATCCTGGCTGCTCTCAGTAAGCTCGTTACGCTGTTCCATGGCATCCATATCGTTGTCCATAGAGTCAAACGATGACAGGGTATCCAGGATACTGTCATCAGCAAGTACCTCTTCCGCGATACGGTATTTCATAAAATCACTAATCTGAGTCATAAGTACATTATTATTGGACAGGGAAGCTCCTTCCACCTTCTCATAGACCAGATCCACATCTGCGCTTTCATAAGGCATAAACCCGCTTAAGCCCCTGCCGTCCTGATTCGGACTGAAGGAGTTTTCTGCATAGGATTTCAGTTCTTCTATCGCGGCCAGCCCCTCTTCATTCTGTGTGACAGAAAAAAGTCCGTACAGCTCTTTCAGAAGGTTATCATATTCACTTAAGATTGCCTCTCCATAGGCATCTGCAGCCATGACAGCCTGAGAGCTATATAATTTTATTCGGGCAAAATCAGCCATACATCCTGTAATGACGACCACCGGAACCATCATCAGCGTTACGAATACTGTGATCATACCCTTCTGCCCAGCTCTCTGACCGGCTTTTCCTCTGGTTTTCCGTCTCATTTACACTCTGCTCCCATTTATACTTCAAGAACTTCCTTCAGCTTGCCGTATGCTTCCGATACCTTTCCGGCTATGCTTCTGGCATATTCTCCTATTTTCGTATCCTCCAGCAGATCAATCGCGTAATCTGCATTTCGTATCAAATCGTCATGATCCACGACAGCCACCCGTGCCGTGGCGGAAATCTCGTACTCTCTTCCGGCCCCGATCAGACTGAGGTCCATCGGAAAGGCAACCTGCTGAACAGCAGTCACCTCAAATTCATCAGAAATCAAACCATTGCTGTACGCGATCGTCAGCGACAGATCATCATTGAACAGCATGTTCCCGGTTACAGAATAAAAGTATTTTTCAAAGTCCGTCTGCGATCCCAGATTGCCAGAATCACCAAACATCCCTCTGTATGGATTTAGAGGTCCCGTGACCTCAAAAGAGTTTCCCACTCCTATCGCGTTTCCCTCCGCAACGCTGTAAACCACCTGGCTGTTTCTGGACACATAAGTATCTGTCACAGCGTTCTTATAGTAGACGACACTGGTTTCCAGTGCCGCCTGAAGATTCGCTCTCTGAAAGAGAAAAAGGGACAGATACAGTAAAAGCACAATACTGAGAACCGCCAGCGGCAGTATCACTACCGCTTCGACCTCTACCGAGCCCTGTTCTCTGTTTTTTGCTGAAAGCTTTCTCATGCATCTGTCCCTCCGTCAGTTTAAATTCCTGCTACCTATAATCCGCTATCATCAAAGCTGTTACCAAAAATCTGATCCATAATACCAGATACCCATTCTTTCAGCTGATTCCAAAATGCTGCGATCAAAAGCACCGTAATCAACAGTACAATGATAGTAGCTACCACATTAGATACTCCGTCCTGATTGGAAAAGAACTCTTTTACACTTTCTTTCGCCTTGTACAGCCTTACCTTTGCCCAGATACAGGCATCGTCTAACCTATTCATCATAATCTCACGTCTCCTTCTCTCTTTTTCCTTTCTATCATCAATCCGGTTCAGCTTACAGGTTAAAACCTGCCATCGCCGGAACAACGATCACGATCAGGATTCCGACAAACATCAGCATTGTCGGAACAAACAACTTGTTCTGTATATTCTCCGTCATACGTCTGGCACTGTGTTTTTTCTCCAGCCAGCAGTCCGTATTGATCTCCCTTAAATTCTCAGCAAGGTTAGCATTCCCTTCTTTATAGCTCTTGGCAGCCACGGAAACCAGGCGGTCAAGAAAGCGGTTCTCACACCTGCCCTGAATACGGGTAAATGCTCCCGTCATCGTTGCTCCCTGATTCATCTCCTTTACTACCAGCCTCAACTCCCGGTACATCAGGGAATCTCCGCTGTTCGCCGTCTCTTCCACCGCCCGTGTCAGATTCATACCTGCAGTGATCAACAGTGTGATTTTAGAAAGCACATTGGGGAAGTCCAGATCAATCGCCTCTTTTCGTGCATCCGCTTTCACTTTCAACTCATCATAAGGCAGATATCCCATCAAAGCCGGCCCTGCCAGAGCCACAGATCCAAAAATCATAATCTGGCCTATCTCAAACCCCAACGAGATACCAATGGATACCAGCACACAGGCCAGTATAAAACCTATCACCAGATAGGAAATCAGACCAGCCAGCAGATAGCGGGCGTAAATCTGAGCGTTTGCCTTCCCGTTCGTCTCCTGCTTCTTTTCCAGCTCTATGTATCCGGAACACTCACATTTTTTTGTCAATTTCCGCAGCATATCGTTGCTGGCATCCATCTTGAATTCATCCATGATCTGATAACCGAATACCGGAATCAGATCCAGAATGGACATCTTGCTGCCGGACAGATAATCTTCCTCCGCTTTTTTGTAGCTCTCAATCTGTTTGTTCCAGGCTGCCACCTTTTTCGCAGCCTTTTTTTCTTTTACATTGTGATACTTCTCATAAGCCAGAAGATAAGCCTCCTTCTCCTCTTCCAGCGTCTGCTTTTTAAAGCGGTTTGCCCAGCCCTTGCAGATCACGATCTCCACCACCATAATCTGATCCAGCCGTCCTGTCTGAATCATCAGAAATACGCCAAGAGCCGTCGCTATCACCATGAGAATCAATGGCAGCATCTTTTTCTCCCCCTTAAACTTCAATCTCTGTTGCCCGCACGGCAAGGATATAAGAAACAAATGTGCAGATGACTCCGACTGTGGCCGCCACCCTTCCTATAGCCGTAGTAAAGAGACCACCCAGGAAATCACTTCCCATAGAAGACATAACAACAATCAGAACCAGCGGCAGCACTAACATCATATAGGCCTCTGACTTCGCCGCTGTGATTCCCGTCTCGATCTCCATGGTGATTTCCACCTTGTCCTTAATCACATCATGCGTTTGGGAAATAATATATCCCAGATCGCTGGTCTTTCCTTCTATCGTAGCGTATATGGTTGCAAAACTTACGATATCGTCGATCTCACTTCTCTCTCCCAGCTCCTGAAACCCCCGGCTCATGGGAATACCCGCACTCTGATAATCACTGACAATCAGCCGAATCTCCCGCACAATATCCGCCTTGTCGTTGTACAGCATTTCCAAATCATGTACGGAATCAGCCACCGCGTTTTCTATGGAACGCCCGCTTCCTCCGCTGATGGAAATCGTTATAATTTCCAGGAACTCCTTAAACTGCAGGCGCAGCTGGTTTTTTCTCTTCTTCTGCACTGACTTTGCATAATTTTTCTCCTGGAACCAGGAAATCACCAGTCCGCCCAAAATCGAAAGCACGATCAGATGGTAATAAATATACAGGATCGCGCCAATAGCCACTGCGAACACAAGATATGCCGCAATATGCTGTGACGGGCTCATATTATCTTCATAATACCGTATTCTGACCTTTTCTCTTGCTTTAGCCTTATCCCTCTGCACCCTTTTCATCCTCCAGATAGTCGTAAATTCCTGACAGCTCAAACTTGCCCGTGTTGATAATCTTGTTTCCCGTGCGCACAAGCCGCCCTACCACCCGGGTTCTCGTGCTGTTTTTCTTATCTTCCTGAAACTTAAAAATCGGATTAAGAATGATTTTCTGGGAATCATTATCAAAGCGGACTACTTCCGTAATCTCCATACATTTTCTAGAAAAATCACGCAGTCTGGACAGATGCACAATGAAGTCTACTGCCGTTCCGATCTGCTGACGAATAGCCGTCAACGGCAAATCCGCTGAGCCCGTAAGGACCATGGTTTCCAGACGTGAAAGCATACCTTCCGGGGAATTGGCATGGCCTGTAGACAGACTTCCGTCATGGCCTGTATTCATAGCCTGCAGCATATCCAGCGCTTCTTCTCCACGCACCTCTCCTACAACAATCCTGTCCGGCCTCATTCTAAGAGAGGCCTTAATCAAATCACGAATAGTAATCTCATTGGCTTCTTTGGAGTTTGCCTTTTTCGTCTCCATCCGTACAATGTTGGGGACATTCTTGATCTGAAGCTCTGCCGAGTCCTCTATCGTGATCACGCGCTCCCAGGTCGGAATGAAATTTGAAAGTGCATTCAAAAACGTTGTCTTACCGCTTCCCGTTCCGCCCGAAACGAAAATATTATGTCTCGATACAACAGCCTTCTCCAGGAAGTCCGCCACCTCCGGTGTAATAGAACCATATTCCAGAAGCTTCTGAATGGTCATGGGCTGCTTAGGGAACCGCCGGATTGTAACTGTAGCTCCTTCCAGTGCCACTGGCGGAAACACCACATGCACACGGGAGCCGTCTTCCAGTCTGGCGTCCACAATCGGATTGCTGGAATCGATCGTACGGTCCATCTGGCTTACAAACTTCTGAACAATCCGGCGTAAATCCTCATCGCTCTCAAAATGTTCGTCCAGCCTTGAAAGCTTTCCTGCTTTCTCAACAAAGATCGTGTCATAGCCATTGACCATAATCTCCGTGATATCCGGATCCATGATAATCTTTCCCAGAATTCCCAAGCCTTCCACAGATTCGTTTATCGTATATTTCAGGGTGCTTTTATCCTTGAAGGACATCCGTTCGTAATATCGGTAAAGCGCCGCGTCATTCTCTCTGGCCCAGAGAATTCTCTCATTCAAAATCTCGTCGATAAGCTGCTTTAGCTCATCGGAAGAGTATTCCCGCAGACGGCTCTTTTCCTGAATGACCTCTTTCAGGACAGAAACCTCCTGCATAAAAAAATTTTCTCCCGTCATGTTCCTTCCCCTCAATTTCTGCGCCTGATTCAGCAGACGAGCATACGCATTTTCTCCAGACTTATGCCTGATTCAGCAAACGTTCGATCTCATACTCCCCGTTGGAATTGACAGCATGTATGATATTTTTAAAGTTCAGGTTTCCGTAATGATGTATCTCTCCGATAAGCGGAATATCGGTTTCCTTCCGGTAAGAAGAGCCATTTTCTGCAAAGTTATGAAGCCGCAGCATCTTATTTTTCCGTTCCTGCACGAACACCTGCTTCAAAAAGACATCCATCTTGTGGCCTGATATTTCGCCCGGCTTCTCTATCAGCAGAATCTGATCCACAGCATCGAATACCGCTTTGTTAATCGTGTCCAGATTGGATTCCATATCTATAACAACATACTGATAATCACTGTCAGCCTTTATGCTACGCAAAACCCCTGTTATCTCTTCTTCCGTAACAGCTTCATAATCCACCAGTTTTTCAAAGCCTTTCAGATAATCTATATCATCCAGGCCATGTCTGCTGACAGCCGTCAGCTTCACTTTAAAATTCACTTTGTCATTGCTGACCGCTTCAATCAGAGCTGTCACCCCATCTTCCTCCTGTCCGTTTACAGCAGAAGAGCTCTCAAACTGTTCCGTACTCAAAAAGAGAGCAGAATATCCCAGCAGCTTTAATTTGCAGGTCAAAGCCAGAGAAACCATTGTTTTTCCCGAACCTCCGGCTGGAGCATATACCCCGATAAGTTTCGTACTTGTATGACTGCCGGGTTCCAGAGACAAACCTGCTTTATCCGCATATTCGTTCAATATATATTTATATATATTGGACACTCTCTGATATTTTAGAATTTTCGGGCAGTCACCATACAGCTCCGTATTTTCACATTCTTCACTGTAGAGACAGAGCGCCAGCTTCACCCCAGACAGATTCATCCGCACAGGGCTGATATCCGGATCAAAAAGCAACACATCGAATCGGGTACGTTCTAAGGCTTCCTGAAGCTTTTCAAAGCTTGTAAAAGCTGAAATGCTCAGTTCACGATTCTGCTGCAGCACCTCTGTTAATCTGTATATGTAATCCTTGTTCAAATCTGCAATCGCTATGGAAATATTCATGACGGCATCCCCTTATATCTGATAAATTTCTACATTTTCCTGTTGCATATATCTTACCCCTCCCCCAACTAATGAACGTAGCCGGCTCAATGTAACCGGACTCATTTCAAGGAAAGAAGCAATATATCTGTGGGTAACTTTATCTATTAGCCCCGGATACGCTGTTAAAAACCACTGATAGCGCTCTTTAGCTGTCTGCTTATGCAGTATATTCTTGATCTCCCAATGCCGTTCCAAGGCATTCGCAAGAAACCTATTATAAATCTGCAATAAAAAAATATTTTCTTTTAGCAATTCACGAATACTTTCTATCGGGATGCAAAGAATCTCACTGTCTGTCAGTGCCTCAATGCTAAGCATAGCAGACGAGGCATTCAAATCAAACGCAGCCATCGCCGCCTCTCCATACCGAAAGGCAAAACAGTCTGTGATATCTCTGCCGTTCTCATCCAGAAAAAATCCCCGGAAAATGCCGGAGATGACAAAAGGTACATCTGTCAGAACCTGTCCTTCCTGTATCAGAATATCTCTTTTCTTCAGAGAACGCAGCTCTGTGACAAAAACAAGCTTTTCCACAAGTTCCATGTCTGCAATCCCAAAAACCTGCTGGTAAAAACTTTTCACATCAATTTTCATAGCAAACACTCTCCCTCAAGAGCATTCTTTTTTCCTATTATATCCCAATCATTTTTTACATGCATTATCATATGATAACAGAATTTAGAAACTTAAGTTATAATTTGAGATGTTCGCAGCGCAGATAAATGCTCTTTTATTTCTAATTTCTTTCTATTTTTTCTTATTTTATCATATAAAAAATACTCTAAAAGCTCAAAGCTCAAACACGCTTATAATCTTCCAGAGTATCCTACAAAAATTAATGATGTAAATATAAATTATCTATTCCGTTGTCTGTCTGCGCGCTTATCTTCCTGAACACAGCTTCGTCGCGTCCGCGCTGAGGATATGAGCCAGAAGCGCCTCGCAGCCCTCATTCACATCCTCATAGGTCACATCAAAATTCCCCGTATACCAGGGGTCTGCGATATCCCGGGGATGCTCCGTAAAATCCAGCAGCAGCGACACCTTCCCCTCCGGGTCCGAGCCCAGAATCCGCATCATATTCCTGCGGTTCCAGCCGTCCATGCCAATGATGTAGTCATATTTTTTATAATCCGCCTTTGTCATCTGCACGGCGCGGTGGTCGCCGCACCAGATTCCCATCTCCTTCAGTTTCCGCTGAGTTCCATGGTGCACTCCGTTTCCGATCTCCTCGCGGCTGGTAGCCGCGGAGTCGATGTAGAAGCTGGCGGAAAGGCCGCGCTTGTCGACCATATCCTGCATGACGTATTGGGCCATGGTGCTGCGGCAGATGTTGCCGTGGCAGACGAATAGTATTTTTATCATATCTCTTATATCCCTTCATAAGCCTTCAAACCTTGATATTACGGGTTTTCCGGCGCTTTTTTCGATTTTTGTGTTTTGCCCTAAACTCACACAATTCTTTGTAAATCTACGCAAATTCACGGGCAAATGGTGTAGTAAGTGGTGTAGTAACTTGGTGCATTTTCAACCTGATTTTCTCTGCTTTTCCGGCGTGACAGTTCCCTTGAAATCTATGATTTTCGCCATCTGCTCCGCTGCCCGGTCATAGCTGGCGTGAGTGTAGACATTCAGCGTCACTCCCACATCAGAGTGTCCCATCACATACTGCAAGGTCTTTATATCCATACCGGCGTTTGCCATATTGGTACAGAAAGTATGGCGGAACACATGGGGCGTGATATGCGGCAGCGGCTTGTCCGGGTACAGCTTTTTATACTTTTTCATCGCCCAGCGCATTTCATTTTCGATGTGCAACGCCACCTTGGGCTTGTCGTCCTTATCCAGCAGCAGAAAGCCGCTGTACCCGTCTACAATGATTTCCGTCTTTATCTTCCTGCGGCGTTTAAGGATATTGTTCAGACTTTGATAGACTTCCTCTGTCATGGGAATAAAGCGGCAGCCGCACTCCGTCTTGGTTTTCTCGACGTAATACTTTCCGCCCCGTTCCCGGACAAGCTGGTGGTCTACCCGGATTCGCCGGTTTTCAAAATCCAAATCACTTTTTGTAAGGCCGCAAAACTCACTGACACGCATACCCGTTCCCAGCAGCACGACAAATTCATCATAATACTTGGTGTAGGTTTTATCCTCCCGGATAAAGCCCATCCAAATCTCCTGCTGTTCCTCCGACATGGCAATCCGCTTCTGTGAGTCATTGGGAACCACGTCCACTAATTTGAAGTCAAAAGGATTGCGGCGGATAATATCCTCGTTATAAGCCATCTGAAAAGCGGGTTTCACAACGCCCCTGACGCTGGTAATAGTGCTGTACCCTTTCCCGTCGCTGTGGAGCTTCATAATCCACTGTTGCGCGTCTGATACCTTAATATCCCTTATCTGCCGGTAGCCAAAAGCTTCTTTTTTAATCAGGTTCAGAACAAAATTGTAACCGACTTTGGTATTGTAGCGCACACCCTGTTTCAAGGTGATATAGCGTTCCACAAGGGCAATCACGGTTGCCTTTCCAGCAGCATAGTCAATCCCTTCGTCAAGCTGCTTCTGGATTTCTTTTTCCTTTTCCCGCAATTCCTTCAAATCAGAGGAATAGATGGTCTGCCGTTTGCCTTGGATGTCTGTATAGCGGTACTGATAAATCAGGTCTTTTCTCTGGCTCTCTCCTGTCCGCAGGATTCTTCCTTTATGGTCTTTGCGTTTCTCGGACATTGTCAAACTCCTTTCCGTGATGGAAAGAGCCTTGATATGACACATTTATTGTATCATATCAAGGCCGCCTTTTACATCACAAATTTCAGATAGAATAAGCCTGTTCAATGTACTGGTCGAACAGGCGGCGTTTAATCAAGCGTTTATTTCCTACCCATAAGACAAACCGACAATTCTGGTCGTTTGTCAGGTCACGCAGTTTATTGATACCAATTCCAGAATAAGCCGCAGCTTCTTCCAGACTTAAATTACTCTTCTCCCAAATAGGGACTTCTTTCATAGGCATTTACCTCCATACATGAAATAAGCCAGACAGGAGGAGGTCGGCAACGAAGTCCGGCAACGGGCTTCAAAAAACCTCAAAAGCAATCTCTGTCTGGCGGTTTGGTTATTTATTACTTTTTCTTTTATTTTTCTGTTGCTTTGGTTGTCATAGGGGAGAAAAGCCCGCAGTTACGGGCTTTTTCCCGGCAACCGGCCCGGCAACGGGATAGCAACGGGGTCGGCAACCGGCTGTCATTTCCCCGGATTTTTCAGAAGGGAAGCTCCATCTGCTCTGTGACTTCCACAAATCCGTCCGGCGTTTTTTCACGCCCGTTGTCAGCGCCCGTTGCCGGGGTTTCCCGTTCCCACACCTTTTGCCTGCCGTATCCTTCAAATATCCGGGGATTGGAGAAATACTTCCATCCCGTGATACCGTGGTTCATAATGTCGTTGACTTCCCGGATTTCCCATTGTTTCGGCTCGTCAAAGGGGTGGTTCAGGGCTTCCTTGAAAAGCTGCTTGGAGCATATGGCGCTACCGGTGTAGCGGTCAAGGTACGCCTGTATCATCCCGGCCTTGGTGTCCTCCGGCATGAAATCCCGCTGGTGTTCTTTGAGGTACTGTATCATTTCGGGGGTAAAAGACAGCTTAAAATCGCCGCTTTTGTAGGTTGTCATGGCTTCCGCCCATACCTGTTCCAGATAGGCTCTGGAAGCGGCTTCATCGTCCAAAATGTGTACCTCGGCCCGTTCGGGGTAGACCATGACCGGCAGGAAGCGCCGGTTCCCGGAACGGTCAAGGGGCAGGAAGTCCAGGGCGTTGGAAGTCCCGCCGAACACGCATTGGCGCAGCCTGTCCTCCGGGTGGGTTTCGTAGGGGATTTTATAGACCTCCTTCTGGCGGCTTAAAAATGACTTGATTTCCTCTATGCTCTTGGCGTTGGCGGTGGCAATCATCTCCGACATTTCAATAATCCAGTGGCCTTGTAGCTTGCGGTACACGTTATCATCGTCCAGCTTCCGCAAATCATCGGAAAACCACTCGTCTTTTACCGCCAGCAGCCGGAAGAAGGTGGACTTCCCGGCTCCCTGACCGCCCACCAGACAAAGCATGACCTCAAATTTACAGCCGGGGCAGAACGCCCGGTGGATGGCTCCCAGCAGGAACAGCCGCAGCGATTGGAAGTTGTAATTGTCCGTGTCGGCTCCCAGAAAGTGCCGCAGGCAGCAGCGGATACGCTCTTTCCCGTCCCAGACAAGGCCGCTTAGGTAGTCCCGGATGGGGTGGTAGCTGTTGGCGTCTGCCGTAAGGTCGGCGGCGTCCGCTATCTTTTTTTCGCTTGTCAGGCCGTAGGTCTTTTCCAGATACAGCCGGATATATTTCATGTCCGTATCGGTCATGGCCTTGCTGCCGGTTCTACGTTTCCTGCCGATGGGCTTTAGAAGGTCAATGCGCTCGGTCAGGAGATTTTTCGCCACCGCCCCGGAAAGTTCGGGGTCGTGCTGGAACACGGTCAGGCAGTTGTGAATACTGTTGCGGACGCCGCCTTTCTCGGTGCTTTCCAGCATGGCCTTGACTTCCTCAACGCTCCGGGGTGGCGGGGCTTCTTGTATGGTCTGTTCTACGGCCTGCCGCAGTTCGGGCGGCAAAGTCTGCCATTCTCCGCTCAAGGTTCCTCACTTCCTTTCCGTAGCTGGCAATCAGGGCAGCCCGTTCCCCTATGTCGGAGAACAGCAGCACATCCAGCAGATATTCCACATGGGATTGTTTCTGCAAGGCTTCCACGAAAAGCGGGTGCCATTCCTCGTCCGGCGTCTTGGGGGCATAGTCCCGCTTCCAGCGGCGCAGCAGATTGTGATAGTCGGACAGTACCCGGAAACAATATCGCTCCATACGCTTGAATTGCTGTTCCGGGCTTTCCTGACGGGGTCTTGGCTTCGGGCGGCTCCTGCCGGATAGCTCCCTGTCCTCATAGGGGATGGAGAAATCCTGTGCCAGCATGAGGGCGGCTTCCCTGGGGCTGACGTTTTCCAGACGGGAAACAAAGTCAATCACATCCCCGTCTGCCTGACAGCCGAAACAGTGAAAACGCCGGTCAACCTTCATGCTGGGGTTTTTATCGTCATGGAAGGGGCAGACGCACATCCCGTTTCTCCCTACCCGGATACCGTAATGCTCGGCGGCCTGCCGGGTGGTAACAGACTGCTTCACGGCTTCAAATACGTTCAATAGGCAAATCCTCCTGAAAATAAGAAAAGCGCCTGTCATTCTCACGGGGAAAATGGCAAGCGCCTGATTGGTTAAAGTTCCATATCCTGTTTTTGCTGGCGGCGGGGCTGCGGCTGCTGGCGTTTCTCTGCCTGTTCCTCCCGGATACGCTGCTCCCGGCCTTTGACCGCCTGCTGGATGGACGGTTTCTTTCCCGGCTCTGCGGTCTGGCGGTACTGCTCGGATGGCAAAACCTGATTGAGCCAGTGGCGCACATCCCGCAAAATCTTTACATCCTCCTGTACGGCAGTCAGCGCTTCCGTCTTGGAAGCGATATTCTCTGAAAGCTGTGCCTGTTCCCCGGCCAGCTTCTTTGTGCTGTACTTCGCCCCATCAAGGTGAGCCTTGAAATACCGCAGGGCAGCGTTGTAGGCGTCCAGTTCCTCCTTATGGTCGGCGGCAAATTTCTCCTTGGGTTTCTTCCAGCGGATAGCGGCATATTTCGCATGAACCGGCTTGTTTGCTTCAAAGTTCCCGATATGGAAAAGCAGCCGGTCAATCTCTTTCACACGTTTCTCCATCGGCCTGATTTCCTCACGGATAGAAACGGCCTGTGCGCTGGCTTCATCCAGATAGGCGTCAAGGCTCTCCACGGTGGAAATCTCTTTCTGCCGCAGGAAGTCAAGGGCTTCCATGACCTTGTTGAAATCTCCAACAGTGCCTTTCAGCTTCCCCTTGGAAGTCCAGCCGGTACGTTCCTCGCTCCGTTTATCCAGATACCGGGAAAGCAGTTCGGGGATGGTCGGCTCCTTTGCCTGTTCCAGCGCTTCCAGCAGCGCCGCCTTTTTCTCTTTCAGGCCGGATAGCCAGCCCTTTAAGCTGCGTACCATCTGCCGGATAGACTGCATGAGGGAATTGGCAGCTTTGATGTCCCGGTTCAGGTTTCCGATGTTGGTCTGTATGCCTTTCTTCTCCAACTGGCTGACCGCTGGCCCCATGTGGACGGTGGGGATTTTATCAATCCCCTGTCGGGCATAGGAGCGAAGGTCAAGACGCTCCGGGCTGCCGATGGCTTCCAGATAGCGGTTCGCCGTGTCAGCCCAGCCCTGCCGCCATATCTCGGCGTACTTCTGGTCGTTCCAGTCCACGGTGTCCTCCTTGTGGCTTTTCCATCTGCCGGACGCAAGCCGGATACGCTCGCCGTTCTCGTCAAGGTCGTAAACCTTCCGGCTCTTTGGGAGCCACTTGCCCTGTTCATCCATCGCCCGCATGGTAAGCAGGATGTGGGCGTGGGGATTTCCGTCCCCCTTGTCATGGATGGCAAAGTCGGCAATCATGCCCTTGGAAACAAAAAACTCCCGGCAGTAGTCCCGGATAAGGTCGGCGTACTGTGACCGGGGAAGTTCCCTCGGTATGGCAAGCACGAACCTCCGGGCAAGCTGGGAGTTCCATTGTTTTTCGATGGCTTCGGCGGCGTTCCACAAGGTATTCCGGTCTGCGTACTCCGGCGGGGCATGGGGCGGCAGCATGATTTCGGTGTGGACGATTTCGCTTTTATGGGAATAGTATTTCTGTTTCTGGTCGTATTCGGAAAACAGCCGTTCCCCACTCTGGTAGGCGGCAGACGCAACGGCTGACTGGCGCTTGCTGCGCTGGATAACTTTTACATCAAAGTGCGGGCATGGCAAGCAGTGTCCTCCTTTCTCCCGGCGTCCGGGCAAAAAAAAGAGCAGGGAACCTGTTTTGAACTGCTCCCCGTCAAGAGGACAGAGAAAAAATATAAAATTTTTCCGGCCAGCAGCTAAGCGTTGCTGGCCATATTTCATGCAGCACAGTACAACTCATATTTCTCCATCGGCGTT
>NZ_NFLF01000032.1 GCF_002160765.1 Lachnoclostridium sp. An138
GCCATACATCATCAGACGCCCATATTTCGGGTATTCTATTATAAAACTCTTTAATTTTTGATAAATCAATTTCCGACATCTTTTAACCTCATGCATTTTAACGATAATTCTCAATTATCTATATAATAACTGTATACCATGCCCTCAAAACACTATTATTTTTCTTAGAATGGAATGAATCGGAGCATAATTATGTGTAGCAACTACCTACCTAATATCGCCAGAAAACACTAGGTTCAGCTCATCACGCCAATTAACGTATAACACTTATCAACACTATTTATTTCGTTAAAACCGTTACCCGGGTTGTCCGACTTCCAAAGCATATTTTCTTTTACACCCCAGAATAGGTTAAACTGCAGCTCCTATGAGCAGCTCAGAAAACAAAGAAGCTGCTCGTAAAAACAAATCAAGTATCAAAATACTCCGGCCTAAGAAGTTTTCCAAAACCGCCAAAAAGTTGAAAAAGTGACTAAAGAAGCCTTGACCTACATAAAATTCCCTATGTAACATTAAGCTCGGACTCAAACCAATAATACCATTATGCAACTAAGCACCAGACAAAAGCAATCGTTGCTTTTCCTAACGGCAGAATGCTTGATACTTGTATGTTCCAGACTCCATCAAGCCGAAATAACTACTCAAGGAATCAGCCACTCTATGAATATGTCACATCCTTTCAAGCCAGAAAAATCCGCTGTCTGTTAACATAGTAGATTAATTACTGATTACCAAACAGAATAATCCTAATATTGCGCAAACGCAAAACTACATATCAATACTGTCAAATGTAAAATTCACCTGCATCTTCCTTTTTGGGAAGATAATGGCTCTGCTCAAGAATACTTTTATTCTTGACTTTTAAATAAGTCATCCACTTGAGCATTCACTATATTTTCCTGGTAAATCTGTATAAACCTTTTTCTATTTATATCTTCACTAAATACATCTTCTGGTAAGTCATTTATTGAATATGCATACGGTTTCTTAAGGCATTCAAAAGACATAAATTTTTTCACAATGCGGCTACGATCAATTTCTGTTATTTCTTTATGTTTAAATACATTATCTACAATTAACAGACATAACATATCCAAGCCTTGAATAATCGGATATATTTTCCCATTGTCTTCCGCCAATCTCATTACAATACTATAAATTAGCGGGCATTGGTCAAACTCAGATTTTAACAAATTCCAACTTAGCTTGTTATCTTTATAACTGTTTATAAGCGTTGCTATTATTGATAAGTAATATCGCCCATATCTTCTCGATTTTGTATATGCCAATAAACATTCATTGAAAACTCTTTTTACCACTGCCACTTCATATTTGTCATATACTTTATTTTTCAGTTCAAATGCAATATCATAATATACTTGAAATCGCTTTGCGTTTACATCTGGTAAAAAAACAGATCTAACCAAACGATAGCTTTTGATTGCATTGATTTCAGAGTATAGTTCTTTATCAACCCATATCCCAATTCCTTTAAATTGATTTTGTTTCATATACAAACTAGCTATATCACTTCTTTCAAAAGCAACGCCAAAAAAGTTTTCATCCCTAGAACATGTAGGATTCACAATCCCTATTTCCCCTTTTGTTAACGCAGCATTGAAAAACAATTTTTGTGCACATAAACTTTTTCTTAAGGAAACCAAAAAATCAAGCATAGGTCTTAGTTCTTTAGACTCCGCATAAAGACAGTCACTAAATATGCCAATCTTTCCAACGCCTTTTAAACGATATGAATTTGCCTGAGCTTCTTTGTAAAAAATTGAAATATTTGTATTATATATTTCAGGGGCACCGCAAAAATCTTTCGTTCCTAATAAATCTAAAAAGGTAATATATCCCATATATCTACACCTCATCCGGATCAAGATAAACCATATGGAACAACGCATATGTCTCTTCCAAATTAATATAAATATTTGGATCAAGATCCTTTTTTACCATAAATTTTTTCCGCTTGGTGCCCATATAGGGAAAGATCTCTTTGTTGCAAATCAACAGAATAATTTTTTCATCCCTATCATCTGAGAATGAGCTCTCTATATCAACTGTTTGATTTTTAAATAATTCGATTATTTCATCAATATCAGTTTTTGAAATCCCTGAAATCAATTTTTTGAATTCTTCTGGATTATCAGATGGTACTTTTTGATTCTCAATATCAAATTCTATATCATTGTTTTTAAGATCAATATAGGCAACCGGTATAACATGTTTATAATATAAATCTGTAAATTTTTTTATTAATTCTTTGATTTTATCTGGATTTTTTTGAATATCGTCAACATATGGAAGCGAAATAGGCAAATAACGTATCTCTAAACGTTTCTCATCTGGCGTTCCAAAGCTAGCCTTTCTTGCAATACTCGACATCGATAAATCTAAATATTGTTTTTTTATCATACTAAATGATTGACGATATGATAAATCTGCTGGAAGTCTAAAATAATGATATAATGCAATATCCAGCATAATACTTACAATTACTTTTCCTAATTCATTAACTCCGGTTTCAATTACCGCACTATAATTTTCATCCTCGCTAGTTTTCCATAAATATTTTTTAGTTTTAGAAAATAATTTAACTGACAGGAGATGACTCACATCATTCTTCGCCAATTTTTCCTTTGAAATAAGATGACAATATTTATCACTGAAATCATAATCTTCAAACGAAGTCACGCATATCCTTATATCATGAATATCATCTTCTTTAACTTCATTATATACTTTATTTATAGCTTGTGATTCAATTACCGGTATATACTTAGAATTAACAAAGGCATCTGAAGAAAAAACCCTCGCAACAAGTTCATTTACATCTGAAATGATATAGTATAAGCTCTCTTTCAAGTCGACTACTTTTTCTCGGATAACATCATTTGGAAAATCTTCAACATTAGGATACAAAAAAAGGACTATTCTTCTATAAACATCCCTGTTACTATCTTTTGTACTCATTCTTTTCACTCCACAAGTAGCTTAATTCAATTATAGTTATCATACATTATTAGACATCGAAAATCCACATAAATATTATCAAATTATGGTAATATTTAGGCTTTTTGTGTTAAGATGAGCATATAATCACCACAACCCTCCATAAAATCACAAATGCTACATAATTTCAAACTACTCTTTCTATCTGCTGTCCGTAAATAGTTTTTTTAAATCGGAATCCCTTCACCATACCAAAAATAGTTTTCGATATTCTCAAGAACCATTTTTCTCATCCTTTTTCCTTTTTATTTTCATATTGTTCGGCACAGTACAATGCAATTCCTATGCCCGACAATCCTGTCATCAAAGACGAATTATATTTTTCAAGTGCAGAAAACTGCTTTCCTTCTATCTGCATCAGGATTCTCCATCCCAGTCTCCGCATTTCCTGCTCAAGCTCAGCATCCGGATAGTCCTTCAAAAAATACCATAAAGCCATATAATAGCCACTCAAGCCATGACACAAACATAAGGCATCCGCCTCTCTTTCCTCTAAAAATATTTGCTTGCAATATTCTATATCTCTTTCCACTGCTTTATCAAAGAATCCTGCCTTTTTCAGCTGAAGTCTGGATAACAGTATCCCAACTGCTCCATGGCACCATGTATTATTGCACACTCTATTACCTCTCGGCTGTCTCAAATCTTTCCAATTTCCATTTACAAGCAGGCTATCTTCATAAATCAACAATCTATCAATTCTTTTTTGATATATTTTATTACCGGTATTCTCTAGTAGAACTCCGCAGGCAAGTAAAAGTCCACTGTTTCCATGCGAAAGCCCAGCCAATGGTGGCACATTTCTTTTTATCCTCCATCCTGCCTCGCTCTCTAGCATTTCACAGTTTCTCCAAACTTCTTCTCCCATCATGACAGCATGATCAAGATAAATCGTTTCACCCGTTAGCTTGTACAATTTTCCGTACACTACAATTGCTCCTGAAAGGCCACTCAGATAATCCATACAGGTTTCCGCACACCAAAACTGTTCCACTATTTCTGCCTGCATTTTTGCATACTTTAAAAAAATTCCATTCCCTGTTATTAGATAAAGTATTAGATATACGGTAATTAAAGACCCTTCTCCATCAAAAACATCTGCTCCTATTGCTTTCAGTTTATCTGATTTACCAATATTTTCTGTATGCTGAAAAAGTTTTCCTACTATTACTCTCAGTATATAAGCATACAGTTCACACCTGCTTTCCTTTAAAACAGTTGCCAAAAAAACCGCGATTCCTCCCAATCCATCATACAAATACATGCCAGACGAATCAAACGAGCAGGAATACGTGTTCTTTACATGTGGAATGCAAAAACTAATATCATCATTTCTACTAATGAATGCACTGCAACATATTTGAGCGGCAATTGCATCTATTTGTCGTTTCGCTCTTTCTTTAAATCCAGAAGCAGCTCTTTCTAAATGTTGATGACTGTACTTCCTACTCATATACCTTCGCTCTTTTAACATTTCCAGCGAGCACTCAATAAATGATAACTGTAGGTCCATATCCTGCATGCAAATATTTTCTATCTTTTTTAACCAGTTATCCTTCGGTGTCCTCTCCAAATAGCCCGGATATTCATTTCCTTGTCCATCTGATAAAGCTGTCTTATTTCCATAAATATAAAAAACCGGAATATCCATTTGAAGTAAAGAATTCCTTTCGTACTGCAAAAGAGATGGAACAGGGGTATTCCTATCCAGAACATGAAGAAACAGCCTTCTCTTTTCGAAGGATTCTAAAAGTTCTGGAAAATAGGATGATTGCAAATACATCTGGTATTGCTGTGTATGCCGAACCAAATATCTGCTTTTTCCTGAAAAAAGGCCTTCTATAATATCCATATACTTGTCTTTATTTTGTAAAAAAAGCATATATGCTCTTTGGAAGCCATGGCATATTGCTTGTCTATATAATGCCGGATTTGCCGCTTTTCCACAATAAACCGGAAGGCTGCTTAATATTTTTCCATCGCCTTGTCTATATTCTATATGAATTTCTGAAGTTCCCGGACGACAAACCACTGGATGCTTAAGGAGACTCTGTATTGAATCACCTTTATGAAATGCGCTCAAAATTACTTTATCACTCCAAAAATACACCGGCAGAATTCCTGTGCTCAACACAGAATGCCTTACAGCATCATTTATTTTTTGCTCTGCAGTTTCGTTTATACTATATGGTTTATAACCTGGCACTGTCTCCAGAGCTATAGGAACAGGATATTCGCCTGATGCAATAATGTTCTCACCATGCATGTTACTCACATCCAAGAGGTAAGAAAGGAAGAGCAAAATTCCCATCCGTCCAAAATATCTCTCTAACTCATCTTGATTTTTACACTCCTCATAATTGATATATTCTTCCCAACCATAGTTTTCACATGCCAAAATAGATACTTCTCTCCATGGCAATTCTGCCTTTTCACAAAAATTGGAGTACAGCTGAAAAAACAACTTATCCTTATGTAATTCTTTTGGTTTATACATTAAAATATACTGATTATCCAAACAGACCTTTGCTACTGCCTGCCCCCTATTATGAACATCTGACATTCCACATTTAATGCTATCTATCTTTAGAAATGTCCTTCCATGACAGAGTTCTTGAACGAGAGTTTTCTTATCCCGTTCAACAGCCTGCAAAATTCGGTATATCTCCCGTACCACCATTATTATCTGTCGAAATATCAGTTGTTTTATCTCTGGAAAATCGTCACAAATCTTTTTAATATATGCACCGTCCATTAAAAAATTGCTTTGGTAATCTGTATATTCTTCCTCCGAGGTCGTTCCTTTCAGCATTCCTCTGCCTTTCTTATCATGAATGTCTTGTATTAATACACGCAAAGGTATCCAAAATATAGCAGAATATAAGTTTGACAAAAGATTTTTTTCCGGGTTATTTAACTGCGGCATACTGCTAACCTCCGCATATTCAACAGCAATTTTCCCAAAGAAACCGAAAAAATTGCTAAAAACTCCTTCTGAACCATATTGGGTCCAATCCTTAGTATTCAAGAGTGTTTTTTCATAAATCTTTTCCAATACAGAAATTTCTCTCTCGATTTTCCTCTCATCTAAAATCATATCATTATCTGTCACTGTCAAACATATTTCTCTGCCTAAAACTGTTTCCTCCAATTCTTTTTTGCTTTCAATTTCTTTTTTATAATCCATACTTTGCAACTCCCCTGTATAAACAGAGAATGCGGCATCAAACCGCACTCTCTACCGCCTTTCTCATTAGCAACAAATAATACTAAGGCTATCACCAGAAGTATAGGTCACTGAATATAACCCTTCCTCACACAGAAACACAATTCGTTTTTCTTGTTTTCTCGATCTCCATCAGCAAATCCTCGCTACAATTAATTATTTTTACTCTCAGTATTCATAATCATTCTTCTTCTCTTATTTTGACACTATAACGTCTACTTCAAAATTCCCACCTTCATACCGAAATTCAATATCTCCGCCATATTTGCTGACTATCCGTTCTACTTGTTTTACCTCATGCCATGAGCATTAGTCTCCTGCTTTTCCGTTACAGGCTTTCCTTTCTTCATTCTGTTTTTGTGCAACTATTGCATAAGTGCAATACAAAAATACGGTAGAAATTCCATACATGCATACGGATAGGTTCTTCATATTCTCACCTTTTAAATTTTTCAAAAAGCTATTGAATAGATTGAAATGCTTTGGACAAACTTTGAACTAGTGTCGTTTCCAAATATATATTAGAAAATATAAACCTCAAAGATGTCCATTACGTGCTGATCATAATTTGCCATATAGAGAAAAAAGAGTTCCTTTATTTTCATGAATACATTTTATTATTTCAAGACCATTCATTCCAAGTAATTCTACACCGTAATTTATCGTCCTCTACTTAATATTTTGAATCAAATAAAATTAACTTTTATAATAAATACGAATTAAAACCAAAAAATCGTAACTTTCTATAAAAATATAATCTTTCCAGACAAATTATATGGTTTTCTTCTCTGGGCATACTCAGACATCTGTTCTAAAAAATCCCTCCAAGGTTTTCCACGGCCACATAAAAAATAATAAGAAGGTATGTCAGCAAAAAACATAACAACATACCAAATGAGAAAATACGGATCTTGGGCGGGATCTTCTGGGCTTCGGTTTTCAATCGCTGCAGCTCAATCTGCTTGAAATCATGAGCCAGCATCTGGAAATAAACCGCACTGTCATCCCCGCGCAGCACGCCAATCAATCCTCTCACCACATCCGACAACATAGGAGAGTTAAGCCGTGCTTCAAAACGCGTCAAAGCCGCTTCATAATTCGACGACCTCATATCTGCCAACAGGATGTCCAGTTCTCCGGTCAAGGCCGGGCCTGCATTGGTTTTGAACCGCTCCAGCATCCCGATCACATTACGGCTGGCTTTCAGTTCCTGCTCAATGTTGGCAACCATCCTCGGCAGTTCCCCCTCAATTTCCTCCCGTTTGGCTTTCAGCTTTTCGTCTGCCTTCTGAGTTTCCTTGAAGTAAATGAATACAGCCAGAATGACGACAACTGGTGACAGCAGAGGCAATAAAATTATACATGGAACGACACCTAAGAGGACTGCCCCTGCTTTCGTCAGAGCATATGCCTGGTAAACTTCCGGTGTCAGGTTCATGTCACTGGCTTTTAACACATTTGCCATACGGCCCCGCTTGTATTCATCAATCCGGATATACTTCGCCAGCCACACTGCCACCGTCATCAGCCCGGTTTCTAAAGTTTTTGCAGCTTTCTTTTCCTGTTTCACCGTCCCCAACATGGCTCTGGCCGCACCAATGGTAGGCAGCCGCAGAACCGCAGCCGACAAAAGGAACAGGCCCAAGGCCAGAAATACCCCAAATAAAAATAGTAATCCCATCATACAGCTCACCTCCTGTATTCAATGGGGCGGGTTAATTTTACCACGAGCCCTGCAGACACAAAGATCACCACAGCGGTCACCGACAGGATGATCTGGCCCAGAGGCGTATGCATCAACACGTCGTACCAGTCTTTATTTAACAGGTACATAAGCGGGATGTTGCCGATGACGAAGATCACCATGATCAAGAACTCTTTCCGCGGCTCCGCAATCAGATATTCCAGCTCAGCGTTGACATTTCGCATATCGGAGAGTTTTGCCACGATAGGAGTCAGAGTCGTTTTCAGGCTCCGGTCATGCTGGCAGTCACTTAAGGCATCACACCATTCTCGGAACACCTCATTGTCAATCCTCCCCCGCGTAGTCCGGAGCGCTACCCCTACATCGGGGTTTACCAACCTCACCTGCACCAGAAAATCCTGGAACACCTTTGACACCGGCGGGTTTAAATATGTGGTATTTTCTTCTACCGCCGTCACAATATCCTCAGTACGCAAGTAGGCCGTCGTGATCACAGACAGCGCTGTTTCCAGCTCTGCCGATACATCCCGTTTATAGTGGCTGGCTGTCAGCTTCACATACCAGAAGGGTAAAAACATAAATCCCACAGCCATGACCGGGGCCAGAAAAAAATTTCCAAGCAGGATTGCAATGGAACCTCCCAGGCAGAACAGCGCCAACGATATGGCACAGATAACAGAAAACCGATTCCCGCGCCCTGTCATCTCCAGGACGGATTGTGCCTCCGTGAGCTCCCTCCGGAGGAGCCCCACCTTTTTCCTTCCTGACGATTCCTTGATGTCCTCACGGATGCTTTTCTTCGGCCGCAGCAAAAATGCAAACAGGCTGTCCGTAAATTCCATAGGCCGAAGCCCCAGAATCAGGAAAGCTCCTACGATCATTCCCGCGCAAGCCAGTAACTGAATCGCTGTCATACTGCCTGAACCTCCTTTCCTTCTTCGGGAGCCGCAAGGAGTTTTTTCAATATTTCTTGCGGCATCCCATTTTCCATAAACCGGCGGGCGAGACTGTCCGAAATAGCATTGACCTTTTTATGGCTGCCTGCAATGATAAATTTCCCATCCTCCACCCGGTTTTCTGTGATCCGGTACTGGAACAACGGTCGGAATACCCTTGTGCCATCCGGTTGAATCTCGCATTCCATGATCTCCATCAGACGCCGTTCCTTGTTTTCAAGCTGCTTACAGAATGCCACAATCGGGTATGCTTCCGTCACAAATCCCATCAGGGTTTCATCACTCATATCTGCAGCACGTTTACACAGGGACACCATTCTGCGGTATGTGGCATCACAACTCATAGAATGAATGGTGGTCACCACCGCCACGCCGGTACGGGCTGCCTCCTGCGCCGCATTTGCTTCCGGCCCGCGCATCTCACCAACCACAATAATGTCGGGGTTAAATCGGAGCGCCATGTCCAGAAGAGCAATCTGATCCACCCGCTGACGCTCATTTTCACTGTCACGAGTGAGGGTATGAATCACCGAATTTACCACCTTTCCATCCTTCCGCCGCACCAACGCCAGTTCCCTGGAACCATTCTCAATGCTGTAGATCCGCTTGTTATCCGGGATCGTAGTCAAAAGCCACCCCAGCAGAGTAGTCTTGCCAGAACTGGTGGCACCTGCCACACAAACTGAGATCCCGTAGCGGATACACTCGGAAAGAAAATTCAGCATTTCGTCTGTGGCGGTACCGCCCCGGATGAAATCTTCTTTATTCATATTCTGAGGATTAACAATCCGGATAGACGCGGCCACCCCTACATCTTCATCTACGATAGGTGTCTTTAACACAGCGATACGAATATTTTTACTGAGATGGCCAAGAACACTGGGGCTGGCGTCATCTAACACCATACCGGAAACATGCAGCATTCGCCGGATCACATTGATAGCATGTTCCGGACTGTTAAAGTGTTCATCAAGTTTCTTTGTCATACCGCCGGAAAACTGCACCTCCACATCGTCCCATGCATTCACGTCGATTTCCTCAATTCCTTCCCCATAGATATACTTGGTCAGGAAACCAAACTCTGCCATCTCAGAATAGATAGCGTTTATCAGTTCCTCTGTGGTCATGCCCTGAACCGTAATCCGGTGGTCCTGGATATATTTCCCTGCAAATCGGCGGATCTGAGACTTGACTTCCTCGCTGCCTGCCACCGTTACAAGATTGCTGTACTCTTTGGATAAGTACCCCTGCACCTCACGAAGGACTTCTGAAAATTCACGTTCCTTCTCGTCAGCGGAAAAAAACAACTCCTGAGTGCGCATGGTTGAAACGGGCCGTTTTGGTGGGACATATTCGCCACTCTCCTCCTGTGTCAGTTCCAGTTCATGCTTTTCTTTCTGTTTATCCTCATTTTCCTCCATATCTGCCACATTTTCTGGCTGAATCTCCTTTACAGCTTCATCCCCGTTCGGAGCATCCGGATCAGAGTGAAGGGCGGCAGTCCAGTCCTGACCATGTTCAAAAAACTGTGTAGACTCTGGTTCCACACAGCTATTTGCTCCCGAAACACTTTCTCCATCCTCCATATAAAATATGGATTTACTCCGCCTATCTCCTAACATCCGAACACCTCCCTTGTGATGGCCTCTATAGATTTCCGAAATCCCCGACTATCCTTCAAGCCCAATTCTTTAAACAAGTTTCCCTCCAACACTTGGGAAGCCACTTCCTCGGAATGAGGGATTTGAAATGCCACACTTCCCAGCACCTGTTCGATATGTCCGCTGGCTTCATTGGGACGCACGTTGCTGGCTACTTTATATTGCTTATCGGCATCCCATTTACTCTCCCTGAGAAGCGGAAGCTGGCTGGACAGATAGCTGATAGATTTCAGGTCACAGTTCACCAGCCGGAGCACCGCATCTGCCTCCAAAAGTGCAACCGCCGACAGAATATCATTTGCGATCCCACTTCCGCAGTCAATCACAATGTTTGGTGCTATCTCCCGCAGGCAGGAAAGCAGCTCCTCCGCCTGTGTGCGTTCATAGGGAGGATAGGTGTATTCGTTCTCTCCTTTTCTCATCCCCAAGATCGTCAAATGGCGAAATCGTTTATGGGTAATGCAATTATGCCTCACCAGGGATTCCGACACATGGGCTGCAGCCAGAATGCTTCCCAAAGAATGTTCTTCTTCCAAATCTTCTGGCGGACAGATGCAGGGGAGCATCGGTGTGTTCATATCACAGAGGAGCAGTGCTACATCCCGTTTCTGTCCCGCGAGTCGTGCCGCCAGCTTCACCGCTACCGTGGTCTTACCTGAACCGGGGCTTCCCCAGACTGCCAGCATCTGGTTCTCGTTTTCCGGTTCCCAGCCGGATCCGTCCCCGTTTGAGCCGCGGCTGAATATGCTGTTTTTTAAAAAGTTCAAGGCTTACCCCACCTCACTTTCCTCAGCTTCCTCGGATTCGCCAGATTCGCTTTCCGATGTTTCTTCCAAAGCAGTACTTTCCGTTTCTGCAGCTTCTTCTGCATTGTCTGCTTCCTCGGCAGTCTCTTCCTCCGGGGCATATAGTTCAGCCAGCACTGTCTCCTGTGCTGTAATAAATTCGGCAGCGTTTTTCTGCTCACCGCGATATACCAAAGAAAGATGGATATCCCCGTCTGCCTCCAATTCTGCAAGAATCATGGACTGTTCCGGCGTAACCAATAAAGTAACTGTATCCGGGAGCTCACGGTCCTCACCTTCCTCTGTCTGTTCTCCAGTATTGGCATCTGCACCACTGTTTGCCGTTACTGCAATCACTTCCACATACTGAAGCTCCGGAGGAATTATTGTCACACCTTGCTTTTTGTAATCTGGCGCGATCACCGAAACGATATCGCCGCTTTGAAGTTTTCCGGATAGGCCGTTTGCAAAAGATTTCACAGATACAGAAATCGCCTGTTTTTCCCCGTTCAAGTTATAAAGGTACGCATTCTCTGCTGATGGTTCATTTGTGACTTTGGAAGTCAGGATATAATCTCCTGGCTGCAATTCCGCAGAAGCAAATTTCCCAATCACACTGTTTTGATTTGTGATGACACTTTCCGGCAGGTTGTATGCTCCTACTTCTACTGTCTCTAGCATATCCGCTGTGATTTCTTCATCTTTCCGTATCTCTTTCGCAACACGGACTATCTCCGTTTTTTCACTGATCGCTCTGTTAAACAACGGAGTAACCGCAAAGCAGATAATCAGAGACAACATAATACAGATAATTCCTATCACGGTTCTGTTTCTTAAAAACTGCATCTTCACTTCCTCCTTTCTCGTTACCGTCGGACAATGTAATGCCGGCGCCGACGGTAAAAGGCGACACATGCCATAACTGGCACTGCCATGCAAATAAAAAATAGAACTCTCTTTTTCATATTTAATAAACCCATCCTTTCATCTTGAAATAATAAGCACAAATACATCCTGCCGCCAGAAATGGACCGAGAGGTAATGGCACTTTTGCTTTATATCCATGAAATCTTTTTAAAATATAGCTTCCGCTCCCATACACAATGAATGTTGTTAATCCTACAAGAGACGCTGTCAGACCAGCCGGAAGTCCGAGAATCAATCCCGTGCTTCCAGCCAGTTTTATATCCCCTCCGCCGATTCCATCTGATTTTCCGGGGATAAGCCCGATCACCAGATAAGGAAACATACATAAGAGGCCCAGGATATTACCTACAGAAAAATCAAGAAGCGCCAAAGCTGCTATCCCGGCCTGCAGCCTGTCTGGGATGATCCGATGTCGAATATCCCAGACAGAAACCATGAAAAGCAGACCGAAAAACAAAAAAGCCTGAGCCATTTGAAAGACAGGCCGAAGGGACGCCATATTTTCTCCCAGAGGTACTAATGCATCAACCAGCATAGTTGAACATTTCTTCCACACGTTCCACAAGAGTCGGGAGAACCGTATCATTAAACAGGGCATAAAGGCCCGCCAGAAGCAATGCTCCCAATACGACTGCGATCAAAATTTTAATTGCAGTATCCACGTATCCTTCTCCGGATGTTTCCGCCAGCTTTGTTCTGGCTCTCCAAATCTTTTTTGCAGCAGATATGCGCATTTTTGTGAGATATTCTTTCATATTCTTCAAATTTCTTTCCTCCATTTTGGGTATATAGTTTCTCAAGACCACTTACACTCCCGCCATCTGCTGGCCATGTGTCTTAGATTTCATCTGTTTTGATTGAGACGCTTCCTGTCCCTGACCAGAAGCCGTCTGTACCATGTCTACAGCCTGATGGTATGCCTGTAGTATTTCATCATTAATCTGCTTGCGAAATTCTGCAGTTACCGGAAAACAGATATCCTTATAGGAATTTTCCGTTTTTCGGCTTGGCATGGCCACAAACAGGCCGTTTTTACCGCCTTCTACGACCCTGATTCCCCGGACGCCAAAGCAGTCGTCGATAGTCATAGATGCGTGTGCTCTGATCCCTCCCTGTGAGCCGGGCGGCTGTAAGGTTGTAATACGGATATCCAGTTTTGGCATAATATTTATTCCTCCTTCTTTTTCTGTGCTTTTTCATATGGTTTACCCTTTCGTTTTTATTGCATAAGCAGACAACCGAAGTCATCTGCTTATAGCTGCATAGCTTGAGACGGACACATGGATGGCGGCTGAGAAGAAAATTCGACCTGACGGAATCCTACAGCATCTACATAATAGAATTCACTTCCCTGTTCATCATATAATTCCAGGACATCACTTATCGACAGAGAATGCCCGGTATATCCGGATGGCCAGTCCATGTTAAATTTTTCAAAAAGATCCTCCAGGTCATTTGTATCTGCAGTACCCTCGAAAACTTTCTCATAGTTTTCGATATCCGGTGGACCAAATTTCCGCATTAAAGTATCATACGGCACAAACTTCATCTGAACATCTACATCCGGTTTAAGCTGCCATACGCGGACCTTTTTCAATGCCTGCTGATTTTCTTCCATACTGCGGGCATTCATAAGCCTCTCATAGACCCCCCTTTCTATCCGAATCATCCGAATGTCTTTCTGCCTCTCCAGATACTCTGTCAACTCCCTCACCTGGAACATCGGATCAATCACAGCACATCCGTCCCGAATCTGTCCGGCGCGGCTGCCATAATACACAATCACTCCGTTTTCAATGCGGATCTCTCCCACGTTCTTTTCTCCCTTCATGTCATAGCCATTTCTCCTCTCTGCCTGCTCTCCTTTGCTGCTTTCTGCAGTATCTGCTCATCCGGAAATACCCGCTTCCCTTCCACAATCTCAAGCACCGTAAAGTCGTCCCTGTCACAAATCAGGACACGATGCTGATAGTCTCTCTGCATTTCCACATAGTCCTGTACCTCTTTTTCTGTGCACAACCAAACTCCAGCCACATACCGGCCATCCGGCAGGAAACTGTACCCGGAATATTCCGGTATATGATTTTGCAGGTCCAATGCTCCCGGCGGCCGGATCTGTGAGAGCTGCAATCTGGCGTACTCTGGTAAGAGTCCTGATTTTAGAACCCCAGCTGCTTCATCACGGCGGCATTCGCAACGTCCTCCATCCCACAAGGATACAAGCTCGATACTTCCCCATGGAAGACGTCCATCTGAACCTTCTCCGCCCAGACAGAAATAAAGCTGCCCATGCTGCGGTACAAGGGATGCATGGTCATAAAGCACAATCACTTTATTTTTTACCAGGAATCCAGATCCGGCAGTTTCCAAATCACCAGAGCCAAACCAGCGCATTCCTTTCACTCCCCCTTCTGCTGAATCAAAGCACTCAGTTCGCTTATCAGCTCCAATCTGATATCATCCGGCATAGATTTGATTGCAGCGCGCACATAGGCTTCTACCATTTCTGGTGACTGGACACCTACCTCTATTACATCCACCTTCTGTATTGTCACATTACCATCTGATAATCCCAGCCTGACAATATCTCCACGCCGTATTTTAGCCGCATCCCTGATATTCTGCGGAATCAGGACACGGCCTTTTTCATCTACCAGCTTGTAAACAGGTTTAATCTTCAAAACAGCCCCCTTCCCCCTGAAATTCAAAAAGCTGGAGCTGCCGTGGCCGCGACCGCTCCAGTTCTTTCGGATCATAATTCGTGACCAGCACTTCCGGAAATTCACATCCCCCCTCATACCGCTGGGCCAGATTATTTAACCGCGAAACGGCTGTGATCTCATATCCTTTATAAAGCTCCCGGATAAACTCACAGTCGTTATAGCTGACCATCCATTTCCCTTTGCAGCCCGTCAGTGTATCTCTAAGTCTTTGATGATCTTCTTTCCGAAATACCACTTCGTAGTGACCTTCTGTCTGGAAATACGGCGGATCACAATAGAAAAAGGCACTGTCCCGGTCGTACTGTCGGATCAGCGCCTCAAAATCTTTATTTTCTACTACTGTATCAGCGAGACGTCTCGATGCCTGCCAGATGGCATCAAAACATTTGCGGACATCGAAGGGCTGACAGCCAAAGGATGTACAGCCGCTCCCATAACTGTAGCGAATAAGTTTGAAAAAAGCGGCCGCCCGCTTCACATCCGTCACTTCCGCGTTATCCAAAAGAAGCTCCTGGATCTCATGAAACTCTGGAGGCGGCAGATACCTCTCAGTCAGCTCCAGTTCTTCTTCCAGAAAGCGCGTGTCAAACTCCCGCTTATCTAAAAAATTGCGGATTACGGTAAACTCATCTCTGCTGCAGATTGGAAGGAATCCCAGTTCCCGCAGGAATGCGCCTGTGCGGTTCTTTACACAGTAGAACAGGTTGGCCAGATTGGAATTGTAATCGTTATATACTTCCATGCATTTCTTATCCGGGGGCTTTCCAAAGAGTACCCAGCCGCCCCCTCCGAATACCTCTATATAACGATCAAACTGTACCGGAAACATCGTGTAAATGATATTCCGCAGTGCCTTTTTCCCGCCAACCCATGAAATAAAACTATTAATTCTCTATCATCCCCTTTTTTCGCATTTATGGGTACAGCGATATGGATTGTCTTTCTTCCGTATACTCCCGCTGAAATGGCTGCTCATTTCGCGAAATCAAACCATAAGCTGTAAAGACATATCCAACCTCTTTCATCTTCCGTTCTCCATAGCCTTGAAAGTCAAATGAGGAAAATGCCGGATCTTGCGTATCAATCCCAAGCTCTTTTAGAACATACTCTGCATAGGATGCCAATGAATATAGTTCGGGATCAAAATCATAACAGTTCAGATTTGCTACAATATCCAGTGCTAAATCCAGATCACTGCATAGCTCCAGTTCCATAGCCGCTCTATACTTCTCACGCATTCTGCTGTCCGAAAATGACTTTATCCTCTCTGCAAGCAGATTCAGCTTCCCAATATCTTCATCTCCTGCCAGCGGAAAAGCCAGAGCTGTTCCCCTGTTTTCAACAATAACGCAATCATCGAATGATTCTGCTTTCAGGCTCTCTAACGCCCTCATCATTTCATCCTGCTTTGCAGGCAGCGCAAGCCATACACTTGCTGCCTCTGGGTGCAGACAATTCACCAGCTGCAGGGAAATGGTCCCCTGCAATTCTGCCGGCATTTCCGGAAGGTTTCTACCATCAAAAACCTCCTGAAATTCTTCCGTGTTTCGCAGCACATATCCTTTGTGTGTATACGTTCCTCCGTCTTTTTCCCGGAGATAACGCCCCACTTTTTCCGGATCCAACAGCTCTAATGTTTCATCTGGAAGACTGTTTATCAGCTCCAGTATTCCACCCTCAATGCAGACCTTTCCCAAATCAGCATCACATAAAATACCCGGATAAAAGTCATAGCAATTCAGATTATACGAATGATTTATCAGAGACTTTTCCGTCATCCAGTAATGTGATCCATCTTCCATCATCTTTTCCCATAGTAGTTCTACTGCCCCTTCATAGATTTCCAGCTGTTGAAAGTTCATCTGACTGATGCGATATGCCAGCACGTTTATTTCCTCCAGCGTACAATATTCACTCAACCTCTTTCCAAGGAACTCTGGCCAGTCCAAATATTCCAGATGATAAGAACCATGCCCCGGTACTCTTGCTCTCTGCAGGGCATCCTCGATTTCTTCCTTTGCAACCGGCAGAGACAATTCCACTCCCCAGTACCCCTGCTTTTTTATTAAATCATCTGCGTACACGACTACTCTCATCTATTCGCAGCCCGCTCCCTTCTATATCCTCCAGATTCAAAACATCCTCTCCATAGCGTCTGATAAGGAACCCCGCAATAATCAAGTAAAATACCTCATCGTCTATCAGTTCCGGATCTGTCAGTTCTGAAAGACTAAGATGTTTTGTCCCCTGATATAATCCCTTTGCACTATGGAAAAGAATATAGCCCCGCAAATCTATTCCTTGGATCCGAATCTGCCGGAAAAGTATCAAATCAGGTTTTACTGCAGATACCGACCGTTCAAATAAAATGCGATCTGCTGATAACAAATAAGCTGCCGCACACATAGCAGACAAATCATCTGCCATACCATGAAAATCCCAGAATCTCTTAAATCTTTCTCGATGCCCTGTCAGAAAAAAAACCGGCTCTTTCCCTGCCATAAGCATCATACGGGCTGTTAAAGGTTCTTCATCTACTTCCGAAGCAAATAATGCTATCAGCTTAGATAAAGGAATGTTTCTCTGGCAAACCTTTTCACATTTCTTACCACTCTGTAATCGGCTGATAACCACCCCGTTTTTTCTTGCCCGAAAGCCTGGAACTACTTGCATCAGCTTCTCCAACTCTTCCTTTGGCGTACCTGTCATAAATTGTGTTGCCATGGTTTTGGCTCCTCCTCATATTGTTCATTCTCTTCTTCCTGAATCTCATGATTCGCCTGACGCCAGGTATCCATATCTTCCAGACGGAGCTGTCCCTCTATCTGATGTCCTTCCATCCACCAGTCAAATACTGCCTGTGCATTTTTCCATTTTACCCGACTTTCTCCTTTGTGCATTGCCTCCAGCATCCGGTCAAACGCATGCAGATATGCCTGCTTATAAGTTGGATACAGCCGAAACTCCATCCATCTTCTCTTTCCCGCCATAGGGCATCCTATACAACCAACCCGGTAAAATCCTCGTTCATAAAGGGGATTTACTTTTAAATGTTCGCTTCGGATAAAATCCCACACATCCCGGTCCGTCCAGTCAATAACAGGGTTACACACCCTCTTTCCTTTTAATGTACAAGATTCAAACAAAGCCCTTCTTTCATCATTGTCATTGTTTAAAATGAGTTTCTGTCTAACATCCGAGGTCAGGTTTTCATAAATTCCTCTGCTCTCCTTCCTTTTTATACTCTCTGCCCACCGGACTCCCGTAGTGATAAAACGGTCTTTTACAGTTTCTTCTTTCAATACCTGGCAGCAATATCTCTTTAGCCTTGTAGGCGGAAACTTCTTCATGGGGATCAAAGACCACATGGAGGTACGCTTTCCTTTGTACATTGGCTTAATAATTTTACAATGAACTCCCTGCTCCTCCAAACTCCTAAAGGTATCACGCACATAATATACCGTTTCCGGGGCATCTGCTGTGGTTAAACTGTGAACGACCTCATATGGAATTCCTGCCCGTCTTACAAGCTCCCGACAGACCAAGCTGTCTTTTCCACCGCTGTCGGTTATCACCAAAGGTTTTTCATAGATTCTAAGTGACATTTCTGACGCTGCTCGAATTCTTTCAATTGCTTTTTGTTCTAAATCCAATCAAAATAGAGTCAGATATCTTTTCCCGGCCGGAACTCTGCCTCCTTTCCAAAGGATTTTACGCAAAAAAATACAGGGATTATCCCTGCTTGTCCATTTTCCCTATTTTCTTTACTCTTATCAATTCTTCAACTGTCTCCCGGCTACATCCCTCCTAACTGCATTTCCCGTATCCGTTCTGGATCACCCCCTTTCAGCTCCTGCTCTGTTTTAAACTCTGTGCTCCAAATATCATAAGCCAAATCTACGTTGAGCAGGCCTTCTCTGGTCCGAATCTCTTTCTGATAAAAGCCTTCCCCAAATCCATCACTGCACTGTCCGCTCCACGCTTTTTTCACCTCCTGTAGTTCCCCTTCGGACAACTTCCCATGGCTTTTCACCTCCAGTACACCCCACAGCTTATGATCCCATTCTTCAATCTGAGGAATCATGCTGATCAACTTTCGTTTTAACAGGATGTTATCCATATAATCAGCCAGTCCCCGTTCAGATAGAAAGTCGCTATACTTTTGCAGGGCCCTTTGAATCTCTTTTTGATATCTGGTCAGATACAAAGCATCGAATGGAACCGCAAAATCACTGTATTCTGTTTTCCCCTTATATCTATATTTTTTATAGCACTGTCCCTCTGCCAGGCTATACAAGCGAAGCGTATGGATTTCCCCGGAAAGGGGGCGAATCGGATGTGTCTGGTTCCTGACCTTCCCCAAAGAAGTCGATATACTATCTTCATCTGTGTTTGCCATCTCATACTCATTCAGATGCTCTGCAATCCATACAGCTTTTTCAGCTGTCGAAGGTACTTCGGCCTCCATTGCTGCCAGAAATACTTTTTCTCGTTCTGGGTTTTGAGCCAGAGCCGATTGTACTGCGGCTGCAAATGTATTTATTTCCTGGATGCCCAAACCACAGGGAAGCCTTTCCTTTAAGCCGTCTATCCGTGAAATCAAATGTCTGTATCCAAATTCATCCAGATCCGTTACGTTCAAGAACCCTTCCATACACCTCATCTGCTTTTGAGAAGCCGGCAGATACAGGGCATAGATTTCCCCTCTGTAATAATATCTCCGTTCAAAGATACAATCCTCTCCGTTTTCAACTTTCTGATTAAAGTCAGGAAACCTTTTTCCATCGTAAACAGCAGCCATAGCCTGTTCATTCCGAATCACATAATTTTGACCGGTAAAACACCCCATATGCGCATCGGCAAACCGACGCCCTATATCCGACAAATCAACATTATCTCCCTGCCAGCTCATCCACAATGCAAACTCCGGATTCTCTGAAATATATTTTCCGAGTTCTTCATCATTTGTGATTCCAGGACAGACAGAAAACCTGTCCGCGTTATAAGACAGGTTAATCAGATACTTCAAATCTGCTCTTTTCGTGATCTGAACAGCCGCACAGAAAACCTCCAGTTCCTGGTCTGACATTCTTTCCATCCTTTGGGCCAGAAAATTCATTTCCTTTAAAAGATGCTTTGTAACCCTAGTCCACTGCAGTTCTTCTTTCATCCCCTTTAAAGGGCTTTCCAAATCCGCAATTTTTGCTCTGCCTGCGGTTTTGCTCTTTATGATATCATATGCTTCCGAGAGAGTTTCTTCAGATACCGGAAAGAACAGGCTGCTTTCTTTTTTATCCTTATCCACTATCAGACATCGGAACATATCCCCTGTTTCACCTCCGTCCTATTCCATCTTGATCTGCCAGTCCTGCAGGTAATCCTGTTCCTTTATGACGTTCAGTTTATGTGCTGCTCTGTCATACCGATACACCTCATCGGACAGCTTATCTTCTGGCCGTACAACGTCTTTATTGATTTTTTCCACCATTAACCGCAAGTCAAATACATCTACATCCTCCGTTTCTCTTAATATCAGAATTTCATGTGTTGATGAGGGAAGAACTAACAAATTGGAATCCAGCCTTTCTGCAATCCTTGCCATCAGTTCCTCGTCAAACATATAAACGGCCCCACAGGTTACTTCTGTATTCGTCAGCACGTACAAAAACGCATCTGTTTCCGCATCTTCTATCGACCTTGATTTTTTCTGAGATAATTCTTCCAAAGAATATTTTCCTTCCAACTGTCCCTGTATTTCTTCCATCGTTAACAAAACAGGCGGCATCACTTTCTTCATGTTATTCCACGCATCCGTTTGAAGCTGTTCTTTTGTGATACCCCAGTGGCTCAAATGCCGGCTATTGATAACCATGCTTCCTGTCTGACCATCATACAAATGAATTCTGCTTTGATAGATAAGTGCCAGATCTTCTCTGATATCATGAAGAATACCCTGCAGTCTCTGCGCATTCTGCTCCGCATTACACACTGATACAAACAGGCCGTTTTTTATCTTTTCATATGCTATAGATATGGAAACATTCTGAACTTCTTTTTGTGCGGCATCATACTGCTCTGCGATTTTCCTCCAGACATCTTCCAGGCTCCTGCCATCCTGATATTCTTTATAGAACGGCTCAAGGTACAGTACCGGTTCTACCTTATTGGTTTCTCCATTCCTCACAGAAAGACCCTGAAGCACAACACCGTTATTTTTCATCACTGGTTCTATCACTACTGTTTTATCCTGATAGCTTTCTGGCAGGAAATTCTTAATACACGCTTTTGTCATTTCCAGGAACAGTCTATATGTCACCACTGTCACCCCTATCACCCCTATTTTCTCTTACATTCCCATGGAAAGTCCCATGTCTTCACTTTCAGATTCAGTTTCTACTCCACTGTCCTGAGACTCCTCATATTTTTCTTCTTCCTGCACTGCAGCATTCCCAGCAGTTTCACCGCTCTCCGCAGAAACAGCTTTTCCCATTTCTTCCTGTAATTCCTGCCCCTCCGATGCCTGCTCCATATCTTTCATTTCTTCAGAATCCACAGCTTCTGCCTGCTCTTCCACATGAGCCTGGCATTCTGTCTGCTCCTGCTTCAGTTCCCGCTCAATCAGACCAATAACAAAATCCTTCTGAGACATGTTATGACGCTGCAGATATTCTTTAATCCTCCAAAACAGCTCCTCCGGTACCTGAAACGCTAATGTTTTCATATTTCCCATATTCTTTCCTTCCTTTTCCTGAATTTTAGGATGCAGTTCATCCTGCAATGCTAACGCGACAAACTCTGACATCGTCATGCCATGATTTTGAATATACTGTGTGACCTCTGCATGAAGCTGCGCGTCCACCTTAACAGTGATACCTTTCATTCCATTTAACGGCATCTTTTTTCACCTTCCTTTTCTATAAACTTCCTAATCGCACGCGTTACGATTTCCTCCACAGGGACTTCCTCCAGAGCTGCCTGATTGATAAGCATTTCCGCCAGTTCTTCTGGAATTTGAATTTCCTCCACATCACACCTCCTCATATAGTTTTTTATAAAAACAGAGCAGCCATGTCCTTTGCCTTCAAAGAACCTAGCTGCTCTGTCTTATAGCTGTAAGGATTGTTTTGGCTCAGATTCCTGAGCAGACTGCTGTTGTGGAGAATCTTTGACTTTCAGATAAATGCCGTAATAGTCATATCCTATGGGCCGAAAAATTCGAGTGGTAATGACTTTGAGCAAAGATTCTGTATCAAACTTTGCTTCAAAAAACATCCCTGGATAAAATTCCAGAGGCACGTCCATACAGTCGCCTCTATCTGACAGCAACAAACGGTCTCTCCCATAAACTTTCCCCAGCATACCACACAGCCGTTCTCTCATCACCTCTTCCTCAGCACATCTGTGCAAAAGCTTTTCAGCTAACTTTCTCCATTTGTCTACATGTATTTCGGTTCCATCCGGATAAATAATCGACACCGGCTTCTTCCCTTTGAAGTAAGCAGGCAGTGAGGTTAATGGCATTTGAACCTCTGCCTTGCTTCATGATTCTCCGGAGACTAAGCATCTGCGAAAATCATCTATCTTCTGATCAACCATGATATGAAGCTCCTCCCGAACCTGCTCCAGAAGCTCTTCGGTCTTTTCGTCCATCATCTGGTTTACTGATGTTTCCATTCTTTCTTCTCCCCCTCTTTCAATTTGAAAATATAATTCATCCTGTATTACTGTTTTGGCAAATTTGGCATTATAAAACCGGATGCCCATCTTACACTGCCGCATCCGGTTTCCTAGCATACTATGATATTTTAAAATAATTCCATCTGTGTATACTCTGAGCTGGAATGAAGGAGAGTCGGTGTCTTGTGCAGAATAAATTCCACTGCCTTATCATCCAAAAGCCAGCTCTCAAGCTCATCATTTTCCAAAATCAGCGGCATCCGGCTGTGAACCGGCGACACCGAAGGATTCGCTTCTGTCGTGAGGATTACAAAACAATCCCTGTCATTAAACCGGTTATAGCATCCAGCCATAAGCAGAACCGAACTGTCCTCTCTTTCATATGAAAATTTTTCTTTTCTGCTATTCCACTCATAGAATCCCTTTGCCGGAATCACACAGCGTCTGTGTTCCACACTTTTTCTAAATGTTTTGCGCTCCAGGACACTCTCAGAGCGTGCATTGATGAGCATACCTTTACCTTCAAATCTGGGAAATCCCCAGACCATCAAACTGCCTGCCAGATGTTCTCCATCTCTTCGTATGACTGCTGCAGTCTGAGAAGGCCTGATATCTCCAGAATTTCTCATATTTAATTTATAGTCGATCTCCCTGACCAGCTTTTCCATTTCCTTTGCAGTCTCATCATCAATATAATAACGTCCACACATATCTGTCTCTCCCTGCACTCTAAAGATTCTATTCTTCCCAGCTCAGCTTCCAGCAGTTTGTCTCCATATAATAATACAGACGGAACAGATACTCTTGGTTCCCAGAAACTGTCCTGCACCGATATTCCTGAATGGGAATGCCGCAATAGTACTTCTTTTCCTTTGAAAGTACCTGAATGGGACTGATGCTGTGAATCATACCTTCCTCATCCTGGTATTTTACCATTTTGGGAGTTGCCGCACCTTTACATGTAAACCATACTCCACATGCAACCTCTTCTAATCTTCTTTTCAGCTCCCCTTCGTCTGCATGCTGTGTATTTGTCCCAATCCCCATGCTCATAAAAATCACCTTCTTAATTCACTTGGATTTTCTTATAATCGACCGTCCTTTTTTCTCTCGAAATGCCTCCAGACATATGATCAATCGGTCTTCCAATAAATGCCGCGCGCATTACAGAATCATTTCCGTATCTTTTTCGAATTTGATCCACTGCAGCATCCATCCTTTCCAGCTTCTCATAATCTACTGTTTCAAACATGTCAAGTTGACGCATATCCAATCCATCCCGTATACGACTGGTGTGTATCCCAAGATGTCTGATTGCTCTGCCATCCCACAGTTCATCAAAAAGCTGGCATGCCCAATGATGAATTTCAATAGTAATATTGGTGGCATTGCGAAGCATCATCTGGTGACTCACATAGCTGAGGTCGTGCAACTTAATTCCTACAGCAATCACTTCTGCCCTGGCTCCTGCGGCCCTCAGTCTGGCTCCTATTGTTTCCGCAAGAGCCAAAAGAACCAGCTTCGCCGTTGAAGCATCCACAACATCAAAGGCTATTGTAGTACTGTTACCATACCCTTTATTCGCCGGAGGCTCAGACTGCACTACAGAAATATCCATACCATTTGCAAAAGCCCAGATTACTTCGCCATGCTTCTTTAAATGGCTTTTCAGGACTGCAGGATCTGCCTGGGCCAGCTGCCCTATCGTTTGAATGCCAAGACTGAACAGCTTTTTTGCTGTTGCCCTGCCTACGAAAAATAAATCGCACACCGGCAGTGGCCACATTTTCTTCCTTATTTCGCTTTTCCAAAGTGTATGCACCCGGTCTGGTTTTTCAAAGTCACTGGCCATTTTTGCCAGCAGTTTATTTTCAGAGATGCCAATGTTCACAGTAAATCCCAATGTGTCACGAATTTCATTTTTCAACCTATTGGCTGCTTCCATCGGCGCGCCCCATAACTTCTCTGTACCTGTCATATCTACAAATGCCTCGTCTATAGAATACTGCTCCACAGACGGAGAATATTTTCGCAGAATATCCATAAAAGCCTTTGAACACTGCTCATAGAGCCTATAATTGGGAGGAACCAACATGAGGTTCGGACACTTTTGCCTCGCCTCCAAGATTGTTTCACCAGTCTTAATATGATATTTCTTGGCTGGAATGGACTTTGCTAAAATAATCCCATGGCGCATAGCCATGTCTCCGCCTACCGCCGAAACCTCTTTTCTCAGGTCTACCGTCCCTCCCAAGTGATAGAGGCGGTACACTGCTTCCCATGACAAAAATGCAGAGTTAACATCTATATGGAAAATCACCCTTTCTTTTCCGTCCATCTTTTACCGCCTCCTTTTTCTTATATTATGGCGAACATACGTTCTTATGTCAAGTACCTTTTTATTCCTATGAACTACACTCAGAACTTGAGCAATGACTACACCTGCTTCATCCTTATCATTTCTGTATTTAAATGTCTATTTTGAAAAACTTTTTATTCATCACCTATTTACATTTTGATATTTTACTATTCTTTTTATTAATAGATATTGCAATATCCAATATTATAAAAGTATGGAGGTTTTATTATGGCTGATTTAAGAGTTCAAGAAGTTCAACAGTGGTTAAACGATGCTTTTCCATCTTATTTTAAATATGATGCAACCGGACAGACCTCCGGTTCTTTTCCCGTAAAGCCAGATGGTAAGACCGGCAACACTACTGTTAAAGCACTTGTTATGGCCATTCAGATTCATTATGGTCTAACACCTGTAGATGGAATTTGGGGGAACGCGACCAGTTCGGCATGTCCCACTATTGATTCCAGCGTCACAGATCCTATTATTCTAAAAATAGCTCAAGGTGGCTTTTATTGTAAAGGTTACGATCCAAATGGATTTGACGGAATCTGGGGACCCGGACTTGCCTCAGCTATCAACGATTTTAAAACAAATCTCGGAATAACTCCGGGTAGTACCATGAATGATGATGTTTTCAAATCACTTCTTACAACCGATCCCTCTGTTCTAACTGCTGATGGCGATGCAACAATCAGAAGTTTACAGCAATATCTAAATGGTAATTACTTTAATTTGTTCAAATCATCCCTGGGATATATACCTACTGGTGGAACATTCGACAGAAAAACCAGCAAAGCACTTATTTTTGCTCTTCAAAATGAAATCGGCACAACCGCTGATGGGATTCTGGGGAATAATACATTTAAATTAATGCCTACTATTTCTGTCGGATGTACACAGATACCCATAGTGAAAATTCTTCAGGGTGCACTGGCATGCAACGGTTATCCTGCCGGATTTGATGGTGTATACGACGAAACAGTTCGAAACAAAGTATCTGAATTTCAGGAATTTATGCTTTTGGATACAGATCCTTTGGTTACTTTGGGTAGCGTGAATCGACGTACTTGGTGTGCATTACTTTGGAGCAAAGGAGACCCCGAGCGAACTCCTAACGCTTGTGATTGCAGAACTAAAATTGAGGACCCAAATGTTGCAGTCGAGTTATATAATCGCGGCTTCCGATATATTGGAAGATATTTGACCAGTGTTCCAGAAGGCTACGACAAAGCTCTTACAATAGAAGAAGCCCAAATACTTCTGGATGCAGGACTAAAAATATTTCCCATCTTCCAAGAATCGCCTTCGACGCCCGTCCCCAGCGACTTCACTAAGGAAGCTGGAAAAACAGATGCTACCAAAGCTTTAACTGCAGCTTTGAGTCTTGGTTTAAAAGCAGGTACTACAATCTATTTCGCTCTTGATTGTGACATGACTGAAGCACAGGTAAACACTTATGCTATCCCATATTTTAATGGCTTGCATGAAACACTTGATACTTTAGGTTATTATAATATCGGTGTTTATGGTGCTCGAAATTCCTGTACTAAAATTCAGAATTTGTACCCTGGTACAAAATGTTTTGTTTCCAATATGTCTACAGGATATAGTGGCAATTTGGGATTCCGCATGCCGGAAAACTGGGCTTTTGATCAGTATACAGAGATTGATAATTACTCCATAGCCGGAACTACTTTTGACCTTGATTATGATATGGCCTCTGGTATTGATACTGGTGTTGATACACTACTTTCCTCTCCTTATGCACCGCCTTATAATCCTGATGTAGACGAAGTTCCAGAGTCTGAACATATCCTCAACTTAATTTCTGCAATACGATGGCTGGAAGAGCAATTTTACGCCGGTTATAATATCACTTCTCCTACTCATGAAGAAATGATAGACTGTGCAAAAGGTGTATGCGATTATTTGTCTCAATATATGTATACAGATTACAATTGGGGGGTTATATCACCTAAAGATCCTTGGTTTACAGAATACATCAATTACCATTATTCCACAGACGAACACGTAGAATTCCTGTATCCATATATGTACTATCATGAAGAAGGCGAAGATGAAAACAAAATTGTTTACCGCACTAAATTGTTAACCGATGAGAAATTAGGGTTTTTTGAGCTGCCGCACCTGGCTATTGTAATAAAATGCTATCTATATTGCCTGGTAGAGTCTGATTGGGCAGCCTGGGCAGGTGACTTTGCAACAGGAATAAAAGATGTATATGTCAACAGTCCTGGTAGCGATATGGCCTCTCTTTTGGAAATAGCAAAAAATTTGATAGGAGAAATGGAACCAAGTGTAGCAGACATTACCCAAGTGCGTCAATTTAACTATTGTGATTTCATCGCAGATTTAGATGGCTACAAAATCGCCAAAATGATAGAAGAATATACCAGCTCTCCTTATGGACTCTCAGAGTGCATTAAGGCCTATTATGAAGATCTCAACAAGTACCATAAAAGATACCAGTATTTTAAAGAGCTTCTCGGATTTGAAACTTGGAATATAGACTCTATTGCACAAGTATTAACAGATTATATTAACTCTTTAGACAATGCGGCACTTGTACTTTTCTTCTGCCGCGATATGAAAAACAACCCCGGTTCAGATAGGGCCACCGCACGAATTACGGCAATGTATATTTTGTTCTGGGCAAATTATACTGGTGTAATTTAAATATATCTATTTATCACTGTTTGCTTTGCTATACAGGAGCTCTCGGGTTAGCTGGACCACGCTCCATAAAGTAGAGACAATCAAATAAATATAGAATTTCTGCCAGCAGGTTTTTCCTGCTGGCAGTTTTTTTATATTATCCATATATAACTTTCATGTTACTCCATTGGTATGTCTTCGGCAGACATAATAAATACGCTATCTATTCCTCTATCATAAGCATACATGCCTCTCTGCTTGTAAAGCTGCTGCTATAATTCTCTCAGAATCCTTTCTTCGATTTGTTGTCGATACTTTATTATCCGTAACACGCTCTACATCACTCCTACAGTCTCCGGCTTTTTATGAAATGTCACATTCGTATATTCTCCCCCTGTTACTATAAAAAACAACTATGCATCTAGTTTCACCTTTATAGTCGCGTCAAAATACTAAGTACCAGAGCACTGTTATTGGAAATACCGATGGAATATTTAAGACTACGGATAAATTTGTTATGTATTTATGTAAACCAACCATTCTACTATTGTTAAATATACCAAAGCATCCTCACAATTTTTCACCACAAATAAAAATATGAACAATGCTCAATCATCCACCAAATAAATCCCCCAATTATAATAGAAAAGACAATTATATAAATCCCCGAATTCACCTTTATCCATTTTCTTAATGCCTGCCTCGTTATAATCTGAATTAACAATATCACAGCAAAAGCAGAAACCCATAAGGGAAACTCAATTGTCTTTTTCCATTGTGGAGTAGTATCAATTCGTACTAATATACTTTGCAAAGCCATCCCAACGGAACGTTCCAGAGAACGCCATAAAAAGACAAACCCCAAGTAAATTGTAGCATATAAATATCTTTTCCCTCTTTCTTTAGCCATTACTATCATATATGCAGCAAAATAAGATAACACTCCACATACCACGATTTCTGAATAAGGATTAATTATTCCTGTTAACATTTAAATACCTCCTACTTTATTATCAAAGTAATTTTGCATTTTTATTAACGCCCGCTTTTCTACTCTATCTATGTAAGAGCACGGTACACCTAAAACATTTGACACCTCTCGTTGCGTCATCTTCTGACCACAAAGACCATATCTATACTTAATAATAGATTTTTCTATATTATCCATTTTATTATTAATATATTCAAGAACTACTTCCTGAAAATATGTATCATCTGCAACCTCTTTACTATCATTCTTTATTATCAAAACATCTTTTAATTCTTCTTTTTCAAATGATTCCATTTTTATATCCATTCCTTTCGCTTTGCTCAGGCACAAAACGTTATGAAAATGGTTTCGATACTGAGCATTTTGTGTTATAGTAGATTTGATAATTAGGCATCCCGGTATCAATGGCTGATGCACCCACCCGTTAAGTATTGATATGCAGGTGGCCTCTTTCCAAAGGTGGGAATACCGTAAATTAGGTTCACTATGTGAGCCTTTTTCTTGTGTCTTATTGCCAGTTTTGGCTCAATTTACTATTTTTCAATCTTTCTTCTTAATAACTTACATTAAAAGCAATTAATATTTCATTTTCAATCACTCTTCTTATATACGATGAGAAATGTATGTTTTTAGAAACACCAAATGTCGATATAGTTTTATACACCCCTCTTATTCCCAACGCGAAAAAAATTTTCATGTGGACTATCATATTTGTCACAAAACATCTTACAAATTTTAAATGTAAGCGCTTAATAATACAACGGCTATCTTTTTAAACCACGTTCTACTATTATTGAAGTAAAACGCTCCAACTTCAACTTTTTGATTCAATCCTGCATCTTTGCTGTATCATGTCA
>NZ_NFLF01000033.1 GCF_002160765.1 Lachnoclostridium sp. An138
CAAGCGGCTGTATGAGGACAATGTGAACGGCAAAATCAGCGACGAGCGTTTCATGGAACTGTCGGCAGACTATGAGCAGGAACAGCGGGAACTGAAAGACCGCGCCGCCGCTTTGCAGGAGGAACTTTCCAAGTCGCAGGCCGCCACCGTCAATGCGGAAAAGTTTATGGGTATCGTCCGAAAGCACCTTGCCTTTGAGGAATTGACCCCCACCCTCTTGCGGGAGATGATTGAGAAAATCGTCGTGCATGAGTGCAGCTATGACGAGAACGGCACCCGCAGGCAGGACATTGAGATTTATTACAGCTTTGTCGGCAAGATTGACTTGCCCGAAGCCTAACGCCCGACCTATCCGACACAACGCGCGAGTGCCGGATAGGAACGGCAAAATTTTTTACACTTCTATTACTTCTTTATCGCACATCAGTAAAGTCCCAGGGCATGAAGCAGCTCATGGCTGGCGCTGGCGTCGCCGTGGTCGGCATGGTCCTCGTACCCCTGCTTTCCGGCCTGTTCACCGTCTGATCGTTCCCATCGTTAAGCTGTCATAAGAAATCCTTGCCGCCCCTGCCCCCAAGCGGGGGCGGCTGAAAGGAGGTTGACACCGTATGGATTTCTTACTCGATGCCCTTACTGACTGGCTCAAGGAAATGTTGGTAGGCGGCATTATGAGCAACTTATCGGGGATGTTCGATAGCGTGAACCAGCAGGTCGCAGACATTGCGACGCAGGTGGGCCAGACCCCCCAGGGCTGGAACGGGAGTATTTTCAGCATGATCCAGAACCTCTCCAACTCCATCATGGTGCCGATTGCTGGCGTGATCTTGGCTATCGTGATGACGCTGGAGCTGATTCAGATGATTACCGACAAGAACAACCTGCATGATGTGGACACCTGGATGATCTTCAAGTGGGTGTTCAAATCTGCCGCCGCCATCCTCATTGTCACCAATACCTGGAACATCGTGATGGGCGTGTTTGACGCCGCCCAAAGCGTGGTGACGCAGGCGGCGGGCATCATCGGTTCCGACGCTTCCATCGACATCTCCTCTGTCATGACCGATATGGAGTCCCGGTTGATGGATATGGACCTGGGGCCGCTGTTCGGCCTGTGGTTCCAATCCATCTTTATCGGCATTACCATGTGGGCGCTTTACATCTGCATTTTCATTGTCATTTACGGCAGAATGTTGGAAATATATTTGGTCGCATCGGTGGCCCCCATCCCTATGGCTACCATGATGGGCAAGGAATGGGGCGGTATGGGGCAGAACTATCTGCGCTCGTTGATCGCCCTGGGCTTCCAGGCATTTCTCATCATCGTCTGTGTGGCGATCTACGCCGTGCTGGTGCAGAGTATCGCCACCGAATCCGACATCATTATGGCCATCTGGAGCTGTGTGGGCTATACGGTCCTGTTGTGCTTTACGCTCTTTAAGACCGGCAGCCTCGCAAAATCCGTGTTCAATGCACATTAACCAGGAAGCCTGCAAATAAAAAGTCAAGCCCGAAACAGGACTTGACGGAAGAAAATTTTGCAGTCAGCAGGTAGAGAAAAAGGGTAAGACAAAAAAGCCGCCGCAAAAGCGCCGACCTAAGAGGTCAGATAACAGTTGGTTACTCCGTGTGCTGTAAGCCGGTAGAATCCGTGTCCACAGGCGGCAGATTCTCCAAGGTGGCAAAGTAGTTCATAACTGTGGCGTAATACCGTCGCAGGAACTTGTTTCCAGCAGCAGTCATGTAGACATAGTAAGGTTTTCCTTCGGCTCGCTTACGATCAAGGAACTGGTATACAGGCTCATCCTGTGGCGAGCATTTCAGGTAGATTCCCATGATGTTAAATAAGGTCTTTCGCAAATAGGGAGAGCCACGCTTTGAGGATTTGTTGCTGCGAACATTCTTTTCGCCGGACTGGTTCGGCATGGGGTCAATGCCGGCAAAGGCAACGAGAGACTGCTTGCGCTCAAAACGGCGCACATCCCCAATCTCAGCCATGAGCTGCGGGCCGAGAGATTCCCCAACACCGTACATCTCCATGATGACCGGATATTCCGGCAACTGGGATGCAAGCTTATTCATCTCGCTGCGGTAGGTTTCCACAGAACGAGAGATTGCCGTAAGTTGGTTGGCAGCTTCCTGTAGAAGCGTTTTTGTAAGAGGTGTTTTCTGTACCAATACAACAGCAGACTTTGCCAGAGCGTAGATCTCGGCGGCTTTTCCTGCATTGAAGTTGTAGTGGTTGCGTTTGCACCACTTGCGGTAACGTTCTGTGAAGGTATTCTGGCTGCCACTACGGACACAGTCAACATGATAGAAGTCATGGGTGAAATCCACCCACTTCTGCGTGCCATCGCTGCGTACAGGGCTGTCAAAGAGCTTGCGTATACCGGGAAAAGACTGTTCCTGGAGGGCAATCAGATTGTTTGCGGTAGCAGTTTTCTGCTTGGAGGCCAACTGGAACTGACGGTTCAGAGTTTTCAGGTCATATCGAATCGTGTCCATAGGAGTATAGTCTCTTAATTCCACCCAGTTGTCAAGAGCGTATCTGGCGATCTTCATGGCGTCTGCCTTGTCGGTCTTGACCCTGCGGAGGGAGTTGTTGCCGTATTCCTTGATGAGCAAAGGGTTGACTGCTGAAACGAAAAGTCCGGCTTCATGGAGAGTCTTGGCTACGCTCTCATAGTAGCGTCCGGTGTGCTCCATGACTACCCGTGTTTCGCCGTCAATGGACTTCAACTGCTCTGCAAGAGCTGTCAGAGCCTCGGCGTTGTGCTGCACATCAAAGGGTACTTCAACGACCTCACCAAAGGGACGGAGAACTGCGACGGTGCTCTTTCTACTGGAAATATCAATTCCTGCTGCGTTCATGCTCATCTCTCCTGATAGAAATATTATGCAATGGACAGAAGCCATCTTTACCCATAGCCGATTCTATCTGTTTGCTGACACGAACACTCAGGCTCTACCTGCACAAATCGAACGCTGCGAATGAGAGGATGGCTGACTGACTTTCTGACGGACATGAAAGCCCTTGGAGGTGAAGGTCAGACCATTACCTTCCCATTCTAACAGCTTAGGCAACGAGATGTCCCATGCCTATGGCTGGTTGCCATAAATCAAGGGGCAAATATATAGTAACAGGAGGTAATCCCTTTGGCTTATGTACCCGTACCCAAGGACCTTACGAAAGTCAAAACCAAGGTCGCGTTCAATTTAACCAAGAGGCAGCTGGTCTGCTTCGGCGGCGGGGCGCTCATCGGCGTACCGCTTTTCTTTTTGCTCCGGGGGCCTGTGGGAAACAGCGTGGCTGCCATGTGTATGATGCTGGTCATGCTGCCCTTCTTTCTGATGGCAATGTATGAGAAGCACGGCCAGCCCCTGGAAAAGATCGTGGGCAACATCATCAAGGTGGCCGTTATCCGCCCCAAACAGCGCCCGTATAAGACCAACAATTTCTATGCCGTTCTGGAACGGCAGGAAAAACTCGACAAGGAGGTGTATGACATTGTTCACCGCAACGAAAAACCGGCAGGCCGATAAGGATGGCAAACAGCCGCCGGTTTCCAAGAAGAAACGATTGTCCCGTGCCGACAGAAGGCAGATCGAGGCCGCCATCGCCCGTGCCAACCGCACAGACCGGAAAGAGAAGTCGGCCCAGGACAGCATCCCCTATGAGCGGATGTGGCCGGACGGCATCTGCCGGGTGGCAGACGGCCATTACACCAAGACCATCCAGTTTCAGGACATCAACTATCAGCTCTCGCAGAACGAGGACAAGGCGGCAATCTTCGAGGGCTGGTGCGATTTCCTCAACTACTTTGACAGCTCCATTCAGTTTCAGCTGTCCTTTTTGAACCTGGCAGCCTCCGAGGAGACCTTTGCCCGTGCCATCAACATTCCTCTCCAGGGCGATGATTTTGACACCATCCGGGTGGAGTACATGACCATGCTGCAAAACCAGCTGGCAAAGGGCAACAACGGCCTTATCAAGACCAAATACCTCACATTCGGGGTTGACGCCGACAGCCTCAAGGCCGCCAAGCCTCGTCTGGAGCGCATTGAGACCGACATTCTCAACAACTTCAAGCGCGTGGGCGTGGCTGCCGAGGCCCTGGACGGCAAGGCGCGGCTGGCGCAGCTTCACGGCATTTTCCACATGGATGAACAGGTGCCGTTCCGTTTTGAATGGGAGTGGCTGGCTCCGTCCGGTCTGTCCACCAAGGACTTCATTGCGCCGTCCAGCTTTGAGTTCCGCACCGGCAAGCAGTTCCGTATGGGTAAGAAATACGGGGCTGTTTCTTTTTTGCAGATTCTCGCACCGGAGCTGAATGACCGGATGCTGGCGGATTTCCTGGACATGGAATCCAGCCTGATCGTCAGCCTCCATATCCAGTCCGTGGACCAGATCAAAGCCATCAAAACGGTCAAGCGGAAAATCACCGACCTGGATAAATCCAAAATCGAGGAGCAGAAAAAGGCCGTCCGCGCCGGATATGACATGGACATCATTCCCTCCGACCTTGCCACCTACGGTGCCGAGGCCAAGAAGCTCTTGCAGGATTTGCAGAGCCGGAACGAGCGAATGTTCCTTGTGACCTTCCTGGTGCTGAACACGGCGGACAATCCCCGGCAGCTGGACAACAATGTGTTCCAGGCCAGCTCCATTGCGCAGAAGTACAACTGCCAGCTGACAAGGCTTGACTTCCAGCAGGAAGAAGGGCTGATGTCCGCGCTGCCCCTGGGCCTCAATCAGATCGAGATTCAGCGGGGGCTGACCACCAGTTCCACGGCTATCTTTGTGCCGTTTACAACCCAGGAGTTGTTCCAGAGCGGCAAGGAGGCGCTGTACTACGGTATCAACGCCCTGTCCAACAACCTCATCATGGTGGACCGCAAGCTGCTCAAAAACCCCAACGGCCTGATCCTCGGCACACCGGGCTGCTTCGATGGAGAGACCCGTATCCTGCTGGCGGATGGGTCCACCCCGACCTTTGCCGAGCTGGTGGAGGCCGGTATCACGGAAGCAATGGTGAAAGCCTATGACTACGATACCGGCGAGATCGTGGACGCCAGGGCCATAGACATCCGCATTGAAAAATATGTGGACGAGCTGAAGGTGATCGAGCTGGAGGACGGGACCCGGCTGTGCTGTACGGACACCCACCTGATTATGGACGCAGATGGTCAGTTTATCGAGGCGAACAAAATCACGGATGGCCAGCGGCTCAGCGGCGGTCATGTGGCGGTCCGGGTGGCCTTTCAGCGGCTGCCGGAAAAAGTGCCGGTCTATGATCTCACCGTACCCAAGTACGGGAATTTCCTGCTGGCCAACGGCTTGATCGTTCACAACAGCGGCAAGAGCTTTTCGGCCAAGCGCGAGATCGCCAACTGCTTCCTGCTCACCAATGATGACATCATCATCTGCGACCCGGAGGCCGAGTATGCGCCCCTGGTGGAGCGCCTGCATGGGCAGGTCATCAAGATTTCGCCCACCAGCAGCAATTACATTAACCCGATGGACCTGAACCTGGACTATTCGGACGATGAAAGTCCGCTGTCCCTCAAGTCCGACTTCATCCTGTCCCTGTGTGAGCTGATCGTGGGCGGCAAAGAGGGCTTGCAGCCGGTTCAGAAAACCATCATTGACCGCTGTGTGCGGCTGGTCTATCAGACCTATCTCAATGACCCCCGCCCGGAGAATATGCCCATCCTGGAGGACCTTTACAACCTGCTGCGGGCGCAGGACGAGAAAGAGGCGCAGTACATCGCCACGGCGCTGGAAATCTATGTGACCGGCTCTCTCAATGTGTTCAACCACCAGAGCAATGTGGACATCAACAACCGCATTGTCTGCTACGACATCAAGGAGCTTGGCAAGCAGCTCAAAAAGATCGGTATGCTGGTGGTCCAGGACCAGGTGTGGAACCGCGTCACCATCAACCGCGCCGCCCACAAGTCCACCCGCTACTACATCGACGAGATGCACCTGCTTCTGAAAGAGGAACAGACCGCCGCCTACACGGTGGAGATTTGGAAGCGGTTCCGTAAGTGGGGCGGTATCCCCACCGGCATCACGCAGAATGTCAAGGACCTGCTTTCTTCCCGCGAGGTGGAGAACATCTTTGAAAACTCCGACTTCGTGTATATGCTCAACCAGGCGGGCGGGGACCGGCAGATTCTCGCCAAGCAGCTGGGCATTTCCCCGCACCAGCTGTCCTATGTGACCCACTCCAGCGAGGGCGAGGGCCTGCTGTTCTATGGCTCAACGATTCTGCCTTTCGTGGACCACTTCCCCAAGAATACCGAGCTGTACCGCATTATGACCACCAAGCCCCAGGAACTGAAAAAGGAGGATGAATGACCATGAAACCCAACACCGAACTGGATACCATGATGTTTTTTGATGATGCCCTGGAGGGCGAGCGCACCCAGCTGCTCACCGAGCTGGCCGATGCCGTCAGCGAGACCCGCACGGCGGCGGATCAGGCTGCGGAGCTGAACGAGGACGGCGAGGCGGGCCTGCTGCGCCTGACGGAAATCTGGTGCGCCATGAACGGCGTTCCCGCTGTCATCATCTTCGAGGGCGGCCAGTCCGAGCTGCTGGCCAATGTGGTGGCGCAGATCTACGCCCATCTGCTCCAGCACCCCTCCCATGACCCTGTGGGGCTGGCCGTCTATGTGGAGCTGCGCTACATGACGGCCTCTCTGATGATGGGGAACTGGTTTGACTAAGGAGCCGCGCCTGCGCTTTACGGACGAGGAGCGGGCTGACCCGGCGATGGAGAAGCCCATCCGTAAGGCGGACAAGGCCGCCGCCAAAGCGGATAAGGCGCAGGCCAAAATCCCGAAAAAACAGATCCGGCAAAAGACGGTGGACCCGGAGACCGGCAAAGTGACCACCAAGCTGGTGCTGGAGGACAAGAAGAAGCCGCCCTCCAAGCTGTCCCATGCGGTGCGGGATACCCCCGCCAATGCCGCCCTGGGGAAAGTTCACAAGGAAATCCGGGAGACCGAACAGGACAATGTGGGCGTGGAGAGCGCCCACAAGTCCGAGGAGGCTGCTGAGACCGGCGCACGGTTGGTTCGGGAGGGCTACCGCAGCCACAAGTTGAAGCCCTACCGCAAGGCAGCCCAGGCCGAGCAGAAGCTGGAGAAGGCCAATGTAAACGCCCTGTATCAGAAGTCCCTGCGGGAAAATCCCCAGCTTGCCAGCAACCCCATCTCCCGCTGGCAGCAGAAGCAGGCCATCAAGAAGGAATACGCTGCCGCCAAGCGCGCCGGTCAAGCTGCCGGGAATACCGCAAGCGCAGCCCAAAAGACCGGCAAGGCCGCCAAGACGGTCAAGGAGAAGGCCCAGCAAGCGGGCGCGTTTATCATGCGCCACAAAAAGGGCTTTTTGATTGCGGGCGCGATCTTCCTGCTGGTCTGTATGCTGCTCAATACCATGTCCTCCTGCTCCATGATGGCGCAGAGCATCGGTTCTGTGGTGTCCGGCACCACCTATCCGTCGGATGACCCGGAGCTGGTAGCGGTGGAGGCGGACTACGCTGCCAAGGAAGCGGCGCTGCAAGCCGAGATCGACAACATCGAAAGCAGCCATCCGGGGTATGACGAGTACCGCTATGACCTCGATATGATCGGGCATGACCCCCATGAGCTGGCGGCCTATCTGTCCGCTGTCTTGCAGGGCTACACCAGGCAGAGCGCCCAGGCAGAGCTGGAGCGCGTGTTCGACGCACAGTATGAACTGACGCTTACCGAGGAAGTGGAGATACGATACCGCACCGAAACTTCCACGGACCCCGTGACCGGCGAGACGACCACCGAGGAAGTCCCGTATGAGTATTACATTCTGAATGTGAAGCTCACCAGCAAGCCCATATCTTCCGTGGCTTCGGAGCTGCTGACCCCGGAACAGCTGGAAATGTACCAGGTGTACCGGCAGACGCTGGGCAACAAGCCGCTGATCTTCGGCGGCGGCTCCCCGGATATGAGCAATTCCGAGGACCTGACCGGCGTGGTATTCGTCAACGGCACCCGCCCCGGCAATCAGGCCGTGGTGGATATAGCCAAAAGTCAGGTGGGCAATGTGGGCGGCCAACCCTACTGGAGCTGGTACGGCTTCAATTCCCGTGTGGAATGGTGCGCCTGCTTCGTGTCCTGGTGCTACGGCCAGATGGGGCTGTCCGAGCCGCGCTTTGCCGCCTGCCAGTCCCAGGGCATCCCGTGGTTCCAGTCTCACGGACAATGGGGCGGGCGTGATTACGCCAATATTGCCCCCGGCGACGCTATCTTCTTCGACTGGGACCTGGATGGCAGCGCCGATCATGTGGGCCTTGTGGTCGGCACAGACGGCAGCCGGGTCTACACCGTGGAGGGCAATTCCGGCGACGCCTGCAAGATCAAGAGTTATTCCCTGTCCTACGAGTGCATCAAGGGCTACGGCCTGATGAACTGGTAAGGTCGATTCATGAGAAAGGAGTGATTGATTATGGCTAAGAACAAAATCCAGCGCATTGACCAGGAGATTGCCAAGGTCCGCGAGAAGATCGCGGAGTACCAGGACAAGCTGAAAACCCTGGAGGCGCAGAAAACCGAGGCGGAGAACCTGGAGATCGTCCAGATGGTGCGCGCCCTGCGGCTGACCCCGGAGCAGCTGAACGCTATGCTCTCCGGCGGCACAGTCCCCAGCATGGCCGCTGCCTCCGCCGACTACAACGAACAGGAGGACACCGACCATGAAGAATAAGAGAATTTTCAAGAGCCTTTCGGCCCTCTGCGCCGCCCTGGTGCTGATGATGGGCCTTTCCGTGACCGCCTTTGCCCAGGGAACGGACCAGCCCCCGGCAGAGGACGCCACCAACGATGCCAATGTGGTGGTGGAGGAAACCGAGGACAGCCCGGCCCTGACCCCGGAGGGCAACGCCGCTCTGGTGGATGATTTTGGCGGAAATAAGCAGCTTATCACCGTCACCACCAAGGCAGGCAACTACTTCTACATCCTCATTGACCGGGCCAACGAGGACAAGGAAACCGCCGTCCACTTCTTAAACCAGGTGGATGAAGCCGACCTGATGGCGCTGATGGAGGACGGCCAGACCACCCAGGGGCAGCCCGCCACCTGTACCTGTACGGAGAAATGTGTGGCCGGTGCGGTGAATACGGCCTGCCCGGTGTGCGCCACCAATATGAGCGTCTGCACGGGCAAGGAGCCGGAACCGGAGACCCCGGAGGAAACCCCGGAGCCGGAGGAACCGGCGCAGAACGCCACGGGGCTGAATCCGGCCCTGCTTTTGGCTGTGCTGGCCCTGCTGGGCGGCGGCGGTGCCTTTGCCTACTTCAAATTCATCAGGAATAAGCCCAAGACCAAGGGCAACGACAATTTGGACGATTACGACTACGGCGAGGACGATACCGACCAGGAGGACGAGGACCCCTGGGAGAGTGAGGAATCCGACGAGCCGGACGCTGACGGGGGCGGCGACGAGGAAAGCGAGGACAAGGCGGATTGACCCGCTTCACCGACAGCCCCTATGAACGCATGATGACACGCAGGCCGGAGGGCGGGAAGGAAACTTCCCGCTCTCCCTCTTTATCTCCCGGCCACCCCTGTTATGGCTGTGGAAATTACCGTGACGGTCAGCCCTGCGTGGGATTCTGCCACCGGCAGCTGACCGCATGGCTGCGGGAAAGGAGGATGAAAAACCATGAAACTGGTGATCGCTGAGAAACCGTCCGTTGCCCAAAGTCTGGCCGCCGTGATCGGGGCCACCGCCCGCAAGGACGGCTATCTGGAGGGCAGCGGCTGGCGAGTGAGCTGGTGTGTGGGCCATCTGGCTGGGCTGGCGGATGCCGATGCCTATGACCCGGACTACGCAAAGTGGCGCTATGACGATCTGCCCATTCTGCCGGACCATTGGCAGATGGTGGTGGGCAAGGACAAAAAGAAACAGTTTGATGTGCTGAAACAGCTGATGAACGCCCCGGATGTGACCGAGGTGGTTAATGCCTGCGACGCTGGGCGCGAGGGCGAGTTGATTTTCCGCACAGTGTACTGCATGGCAGGCTGTACCAAACCTATGAAGCGGCTCTGGATTTCCTCGATGGAGGATTCGGCTGTCAGGGAAGGCTTTGCGAACCTGCGCCCCGGTGCGGACTATGACGGCCTGCGGGATGCGGCCCTCTGCCGCGCCAAGGCGGACTGGCTGGTGGGTATCAATGCCACCCGGCTGTTTTCGGTGCTGTACCACCGGACCCTCAACATCGGGCGTGTCATGTCCCCGACGCTGGCCCTTATTGTCCAGCGGGAGGCCGAGATCGACACCTTCAAGCCGGTGCCGTTTTACACGGTCACACTGGAACTGCCCGGTTTCACCGTTTCCGGGGAGCGCATGGCGGACAAGGCCGCCGCCCAGCAGCTGAAAACGGCCTGCCAGGGTGCAGATGCTACGGTGAAAAAGGTGGATCGCAAGGAAAAATCCGAGAAGCCGCCCGCCCTCTATGACCTGACCACCCTCCAGCGGGACGCCAACCGGCTGCTGGGGTTCACAGCCCAGCAAACCCTGGACTATTTGCAGAACCTCTATGAAAAGAAGCTCTGCACCTACCCCCGGACAGACAGCCGTTACCTGACTTCGGATATGGCAGTGAGCCTGCCGGAGCTGGTCCGGCTCACTGCTGGGGCGCTGCCCTTTTCTGCTGGTATGGAGCTTGCCTGCAATGCGGCACAGGTCATCAATGACAAGAAAGTGACCGACCATCATGCAGTGATCCCTACCCGCAACCTCCAGGGCGCGGACCTGACCGGCCTGCCGGTGGGCGAAAAGGCGGTGCTGGAGCTGGTGGCCCTGCGGCTGCTGTGCGCCGTTGCCCAACCCTATACCTTTGCGGAGACCGCCGCCACGGTGGAGTGCGCCGGTGCGGAGTTTACCGCCAAGGGCCGCACAGTGAAAAATCACGGCTGGCGGGCGCTGGACGCTGCCTACCGCGCTGGGCTGAAAAATGCGGAGCCGGACAAAGAAACCGAGGACAAGACGCTACCGGAGCTGATGGAGGGCCAGAGCTTGCCCCTTTCCGGCGCTGCTGTCAAGGAGGGCAAGACCACTCCGCCCAAGCACTTCACCGATGTAATACACTTTGAGAGTAGGCAGTGGAAATATTCAAAATGCAAAGGAGCAGGATAGCAATGAAAATCAAGGATAAGAGATTTAAAATCACAGCTTTATACGAGCGACTCTCAAAGGATGATGAGGTGCAGGGAGAGTCAAACAGTATCGTCAATCAGAAGCGGATGTTGACACAGTATGCAGAACAGCATGGGTATGTGAATATCGAGCATTACACGGATGACGGATGGACTGGTACAAACTTTGACAGACCCGACTGGAAGAGAATGCTTGCGGATATTGAAGCAGGCAAGGTGGGAACAGTCATTGTAAAGGATATGAGCCGTATCGGTAGAGATTATTTGCAAGTGGGATTTTACACAGAAGTCATGTTTCGGGAAAAGGGAGTGCATTTTATAGCGATTTCCAATGGTGTTGACAGCGAACGCAGGGAGAGTGCAGAATTTGCCCCATTCTTGAATATTATGAACGAGTGGTATGTGCGTGATACCAGTCGGAAGATAACAACGGTGTTAAAGGCAAGAGGTATGAGTGGGAAAGCACATACAACCAACCGCTGTTGCTATGGATATAAAAAGAGTGCAGATAACCCCGATAAATGGATAATTGATGAAGAAGCTGCCGAGGTTGTTCGTAGGATATTTAATATGTGTCTGAACGGGAAGGGACCCTATCAGATTGCAAGGGAACTGGCAGAGGATAAGGTGGAAAGGCCCGAATATTATTTGGGCATTCGTGGCAGGGGAGTTAATACAAAATCCTTTGATATGGAACATCCGTATATGTGGAGAGGTGGCACTGTTAAGACCATATTAACAAGAATGGAATACACTGGATGTACTGTTAATTTTAGAACAAAAAAGGAGTCGTACAAGGATAAGCGCCCTACTAAAGTAGACTCATCCGAATGGATTATCTTTGAAGATACCCAAGAACCGATTATCGACAAGCATACATGGGAAACAGTGCAGAAGCTGTTAGATACTCCAAGAAGAAAAGGTGTATTTGAGGAGAATAATCCTCTTACCGGTAAAGTGTTTTGTGCAGATTGTGGAGCAAAAATGTATCATCACAGAAATGCGCAGGGAATATGGAAAAAGAATTATTTTAAGGCAGGGGAGATGATATATCATGCACCCGAAGATAGGTACGATTGCTCCAACAATATAAGAGGTAGACAGCGTTATGAAAAATTGTGTTGCAGTCATTCCATTACCACAAAGGCACTGGAAACGCTTGTGTTGGAAACCATAAAAAGAACTTGTGATTATGCAGTGGAGAATGAAGCAGAATTTAGAGAAAAGGTATGCAGTATTTCCGAAGAACAGCAGGGTGAATTGTCAGTAAGACTGGAGAAAAGGCTTGCCCAAAAGCAGAAGCGAGTGAGTGAAATCAATCGTCTTATTAAGAAACTGTATGAGGACAATATCAGCGGTAAACTGAATGATAAACGCTTCAATACCATGCTTAGTGATTATGAGTCGGAGCTTGAAGCGTTGGAAGAGGATATTGAAAGAGATAATGCTGAATTAGAGGGCATGTGTGCTAAGAAAACGGATGTGGATGTATTTATGGAGCTTGTTAAGAAGCACATGGCATTTGATGAACTGACACCAGCCATATTGAACGAATTTGTTGATAAAATTATGGTCTATAAGGCAGTCGGAAGTGGAGCAAACAGAATGCAGGATGTAGATATTTATTTGAATTATATCGGCAGATTTGTAGTTCCTGAAGTGGTTGTGGAGCTGACGGAAGAAGAGAAACTGGCAGAAGCTAAAAGGCAGGAAAAACTTGAGAAAAAGCGAGCAAGTAACCGCAAATATATGGCACGAAAAAGAGAAGAAGCGAGGAAAGCGTGGGCAGAAATAGAAGCGGAGAAAGCAAAGGTAGTAGGTCATTAATTATCGTGAATTTGCGATTGTGAAAATGGCAGACGAGGAAATTATCAAGTGAATAATAAGGAATGGTTTTGCTACGATATTTAACGAGCAAAATCAGAATAAAAGGGCATTCAAAACGGACAGTGGAACATGTTTGTAGTGGATGTCTTTTTTGTGGTCTTGTCGGTGCAACCTTCCCTTCCCCTTCCTTCTCTTTCTCTTCCTAGAGAAAAAAGCGAAAAAGAAAAGCAGAAAAGAAAGAACCAAAGAAAAGAATAAAAGAAAAAGATAAAAAAGAGATATACCATCTCTATCTTATCCTATCCCATCCTATCCGCCTGCCGTAGGCAGGCTTTATTATTTGCCCGTCAAAAGTACGAGCCAGAGAGAAAGGAGTGATTTTATGGGCAGTTTATCCAAGTATGAGCAGGAAACTGTTATCAATTTTAATGCAGGGGAACAGATAGCAACAGTTTATACCCGAGATAAGGCAGTTATGAGGAAATTTGACGCATTGGTTATCGCATTCCCAGAGGTTTATAAGCTGGTTGGCGAAACAGATATTGATAAGACCTATTCCATGCCTAAATCTTGCGTTAGTTATCGTAAGCCGAGGAAACTGAATGATAAATACAGAGAACTAAAAAGAGTGCAAATGAAACAGTATAATACGCAAAGGGAAATAGTTGAAAAAAAGTGTGTTCAGTGATATAATTTCATTGCAATATGAGCACTGATTTTGAATTAAATCAGTTCGACAAATTCTTTAGGTTAGAATCGATGATGGGGTAAACGAAAAAGCAGTTTTGGCATTCCAGTGAACTGCCTCTTCGTTTACACCATTTTCGATTTGGCCTAATTGAACAAAGTGAGCGTCCGGGTAGCCACTACCTATGGACTTTCAATCTTTTGTTCTTACCCATGATTATACAGGATTTTCTGTGCAAAAACTATAGGAAACCAAGTAGCTCCAGATAAATGGGCATGACAACAAAACCTCAGGCCTTGAGGCTTCAAAAAACTATTGGTAAATGAAACATTTAGCATCTTTGTGGCATCCGAAGCTGAGGCTTTCCAAGTTTTCCACCGCAGATTTTACACACGCAGACGTTTATGCCATAGAGATGTTTCAGTATTTCAGGCATACCCTTATCGTGCAGTTTTGAAATATATTTTCTGCATCCGAGAAGATTCCGGCATAAAGTAAGCTTTTTACTTTTGCTGCGGGAACATAGAAGTCCGTAATGCCGAATTCGTACAAAACGCTTTGGGGGGACATGCATCAAAAAACGTCGTATGAATTCGATACCGGAAAGGGTCAGTTCTTTCCACTGCCCTTTGTTCCGGTAATCTTTCACAGAAAAAGTGACGGTTTCATCATCCATACGGATGATGCGATGATTGCTAATAGCAATCCGATGGGTGTATTTTCCAAGATAATCAATCACAGACTGTGCACCGTGAAAGGTTTTCTTACAATAAGGGATCCACTCCGCAGAGTAACAGGTATCAAGCAGTTCTTTGAATGCATAATGGTTACGGTATTTTTCGGCTGTTCCATGAAACTCAAGCCGGTCGGTCTCCCAAAGGTTTTTCAATTCTTCCATGTATTTTCCGCGGAATACTTTGGAAATGACCTGGATTGGAAGGAAAAATTCAGTGCCGTTATCCTTCCATTCATTTTTTGGTGTCAATCCTCCGCCAAGCAGTATTGTGTGGATATGGGGATGAAAGTTCATTTCAGAACCCCATGTATGCAGGATGCAGATATATCCAACGGAAGCCCCAAGATGCTTTGGGTCAGCAGCCAGTTCACTGATTGTAGCAGAAGCAGCGTAATACAGGGTGTCATACAATTGCTTCTGATTACTGTAAATGACTGGATTCAAGATATCCGGAACTGTAAATACGAGATGAAAGTAAGGCGCATCAAGTACATCTTCCCTGCGGGCATCCATCCACATTTCCTTTGGAACAGCCTGGCACATGGGACAACAGCGGTTACGACAGGAGTTATAATGAATCTGAACGGTACCACAATCCTCACATATGCTGACATTCGCACCATAAGCTCCGGTTTTACAGTTTATGATGTTCCGGGAAACTTTTGCCTGTTCAGAGGAAGGGGAATACTTTTCAAGGTATGCCGGATAAAAACGCAGAAAGATATCCTGTACTGTGGGTTTATTCATGACCAGCACCTTCTTTCCGGTCAAACGGGCTTTGGATTCCTATCAGGGATTTGTTGCTGACATGAAGATAAACCTCCGTGGATTTCGGGTCACGGTGTCCAAGCAGTGCCTGAATATTCTGCCGTTCTACGCCCTGCTCCATCAAATGTGTTGCAAAGCTGTGCCGGAGGGAGTGTGGAGTTGCTCCTGCCGGAAGTTCAGCCTCAGATACAGCACGGCGCATCACCTGTTCCAGAGTACTGACTGTCAGGTAATTACCGGTGAACTTATTAGGGAACAGGATTCCACGGGGCCGTCCTTTCTCAAACCAGTATTGTGTAAGGATATCCAGACACCGCTTGGAAAGGACCGTATAGCGGTCCATCCGGTTTTTTGTATCCCGGACATGGATCTGCATCTTTGTGCGGGAAATATCATCATAATGCAGATGGATGACTTCGGAAACACGCATTCCGGAAGAATACATGGTTGCAAACATAGCTTTATATTTTATGTCGTCAACAGCGTCCAACAAGCGGTCGATTTCATCAATCGTCAAAACAGTTGGAAGTTTATGTTCCAGAATCATGCGCGGGATTGTAATGTCATCCCAAAGGATGTGCAGGACATTCCGATAGAAAAAGCGGATGGCAGAATTATAAAGGTTCAGAGTGGTGGCTTTCAGCCCTTCGTCCTTTTTTGCAAGAAGAAAAGCCCTGACATCCTGACAGGTAAGCTCCTCCGGGTTCTTATTTTGATATTTCAGGAAATAAGAGACGTAGTTTTTATAGCAGGTAATGGAACGTTCTTTGAGGTTACGGATTTTTCCGGCTTCCTCAAGCTGTTCTAAATATTTTTCGTACATAATAAAATCCTCCATGTAAAATCAGTAGTAGTCAAAAACACTGCTTTACACGGAGGCGCATTTGGGTCATAAAACCGCTTGCCAACCAGGCGGAAGGATGGTATTCTTTTCATAGGCAGTGGGAAGGTCGATCCTGTTTGATTGTTTCGTTGTGGTGACTTAACAATACTACTTTTAGGACTTGCTTTCTACTGCTTTTGTTATAGAAAACAGAAAATCGCTATGCCACAGCCTTGGCAGGCCATCGCGCAGCGATTTTGTTCAACTTGAATTTGACGGAGAGATAGTATGGCTATTATTAAAAACGAAATACCGATTTTGGAGTTTGATACAGAGCAGACAGCAGTTCTTAATCCCACTCATGAAAATCTTGGTTTGAACTTACCCAAGAAATGTGTGTTCGCATTTCTTGGTGCTTACATAGATGAATATGCCAGTAAAAGTGATACCAAACAGGTATCCACTTTTGAGAGTGCAACGAAGCATTATCCCATTTACATCACCAAATACAAGGGTGAGGACATTGTGCTTTGTCAAGCACCCGTTGGTGCGGCAGCAGCCACACAGATACTTGATTGGCTGATTGGTTATGGTGTAAGAGAGGTAATCTCGGCAGGTAGTTGCGGTGCTCTGGAAAAGTTCCCCGAAAGTACATTCCTCGTACCAAACAAGGCTCTGCGTGATGAGGGAACATCTTATCACTATGCGCCCCCTTCTCGATTTGTGGAAATCAGCGAGAAGGCAAGAAAAGCAATTGAAGAAACCATTCTTGAGCATAGTATGAAATATCAGGAGGTTATAACCTGGTCAACGGATGGATTTTTCCGTGAAACCAAAGAAAAGGTGGCTTATCGCAAAAGTGAAGGCTGTGCAGTTGTAGAAATGGAATGTTCTGCTCTGGCGGCCTGTGCTGATTTCAGAGGGGCAACCTGGGGTATGATACTTTATACCGCAGACAGTCTTGCAGATGTTGACAAATACGACGAAAGAAACTGGGGCGGTAATGCATACGAATATGCACTTACGCTCTGCCTTGATGCGGTTATCAAATTATAAGAACAGTTAGAATCAATCTTTTTTTGTGATATAATTTTATTGAGGTGAATGAAATGAGGACTGAAAAAGAAATATACGATTTAGTTTTGAATTTTGCTTTTCAAGATGAGAGAATTAGAATTGTAACTCTTGAGGGGTCTCGCACTAATGTTAATATACCAAAAGACAATCTTCAAGATTATGATATTACTTTTTTTGTTATAGATATGGGAGAATTTTTGAAAAGCGATGACTGGCTTAGTGTTTTTGGTAACAGAATTATGATGCAAAAACCTGAAGATATGGAATTATTTCCTCCAGAAGAAAAAGGATTTTCTTATATAATGCTTTTTGATGATGGTGTAAAGATTGATTTAACTTTGTTACCTGTTTCAATGCTTGAGGAGTATCTTACTCGCGATAAACTTGTAAAAATCATGTTAGATAAAGATAATATGATTAAAACAGAAATAGTTCCCACAGATGAAGATTATTACATTAAGTGTCCAACAGAAAGAAAGTTTGATGACTGTTGTAACGAATTTTGGAATGTTGCAACATATGTATCCAAGGGCTTACTTCGTGGTGAAATACTATTTGCAATAGACCATATGAATGAAGTATTACGTCATGAACTTCTTAGGATGATTAGTTGGTATGTCGGTACTGAAAAAGGATTTAATTTCAGTTTGGGTAAAAACTATAAATTTTTAGATAAGCATATTTCAAAAGAATTGTGGGATAACTTACTAAATACATATTCAATGAGTTCGTATGAAGAAATGTGGAAATCGTTTGATTTGTGTCTATGTTTGTTCAAAAAAATATCTAAAAAAGTGGCAGATTCACTTGGTTATAATTATCCTGATTATGATGAAAACGTTACAAAATATTTGGAAACACAAAAGAGAATTTCAAATAAATATCTTTATGGTAATAGGTATTGACAAATTCCAATTTGTCGAATAGATGAGATTTATTATGGCAAAGAACTAATTTAATATCGAACACCTAAAGGTGGCATGGAAATTATAAAACCATGACCACCTTTTTTGTTACAAAAAATCAAGAAAAAGGAGATTGAAATTATGTTACAGAACAATGAAAAAACAGCAGAGGTATTAATGGCAGAGAAGATTGTGGAGCAGGCAAAGGCAAGGCTTGCAGAAGCTAAGAGAAAGGCAAGTCAGCAGAAGCGCAAAGAGGAAAATCAGCACAAGTACATGATGGGTGGTATTGTTCATAAATACTTTCCAGAGTGCTACCAGTTTGACGAGCAGGAGATGAACAGAATTATTGCTTCAGGGATGAAGTCGGAGCAGTGCCAGCGCATTATTGAAATCGTGAAAAAGGAAAGTGCTGAAAAGCGTGAGAATGCAGTTGTAAAAGCTGAAAGTGAGGTGGCAGGGGATGAAGGTACTGGCAAGAGCGAAAATGCCTAAGACCAGTCAACGAGATTTTCTCGTTGCGCACAGATATACCATCTGCGATGGTATGTGCGCTCTCCGAGGGGTCTTGCAGACAGCTGTTGCCTGCCGAGGGCAGTCAAAAGGGAACACTGCGCTTTCCCTTCGGTGCAGAGGGCGCACCTACCCATTTGCATACTTTGCGTTCAGTGAAGCTCCAAAGAGCGGAGCTTCACTGTTCACAAAGTCAGCCGATACCGCACAATCCACAGTATCGGTCTGCCACAGCCTATGCAGGAGAGTGAGGTGTGGCTATGGCAGTTAAAAACCTAAGTACCCGAGTTGCCATTATCGGAAGAGGTGCAAAGTGCAGAGGTGGTTCATCCGCAGTTGACAAGTCTGCATATATCAGCCGTACCACCATGTACTCTGAATATGACGGAACAACCTATTACCCGAAGTATACCGAGGATTTGGTGCATAATGAGGTCATGCTTCCGGTCAATGCACCAGCAGAATATTCAGACCCATCGGTGCTATGGAACTCCGTTGAAATGAGGGAGAGTAAATCTGCCAAAGCACAGCTGGCGAGGTCATATAAAATCAATCTGCCGAATGAGTGGAGTTATGAGCTTGCCATAGAGGTAATGAGGGATTATGTGAAAAGGAACTTTGTGGATGACGGAATGTGTGCGCAGTTTGCCATCCATGACTCTGAAAATCCGAATACGCACCAGCGTAATCTTCACTGCCATATTATGCTTACCATGCGTCCTATTTTGGAAGATGGTTCATGGGGAGATAAGCAGAAGAAGATTTATGCACTGGACGCAGACGGAAACAAGATAAGAAAAAAGAATGGGCAATATAAATGCACCACGCAGGATGTGACTGGATGGAACAGCAGGGAGAATGCCAGGAAGTGGCGCAAGGATTTAGCTGACACCATAAATGCGGTCAATGATAAAAACGGATTAAGGGAGAATTTTTGGGAGCATAGGTCATTTGCGGAGCAGGGGCTTGATACCATACCACAGATACATTTGGGAGAGAAAGCCAGTGCGCTGGAAAGGGCAGGAATACAGACCGAGAGAGGAAATGTCAACCGCAGGATAATGGAGCAGAATAAGGCTATTCTTACTGCAAAAATGCTTGTGGCAAAGGCAGAGGAACAGTTGCAGAAGCTTGTTAATTCCAAGCCAGTTGAAGCAGTACGAAATACTGCAAATGAAGTCCTTGATATGATTAGGGCAGTTGTCGGCAAAAAGGGCAGACTGGAATTGCCAGTAATCAAGAGCAAATATGTGAGGAAGATTTCACAAAGACAGGCTTTGCAGGAGCAGGACAGAATGGAGAGGTTTGTTGTTGCAAATCAGATTGAGAGCTTTGAGCAGTTGCAGGAGTTTAAGACGCAGCGAGAGCCAGCCTATGAGAAGTTGTCAGCGGAGCGACAGCAAATTGCGGAGCAGATAGCAAGACTGGAGCAGTTGCTTGTGGCATACAGCGAGTATGAACCTTATATCGTGTATCATAAGACCAGTAATTCACTGAAAGGATTTGCCAAGCGTAAATATGATAAGGAGCATGAAACGGAGCTTAGAGATTACGACAGTTATCGTGCAGAATTGAAGAAAATGCTGTCCTCTGATGAGAAGATTACACCGAAGAAATGGACAGCGGAAAAGACGAAACTGGAAGAACGATTGCAGGAGAGCAATCCCGACTATGCAAGAGTGGTTACGGAGCTTGCGTCAACAGAGGTTATTGAGCATAACAGAAAAATGCTTGCCATGACCCGAGAAGCCGAGAAGAAACAGCATAGTCAGATACACAGCAGGAAGAAAAATGAACAGTCATTATGACAGTGAGAGGGCAGTTTACAAGCATTGGTTTGTAGCTGTCCTTTTTGCGTGAAGGGAGAAGAACATGGAAGAAAGCAAGAAAGTGAATACAGAGCATTTCAAGAAAAAGATAGGTAATACCACTTATCGGGTAAGAGTGCATTTTCCGCAGAATACCAAGCGGACTTTTACGGACAGCGTGAATACGCTGATTATGAATGAATGTACCAGCAAAAAGAAATAAATCCACATCCTACATTGACAAATCCTCACAGAGGATACGCTGCTTTCTGCGATGGAGACTGCTGGGAAGGACGATATGCCGGAGGACGCCGAGCGCAAGGGGCTGGGGACCCCGGCTACCCGCGCCGGTATCCTGGAAAAGCTGGTGTCCACCGGCTTTCTGGAGCGCAAAAAGAACAAGAAAACCGTGCAGCTTCTGCCGTCCCATGATGCGGTGTCCCTTATCACCGTGCTGCCGGAGCAGCTGCAATCGCCCCTGCTGACCGCTGAATGGGAGTACCGGCTGGGCGAGATCGAGCGTGGCGAGCTGGCACCGGAGGACTTTATGGCCGGGATCAGCGCCATGCTCCAGGAGCTGGTGAGAACCTATCGGATGATTAAAGGCACCGAGTATCTGTTCACTCCGCCCCGCGAAGTGGTGGGCAAATGCCCCCGCTGCGGTGGCGATGTGGCGGAGCTGCAAAAGGGGTTCTTCTGCCAGAACGAGGGCTGCAAATTTGCTATCTGGAAAAACAACAAGTGGTGGGAGCTGAAGCGCAAGCAGCCCACCAAGGCCGTCGTGACGGCGCTACTCAAAGATGGCCGCGCCCATGTGACCGGCCTGTACTCCGAGAAAACCGGCAAGACCTATGACGCCACCGTGGTGCTGGAGGACGATGGGAAGTACGCCAATTTCAAGCTGGCCTTTGACCGGCAGAAAGGCGGCAAACGATGAAGCTCTCCCTCTATGAACAGGAAACCATCATCCTCTACAACCAGGCCGAGGCCGCCGCCGAGGTCTATACCCATGATCCTCGGCTGCTGGAGAAGCTGCGGCGGCTGGCGGAGAAATACCCGGATCAGATCGTAAAAAAGGACCGGCAGACCTTTCTCGTCCCTAAACGCTGCGTATCGGTCCGGGAGCCGTACAGCGCCGAGCGCCGCAAAGCAGCCAGTGAACGGGCCAAAGCTTTGGGCATTGTACCACCACAAAAGAAAAATACTTATTAAAGGGCCATTTCTTATAGACGCCTTATCTGAATGTGCTATAATGTGAATATAAATGTGAGGAGGTGCGCAATGGAAATTTCACAGATTAAAGAAGATATTAGTATAAGCTATATTTCTGCGCTATGCGCATATTCTGGCATTTCTTATGACATTATACGGCATGATGATGATAGCACAGATGGAATACTAAAAAAGCAAATTGTGTTGGGAGATGGTCGTAAGTACAATGCGGAATTAAGAATTCAATTGAAATGCACATCTTCACTTTCTCAATACACCGATAATGGAAACACCATTAGTTATAAACTCAAGGTAAAAAATTATAACGATTTATGTTCTCCTTCTACAACCCCTGTCGTTTTAGGACTACTTATTTTGCCGGAATCTCAAGAAGAATGGGTTAGATGGTCAACAGAGGAACTCCTTTTAAGGGGCTGTATGTATTGGGCCAGTTTTTCAGGTGAAGCTGAGTCTCATAATAAGGATTCTGTGAATGTGAAGATTGACAAAAAGAATGTGATTAATGATTCAACTTTATGTGACATCTTAAATAAAATAGCAAAGGAGGAATGGGAATGATTTATTCCATTGATTTTTTGGAATTAACCGAAAAGATCAACCCGTTTGCCTTTGTGAAATATCTCAAAGATACAGGATGGACATATTACCCAACAAAAAAGGACTATATCAGGGTATTTCAACTTGAACGGGGAGATAATTTTTATCAAGTTACAATCCCTATGGAAAAGATTCTGCGAGATTACCGAGAGGCAATGTATAAAGCAGTTAGTATAGTAGCAGAAGTAGAATCTAAATCCATTGAGCAATTAATGCTTTATCTGTTGAATCCTAATACCGACATATTGAAGATACGGTTAGACAAAAAAGGTGTCGAAACAGGAAGTATACTATTTGACGATGCGATTAGGATGTATGAAAACGCAAAAAAACTATTAGCAGCAACAGCATTAGATATTATACACCCCAAAAAATATCACCAAGGGCGTGTAGATGATGCAATTTTGTCGTTTCTTTCTAATTGCCGATATGGGCAGACAGAGATTGGAAGCTATGTTGTCTCCGTTGTATGCCCCTTTGCCGAGCTTGATATAAGCAATGGTTTTCGCCAACTGAGTATTTTTTCTGAAGAGGAGGAATGCAGAAATTCTCTTACCAGAAAAGTTACAAGTCGTTTGATGACTAATGTTGCAATTATTAAAAAGCATATAGACGAGGGAGAGATCTCCCAATTACTTGACCTAAATGGCGATAATACAATAAGTGCTAATTTTTATGAAGCGTTGGTTGGGTTAAATTTAAGCTCTGAGAACACGGGTGTTGAGTTTTTAGCAGAATGGTCTCCTGTTGTAACCCCTCCAGCCAATGTGCAACAGCGAGTAATGCTGACCCATGATTACTATCAACCAATTCAGACGACTATTGATAAACTGAAAGAGGAAACAAGCAAAGCAACAAAAATTATTGGTAGAATCAAAAAACTTGAATCCTCGCCAGATGTCCAAACAAGGACAACAGGCAAAATTACCGTTGTTTATCTTGATGAAGCAGAACAGCGTAAGACTGTTACTATTAAATTAGAAAAAGCTGATTATGATAAGGCGATTGAAGCCCATGAAAAAGGGTCACATGTTGAAATAATTGGCGAACTATTACCCGGTAAAAGACCGACAATGGAATGTGAATCTTTTGGAATTATTGATTGACAACCTCAAAACATCATTTAAGAGCAACCGTTTTGGTTGCTCTTTTTTTGTTCAAATTTAGATGGAAGGATTAGAGAGATGGCACAAAACACCTTTGAGGCCGTCAAGCAGTCCGTCACCGTCCGGGAAGCAACGCAGATGTACGGAATCGAGGTCAACCGGAGCGGTATGGCCTGTTGTCCGTTCCACGATGACAAAAATCCCAGCATGAAGCTGAACGAGGAATACTTCTACTGCTTCGGCTGCGGAGCTACCGGCGATGTGATCGACTTCACCGCACGGCTCTACAATCTGTCTCCCAAGGAGGCCGCTGAGAAGCTGGCCCAGGATTTTGGCCTGGCTTATGACAGTCAGGCCCCTCCCCGGAGGCGCTATGTCCGGCAGAAAACCGAGGCACAGAAGTTCAAAGAGGATCGGGACCATGCCTTTCGTGTCCTGGCTGACTACTATCATCTGCTGAGAAAGTGGGAAACCGACTATTCTCCCAAAACGCCGGAAGAAAATCCTCATCCCCGTTTTATGGAGGCAATTCAGAAAAAGGACTATACGGGCTATCTGTTGGATTTTTTCCTGGAGGACGGCCCGGAGGAACAAAAGCTGTGGATTGCCGAACATCAATCAGAAATCGCCAATTTGGAAAGGAGAGTGAAATTCATGGCTGATAAGCCCACCAACCGGGAGCGGTTGCAGGAAATCACGGCGGGCATTGAACAGGGTATCAAGGAGCTGTTCGAGAGCGAGAAGTATATGCGCTACCTGTCCGTTATGTCCAAGTTCCACCGCTACTCCGTCAACAACACCATGCTCATCTATATGCAGCGCCCGGACGCCACCCTGGTGGCCGGGTTCAACAAATGGAAAAACCAGTTTGAACGCCATGTGAAAAAGGGTGAGCATGGCATTACCATCATCGCCCCCACGCCCTACAAAAAGAAGATCGAGGAAATGAAGCGCGACCCGGACACCCATGCCCCCATCCTGGACGCGGATGGCAAGGCGGTCATGGAGGAAAAGGAAATCGAAATCCCCATGTTCCGCCCGGTTAAGGTGTTTGATGTTTCGCAGACGGACGGAAAGCCTCTGCCGGAGCTGGCCTCCAGCCTGTCCGGGACGGTGCCGCACTATGAGGCGTTCCTGGAGGCGGTGCGGCGCTCCGCCCCGGTTCCCATCGGGTTTGAGCCGATGGCCGAGAACATGGACGGCTATTTTTCCTCCGAGCAGCAGCGGATCGCCCTCCGGGAAGGCATGAGTGAGGTACAGACCATTTCCGCCGCCGTCCATGAGACCGCGCACAGCAAACTCCATGACCCCAAAAAGTATGAAGCGGAGCCGACCTGGAAGATCGTGATGGTGAGTGAGGGCGGCACCAAGCAGGACTTCCGCCTGGACTTTGCCACCGAAGCGGAGGCAGAGCAGGCCGCCTCCGAGGATGGCTGGCGCTATGTGGACGAGAATCAGTTTGAGTGGCGGCTGGAGGTGGAGGAAGATCTGACGGCGGTGAAACAGGCCGCCAAGAACCGCAACACCGAGGAAGTGGAGGCCGAGAGCATTTCCTATGCGGTCTGCCAGTATTTCGGTATCCAGACCGGAGAAAACAGCTTCGGATACATCGCTTCCTGGTCCAAGGACAAAGAGCTGAAGGAGCTGCGGGCCAGCCTGGAGACCATCAATAAGACTTCCTGTGAGCTGATTAACGACATCGAGCACAACTACAAGGAAATCTGTAAGGAGCGAGGCATTGACCTGACCGCCGCCCCGGAACCGGAGCGGGACCCTATCGAGCAGCTGGCTGCCGACATCGACCAGTTTTCCTTTGACTATGATACCTATGAATACCGAGATCGTGTGGACAATTGGGAGGATGCGCTGCGGGAGCTGACCGCTGCACTCCGCAGCGGAGACGCCAGCGGTGTTCGGGACTGGCTCCAGGAGTTCTCCGAGGAAAGTGAACCGGGGGAAGCGGCCACAAAAGCAGCCGAGCTGCTGGATCGCCTGGATCAGCTGGTGCCGGTGGCTGAACCGGAACAGCTGGCCGAGCCGGAACCTGACCCCAACCTTGTGAAGATGGCTGATGAAGCGATGGCGATGGGCGTGGATACTGACTGGAACTCCGATAAGGAATTTCCGTTGTCTTTCGATACTGAAAGTCCCCGGCTCAGCGCCGAGTACCGGGAGGCCCTGCTGGTGCTGGATGATACCGCCTATCTTCATGTTCAGCCCTGTGACACCGGCTGGGACTACACCCTCTACGATGCAGAAACGATGAAGCAGCTGGACGGCGGCCAGCTGGATGGAGCAAATATGGGGCGTTCTGAAGCTATCGGCCACATCTGTGAGGACCTGGGCATGGGCAGCAAGTCCATCAAGTATGCCCCGCTGTCCATGATCGAGACTTTGCAGGAGGCCGCCTACCAGCAGACCGCAGAAGCTGTCGCCGCCCAGCTGCCGGATGCCCAGGAACAGGCGTTGGACGAGTATCCCATGCCGGACCCGGTGCTGACCCAGGACGATCTGGAGAAATGCGGCTGTCTGGACAGTGACCTTTTGCCCCTCTCCAAAGAGCGGGCCTATGAGCTGATGGAGCGTGACCTGACCGTTTATATCATCCAGGAGGGCGAAAATCCGGCTATGGCCTTTGACACCGCCGATCTGGACGCCCATGACGGCATCTTCGCCGTGTCCCGCGAGGAATGGGGGGAAAGCCCGGAGTTTGATAAGCTGGTCAAGGACCGCATGGACCATCAGGAGGAACGGGAGCAGGCGTTTCTCGCCCACAAGGGGGACTGCTTCGCCATTTATCAGGTGAAGCACACCGACGAGCTGCGGGACATCCGCTACGAGGGCCTGGAATGGCTTCAGTCCATCGGGCGGACGGTGCAGCGGGATAACTATGAGCTGGTTTATACCGCTCCGCTGCTGCCCTCTGACCTGAAAGGCGATACCACCGAACAGCTCTTTTACCGTTTCAACAATGAACATCCCGCCGATTACGGCCACCCGTCCATGAGTGTCAGCGACATCGTTGCCATCAAGCGGGACGGCAAGGTATCCTGTCATTACTGCGACAGCTTCGGCTTTCAGCAGGTTCCCGGATTTCTGCCGGACAATCCGCTGAAAAACGCAGAAATGGCTGCGGAGGATGACTACGGCATGATCGACGGCATCATCAACAACGGCCCCAAAGAGCCGACAGTGGCCCAGCTGGAACAGCAGGCCCGCAGCGGCCAGCCGATCTCTCTCATGGATTTGGCTGCCGCCGCCCACCGGGAGGACCGGGAAAAGAAAAAGTCCGTCATGGAGCAGCTGAAAAGCCAGCCCAAGGCGGAACACAAAAAGACAGCGCCAAAAAAGAGCGCGGAAAGGGAGATTTGAAATGGGAAACTTCACTTTTGAGGAAACGAACCTGCTTTGTATCTACAACACCGGCAGCCGCACCGGGCTGATCGAGGCTCTGACCGAGATGCGCGGCGAGCTTTCGCCGGAGGAAGCCGAACTGCGGGAGCTGACCGACAGCGCCCTGGGTAAGCTCCAGGCCATGAGCGACGCCGAGTTTGCCGAGCTGGAGCTGTACCCGGACTTCGAACAGTGAATTTATAGGTCGCAGCGTAATTTTTCGAAAGATTAGTTAGTCGGCTCTTATAAGGTATTTCTTGAAAACTTTCCTATACTTCTTTGCCTGAATAAAGTATAATGTTGGAAAACGGTATACTGAGAAAATATTCGAGAGAGGTATAAAGGATGAAAACAATACAAGAATTGATTGAGGAAGGCATTGAAATCAAGTCAACTTGTACTCGAACTGAGATTATTCCTATTGTAAGTGGTGATCGATATGCGGAGTGGCTAACTTATTGTGAAAGATTATTGCGTCAGCAATTTCCTGATGATCCTCAGACATTAGAATTTTCTGATATAGCAAGGGGCGCAAATGGAAATGATGCGAAACAACTTGATCGATTGATTGGAATCCTAAAGGCATTTGCCGATATACCGCCTGCAGTATCTTCTGAAAGTATCGATACAATCCTTGAAAAGATTTGTGTTAATTTTCATAGATGTGCGCGTTCCATCTTAAATCGGCATGGAAATCGACAAACATTGGAAATTAATGATGAGTACGATGTTCAAGATTTACTTCAAGGGATATTACGCCTCTTTATCGATGATGTTCGGCCAGAAGACTATATTCCAAGCTATGCTGGTGGAAATTCAAGAACAGATTTTTACTTGCCCCAATATGAAACATATATTGAAACGAAAATGACTAGAAATGGATTGAGGGACAAGGAAGTTGGAGAGCAACTTGCAATCGATATTGCCCGATATGGAGATAGATGCCGAACGCTCGTCTGCTTTGTTTATGACAAAGGAAGTTTACTAAGCAATCCCTATGGATTAATTTCAGATCTTGAAGCACTTGGTGGTGATAGGGTATGTGTAAAAGTTTATATTTCACCAATATAAAATTATAATGCTATTTTCCAACCAAACAGGCTTCATCAAGCAGGAAATCAGAAATGATATGCTCCCTTTATGAGAGACAGTGAAAAAAATAAACTGTAATCATAAAGGGAGCAATTCTATGTCGCAAAAAAGTAAATTAAATGCAGAAGAAAAAGTCGAAATTATCAGG